>NZ_JANUXO010000004.1:0-292500 GCF_032335455.1 Amycolatopsis sp. PS_44_ISF1 | reverse complement strand
CAAGTGCCGTGCGTGTACTTGTCCTGGTTGCTCAAGGAATTGTGGAACTACTGGTTATCGCCGGCGACGGTGGGTGAGGTTCAAGTGAGTACCGCGGCGTGGCCGTGGGGAAAGTTTGTTTCGGTAGCCTGGGTGGTCGGGTGTTTGCTGGCATGCTGTTGGGTCCTGAGGCAACACACTGTTGTTTCTGGTGTGGTGTTTGAGAACTGTAGAGTGGATGCGAGCATCTTTGTGGTCAAGTTGTTAAGGGCACATGGTGGATGTCTTGGCTTCAGGAGCCGATGAAGGACGTAGGAGGCTGCGATAAGCCTCGGGGAGCTGTCAACCGAGCTGTGATCCGAGGATTTCCGAATGGGGAAACCCAGCACCAGTGATGTGGTGTTACCCGCCGGTGAATATATAGCCGGTGTGGAGGGAACGCGGGGAAGTGAAACATCTCAGTACCCGTAGGAAGAGAAAACAACCGTGATTCCGTGAGTAGTGGCGAGCGAAAGCGGAAGAGGCTAAACCGTGTACATGTCAAGCTGTCAGGCGTTGTGTGTGCGGTGTTGTGGGACCCAGCGTCGAGGATCTGACAGTCCTCGGAATGATCATGCATGTTAGTGGAACCGTTTGGGATGGCGGGCCGGAGTGGGTGAGAGCCCCGTACGCGAAAACATGTGGTGGTTGTTTGTGTGGTGTTCCCGAGTAGCAGCGAGCTCGTGGAATTTGCTGTGAATCTGCCGGGACCACCCGGTAAGCCTAAATACTTCCTGAAGACCGATAGCGGACTAGTACCGTGAGGGAAAGATGAAAAGTACCCCGGGAGGGGAGTGAAAGAGTACCTGAAACCGTGTGCCTACAAGCCGTCAGAGCCCGAGCACGTTGTGAGACGTTACGGTGATGGCGTGCCTTTTGAAGAATGAGCCTGCGAGTTAGTGCTGCGTGGCGAGGTTAACCCGTGTGGGGTAGCCGTAGCGAAAGCGAGTCTGAACAGGGCGAACATAGTCGCGTGGTCTAGACCCGAAGCGGAGTGATCTACCCATGGCCAGGGTGAAGCGACGGTAAGACGTCGTGGAGGCCCGAACCCACTTAGGTTGAAAACTGAGGGGATGAGCTGTGGGTAGGGGTGAAAGGCCAATCAAACTCCGTGATAGCTGGTTCTCCCCGAAATGCATTTAGGTGCAGCGTCACATGTTTCACTACGGGGGTAGAGCTACTGGATGGTCTAGGGGCCTTACCGGGTTACCGAAATCAACCAAACTCCGAATACCGTGGTGTGAGAGTGTGGCAGTGAGACGGCGGGGGATAAGCTTCGTCGTCGAGAGGGAAACAGCCCAGAACACCAGCTAAGGCCCCTAAGTGTGTGCTCAGTGGGAAAGGATGTGGGATTGCCCAGACAACCAGGAGGTTGGCTTAGAAGCAGCCACCCTTGAAAGAGTGCGTAATAGCTCACTGGTCAAGTGGTCCTGCGCCGACAATGTAGCGGGGCTTAAGCACACCGCCGAAGCTGTGTCATTGACACAGGAGATCCGCGACCTTCCTTGAGGGGGTTGTGTAGTCGTGTTGATGGGTAGGGGAGCGTCCTGCATCCAGGGAAGCGGCCGTGTGAACGAGTCGTGGAGGGTGTGGGAGTGAGAATGCAGGCATGAGTAGCGAATGCAGAGTGAGAAACTCTGCCGCCGGATGACCAAGGGTTCCTGGGCCAGGCTAATCCGCCCAGGGTAAGTCGGGACCTAAGGCGAGGCCGACAGGCGTAGTCGATGGACAACGGGTTGATATTCCCGTACCCGAGCATGTGCGCCCATGACGAGGCGTTTGATACTAACCACCCGAAGCCGGCGCTGATGTCTTCGGACGGAGGTGTCGTGTGGAGCGTGGGACCTGATTTCGTAGTAGTCAAGCGATGGGGTGACGCAGGAAGGTAGCTCCGCCAGGCGTTGGTTGTCCTGGTGTAAGCGTGTAGGAGAAAGCATAGGCAAATCCGTGCTTTAGATACTCTGAGACGTGATGCGTAGCCGTTTGAGGTGAAGTAGAGTGATCCTATGCTGCCGAGAAAAGCCTCTAGTGAGTGCATGCACGGCCCGTACCCCAAACCAACACAGGTGGTCAGGTAGAGAATACTAAGGCGATCGGGTGAACTGTGGTTAAGGAACTCGGCAAAATGCCCCCGTAACTTCGGGAGAAGGGGGGCCAAACATCCTGAAGCTCTTGACGGGCTAGGGGTGGGTGGCCGCAGAGACCAGCGGAAAGCGACTGTTTACTAAAAACACAGGTCCATGCGAAGTCGCAAGACGATGTATATGGACTGACGCCTGCCCGGTGCTGGAACGTTAAGAGGACCGGTTAACTCCTTTCGGGGGGTGAAGCTGAGAATTTAAGCGCCAGTAAACGGCGGTGGTAACTATAACCATCCTAAGGTAGCGAAATTCCTTGTCGGGTAAGTTCCGACCTGCACGAATGGCGTAACGACTTTCCGGCTGTCTCAACCACAGGCCCGGCGAAATTGCACTACGAGTAAAGATGCTCGTTACGCGCGGCAGGACGGAAAGACCCCGGGACCTTTACTATAGTTTGGTATTGGTTTTCGGTTCGGCTTGTGTAGGATAGGTGGGAGACTGTGAAGCTGTCACGCTAGTGGTGGTGGAGTCGTTGTTGAAATACCACTCTGGTCGAATTGGGAATCTCAACCTCGGACCATGATCTGGTTCAGGGACAGTGCCTGATGGGTAGTTTAACTGGGGCGGTTGCCTCCTAAAGAGTAACGGAGGCGCCCAAAGGTTCCCTCAGCCTGGTTGGCAATCAGGTGTTGAGTGCAAGTGCACAAGGGAGCTTGACTGTGAGACAGACATGTCGAGCAGGGACGAAAGTCGGGACTAGTGATCCGGCACCACCTGGTGGAAGGGGTGTCGCTCAACGGATAAAAGGTACCCCGGGGATAACAGGCTGATCTTGCCCAAGAGTCCATATCGACGGCATGGTTTGGCACCTCGATGTCGGCTCGTCGCATCCTGGGGCCGGAGTAGGTCCCAAGGGTTGGGCTGTTCGCCCATTAAAGCGGCACGCGAGCTGGGTTTAGAACGTCGTGAGACAGTTCGGTCCCTATCCGCCGCGCGCGTAGGATACTTGAGGAAGGCTGTCCCTAGTACGAGAGGACCGGGACGGACGAACCTCTGGTGTGCCAGTTGTCCCGCCAGGGGCATGGCTGGTTGGCCACGTTCGGAAGGGATAACCGCTGAAGGCATCTAAGCGGGAAGCCTGTTCCAAGATGAGGTATCCCACCCCGTGTGGGTTAAGGCCCCCAACAGACCATTGGGTTGATAGGCCAGAAATGGAAGCACAGTAATGTGTTGTCGAGTTGACTGGTACTAATAGGCCGAGGACTTGCCCACGAAGATGTTACGCATCCACTCTACAGCTCTGAAACACCACACCCGACACCACCACACAACACGGTGGTGAGTGTGTGTTGTTTTACAGTGTTTCGGTGGTCATAGCCCCAGGGAAACGCCCGGTCCCATTCCGAACCCGGAAGCTAAGCCTGGAAGCGCCGATGGTACTGCAACCGAAGGGTTGTGGGAGAGTAGGACACCGCCGAACTCAACCAACCAGCAGGGCCCCGGTCGAGGACACCACCCGTCCTCCCGGGGCCCTACTGCCATGTCACCCCCTGGGAGCCGGCGACGACGCCGCCCGGGGGGTGCTCTGCGTGGACCCGTAGGATGACCAGTCGGCCCCCTAGCGGGCCTTACCTACGAAACCAAGATTTTTTTCGATGGCAGGAGGCCAGGTGTCCGAGTTCGGTCGACGTGACTCAGAGGATGATGGGTCGCGGTCGGCTCGCCGCGACCAAGGCTCCCGCGGCAACCGGTCGGACGCGCCCCGGGGAGACCGGCGCGGCGCGCGGCAGGATCGGGGCGGACGCGACAGCAGCCACCAGGGACGTCCTCGTCGCGACGACCGCGGCGCGGGCGCCCGTGGCACGGGTGGCTACCAGGGCCGGCCCAGTTCGGGCGACGGCCCCCACCAGCGCGGCGGCTACGCCGGCAATCGCGACGACAACCGCTCCGGCGGCGGCTCGCGCGGCGGTTACGACAACCGTGGCGGCGGGCGTTCCGACGATCGCGGCACCGGTCGCCCCCAGGGCAAATCGTCCTACGGCGACCGCAAGGACTCCGGCCGGCGCTGGGAAGACCGCGGCAGCGGCGGTTACCAGGGGGGCTCCCGGGGATATCAGGGCGACCGCGACTCGCGTTCCGGCGGCGATCGCACCACTGGTGGCTACCGCGGCAGTCGTGACGCGGGCACCGGTGGTTATCAGGGCGGCCGTGACGCCAAGGATGGCCGTGCTTCCGGCGGATACCAGGGCAATCGTGACTCCCAGAGCGACCGGGGCTCCGGCGGCTACTCGAAGGGTGGCTCGGGTGGTTACCGGGGCGATCGTGACGATCGTGGCCAAGGCGGTTTCCGCGAGACGCGCGGCGCCGGCTCGGGCGGCTTCCGCAGCGGTGGGGACAATCGCTCCGGCGGCGGCTTCCGCGACGATCGCAGCGGCGGTGGTTTCAAGAGCGGTGGTTTCAAGAACGATCGAGACGACCACCGTTCCGGCGGCTACCAGGGGAACCGAGGCTCGGGCAGTGACTCGCGCGGCGGCTATCGCGGCGACCGGGACAGTGGCTTCCGCAGCGGCGGAGACCGTCGCGACGACCGGGGCGCCGGCGGTTACCGCGGTGGCGGCGACCGAGGTGGCAGTGGTTTCCGCAGTGGCGGGGATCGTCGTGATGACCGGGGGACCGGTGGGTTCCGCGGTGGTGACCGCCGGGAAGACCGTGGGGGCGGTGGCTACCAGGGTGGCTCCCGGGGCGGCAGCGGCGGCTATCAGAGCGACCGCTCCGGCGACCGCGGCTCTGGGTACCGGGGCGACCGGGGTGTTGGTGGCTACCAGGGTGACCGCGACTCGCGGTCCGGCGGGACCCGTGGCGGCGGAGACCGCCGGGACGACCGGGGCGGCAGCGGGTTCCGCAACGATCGCGGATCCGGCAGCGGATTCCGTAACGATCGTGGATCCGGCAGTGGGTTCCGCGATGATCGCGGTTCCGGCAGTGGATTCCGCAACGACCGTGGTTCTGGCGGCGGCTTCAAGCGGGACGACCGCGGTAGCTCCCGTGACTCGCGGGGCGGGAGTGATCGCGGGTTCGAGCGTCGTGGCTCGGCCGGGCGGGACGACCGCCGGGGTGACCGCGACGGTTATCGGCGTGACGACCGTTCCGGTGGTGCTGAGCGCAGCCGCACCGTCAATACCACCGGTACCACTGGTTTCGACGCCGCGGATCATGACCTCACCGATGACACCATGTCCTCGACCTTCGTGGACGAGACCGGCGCTGCCAGCGGCAGCCGGCCGGACACCGAGACTGTCGGCGACCGTGCAGCGGGCGACACTGCCGCCGAGTCCGGCCGGGAAACCGACCGGCCGAGGCGGGACGAGGGTGCTGTTCGCGACGACGTGGCCGGTCGGGCTGACCGCGGCCTCGAAGTTGCCGAGTCGGGCACCGGCGCGGACAGCGGTGACGGTGGGCCGGTCGTCGATGCGGACGGCACCGACGGGCTGAGTGCCGGTGACCGCCCGGGTAATGGTGCGGGCAGCACCGAGCGCGGGGACGGGCCGGATAGCAGCGCGGGAAGCACCGAGCGCGTGGACGGACTGGGCGCCAGCGAGGAGAGCACCGAGCGGTCGGACGGACGGGGCGCCAGCGAGGAGAGCACCGAGCGCGCGAACGCACGGGGCACCAGTGCGGATCGGGCCGACGACCGGCCGAGTGCCGGTGCCCCTGACCGGCGTGCCGACCGCGGGGACGACCGTCCCCGGCGGGACGAGCGGAGTGGCCGGGACGAGCGGACTGAGCGGCCCCGGCGGGACGACCGAGGCGGCCGGGACGAGCGGCCGCAGCGGTTCGAGCGGCCGCAGCGGGCCGATCGTCCGAACCGCGACCGCGACGACCGTCCCCGGCGGGATGACCGGCCGCAGCGTGAGGATCGGCCGCAGCGGGCTGGGCGCTTCGTCCGGGGCGGGGAGGATGCTGCGCTCGACGACGAGGCCATGGCGCGCGAACTGCTGGCCGCGCCCGAGTTGCCGGAGGGCGTCGAGTTCTCGGATCTGGACGAGGAGGCGCGCCGCGACCTGCGGACGTTGCCCAAGGGCCTGGCGGAGACGGTCGGGAAGCATCTCGTGGCCGCGGGCGGGCTGGTCGACAGCGACCCCGAGGCGGCGCTGGAGCACGCGAAGTACGCGAAGGCCAAGGCTTCGCGCGTGCCGATCGTGCGGGAGGCCCTCGGACTGGTCGCCTATCACGTCGGGAACTGGCAGGAAGCTCTGTCGGAGCTGCGGGCTGTGCGGCGGATGACGCGCAGCGACGAGCACATCGCCATCATCGCCGACGCCGAGCGGGCGCTCGGCCGGCCGGAGCGGGCGCTGGACCTGGCGAAGGAGACCGACACCTCGAAGCTGGCGAAGAGCACTCAGGTCGAGCTGGCGATTGTTGCGGCCGGGGCGCGTCGCGACCTCGGGCAGCTCGACGCCGCGGTCGTTTCGCTGCAGGGGCCCGATCTGATCCCCAGCAAGCGGGACCCGTGGAGTGCGCGCCTCTTCTACGCCTACGCCGACAACCTCGCGGCGGCCGGGCGCAAGGACGAAGCCGTGCGCTGGTTCCTCAACGCCTCCGAGGCCGACGCCGAGGACGAGACCGACGCCGCGGAGCGGGCGGCGGAGCTGTCGAATGAGTGACGCGCTCCTGGCGGGTTACGACGCGGTGCTGTTCGACCTGGACGGCACCGTCTACCACGGCACGCAGGTGATCGCGGGTGCGCCGGAGGCGGTGGAAGCCGTGCGCGAGCACGGCACCGCCGTCCGGTTCGTCACCAACAACGCGTCCAAGGCCCCCGGTGACGTCGTGGCGCACCTGCGCGAACTGGGCCTGCCGGCCGAGTCCTCGGAGGTGCACACGAGCGCCCAGGCCGCCGCGGCGGTGCTCGGCGGTCGCCTGCCCGCCGGGGCCGAGGTGCTCGTGGTGGGCACGGAGTCGCTGGCGGCGGAGGTGCGTGGGGCCGGCTTCACCCCGGTGCGCGAGAACGGCCCCGGTGTTGCCGCCGTCGTGCAGGGGCATTCGCCCGACAACGCGTGGGCCGACCTGGCCGAGGCGTGCCTCGCCATCCGGACGGGGGCGCTCTGGGTGGCGTGCAACGTCGACGCGACCTTGCCGACCGAGCGCGGGCTGCTGCCGGGCAACGGCTCGATGGTCGCCGCCCTGCGCACGGCCACCGACACCGAGCCCGTGGTGGCCGGGAAGCCGCAGCCGCTGCTGTTCGAGACGGCCGCGCGCTCGGCCGGTGCCGCCCGCCCGCTCGTGGTCGGCGACCGGCTGGACACCGACATCGCCGGAGCGGTCGCGGCGGGGGTCGACTCGCTCGCCGTGCTCTCCGGCGTCGCCACTCCGGCCGGGCTGCTCACCGCGGTCGCGGCGGAGCGGCCGACGCACCTGGCCGCCGACCTCACCGCGTTGACCCAGCCAGCCGGCGGGCTGAAGATCGGGCCCCGCCCGGGCTGGGAGATCACCGCCGGGGACGAGCTGGTGGCCGCCGGCCGCGGCGGTCCCCTCGACCTCCTGCGCGCGCTGTGCCACGCGGCGTGGGAGACCGGCGCGACCACGGTCCGCGCGGACGGCGACGCGGCGGCCGCGGCGGTGGCCGAGCTCGGACTGGCCTGACTGGTAGTTTTACGGCGTGCACCCGAACGTCCCGAGGCCCGTCCCGGGCCCGCCCCCGGCCCCCGGGCCGCAGCCGAGCGATCCCCGCGCGGGGATCGGCGAAGCCGTCGCGGGCCTGGACGAGCTGAACGCGCTGCCGCTGACCGAGCACGTCGACCGGTTCGAGGCCGTGCACACCGAGCTCACCGTGGCCCTGTCCAGCATCGACAAGGTCTGACGCCGTGCCCAGAAGGGCCCGGCTGGACGCGGAGCTGGTGCGCCGCGGCCTCGCCCGCTCCCGGGAGCAGGCCTCGGCGCTGATCACCGGGGGCAAGGTCACCGTGCGCGGGCTGGTGGCGAGCAAACCCGCCACCGGAGTGGAATCCGACGCGCCCATCGTGGTGAAGGACTCCGACGATCCCGGCTGGGCTTCGCGCGGCGCGCACAAACTGCTGGGCGCGCTGGCGAAATTCGGTCCGGAAGGGCTTGAAGTCGAAGGAAAGCGCTGTCTCGACGCCGGCGCGTCCACGGGTGGTTTCACCGACGTGCTGCTGCGCGGGGGAGCGGCCACGGTGCTCGCCGCCGACGTGGGCCGCGGACTGCTCGACTGGCGGCTGCGGACCGACGCGCGCGTGGTCGTGCTCGACCGCACCAACGTGCGCAACCTGACCCCGGACGACCTCGGCGGGCCGGTCGACCTGATGGTCGGCGACCTCTCGTTCATCTCGCTCAGGCTCGTGCTGCCCGCGCTGGCGGCCTGCGTGCGCGAGGGCGGGGACCTGGTGCCGATGGTCAAACCGCAGTTCGAGGTCGGCAAGGACCGTCTCGGCAGCGGGGGCGTGGTCCGGGACCCCGACCTGCGCGCCGAATCCGTGCTCGGCGTGATCGAGGCGGCGGCGAAGCTCGGGCTCGCGTTGCGCGGGGTGGCGGCCAGCCCGCTGCCGGGGCCCTCGGGCAATGTCGAGTACTTCGTGTGGCTCCGGCGTCAAGACCCGGGCGCCGGAGCAGCCAGCGATGGCAGCGATGGCACTGTGGACAGTGCCGAGCGGCTCGTGTGGGCCGCCGTCGAGGAGGGACCGCAGTGACCACCAGCCACGAAGGTGCCGACGGCACCGGACGTGAAGTGCTCCTCGTGGTGCACCCGGACCGGGACACCACCCGCGAGGCGGCGCGGGAGGTGTCCGCGCGGTTCAGCAAGGCCGGGATCCGGCTGCGCGTGACCGACGAAGAGGTCCGGCAGCTGATCGACCCGGACGGCGGCATGGCGATGTCCTGCACGATCGTCGCGCCGCAGGACGACCCGGCGCGCGGGGCGGAGCTGGTGTTCGTCCTCGGCGGTGACGGCACGCTGCTGCGCGCGGCCGAGCTGGCGCGCCCGGCCGGCGTGCCGGTGCTGGGCGTGAACCTGGGCCGCGTCGGCTTCCTGGCCGAGGCCGACTCCGACGCGCTCGCCGACGCCGTGCAGCAGGTGGTCGACCGCGAGTACCAGGTCGAGGACCGGATGACGGTCGACGTCACGGTCACCTCCGGCGGTGAGGAGCTTTACCGCACCTGGGCGCTGAACGAGGCCAGCGTGGAGAAGTTCACCCGTGAGCGGGTGCTGGACGCGCTGATCGAGGTCGACGGCCGGCCGGTTTCGTCCTTCGGCTGCGACGGCGTGCTGTGCGCGACGCCGACCGGCTCCACCGCGTACGCCTTCTCCGCCGGCGGCCCGATCATGTGGCCGGACGTGGAGGCGCTGCTGGTGGTGCCGAGCAACGCGCACGCCATGTTCTCGCGCCCGCTCGTGGTCTCGCCGGATTCGGTGATCACCGTGGCGACCGACCCGACCGGGCCCGAGGCGGTGCTGACCTGCGACGGGCTGCGCAGCTTCGCCATGCCGCCGGGGTCGCTGGTGCGCGTGGTCTGCGGGCGTCGCCCGGTGCGGCTGGTGCGGCTGTGGGAGGGCGTGTTCACCGACCGGCTGGTGCACAAGTTCGGCCTGCCGGTGCGCGGCTGGCGCGAGCGCCGTACCGGCGGCCGCGCGGTCTGACCCGCCGCGACTCGCCCGCACAGGTGTTCGACCAGGCAAAAGAGTAGTTAACGGTGGTCGAGCGCACAGAACGTCGGTGGGGGCGGCTACCGTAGGCGTCGTGCTGGCCGAGATGCGCATCCAGGGCCTCGGAGTGATCGAGGAAGCCCTGCTGGAACTGCACCCGGGCTTCACCGTCGTGACCGGTGAGACGGGTGCCGGTAAGACCATGGTCGTGACCGGGCTGCACCTGCTCTCCGGCGGGCGGGCCGAAGCCTCCAAGGTCCGGACGGGAATGCTCAAGGCGTTCGTGGAAGGGCGGTTCACCCTCGGCAAGGCCGAGGCCGCGAGCCGGATCGTCACCGACGCGGGCGCCGACATCGACGAGGACGGTAGCGTGATCGCGCTGCGCACGATGGCCGTCGACGGGCGCTCGAGAGCGCACCTGGGCGGCCGGTCCGTGCCGGTCGGGGTGCTGGCCGAGCTGTCCGAGCAGGTGATCGCCGTGCACGGGCAGAACGACCAGCTGCGGCTGCTGCGCCCGGCCGAGCAGCGTGCGGTGATCGACCGGTTCGCCGGTGAGTCGGTGGGCGAACCGCTCACCGCCTACCGCGAGGTCCGGGCCGAGTGGCTGGCGGTGATCGCCGAGCTGAGCGAGCGCTCCAGCCGCTCGCGCGAGATGGCGCAGCAGGCCGACCTGCTCAAGCACGGGCTGAACGAGATCGACGCCGTCGCGCCCGAACCGGGCGAGGACGTCGAGCTCACCGAGCAGATCAAGCGGCTGGCCGCGGTCGACGAGCTGCGTGCGACCGCGACCGAGGCGCACGCCGCGGTGTCGGGCTCGCAGGACGGCGACCCGGACGCGCCGGGCGCGCTCGGGCTGGTCGGCGAGGCGGTGCGGCGGCTGGCTTCGGCCGAGGACCCGGTGCTGCGCGAGCTGGCCCCGCGCCTGGAAGAGGCGTCGATGCTGCTCGGCGACGTCGGCACCGAGCTGGGCAGCTACGTCGAGACGCTGGACGCCGATCCGGCGCTGCTGGAGAAGGTGCTGGCCCGCCAGGCCGACCTCAAGCGGCTCACCCGCAAGTACGCGGCCGACGTGGACGGGGTGCTGGCCTGGGCCGATGACGCCCGCCGCCGGCTGGAGTCGGTGGACACCTCCGACGAGGCGCTGGCCGAGCTGGCCGGCCGCCGCGACGAGCTGGCCGTGCGGCTGTCCGGGCACGCCGCCGAGGTGTCGGGCGCGCGGGCCAAAGCCGCCGCGGAGCTGGCCTCGGCCATCACCCAGGAGCTGTCCGGGCTGGCCATGGGCCAGGCCGAGCTGGAGATCACCGTCGAGCAGCGCCCGGCCGAGCACGGCGACCAGCAGGCGCTGGCCATCGACGGGCACGCGGTGCACGCCGGCCCCGAGGGCGTCGACGAGGTCGAGCTGCTGCTGCGCGCGCACAACGGCGCGCCGCCGCTGCCGGTGCACAAGGCGGCCTCCGGGGGTGAGCTCTCCCGCGTGATGCTGGCCATCGAGGTGGTGCTGGCCAACGTAGACACCGTGCAGACGCTGGTGTTCGACGAGGTCGACGCCGGGGTCGGCGGCCGGGCCGCGGTCGAGATCGGGCGGCGGCTGGCGCGGCTGGCCCGCACCCACCAGGTGCTGGTGGTGACCCACCTGCCGCAGGTCGCGGCGTTCGCCGACCAGCACCTCGTGGTCGACAAGGGCACCAGCGGCGGCGTCACGCGCAGCGGGGTGAAGCGGCTGGAGCAGGCCGACCGCGTGCAGGAGCTGGCCCGCATGCTGGCCGGCATGGACGGCACCGAGACCGGTCGCGCGCACGCCGAGGAGCTGCTGGCGGTGGCGGAGAAGGACAAGTCGGCGCCGGCGCCGAAGCGCAAACGCGCCAAGAAGAACTGAGCGGGAGCCGATGATCTGGGCCGCGGTGGCCGATGTGGAGGCCGAGCTCGCCGAGGCGCGGCGTGAGGCCGATCTGGACCGGTTCCTCGGGCTGCTCGGTGACGAGGAGCTGTTCGTGCCGATCCACCGGCCGGACGCCGAGAAGCTGGCCGGGCAGCGGTCCTGGTCGTCCGCCCAGGCCTGCTGCGAGCACGACGGCGAGCCGTCGCTGCAGGTGTTCACCCGGGGCGCGCTGCCCGACTTCGGCGCGGACGTGGTGTTCCTCAGCGGCGACCTCGACTGGGCGCTGCACGGGCTGGCCGGTGCGGACCCGGTGGTGTTCAACCGCGGCACCCCGGGCGAATGGCGGGTGACCGGCGCGGTCGTGCTGCCCTGGCTGGACGCGAACCCGGACCGGGTCACGGCGGTCGAGCAGCAGGTGGAGCGGCTCAACACCGCGCACTACGGCCGGTTCGACGGCCCGGTCGCCCGGGCGCTGGCCTGCGGGGCGCAGCAGGCCGCGCTCACCGCCGAGCCGTGGAACGTGCTCGACCCGCGTTACCACGACTACGTCGCCGAGGTCCGCGGCCTGCGCGACTGGTGGGGCGTCGGCGACGCGGCGGACTGGCGGCGGGCGGTGGCCCGGCTGCTCGGCGACCAGTACGTGCTGACCCCGGGCAACCTCGTGCTGGTGCTGCGGGCGCAGCACGACGAGGAACTGGACCCGGTGGGCTGGGCCGAGCTGGTCCGGTACTGGTGCGCGGAGAACGACGCCGGGCACCAGTCCGCGGAGCTGCTCGGCACGGTCGGCCGGATCGTGCGCTACGAGCAGCGGCTGCGGGCCGACGAGGTGCTGCCGCCGGACGGGGCCGTGGGCACGACCATCGGCTGGGACGTCGGCCGCGCGATCGGCCTGGCGCGCTGGGGACTGGCGGTCGGGCACTGCGACGCGCTGACGGCCGAGCTGATGGTGCTCGAGGCCGGCGCCGTGGCCCGCCGCTACCACCAGTCATGGGCCGAGCTGTCGGCGAGCTACCTGATGGGCCGGGTGCTCGCCCTGGACGGTGAGGAGTTCGGCGAAGCCTACGAGTCCGCCGTGCGGGTACACCACCTGCTGCTTCAGGACCCGGCCAGCCCCTGGGTGAACCTCGATTTCGCCCCGGCGGAACCCCCCATCCAATCCTGAACGGACGCGCTCGGCGACACGGCTCACCACAATGAGTCACGTGGGCTTCGGCGCGTCGTGCCTCGTCCCCCGCACAAATTTGTCACCATCAGCCACATGAAGCTCACCGGTCTGCTCGCGCGAAACCAGGAAGCCCTGCCCGGCATCACCGGCGTCGCGCGCGTCGACCGCCGGACCCCGGAGCTGCTGCGCCGGGTCAGCGCCGGCGACGTGGTGGTGCTCGACCAGCTCGACCTCGACCGCGCGACGGCCGACGCGCTGGTGGCGGCCGAGGTGGCGGCGGTGGTCAACGCCTCGCCGTCGATCTCCGGCCGGTTCCCCAACCTGGGCCCGGAGATCCTGCTCGCCGCGGGCATCCCGCTGGTCGACTCGGTCGGCGGCGAACTGCTGCGCACGGTCAAGGACGGCACCAAGCTGCGGGTGTTCGGGGGCGCGGTCTACCTGGGGGAGCGCCAGCTCGCCTCCGGCGACGAGCAGACCACCGAGAGCGTCGCGGACCAGATGATCGAGGCCAAGGCCGGGATGTCGACGCAGCTCGAGGCGTTCTCGGCCAACACCATCGAGTTCCTGCGCCGCGAGCGCACGCTGATCCTCGACGGCGTCGGCGTGCCCGAGCTGCGGATGCCGCTGCGCGACCGGCACGTGCTCGTGGTCGCGGCCGGCAACGGCCACGCCGAAGACCTCAAGCGGCTCAAGAAGTACATCGGCGAGCACCGGCCGGTGCTGGTCGGCGTGGACGCCGGCGCCGACTCGCTGCGCGCGCAGGGCTACACCCCGGACGTGATCGTGGGCGACCCGCACGGCATCGGCGCGGCGACGCTGCGCAGCGGGGCCGAAGTCGTCGTGCCCGCGCAGCCGGACGGCCACGCACCCGGGGTCGAGCGGATCCAGGACCTGGGCATCGGCGCGGTGACCTTCCCCGCGACCGGCAACGCCGAGGACCTCGCGCTGCTGCTGGCCGACGCGCACGGCGCGAGCCTGGTGGTCACCGTCGGGTTCCAGGCCACGCTGCGGGAGTTCCTGGACCACGGCCGGTCCGGCTCCAACCCCTCGACCTTCCTCACCCGGCTGAAGCTGGGCACGAAACTCGTGGACGGCAAGGCCGTCGCGACGCTGCACCGCAGCCGGGTGTCGCTCGGCGCGGTCGCGCTGCTCGTCCTCGCCGCCGTCGTGGTGGTGATCGCCGCGCTGCTGGTCTCCGACGTCGGCTCCGTCTACCTCGACTGGATCCAGCACACCTGGACCACGTTCACGAACTGGGTGAAGGGGCTTTTCCGGTGATTTCCCTGCGCTACCACATCGTTTCCATCACGGCGTGCTTCCTGGCGCTGGCCGTCGGCGTGGTACTCGGGTCCACCGCGCTCAACGGCTCGCTGCTCTCGGGGCTGTCGGACCAGAAGAAGGACCTCGGCACGCAGGTCGCCGATCTTGAGGCCCAGCGCAACGCACTGGGCGCCCGGCTGGCCGACGCCGACTCGTTCGCCGGTGCAATGGGTCCCAAGGTGGTGGCCGGGCAGCTCGACAAGCGCACGGTGGTGCTGGTGACCACCGCGGACGCGCGCCCGGCCGACCGCGACGCGCTCAAGCAGCTGGTCTCGCAGGCCGGTGGCTCGGTGACCGGCGAACTGCAGCTGACCGACGCGTTCACCGACCCGGACAAGGCCGACCAGCTGCGCGACGTGGTCACCCGGTTGCAGCCGGCCGGGTCTAAGTTCCCCACCGCGGGCGACTCCGGCACGCTGGCCGGCGCGCTGCTCGGCTCGGTGCTGCTGCTGGACAAGAGCTCCGCCAAACCGCAGTCCACCGGCGACGAGCTGGCCGCCGCGCTGGGCGGGCTGACCGACGGCGGGTTCGTGAAGCCCAGCCAGGGCGTGCAGCCCGCGCAACTGGCGATCGTGCTGACCGGCTCGCCGGCGACCGGGGACGGCGCGGGCGACCGGGCCTCGACCATCGCCCGGTTCGCCACCCAGCTCGACCGCGCCGGGGCGGGCACGGTGCTGGCCGGCGACCAGGGCTCGGCCGAGGGCTCCGGCGCGCTGGGCGTGGTCCGCGCCGACACCTCGGCGACCTCGATCCTGTCCACTGTGGACAACGTCGACTCGGCCGCCGGCCGGGTCGCCACCGTGATGGCCCTGCGCGAGCAGCTCGACGGCGGAGCCGGGCGGTACGGCATCGCCGGCAACGCCCAGGCGCCCGCCCCGGGCGTCAGCTCCGCCGGGAACTAGCGCTCGTGGGGGGCCGGCCCGGTCGCCACCGGCCGGCCGCTCACGCGCACTGAGCCCCGCACGCACGTCGGCGGCGGGACGTGGTCTCTTCGAGGGTGGGAGATCCGCGTTCCGCCGCCGACTCGTGCGTTCCGGCCTCAGCAGGCGCCGTTGTCGGTCCAGGCGTTCTGGCTGCCGCCGGGGGTGTCGCCCTGGGTCCACCACTTGGCCGTCCACTTGCGACCGCCGTAGGACACCACCGCGCCACCGCTGTAGGCCTGCGTGGCGCTCCAGGCCGCGGCCGAGCAGGTGCCCGGCGACCCGGTGGTCGGCGTGCTACCGCCCGAGCAGAGGCCGTTGTCGGTCCACACGTTCTGGCTGCCGCCGGGGGTGTCGCCCTGGGTCCACCACTTGGCCGTCCAGTTGTGGCCGCCGTAGGAGACCACCGCGCCGCCGCTGTAGGGCTGCGTGGCGCTCCACGCCGCGGCCGTGCACGAGCCGCCGCCCGGGGTGGTCGGGGTCGTGGGGCTGGACGGCGTGGTGGGGGTGGTGGGCGTGGTGGGGGTCGTCGGTGTGGTGGGGCTGGTCGGCGGGCTGGCGCAGCCCGAGGTCGGCGCCGCGAGCCCGTTGACCACGGCGTTGAACAGGGTCGAGCCCGGGTCGAGGTCGTAGAGGGAGAACATCATCGCCCCGGCCAGGCCGTTGCAGTGGATGTAGTCCGTGCGGGCCTTGATCGACTGCGGCGAGGAGCCGCCGAAGAAGTTCGTGCCGTCGTAGAACCAGGCCGACTGGGTGGTCGGGTCGTAGAAGGTGTCGGCCGGGTTGTCGACGATCCCGGACAGCTCCTTGTACATCGCGACGCCCGGCACGTTGCCGCTCAACGTCTTCCCGGCCGAGGGGCCGGAAGCGCTCTGGTACAGACCGTGGTTCGAGCCGGCGGGCACACCGGTCCAGCCGCGGTAGTAGAACGGGATGCCGAGCGTGAGCTTGCCGGCCGGGAACCCGCCGGGGATGCCGTACGGCGGATCGCCCTTGGTGTAGGCCTTGAGCACCGAATCGATGGTGTACTTCTCGGTGCCGGGCGGGATGGTGCCGGACGGGTCGTTCGGCGCGCCGTAGAGCGGGTCCTGGAAGTTGGTCGGTCCGGTCGCGTCCCAGGCGCCGTGCATGTCGTAGGTCATCGCGTCGCCGAAGTCGAGGTAGTTGCCGATCTTGTCGGTCTGCAGCTTCGCGATCTTGTCCTGCCCGCCGGGCAGCGCGGCCGAAAGCGCGTAGTGCTTGCCGCCCAGCGCGTCGAGCTCCGAGCGGAATTCGGCCAGCAGGGCGGTGTAGTTCGCGGTGTCGTTCGGGCTGACGTGGTTGCCGAGGTGGCCCGTGGTGGAGCCGGGGTACTCCCAGTCGATGTCGAAGCCGTCGAAGAGGCCGGCCGCGCTGCCCGGGCCGCCGTAACCGCCTTGGGCGGGCAGGTTGCCCTTGATGAACATGTCGATGCAGGAGCTGACGAACTTCTTGCGCGAGGCGTCGGTCGCCGCCACGTCGGAGAAGTACTTCGAGTAGCTCCAGCCGCCGAGCGAGAGCACCACCTTGAGGTTCGGGTGGCGGGCCTTCAGCTCCTGCAACTGGTGGAAGTTGCCGACGATCGGCATGCCGTAGGCGTCGGCCGTGCCGTCGACGCTGATGTCGGAGCCGAAGGACTTCTGGTAGTCGGCGAACGCGTCGCCCGCGCCGTCGCCGGCGTTCGGGTCGTTCTCCCCGGCCGGGTCCGGATCGCTGGCCTTGGTGTTCTCGAAGCAGGTGAGGTTCGCCGGGTCGACGTTCTCGAAGTCGTAGAGCAGGTAGTCGAGGTTGCCGGCGAGCGCGTCGACGTTCTTCGGGTAGTAGGCGTTCTGGTAGATGCTCCACTGGTCGTAGTAGGCGATGCGCGTGCCGCCGGACGCAGCGGGGGCCGCCGCGGGCGTCAGCGCCGCGCCCTGGGCGGCCGGCCCGCCGAGCGTCGTCAGCCCGGCCACGACGACCGCGGCGGCGGCCGCGGACAGCCAGGCCATCCGTCTGGATACCTTGTGCTGCATGGTTTCTCCCTCACGCAGGCGCGCACCCCGCCCCGCACCGGGGTGCGCGGCGGGGGTGCGCGAACTCATGGTCACAACGTGAGCGGTACCAGCCCGTCCTGAATGTGAACCCACGCTGGGGGAGAGTCAAGACTTTGGACTAGACCAATTCCGGGGCCTGGGGGCTTTCGGCTCCGTTGTCCGGAAATCCCTCCGATGGTCGGCCCGCGGGATCGCCAGGGTGCGAAGCGGGGCAGGCGCACCGGACCGCGGGAAAGGGCCGGGTGGCGGTGCGCCTGGGGGCGGCCGGGATTCCCCGGTCCGCCGCGCCCGGTACCCGGCCCGGAGGTGATCCGGGCCGCCGGATCCGGACGCCGGTCGGCGGTCCCCGTGCGGGCAATGACAAAGTGGGGTCTGATGGAACAGCCGACTCTCAGCGACGACACAGTCCATTCACAGCCGGGGTGGCGAGTCTGGCGCCCAGACCATCTCCGACCCCAGGAGCGTGCCCGAACCATGAGCACCACCCAGATCGCTCGCCCGGCAGCGCCTGTTTCGGTCCGCCCGTCCCACCTTTACCAGCTCGACCTGTTCCGCGTGATCACGTTCGCCTTCGTGATCTTCATGCACGTGCTGGGCGCGACCACGTTCCCGCAGGACGTGCCCGCCGACGCGATCGAGGGTCTGCTGCACTTCACCCGCCAGGCGTTCTTCGCGCTGAGCACCTTCGTGCTGGTGTTCCAGTACCGGGACCGGCCGCTGGCGGCGGGCCGGTTCTGGCGGCGGCGGGTGCCGCTGGTCGCCGTGCCCTACGTGCTCTGGTCGGTGATCTACTGGGCGTACTCGATGGTCACGGCCGACCAGCCCCCGGCCTCGGCCGGCGCGGCGCTGCGGGCCCTGGTGATCGAGATCGGCACCGGCACCGCCTGGTACCACCTGTACTTCCTGCTGGTCACGCTGCAGGTCTACCTGCTGTTCCCGCTGCTGATGAAGCTGGTCGGGGTGATCCGGCGCCACCCGTGGACGGTGCTGGCCGTCTCCGGCGCGGTGCAGGTCGCGGTCATCGCCTTCCTCAGCGACCCGCCGGCCGGGGTCGACTACACCACCACCACGCGGTTCTACACGACGCTGCTGCCCTACCAGTTCTATTCGGTGCTGGGCGCCGTCGCGGGGGTGCACCTGAAGACCGTGCACGACTGGCTGCTCCGGCACCGGTGGCTGGTGCTGGGCGGGCTGGTGGTCTCGCTCGGGGTGGCCGAGGCGGGCTACTTCTCGAACGTCCGCGAGGGGCTGTGGCCGGAGCTGGCCAGTGACGCGTTCCGGCTGTACCTGATCCCGTGGTTCGTGGCCGCCATCGCGACGATCTACCTGGCCGGCGCGCGCTGGAGCGAAGGCCGCCGCCGCGGTTCCCGGTTCGTCTCCTGGGCGGTGGACCGCTCGTTCGCCATCTTCCTCGCGCACCCCATCGCCCTGGCCCTGCTCGGCCCGCTGATCGCCCTGGTCGGCGACGGACCGGGCGCCCCGTGGACGACCATCGTGGTCTACCCGGCCACGGTCGCGCTGACCTTCGTGATCGTCGAGATCCTGCGGCGCCTCCCGGTCAGCCGGATGCTGACCGGCCGGCCCCCGCTGCGACCGGCGGCGCGGGTCGTCTGACCAGGAGGCCGGCCCGCGTTCCGAGGAGCACGGTGCAAGCGGGTGACGGAGCCACCGCGGGGCGAGAGTCGCCGAATCAGGCGGGCCGGTCCGGAGCGGGCTGATCCGATCGCCCGGCGTCCGGCGTGCCCACCAGGCCGGTCCAGGTCTCCACGAACCCCGGGAAGGTCTTGCCCACCGTGGCCGGGTTCTCCACGCGGACGCCCGCCACCCGCAGGCCCAGCACGGCCGCGGCCATGACCAGGCGGTGGTCGTGGTAGGTGTGGAAGACGCCGCCGTGCAGCGGGGCCGGGGTGATGCGCAGGCCGTCCTCGGTCTCGGTGACCGCGGCGCCCAGCGCGGAGAGCTCCGTGGCCAGCGCGGTGAGCCGGTCGGTCTCGTGACCGCGCAGGTGGGCGACGCCGGTGATCACCGACGGGCCCTCGGCCAGGCACAGCAGCGCGGCGATCACCGGGGTCAGCTCGCCGACCTCGTGCAGGTCCAGTTCGACGCCCGGGATCGACGAGCCGCCGGTGACGGTCAGCCCCGAAGCGTCCAGCTCCACCGTGGCCCCCAGCGCCGGCAGCAGCGAGCGCAGCCAGTCACCCGGCTGCGTCGTGTGCGCCGGCCAGCCCGGCACGTGCACGCGGCCCCCCGCGGCGACGGCGGCGGCCAGGAACGGCGCGGCCGTCGAGAGGTCCGGCTCGACCACGTACTCCGGGCAGGACAGCTTGGTCGGCTCGACGTGGAACTCCGCGCCCTCGCGTACCACCGTGGCGCCGAAGCGGCGGAGCATGTCCAGCGTCATCGCGATGTGCGGCTCGCTGGGCGGCGCGTCGCCCACCAGCCGCACGGTCACGCCCTGGTCGCAGGCCGGCCCGGCCAGCAGCAGCGCGGAGAGGAACTGGCTCGACGCCGACGAGTCGAGGTCCACCCGGCCGCCGCGCAGCCCGGCCTCGCCCTGGACGGTGAACGGCGGGGCGCCGCGGCCCTCGTCGTCGATCCGGGCGCCGAGCCGGCGCAGGGCGGTCAGCAGCGGGCCGATGGGGCGGCGGCGGATCGCCTCGTCGCCGTCGAACCGCACCGGCGCCTGGCCCAGCGTGGCCAGCGCGGGGGTGAAGCGCGCGACCGTGCCCGCGTTGCCGAGGCGGACCGTCGCCGGTTCGGCGTGGCTGCCCGAGAGCGGGTGCAGGAGGAACCCGTCGGTGGTCGCCTCCGAGCGGCCGCCCAGGGTGGCGAGCGCGCCGAGCATGAGCCGGGTGTCGCGCGAGTCCAGCGGCACGCGCACCCGGGTCGGGGCGGCGGCGAGCGCGGCCAGCACGTAGGCGCGGTTGGTGATCGACTTCGAGCCGGGGACGCGTACCCGGGCGTCCAGGGGAGCGGTCGAGACCGGCGCGATCCAGGGGTCTTCGTGCGCGTTCGTCACGCTCGGCAGCCTAGCGCCGTCCGCTCGCCCGCCCTCCGGCCACGGGTGCTTGCGCCTCCGCGAAACGCCGGGGGAACCCGCCACCGAGTGGGTTCGGCCCCCGTGGGATATGCTGGCGGCCCGTGGGACTTCAGTCGCGGGCTACCAAATTCGTCTTTGTCACCGGAGGCGTCGCCTCCTCTCTGGGTAAGGGTCTGACGGCGTCCAGCCTGGGACAACTCCTTACCGCACGTGGGCTCCGGGTCACGATGCAGAAACTTGATCCGTACCTCAACGTCGACCCCGGGACGATGAACCCGTTCCAGCACGGTGAGGTGTTCGTCACCGACGACGGGGCCGAGACCGACCTCGACATCGGGCACTACGAGCGCTTCCTCGACCGCGATCTCGACGGCAAGGCCAACGTCACCACCGGCCAGGTCTACTCCGAGGTGATCGCCAAGGAGCGGCGGGGTGAGTACCTCGGCGACACCGTGCAGGTGATCCCGCACATCACCGACGAGATCAAGGCGCGGATCACCGCCGCCGCGGTCCCGGACGAGGCGGGCAACGCCCCGGACGTGGTGATCACCGAGGTCGGCGGCACGGTGGGCGACATCGAGTCGCTGCCGTTCCTCGAGGCCTGCCGCCAGGTGCGCCACGACGTCGGGCGGGACCACTGCTTCTTCCTGCACGTGTCGCTGGTGCCCTACCTCGCCCCCTCGGGCGAGCTCAAGACCAAGCCGACCCAGCACTCGGTGGCGGCGCTGCGCAACATCGGCATCCAGCCCGACGCGCTGGTCTGCCGGGCCGACCGGGAGATCCCCGAGGACCTCAAGCGCAAGATCGGCCTGATGTGCGACGTCGACACCGAGGCGGTCATCGCCTGCCCGGACGCGCCGTCGATCTACGACATCCCGAAGGTGCTGCACCGCGAGGCGCTCGACGCCTACGTGGTGCGCCGCCTCGGCCTGCCCTTCCGCGACGTCGACTGGACGGTGTGGGGCGACCTGCTCGACCGGGTGCACAACCCGAGCGAAACCGTGCGGATCGCGGTGGTCGGCAAGTACATCGACCTGCCCGACGCCTACCTGTCGGTGACCGAGGCGCTGCGCGCGGGCGGGTTCGCCCACCGCGCCAAGGTCGAGATCGTCTGGGTGGCCTCCGACGACGCGCAGACCGCGTCCGGCGCGGCTTCGGTGCTGTCCGATGTGGAC
The DNA here is from genome assembly GCF_032335455.1 of Amycolatopsis sp. PS_44_ISF1. Classification (NCBI taxonomy): domain Bacteria; kingdom Bacillati; phylum Actinomycetota; class Actinomycetes; order Pseudonocardiales; family Pseudonocardiaceae; genus Amycolatopsis; species Amycolatopsis sp. PS_44_ISF1. The sequence goes on along the minus strand of NZ_JANUXO010000004.1, from coordinate 271,191 downwards.
GGTGTGCTGATCCCGGGCGGGTTCGGCATCCGCGGCATCGAGGGCAAGGTCGGCGCGATCGAGTACGCCCGCACCCGCGGGCTGCCGGTGCTGGGCCTGTGCCTGGGCCTGCAGTGCATGGTGATCGAGGCGGCCCGGCACCTGGCCGGGATCACCGACGCCAACTCGGCCGAGTTCGACGAGGACACCGGGCACCCGGTCATCTCCACCATGGCCGACCAGCGCGACGTGGTCGCGGGCGAGCGCGACATGGGCGGCACCATGCGGCTCGGCGCCTACCCGGCGAAGCTCAAGGCGGGCTCGCAGGTCGCGAAGGCCTACGGCAGCACCGAGGTCTCCGAGCGCCACCGGCACCGCTACGAGGTCAACAACGCCTACCGCAAGCAGCTCGCCGACGCGGGACTGGTCTTCTCCGGCACCTCGCCCGACGACCGGCTGGTGGAGTTCGTGGAGCTGCCCGCGGACGTGCACCCGTTCTTCGTCGGCACCCAGGCCCACCCCGAGCTCAAGAGCCGCCCGACCCGGCCGCACCCGCTGTTCGGCGCGTTCGTCAAGGCCGTGGTGGACCGCAAGGTCGCCGAACGGCTGCCGGTCGAGCTGGCCGAAGCCCCCGTGGCGGCCCGGTGACCGGCCCGGGGCGGCACGAGTTCACCGTCGCCGGCAGCCGCGTCGTCCACATCGGACGGGTGGTCGGCCTGCGGGTCGACGAGGTGGTGATGCCGGGCGGCGGGACCGCGACCCGGGAGGTGGTGGAGCACCTGGGCGCGGTGGCGATCCTGGCGCTCGACGCCGACGGGGCGGTCACGCTGGTCCACCAGTACCGGCACCCGCTCGGGCACCGGCTGTGGGAGCTGCCCGCCGGGCTGATCGACCACGTGGGGGAGGAGCCGGTCGAGGCCGCCCGGCGCGAGCTGGTCGAAGAGGCCGGGCTGGCCGCGGCCGACTGGTCCACCCTGGTCGACGTCGCCGCCTCGCCCGGGTTCACCGACGAGGTGGTGCGGGTGTTCCTGGCCCGCGACCTGTCCGATGTGGATCGCGAGGTGCTCGGTGAGGAGGAGGCCGACCTGGTGATCCGGAAGTTCCCGCTGGCCGACGCCGTGGCGATGGCGCTGTCCGGTGAACTGGTCAACGGCGCGACCGTGTCCGGCGTGCTCGCCGCGCACGCGGTGGTCACCGGCGCCGCCCGGACCCGCCCGGCCGACGCGCCGTGGCGGGACCGGCCGACCCGGTTCGCCCGCCGTCGCGCCGAAGGCTGATCCGCACCCGTCCGGGGCTGCCGCGCGTCGGGGGCCCCGGACGGGGGTGCGGCCCTAGAGTGTCCGGGTGACGGGCGCGGGCAGGACCGGGGTGGACGAGGTGATCGCCGCCTACCTCGACCACCTGGTCGTCGAGCGCGGGACCGCCCGCAACACCCTGGACAGCTACGCCCGTGACCTGCGCCGGTACTCCGCGCACCTGGCCGCCTCCGGCGTCACCCGGTTCCCCGAGGTCACCTCCGTGCACGTCACGGCGTTCGGCGCGGGTCTGCGCGAAGGCGACGCCGAGCACCGGCCGCTCGCCGCTTCCTCCTCGGCGCGGGCCCTGGTCGCCGTGCGCGGGCTGCACAAGTTCGCCCACACCGACGGCCTCACCGAGCACGACCCGGCGCGGGAGGTCCGCCCGCCCGCGCCGGCCCGGCGGCTGCCCAAGGCGCTGCCGGTGAGCGACGTGCTCAAGCTGCTGGAGACCCCGCCGCCCGAGGGCGAGCGCGCGCTGCGCGACCGGGCGCTGCTGGAACTGCTGTACTCGACCGGGGCCCGGATCTCCGAGGCGGTCGGGCTCGACGTGGACGACGTGGACGACGGCGACCGCACCGTGCTGCTCGACGGCAAGGGCGGCAAGCAGCGGCTGGTGCCGATCGGCCGCCCCGCCCTCGAAGCCCTGCACACCTACCTCGTGCGCGCCCGCCCGGTGCTCGCGGCGCACGGGCGCGGCACGTCCGCGATCTTCCTCAACGCCCGCGGCAGCCGGCTCTCCCGGCAGAGCGCGTGGCAGGTGCTCAAGGACACCGCCGAGCGCGCGGGCATCACCGCGGGCGTCTCACCGCACACCCTGCGCCACTCGTTCGCCACGCACCTGCTCGAAGGCGGCGCGGACGTCCGGGTCGTGCAGGAACTCCTGGGCCACGCCTCGGTGACCACGACGCAGGTGTACACCCTCGTCACGGTCAACACCCTGCGCGAGGTCTACGCCACCGCGCATCCCCGTGCGCTGGGCTGAACGGCCGCGTGAGCTGCTCGATCCCGGCCGGTTCGGCCCCGGCCCGCGCGGTCACCGGCTGTGGTGACTTGGCGCTCCCGCCCCGGCGCGGCGCTTTGCCGGGGCTCCGACTCCGCGTTTAGGCTGCCGGGGACTTTGCCGAAACAAGGAGCTTTCCCGCCATGTCGACACCGAACCAGCCGAACCAGCCGGCCCGTCCGGCCGCGTCCGCCGGGTCGGCCGCGGCGAGCCTCAGCCAGGCGACCATCGCGACTCCGGCCGAGCACGACGGCGACGAGCCGTCCCGGCCGCTGAGCCGCGCGGAGCGGGCCCGGGCGCGGGCCCGGGAGCGCGAGGAGAGCGGGATCGGACCCACCGGCCGCCCGCTGCGGGAGATCCCCGAGCCGCAGCCGCTGGAGCGGCACGGCCCGGCCAAGGTGCTCGCCATGTGCAACCAGAAGGGCGGGGTCGGCAAGACCACCTCCACCATCAACCTGGGCGCGGCCCTGGCCGAGTACGGCCGCCGGGTGCTGCTGGTGGACTTCGACCCGCAGGGCGCCCTGTCGGTCGGTCTGGGCATCCAGCCGCACGAACTGGACCAGACCGTCTACAACGTCATCATGGAGCGCTCGGTCAAGGTCGAGGACGTGCTCCGCCAGACCCGCGTGGACGGCGTTGACCTGCTGCCGAGCAACATCGACCTGTCCGCGGCCGAGGTCCAGCTGGTCGCAGAGGTAGGGCGCGAGCACACGTTGTTACGGGTGCTGCGTCCGGTGATGAACGACTACGACTATGTTCTTGTCGACTGCCAGCCCTCGCTCGGCCTGCTGACGGTGAACGCACTGACCGCCGCGGACGGTGTGGTCATCCCGCTGGAGTGCGAGTTCTTCAGTCTGCGAGGCGTTGCGCTCCTGATCGACACGATCGAGAAGGTGCAGGAACGGCTCAACCCCAAACTGGACATAGTCGGGATTCTCGCCACCATGTACGACCCGAGAACCCTGCATTCGAAGGAGGTCATGGCGCGCGTGGTGGAGGCATTCGGCGACACCGTGTTCGACACGGTGATCAACCGCACGGTGCGGTTCCCCGAGACGACGGTCGCGGGTGAGCCGATCACGACCTGGGCACCCAAGTCCGCCGGTGCGGCGGCGTATCGCGCGCTGGCCCGCGAGGTGATCGCTCGGTGAGCAGGCGCGCTTCCCTGCCCGGAGCGTCGGAGCTCTTCCGTCTCACCTCCAGCCCGTCGACCCCGGCGCTCGACCGGCCGCCCGCGCCGCCGGAGCCGGCGACCGAGCCGGCCCCGGCGTCCGGCCAGCTCTCGCGCAGCGCCGCCCGCAGCGGTTCGGGCCGCACGAAGCACGACGCGAAGATCACCGTGTACGTCTCGGGCGAAGAGCTGCTGGCGATGGAGCAGACCCGGCTGAACCTGCGGGCCAAGCACAGCCTGATCGTCGACCGCGGCCGGCTGGTGCGCGAGGCCGTGGCCGTGCTGCTCGCGGACTTCGACCAGCACGGCGAGGAGTCGGTGCTGGTCCGGCGATTGCGCGCGGGCGAGGACGACGAAGGCGAAACCGAGGGCTGATGGACGAACCGGCATCGGCCCCGCAGCCGGAGCCGGACACGGCGGTCCCGGAAGCGCCGGTGGCCCCGGTGGGGGCGGCCGGCTCCGCGGAACCGGCCGGGCCCGGGGATCCGGTGCTCTCGGAGGCCGTCGCGGAGCTGGAAGCCGCGGTGGAGGCGCCGATCCAGCACGAGACCGTGCACGGCGGGACCCTGCCGCCCGGTGCGGCCGAGGAACTGAGCACGTCGAAGTTCCAGGTCCACCTGGCCAACTTCGAGGGTCCGTTCGACCTGCTGCTGCAACTGATCTCGCAGCACCAGCTGGACGTGACCGAGGTGGCGCTGCACCGCGTCACCGACGAATTCATCGCCTACACCCGCGCGCTCGGGGCGGACTGGAACCTCGACGAGACCACGGAGTTCCTGGTCATCGCCGCGACCCTGCTCGACCTCAAGGCCGCCCGGCTGCTGCCGGCGGCGGAGGTGGAGAGCGAGGACGACCTGGCGCTGCTGGAAGCGCGGGACCTGCTGTTCGCGCGCGTGCTGCAGTATCGCGCGTACAAGCAGGTGGCGGCGCTGTTCGGCGAGCTGGAACAGGGCGCGCTGCGGCGCTACCCGCGCTCGGTGGCGCTGGAGGAGCGGTACCTCGGCCTGCTGCCCGAGGTGATGCTGGGCGTGACCCCGGAGAAGTTCGCGGAGATCGCCGTGGCCGTCTTCCGGCCCAAGCCGCCGCCGACGGTGTCGCTCGCCCACCTGCACATGGGCCGCGTGTCCGTGCGCGAACACGCGGCCCTGCTGCGGATCCGGCTGGCGGAGGCCGGTGAGGCGACGTTCAAGGAACTGGTCGGGGACTGCGAGCACACGGTCGAGATCGTCGCGAGGTTCCTCGCGCTGCTGGAGCTGTACCGGGAGTCCTCGGTGCAGTTCGACCAGCTCGAGGCCCTGGCCGAACTGCACGTCCGCTGGACCGGCGGCACCATGGCGGAGGCCTCGGCCGCCGCGGACCAGGACCGCACCCTGGCTGAGGAAGAGGAGTACGGGTGAGCACCGAGAATCCCCCGCCCGGACCGGACGGGGAGGCCCCCGACCTCGACGCGCCGACCGGGCCGGCCGACGCCACGACCGAAAACCCCCTCCCCCCAGAGGATCCCGAGTCCGCTGCGGTCGCCGCCGCGGACGAAAGCGACCTCCCCGACCTGACCACCGACGAAGCCCTCGAAGCCGCGCTGGAAGCGCTCCTGCTGGTGGTCGACTCGCCGATCAGCGAGGAGTCGCTCGCCGGTACCTTCGGGGAGCCGGTGGCGCGGGTCACCGCCGGGCTGCGGGCCATGGCGCGGAAGCTGACCGAGCGGGCCAGCGGGATCGACCTGCGGCGAGTCGGCGAAGGGTGGCGGTTCTACACTAGGGACACCTACGCCCCGTTCGTGGAGAAGCTCCTGCTGGACGGCCAGCGGTCGAAACTGACCAGGGCCGCGCTGGAGAGCCTCGCCGTGATCGCGTACCGGCAGCCGGTGACCAGGGCCAGGGTCGCCGCGGTGCGGGGCGTGAACGTGGACGGCGTGATCCGGACGCTGCTCGCGCGCGGGCTCATCGAGGAGATGGGCACCGATCCCGAGACGACCGGAACGCTGTACGTGACGACCGAGCTGTTCCTGGAGCGACTGGGGCTGTCGTCACTGAACGACCTGCCCCCGATCGCTCCGCTGCTACCCGAAGTGGACACCATCGATGACATCTGAGGAACACCCCGACGGCGTCCGGCTGCAGAAGGTCCTGTCCCAGGCCGGCATCGCCTCCCGGCGCGCGGCTGAGGACCTGATCGTGGCCGGCCGGGTGGAGGTGAACGGCGAGGTCGTCACCGAGCTGGGCCGCCGCGTGGACCCGGTCGAGGCGGTGATCCACGTGGACGGCACGCGGGTGAACCTCCGCGAGGACCTGGTCTACCTGGCCTTCAACAAGCCCAAGGGCGTGCACTCCACGATGTCGGACGACCGCGGCCGCCCGTGCGTCGGCGACTACCTGCGCGGGCGCTGGGAGGAGACCCCCGGCGTGGTGCACGTGGGCCGGCTCGACGAGAACACCGAGGGCCTGCTGCTGCTGACCAACGACGGTGACCTCGGCCACCGGCTGATGCACCCGTCCTACCGGGTGCTCAAGACCTACCTGGTCGAGGTCGACGGTCTGGTGCCGCGCGGGCTGGGCAAGGAGCTGCGCAGCGGCTGGGAGCTGCCCGACGGACTGGTCAAGGTCGACCAGTTCCGGGTCAAGGACATGCACTCCGGCAAGACCATGGTGGAGCTGGTGATCCACGAGGGCCGCAAGCACATCGTGCGGCGGCTGATGGCTTCGGCCGGGCACCCGGTGCGCAAGCTCGTGCGCACGGCGGTCGGCGACGTGCAGCTCGGCAACCAGCGGCCCGGCACGATCCGGCGGCTGACCCGCGGCGAGGTCGGCTCGCTCTACCGCACGGTCGAGCTCTGAGACCGGGCCGCGGGCCGCGCCGGGCCGTTCGGCCGGCCGGAGGGGAAGGTCCCCACTTTCCGCTCTAACGCCCGGGCGCCCGCCCTCCTAGCTTGAGCGCATCCGAGATGGCTTGGAGGGCTGTTTCATGCGTGTGCTCAGAGGGTTCTGCGCCGCGGTGGTCGTCGCCGCGGGGCTCGTGGTCCCGGTCCAGGCCGCTTCGGCCGCCACCGGCACCGACCCCGTGTACGACTTCGCCGGCGCCGTCCGCGAGACGGTGTGGGTGGACATCGGGCGCGACGGGGACGGCGACGGCCGGTCCGACCGCGTCGCCGCCGACATCGTGCGCCCGAAGGAGCCGGCCGCCCAGGGCACCAAGATCCCCGTGATCATGGACGCGAGCCCGTACTACTCGTCGGTCGGGCGCGGCAACGAGAGCGAGTTCAAGACCTACGACCAGCAGGGCCGCCCGGTCGGGTTCCCGCTGTTCTACGACAACTACTTCGTGCCGCGCGGCTACGCGGTGGTGCTCGTGGACCTGGCCGGCACCAACCGGTCCACCGGCTGCGTGGACGTCGGCGGCACCTCCGACGTCCAGTCCGCGAAGAAGGTGATCGACTGGCTCAACGGCCGCGCCACCGGTTACAGCGCGAAGTCCGGCGGCAGCCAGGTCACCCCCGGCTGGGCCAACGGCAGCGTCGGCATGATCGGCAAGTCCTACGACGGCACGATCGCCAACGGCGTGGCCGCCACCGGCGTCGACGGGCTGAAGACGATCGTGCCGATCTCCGGGATCAGCTCCTGGTACGACTACTACCGCTCCGACGGCGCGTCGTTCGGCTTCGACCCGGACGGGCTCGCCGAGACCGTGGAAGCGCGCAACGGCGGGCAGGACTGCTCGGCCGAGAACGGCAAGCTCGCGCAGGGCGCCACCGCCAACGGCGACTACGGCCCGCTCTGGGCCGAACGCGATTACGTGAAGCAGGCGAAGAACGTGAAGGCCAGCGTCTTCCTCTCGCACGGCGTGAACGACCTGAACGTCAAAACCATCAACTTCGGCCAGTGGTGGGACGCGCTCGCGGCCAACGGGGTGCCGCGCAAGATCTGGCTGGCCCAGACCGGGCACGTCGACCCGTTCGACTACCGGCGCGCCCAGTGGGTGGACACGCTGCACCAGTGGTTCGACCACTACCTGATGGGGATCGACAACGGCATCGAGAAGCAGCCGATGGCCACCGTCGAACGCCAGCCGGACCAGTGGGCCGACCAGTCCTCGTACCCGGCGGCCGGGGTCTCGGCGACCACGCTGCGACCGCACGCCGGCGCTACGGCGGGGGTGGGCACGCTCAGCCCGTCCGCGGCCTCGGGCACGGCCTCGTTCACCGACAACCTCCGGGGCACCGAGAACGGCTGGGCGGCGAACCCGGCGGCCACGTCGGCGAACCGCGTGCTCTACAGCACCGGCACGCTGTCCTCGTCGCTGCAGGTCTCGGGCACCTCGTCGATCACGGTCACGGCCACGCCGAGCACGTCCTCGGCCCGTCTGTCCGCGATGCTCGTGGACTACGGCTCCGCCACCATCCGCAACTACGCGGGGCCGGGCGAAGGCATCAAGACCGGCACCAGCGAGACGTGCTGGGGTGAGAACGCGCCCGGGGACGACGCCTGCTATAAGGTGACCAGCGCCGACACCACGAAGGTCGGCTACACCGTGATCAGCCGCGGCTGGGCGGACCTGGCGAACTACCAGTCGCTCAGCCAGGAGCAGCCGCTCACCCCGGGCCGGCCGTACACGATGACGTTCCGGCTGGCCAGCACCGACCACGTGGTCCCGCCGGGGCACTCGCTGGCGCTGATCATCGGCGGCACCGACACCGACGTGATCACCGGTCCGTCGAAGGGGCCGAAGCTGACGCTCGACCTCGCCAAGACGTCCGTGCAGGTGCCGCTGGTGGGCACCGTGCCCGCAGCGCCGAGGACGTACGCGCCGTCCGGTCCGCTGGCCCACGTCGACGGCCGCGCGCCGCTCGACCTGCGTTAGGCCGGCCGTCCCGGGAGACCGCGGCGGGTCGGCCGCGGTCTCCCGGGCGCGTCAGCCCGACGCCGCCGGGGCGGTCTCGGCGGCGGGTTTCTTCTTGCGCTGCAACGCCTTGGCCACCGGCTCCACCACCCGGGCCGCGGTCGGGCCGAGGATCGCCATCAGCAGCACGTACGCGGTGGCCAGTGCGGCCAGCTCGCCGTCGACCGCGCCCGCGGTCACGGCCAGTCCGGCGATGACGATGGAGAACTCGCCCCGGGCTACCAGCGCGGCCCCGGCCCGGGACCGGCCGAGCTTCCCGATGCCCTGCCTGCGCGCGGCCCACCAGCCGGTGGCGACCTTGGTCAGTGTCGTGACCACGGCGAGCACCACGGCCCAGCCGAGCACCGGCGGGATGGAGGCCGGGTTGGTGTTCAGGCCGAACACCACGAAGAACACCGCGGCGAACAGGTCCCGCAGCGGTTCCAGCAGCCGGGTCGCGTTGTGCGCGGTCGAGCCGGAGACGGCGATGCCCAGCAGGAACGCGCCGACCGCGGCCGAGACCTGCATGGCCGAGGCGAGGCCGGCCACGAGCAGGGCCGCGCCGAGGATCTTGAGCAGGAACACCTCGCGGTCTTCGCTGTCCACCAGCGCCGAGACGTACCGGCCGAACTTCAGCGCGATCACCAGCACCACGGTGATCACCAGCAGCGAGATGCCGACCGCCTCGAGCCCGCCGAGGAAGCTCACCCCGCCCAGGATCGCGGTGAGGATCGGCAGGTAGAGCGCCATCACCAGGTCCTCGAAGACCAGGATGGACAGCACCACCGGCGTCTCGCGGTTGCCGAGCCGGCCGAGGTCGCCCAGCACCTTCGCGATGATCCCGGACGAGGAGATGTAGGTGACCCCGCCCATCACGATCGCGCCGATCGGGCCCCAGCCCAGCAGCAGGGCGACCGCCGCGCCGGGGGCGGCGTTGAGCACGATGTCCAGCAGCCCGGCCGTCCACGAGCTGCGCAGCCCGGTGAACAGCTCGGCCGCCGAGTACTCCAGCCCCAGCAGCAGGAGCAGCAGCACCACGCCGATCTCGCTGGCCAGGTGGGTGAAGTCGCCGATGTCGGTGAGCGGGATCAGCCCGCCCGAGCCGAAGCACAGGCCGCCGATCAGGTAGAGCGGGATGGGGGAGAGGCCGATCCGCCCGGCGAGCCGGCCGAGCGCGCCGAGGCCGAAGAAGACCGCTCCGAGTTCGATCAGGGACAGGGCGGTGTGGTCCATCAGCCGTGCTTGAGGATCTTGGCGGCGGCTTCCAGCCCCTCGGAAGTCCCGACCGCGACCAGCAGGTCGCCCGCGGTGAAGGTGAAGTCCGGCGTCGGCGACGGGTGCACCTGCCCCGCCCGCATCACCGCGACCACCGACACGCTGGTGCGCGTGCGCATCGCCGTGTCGCCCAGGGTCCGGCCGTCGAACGGGCCGGCCGAGGTGATCGGCAGCTGCCTGGTGTTGATCCCGGGCAGCTCGCGGTGCTCCTCGTTGAGCTGCGCGACCAGCTGCGGCGCGCCCAGCAGGTTGGCCAGCGCGCCCGCCTCGTCGGCGGTCAGCGGCAGTGAGGCCAGGCAGGCGTCCGGGTCGTCGGACTTCGACACGATCAGCTCGATCTGGCCGTCCCGCTGGGTCACGACGCCGATCCGGCGGCCGTTGCGGGTGGCGAAGTCCTTGCGGACCCCGATTCCGGGCAGGGGGGTGACTTCGACGTTCACCCGGCCACGGTAACCCATTGTCCGATTCGCCTGGCTCAGCCGAGCACCAGCAGCAGGGTGGCCACCACCAGCACCGCGCCGGTGAGCCCGTGCACGCCGAACGCCATCGCGCGGCTGCCCCGGTGGCGCAGGACGACCAGCAGGTCGCCGAACGGGATGAACGCCTCGGCGAGCAGCACCCAGCCGACCACGGACGGCCCGCCGGAGAGCACGGCCGCGCCCACCACGAGACCGGACCCGATGTCCCGGACGCCCTTGAGCTGGAAGAACGCCGGGGTGCCGGTGGGGATCGCCGGCAGGCCGAAGGTCTTCGCCGACTTCTCCGGCGCGAACAGGTAACCGAGGCCGACGTAGATGATCCCGGTGCCGGCCAGACCGGCGAGGAGGTAACCGACGAGCAGCATGAAAATCCTCCGGAAGAAGATCGAGCAGGAAATCTAGCGTTGCTAGAAACGCTGCCGACGCTAACTTAGCGCCGCTATTTTGTCTAGCGGTGCTAGAGTCCGGGGCGTGAACCAGCGATTGCGCCGGGAGCGCGACCGGGCGGAACGGGAACAGCGGATCGTCACCGCCGCGCGGGAACTGGCCGAGGCGGAGGGCTGGGCCGCGGTCACGACCCGGCGGCTCGCAGCCCTGATCGAGTACAGCCAGCCGGTGCTGTACAGCCATTTCGCGGGCAAGGACGCGATCATGGCGGCCGCGGTGCAAGAGGGTTGCGTCGAGTTCGCCGAGTGCGTGGGCCAAGCCGGTGACAGCGGCGTACGCGGGGTCGCCGAGGCGTACGTCCGTTTCGCCGACGAGAAGCCCGCTCTCTACGACGCGATGTTCACGCTCGCGTCCTCACTGCCCTTCGGCACCGAAGACTCGCCCCCGGCGCTGCGCACGGCGTTCGCCGCCCTGCTGGCGGTCATCGAGCCGGTCGCGGACGGTCAGGACCCGGCGACGTTGACCGAGACGTTCTGGGCCGCGCTGCACGGGCTGGTCACCCTCGACCGCGGCGCCCGGCTGAGCCCCGGGCACCGCGCCGAACGGCTGGCCCTGCTGGTGGCCCGCTTCGGCGGGTAGCGGCGCGGGAGAGCCGCCCGACCGGCCGGGACGGGCGGCGGGCAGAATGAGCGTCGATCGAGCAGAGTACGACGGACGCGAGGAGAGCATCGGTGACGGGAGCCCTACGTGGAGTGGTGGCGCTGGACGGCCCGTCGGGAACCGGTAAGACCACGGTCGCGCGCAAGCTCGCCGCCCGGCTCGGCGCGGGCTACCTCGACACCGGCGCGATGTACCGCATCGTGACGCTCGCGGTCCTGCGCGCCGGGGAGGACCCGGCCGATTCCGCCGCCGTCGGCCACCGCGCGCACGGCACCGAGTTCACCATCGGCACCAGCCCGGACCAGCCCGAGCTGCGGCTGGCCGGCGAAGACGTCGCCGCCGACATCCGCGGGCCCGAGGTCACGCGGGCGGTGTCCGCGGTCTCGGCGGTACCGCAGGTGCGGGAGCTGCTCGTGTCGCGCCAGCGCCGGATCATCGCCGACGTGCTGGCCGAGACCGGCGGCATCGTGGTGGAGGGCCGCGACATCGGCACGGTCGTCGCCCCCGAGTCGCCGCTGAAGGTCTACCTGACCGCTTCCGCCGACGTCCGCGCCGCGCGCCGCAGCGGCCAGGACAGCGCCGCCGGCCGCCCGTCCTCGGTCGAGGCCGCGCGCGAGTCCGTGGAGCGCCGCGACCACCTCGACTCGACGCGCGCGGCCTCGCCGCTGCGCGCGGCCGAGGACGCGGTGCCGGTCGACACCTCCGAGCTGAGCATCGACCAGGTGATCGTGGCGCTGTCCGAGCTCGCCTGCCGCCGCGGGCTGCTGGAGGGCTGCGACGCCGAGACGGGCGCCGGGTCCGGTCCCGCCGAGGTCGCGCGGTGACCGGAGGCGCCCTCCCCGAGGGCGCGATCGGCCTCCTGCACGACGCGGGCCGGATCTTCGCCCGGTACCATCTGCGGTCGGCGTTCCGGGTCCGCGTGCACGGCCGGGAGCGGATGCCCGCCACCGGTCCGGTGGTGGTGGTGGCCAACCACAGTTCGATGATCGAGCCGCAGCTGATCTTCGGAATGCTGCCGCGGCGCTCGGCGTTCCTGGTCAAGGCCGAGCTGTTCCGGGGCGCCGCCGGGCGGTTCCTGCGGGCGATCGGCCAGATCCCGGTCAAGCGCGGCGCGATCGACCGGCAGCCGCTGATGGCCGCGGTCGGGGTGCTGAAGGCGGGCGGGGTCGTCGGGATCTTCCCGGAGGGCACCCGCGGCTCCGGCGATGTGGGCGAGGCCGAGCGCGGCGCCGCGTGGCTGGTGCGCTCGGGAGGTGCGACCGTGCTGCCGGTCGCCACCCGCGGGACGCTGAAGCCCGCGGACGGCCGGCGGCGCTGGCGCCCGCGCGTGGACATCCTCGTGGGGGAGCCGTTCACCCCGCCGGTGGGGCCCGGCCGCACGGGGCTCGACCAGGGCACCGAAGCGCTCCGCGCGGCGCTCGCGGCCCTGGTGAAGACTTTGGACGATTGGCGGGCCGAGAACCGAATCGGCACGCCGTAGGTGAAGTGGGAAACGATGACAGAGTTTGATGCCGCCTCCGCGGGAGGAAAGACGTCGACGGGGTTTGATGCCGCCTCCGCGGGAGGAAAGACGTCGGCGGGGTTTGATGCCGCCTCGGCGGAAGCGGAACTCGACGGTCTCGGCGAGGTCGACGGAACCTGGTCCGACGAGACCGAGTTCGCCGCGCTCGACGCGCAGATCGAGGCGGACGAGGCGGCCGACGAGGCGAACCTCGCCCAGCCGGTGCTGGCCGTGGTGGGCCGCCCCAACGTGGGCAAGTCCACCCTGGTCAACCGGATCCTCGGCCGGCGTGAGGCCGTGGTGCAGGACGTGCCGGGGGTGACCCGCGACCGCGTCGCCTACGACGCGTTCTGGGGCGGGCGCCGCTTCACCCTGCTCGACACCGGCGGCTGGGAGCCCGACGCCACCGGTCTGCAGGCCGCCGTGGCCGCGCAGGCCGAGCTGGCGATGGCCGCCGCCGACGCGGTGCTGCTGGTGATCGACGCCTCGGTCGGCGCCACGACCACCGACGAGGCCGTCTCCCGGGTGCTGCGGCGCTCGAAGAAGCCGGTGCTGCTGGCCGCGAACAAGGTCGACGACGACCGGCTGCTGTCCGACACCGCGTCGCTGTGGTCGCTCGGCCTCGGCGAGCCGCACCCGGTCAGCGCGCTGCACGGGCGCAGCTCGGGCGACCTGCTCGACGCGATCGTGAAGGCCCTGCCCTCGGCTCCGCGCGAGGGGGAGCGGGCGGTGGCCGGGCCCCGGCGCGTGGCGCTGGTGGGCAAGCCCAACGTCGGCAAGTCCAGTCTGCTCAACAAGCTCTCCGGCGAGCAGCGCTCGGTGGTCGACTCGGTCGCCGGCACCACCGTCGACCCGGTCGACTCGCTGGTCGAGCTGGACGGCGAGGTCTGGCGGTTCGTGGACACGGCCGGCCTGCGCAAGCGGGTCAACTCGGCCAACGGCGCCGAGTACTACGCCTCGCTGCGGACCAAGACGGCCATCGACGCGGCCGAGGTCGCGGTGGTCATGCTCGACGCGGCCGAGCCACTGTCCGAACAGGACCTGCGGGTGCTCACCATGGTGGTCGAGGCCGGCCGCGCCTGCGTGCTGGCGTTCAACAAGTGGGACCTGGTCGACGAGGACCGCCGCCACGCCATGGTGCGCGAGCTCGACCGCGGGCTGGTCCGGGTGCCGTGGGCGGAGAAGGTGAACATCTCCGCGCTGACCGGCCGCTCGGTGCGCAAGCTCGCGCCGGCGCTGCGGACCTCGCTCAAGTCGTGGGACCAGCGGGTGCCCACCGGCCAGCTGAACGGCTGGCTGGCCGACCTGATCGCCGCCACCCCGCCGCCGGTGCGCAGCGGAAAGCAGCCGAAGGTGCTGTTCGCCACGCAGGCCGGCATCCGGCCGCCGACGCTGGTGCTGTTCACCACGGGCTTCCTCGAGGCCGGCTACCGCCGGTTCATCGAGCGCAAGTTCCGGGAGCGGTTCGGCTTCGAAGGCAGCCCCGTCCGGGTGAACGTGCGCGTGCGGGAGAAGAAGGCCCGCCCGAAGGCGGGCGGCAAAGCCGGTGGCCGGGCGAGCGGCAAGGCCGGCAAGACCCGCTGAGCCGGGGTGGCCCGCCGGGGCCCGAGCCCCCCGGCGGACCGCCTTTGCCTGGTCAGCGCGGTGGTGACGTCCGACACTCGTCCGTGACCCCACCGCTACCCGGGCTTGATTTTGACGTAGTGTGGACCTCCTGCCCGGGCGCCTCGTTCAGGAGAGCCAGCCCGAATGAAGCTCGCGGAAGGTGAGTGATGGGCTTGCGCGCCCCAGGTTCGATGCCGCACGTCTGCCGTTCGAAACAGGTATCCGCCCGTCCGGTCGAGGGCCCGCTGTGACTCTGACCGACGAGACCCAGACTGCCGGTCGTGCCCTCGCCGCGGTCGCGGACCTGCCCCTCGTTTCCGCCGCCCCGCCCGCGGTGTTCCGCTCCGGGCCCGCCGCCGCCGAGCGCACCCTGCTCGACGTGCTGGCCGCCACGGCCGCGGAGCACCCCAACGCTCCCGCCGTCGAAGACCCCACCGGCCCCCTGAGCTACCGCCGGCTGCTCGAAGAGATCGACACCTACGCCGCCCGCCTGCGCGGGCACGGAGTCGGCCGGGGTGACCGGGTGGGCATCCGCATCTCCTCGGGCACCGCCGAGCTGTACGTCGCGATCCTGGCCACCCTGACCGTCGGCGCGGCCTACGTGCCGGTCGACGCGGACGACCCCGAGGAGCGCGCCGAGCTGGTCTTCGGCGAAGCGGGGGTCGCCGCGGTCGCGACCGATGGCCTCATCACCGTGCCCGGCACCCCCGGTGGCCGCGAAGGCCGCCCCGGACCGGCCGACGACGCCTGGATCATCTTCACCTCCGGCTCCACCGGAAAACCCAAGGGGGTCGCGGTCACGCACGCCTCGGCCGCGGCCTTCGTCGACGCCGAGGCCCGGCTGTTCCTCGCCGACGAGCCGATCGGCCCCGGCGACCGCGTGCTCGCGGGCCTGAGCGTCGCGTTCGACGCCTCCTGCGAAGAGATGTGGCTGGCCTGGTGCCACGGCGCCTGCCTGGTGCCCGCCCCGCGCGCGCTCGTGCGCACCGGCGTGGACCTCGGCCCCTGGCTGGTGGCGCAGGGCATCACCGTGGTGTCCACCGTGCCGACGCTGGCCGCGCTGTGGCCGGTCGACGCGCTGGAAGACGTCCGCCTGCTCATCTTCGGCGGTGAGGCCTGCCCGCCGGAGCTGGCCGAGCGCGTGGCCGTCGAGGGCCGCGAGGTGTGGAACACCTACGGCCCGACC
The DNA here is from genome assembly GCF_032335455.1 of Amycolatopsis sp. PS_44_ISF1. Classification (NCBI taxonomy): domain Bacteria; kingdom Bacillati; phylum Actinomycetota; class Actinomycetes; order Pseudonocardiales; family Pseudonocardiaceae; genus Amycolatopsis; species Amycolatopsis sp. PS_44_ISF1. The sequence goes on along the minus strand of NZ_JANUXO010000004.1, from coordinate 255,778 downwards.
GAGGCCACCGTGGTCGCCTGCGCCGCTCAGCTGACCGGTGAGGGCCCGGTGCGCATCGGCCTGCCGCTGGCCGGCTGGCAGCTGGCCGTGGTCGACGAGCAGGGCCGGCCGGTCGCCATGGGCGAGACCGGCGAGCTGGTCATCGGCGGGGCCGGGCTGGCCCGCTACCTCGACGCGGCCAAGGACGCGGAGAAGTTCGCGCCGCTGCCGTCCCTGGGCTGGGAGCGGGCTTACCGCAGCGGTGACCTGGTCCGCGCCGAGTCCGAGGGGCTGCTGTTCCTGGGCCGGCTCGACGAGCAGGTCAAGCTCGGCGGCCGCCGGATCGAGCTGGGCGAGGTCGACTCCGCGTTGCAGTCGCTGGCCGGCGTGCAGGGCGCGGCCGCGGCGATCCGCCGGACCAAGGCGGGCAACCAGGTCCTGGTCGGCTACGTGGTTCCGGCCGCCGGCTCCGGGCTGGACCTCGACGAGGCCGCGACCCGGCTGCGCGGGCAGCTGCCCGCCGCGCTGGTCCCGCTGCTGGCCGTGGTCGGCGAGCTGCCGACCCGCACCTCGGGCAAGGTGGACCGGGCCGCGCTGCCCTGGCCGCTGTCCACTGTGGACGCCGGTGCGGCCGGTCTGTCGGCCACCGAGGCCTGGCTGGCCGAGGGCTGGGCCGAGATCCTCGGGGTCACCGTGACCGGTCCCAAGGCCGACTTCTTCACCCACGGCGGCGGCAGCCTGACCGCCGCGCAGCTCATCTCGCGCATCCGCACCCGCCACCCCGAGGTGTCGGTCAACGACATCTACCGGCACCCGAAGCTCGGCGCGCTGGCCACCCACCTCGACGCGCTGAGCGGACCGGAGACCGAGCGGCGCGAGATCGCCCCGGTCCCGCGCCGGGCCGGGGTGATCCAGACGCTGCTGATGGTCCCGCTGCTGGGGCTGGCCGGCCTGCGCTGGGCCACCTTGGCCGCCGCGGCGTCGAACGGGCTGGCGCTGCTGGGCTTCGGCTGGGCGCCGACGCTGAACTGGGCCTGGCTCGGGCTGGCCTGGCTGGTGCTGTTCAGCCCGGCCGGGCGCATCGCGATCGCCGCGGGCGGGGCCAGGGTGCTGCTCTCGGGCGTGCGCCCGGGCAGCTACCCGCGCGGTGGCAGTGTCCACTTGCGACTGTGGACGGCCGAGAAGCTGGCCGAGTTCAGCGGGGCGGACAGCGTGGCCGGCGCCTCGTGGATGACCACCTACGCCAAAGCGCTGGGCGCGCGCATCTCGCGCGAGGTCGACCTGCACTCGCCGCCGCCGGTCACCGGCTTCCTCAAGCTGGGCCGCGGCGCCGCGATCGAGCCCGAGGTCGACCTGACCGGCCACTGGGTCGACGGCGACCTGGTGCACATCGGCAAGATCCGGATCGGCGCGGAGGCGCGGATCGGCGCGCGCAGCACGCTGTTCCCGGGCGCCCGGGTGGGCAAGGGCGCGGAGATCGCCGCCGGTTCGACCGTCCGCGGGGCCGTGCCCGCGGGCCAGCGCTGGGCGGGTTCGCCCGCGGCGCGGGTCTCGAAGGACGCCAAGGACGCGCTGAAGTGGCCGTCGAGCCGCCCGCCGCGCTCCCGGTTCTGGTCGGCCGTGTACGGGGCCACCTCGTTCGTGCTCGGTGTGCTGCCGGGCATCGCCGGGCTGGCCGGGGTCGCGGTGCTCGGCTACGCCATCGCGGGCACGGCCACGCCGGGTGCGGCGCTGACGCGGGCGCTGCTGTTCGTGCCGCTCGCCACGATCGCCTACTTCCTCGCGTACGCGCTGCTGGTGCTGGCCGGGGTCCGCGCGCTCGGCGTCGGCCTGGTCGAGGGCTACCACCCGGTGCACGGGCGGGTGGCCTGGCGGGTCTGGGCCACCGAGCGGCTGATGGGCATGGCCCGCGAGGGGCTGTTCCCGTTGTACGCCAGCCTGTTCACCCCGGTCTGGCTGCGGCTGCTCGGTGCGAAGGTGGGCCGCAACGTCGAGGCGTCCACCGTGCTCGCGCTGCCGAAGATGACCCAGGTGGACAGCGGCGCCTTCCTGGCCGACGACACCATGGTCGCGACCTACGAGCTGGGCCACGGCTGGCTGCACGTGGCCCCGGCGCGGATCGGCAAGCAGGCCTTCCTGGGCAACTCCGGGATGACCGCGCCGGGCCGTTCGGTGCCCAAGCGCGGACTGGTGGGAGTGCTGTCCTCGACCCCGCTGAAGGCGAAGAAGGGCTCGTCCTACCTCGGTATGCCGCCGCTGCCCGTCCGCCGCGCGGTCGGGGACGCCGACACGAGCCGCACCTACACCCCGGCCCTGCACCTCAAGGCGGCGCGCGCGTTCGTGGAGCTGTGCCGGATCCTGCCGGTGATGTGCGCGGTCGCGCTGAGCGTGGGGGTCGCCGCCGGGCTGCTGGCGCTGGCTTCGACGCTGGGCTTCGCCGTGGCCGCGCTGCTCGCGGGCCCGGTGCTGCTGGTGGCCGGGATCGCCGCCGCGCTCACCGCGACGCTGGCCAAGTGGCTGCTGGTCGGGAAGTTCCGGGCGATCGAGCACCCGTTGTGGAGCTCGTTCGTCTGGCGCAACGAGCTGGCCGACACCTTCGTCGAGGCCCTCGCGGTGCCGTGGCTGATCGGCTCGGTCGGCGGCACCCCGCTGCTGCCCGCGTGGCTGCGCACGATGGGCGTGAAGATCGGCCGCGGGGTGTGGCTGGAGACGTACTGGCTGCCGGAATCGGACCTGGTCCGCCTCGGCGACGGCGCGACGATCAACCGCGGCTGCGTGGTGCAGACGCACCTGTTCCACGACCGGATCATGAGCATGTCGCCGGTGACCCTGGACGAGGGCGCCACCCTCGGCCCGCACGGGATCGTGCTGCCGGGCGCGAGCATCGGCGCGCGCACCACGGTCGGCCCGGGTTCGCTGGTCACCCGCGGCGACGCGGTGCCGGCCGACGGCCGCTGGCTCGGCAACCCGATCTCGGCCTGGCGACGGTGACGGTCCGACCATTGCGGCCGGGCCGGATCGAAGCGATGCTGAAGCCGGACGAGCACGTCCGGGAGAGCGGGGTAACGCGCGGGTGAGTTCGAAGCCAGCCACCCCCGCTCCCGGCGCCGAGACCTCCGGCGACTCCTACCTCCCGTCCCACGGCAACGGCGGGTACCGGGTCCGGCACTACGACCTGGACCTGGACTACCGCGTCGGGCCCAACCGGCTGAGCGGCACCGCGGTGCTGACCTGCGTCGCCACCCAGGCGCTCTCGCGGCTCTCGCTGGACTTCGGCGGATTTCGCGTTTCCCGGGTGCGGGTGGACGGCAAACCGGCCAAGTTCGCCCGGCGTGGGCTGAAGCTCCAGATCCGCCCGGTGAAGCCGGTGCCGCTCGACACGGAGTTCCAGGTCGAGGTGCGCTACGCGGGCAACCCGGTGCCGGTGGCCACCCGCTGGGGCGACATCGGCTGGGACGAGCTGACCGACGGCGCGCTGGTGGCCAGCCAGCCGGTGGGGGCGCCGTCGTGGTTCCCGTGCAACGACCACCCGTCGGACAAGGCTTCCTACCGCGTCGCGGTGAGCACGTCTTCGTCTCACCTGGTCGTGGTGACCGGTGAGCTGGTTTCGCGGCAGAACGCGGCGAGCACCACGAAATGGGTGTTCGAGCGCAAGGAGCCGACTTCCACGTACCTGATGAGCGTGCAGGTCGGCCGGTACGACGAGGTCGAGCTGGTTTCGGGCCCGGACACCGGCTGGCTCGCGCGCTCGCCGGTCCGGGCGTTCCTCGGCCTCGGCCGCCACCAGCCGCCGGTGCCGGTGGTGCCGCAGCGCGCCGCCGTGCCGCCCCGGCTGCGCTGGCAGTTCGCCCGCGACTTCGGCCGCCAGGACCGGATGATGGAGCTGCTGCAGCGGCTGTTCGGGCCCTACCCGTTCGGCGAGTACGTGGTCGTGGTCACCGACGACGCCCTGGACGACCCGATCGAGGCCCAGGGCATGGCCATCTTCGGCGCCAACCACGTCGACGGACGGCGCACGCACGAGCGGCTGGTGGTGCACGAACTGGCCCACCAGTGGTTCGGCAACAGCCTGACCGTGGCCGACTGGCGCCACATCTGGCTCAACGAGGGCTTCGCGACCTACGCCGAATGGCTGTGGTCGGAGGAGTCCGGCGGCGAGCCGGCCCGCGCGCTCGCCCGCACCTGGCACCACCGCCTGCGGGCCATACCGGCCGACGTGCGGATCAGCGACCCCGGTGCGGTGCGCCTGTTCGACGAGCGGGTGTACAAGCGCGGTGGGCTGACTTTGCACGCCCTGCGCGCGGAGATCGGTGACCCGGCGTTCTTCGCGCTGGTCAAGGCTTGGGCACAGGACAACGCGCACGGCACGGTGACGACGGAGGCGTTCGTGGCCCTGGCCGAAGCGCACGCCGGACGGTCGTTGTCCGGGTTCTTCACCACCTGGCTGGACACTCCGGCGCTGCCGCCGCTGCCCTGATCGGCCCGGAGCCCTGCCGGGTGAGGGCCGGTCCGGCCGGCGTCGCCGGGTTCGCGGTCGGGGGCTGTGCCGGTCCGCTACCGGTCGCGGGGGACGTCGGTGCCGAAGGGCGCCGTGGCGGCTCCCGGGGGGTTCAGCGGGTAGGGGAAATGCGGAAGGTGAAGTCGAGCCGGCGCCAGCGGCCGCCGGGATCGCGGCCGTCGGGCGCGGGGCCCCGCTGTTCGGCGAAGTCGACGATCAGGCCGTCCTTGACGCCGAACACCGTGTCCGAGCCGAGGTAGTCGCCGCCCCGCACGAACAGTTGCGTGACCAGCGTCCGGAAGCCCGGGTGGGCGATCATGAAGTGCACGTGCGGCGCCCGGTAGGGGTGCCGGCCCACGGCGTCGAGCATCCGGCCCACCGGCCCGTCGGCCGGGATCGGGTAGGCCGAGGGCACGATGGTCCAGAACCGCAGCCGGCCCTCCTCGTCGGTGCGGAAGCGGGCGCGCAGCACCGGGCCGCCGGCCTCGGGCCGCTGGACGTCGTAGAAACCGTCCTCATCGGACTGCCAGACGTCCACCACCGCGCCGGCCACCGGGGCGTCCTCGAGGTCGGTCACCCGCACATCGGTCCACAGTGGAGTGCCGGGAAGCCCCTCGGCCAGGTCGGCGCCCTGCTCGGTCTCCGGCGGGCCGGGCACGTAGAACGGCCCGAGCACGGCGGACGGGGTGGTGTCCGGGGTGCGGGAGTGGGTGAGCACGTCGACCACGCTGGACACCCCGAGGGTGTCCGAGAGCAGGATGAACTCCTGGCGGCGGTCGCCGGAGATCTGCCCGGTGCGGGTGAGGAACCCGATCGCGTGCTCCCACTCGTCCTGCGTGAGGTCGTTGCGCAGCACGTAGGAGTGCAGTGTGCGGACCAGGTCCGAGAGCAGTCCGCGCAGCCGGGGGTCCGGGGTGGCGGCGAAGCTCCCCACCACCTGGCCGGTCAGCTCCCGCACGTCCGGCCGGCTGCCGGGCGAGGCGGCGGGGCGGTCTCCGGCCCAGGCCCGGCGCAGCAGGGCCTCGATGCCTTCACGGGTGACCTCCCGCGGGTTGGCGTAAGGCGCGGCGGTGGCCAGCTCCGCGGCCTCGGCCAGGTCGCCTTCGGCCAGGCCCAGCTCGGCCAGTGAGCGCGGCGCGGGCAGGCCCGCGACGAGGTCGTGCACCCCGGTGGCCGCGTCCGGCGCGCCCAGCGCCCGGGCGATCCGCCGCATGGCCTCCGGCGCCGCGGAAGCGTTGTACGCCATGGCCTGCGGCAGCACGACGGTGTGCGTTTCCGCGTGGGGCAGGCCGAAGCTCCCGCCGAGGGTGTGGCACAGCTTGTGGTGCAGCGACATCCCGACCGAGCCGAGGCAGGAGCCGGCCAGCCAGGCCGCGCGCAGGGCGTCCGTGCGGGCGTCCACATCGGAGGGATCGGCGGCGATCCGCGGCAGCGCGGCGGCCAGCAGCCGGATCGCCTCCAGCGCGAATCCGTCGACGATCGGGTTGGCCTGCGGCGAGTAGAGCGCTTCGACCGCGTGGGCCAGGGCGTTGACCCCGCTGGTCACCGAGAGCCCGACCGGCAGGCCGAGGGTGAGGTCGACGTCGTAGAGCACGACTTCGGGCCGGACCTTCGGCGAGGACCGCGTGGTCTTGCGCCCGTCGGCGGTCTCACCCAGCACCGATGTCATCTCGGAGCCGGAGTAGGTGGTCGGCACGATGAGCTGCGGCAGGCCCGTGCGCAGCGCGATCGCCTTCGCCAGCCCCGTCGCGGAGCCGCCGCCGAGGGCGACCACGCCGTCGGCCTCGTGCTCGGCGGCGAGCTCGAGCGCTCGCCGGGTGACCTCGACCGGAGTGTGCGTCGCGGCGTCGTGGAACCGGGCGGCCAGCAGCGGGCCGAGCACCTCAGCGACCGGCTCCGCCCGTGCCGGGGAGGCCACCAGCAGGATCCGGTTCAGCCCGAGGCGGCGCACCTCCTCGGGCAGGGTGGCCAGGGCGCCACCGCCGAAGACGACCCGGGCCGGATTGGCGGTGTAGCTGAACATCGGTGGTCCTTCCCCGCGGATGGCGGGCGCCCGCCGAGGTCGGCGCTCGGCCCGGGGCCGGCCGGCCCGGTCGGTGTGCGGTCCAGTGTAGGGGGCCGGGCCCGGGGTCAGAGCGGGTTGTACACACCCAGGGGCGAGGTGCAGAACGGTCCGCCGACGAACTCCGCGGCCGCACCGGCCGGGCCGGGCCGGTCCGCGAGCTGGCCGGCGTACGCCTCGGCGTTGTCGAAGGATTTGTAGCCCAGCGCCTCGGCTTCGGCGAGCGAATAGATCCGCCGGGTGTTGTCCGACACACCCCAGATCAGCCGGTAGCCGGGCGAAGGCGCGCTCAGGCAGGCTTCGAACAGCCGCGCGCCGTCGTCCGGGGAGAGCCAGGTGGCCAGCCCGCGCGGGCCGAGCTGCAGCGGCGTCTCGAAGCAGGAGCCGATGCGGACCACGATCACGTCCATCCCGAACCGGGAGTGGTACAGGCTGCCGAGCGACTCGATCACCGCCTTGCTCACGCCGTAGTAGGTGTCCGGGCGGGGGCTGGAATCGGCGGGCAGGCCGTCCTCGCCCGCGTCGGCGGTGCGGCGGAAGCCCACCGCGTGGTTGCTCGACGCCAGCACGACCCGCCGGACCCCGGCCTGCCGCGCGGCCTCCAGCACGGTGTGGGTGCCGTCGACGTTGACCTCCAGGGTGGCTGCCCACGAGTTCTCCCGGCTGTGCCCGCCGAGGTGGATCAGAGCGTCCGCGCCTGTGCAGGCCCCGGTCATCACGTCCGGGTCGGTGACCGAGCCGGTCACGATCTCGACGGCTTCGCCGTCTTCGGCCGCCGGCTGCGGCGCTAGGTCGAGCAGCCGCAGCACCCGGCCGGGGCGGCGCAGCCGTGGCCGCATCAGGCGGCCGACGATGCCGGCCGATCCGGTGATCAGCACGCGCTGGTCTGCCATCGGGAAGTCCTTTCACACCAGGGGAACGGGGAACGCCTTCGCGCGCGGCGGTCAGCGGACGCCGGCCCGGCGCAACTGCTGCCCGAGCTCGGCGGTGGTCTCGGCCAGCAGCTCGCCCACGCGCTGGGCGTCCGCGTCGCCGGCCTGGCCGATCGGCATCGAGCAGCTCATCGCGTCGGTGCCGGGGATGCGGTAGGGGATCACCGCAGCCACGCAGCGGACGCCGAGGGTGCCTTCTTCGACCTCGGCCGCATACCCGCGCTCACGGGTGCGGGCGAGATCGGCGTGCAGCGCCTCCATGCCGGTGATCGTGTGCGGGGTGAGCGCCGGCAGCTCGGCCGGCATCAGCGCTTCGATCTCCTCGTGGGTCAGCTCGGCCAGCAGGGCCTTGCCCAGCGCCGTGGCGTGGGTGGGCAGCGTGCGCCCGACCCGCGAGACCAGGTGCGTCGAATGCTGCGACTCGCGCGTCTCCAGGTAGACGACCTCGGTCGCGTTGCGGCGGGCGAAGTGCGCGGTGAACCCGGTCTTCTCGCGGATGCGCTCCAGCGCCTCGGTGGCGAACGGGACGATCGCGTCGCGGTCGAGGTAGGCGGTGCCGCAGATCAGCGCGCGGACGCCGAGGCGGTACCGCGCGCTGTTCGCGTCCGCCTCCAGCCAGCCCGCCTCCAGCAGCGTGCGCAGCAGGCCGTGCAGGCTGGAGCGCGGGAAGCCGGTGCGCGCGTGCAGGTCCGACAGCGACAGCCAGACGTCGTTCGCGGCGAAGGTCTCGATCAGGTCGATCGCGCGGCGCGCGGACTTCACCCCGGCGGGCTCCGCACCGGGCGTGGTGCCGCTCGCCGCGACCGCGGTGTCGAGCTTCTGCGGCATGGTGCGTTCTCCTGCCGGTCGTTGACTTGTGACTCCGGCCATATTAGCGTCCCGAACAGTATTCTTATAGATGAATATGGTCACTATTGAAGACTGTATTCAAGAATGTGAACACCGATGGTGGGCCGAGCGCGTTCGGGCCACCGGTGGGATCGTCGAACCCGGGCCCGCGTCCCGGCCGTACCCGACGAGCACGGAAAAGAGCAGAAACTGATGGCACAGACCGAGATCGAGCTGGACGGCCTGCTGGCGTTCCCGCTGACCCCGTTCACCGGCGAGCTCGAGGTCGACCTCGACGGGCTCGCGGAGAACGTGGAGAGCCACGTGGCCGCCGGGGCCGGGGCGTTGTTCGTCGCCTGCGGGACCGGCGAGTTCAGCTCGCTCTCGGCCGATGAGGTCGCGGCCGTGCTGGCGAAGGCGCGGGCGGTGGCCGCCGGTCGGGTTCCTGTATGGGTCGGCGCCGGGGGCGGGGCCGCGGCCGCGCGCGCGGGTGTCGCGGCCGCACAGGCGGGAGGCGCCGACGGGGTGCTCCTGCTGCCGCCGTATCTCGTCACCGGTCCGCAGGCCGGGCTCGTCGGCTACGTCCGCCACGCCGTCGGCAAGACCTCGGTGTCGGTGATCGTGTACCACCGCGGCACCGGGGTGTTCTCCGCGCAGTCCGCCGTGAAGCTGCTGGAGATCCCTTCGGTTGTGGGTCTCAAGGACGGTTATGGCGACGTCGAGGTGATGACCCGCATCGTGACCACCATCCGTTCGCTGGGCACCGAGCGCTCCGAGGGGTTCCTGTTCTTCAACGGCCTGCCCACCGCCGAGGTCTCGGCGAAGGCGTACGCGGCCATCGGCGTCGCCCGCTACTCCTCGGCGGTGCACTGCTTCGCGCCCGAGATCGCGCACCGCTTCCACCGTGCGCTCGCCGAGGGCGACACCGCGGTGATGGACAGCCTGCTGGCCGGCTTCTACCTGCCGCTGGTCGCGCTGCGCGATGAGACGCCGGGCTTCGCCGTCTCGCTGGTGAAGGCGGCCGCACGGCTGCGCGGGGACAAGGCCGGCACGGTCCGGCCGCCGCTGGTCGAGCCGACCTCCGCGCAGCTCGACCGGCTGGGCCGCATCGTCGAGGGCGGTTTCGCGGTGCTGAAGCAGATCGAGGGCCGCTGATGAAGATCCTGGACGTGGTCCTGACCCCGGTCGCCTTCGCCGATCCGCCGCTGCTGAACGTGATGGGCGTGCACGAGCCGTTCGCGCTGCGCAGCGTGGTGCAGGTGCGCTGCGAGGACGGGGTCGTGGGCCTCGGCGAGTCCTACGGGGACGCGGCGTTCCTCGGCGAGGTGCGCAAGGTGCTCCCCGGTCTGGCCGGGCACGACGTGTTCGACCTGCCAGGGCTGAAGCGGGTCGTCGCGCGGGTGCTCGCGGGCACCGTGCTGACCGACGAGCACGGCCTGATCGGTGGCTTCTCGCTGCGCAAGACCGTCGCCAGCGTGTACGCGCTGTTCGAAGTCGCCTGCCTCGACGCCCAGGGCCACTGCCTCGGCCGCCCGGTCGTCGACCTGCTCGGCGGCAAGGCGCGCGACGTGGTCGACTTCTCCGCGTACTTGTTCTACAAGTACGGCGGCCACCTCGGGGCCCCGGAGGACGGCTGGGGCGAGGTCGTCACGCCGGAAGCGCTGGTCGGCGAAGCGAAGCGGATGGTCGAGGAGTACGGCTTCCGCTCGATCAAGCTCAAGGGCGGGGTGTTCGAACCGGTGCGGGAGGTCGAGGGCATCCGCGCGCTGGCCGAGGCGTTTCCCGGCCACCCGCTGCGGATCGACCCGAACGCCGCGTGGACGCCGGCCACGAGCATCCGCGTGGCCGGGGAGCTGGACGGGGTGCTGGAGTACCTCGAAGACCCGACCCCGGGCATCGAGGGCATGGCGAAGGTGGCCGAGCGCGCGAGCATGCCGTTGGCCACCAACATGTGCGTGGTGAACTTCGGCGACATCGAGCCGGCCTTCCGGGCCCGCGCCATCGGCGTGCTGCTGTCCGACCACCACTTCTGGGGCGGGCTGCGCGACACGCAAGCGCTTTCGGTGACCTGCGAGAGCTTCGGCGTGGGCCTGTCGATGCACTCCAACAGCCACCTCGGCATCAGCCTGGCCGCGATGGTGCACGTCGCCGCCGCGACCCCGCACCTGACCTACGCCTGCGACACGCACTGGCCGTGGAAGACCGCCGACGTGATCGCGCCCGGCGCGCTGGACTTCGCGGACGGCGCGGTGGCGGTGCCGGACCGGCCCGGGCTGGGCATCGAGATCGACCCGGACGCACTGGCCGTGGCGCACGAGGACTACCTCCGTTGCGGGCTCACCAAGCGGGACGACGTGAACTACATGCGCAGGTGGACCCCGGGCTTCGAGCCCAACACGGCGAGGTGGTGACCGGGTGGAGGTGACCGGCTACGCCTACCCCTGGGACGTGCTCGGCGATCCCGGCTTCGTCGAGCGGGCGCGCGGGCTCGGCGTGGACGAGGTCGCGGTGGCGCTGGCCTACCACAGCACCCGCGCGGCCACGCCGTGGTCGCCGGACCGCACGTCGGTGATCGCGCCGTCCGCGGCCAGCTACCGGCCGGTGCGCGAGCCGGCCTGGCAGCGCCACGAGCTGCGACCGTCCACTGCGGACTGGGTCACCCGGCCCGACAGCGGCGGCGACGCCGTGCGGCTGCTCAACTCCGCCGGCCTCCCGGCCGCCGCGTGGCTCGTGCTGACGCACAATTCGGCCCTGGGCCGTGCTTTCCCGCAGTACACCGTGCAGAACTGCTTCGGTGAGAGCTACCCGTGGGCGCTGTGCCCGGCGCAGCCCGCGGTCCGCGAGTACGCCGCGACGCTCGCGGCCGAGGCCGTCGCGGGACTGGAGCTGTCTTCGGTGGTCCTCGAAGCGTGCGGCCCGCTCGGCGCGATCCACCAGCACCAGCACGAGAAGACCGACGGGGTGTGGGCGCCGGCCGTGGCCCGGCTGCTGTCGATCTGCTGCTGCGCGGCCTGCGCCGACGGGTGGGATGGGCTGGACGCCGCCGAGGTGCGCGGGCAGGTGCGCGGCGAGGTCCAGCGGCTGCTGGCCACGGCCGAGCTGAACCTCACCGAGGACCGGCTCCCGGCGTCGCTGAAGGACGCGGTGCTGGCCGGGCGACGGCGGTCGACCGACGCGTTGCGGGCCGCGGTGCTGGCCGGGCTGGAACCGGGCCCGCGGATCGTGCTGCACGGCGCGCTCGACCCCTGGGCCACCGGCGCGTTGCCCGGGCTGACCCCGGCCGCGGCCGACGACGCCGCCGTGGTCGTGCTGCAGAACTGGGCGCCCGGCCCGGGCAGCGTCGACGCCGTGGCCGCGGCCCGCGCCGCGCTGCCCGCGGACGTCGCGATCGGCAGCTACATCACGGCCGTCGCGGCGGACCCGGTCCCCGACATCGGGGCGTATGTGACCGGCCTCGGCCGGGCCGGGGCCACCGAGCTGCACCTCTACCATCTGGGTCTGGCCGGTCCGGCCCGACAGCCGGACCTGCGCGCCGCCACCGCGGCGGCCCACCGCGGGCCCGAAACCGCCTGATCGACCCGAGGAGAACCGTTCCATCATGAGCCGAGAGACCTCCGCCCCGGAGCTCGAGCACATCCTCGTCGCGGCCGCGGCCGCGGCCGCCGCCCGGCCGTTCGCGGCCACCACCCCGGCCGAGCGGGCCGGCTGGCTGGACGCCGTCGCCGACGCGCTCGACGCCGAGGCCGAAGCGCTGATCGCCCTCGCCCACACCGAGACCCACCTGCCCGCCGCGCCGCGGCTCAAGGGCGAACTGGCCCGCACCACCTTCCAGCTACGGCTGTTCGGCCAGGTGCTGCGCGACGGCGCCTTCCTCGGCGCGACCGTCGACCACGCCGACGCCGACTGGCCGATGGGCCCGCGCCCGGACCTGCGGCGGGTGCTGGTGCCGATGGGGCCCACGCTGGTCTTCGCGGCCGGCAACTTCCCGTTCGCGTTCAGCGTGGCCGGCGGGGACACCGCGTCCGCGCTCGCCGCGGGCTGCCCGGTGGTGCTCAAGGCCCACCCCGGCCACGAGGAGCTGTCCACGCGCACCGGCGAGATCGTCGTCTCCGCGCTGGCCGCCGCCGGGGCCCCGGACGGTGGGTTCGCCGTCGTCCACGGCTTCGAGCAGGGCATCACCGCGCTGAAGGACCCGCGGATCTCCGCCGCTTCGTTCACCGGATCGGTGCCCGGCGGGCGGGCGCTGTTCGACATCGCCGTCTCCCGCCCGACGCCCATCCCGTTCTACGGCGAGCTGGGCAGCGTCAACCCGGTGGTGGTCACCCCGGGCGCGGTCGCCGCGCGCGGTGAGGCCGTGGCCAAGGCCTACAGCGGCTCGTTCAGTCTTGGCGCCGGCCAGTTCTGCACCAAGCCGGGCCTGCTGCTGCTGCCGGAGGGCCACGGCCTGGAGGGCACCCTGCGCGAGGCTGTGGGCGGGGTCGCCCGCCAGCGGATGCTCACCGAGCGCATCGCCTCCGGGTTCGCGCACAAGCTTTCCGAGCTGCGCGCGGCGCCGGGCGTCGAGACCCTCGTGGACGGCACGCACCAGGGCGAGGAGTTCACCCCGAGCCTGTTCACCACCACCGCGAAGGAGTTCCTGGCCGGCGGCGAGGCGGTGCGCGAGGAACACTTCGGCCCCGCGTCCCTCATCGTCACCTACCGCGACCAGGCGGAGCTGATCGAGGTGCTGGAGACGCTGGAGCCGGGCCTGACCGCCACCATCCAGGGCGAGCCGGACGAGGCCGAGTACGTCCGCCCGCTGCTGGCGCCGCTGACCCGGCTGGCCGGGCGGCTGCTGTGGAACGACTGGCCAACCGGCGTCACGGTGAGCTGGGCCCAGCAGCACGGCGGCCCGTACCCGGCCACCACCGCCCCGGCCACCACCTCGGTCGGCACCGCGGCGATCGAGCGGTTCCAGCGCCCGGTCGCCTGGCAGGGCTTCCCCGACGCCCTGCTGCCCGAGCCGCTACGCGAGGACAACCCGTGGCGCCTGCCACGCCGCACGGACGGCGCCCGCTGACCCCCTGACTCCCTGACTGGACACGCTGCCGCCCAGCTTCCCGTGGAGGGTGGCCGCGTCGGCGCCTCGATGCCTGGCGCTGCTTGAGTAGGTCGACGCCGCCCGGTTGAACAACCGGGCGGCGTCGTCGATCACCGGGGTCAGGGCACTCGTCGCCAGGCGAAGTGGCTGTGGGTGTCGGGCCGGGCTGGTGGGTGGGGTGGTCATGGTGCCGGATCAGGCTGGTTGCCGGGGTGGTTGTGGTGCTCGGTCAGCCTGGTGCCGGGATTCTCGGGATTGGTCAGCCCTGGCGGGCCTTGTTCCGCGGGGTGGCGCGGTTGATCACGAAGACCTGGCCGTGGCGGCGGATCACCTGGGCGCCCGGCCGGCGGGCCAGGGAGCGGATCGACGTGCGGACCTTCATGGTTACCGTCCTCTCGGAAAGCAGTGCACCGGCGTCAACCGCCTGACCGGTCGGTTTAGTCCCGGGTGGTGGCGGACCGCGGTCAGGTGGCGGTGGCGGTGGCGGACCAGCGGGTCAGGTCTTCGCGGCGGAGGGCGGCGGCCATCAGGTCCGGGAAGAGGTCCGGGGTGCAGGCGAAGGCCGGGACGCCCAGGTCGGCCAGGGCGGCGGCGTTTTCGTGGTCGTAGAACGGGGCGCCGGAGTCCGAGAGGGCCAGCAGGGCCACCACCTGGACGCCCGAGCCGACCAGTTCGCCGACGCGGCGCAGCAGGTCTTCGCGGACCCCGCCTTCGTACAGGTCGCTGATCAGCACCAGCAGGGTCTGCTCCGGGCGCTCGACCAGGCCCTGGCAGTAGGCCAGCGCGCGGTTGATGTCCGTGCCGCCGCCCAGCTGGGTGCCGAAGAGCAGCTCGACCGGGTCGGCCAGGTGCTCGCTCAGGTCCGCGACCGCGGTGTCGAACGCGACGAACTTCGTGCTCAGCGCCCGCATCGAGGCCAGCACCGCGCCGAACAGGCCCGAGTACACCACCGACTCGGCCATCGAGCCCGACTGGTCCACGGCCAGGATCACCTCGCGCTGCACGCTGTGCCGGCGCCGGCCGAAGCCGACCAGGCGCTCGGGCACGATGGTCTTCAGCTCGGGGGAGTAGTGCCGAAGGTTCCGGTGCACGGTCCGCGCCCAGTCGATGTCGGCCGCGTGCGGGCGCTGGGTGCGGGCCGCCCGGTCCAGCGCCCCGCGCACGGCCGCCCGGGTCCGCTCGGCCAGACGCTCCTCCAGCCGCGCGACCACGGTCCGCACCACGGTGCGCGCGGTCTCCTTGGTCTTCTCCGGCAGCACACCGTTGAGCGAGAGCAGCGTGCCGACCAGGTGGACGTCCGGCTCGACGGCGCCGAGCAGTTCCGGCTCCAGCAGCATCCGCGTGAGCCCGAGCCGGTCGACGGCGTCGCGCTGCATCACCTGGACGACCGAGCCCGGGAAGTACTGCCGGATGTCGCCCAGCCAGCGCGCGACGCGCGGCGCCGACGCCGCCAGGTTCGCCCCGCGCCGGTCACCGCCGCGGGTGGTCTCCTCGCGCTCGTCGTAAAGGGCCGAAAGCACCGCGTCGACACCTCTGTCCTGTTCGGACAGTGCGTGGCCGGTGCCGTCTTCGCCCCCGCCCAGCACCAGGCGCCAGCGGCGCAGCCGGTCGTGATCGGCCGGTTCGGTCATGACGTCACTCCCAGGAGGGTGGCCAGCACGGGCAGAGCGCTCTCGGCGCGCGACCGGTCGAGCTCGTCGATGGGCGCCTTCGTCTTCGGGGCACCGCCGGACAGGACGGCGGCCCGCTCGCCGATGGCCCGCTTCTCCGGACCGGCGAACGCGCCGAAAGTACGGCGCAGCAAGGGAAGCACTTCGGTGAACAAGTCCGGCGGGATACCGCCCAGCCAGGTGTCGATCACCCGCAGCATGCGCTGGTCGTGGACCAGTAGCAGCGCGCCGCCGGCGAAGAAGCCCTCGACGTAGGCCGCGCCGGCCGCCGGTTCGACGCCCGCAGTCAGCGCGCGGCCCAGCCGCAGCTCGACCTCCGCGCCCTCCAAAAGATCGGCGTCGTGCAGCAGCCGGACGACGCGCCCGGCCAGCAGCGGCGGCAGCGCGTCACGCCCGGCCAGCCCGGACAAGGCCGAGAGCCAGCGCTCCCGCGCCGCTTCGCCGAGCAGGGTCGTCGCCTCGTGCACGTCGTCGACGAGGCGGCAGAATCGCTCGGCCGCCTCTTCGTCGATGCCGTGGGTCGCGGGCGGCAAGCCGGCGCAGACCCGGGTGAGCATCCGGTCCGCGACCTCCCGGAGCCGCGCCGTGTCGGTGCCACGGACGTCGCCGTACCGCGTCGCGCGAGCCAGTGAAGGCAGTGCTGCCATCAGCCGGGCGACGTCCGCGTCGGCCGCCGCCCGGGTGTCCAGCGCGGCGAGCACCTCGGGCAGCGCCTGGCCCAGATCCGCGAGCAGGCAGTCCTCGACCGCCGTGGTGATGTCGGCCAGCGGCGGTTTGCCGGCCACGACCTCGCGGACCACCGTGGCCGCGGCCGACCCGACGGTGGTCCCGTGCACCGCCGCCGCGACCAGGTCCACCTCGTAACCGGGCTCCCAGCACAGCGTCCAGGTTTCGCGGAACGTGCCCTTGCTCCGCGTCGCCGAATTTTCCGGTGTGCCCCAAGGGATGCCGAGCACCCGCAGCCGGTGCAGCAACCGCGACCGGTCGAGCCCGCCGGGAGTGCGCAGGTCCAGGTCCAGCTCCCGGACCTGCGGCTCGCGTTTGAGCCGCAGGCGCCGCGCGGTGGCGATCAGGTCGGCCGCGAGCGGCGCCTGCGGGACGCTCTCGGGCACCTCGCCGATCCGCTCGCCCACCACCAGCCGCCGGGTGACCAGCTCGGCCTGCACGTCGTCGCCCCCGCACAGCACCGACCGGGTGGCGGCGTCGACTTCGGCGAGCCCGGCCGAAGAACGTCCCCGCAGGGTCGCCAGGGCGTCGGCCAGCCGCACCGCCTCGATCACGTGCGCGGTGGAGACCGGCAGGTCCTCCTCGCGCAGCACCCCGGCCACCCGGGTGAGCCAGCGGGTGGTTACGTCCTCGGCCGTGGTGAACAGGTGGTGGTACCAGCCGGGGGAGCGCACACCGGCGCCGTAGCCGGTGCCGGCCGCGAGCCGCCCGTGCGTCCACGGCACCCAGGTGCACACCACCTTGCGC
This sequence comes from Amycolatopsis sp. PS_44_ISF1, assembly GCF_032335455.1. Taxonomy (NCBI): domain Bacteria; kingdom Bacillati; phylum Actinomycetota; class Actinomycetes; order Pseudonocardiales; family Pseudonocardiaceae; genus Amycolatopsis; species Amycolatopsis sp. PS_44_ISF1. Next base: position 239,256 of record NZ_JANUXO010000004.1, on the reverse strand, counting down.
TTCGGAAGTCCTTTGAGGACGGACTGATCGGCCGCCGCCGTGGGCAGCGGGTCGGCCAGCGCCGGGACGTGCCAGGCGCCGCAGACCACGGCGATCCGCTCGAAGCCCTCCTTGCGGGTCTTGCGCAGCACCGTGCGCATGTACGCCTCGCGGCGCCGCTCGTGGGGGTTCTCCGGCCGCTCGTCCTCGCGCAGCGCGGTCATCGCCTCGGCGATCACCTCGAACGGCGGCTCGGTGTCGCGCCGCGATTCGACCACGTCGTCCCACCAGCGCTCGGGGTCGTCGTAACCGCCGGCCGCGGCCAGCTCGGCCAGCGGGTCACCGGAACCACCGGCGGAATCCGCTTCGCCGAGCGCGAACTGATGGGCCGCGGGCAGATCGCAGAACCGCACCGGCACCCCGGCCGCGGCGGCGTACCGCAGGGCCTGCCACTCCGGGCTGAACACCGCGAACGGCCAGAACGCGGCGCTCGAGACGTCTTCGGCCACGTAGGCCAGCAGCGCCACGGGTGGGCGCAGACCCTCGTCCGCGACCAGCCCGGCCAGCGCGTCGGCCTCGGGCGGGCCCTCGACGAGCACCACGTCCGGCTCCAGCTCGGCCAGCCGCGCGGCCACCGCCCGCGCCGAGCCCGGACCGTGGTGGCGGATCCCGAGCAGATGGGTGCTCATCCGCTGATCTCCTGGCCCGCCCGGTAGAAGTCGGCCCAGCCTTCGCGCTCGCGCACCACGGTTTCCAGGTACTCGACCCAGATCGCGCGGTCGGCCACCGGGTCCTTCACCACCGCGCCGTGGATGCCCGCGGCCACGTCCTGGGCCCGCAGCACGCCGTCGCCGAAGTGGGCCGCCAGCGCCAGCCCGCCGGTGAGCACGCTTATGGCCTCGGCCGTGGACAGCGTGCCGGACGGGGTCTTCACCGCCGTCCGGCCGTCTTCGGTCCGGCCCGCGCGCAGCTCGCGGAACACCGTGACCACGCGGCGGATCTCGGTCAGCTCAGCCGCCTCCGCCGGCAGCGACAGCGCGGTCCCGAGCTGGGCGACGCGGCGGCTGACGATCTCCACCTCGGCCTCGGCGGTGTCCGGCAGCGGCAGCACCACGGTGTTGAACCGGCGCCGCAGGGCGCTGGAGAGCTCGTTCACCCCCTTGTCCCGGTTGTTCGCCGTGGCGATGAGGGTGAAGCCGGGCCGCGCCTGCACCTCATCGCCCAGCTCGGGGATCGGCAGCGTCTTCTCCGAGAGCACGGTGATCAGCGAGTCCTGCACGTCGGCCGGGATCCGGGTCAGCTCCTCCAGCCGCGCCACCTTGCCGTCCCGCATCGCGCGCAGGATCGGGCTCTCCACCAGCGCCCGCTCGCTCGGCCCCTCGGCGATCAGCCGGGCGTAGTTCCAGCCGTAGCGGATCGACTCCTCCGCGGTGCCCGCCGTGCCCTGCACCAGCAGGGTCGAGTCGCCGCTGATCGCGGCGGCCAGGTGCTCGGACACCCAGGTCTTGGCCGTGCCGGGCACCCCGAGCAGCAGCAGGGCCCGGTCGGTGGCCAGGGTCGCGACGGCCACCTCCACCAGCCGCCGCGGACCGACGTACTTGGGCGTGATCTCGGTGCCGTCTTCCAGCCGGCCGCCGAGCAGGTAGGTGACCACCGCCCAGGGCGAGAGCCGCCACGACGGCGGCCGGGTCCGGTCGTCGGCCGCGGCCAGCGCGGCCAGCTCGCCGGCGTATTCCTGCTCGGCGTGGGGCCGGAGAACTGCGGACGTCATGAGAGCTCCTCGTGCATTTCGCGGCGGAAGGTGAGGGTTTCGGCGACGGCGCGCCGCCACGGGGCGGCCTCGCCGGGCTGGGGGATCACGGCCAGCCGGTGGCCCAGGCAGGCGGGCGGCACCGCCTTGGCGATCAGGGTGGCCGCGTGCGCGACCAGCCGGTGGTCCTGCTGGGCGGCGACCCAGTCGAGCAGCACCCGGCCCAGCTCCTCGGGCCAGGGCTGGGGCAGGTCGAGGATCAGCCGGGTGAGGGCCTCGACCTTGAGGCCGCGCGCGAGCTTGGCGACGGTGGCGGCCTGCCGCTGCGGCGCGAGCACGCCGACCAGCGCCGCCGTGCTGCGCCCGCCGGGCTCGGCTTCGACGAGGGCCTGCGCCCACGCCTGGTCACGCTGCCGGATCGCGGCGGTGGCCCAGCTTTCGCGCAGCACCGGCAGCGGGCAGCCCTCCACGAGCATGCCGACCAGGTCGGCCGGTGCGGCGAACCGGGCCCAGAAATCCAGCGGGGTGGCGGAGATGATCGCCCGCAGCCGCCCGGTGCCCTGGTCCGGCCCGTGCGGGACGCGGACGCCGTCGCGCGGCAGGGTCTCGTCCGGCTCGGGCGGGGTGAACCGCAGGACATCGGCCCGCAGCACCCGGCTGTGCACGGTGACGTGCCGCTGCAGCCGCGCCGCCATCCGCCGGCCGAGGTCCGCCCCGGGCAGCCGGCCGAGCAGGTGCGTGGCGGTATCGCGCACCCCCGCCGCCCGATCGGCGAGCGCGGCGTCGAGGAACGGCTCGTCCCGGTCGGCCAGGTGCTCGCCGAGCAGCCCGAGGAACACCGCGCGCAGGTCGGCCGGCTCGCTGGACCAGGTGGCTTCGAGCGCGGCCCGCGCGGCGTCCGGGTCCTCGGCCAGCGCCCGCGCGAACCAGGCCTGGCGCCGCGCGGGGGTGCCGAACTGCCAGGCGTCGTCGGTGCCGTCGGTGCCGTTGATGACCGTGGCGACCAGGAACGCCCAGTCGGGGTTGCGTTCGCCGAGCCAGGTGCCCACCGCCCCGGCGACCGCCGCCAGCGGTGCCCGCAGCGACACCCGCGCCCGTGCGCTCTCCGCCAGCGGGGGCAACTGCTCGGGTGGCACCCGGAACCCGGCCGCGGCGACGGCACGCAGCCACTCTTCGAGCAGTTCGGGCCGGTTCGCCTGCCGCAGCCGGGCCAGCCGCTCCCGGGCGGGTGGCGGAACGAACGGACGCCCGTCCGGCTCCGCCGGCTCCACCCGCCGCGCCCCGGGAACCGGCCGCCGCCCGGCCCGGCGGTAGTTGGTGAGGAGCGCGGCCGCGGTCAGCACCCCGTCCGCCGGATCCTGCGCGCCTTCGGCCAGTTTCCGGATCGCCGGCGGCTGCCCGGCGGGATCGAGGGCGCGGCGTCGAGTGCCGAGCAGCGCGGTGCCGACGAGGTCGTCCCAGGCTTTCACCGGGACACCGCCGGGGTGGGTGCGGACGTGGGCAGGAGAGGGCTCCGTTCGGTGATCGGGGGAGTGACCGCGGGGTTCTTTCCGGTCGCCGCCGGTGTTGCCGCGAGAGCGAGATTCGGGATGCTGGTCGCCGGGGCGGCATTGTGGCTGCGGGCTGGTTGGGAGTGTGCGTTCATCGCTGGTGTCGCTTTGTTCGGGTGCAGGTCGGTGAGGGTGCCGGGCGGGGCTGGATGGTCGGCGGTGGGTACGGGGGATTCGCGGGGAGCGGCCGGTGAAGAAGTCGCTGCGGAGCCCAGGATGCTGGTCGCCGGGGCAGCATTGTGGCCTTGGGCCGTCCGAGAGCGCGTGTCCATCGTTGGCGTCGCTTCGTTCGGGTGTGCGCCGGTGCGGGTGGTTGGCGGGGCTGGGTGGCGGGTGGTGGGTGGCGTGGTCGGTGTGGTGGGTAGGCGGGATTCACGGGGAGCGGCCGGTGGCGAGGCCGCTGCGGAACCCAGAACCTTGCCGTGGTGGCGCTGCGGTGGCCGCAGGTGCGGATTTGTGGGTGTGCGGGCTGGTTGGGGTGCTGGTGGTGGGGTGGTGGGGCTGGGTGTCGGGCCATGGGGATGGAGTGGTGGACGGTGGGGGCTGAGGGTTGGGCGGTGGGGGCTGGGCGTTGGGCCGTGGGGGCAGGGAGTAGGGCCGTGGGAGCAGAAAATGGGGCTGCAGGGGCCGGGAGTTGGGCTGCAGGGGCTGGGAGTGGAGCTGTGGGGTGAGGGTGTTTTTCTTGGCACCGTTGGCACCGTTGGCACCGTTGGCACCGTTGCCGGGGTGGCGGTGGGGCGGAAGGTGTCGGCCGTTGTGATGGGGCCGCGGGTGTGACGGGGGCGGGCGGGTGGGTTCACAGCCGCACCGTTCCGTTCGGGTGCCAGCAGGTGAGGGGGTGGAGGCCGGTGGGGGTCCATTCGGCCGCCAGGGTGACCGGGTGTTCGGCGGCGAGGGCCAGCAGGCGCCACGGGTCGGTGGAGGGGGTTAGGGGCAGGGCGGATCCGTCTACATCGGACAGTGCCCAGCCGTCCGGGCCGGTGGCCGGGGTGAGGTCGGCCAGGAGGACGGGCCAGCGTTCGAGCCAGGGGTCCGCGGCCAGGGCTTCGGCGTACGCGGCCAGGGCTTCGGTCACGGTGTCGCCGCGGGGGACCGGCGAGGTCACCGGCTCGGTCGCGTCGGCGACCACCGCCCGCAACGGCACCGCACCCGGGTAGAAGGCCAGCTCGCCCGGCACCAGGTGGCCCGGCGGCAGCGAACTGTCCAGCGAACGGCCCGGCGAGGCGAAGGACAGCACCAGCGCGGGACGGCCGGAATGCCGGCCCCGCAGCCAGGTGCGGCGGATGCGCAGCGCGTCCTGCTCCTCGTCGGCCGCGCCGGTGACCAGCCACTGGTCGGCGACCCGCTCGCCGGACTCCAGCACCGAGGCGGTCCCGGCGGCGAAACCGAGCCGGGTGCGGACTGTCTCGGCCAGTTCGGGGGGCAGCTCGCCCAGCCGGGCCGCCGCGCCCGCGAGCAGGTACAGCAGCGACAGCTCGGCCAGCAGGTCACCCGGCCAGTCCCGGCCCCGGCCGACCAGGTCCGCGGCCCGGCGCAGGCCACCGGCCAGGCCGGTGGCCTGAGCGTCGATCATCCGCGCCGCCACCCCGCGCAGCTCCTCGGCCCCGCCGCGTTCGAAGCCCGCGAACCCGGCCCCGACGCGGTCGGTCAGCCAGCCGCGCAGCTCGGCCGCGCCCGCCGTGACCCGGGCCATCCGGTCCTGCGCGCGCTTCGCCGCGGCTTCGGGATCCTTCGGCCCGTCCGTCTTCTCGGCCCGGGCGGCGCGAGAAGCCCGGGAAGCTCGTTCCTCCAGCCATTCCCGCACCCAAGCGGCTTCCACCGGCTCCTCGGGCACCTGCCCCGAAGACCACAGCAGCAACAACCCCAGCGCGTGCTTGCACGGGAACTTCCGGCTCGGGCAGGTGCACCGGAACGCGGGCCCGGCCAGCTCGACCGCCGCCTGGTACGGCTTCTTCCCGCTGCCCTGGCACGCGCCCCAGACCGCCCGCGCCGACGCGCCGGTGCCGGACCACTTCGCCGGCGCCGCCTGCCCGCGCCCGGCCTTGGCCGAAGCCGGGTCCGGGGCGAGCCCGACGACCCGCTCCGCGCTCCAGCGCCGCGCCACCTGTTCCCCCAGCGTTGCCAAGACTCTGCTTCCCTTGCCGCTCAGTCGTTTCCACCCCGGGTGGGGCGGACCGCAGAAGCATCCCACCCGGCACCGACAATTTCCGGCACCCCCGGCGACCGCGGGCGAAAAAAGACGCCGGGCCACGGAAAACCCGTGGCCCGGCGCCCTCGGCGAAGGAAGTCAGCCCTTGATCGCCCCGCGCCAGCGGACCCGGGGGAGCATCCGGTCGAGGTCGACCCGGTGCTTGTTCGCGCCGACGATGTCGAACATCGACTCGATCAGCGTGTCCGAGAGCAGGTGCGGCTCCAGCCCGAGCCCGACCAGGCCGGTGTGCCGGACCCGGTAGTGGTGCTCCGGCTGCTCGACCCGCGGGTTCTCCAGGTGCTCGATCTGCACCGGCCCGGGGAAGGCCTCGGCCACCAGTTCGGCGATCTCGCGCACCGACATGGTCGCGGTCAGCTGGTTGAACACGCGGAACTCGCCGCGCTCGGCCGGGTTCTCCACGGCCAGCCGGATGCACTCCACGGTGTCGCGGATGTCGATCAGCCCGCGGGTCTGGCCGCCCTGGCCGTACACGGTCAGCGGCTGGCCCAGCACCGCCTGGATGACGAAGCGGTTCAGCACCGTGCCGAACACCCCGTCGTAGTCGAAGCGGGTGGCCAGGCGCGAGTCGAGCGCGGTCTGCGGCGTCTCCTGCCCGTAGACCACGCCCTGGTTGAGATCGGTGGCGCGCAGGTCCCAGACGCGGCAGGCGAACTCGATGTTGTGCGAGTCGTGCACCTTCGACAGGTGGTAGTACGAGCCCGGCTTCTTCGGGTAGAGCATCCGGTCCCTGCGGCCGTTGTGCTCGACGTCGAGCCAGCCCTCCTCGATGTCGATGTCGGGCGTGCCGTACTCGCCCATCGTGCCGAGCTTGACCAGGTGGATGTCCGGGTCGATCTCGGCGATCGCGTACAGCAGGTTCAGATTGCCGACCACGTTGTTGTGCTGCGTGTAGACGGCGTGCTCGCGGTCGATCATGGAATACGGCGCGGAACTCTGCTCCGCGTAGTGCACGATCGAATCGGGGGCGAATTCGCGCACCGCGCCGAACAGGAAGTCCGCGTCCAGCAGGTCGCCGACGTAGGAGGTGATCTCCCGGCCCGACACCTCCTGCCACGCCTCGATGCGGGTCGCCAGGTCCTCGATCGGGACGAGGCTCCCGGCCTGCAGCTCGACGTCGTACTCGCGCCGGGCGAAGTTGTCGAGAACGGCTACTTCGTGGCCTTTGTCCGACAGGTGCAGCGCCGTGGGCCAGCCCAGGTATCCGTCGCCACCGAGAACCAGCACTCGCATTGAGGGGCCTTTCCGTATCGTTTACGCGACAAGCACGCTGATTCCTCGTTGTACATGACGCCGTGACCGCGCTCGAACCTATCGACCAGGTACTGATGATGGCCTGGCAATGAGCTGTGAATCTCCTATGCGTCGGGGGCCGCGCGGTCCCCCGCCGCCATCGGATGGACACCGAGGGGGACACTGGGGGCATGACGACGGTAACCAACCCGGCGAACCCGCGCACGACCGAGCAATCGCCCCCATCCGGGCGTCGGGGCCCGATCCGGTTCTTCCGGGCGGCCACCAGCTCGGTCGGGGCGACGCTGCTGAGCCAGGCGGCGCTGCTGTCCGTGCTCGCGCTGGGCGGCGCGCCGTGGCTGGCCAGCGTCCTGGCCTTCGCCGCCGGGGCCGTGCTGAACTTCTTCCTGACCCGCCGCTGGGTGTGGGGCCGGCGCGGCCGTCCGCGGCTGGGGGCCGAGCTGCTGCCCTACGTCGTGGTGATCTCCTTCGGCGGGCTCGCCTCGGTCGGCCTGACCACGCTCACCGGCCACCTGCTCGCGCCGCTGGACCTGCCGCACGCCTGGTGGGTGGTGCTCATCGACGCCGCCTACGTGGCCAGCTACGCCCTGGTCTTCGTCGTGAAGTTCACGATGCTCGACCGCTTCGTGTTCGCCCGCGGCGCAGCACGTACCCCCGCCACCACGTCCCCGTCATGACCCGGGCGTAGTTCGCGCCGTAGACGAGGCTGCCGCCCTTCTTGCTCCGGCCCGCCCGGCGCAGCCGCATGCTCATCGGCCGCTCCAGCACGCGGGCGCCGCGCGCGGTGAGCCCCAGCAGCAGTTCCGACGACTGGTACTGCGGCTCGTTGAGCGGGACGGCGCAGGCCAGGTCCGCCCGCATCCCGCGGAACCCGAACGAGGTGTCGGTGAGCTTGCGCCAGGTCAGCGCCGAGGCCAGCCAGGCGAACACCCGCACGCCGAGCCAGCGCACCCGGCTGTCGGCCTCTTCGTAGCCCAATCGACGCGAGCCCGTGACGAAATCCGCGCTGCCGTCGAGCAGCGGGGCGACCAGCTGGGGCATTTCGCTGGTGTCGCACTGGTCGTCGCCGTCGGTGGTGACGATGTACTTCGCGCCCTTGTCCGCGGCCAGGTGGTACCCGATGCGCAGCGCGGCGCCCTGCCCGCGGTTGACCGGCGCGACGCAGACGTACGCGCCGTGCTCCCGCGCGATCCGCGCGGTGTCGTCGGTGCCGCCGTCGACCACCACCAGTACGTCGACGGGCAGGCCCAGGCACTCGTCCGGCATCTTCTCCAGCACCTGGCCGATGCCGCCGGCCTCGTTGTAGGCGGCGATCACCACGGTCAGCTCCGAAAGCCGGGCGTCCGGGTGGCGTCCTTCGAAGTCCGCGACCGCCCCCTCGTCCACGGCGTCCGGGTAGGCCCCGAGACGGCGGCGGCTGGCGGCGGTCAGCGTCGTGAAGCCGAGCGCGCCCGCCACCGGCAGCAGCACCAGCGCCGGCAACTGGTAGCGCCAGGAGAACTCGAAGACGGCCGAGGCGAACAGCAGCAGCAGCCCGGTGCCGGCGGCGAACAGCGCGCCGGCGCGGGCCTTGTCGTGGGGCTGCTTGCGCCGGAACAGGGTCAGCAGGCCGAGCAGGGCGAAGAAGCCGAGCACCGCGCCGGGCACGAACCCGCCGCCGAGCTGGTAGTTCCGCAGCACCACCGCGATCGGCTCGTCCACCTGCGGGTCGATGCCGTCGTAGTACCGCGTGACCGTGGCGACGCCGGACGGGTCGGCCCACAGCGGGTAGGTCTGCTGGAACTGCCAGCGCTCGAGCGGCACGTCGTTGATCGCGGTGGACCGGGTGAACCGGAAGCTCTTGGAGAAGTCGCCGATGATCGCCTTGGTCACGTCCCACCACTGCGCCTTCAGCACTTCCCGGGCGAACCGGCCGGCCAGCGCGGTGCGGTCGGCACCGGGCGGCAGCGGTCCCGGCCACAGCGGGTCGAGATCGGCGTGGGTGTAGTTGTCGACCAGCCGCTCCGGGATGGGCTGGGCCGGGCAGAACACCATCAGCGTGGGGTCCAGGTGCAGGTTCGCGCAGTCCGCGACGGCCGCCGCCCGCCCGTAGAGCATGCTGCCGGACGGTCCGCTGAGCCCCCACTTCCCGGTCTGCGCCTTGACTTCCGCCGCGTACGGCGCCACCACGACGACGATCGCGAGCAGCCCGACGCCGGCGTTGCGCCAGCCGCGCCAGTGTCGCCACGCGCGGCCGGACGCGAGCACGTAGAGGAGGAACGGCGCGGCGAGCGTGACCCCGATCAGCCGCACCAGCACGCCGAAGCCGATCAGCAGCCCGGCGAGCACGATCCGCCGCCCGTTCGGCCGCCCGCGGGCCGTCAGCAGCCACAGCAGGCCCAGCAGCAGGGCCTCGAACACCACTTCGGACATGATGTTCTGCTCGATCTGCACCTGGTAGCCGTCGAGCAGGATCGGCGCGGCCGCGAGGGCGCCGACCCAGGGGCGGGCACCGAGCCGCCGGACCAGCGCGTACACCCCGACCGCGATCGCCAGCCCGGCCACGTGCTGCACGGCCGCGACGAACGCCAGCCCGCCGATCGCCAGCAACGGCCGCAGCACCAGGTCGTAGCCGATCGGGTTCATCTGGTCGCCGCGCAGCGCGAGGTTGCCCAGGTAGCGGAACGAATCGATGTAGAGCAGGGCGGGCCGGTAGGCCACCCAGGCCAGCACCCGCAGCGCGGTCCCTGCGGCGAGCAGGGCCAGCAGCAGCGCGTGCCGGCGGAGGAACGGGGTCACGGGGTCGCTTTCAGTCCAGTTCCGAGAAGTACTTCCAGGCCGTGGCCAGCCCTTCGGTCAGCGAGATCGACGGGGCGTAGCCGATGGTCCGCTCGCTCGCCGAGACGTCGGCCAGCACTGCGGGCATCTCCCCGGCCGGCGCGGCGACGTGCTCCACCGGCAGTTCGGCACCGGTCACTTCGCGCACCGCCTGGACCATCTCGAGCACCGAAACCGAATGCCCGGCGCCGACGATCGCGCGGCCGCTGTAGCCGCTTTCGTGGGCCAGCAGGAGCGCGCGCACGACGTCGTCCACGTGCACGAGGTCCCGCCGCTGTTCGCCGGTGCCGTACACCCGCACCCCCTCGCCGGCCAGCGCGGCGCGCATCAGGCGCGGCACGAAGCTGTCCTTGTGGGACATGCCGGGCCCGTAGACGTTGGTGAACCGCAGGACGCAGGCGTTCAGGCCGTACGCGCCGGCGTACCCGGAGAGCAGCATCTCGCAGGCGGCCTTCGTGGCACCGTAGGGCGTGAGCGGGCGGGGCGGCAGGTCCACCGTGATCGTCGACGTGCCGACGTCGCCGATCACCGCGTTGGTCGAAGCCAGCACGAACCGCGGCACCCCCTGGAGGCGGGCCCGCTCCAGCAGCTCCTGGGTCACGACCACGTTCTCGCCGAACGTCTCGACCGGGCGTTCGACGGTCTTGAGCACCGACGTGAGCGCGGCGAGGTGGATGATGCCCGCGGTTTCGGCGGTGATCGCGGCTTCGCGGGTCGCGGCCTCGCGAAGGTCGCCGACGACCACGCGCACGCCTTCATCGGTGGTTTCGTACGGGACCCGGTCGACGACCGTCACCGGGATGCCGCGGGCGCGGAACCCGCGGACGGCCGCGCGGCCGATGAAACCGCTGCCGCCGGTGACCACGACGGAGGTCCGTTCCGGACCACTCGGGAGTGACATGGCGGACAACCTACCGGCGCCGGCTGTGCGTGGCCCCAGAGGAGTTGCCGAGCGGGGCGGTCAGCCGGAGCTGCCAGCCCGACTCGGTCAGGACCACCAGCCGCAGGGCCCCGGCCCGGCCGGTGACGGGCAGCAGCTCGGCCGCCGCCGTGGCCACCGCCCGGGTTTCGGCCTCCGTGGCGCCCATCGCGACGGTCAGGTGCGCCGGCGGCTGCGGGCCGAATCGGCCGCCGTAGGGCGCCACGTCCGGCCACCGCCCGCCGACGGCGTCGGCCAGGGGCTGCAACGCGGGCGCCGCGGCGGCGACGAACCCGGCCGAGACGACGAGTTCCGTGAGCCGCACGTCGACGGCACGATGCTCCGCGGCGAGCGCGGCGACGGCCGCGTCGACCTCCGGGGTGAGCTGCGCGGCCGGCAGGAACGGGTACAACGCCGTGACGTGCGGCGGCAGGCCGGGTCGGACGAGCGCGGGGTTCACCGTCCGGGCGGCGTCGAGCAGTCCTTCGGCAGCGGGCAGTTCGACCACGAGCGCGCTGGTTCCGGGGACGGGCACCGGATCATCCTGCCGCACCCGTGAGAACGGTGCTTGCCTGAACGGTGCTGGCCTGAACGGTGCAGAAGAATGCGGGCGAGAAGCGCAACCCTAAGTCTTCCCCAAATTTCCCGCCGCCCATTCGGGGCCGTCCTACACTCGGTTGATGAAGATCGTCCTGTGGACCGCATTGTGCGGATTGTGCGCCCTCACCGGCCACTTGCTCCTGGGCGTCGTGGCGGTTTGCCTGCTCCTGGCCTGTCTTCCGGTGCGCCGCCGGACCGAGCGCGGGACACCGGAAAGGGAATTGATCAGCACCCGCGGCTGAAATTCGCCGGGGTAAGCAATAGCGGGGATTCACCGGTAATAACCTTAGTCGCCGGAGAACTGCCGATGTCCTCGGGCCGGACCGGCCGGGTAGCCGAGTGTTCACCCGGCCGTCCTTGCCGGCGGCGGCCGGGGGCGCCTAGCGTCGGGCCGACTCGTCGGAGGCGGAGGTGTGCATGTCCACCGGGGATCTGAGCAGGCGGAACCTGCTGCGCGCGGGCGGGATGGCGGCGGCCGGAGCGGCGGCGGGCCTGCTGCCCGGCGTCGCGTTCGCGGCGCCCGCGCCCGGCGTGGCGCAGCAGACCAAGACCGTCACCGGCACGTTCCGGCCGGATGTGCCGGACTGGTACTACCTGCCGGTGGACGTGCCGCGCGGGGTCGAGCGGATCGATGTCGTCTACTCCTACGACCGGCCCGTGGTGCCGGCCGGCGTGCGCGGGAACGCCTGCGACATCGGGATGTTCGGCCCGGAGGGGCACGAGCTGGGTACCGCGCGCGGGTTCCGCGGCTGGTCCGGCGGGTTCCGCGACCGGTTCTCGATCAGCGCGACCGAGGCCACGCCCGGGTACCTGGCCGGTCCGATCCGCGCGGGCCGCTGGCACGTGGTCCTCGGCCCGTACACCGTGGCGCCGCAGGGACTCGACTACCGCGTGGACCTCACGCTGACCTTCGGCCCCGGAGGCCCGCCGTTCCGGCCGAACCCGGCCCCGGAATCCGCGCCCGCCCGCCAGCGCGGCCGGTCCTGGTACCGCGGCGACTGCCACCTGCACACCGTCCACTCCGACGGCCGGCGCACGCCGGAGCGGCTGGTGGCCGACGCGCGGGCGGCCGGGCTGGACTTCATCGTGTCCACCGAGCACAACACGCACAGCGCCCAGCTGGTGTGGGGCGACTACGCCACCGACGACCTGCTGATCCTCAACGGCGAGGAGGTCACCACGCGGTCCGGGCACTGGCCCGCGATCGGGCTGCCCGCCGGCACCTGGGTCGACTGGCGCTATCGCGCGGCCGACGCGGCCGACTTCCGCCGGTTCACCGCCCAGGTGCACCGCGCGGGCGGGCTGGTCACCGCCGCACACCCGTTCGCGAACTGCTTCGGCTGCACCTACGAGTTCGCCTACGAGATCGCCGACCTGGTCGAGGTGTGGAACGGCCCGTGGACGCCGGACGACGAGGCGAGCGTCACGCACTGGGACGGGCTGCTGCGCGGCGGCCACTGGATCCCGGCGATCGGCGACTCCGACGCGCACAACCCGGACCAGACCGTCGGCCTGCCGCACACCGTGGTGCGGGCCGGGAGCCTGCGCCGGGCCGAACTGCTCGCCGGGCTGAAGGCCGGGCACTCGTGGCTGGCCGAATCGCGGGCGGTGGAGCTGGAGTTCGGTGTCTCCGGCGGCGGGCGGGGCGCCGGCCTCGGCGAACGGCTCGGCGTGGGCACCGGCACGCCGGTCACGGTCAGCGCGACGGTGGGCGGGGTGCCGGGCACCACCCTCACTTTCCTCGACCAGCTGGGGCCGCAGCACACCGAGACGGTCCCGGACTCGGGCCGGGCCACGGTCACCTGGACCACGTACCCGCGCTACAGCCGGTGGGTGCGGGTGGAGGTGCGCCGGGCCTCGGGCGGCCCGAACACCACCACGCCGAACGCGATGGTGGCCATGGCGAACCCGATCTTCCTGGGCACCGGGTCCTGACCGGCGGGCCCCGGCGGCGGACCCACACGCTCGCCGTACCGGGGCTGCGGGCAGACTTGCCCCGGTCGGGTGTCGTCCAGGGTGCAGGAGTTCGGGGTGCGGGGGTTCGGGGTGCGCGGGTGCGGCGTGCGGGCGGCGATCGTGGCGGTCGTGCTGGTCCTCGCGGCCGTGGTCGTCGTGGTGGTGGTGCTGGACCGCAAGGACGTCACGACGCCGGGCTGCACGGTCGCGCTGCCGGAGGGCGCGCACTCGGCCGCGGCCACGCAGTTCACGCTGCAACCGGACCAGATGGGCAACGCGGCCACGATCGCGGCCGTCGCGATCCGCCGCGGCCTGCCCGGGCACGCCGTGACGATCGCGCTGGCCACGGCCCTGCAGGAGTCGAAGCTGCGCAACCTCAGCGGTGGTGACCGGGATTCGGTGGGCCTGTTCCAGCAGCGGCCGAGCCAGGGCTGGGGCACGCCCGCGCAACTGCAGGACCCGGTCTACGCGGCGACGGCGTTCTACGAAAAGCTCGTGGACCTCGACGCCTGGGACACCCTGCCGATCACCGAGGCCGCCCAGGCGGTGCAACGCTCCGGCGCCCCCGACGCCTACGCCAAGTGGGAGCCCGAGGCCCGCACCGCGGCGGCCGCTCTCACCGGCGAATTCCCGGCCGCGCTGACCTGCCGCAACCTGGCCGTCGGCCCGCCCACGGCGAACCTCGGGAGCACCGCCGAGGCCGAACTGGGCACGGCCAAGCTCAGCGGCCCCCACCCCGCCGCCCAGGGCTGGGCGCTCAGCAGCTGGCTGGTCGCCCGCGCGATCCCGCTGGGCGTGGACAAGGTCAGCTTCGCCGGCCGGACCTGGACCTCCGCCACCGGAGCCTGGAACGAAGACGCCGACGCCGGTCCCGACCTGTCGCTGCACCAGGTGACCACGCCACCGCCGAGCTGAGGCGTTCCCGCGCCACGGGGCCGGGGCCGGACGATGTGTCCGATGTGGACTCACGGCTCGGGGCGGCGGCCGGGTACCGGACACCTGGTGGTCACGGCCGGAGGCTGGAGCGCTCCGGACCGGATCCCAGCGGGTCCGCTCAGCCGGTGACGGAGGTGTAGAGCTTCTGGATGTCGTCGTCGAAGTAGGCGCTGTAGGACACGTCCGGGGTGTCGCCGCCCTGTTCGTAACCACCGATCACGCCGACGACGGTGCCGAGGCCGGTTTCCGGGTCGGGGGCGGTGATCCAGGGGCCGCCGCTGGTGCCGTCGGGGAAACCGGGGCAGGCGATGCGCTGCTGGTAGAGGTCGGCCTGCACGGTGGTGTTCGTGCACACCACCGGTTCCTCGGTGGTGTCGGGGTAGCCGGTGAGGGTGACCCGGTTGACGAAGCCCTGGCCGACGCCGAGGCGGTCCGCGCCGGTCAGGCTCTCCAGCGAAGCGGGGTTCCCGGATTGCGTCACGGTGAGGAAGGCGAAATCGAGGTCCTGGTCGGCCGAAGCGGTCCAGCCCGCGGGGATCGCCTCGGCGGTCACGGTCCAGCTCCCGAACGGGGCGGCGCCGTCGTGGTAGCCGGGCACGAAGGTCAAGCCCGCGGTGCCGCCGCCGAGGCAGTGCGCGGCGGTGAGGACGAGGTCGCCGGCGGGGCTGTGCACCACGCTGGCCGAGCAGAAGTGCTCGCCACCGGAGAACAACGCCCCCACCGCGGACGCTCCGGTGGCGGCGGGGGAAGCCGCCGAGGACCCCGCGGCGGTGGACCCGGCCGCGGATCCGGTCGGGGTGGACTGCGCGACGTCCTTGATCCCGGGCGTCGGCAGCGTGTTGCCGCCGGCGGCGAGCGCGGTCGCTTCGTCCGCCGGGCTGACCGTGGCCCCGCCGGTCAGCACGAGCATCGCCGCGGTCGAAGCCGCCAGCACCACGCGGGAAAGGTTGATCGTCACCGGTCCAGATCAGCACGCTTCGGCCCGCCGGGCACCATGGGGCGGCGGATGCACAGCAACCTCACAGTGCCCTGACAGCGGGCGGACAGCGGTGGAAGCGCCCATCGGGGTGAAAATCAGGCTGGCGGCGGCTGCTCGGGCTTCGGCCCGGCCGAACGGCCGAGGCCCCCTCACCCGCGTCGTACGCAGGTGAGGGGGCCGCGGCCGGACGCCTGCCCCGTGGGTCAGCCGACGCGGGTCACCAGCAGGGTCACACCGGCCTCGCCGCCGCAGTCGACCAGGACCGGGCCGACGCCGTTGCCGATCTGGGGGCCGACGTTCGCCTTGGCCAGGAAGCCGGCCGGGTTGCGGTCGAGGATGCGGATGTTCACCAGGGACGGGTGGTCCGGCGAGTTGCCGATCACGGTCTTGAGGCCGCGACCCCCGCCGCAGTTGCCGGTGATGGTGATCTCCTGGCCGCGCTCGGTGGTCGGGTTCGGGCTGACGTGGACGACGGCGCGGGCGCCCCGGGGCGGCTGCTGCTGCGCGCCCCCGGCGGGCTGGGCCGACGCCGCGGCGACGCCGATCGTGCCGGCGGTGAGCAGGACCGCCGCGGCCGCGCCGGTCAGCAGGACTCCGTGCTTGCGGTTCAGTGCCATGACTTCTCCCCTTGGTCAGCGTCCACTTCGGACACTCGCTCGGCTGCCCCCGGCGTTCGGAGGCTCATCCGGGTAGTCGCCGAGGCGGCGTGAGAGGTTCTCCGCCGACCGAATTGTGACCGGGGTCATACAAGAGGAATCGTCGTTCGATCCGTGCCGGGTGGTCGCTGTCCCGGGCCAGGGTCATGCGTGCGGCCCGGCCGCCGGTCGATCGCCCGCGGCCGGCTCAGTCGGCGACGTCCAGCGCGGCGCGGATCATGCTGTCCGCGTCGATGCCGTGGTGGCGGTAGACGCTTTCCAGGTCGCCGGACTGGCCGAACTGCGTGACGCCGAGGTGGGCGGCGCGGACCCGGTGCACGGTGGCCAGGAAGGCCAGCGTGTGCGGGTGCCCGTCGAGCACCGTCACCATCGGGGCGGAGCGCTCGGCCGGCAGGGCGGAGTCGAGGATCCAGTTCTCCGCGCTGCCCTGCCCGGCCCGCGCCTGCAGCGCGCGGAACAGCAGCCCGGGGCTGGTCACGCACACCACGTCGGCGTGCCGGCCCAGGGCGTCCAGCCGGTCCGCGGCGGTGAGCGCCTCGGTGACCAGCGCGCCCATCGTCACGATGGTGACGTCCGGGCGGGCCACCGCAGCGGTGCGCAGCGGGTACGCGCCGGCCACGACCTGACGCCGGCGGCGTTCGCGGGCCGCCGGGTCGGACGGCACCGCGGCGAGGCTCTGCTCCACCGGGCGGGTCGAGAGCCGCAGGTAGGCCGAGGTCCCGTCGGGGCGGCCAAGACGGGCCAGCGAGGCCAGCAGCGTCCACTCCACGTCGAGCGCGAAGGCCGGCTCGTAGGTGATGCAGCCCGGCTGCTCCAGGCCCACCGACGGGGTGGTCACCGACTGGTGCGCGCCGCCCTCCGGGGCCAGCGTGACGCCCGAGGGCGTGCCGACCAGGATCGACTGCCCGCCCGCGTAGATGCCGAACGACCACGGCTCCAGCGCGCGCTCCACGAAGGGGTCGTAGAGCACGCCGATCGGCAGCAGCGGCCGGCCGTAGCGTGACCAGGTCGCGCCCAGCTCGCCGAGCGCGCCGACCAGGTTGGTCTCGGCGATGCCCAGCTCCAGGTGCTGGCCGGTGGGCCGCTCGCGCCAGTGCAGGATGGTCTCGGGGTCGTCGGCGAACCAGTCGACCCGCTCCTGCGGCGACCACACGCCGACCTTGTTGACCCAGCCGCCGAGGTTGGTGCTCGAAGACACGTCCGGGCAGAGCGTGACGACCAGCTTGGCCGCCTCCGGTGCCTCACGGGTCAGGTCCAGCAGTGCGCGCCCGAGCGCGGCCTGCGTGGTGGCGCGCCCGGACGGCGTCCGGCCGATGTCCGCCGGGATCGGCGGAACCCGGTGCGGCACGACCGGTTCCCGTCGCAGCCGGGCTGCGGTGTCGGCGCACAGCCGGGCCGCGGCCGAACCCTCGTCGAACTTCCGCCACGGGTCTTCGGGCGAGGTGCCGACGCGGCCGGCCAGCTCGCCGAACTGCCCGGCGGTCAGCAGCGAGGAGTGGTTCTGCGGGTGGCCCTCGCTGGCCAGGCCGAACCCCTTGACGGTGTAGGCGAAGATCACCGTCGGACGGTGGTCTTCGATGGCGTCGAACGAGTCCAGCAGAGCCGGCAGGTCGTGGCCGCCGAGGTTGCGGATGGCCGCGTGCAGGGTGGGGTCGTCGATCGCGTCCAGCAGCGGCGCCAGCTCCGGCGACGCCAGCCGCTCGCGCACCTGCGCCGGGGTGCAGCGCAGCAGCCGCTGGTACTCGGGGTTGGCCATCTCGTCGATGCGGGCGCGCAGCGCCTCACCGCCCGGGCGCTCGAACAGGTCCTGCAGCAGGCGGCCGTACTTGACCGTGAGCACCTGCCAGCCGGCCGCTTCGAACATGCCCTGCAGCCGGGTCGCGCCGATGTTCGGCACCACGCGGTCGAGCGACTGGCGGTTGAGGTCGACGATCCAGACCACCTCGCCCAGCTCGGCGACGGTCGGGTCGAGCACCGCCTCCCACACCGCGCCCTCGTCCAGCTCGGCGTCGCCGACGAGCGAGTACTGGCGGCCGGTGCCCGCGCCGCCGGAGCTGGCTTCGACGTACCGGCGCGCCACCGCGCCCCACAGCGGCGCGGTGGCGCCGATGCCGACCGAGCCGGTGGAGTAGTCGACCTGGTCCGGGTCCTTCGAGCGCGAGGGGTAGCTCTGCAGCCCGCCGAACTCGCGCAGCGAGGTCAGGTACCGCTGGTCGAGGTCGCCGAGCAGGTAGTTGATCGCGTGCAGCACGGGGGAGGCGTGGGGTTTCACCGACACGCGGTCCTCGGCGCGCAGCCGGGCGAACCAGAGCGCGGTCATGATCGACACCATCGAGGCGCTGGACGCCTGGTGGCCGCCGACCTTGAGCCCGGTCGGGTTGGGGCGCACCCGGTTGGCGTGGTCGATGATCGCGGTGGAGAGCCAGAGCACGCGGTCCTGCACCTCGCGCAGGACATCGGTGCCGGTCTCACTGGTGCGCTCGGGGGCGGGGCTGCTCACGGCTTCGTGGACCTCTCTTGGGCGGAACGTCAACGCCAGTCCAACAGAGCTGGGTAGGCTGCACAACTGAAGCGTGGCTCGTTGAGCAGAACGCCCAGGACGGCGCCTCCGGGCGCGGAGAGGACTGCGCAGCATGCCCAGTGCCCAGCGGCTCGACGCCACCGACGCCCGCATCCTGCTCGCCCTGGGGCGCGCGCCCCGCGCCACCGCCGTTGCGCTCGCCGAGGAGCTGGGCCTTTCCCGCAACACCGTGCAGAGCCGCCTCGCCCGGCTGGAGCAGGGCGGGGGGCTGCGCTCGCCCGAGCACCGGATCGACCCCGCGGCGCTGGGCTACCCGCTCGCCGCGTTCGTCACCGTGCAGGTGGTGCAGCGCCTGCTCGACGAGGTCGGCCGGTCACTGGCCGCGGTCCCGGAGGTGCTGCAGGTGCACGGGCTCACCGGCGCGTCCGACCTGCTGGTGCACGTGGCCGCGACCGACGCCGACGACCTGTACCGGATCGCCGGGCAGATGCTCGAGATCCCGGGCGTCGAGCGGACGAACAACGCGCTCGTGATGCGCGAGATGGTGCCCTACCGGATCACCCCGCTGCTCGAGCGCGCGGCGCGCTGACCCGGGTCAGCCGGCCTCCCCGGCTTCGGGCTCGCGCTTGCCTTGGTGCAACCCGTGGTGCACCCAAGCCAGCGCCGGCAGCGCGGCGAAGCCCCACAGGAACAGCCCGGAGCCGCCGGTGAGCAGACCGAACACCACCATCAGCACCGCGGTGACGTCGGCCAGCACGAGGGTGATCAGCCAGAGCCGCGAGCGCGACGGGGGCACGCCCTGGCTCAGCGCGGCCACGAACGCGGGGTCGCTCGCGGCCAGTTCCTCTTCGATCTTGCGCAGTGCGCTGCGCTCTCGGTAGGGCAGCATGACCCCTCCTCGGGACGGACCGGGCCGATGATCGCCCCTACAGTTGAGTACCCGGCCCACCCCCACGTCAAGCACCGCTTTTCCGGGAATAATCGGCAAAGGAGGGCCGGGCCGGGTGCGCCGTTCGCCGCGCGCGGCGACCCGGGCCCGCCGGTGCGGGTGCGGCGGGGGACCGGCATCTCGCGCGGTAGCGGGGAAACCGGGCCCGGCCCGGGGCTTGGTCGCGGGGTTGGTTGCGGGGAACGCCGAGGCGGCCGGCGTGGCGCAGGAAGGGGCGAGCCGCGCGAACCCCGTGCGCGGGCCGTAATACTTCCGATAGAAGTGCTCTCCGGCGGTAACCGCCACCTGCAGGCGCTTGAAGCGGGGTGACTACAGGCGCAGGTCTTGCTTCAGACCGCCTGGTCCAGGTAGGCGCGGATCGACGCCATCTCCCGGGACAGCTCGGTGCCCGGCTCCGCCCGACCGGCGCGGTACCCGGTCATCTCCCGGACCAGCATGGCGGAGGAGAGGTGCTGCAGGTGCCGTGCGCGGTCGAATCGGCGCTTCATGAAGGCGGGCAACGCTTCGGCCGGCGGACGCCGGGTGAGCTCTTCGGCCAGTACCACCGCGTCTTCGAGCGCTTGGGCCCCGCCTTGGGAAAGATGGGGCACGAGGGCGTGGGCGGCGTCGCCGATCACGATCGCCCGGCCGGTGTGCCACGGGGCCGGGAGGCGCACCTCGAACAGCGGGCTGTAGACGATTTCCTCGGCCGGGGGCAGATTTTCGCGGACTTCGGCCACCAGCCCGGTGTAGCCCGCCAGCCGCTCCTCCAGCAGGTCCCGCCGGGCGGCGGGCTCGTGGCGGGGGTTGCCCGGCTCGGCGGTGAGGTGGAAGAGGTACATCTCGTCCTCGGTGATGGGCACCAGTCCCGCGTCGGTCGTGGCGCCCGCGAACTTCGTCATCGCGTCGACCCGGCGGGGCATCCCCGGCTTGGCGCGCCAGCACGAGTAGCCGGTGAACACCGGGCCGGCCGGGGCGCCGAACAGGCGCGTCCGCAACGGCGACCGCAGGCCTTCGCACCCCACGACCAGGTCGTACTCGCCCTCCCGGCCGTCGCTCAGCCGGACCTGGGCCGCCGGGGGGCCGTCGGTGAACTCCTCGATCCCGACCCCGGTCCGCAGCCGCGCGCCCGCGGAGACCACCGCGGTACGCAGGATCCCGGCGAGCCGGGCGCGGGCGATGCCCAGGTACCCCGGCACACCGTCCGAAAAGGACGGACAGGGGAGCGCGACCACCGGCGCGCCGGCGGCGTCGCACCGCACGTACTCGTCGAAGACGTACCCGGCGGCGACGGTTTCGTCGAGCACCCCGAGGGCCTTCAGCATCCGGAGGGCG
Source organism: Amycolatopsis sp. PS_44_ISF1 (assembly GCF_032335455.1). Taxonomy (NCBI): domain Bacteria; kingdom Bacillati; phylum Actinomycetota; class Actinomycetes; order Pseudonocardiales; family Pseudonocardiaceae; genus Amycolatopsis; species Amycolatopsis sp. PS_44_ISF1. The sequence goes on along the minus strand of NZ_JANUXO010000004.1, from coordinate 218,867 downwards.
TTGTTCGGCACGCTGATCTCGATCCCGGTCACCGCCGGATCGGCCCGCACCTCGGCCACGTCGACCTCCACCCCCCGGCGGGCCAGCGCCCCGGCCACCGCCAGTCCGCTGATGCCCCCGCCGGACACCAGGACCCGCCTTACGTTCTTGGTCACGATCGCTCCTTTTCTTCCGGTGACGGCCGGGCCCGGCCGCGGGTGCCTTCGCTGCCGCCGAGGTCGACTCCCGGGCGGCGGAGGCGGCGAGCTGCACGATCAGTCCCCGGCGGGTGCGTCGAGGTAGGCGAGGCCGTGCGGGCCTTCGCCGACGGGCCGGGTGTCCGTCACGGTCATCTCGTCGAGGTCGACGACCGAGACGGTGTCGTCCTTGTAGTTGGCCACGTATGCGGTCCCGCCCTCGGAGCTGGTCGTCACGTTGAGCGGGAAGCGGCCGACGGGGATCCGCGGCCCCAGCTCACGGCTCGGGAGCTCCAGCACCTGGACGAAGCCCCGGCGCAGGACCGGGTTCTCGTTCCAGACGTCGAAGTTGAAGCTGGTGAACACGACCCGGCGGCCGTCCGGCGTGACCGCGACCGCGCCCGGTCCCTCCTCCAGCGGGAGGGCCGCCGTCAGGCGGTCGGCGGCGACGTCCACGAGGTAGAGGTGCGGGGATCGCCGGCCGGCCACGAACACCTGGGCGCCATCCGGGGAGACGGCGATTCCCTCGGTCCCGCAAGGGGTTTCGATCCGGCCGGTGACCGTCATCGACGCGACGTCGACCACGGTGACGAACGGTTCCTCCTTGTTGGCGGTGAACACCTTGGTGCCGTCCGGGGTCAGCGTCAGCCAGTGCGGCCCCGGAGCACCGACCGGGACCGAACCGGTCACCTCATCGGTTTCGAGGTCGAGCGCGATCAGCTCGCCGCCGTGGGACTCGCAGGTGATCAGCAGGGTGCGCAGGTCGGGCGAAAGCTGCAATCCGTGCGGGCCCCAGTGCGGGGAGAGGTCGATGCTGCGCAGGGGCCGCAGCCCGTCGAGCGACACCACTTCCACGAAGTGCGAAGCCTTTTCGTAGTGGCCGTAGAAGCCGTCCTCGTAACTGATGCTGATGTAGCCGAGCCCCCGCTGCCGGTCCACGACGACCTCGTGGGGCATGGACCGCAACGACCGCACGGCGAGCCGCTCGAAGGTACCGGTGTCCCGCAATTCGACCGCGCCGGCCTCGGTGTCGACGATCAGCAGGCCGGCCATGATCTGCTCCCGGGGGTTTCGGTGCGGATGAGGGGGATCTGCGCGGAGTCCGGTCGCGGCCGGCGAGCGTGGCCGCGGAGGCGGCCGTCACCCGGACCACGGCTGTGTCCGTTCTGTCTGCGCTGTCTGTCGCGTGGAGTGTCGTCCATGCCGTTCATGATCGTCCGCCGCTACCATCCCTGGCAGAGCAGTCGCAGATCTCGGGTATCTCCCGGAGAGATGGTGGGCGTGGAAATCCGGCAGTTGCGGCACTTCCTGGCGCTGGTCGAAGAGGGCAGCTTCACCCAAGCCGCCCGCCGGGAGTTCATCGTGCAGTCCGGGCTGTCCTCGTCCATCCGGGCGCTGGAGCAGGACCTCGGCGTCGCCCTCTACGTGAAGGGCACCCGGCCACTGCGGCTGACCGCCGAAGGACGCGCCCTGATCCCGGCCGCCCGCGAGGCGCTGCGCGGTTTCGACTCCGTCCACGAAGCGGTGGGGCAGGTCAGCCGGCGGCTGACCGGGCGGTTGGGCATCGGCGTCTTCACCCACGTGGAGCACCTCGTCCCGCTGGCGGCGGTGCTCTCCCGCATGACGGTGCTGCACCCGGGGCTCGAACTGGGGCTGGCCCAGCTGCCGACCGAGGAGATGGTCCGCCTGATCACCGCCGGACGGCTGGACTGCGCCCTGCTCTCCGCCACCGGGGCCGCGCGGCGGGAGCTGGACCTCACCCGGCTCGCCGCCGAGCCGTTCGTGCTGGCCGGCTCCCGCGACCACCCGCTGGGCCACGCCCCCTCGATCGCCCTGGGCGACCTCGCGAACGAGCGGTTCGTCGACGTGCCCCGGTACTGGGCGGTGCGCACGCGGCTCGATCGGCTCTTCCGCGAAGCCGGGTTGCGCCGCCGGCAGGTCTGCGAGGTCGACGATTGGGGCCTGGCCCTCGACCTGGTCGCCGGTGGTGCGGGGCTCGCGTTCCTTCCCCGGGCCGTCGCCGAACAGGGCCGCGGCGGCGGGGTCTGGCACCAGACCCTGACCGACGTGGAGCTGGAGCGCCGAATCGATTTCGCCCTGCCTCGCGGCGACGCGGCGAGCCCGGCCGCCCGGCGGTTGCGGGTCGAGCTGGTGGCCGCGGTCTCCTGAGGCCGGGTGGCCGGAATCCGGGGCAGACTGAAACACGTTCTCATAACGCGCGTGCGGTGGGGGGGATCGTGCTGTTCTTCGGGCGGCCGGATCGGGCGCGCTCCCGGATGCGGTTTCCGTCACCGGACCGCCGCGCACCGCGACGGCGCCGCCTCGGGGTAACCGCTGCTCGCGGACGTTGCGGGGCGCAGTGACCGACGACACCCCGGCCGGAATTCCCCCGCTCCCGGACCGGACCGCGACGGACCGGCCTCGGCCACTCGAACGGGTGAGTTGCCGGACCAGGCGTCATTCCGGCCGGTCCCGGCCCTCTACGGGGGTGTGGCGGTGACCGGCCGGCACGCCCCCCGACCGGCCGGTCACCGCTTTCGCCCGCCCGGCATCCGGGTGCGGACCGGCGGGGCGAATGGCGCGGCGGGGCACCGCCCGTGAGACTGGTCCCGTGCACAGCCCCGCCGCCGACGAGGCATCCGAGAACGTCTTCCCGCCCGAGCTGGCCGAGCTGGCCGCCGCCTACGGCGTAGCCACCCATTACGAGAACTCCGAGCAGGTCGAAGTCCAGGTCGAGGCCGAGGTGGTGGTCGCGGTGCTGGCGCAGTTCGACGTCGACGCCGCCACCCCCGAGGCCATCGCCGCCGCGCTGGCCGTGGTCCGCGGGAACCGCCGGTCCACCGCCCTGCCGCCGACGCTGGTGGTGCCGCAGGGGCAGGAACGCGCACTGGGGCGCGGCGCCACGGTCGAGCTGGAGGACGGCACCACCCGCGAGGTCGGCGCCACGCTGCCGGCCGACCTGCCGCTGGGCTGGCACCACGTGGTCACCGCCGAGCAGCGCGTGACCCTCGCCGTGGTCCCGGCGAGGCTGCCCGACGTGCCGCCGGCCTGGGGCTGGATGCTCCAGCTCTACGCCCTGCACTCGGATGATTCGTGGGGGATGGGCGACTTCGGCGACCTGCGCACCGTCGCCGCGCGTTCGGCCGCGGAGCTGGACGCCGGGGTGCTGCTGGTGAACCCGGTGCAGGCGTTCAGCCCGGCGCACCCGGTGGAGCGCTCGCCGTACTCGCCCTCCAGCCGCCGGTTCGCCAACCCGATCTACCTGCGCGTCACCGACACCGAAGCGTTCGCGCGGGCCGACGAGGACACCCGCGCCCGGGTGCTCGCCCTCGCTCCCGCCGAGGGCGGCGAACTGATCGACTACGACGCCGTCTGGACCGCCAAGCGCGACGCCCTCGAACTGCTCCGCCCGCACCACCCGCACCCCGTCGAGCTGGACGACGACCTGCGGGACTTCGCCACCTTCGGCGCGCTCGCCGAGGTCCACGGCGCGGACTGGCGCGGCTGGCCGGAAGCGCTGCGCGACCCGTCGAGCTCCGAGGTCGCCCGAGCTCGTGAGGAGCTGGCCGCGCGCGTGGAGTTCCACGGCTGGCTGCAGCAGCTCTGCCACGAGCAGCTCGGCGACGTCCGCCGCGCCGCGCGCGAGGCCGGGATGCCGGTCGGCGTGGTGCACGACCTGCCCGTCGGGGTCCACCCCGGCGGCGCGGACACCTGGGCGCGACGGGACGTCTTCGCCGCGAACGTGCGGGTCGGCGCGCCACCGGACACGTTCAACCAGCTGGGCCAGGACTGGAACCTGCCGCCGTGGCGCCCCGACCGGCTGGCCGAGGCCGGCTACGCGCCGTTCCGCGACGTCGTGCGCGGGGTGCTCCAGTACGCCGACGGCATCCGCGTCGACCACATCGCCGGGCTCTGGCGGCTCTGGTGGATCCCGCCGGGCGAGCCCGCCGGGCGCGGCACCTACGTGCACTACGACGCCGAAGCGATGGTCGGCGTGCTCGCGCTGGAGGCGCACCGGGCCGGCGCCGTCGTGGTCGGCGAGGACCTGGGCACGGTCGAGGACACCGTCACCGAGACCATGCAGGCGCGCGGGATGCTCAGCTCCGCCGTGCTGTGGTTCCAGCGTGACTGGGACGCGCCCGGCCAGCCGTTCGTCCGCCCGGCGCGGTGGGCCCCCGAGGCGATGGCCAGCATCTCCACCCACGACCTGCCCACGGTCTCCGGCTGGCTGGAGGCCGAGCACGTGCGCGTGCGGGCCGGGCTGGGCCTGCTGGACCGGCCCGCGGCCGAGGAGTACGCCGACGCCGCGGCCGAGCGCGCCGCGCTGCTGGACCTGCTCGAGCGGGAAGGGATCCCCGGCGGCGACCTGGTCGTGGCGTTGCACACGCTGCTGGCCTCGGCCGCGTCGCGCCTGGTCCTGACCTCGCCGGCCGATGTGACCGGGCAGCGGCGGCAGCCGAACCTGCCCGGCACCACCGACCAGTACCCTAACTGGCGGATTCCCCTGCCCGTCACCGTCGACGGGCTCTTCGCCGATCCGCGGGTGCACGCGGCCGTCGCCCCGCTCAAGGCCGCCCGCCCGCTGCCGTAGCGGATCGCGGTTCGAGACCCGCCCCGGTGGGTAGACCAGTCCCCCCGTCGTAACCGAAACACCCCCAAGGAGAGCCCTGTGCGGCCCTGGCCCGGAACGTCCTACCCCCTAGGTGCCACCTACGACGGAGTGGGCACGAACTTCGCGTTGTTCTCCGAGGTGGCCGAACACGTCGACCTGTGCCTGTTCGACGAAGACGGCACCGAGACCCGCGCCCGTCTCGAAGAGGTGGACGGCTTCGTCCACCACGGCTACCTGCTCGGCATCGGCCCGGGCCAGCGCTACGGGTTCCGGGTGCACGGCCCGTACGAGCCGGAGCGCGGTCTGCGCTGCAACCCGAACAAGCTGCTGATCGACCCCTACGCCAAGGCGCTGTCCCACGGCGTCGACTGGAGCGAGGCGCTGTTCAGCTACCGCTTCGACGACCCCGAGCAGCGCAACGACGAGGACTCGGCCGGGCACGTGCCCTACTCGATGGTCGTCAGCCCGTTCTTCGACTGGTCCGACGACCGCGCGCCGCGCACCCCTTACCACGAGACCGTGATCTACGAGGCGCACGTCAAGGGCATGACGATGACGCACCCGTTCGTGCCGGAACAGCTGCGCGGCACCTACGCGGGGCTGGCGCACCCGGCGGTGGTGGAGCACCTGCAGAAGCTCGGCGTCACCGCGGTCGAGCTGATGCCGGTGCACCAGTTCGTCACCGACCACGGGCTGGACGAGAAGGGCCTGCGCAACTACTGGGGCTACAACACCATCGGCTTCTTCGCCCCGCACGACGGCTACGCGGCGATGCCCGGCCAGGGCGGCCAGGTGCAGGAGTTCAAGGGCATGGTCCGCGCCCTGCACGAGGCGGGCATCGAGGTGATCCTCGACGTGGTCTACAACCACACCGCCGAGGGCAACCACCTGGGCCCGACGCTGTCCATGCGCGGGATCGACAACGAGGCCTACTACCGGCTGGTCGAGGACGACCGGCAGTACTACATGGACTACACCGGCACCGGGAACTCGCTGAACGTGCGCAACCCGCACACCCTGCAGCTCATCATGGACTCGCTGCGCTACTGGGTGACCGAGATGCACGTGGACGGGTTCCGCTTCGACCTGGCCTCGGCGCTGGCGCGCGAGTTCTACGACGTCGACCGGCTGTCCACCTTCTTCGACCTGGTGCAGCAGGACCCGATCGTCAGCCAGGTCAAGCTGATCGCCGAGCCGTGGGACGTCGGCCCGGGTGGCTACCAGGTCGGCAACTTCCCGCCGCTGTGGACGGAGTGGAACGGGCAGTACCGCGACACCGTGCGCGACTTCTGGCGCGGGGAATCGGCCACGCTGGGCGAGTTCGCCTCCCGCATCACCGGCTCCTCGGACCTGTACCAGGACGACGGCCGCCGCCCGTTCGCGTCGATCAACTTCGTCACCGCGCACGACGGGTTCACGCTCAACGACCTGGTGTCCTACAACGAAAAGCACAACGAGGCCAACGGCGAGGACAACCGCGACGGCGCCGACGACAACCGCTCGTGGAACTGCGGGGTGGAGGGGCCGACCGACGACGCCGGGGTGCTGGAGCTGCGGGCCCGCCAGCGCCGCAACCTGCTCGCCACCAACCTGCTCTCCCAGGGCGTGCCGATGCTGCTGCACGGCGACGAGTTCGGCCGCACCCAGGACGGCAACAACAACGCCTACTGCCAGGACACCGAACTGTCCTGGATGGACTGGGAGCTGGCCTCGGCCAACCACGACCTGGTCGAGTTCACCGCCGGGCTGACCGCGTTCCGCCGCGCGCACCCGGTGTTCCGCCGCCGCCGGTTCTTCCAGGGCAAGCCGATCCGCAAGGGCGAGGAGCTGGGCGACATCGCCTGGTTCACCCCCTCGGGCGAGGAGATGACCGAGCAGAACTGGGACGACGGCTTCGGCAAGTCCGTGGTCATCTTCCTCAACGGCGAGGGCATCCCGGACCTCGACCCGCGCGGCATGCGCGTGGTCGACGACTCGTTCCTGATGGCGTTCAACGCGCACTACGAGGACCTCGCGATGACCCTGCCGGGCAACGGCTACGGCCAGGAGTGGACGGTGGTGGTGAACACCGCGACCGGCGAGGTCGGGCACGCCGACGGGGAGCCGGTGCCCGGCGGCGGCGAGCTGACCCTGGCCGCGCGCTCGCTGGTCGTGCTGCAGCGGACCGCGGGGGGGGACGACGAGGAATGAACCGGCCTTCATCGACCTACCGGGTGCAGCTGCACCCGGGGTTCACCTTCGGCGACGCCGCCGAGCTGACCGGCTACCTGCGCGAACTGGGGGTCGGCGCGCTGTACACCTCGCCGGTGCTCGACGCGACGCCCGGCTCCACCCACGGCTACGACGTGGTCGACCCGACGCGGGCCCGGCCCGAGCTGGGCGGCGAGACGGGCCGCAAGGCCCTGTCGGCGCGGCTGAAGGAGGCCGGGCTCGGGCTGGTGGTCGACATCGTGCCGAACCACATGGCGGTGGAGGTGCCCAAGACCGACGCGTGGTGGTGGGACGTGCTGCGCCTGGGCCGGGAGTCCGCCTACGCCGGGCACTTCGACATCGACTGGAGCCGCGGCCGCCTGCTGGTGCCGGTGCTCGGCGACGACGACGCGGTCGCCGAGCTGAGCGTCGAAGACGACGAGCTCGTCTACTACGACCACCGGTTCCCGATCGCGCCCGGCACCGGCGAGGGCAGCCCGCAGCAGGTGCACGACCGCCAGCACTACGAGCTGGTGGGCTGGCGCCGGGGCAACGCGGAGCTCAACTACCGGCGGTTCTTCGACATCACCACCCTCGCCGCGGTCACCGTCGAGAAGGCCGAGGTGTTCGCCGAGACCCACGGCGAGGTGCTGCGGTGGGTGGCCGAAGGCGAGGTCCAGGGCCTGCGCGTGGACCACCCGGACGGCCTGGCCGACCCCGGGGGCTACATGCGGCGGCTGCGCGAAGGCGCACCGGGCGCCTGGCTCGTGGTCGAGAAGATCCTGCACCCGGGCGAGGCGCTGCCGCAGAGCTGGCCGGTGGACGGCACCACCGGCTACGACGCGCTGCGGGAGATCGCGGGGGTGTTCGTCGACCCGTCCGCGGCGTCGGCGTTCACCCGGCTGGCCGGCGAGCTGGGCGGCCGGACCGACTACCACGCCGTGGAGGAGCAGGCCCGCCGCCTGGTCACCGACCGGATCCTGGTGGCCGAGGTGCGCCGGATCGCCGCGCTGCTGGCCGGGGTGGACCCCGAGGCGGCCCGGTCCGCGGTGGCCGAGGTGATGATCGCGTTCCCGGTCTACCGCTCGTACCTGCCCGAGGGCGGCGAGAACTGGACCGCGGCGGTGGAGCGGGCGCGGGCCCGGCGGCCGGACCTGGGCGCGGCGTTCGACGCGCTGGACGCGCAGGTGCGCGCCGAGCCCACGGGCGAGCTGGCCACCCGCCTGCAACAGACCTCGGGCATGGTCGTGGCCAAGGGCACCGAGGACACCACCTTCTACCGGTTCACCCGGTTCGCCGCGCTGAACGAGGTCGGCGGCAACCCGGACCGGTTCGGCCTGTCCGTCGCGGACTTCCACGCGCTGGCCGGGCAGCGCGCCGCCGCGTACCCGGCGACGATGACCACGCTGACCACCCACGACACCAAGCGCTCCGAGGACACCCGGGCCCGGCTGGCCGCGCTCTCCGAGCTGCCCGGGGAGTTCGCCGCCGCGGTCCGGAGCTGGACCGCGCGCCGGCCGATCGACGAGCCGGCGCTGAACCTGCTGGCCTGGCAGACGCTGGTCGGCGCGTGGCCGATCGGCGAGGACCGGCTGCGCGACTACCTGGACAAGGCGGCCAAGGAATCGAAGCTGCGCACCACCTGGACCGACCACGACGAGCCGTTCGAACGGGCCGTGGCGGCGTGGCCCGGTCAGGTGCTGGGCGACGCCGGGCTGGCCGCCGAGGTCGAGGCGTTCGTCGACCGGGTGCGCGGGCCGGGCTGGGTGAACTCGCTCGGGCAGAAGCTGCTGCAACTGGCCGGGCCCGGGATCCCGGACGTCTACCAGGGCACCGAGCTGTGGGACTTCTCGCTGGTGGACCCGGACAACCGGCGCGAGGTGGACTACGCCGCGCGCCGCGAGATCCTCGGCCGCGTGCGCGACGGCGATCGGCCCGAGGTGGACGAGACCGGCGCGGCCAAGCTGTTCCTGGTGCACCAGGTGCTGAACCTGCGCCGGGACCGGCCCGAGCTGTTCACCGGCTACCGGCCGTTGCACGCCGAAGGCGCCGCCGCGGACCACCTGCTGGCGTTCCAGCGCGGAGCCGATCTCGCGGTGGCGGTCACCCGGCTGCCGGTCGGGCTGGAGCGCGAAGGCGGCTGGCGCGACACCGTGCTGCCGCTGACCGAGGGCGTCTGGACCGATGCGCTGACCGGCCTCACGGTCGGCGACCGGCCGGTCGCGGCCGCGCTGTTCGGCCGCTACCCGGTGGCCCTGCTGGTACGGGAGGACTCCTGATGTTCACGGTGTGGGCGCCGGACGCCGATCGCGTCCGGGTGCGGGTCGACGGCACCGACCACGAGATGACCGCGGCCGGCGGCGGCTGGTGGCGTTCCGAGGCCGAGGGAACCGACTACGCGTTCCTGCTCGGTGAAGACGAGAAGCCGCTGCCGGACCCGCGCTCGCTGCGACAGCCCGAAGGCGTGCACGAAGCTTCGCGCGTGTACGACCATTCGGCCTTCGAGTGGACCGACAGCGGGTGGACCGGACGCCAGCTGCCCGGCGGTGTCGTCTACGAACTGCACTTGGGCACCTTCACCGAGGGCGGTACGTTCGACTCGGCCATCGATCGCCTCGGCCACCTCACCGACCTCGGCATCACCCACGTCGAACTGCTGCCGGTGAACTCCTTCGACGGCACCGCCGGCTGGGGTTACGACGGGGTGCTGTGGGGCGCGGTGCACGAGCCCTACGGCGGACCGGACGGGCTGAAGCGCTTCGTCGACGCCTGCCACGCGCGCGGGCTGGCCGTGGTGCTCGACGTCGTCTACAACCACCTCGGCCCGTCCGGCGCCTACCTCGACCGGTTCGGCCCGTACTTCGCCGGGGCCACCGACTGGGGCGCCGGGCTGAACCTCGACGGGCCGGGCTCCGACGAGGTGCGCCGCTACGTGATCGACAACGCGCTGGGCTGGCTGCGCGACTTCCACCTCGACGGGCTGCGGCTCGACGCCGTGCACGCGCTGGTCGACAAGCGCGCGGTGCACCTGCTGGAGGAGCTGGCGGCCGAAACCGACGAGCTGTCCGCGGCCCTGCGGCGGCCGCTCACGCTGATCGCCGAGTCCGACCAGAACGACCCGAAGCTGGTCACCGCCCGCGAAGGCGGCGGCTACGGACTGGGCGCGCAGTGGTCCGACGACCTGCACCACGCGCTGCACGTCCGGCTCACCGGCGAGACCGGCGGGTACTACGCCGATTTCGCCGCGCCGGGCGCGCTGGCCAAGACGCTGCGCGAGGTGTTCTTCCACGCCGGGACCTGGTCCTCCTTCCGCGGGCGGACCCACGGCCGCGCGGTCGACACGCGCAGAGTGCCGGGCCACCGGTTCCTCGGCTACCTGCAGGACCACGACCAGATCGGCAACCGGGCCACCGGTGACCGGCTCTCGGCCACCGTCTCGCCGGGCAAGCTGGCCTGCGGCGCGGCCGTGGTGTTCTGCTCGCCGTGCACGCCGATGGTGTTCATGGGCGAGGAGTGGGCGGCGAGCACGCCGTGGCAGTTCTTCGCCTCGTTCCCGGACCCGGAGCTGGCCGAGGCCGTGCGCACGGGACGCCGCCGCGAGTTCGGCCAGCACGGCTGGGGCGAGGCCGACGTGCCCGACCCGATGGACCCGGCCACCTTCCGGCGCTCCCGGCTCGACTGGGCCGAGCGCGGGCAGGACGGTCACCGCGAGATGTTCGAGCTGTACCGGACGCTGATCCGGGTGCGCCGCGAACACCCGGAGCTGGCCGACCCGCGGCTCGACCGGCTCGTGGTGCAGTCGGCACCGGACGACTCGTGGCTCGTGCTGCACCGCGGCGCGCTGCGGCTGGCCTGCAACTTCGGCGCCGAAGCGGTCACCGTCGGGCTGGGCGGCCCGGCCGGTGCGGTGCTGGCGAGCTGGGGCGCGCCCGGGCTCGACCCCGCGGGCGGGTCGGACGTGCACCTGCCGGGGGAGTCGTTCGCGCTGGTCACCACCGGTCCGTAGGGGCAGGCCGGGTCGCCGTGCGTCCCTGACCGCGGCCCGGACGGGTGCCGCCGGGGCGTGGTCTTTGCCAAGATCAGGGCATGGCCACGCGACCCGCATCCGACACCCAGGTCCTCGCCGGACGCCCGTTCCCGCTCGGGGCCCACCCCGAGGCCGGGGGCGTGCGCTTCGCCGTCACCTCCGCCGTGGCCGACGCGGTGGAGGTCGGCCTGATCGCCGAAGACGGCTCCGAGCGCCGCATCGAGCTCACCGAGCGCACCTTCGGCGTGTGGCACGGCCTCGTCCCCGGCGTCACCCCGGGCCAGCGGTACGGCTACCGCGTGCACGGCCCGTACGACCCTTCGCGCGGGCTGCGCTGCAATCCGGCCAAGCTGCTCGTGGACCCCTACGCCCACCGGATCAGCGGCCGGCTCACCAGCCTGACCGCCGCGCAGGGCTTCACCGGCGACCCGGACCGCGGTCTGGCGTCCACTGTGGACTCACTCGGCAGCGTGCCGCTCTCGGTGGTCACCTCGCCCGGCGGGCCGGACACCGGGCTGAAGCCGGAGGTGCCGTTCGAGGAGTCGGTGATCTACGAGGTGCACGTCAAGGGGTTCACCCAGCAGCACCCGTTCATCCCCGAAGCGCTGCGCGGCACCTACCTCGGCCTGGCGCACCCGGTCTCGATCGAGCACCTGGCCCGCCTCGGCGTCACCACGGTCGAGCTGCTGCCGGTGCACGCCTTCGCCGACGAGCCCTCGCTGATCCGCGCGGGCCGGCACAACTACTGGGGCTACTCGCCGCTCGGGTACTTCGCCCCGCACCCGCGCTACGCCAGCGAGCCGGGCCGGGAGGTCGAGGAGTTCCGCACCATGGTGGCGGCGCTGCACGCGGCCGGCATCGAAGTGATCGTCGACGTCGTGTTCAACCACACCTGCGAGGGCGGGCCGGACGGGCCGACGCTGTCGCTGCGCGGGCTGGACGCCCCGGCCTACTACCTGCACACCAAGCGCGGGCAGATGGCCGACATCACCGGCTGCGGCAACACCCTCGACGCCGGTTCGCCCACCGTGGTCCGGCTGGTCACCGACTCCCTGCGCTACTGGACGCAGGAGCTGGGCGTGGACGGTTTCCGCTTCGACCTGGCCAGCACGCTGGGCCGGCCGCGCGGCGGGATGTTCGACCGCGATTCCACCATGCTCACCGCGATCACCACCGACCCGGTGCTCTCGACCTGCAAGCTCATCGCCGAGCCGTGGGACGCGACCGGTGAGGGCTACCGCGTCGGCGACTTCGGCGCGCAGTGGGCCGAGTGGAACGGGCGCTACCGCGACACCCTGCGTGACTTCTGGCGCGGCGCCACCGGCGTCCGCGACCTCGCGTACCGGCTGTCGGGCTCTTCGGACCTCTACGACCACAACCTGCGCCGCCCTTGGCAGTCGATCAACTTCATCACCGCCCACGACGGCTTCACGCTGCGGGACCTGGTGTCCTACAACGACAAGCACAACGAGGGCAACGGCGAGGACAACCGCGACGGCACCGACGACAACCGTTCGTGGAACCACGGCGTGGAAGGGGAGACCGGCGACGCGGCCGTGCTCGCGCTGCGCACCCGCCAGGCCCGCAACCTGTTCGCCACCCTGCTGCTGTCCACCGGCACGCCGATGCTCACCGCCGGTGACGAGATGTGGCGCACCCAGGGCGGTAACAACAACGCCTACTGCCTCGACGACGAGACCTCCTGGCTCGACTGGACCCCTTCGGCGGAGTCGGAGCCGATGCTCGCCTTCGCCCGGCGGGTGGTGCGCATCCGCGCCGAGAGCCCGGCGCTGCGCCAGCCGGAGTTCTTCGAAGGCCGAACCACGCCCAGCGGCCAGCCCGACCTGGTCTGGTTCACCCCCGAGGGGCGGGAGTTCGCCGAGGGCGACTGGTTCGACGAGGACCGCCGCTCGCTCTGCCTGTGGATCGACGGCTCCAACAGCCAGGCCCGCAACCGCGAGGGTGCGCTGGTCACCGACCACTCGTGGCTGCTCGTGCTGCACGCCGGCGACGAGCCGCTGGAGGTGGTGCTGCCGGGCCGCGAGTACGGCGCGACCTACAAGCCCACCCTCGACACCAGCACCGCCGACGGCAGCCCGGCCGGTCCCGGGGTGCTCGAACCGGGCGGCCGCATCACCGTCGAGGCCCGCTCGCTGCTCCTGCTGCGCGCCCCGCGCGACGTCGTGGAGGGGCCGCAGGCCCTCTGACGGCACCCGCAGTTCGCGGGGAGTTCACCGGTCCACGGGGCAAGCTCCCGGGCCGGTCCCGGCGTCGGACGCGGGAAGAACTTCCGCCGGAGGACCCCGTTTCCCCTGGGCCGGTGGCGGGTACCTTCCGGAAAAGGCCCCGCTGTCAAGGGCTTTGGCGGAATCAGGCAGACTGACCGTGCTCGCGTCCACTCAGTACGATCTCGGGGAAAAAGGGGCGTAACCATGACCGGCCGGCTCGGTATCGACGAGGTCACGCCCACCGTGAGCTGTGGCCGTTACCCGGCCAAAGCCGTTGTGGGAGAACACGTCCCGGTGTCCGCGACGGTCTGGCGCGAGGGCCACGACGCGGTGTCGGCCACCGTGGCCTGGCGGGGCCCGGGCGACCGGGTCTCCCGGCAGACCCGGATGGCGGAGCAGGGCACCGGGCTCGACCGGTTCGCCGCCGTGGTGGTGCCCGACACCGAGGGCATGTGGACCTACCGCGTGGACGCGTGGAGCGATCCCTGGGCGACCTGGGAGCACGCGGTCGAGGTCAAGATCGCCGCCGGTCAGGGGCCCGGTGAGCTGGAGAACGACCTGGAGAACGGCGCGCGTCTGCTCGAACGCGTCTCGCGCCGCCCGGACCGCCGGGCCGAGCGCGGGCTGCTGGCCGGCGCCGCGGCCACGCTGCGCGAAGGCGGACGGGACCTGGCCGGGCGCGTCGGCCCCGCGCTCTCGCCGGAGGTCCGCCGGATCATGCACGAGTTCCCGGTGCGGGAGCTGGTCACCAAGGGCAAGCCGTTCAAGCTGTGGGTGGACCGCAAGCGGGCCGCGTTCGGCTCCTGGTACGAGCTGTTCCCGCGCTCCACCGGCGGCGTGGACGAGCAGGGCCGGGCCGTGCACGGCACCTTCGCCACCGCCGCCCGGGCCCTCGACCGGGTCGCGGGCATGGGGTTCGACGTGGTCTACCTGCCGCCGATCCACCCGATCGGCCGGGTGAACCGGAAGGGCCCCAACAACACCCTGGCCGCCGGTCCGCAGGACTGCGGCTCGCCGTGGGCGATCGGCGCCGACGAGGGCGGGCACGACGCGATCCACCCGGACCTCGGCCCGATCGAGGACTTCGACGAGTTCACCGCGCGGGCCGGCGAACTCGGCCTGGAGGTCGCGCTCGACCTCGCGCTGCAGGCCGCGCCGGATCACCCGTGGGTGCTCAAGCACCCCGAGTTCTTCACCACCCGGCCCGACGGCTCGATCGCCTACGCCGAGAACCCGCCCAAGAAGTACCAGGACATCTACCCGGTCAACTTCGACAACGACCCGCGCGGCATCTACGAAGAGGTGCTGCGCGTGGTGCTCCACTGGGTCTCGCACGGGGTGCGCATCTTCCGGGTCGACAACCCGCACACCAAGCCACCGGACTTCTGGGCCTGGCTGATCCAGTCGGTCAAGGACGCGCACCCGGACGTGCTGTTCCTGGCCGAGGCGTTCACCCGTCCGGCGCGGCTGTGGGGGCTGGCCCAGCTCGGCTTCACCCAGAGCTACACCTACTTCACCTGGCGCACGACCAAGGAGGAGCTGATCGAGTTCGGCGTCGACCTGGTCGAGCACTGGGACCAGGGCCGGCCCAACCTGTTCGTCAACACCCCGGACATCCTCCACGAATCGCTGCAGCACGGCGGTCCGGGCATGTTCGCCCTGCGCGCCGCGCTCGCCGCCACGCTGTCCCCGACCTGGGGGGTGTACTCCGGTTACGAGCTGTTCGAGCACGAGCCGGTGCGCCCGGGCAGCGAGGAGTACCTCGATTCGGAGAAGTACCAGCTACGCCCGCGCGACTTCGCCCGGGCGCTGGCCGAGGGCCGTTCGCTGGAACCGTGGATCACCAAGCTGAACGCCATCCGCCACGCCCACCCGGCGCTGCACGGGATGCGCTCGCTGCGGTTCCACCACGTGGACAACGGCGCGCTGCTGGCCTACTCCAAACAGGACCCGGCGACCGGGGACACCGTGGTGACGGTGGTCAACCTCGATCCGCACGGGGCCCAGGAGGGCACCCTCTGGCTCGACCTCGAGGCGCTCGGGTTCGACTGGTCGGAGCGCCTGATCGCGCACGACGAGGTGACCGGGGAGACCTGGGACTGGGGCCAGGCGAACTTCGTCCGGCTCGAACCGTGGCGTGCGGTGGCCCACGTGATCGCGGTCCGGCGCCGGCTCGCGAGCTAGAACACATCATCCGGTTTGACCAACCACCCTGCGGCAGGAGCCTGTGGCGGGGACGATCGAACGTACCCAGCGAACGCGGGACGAGGTGGAGTTCATGAACGAGGGTGACCGGCCCGACGCGGCCTTGGGACTCGACGGGGTACCCCACACCGGGGAAGCGGTGGACGCCGACGGCATGCTGGTCGAACCGCAGGCGGAGGACTTCACCTCCGCCGAGCAGGCGCCCAGCAACCCGCACTGGTTCAAGGGTGCGGTGTTCTACGAGGTGCTCGTCCGCGCGTTCAGCGACTCGAACGGCGACGGCACCGGCGACCTGAGGGGGCTGGCCGACCGGCTGGACTACCTCGAATGGCTCGGCGTGGACTGCCTGTGGCTGCCGCCGTTCTACGCCTCGCCGCTGCGCGACGGCGGGTACGACATCAGCGACTTCCGCGCCGTGCTGCCGGAGTTCGGCAGTGTGGACGACTTCGTGCACCTGCTCACCGAGGCGCACAAGCGCGGCATCCGGGTGATCACCGACCTGGTGCTGAACCACACCTCCGAGGCGCACCCGTGGTTCCAGCAGTCCCGGTCCGACCCGGACGGCCCCTACGGCGACTACTACGTGTGGAGCGACGACGACTCGCGCTACGCCGACGCGCGGATCATCTTCGTCGACACCGAGTCCTCGAACTGGACCTACGACCCGGTGCGCGGCCAGTTCTACTGGCACCGGTTCTTCTCCCACCAGCCGGACCTGAACTTCGAGAACACCGAGGTCCAGGAGGCCATGCTGGACGTGCTGCGGTTCTGGCTCGACCTCGGGATCGACGGGTTCCGCCTGGACGCGGTGCCGTACCTGTTCGAGCAGGAGGGCACCAACTGCGAGAACCTGCCGCGCACGCACGAGTTCCTCAAGCGCTGCCGCAAGGTGGTCGACGACGAGTACCCGGGCCGGATCCTGCTGGCCGAGGCCAACCAGTGGCCCTCGGACGTGGTCGAGTACTTCGGTGACGCCGAGGTCGGCGGGGACGAGTGCCACATGGCGTTCCACTTCCCGCTGATGCCGCGCATCTTCATGGCCGTGCGCCGCGAGTCTCGGTTCCCGATCTCGGAGATCCTGCTGCAGACCCCGGAGATCCCCAGCGGTACGCAGTGGGGCATCTTCCTGCGCAACCACGACGAGCTGACGCTCGAGATGGTCACCGACGAAGAGCGCGACTACATGTACTCCGAGTACGCCAAGGACCCGCGGATGAAGGCCAACATCGGCATCCGCCGGCGGCTGGCCCCGCTGCTGGACAACGACCGCAACCAGCAGGAGCTGTTCACCGCGATGCTGCTGTCGCTGCCCGGCTCGCCCGTGCTGTACTACGGCGACGAGATCGGCATGGGCGACAACATCTGGCTCGGCGACCGCGACGCGGTCCGCACCCCCATGCAGTGGACCCCGGACCGCAACGCCGGCTTCTCCGCCTGTGACCCCGGCCGCATCTACCTGCCGGTGATCATGGACCCGGTCTACGGCTACCAGGCGCTCAACGTCGAGGCGCAGTCGAACAACGCGTCCTCGCTGCTGAACTGGACCCGGCGGATGATCGAGGTGCGCAAGCAGCACCACGCCTTCGCCGAGGGCGACTTCGTGGACCTCGGCGGGTCGAACCCGAGCGTGCTCGCCTACCAGCGCCACTGGCGGCGCCCGGACGGGCGCGAGGACGTGGTGCTGTGCGTGAACAACCTTTCGCGCTTCCCGCAGCCGGTGGAGCTCGACCTGGCCGCCCACCGCGGGGGAGTGCCGGTGGAGCTGACCGGCGGGGTCCGGTTCCCGGAGATCGGTGAGCTGCCGTACCTGCTCACGCTGCCCGGGCACGGGTTCTACTGGTTCGAGCTGCTGGACCCGGACGACGAAGGTGAGATGAGATGAGCCCCTTCACCGATCCCGGTCGCCTGGTCGGCGAGCTGGTCGCCGAGCTCCCGCAGTGGCTGCCCACCCAGCGCTGGTTCGCGGGCAAGGACCGGCCGGTGACGGCCGTGCGCCCGCTCGAGGTCACCCACCTGCTCGACGGCGACCCGCTGCTGCTGCACGTGATCGTGGAGGTGGTTCAGGGGGATCGGCGGGAGCCCTACCAGCTTCTGGTGGGACAGCGTTCGCACCCGCCGGAGATCGCGTCGTCCTCGTGGATCGGCACCGACTTCTACGAAGCGAGCGGCGACGCCGACCTCACCGCCCTGCTGCTGGACAAGATCGTGGCCGAGGAGGTCACCGGCGCGCTGAGCTTCGCGCACGAGCCGGGCGTCCGGCTCTCCGGCGGACTGCGGGCCCGGCCGATCACCTCCGAGCAGAGCAACACCTCGCTGGTCTACGGCGGGCAGTACATCCTCAAGCTGTTCCGCAAGCTCAGCCCCGGCACCAACAAGGACCTGCTGCTGCACCGCGCGCTGCAGGCCGCGGGCTGCGAGCACATCGCCCGGGTGGTCGGCTCGATCACCGGCGAGCTGGCCGGGGAGCCGGCCACCATCGGCATGATGCAGGTGTTCCTGTCCGACGCCGTGGACGGCTGGGCGATGGCCACCACCAGCGTCCGCGATCTGATGGCCGATCCGGAGATGCACCCGGACGAGGTCGGCGGCGATTTCGCCGGCGAGGCCGAGCGGCTGGGCCTCGCCGTGGCGAAGGTGCACGCGGACCTGGCCTCGGCGCTCAGCACCGAGCCGGTGGACGAAGGCGAGCTGGACCGCACCGCGCAGGCGATGGCCGACCGGCTGGAGCAGGTGGCCGCGGTGGTGCCGGAGCTGGCCGCCCACCGGCCCGAGCTGCGCGCGGCGTTCGAGGCCGTGCGGGAGCGCCCGGCCGGTTCGCCGCCGATCTCGATGCAGTACGTCCACGGCGACCTGCACCTGGGGCAGGTGCTGCGCACCGTCGGCGGCTGGCTGCTGCTCGACTTCGAGGGTGAGCCGGCCGCGCCGGTGGAGGAACGGCACGCGCTGCGCTCGCCGTTGCGCGACGTCGCGGGCATGCTGCGCTCCTTCGACTACGCGGCCCAGCAGCTGCTGATCGGCCAGCCGGAGGACCCGGTGCTGACCGCTCGCGCACTGGAGTGGGCCCGGCGCAACCGCGCCGCCTTCTGCGAGGGGTACGCCCGGGGCGCGGCCGCGTCGATCGGCGACCCCCGCGAGCACGGGGCGCTGCTCCGTGCCTTCGAACTCGACAAAGCGGTGTACGAGGTCGCCTACGAGCACGCGAACCGGCCGGACTGGCTGGCCGTGCCGCTCGCGGCGATCGCCCGCATCACGCACGGAGGTGAGTGACCAGTGACCACGGCTCCCCGGGACCTGCCCGGTGCCGCCCCGTCGCCGCAGGACATCGACGACCTGCTGGCGGGTACCCACCACGACCCGCACTCGGTGCTCGGTGTGCACTCCGACGGCAAGCACTTCCACGCCCGGGCCCTGCGCCCCGGCGCGAAGGCCGTCACGGTGGTGGCCGGGAAGACCCGGTTCCCGCTGGAGCGGGTGGCCGACGCGCTGTTCGCCGGTCCGCTGCCCGAGCACCCCGGCGACTACCGGCTCGAGGTGGACTACGACGGCACCACCGTGACCGCCGACGACCCGTACCGCTGGCTGCCCACCGTCGGCGAGCTGGACCAGTACCTGATCGGCGAGGGCCGGCACGAGCGGCTGTGGGACGTGCTGGGCGCGCACCTGCGCAGCTACGACACCCCGGGCGGCACCGTCGAGGGCGTGTCCTTCGCGGTGTGGGCGCCGACCGCCCGCGGGGTGCGGGTGATCGGCGATTTCAACGGCTGGGAGGGCCGCGGGCACCCGATGCGCTCGCTCGGCTCCTCGGGCGTGTGGGAGCTGTTCATCCCCGGGGTGGCCGACGGGAGCTGCTACAAGTTCCGGATCCTCGGCGCGGACGGGAACTGGCTCGAAAAGGCCGACCCGATGGCCTTCGCCACCGAGGTCCCGCCCGCCACCGCTTCGAAGGTCACGCAGTCGCACCACACCTGGGCCGACCAGGAGTGGGCCGCGCGCCGTGAGGCGACCAACTGGGCCGACGCCCCGATGAGCGTGTACGAGGTGCACCTCGGCTCGTGGCGGCCCGGGCTCGACTACCGCGAGCTGGCCGAGCAGCTGGCCGAGTACGTCGAGGAGACCGGCTTCACGCACGTGGAGCTGCTGCCGGTGGCCGAGCACCCGTTCGGCGGCTCGTGGGGCTACCAGGTCACCTCCTACTACGCGCCGACCTCGCGCTTCGGCCACCCGGACGACTTCCGCCACCTGGTGGACCACCTGCACCAGCGCGGGATCGGCGTGCTGGTGGACTGGGTGCCGGCGCACTTCCCGCGGGACGCCTGGGCGCTGGCCCGGTTCGACGGCAGCCCGCTCTACGAGCACGAGGACCCGCGCCGCGGCGAGCAGCCGGACTGGGGCACGCTCGTGTTCAACTTCGGCCGCAACGAGGTGCGCAACTTCCTGGTGGCCAACGCGCTGTACTGGCTGGAGGAGTTCCACCTCGACGGGCTGCGCGTGGACGCCGTGGCCTCGATGCTCTACCTGGACTACTCGCGCAAGGAGGGGGAGTGGCTGCCGAACGAGTTCGGCGGCCGCGAGAACCTCGACGCGGTGCGGTTCCTGCAGGAGCTCAACGCCACTGTCTACAAGCGACACCCGGGCGTGGTCATGGTGGCCGAGGAGTCGACCGCGTGGCCCGGCGTCACGCGCCCGACGCACCTGGGCGGGCTCGGCTTCGGCTTCAAGTGGAACATGGGCTGGATGCACGACACGCTGCGCTACGTCGGGCACGAGCCGGTGCACCGCGCGTTCCACCACAACGAGATGACCTTCTCGCTCGTCTACGCCTGGAGCGAGAACTTCGTGCTGCCCCTTTCGCACGACGAAGTGGTGCACGGCAAGGGATCGCTGTGGGAGCGGATGCCGGGCGACGACTGGAACAAGGCGGCCGGGCTGCGCTCGCTGCTGGCCTTCATGTGGGCCCACCCGGGTAAGCAGCTGCTGTTCATGGGGGGCGAGTTCGGCCAGCCGCGGGAGTGGTCGGAGTCGCGCTCGCTGGACTGGCACCTGCTCGACGAACCGCTGCACCGCGGGATCCAGGACCTGGTGCGCCGGCTGAACCTCGGCTACCGCGAAACCCCGGCGCTCTACAGCGGGGACGTGCGGCCCGAGGGCTTCCAGTGGATCGACGCGAACGACTCGGGCGGCAACGTGCTGAGCTTCCTGCGCATCGGCTCCGACGGCTCCCGCCTGGCCTGCGTCGCCAACTTCGCCGGGGTGCCGCACCACGACTACCGCGTCGGCCTGCCCGCCGCGGGCCGCTGGACCGAACTGCTGAACACCGACGCGGAAGCCTTCGGCGGCTCGGGCGTGGGCAACCTCGGCGCGGTGGAGGCGACCGAGCACCCGTGGCACGGGCAGCCCGCGTCGGCGGTGCTTCAGCTCCCGCCCAGCGGGGTGCTGTGGCTCACCGAAGACGCTTCGCCGGTGGTGATCGAGGAGCCGCGGGACTGACCCGATCGGCCGGGCGGCGCGGCCGGTGACCGAAGCTCGACTTCGGTGACCGGCCCGCCTCCGCCCTCGCTGCGTCACACACGCGGTTGGATCTCCCGCGCACCCCGGTCGCGGGGCGGCCGGTTCAGCGGGCGATCGTGCCCGGACGCCCCTGGGATCCGACCCGCTCGCGCCGATGTCGGAAAATATCTCACGTTCCCCCTTGCCCGTGAACGGGCCCGTCGGCATACTTTGTTGCCATCCACAACAAACCTGGGGTGGCGCCGCCAGGCCTCCCCGCGAGGGACGAGGGATGACAATGAAGTCTCTTAAGACCCCCACCCGGTGGCGGCTGCTGGTGCTCCCGGCAGCGCTCTCCGTCGCCGCCGCGGTCACGCTCACCCCGGCCGGCACGGCGGCTCCCGCGCCGTCGCCGTCGAAGGTGCTGGACTCGTTCACCGACGACTTCGACGGCCCCGCGGGCAGCCCGGCCGACGGCTCGAAGTGGACCTACGAGACCGGCGACAACAGCGGAAACAACCACGAGCGGCAGTGGTACACCTCGGGCGCGGCCAACGCGGCGCTCGACGGGCAGGGCCACCTGGTGATCACCGCCAAGAAGGAGAGCTCCGGCAACAACTGCTGGTACGGCGCGTGTGAGTACACCTCGGCGCGGCTGAACACCGCGGGCAAGTTCGCCACCGGCGGCGGCCACATCGAGGTGCGGATGAAGCTGCCGCGCGGGCAGGGCGTGTGGCCGGCGTTCTGGATGCTCGGCGGCGGCAACTGGCCGACCGATGGCGAGATCGACGTGATGGAGAACATCGGCAAGGAGCCGAACACCGTGCACGGCACGATCCACGGCCCGGGCTACTCCGGCGCCAACGGCATCGGCGCCGCCTACAACGGCCCGGACTTCTCCGACGACTTCCACACCTACGCGGTCGACTGGACCGGCGAGAAGATCGTCTGGTCGGTGGACGGCAACGCCTACGAAACCCGCACCCCGGCCGACCTCAACGGCAACCGGTGGGTGTACGACCACCCGTTCTTCCTGATCCTGAACCTCGCCGTGGGCGGCGACTGGCCGGGCGACCCGGACGGCAGCACGCAGTTCCCGCAGCAGCTCGTCGTGGACTACGTGCACGTGAGCTGAGCCCCCTCGACCGGCATCGGAGCGGCCGCGCGCGGCGGGCGGGCCCACCCCGGCCGCCGCCGCATCCCGGACGTCCCCGCGGGCCACGAGCTTCGCGGGGGCGGGCGGAGATCACCTCGGCGCGGATCTCCGCGGAGTCGCCCGGACCGGTTCGTCCGGTCCGGGCGATTCCCCGTTCCGGTGCTGCCGGAAACCCTTTACCGCCGGCCCTTCCGCGCGAGCCGGAGCCGGCCCCGTGTTCGGCCCGGTCGCCGGCGGCCGGACCCGGCGCTGCGTGGTGCCCGCGGGCTCCGGCCCGGAGCCGGAGGTCGCGGGTCAGGCGGGTTCGTGGCCGAGGTCGAGCAGTTCCTCGAAGAACCCGCCGAACCGGCCCTCCCGGTCGACCAGGTGGACTTCGAGGATCCAGTGCAGGACCTGGCCGTTGCGATCGTGCCCGCGCATCGGCCGATCGCTGCCCGGGGCGATGTAGGAGTCGATCCGGTCGCCGTCGATCTTCTCGTGCGGGAACTGGCCGACCAGGTGCCCGGAGTGCGGTCCGCCGAAGGCCCAGCCCGCCTCCTCGGCCAGCCGGGTGACGTGGGCGTACAGCTCGGCGCCGGTGATGTCCGGGTGCGTCTCGAAGTGTTCGCGGCCCGCGTCGAACACCACCGGCAGGTTGTCGCGCAGCCGGTGCTTGGCCGGGTCGTCGCCGAGCACGAAGGTGCGGCCGAAGTCGGCTTCGAACTCCTCGAAGATCGGGCCGAAGTCGACGAACACGATGTCGTCCTCGCCGATCGCCCGGTCCGGCGGGTTCTCGCGGTACGGCTCGAGGGTGTTGACCCCGGCGCGCACGATCCGCTTGTGCCAGTAGCGCTTCACGCCGAACAGCTCCCCGGCGAGGTCGCGGACGGCATCGCTCGCTTCGGCCTCGCGCACGCCCGGCGCGAGCAGCCCGCGCGCCTGCACCTGCGCGAACAGCTCGACCGCCTTGGC
Organism: Amycolatopsis sp. PS_44_ISF1; assembly: GCF_032335455.1. Classification (NCBI taxonomy): domain Bacteria; kingdom Bacillati; phylum Actinomycetota; class Actinomycetes; order Pseudonocardiales; family Pseudonocardiaceae; genus Amycolatopsis; species Amycolatopsis sp. PS_44_ISF1. The sequence goes on along the minus strand of NZ_JANUXO010000004.1, from coordinate 195,835 downwards.
CTGCGCGTCCAGCAGCCGCTCGGCGCGGACCGCCTCGTCCTCGATCAGCTCGCTCATGCCTTCGACGGTAGCAAGAGCGCGGGCCTGCCCGATTCGGCGGATATGGGGGCGGTGCACCGGCCGGCCGGCGCACTCCACAGGTTCCGCACGGAACACGACCAGGAAAATCTCAGGTACGGGGTGTGTCCTGGACCGTGGCGGTAGCCGGACACACGACGCTGGAGCGGGACATGAACGAGCAGGAGCCGGGAGCGACCGGCGGGCAGTGGGGACCGCAGGACCACCGGAACCAGGCCGGGCACCCCGGTCAGGAGTGGTCGGCCCAGGGCGCGGCCGGGCTGGGCGGGCAGGGCCCGGGCGGCGAGGCGTACCCGGGCGCGGCCCCGCAGTCCGGCCACCCGTACCAGGCCGGGTACGCGGGGTACCCGGGTGAACCGCAGACCGGCGCCCACTACGCCCATCCGGGGGCGCAGTACCCGGCGTACGGCGCATACCCCGGCACGCAGCAGTTCCCGCAGACGCCGTACCACCGTCCGCAGCGGGCGAACCGGCCCGGGCGCGGAGCGGCGATCGCCGTGGGGGCGGTGGTGCTGGCCGTGGTGGCCGGTCTCGGGGTGGGGCACTTCGTCTGGACGCCGCGCGGGACCTCGGCTTCGGGCAACCAGGACTTCGGCGCGCCGAGCGCGCCGGGCGGGACTTCGAGCACGGCGATCGACCCTTCGGCGATCGCGGGCAAGGTCGACCCGGGCCTGGTGGACGTGAACACCGAGCTGGGCTACCAGGGCGCGGCCGCGGCGGGCACCGGCATCGTGCTGACCGCGGACGGCGAGATCCTGACCAACAACCACGTGGTCGAGGGCGCCACCAGCATCAAGGTGACCGACATCGGCAACGGCCGGACCTACACCGCCTCGGTGCTCGGCTACGACCGCAGCCACGACATCGCGGTGATCAAGCTGGCCGGCGCCTCCGGACTGACCACCGAGCCCCTCGGCGACTCGAACTCGGTGCAGGTCGGCGACGCGGTGGTCGGCATCGGCAACGCCGGTGGCACCGGCGGCACCCCGAGCGCCGCCGCGGGCAAGGTGACGGCGCTGAACCAGTCCATCACCGCCTCGGACGAGTCGAGCAGCTCCTCCGAACAGCTCACCGGCCTGATCCAGGTCGACGCCGACATCCAGTCCGGGGACTCCGGCGGGGCCCTGGTCAACGCGAACGGCCAGGTGATCGGGGTCGACACCGCCGCCTCGGCCGGTTACCGGTTCGACGGCGGCCAGGGCCGCGGCGGACGCGGCCGTCAGGGGCAGGGCGGTCTGGGGCAGGGCGGTCTCGGCCAGGGCCAAGGTGGTCTCGGCCAGGGCCAGGGTGGTCTGGGGCAGGGCGACGGCCAGCAGGGTTCCGGTCAGCAAGGTTCGGGCCAGCAGGGCACCGGCCACCAGGGTTTCGCGATCCCGATCGCCCAAGCGGTCACGCTGGCGCACCAGATCGTCGCGGGCACCGCTTCCGACACCGTCCACATCGGACAGAGCGCCTTCCTCGGCGTGTCGGTCAGCGACGCCGGCACCCAGGGCGGTGTCGGCCAGGGCGGTGTCGGGCAGGGGCAGGGCGGCCTGGGCCAAGGGCAGAGCGGCCAGGGCCAGGGCGCCCAGGTCCAGGACGTGGTGGCCGGCGGCCCCGCGGCCACGGCCGGCCTCACCGCCGGAGACGTGATCACCGCGCTGGACGGCCGGGCGGTGGACTCCGCGACCACGCTCACCACCCTGATGGACACCCACCACCCGGGCGACCGGCTCACGGTGACCGTCACCGGACAGTCCGGCCGGCACGACGTGACGGTGGTCCCGGCCAGCGGCCCGGTCGGCTGAGCGTCCACCCGCCGGCCGTGAGCGCGGTCACCGGTGACGCGGTCACATCCGGACCGGCCGGCTCGTCAATCCCGGGTAGGCGCCAGTTCGACCCAGGGAGTTCACCATGGATGCTCGGCTCAACCTGTTCGGCAACCCGGTCGCGGCCACGGTCGTGAAGGGGCTGATCTCCGCGTCGAAGGGGGTCGTGGACTCGTCCCTGCCCGCCTCGACCCGGGCGCTGGTGGAGATCCGCGCCAGCCAGATCAACGGCTGCGGTTTCTGCACCGACATGCACACCAAGGACGCGGCCCACGCCGGGGAGACCTCGACGCGGCTGAACCTGGTCGCGGCCTGGCGGGAGGCCACGGTGTTCACCGAGGCCGAGCGCGCCGCGCTGGAGCTGGCCGAGGAGGGCACCCGCCTGGCCGACGCGGCCGGCGGCGTCCCGGACCGGGTCTGGGCCGAGGCCGCCCGGCACCACGACGAGGAGCAGCTCGGCGCGCTGGTCTCGCTCATCGCGCTGATCAACGCGTTCAACCGGCTCAACGTCCTCGCGCGGCAGCCGGCGGGGGAGTACCGGGCCGGCCAGTTCGGCTGAGCCCGTGCGCCCGCGACGTCCCGGTGCCCCGGCCCCGGGACGTCGCGGGCCCGGCTGCTCTTCCGCTTCGGCGAATGGTCTGGACATTTGGGTGAATGGTCCAGACAATAGAGGGATCCCGCCGACACCGGAGGCACGCGATGAAGCGTTCCCGACTGTCCGTCCTGCTCGCCGCCCTCGCCGTGGCCCTGGCCGGGGTGGTGGCCGCGCCCGGGGCCGCCGGGGCGGCGGACCGGCCCAGGCACTCGTTGATCGGTTACCTGCACGCGAGCTTCGCCAACGGCTCGGGGTACGTCCGGCTGGCCGATGTGCCCGCGGCGTGGGACGTCATCGACCTGGCGTTCGGTGAGCCGACCTCGCCGACCTCCGGCGACATCCGGTTCACCCGGTGCCCCGCCTCGGAGTGCGCGGGGGTGGAGAGCGACGCCGACTTCATCGCGGCGATCCGCGCGAAGCAGGCACAGGGCAAGAAGGTGCTGATCTCCATCGGCGGCGCGAACGGCCAGGTGCAGCTCACCACCACGGCCGCGCGCGACGCGTTCGTCAGCTCCGTCTCGGCGATCATCGACCGGTACGGCCTCGACGGGCTGGACGTCGACTTCGAAGGCCACTCGCTCACCCTCGACGCCGGCGACACCGACTTCCAGCACCCGACCACCCCCGTGGTGGTCAACCTGATCTCCGCGCTGAAGACCCTGAAATCCCGCTACGGCGCCAAGTTCGTGCTCACCATGGCGCCCGAGACCTTCCTGGTCCAGACCGGGTACCAGTTCTACGGCGGTGGCGGCAACGGCGGCGACACCCGCCGCGGCGCGTTCCTGCCGGTGATCGACGCGCTGCGCGACGCGCTGACCGTGCTGCACGTCCAGGACTACAACTCCGGCCCGATCATGGGCCTGGACCACCAGTACCACACCATGGGCGGCGCCGACTTCCCGATCGCCATGGGGGACATGCTCAAAGCGGGCTTCCCGGTCGGCGACACCGGCAAGACCTTCGCCGGACTGCGCGACGACCAGCTCGCGGTCGGCCTGCCCGCCGCGGTCAGCGCGGGCAACGGCTTCCTCGCCCCGGCCGACGTCCACACCGCGCTGACCTGCCTGACCGGGAACTCCGGCTGCGGCGGCTACACCCTGCGCGGCGGCGCCCAGCCGGGCCTGCGCGGGCTGATGACCTGGTCGGTCAACTGGGACCACTACTACGGCTGGGCGTTCCAGGACGCGCACCGCCCGTTCCTCGACGCGCTGCCCTGAGCCCCGGCCGGGCGATCGCGGTTGGCTTCACTGTGACCTCCTGCGCCTGCCACGGCCTCGACTCGGGGACCTGGATCGGCATCGCCTGCGGTCCCTCGTGGACCGCGCTGCTCCCGCGGTGGCGGAACGCGGGCCGCACCCGTGGCGAACCGGAGCCGGGAGTCCGCGGCCGCGGCCGGGGGTGAGTAGCCTCGTCCCGGAGGCGGACGAGCCGGAACGTGAGGACCTTGATGGAGCTGAACCTCGAAGGCAAGCGGGCGCTGGTCACCGGCGCGTCGAAGGGCATCGGCGCCGCCGTGGCCGAGGTGCTCGCGGCGGAGGGCTGCCACCTGCGCCTCGCCGCGCGCAACGCGGACGCGCTGACCGCGCTGGCCCGCCGGCTCACCGCGGCCCACGGGACCGAAGTGGCCGTGCACGCCGTCGACCTGCGGGTGCCCGCCGACCTGGAACGGCTCGCCGAGGCCGCCGCGGACACCGACATCCTGGTCAACAACGCCGGCGACATCCCGGCGGGCACGCTCGACCAGGTCGGCCCGCAGGCGTGGCGGCACGGCTGGGACCTCAAGGTCTACGGCTACGTCGATCTCACCCGGCTCGTCTACGCGCGGATGCGCGAGCGCGGCCACGGCGTGATCATCAACGACATCGGTGCCTCGGGCGGGCACCCCACCGCCGGCTACATCGCGGGCAGCGCCGGCAACGCCGCGCTGATGGCGTTCACCAAGGCCCCGGGCCCCCCCCCCCCGCGGCGACACCCGCGGGGTGGCCGGCGTCAGCCGGGCCCCGGTTGGACCCCGACCGGATCGCCACGATGGCCGCGGCCAGCGCCGAGGTCGAGGCCCGGCTGGCCGCGCTGCCCTACGGCCGCATGGCCGAACCGCGTGAGGTGGCCGACCTGATCGCCTTCCTGGCCTCCGACCGCGCCGCTTACGTCAACGGCACCGTGGTCACCATCGACGGCGGGATGTTCGCCTCCGGCTGAGCGGCCGCGACCGCCCCGGGGCCGTCGCCGATCGGCTCGGCGAGGGCCCCCGGCCGCGGACCACTGTCTACTGTGGACCCGGATTGCCCGGGTGTTCCGGCCAGTGCACCAGGTTCGGGGGTTCGAGGTGGGCGCGCAGGTGCTTCTCCTCGTCCCGGTCGCGCAGCGGGAAGGCGAAGACCGAGCCGTCCGGCCAGGTCAGCTTGCGGCGGCGGAGGTCGACTTCCGGCGACCGCGGGTCGCTCGACTGCCAGCGGAGCTCGGGCGGAGCGGCCTGGGCCGGCTCGCGCTGGGTCGAACCGGTGTCCACCAGCGCTATCCGCGTGGGCGAGAACGCCAGCCACGGACCGTCCGCCGCGCGGATCCCGTCGAACAGGCCGAGCGCCAGCGCGCCTTCCGGCCCGGTGACGGTGATCCGCCGGCTGAGCGGGCTGCCCAGCTTCCCGCCGCCGCTGCCCGCGCCGTTCGCCAGGTAGAAGCCGTACGCGAAGGCCACGCCGAGGCCCCGCAGGATGTTCCAGAAGAACCGGCGCACGAGCCGCTTCCCCTTCACCGTCCCGTCCACGCGCCGTCCGGGCACCTGGCAGCCCAGGCCGTCCCCGTCCAGGAGCACCACGATGACCGGCTCGTGCCACCGGTCCCGCAGGAGCGCCTCGACCCGCTCCCGGAACCCGGGCCGGACCAGGATCCGGTTCAGCTGTCCAGATCCCGGCGCGTGTCCCGGGGGCTCCGGTCGCCGCCGATCTCGCTCTTGTCGAACCACGGCTCGTCTCCTTCGGGGGTGAGCGCTTCCCGGCCTTCGCCGGCCAGCGCCTTTCCGGCGCCGATCCCGGCCTTGACGCTCGCCCCGGCCACGAACGGGGCGGCCCCGACCGAGGAACCGAACATGGTGGAGAGCATCCGGTTGCTCGGCTGGAAGCCCTGCGCGGCGGCGCCGAGGCCGAACTTGGTCTCCCCGGGCAGCACCCCGACCCGCAGCTTCCGGGTGAACACCTCCACCTTCCCGGCGATCTTGCCCAGGAACTCGAGGAAGGTGTCGAGCAGCTTGCCGAACCGGCCGAGGTAGCGGGTGACCTTCTGGAACACGGCGGCGGCCTTGGCGATCGAAGCGGTCATCGCCGCGGCCACCGTGCCGCCGAAGCTGATCACCGAGGCGGCCAGCGCGGGCAGCCACAGGGTGATCAGCCAGGAGACCAGCTCGGTGATGATCGCCTTGATCACCTCCTCGATGACCACCATGACCATCGACCACATCTGCAGCACCTCGGCCACCGAGCCGGCGGCCGAGCCGACCCCGCGGATGCCCGAGGAGAAGTCGCCGAGGGCCTCCTTCGCCGCGTTCCCGGCTTCGTCGGCCCAGTCGGCCAGCGCGGTGTCGCCGGTCCGCTCGAAGTCCTCGGCCAGCGCGACGAAACTCTGGGCGATGGTGGTGAAGTTCTCCGAAGCCCGGCCGATCGCCGGGCCGTCGCCGCTCACCTGGTGCAGTGCGTCCTGCAGGGGCTGGACCAGTTCCAGCAGCAGGTTCAGCCCGTGGCCGACCAGCCAGCCGATCGGGTCCATGGCGAAGGTGACCATGTCACCGGCCGCGGCGCCGACGAACGACGCCCCGTCGCCGACCAGCGCGGCGCCCGCGGACGCCAGCTCACCCGGGCTGTCGGCTTCGGCGGCCTGCCGGGCGTGCCCGGCGACGGACTTGCCCGCGTCGTACGCGGTGCCGAACACCGGGGCGGCACTGGCCGCGCGGTCGAGGTCGGCGCCCAGGCCCTCGTCGTAGGCCGCCACGTCCAACGTCTCGGCGATGCTCTTCTTCTCGGTCATGCGCCCGGGCTCCCGGCTCCGTCGATCTCCGCCTCGTACCGGCCGAAGGTGATCTTCCCGGCGTCCTCCGCCCCCTGGTACATCCTCGCGGCGGTGGCGAGCTTGCCGGTCAGCGCGTCCACGCCGGTCTTCATCTCCTCCAGCAGCGAGCGCAGGTCGGCGAGATGATCGGTGTAACCCTGCTTGGCGAAGACGCCGACCACCCCCCAGGCCTGGTCGCCCACGTCGGCGTCGTCGATCCTGGCCCCGAACTTCCCGGCCTCCTGCTCGTAGTACGGCAGCTGGCGGGTGTACTCGGTGATCGCGTCGATGTTGGTCTGTATCCCGTCGGGCATCGTGGAACTCCCCCTGGTTCGGCTCGGTCGGCAGCGGCTCGGTCAGCGGCGGAGGAACGAGCCGGCGTCGAAGTAGTCGTCGTCCTCCGGGCGCGCGGCTGGCGGCGCGGCCGGTCCGCCCTGGGACGCGGGCGCTTCCGCGGTGGTTCCGAACGCTTCGGCCTGGGCTTCGCGGACCTGCTCGGAGACGTCGATGCCGAGGGTGTCGCCGAACGCCTCGTCCACGATCCCGGCCTGCTGCCGCACGGCGCCGGCCACGGCCTCGCGCAGGGTGCCCATGATCGTCGCGGACAGCCGCGCCGGGTCGAGGCGCAGGGCTTCCGGGGAGAGCTGGACGTCGGTCACGGTGCCCCCGGCCCCGGCGACCACCGTCACGGTGCCGTCCGGCGCGGTCACGCTGGTGCGGACCCGGGCGATCTGCTCCTGCAGGTCGCCGACCCCGGCCCAGCGGGTCTCGGCCTGGCGCGTCTTCTCCTGGAAGGCGCGGAACTGGGTGATCAGCTGGTCCATCTGAGCGGACATGCGGTCTCCGTTTGCGCGATTCGTGGCCGGGTGTCCAGATCATGGCATATACGCGGGTAGTCCCGTTCGGCTTTCCGCGAACCCGTCCGCCACCGCGCCCGGACCCGTGGATCCCCGCTCATCCCGGCGCCGGGATACCGATCGCCGCACTGCTCCGGTTCGTCACCCTGCCGCACCAGGGCCACGGATCAGTGGCCGAGCCGCCGGCGCAGGAACTCGATGCCCGCCGTGGTCATCGCCGCGCGGGTGCGGTGGCCGTAGCGGTGGCCGGTGTCCGGCAGCCAGGCGAACTCGGCGTCCGCGCCCACCTGCCAGCAGGCCGAGATCAGGGCCTCGCTCTGCGCGATCGGGATGCCGTTGTCGCCGGTGCCGTGCGCGATGAGCATCGGGGCGGCGGACGCGGTCACGTGGGTGAGCGGGCTGGCCGCGGCGGCGAGCGCCGGGTGCTCGGCGGGGGAGGCGCCCAGCAGCCAGGTGCGCGGGTCCTGCCCGGTGCGGTGCCACGGCGAGCCGGGCGTCGGGGGCGGCAGCCGGGCGAAGTCCGAAGGCGGGCTCCACGCCACCGCCGCCTGCACCGCGCTGCTCGGCCCGGTGACGCCGAGATCACCCTCCAGGTCGGGGCGGTCCCCGGTGACCGCGAGCATCACGGCCAGGTACCCGCCGGCGGCGTGGCCCCAGGCGCCGAACCGGCCCGGGTCCAGCGCCAGCGCGCCCGCGTGGTGGCGCAGCCAGCGCACCGCCGCCTTCACGTCGTGCAGCTGCGCCGGGTACACGGCCCCGCGACTGTGTCTGAAGTGGACGGTCGCGACCGCGAAACCGGCTTCCGGCAGGCGTTCACCCAGGTACCGGCCCAGCGGGGCGGGTTCGGCCGAGGCGAACGCACCGCCGGGCACGAACGCGACCACCGGCCAGCCCGGGTCCGGCGGCGCCCCGGCGGGCACGGCGAGGTCCAGCCGCAGCGGCCGGTACCCGGGCCGCGGGGCGACCTCGGCGTCGCGGTACAGCACGACGCCGTCCGCGGTCTCGGGCTCGGGCGGGGCGGTGGGGGGCAGGGCACGGGTCACCGGGTGACTGTCGGGGATCGGCCGCCCGGACCGGTAGCCGTACCAGGAAGCGGGACGGGCCAACGACTTCCCATCATCCGGACCGGGTCCCCGCTCCGGTGACCGACCGGATACGCTCGGCGGCGTGCCCGAGCTCCACTCCTTCGCCGCACCGCGCGCGGCGAACCGGAAGATCAGCTGGGACCTCGTCCGCGCCGGTTGTGTGACGCTGGTGCTGATCTACCACGCGACGTACATGAGCGTGGTCGTCCACCCCGAGCTGGGGCCCCGCGGTTTCACCTTCCCCTTCCAGGTGGGCGCCAGCCTGCTGCTGGTGATCTCCGCCTACTTCGCCTGCGTCACGATCGGGCGCGGGCCGCTGGGCCGGTACTGGTGGGGCCGGGTGGCCCGGCTGCTGCCCCCGTTCCTCGCCGCCGTGGTGGTGATCTACGCCGCGCTGCGGCTGCTCTCACCGGCCGGCTGGTTCCGCCCGGGGGGCCGGGATCTGGTCGGCAACCTGCTGATGCTGTGGAACTGGAAGCCCGCGGACTTCCCGTTCGTCGACGGTTCGCACTGGACGATTCCGTTGCAGCTCATGGCCTTCACCGTCGCGGCGCTGCTGTACCGGAGCCGGTGGGGACACGGCGCGCGGCTGCGCGTGCTGCTGTGGCTGGCGCTGCTGGTGCCGCTCGCGCAGTGGCCACTGCGGGCCGCCGGGCCGCCGGAGTGGTACCGCACCGTGGTCGACGGGCTCGGCTTCCACCGCTGGCACCTGTTCGTGGCCGGGGTCGCGATCCGGCTGTGGAGCACCAAGCGGATCTCCACGGCGCACTTCCTCGCGCTCGAGGTGCTCTGCCTGCTCGCGCACGCGCTGCACAACTCGGTCCGGACGCCGGGCGGGCTGGTGCTGGACCGGGGCTCGACCATCGGCGTCGGCGCCGGTCTCGCGGTGGTGGCACTGGTCGCGGCGGGGCCGGACTGGGACCGCGTGGTCCCGCGGTGGCTGCGGCGGCCGATCCAGTGGTTCGCCGGCATCTCCTACGGGGTGTTCCTGATGCACCAGGCGATCGGTTACCTGGTGCTGCACCGGCTCTCCGCGCTGGGCGCCGGCACCGCCGTGCAGACCGGCGCGATGATCGTCACCGGGGTGCTGCTCGGCTGGGCCCTCACCCGGCTGGTGGAGCGGCCCGCGCACCGTCTCCTGATGGCGGGCTACGACTCGGTGTCCGCCTTCCGCGCGCGGCGCCGCGAGGCCGCGGAGGCGGTCCGCACCGAGGAGCGGCCGAGCGTCGGTGCGTCGGCCGGGGGCCCGCACGGCCGGTAGCCGCGGTGGTCCCGGCCGGTGGGCGAAGACCGGCGGCACCGCCTCGAAGCCGGGCCGCTAGAGCGCGAAAGCGATCGACCGCAGGATCAGCGCCCCGAAGAACACCACGGTGAACGCGAGGTCGATCGCCATCCCGCCCGCCCGCACCGGCGGCAGCACCCGCCGCACCGGCGCGATCACCGGCTCGGTGGTGCGGTGGCTCAACCACCGCACCGGCCCGAGCCAGGCCGGGCCGGTGGTCACCAGCCGGGTCCAGTCCAGCACCATCCGCACCACGAGCACCAGGACGAACAGGGTCAGGACGTACCCGGCCAGCGTTCCGATCAGGCTCATCACCCACACTCCCTCGAAGTCCGTTCTCCCGGTCCAACGCGCGGGCCGTCCCGGAAGTGTCCCGTTTGCCCGGCTTCTCAGCGAGTTTTCAGCCGGTGCGGGCCGCCGCCACCGGCGTCGGTGATCCGCGGCCGGTGGATAACGACCTTCCCGGCCGGCCCGGTGGCGGTTCACCCGGACGGGAGCGCGGTGCACCCGCCGGTGGGCGGGATGGCGTGGAACCCTCTACGGGTCGACCGGAATGGCTCACCGACGAGTCGCACCCACGAAAGGAATCGCGCGCGTGATCAAGACCAGCCTGGGCCGGGACGGTACCGGGGCGAGGAAGGTCACCTTCGTCCTCCCGCAGGACGTCCCGGCCGGACCCGTCAGCGTCGTCGGCGACTTCAACGGCTGGACCCCGGCCGTCACCTGCTGCGCAAGCGCTCCAACGGCACCCGCTCGGCCGCGGTGGAGGTCCGCCCCGGCTCGACGCTGCTCTTCCGCTACCTGGCCGCCGACGGGCAGTGGCTGGACGACCCGGACGTGGCCGAGCGCCGGGGGGACAACTGCGTCTTCGTGGCGCAGTGACCCGGTCGTACTGAATCGGCCGCTGCGAATTGGACACAGTGAATCGGCCGCTGCGAATTGGACACTGTGACCCGGCCGCAGTGAACCGGCCGCAGTGATCCTGGTGGCCCCCGTTCCCGGCGGACGGGGGCCATCGCGGTGCCCCGCCCGGCGCGGACCCGGTTCGCCGGACCGGTAGACTTCCGGCCACGGCGGTGGGGCTCGCCGTTCCGGCTCGTTCCGGGCAACCGCGGGAACCACCGCCAACAGTCCCTACTCGGACCGGGGCTTGCTGTGCCCGAAACGGAGTAGGAGACCACGTGCTCGACCAGTCCGGCCCCGCCGACCCCATCGATCCCGATGTGGACCTGCGCGTCCGCTCCGATCGTCGTGAGCTGCTTTCCGGCCAGGCCCCCGTGCTCGCCGTGATCGCGGTCGGCGGCGGGTTGGGCTCGCTGGCCCGGTACGGCGTCGCCGCCGCCCTGCCGACGCTGCCGGGCCGGTTCCCCTGGGGCACTTTCCTGACCAACGTCTCCGGCTGCTTCCTCATCGGCGTGCTCATGGTCGTCATCACCGAGGTCCGGCCCGCGCACCGGCTGGTGCGGCCGTTCCTGGGCGTCGGCGTCCTCGGCGGCTTCACCACCTTCTCCACCTACGCGGTCGAAACGCGCGGGCTGCTGCAACCGGGGTCGGTCCCGCTGGCGTTCGGCTACCTCGGCGGAACGCTCGTGGCCGCGTTGCTGGCCGTGCTGGCGGGGATGGCGCTCACCCGGGTGGTCGCCGTCCGTCCGGAAAGGACGGTCGAACCGTGACGCCGCTGCTGGTCTTCGCGGGCGCCGTCCTCGGCGCCCCGCTGCGCTACCTCACCGACCGGGCCGTGCAGGCCCGCCACGAAACCGAATTCCCCTGGGGCACCTTCACCGTGAACCTGGTGGGCTGCCTCATCCTCGGCTCACTGGCCGGCGCGGGCTCGGCCCTGCCCTCGGCCGTGCTCACCTTCGCGGGCACCGGCTTCTGCGGCGCGCTGACCACCTACAGCACCTTCAGCTACGAGACCCTCCGCCTGGCCGAGCGCCGAGCCTACTTCGCCGCGGTGATGAACGTGGTGGTCAGCGTCGCCGCCGGCGTCGGCGGCGCGTTGTTCGCCTACACCGCGGTCCACGGACTGGTGGCCGGCTGAGACCGGGGCGCCGGGGCTACCGGCGCACGGCGTACTTCAGGTGTAGCACCCGCTCGCCCGGGATGACCAGGTGCGGACCGTCCAGCCGGTGCTGCCCGCCGATGCCGCCGAAGAACCGCCGCCCCGAGCCGAACACCACCGGCACCACGTCCATCGCCACCTCGTCGACCAGGCCGGCCTCGAGGATCTGGCCGCCCACGTCGCCGGCGTTCACCGCGATGGCCTGCGGCCCGGCCAGCTCCCGGGCCCGGGCGATCGCGGCCTCGACGCCGGTGGCGAAGTGGCAGGAAGCCTCCGGGTGCCAGCCCTCGGGCTTGGGCCGGTGCGAGACCACGACCAGCTGCTCGCCCGCGGGCGGGCGGCCCTCCCAGCCATTGACCTGGTCGAACAGCCGACGCCCCAGCACGATCACGCCGATCGACGCCCACATCGACCGCAGGTAGTCCGCCGAAGCCCGCGAGACCCGGAACGCGGACCCGGTCCCGGAGTGGTCGAAGTCCCCGTCCGCCGGCTCGGACACCGGGACGTCGCCGCTGAAGTACCACTCGTGCAGCGGGCCGACGTCGTCGTTCCGGTCGGCGATGAAGCCGTCCACCGACACCACGCTGTGCATGATCACCGTGCCCACAGGCCCTCCTCGTTGGGTTTCGCCCGCTGATCCTGGACGATCACGGCATCGCCGCGCTTGTACAAAATCACCCGGCGGGGATCGGCACGTCGTCCGGGAAGCCCGCGACGGTACCCGCCCGGCGCCGCAGGGCCAGGTAGCCCGTCGGGGTGTGGCCGGTGAAGTCCTTGAACTCCCGGCTGAAGTGGGCCAGGTCGAAGTAGCCCGTGGAGTGGGCGAGCTCCGACCAGTCGACCGGCTGCCGCGGGTCCACGGACAGGATCGCCTGCGCGAAGCGGTAGATCCGCGCGACCCGTTTCGGCGTGACGCCGACGTGGGCCTTGAACTGCGCGGCCAGGTGGTTGCCGGTCACCCCGGCGAGCTCGGCCAGCGCGGCGACCGGGACCGCGCCGTGGGCGAGCGCCAGCCGCCCGCCGAGGTGCTGGACCAGGTCGAGCCCGGGTGGGGGCGCCTCGGCCAGCCGCGACCGCAGCTCCGCTTCGAGCACCCGCAGCGCCTCGACCGGCGAGGCGGCTTCGCCGACCTGGTTGCGGAGCCGGTCCGCCGACCGTTTCCAGACCTCGTCGAGCGGCACCCACCGGTCGCGCAGCTCGGTCGCCGGCCGCCCGATGAACGGCGAGGTGCCCCAGGGCTTGAAGTGCACCCCGACCAGGTGCAGCCGCGCCGGGCACTCGATCAGGAACGGCCGGGTCCACAGCCCCGTGAACCAGCCGTCGGCGAGCACCTCCGAAGGCACCGAAAGGTCGGAGTCCCGCAAGCGCGCCGGATCGCCGAGCACGAGGAACAAGTGCGCCGAAGGCATCGGCGGCACGGTCAGCCGACGGGCGGACGGGGCTCCGCTCAGGCTGTAGATGTCGTCGATCAGCCGGTCGAGCGGTGGGGCGGGCGCCAGGCCGACGTACCTCATCGCCCCAGTGTGCCCGGGTCACCCGGATCGCGGATGGTGACCGCGAAGGGGTGGGGTGACGATGGAGGCATGAACGCCCCTTCGCCCGTCCGGCTCCCCGGCAGCACCCGCTCCCGGCCGGCCGGGGCCGAGGTGCTGGGCCCGGTCGGGGCGGCCGAACCGGTCACCGCGACGGTGGTGGTGCGGCGGCGGGCCGAGCTCGATCCGGAACTGGTGGCCGGCCCCGGCACGATCACGCCCGGGGAGCTGGCCGAGCGCTACGGCGCGGCCGAGGAGGACCTCCGGCACGTGCAGGCGGTGCTCACCGCCGCGGGGCTGCTGATCACGGCCACGCACGCCGGTTCCCGCCGGCTGTCGGTCAGCGGTTCGGCGCAGGCCATGGCCCAGGTGTTCGGGACCGAGCTGAACCTGGTGCGCTACCCGGGTTCCGGCGAGCACCGGGCCCGCTCCGGGGACCTGCACCTGCCCGCCGAGCTGGCCGGCGTGGTGGTCGGGGTGCTCGGGCTGGACGAGCGGCCGCAGGCCCGCGCCCAGTTCCGCGTGCACGCCGAGCCCGCCGGCTCGCCGGGCTTCACCCCGGACCAGCTGGGCCCGCTCTACGGGTTCCCGGACGGCACCGACGGCACGGGCCAGACCATCGCGATCATCGAGCTGAGCGGCGGGTTCAAGCCCGAGGACCTGACCGCTTTCTTCGGCGGCCTCGGGATTCCCGTGCCGCCGGTCACCGCGGTCGCGGTCGACGGGGCCGGGAACGCGCCCACCGGCGACCCCTCCTCGGCCGACGGTGAGGTGCTGCTCGACATCGAGGTCGCCGGCGCGCTCGCCCCGAAGGCCACCCAGCTCGTCTACTTCGCGCCGAACACCGACCAGGGCTTCCTCGACGCGGTCAGCACCGCGGTGCACGCCACCCCGACGCCGACCGTCGTGAGCATCAGCTGGGGCCAGTCGGAAGACCAGTGGACGCCCCAGGCCCGCACCGCGATGGACCAGGCCTTCGCCGACGCCGCCGCGCTCGGCGTGACGGTGTGCGTGGCCAGCGGGGACAACGGCAGCTCCGACGGCCAGTCCGACGGTGCGCAGCACGTCGACTTCCCGGCCTCCAGCCCGCACGCGCTGGCCTGCGGCGGCACCCGGCTCGAAGCCACCCCGCCCACCACCATCACGGCCGAGACGGTGTGGAACACCCCCGGTGGCGGCTCGACCGGTGGCGGCGTCAGCGAGGTCTTCCCGACGCCGGGCTTCCAGGCTTCGGCCGGGGTGCCGGCCCGCGCGGGCGGCGGTCCCGGCCGCGGCGTCCCCGACGTCGCGGGCAACGCCGACCCGGCCACCGGCTACCGGATCCTGGTCGACGGCCGGCCGTCGGTGATCGGCGGGACGAGCGCGGTGGCCCCGCTGTGGGCGGCGCTGCTCTGCCGGCTGGCCCAGTCGGCCGGCCGGCGGTTCGGCCTGGTCCAGACCCAGCTCTACAGCGGGATCACGGCGGGCGCCGGCCGGCCGGGGTTCCGCGACATCACCAGCGGGACCAACGGCGCCTACTCCGCCACCACCGGCTGGGACGCCTGCACCGGCCTCGGCACCCCGGACGGCGCCGCCCTGCTGGCGGTGCTCGGCGGCCCAGGGAAGTAGGGCGCCGACCCCGAGCTCGCCGCGCACCGGCTGCGCCGCAACGACTTCGACGGCCTCACCCCCGAGCGAGGCCGCCCATCCGCCACCGCTTCGGACCGGCGGGCCTGCCTCAGACCCGTCCCTTCACCATGTCGATCAGCCGCCCGAGCACTGCGGGACCCGCCGCGCGCAGCCCGTTGTGCTCGTGTTCGTTCGTCAGCCAGGGGCGCATGGTCGGGATGAGGCGGGCGACCTCCTCGGAGTACACGCGGTCCACGTAGGCGTCTTCGGCGTAGATCGCCGCGGCGCAAGGGACTTCGCAGCTTCGCAGCGCTTCCTCGTCGTACAGCGCCGGCCACTCGTGCTCGGCGAGGATGTCCGCCGCCTCGCGCAGGGGGGCCAAGCCGGGCAGATCCGTGAGCATCCACGGGTACACGTGCTCACCGGTGAACAGCGTCACGTCCTCGTCGAACACCGCGGGGCGGACGCGGTCGGCGGACCAGCGGGTGGCGACGCCGTCGGCGTAGCTGGACTCGTGCAGCACCACGTACAGCGGGTTCCTCGCGGAGAACGGCAGCGCAGCCGCCAGGTCGTGCGCGAAGGCGGGGGAGTCCGGGTCGCGTTCCAGCAGGTAATGGAGGTTTTCCGCGCCGTCGCTCATACCGAGTACGTTGCCGATGGTCCGGAACGCCCGCGAGGTGAGCGGAACGCCGCCGGGCAGCGAGATCTCGCCCGCGTCGAGCCGCCGGTGCAGGGCGCGCACGCGTTCGCGGTCGGCCGGGTAGCGCTCGTAGTAGCGGCGGTTGCGCTCGAGCACGGTGGCGAAGGTGCGGGTGTAGACCTCGTCCGGGTGCGTCCGCACCGGGGGCACACCGCCGGTGAACAGCGCCTCACGCAAGCCGCCGGGGGCGTGCGAAAGGTAGTTCAGCACGCAGAAGCCGCCGAACGACTGGCCCAGCACGCTCCACCGGTCCACCCCCAGCTGGGCCCGGATCAGCTCCGCGTCCCGCACGATCGAGTCGGCGCGGAAGTGGGTCAGGTACGCCGCCTGCTCGGCCGGGGCCAGCCCCGGCAGCGTGCCCACCGGGGTCGAGCGGCCGGTGCCGCGCTGGTCGAGCAGCAGCACGCGGTATTCACCCACGGCGCGGGCCAGCCAGGCCGGCGCCGATCCGGCGGGCCGCGGCGCCTCCTGGCCCGGACCGCCCTGCAGGAAGACCAGGAACGGGCGGTCGAGGCCGTCCGGGGCGGCGGCCTCGCGGGCGAACACGGTGATCTGCTCGCCCTCGGGCCGGCTGTGGTCGAGGGGCACCCGGAACTCGTGCTCGGTCAGCACCAGGCCCGGAATGCGCGTAATGGAAACCATGACCATGATCCAATCACGCGCGGCGGCGGGCCCGGTAGCGCGGAAAGTGGGGGCGCTACTCCCGGCCCATCGCGCGGCGGATCTCCGCCAGCTTGTCCTTGGCCGCCTGGTCGCGATCGGCGATCTTCTTGTCCAGTGACGCCAGGTCTTCCTCGCCGCCGATCCCGGCGATCTCCTGCGCGCCCACGGAGGTGGTGAAGCGCTTCTCGATCCGGTCGCGGACGGAGCCGAACGACGGGACGCCGCCTTCGCTGTAGTCCGGTTCCGGCACCGCCACCGGCGCGGGCGCGGCCGTCCCCTCGACGATTTCGGCGTCGAGGGGTTCCTGGTCTCCGGGTTGCTCGCTGCGCATCGTCTGCTCCGTCCTCGGCGGGCCGGGTGCCCCGAACCCGACCCTAGCCGGGTTCCCGCCTCAGCGCGGGCAGCTTCCGGTCGGCCAGCCGGACCAGCCCGGCGAAGACCAGCGCGACCACGACTACCAGCAGCGCGTTGCGCACAGCGGTGGCGAAGCCGATCTCGGTGACGTCCATGAACGGGTACGGGTACCAGTGCGTGAAAGCGCCCTGGACGAAGATGTAGACCAGCCACACCACCGGCCACCCGAACGCCGCCGCGACCGTGCCCCAGCCGCCGGTCCCGGGGCGCGGGCCGAACACCAGCCACGCGGCCACCGCGGCCCAGGGCGAGACGTAGTGGAAGCCGATGGTCGCGGCCAGCGGCCAGCCGGTGAGGTGGATCTGCGGGGCGAGCACGATCGCGTACACCAGCCCGGTGATCAGGATGCCCAGCAGCGCGTCGAGCCGCGCCACCCGCCAGATCCGCCCGCCGGACGCGGGCCGCGAAGCCTGCACGACCGCGACGGCCAGCAGGATCAGGTTGCTCTGGATGGTGAAGTAGCTGAACAGCCGCCACAACCGGACCCCGGCGCTCTGGCCGGTCTCGCCGGAGTTCGCGTCCGCCCCGCCCTGGAACACCAGCACGATCTGGATCACCAGCGCCACCGCGATCACCGCGGCGATCAGCCCGTAGCACCAGCGCGACACCGTGAGGACAGCGGGACGAGTGGTCACGGGGCTCCTTGCCAGGGGTGGGCGGGACCGGCTTCGGTCGCGGGGGAGCTTAGCCCGAACGGCCCAGCGCCGCCCGAGGTGTGGATCACCGCGGAGATCGCCCTTGCGGCGCGCGACGGACGCTGGTGACCTCGATCCGCCGGGACGTGAGCCGGAAACCAGGACGGCCCGAGGGCCCGGCCGCCGTGACCGGTGCCGGGAACGCCGCCGGACGTCGAAGCCCGGCGGGCTCCACCACCTCAGCCGGTGAACCCCTGCTCGCGCAGGATCTTCTCGACCTTGGCCCGGTGGTCCGCCGCCCAGTCGTCCAGGGTTTCGGCCGCTTCGCGGTCCTGCTTGGCCAAGGCGTCGGCCAGGACCTGCTCGGCGCGGGCGGCCGGGGTGACCACCACGCCCTCCTCGTCGGCGACCACGATGTCGCCGGGGTGCACGGTGACGCCCCCGCAGCGGGCGGGCTGGTTCAGCGGGGTGGCGGTGCCCTTCTTCCCGGGGATGGGGATCACGCCCCGGGCGAAGACGGGAAAGCCGGCCTCGCGGACTTCGGCGAGGTCACGGATCACGCCGTCGAGCACGAACGCGGCGATGCCACGGCGGTGGGCGGTGGCGCAGACGTTGCCGCCGGCCAGCGCGTGCTCCAGGTCGCCCGATTCCACGACGATGACCGAGCCCGGTTCGGCCCGGTGGATCGCCGCGTGCAGCATCAGGTTGTCACCCGGCGGGCAGCGCACCGGGTACGCCGGGCCCGCGACCCGGGGCACCGGTGACCACACGGGGCGGATGCCGATGTCCATCACCTGCCCGCGGCCGAGCACGTCGGCGAGTGAGGTGGGGGAGAGGGCCGGGAATCCACGGGCGTCGGTCATGCCCGGGATCCTAGGACGTCCGGGGTCTCCGCAGGTGGGGGCCGCGTTCGGCGCGGCCGACCGGTCGCCCTCGAGAGCGACCACGACCGTCCGCGCTGGAGTGAAACACACCGTTGCACGAACCGCGGTACCGACGGGCAATCTGAAACGCGCGCGTTTACCTCGCGCGGGGACGAGCTGGTCGTCGGCGCCACGAGCGGGAACGCCCGCGGCTCGGGGCGCCGGGGCCGGGATCCGGCCGGAACCCCGTCGCACGCGAACGAGCCCGGCCGGTCAAGCACCCCGGCCGGGCTCGTTCGCGTGCTGGGAGGATCAGTGGTGCAGGTCCACGTCGTTGCCCGAGAGCAGCGCGACGTCGTGCACCGCGTCGAGGTGGCCGAGCGCGCCGTTGCCGATGCCGCCGACCACGTCGTGCAGCTCGCCGCTGACGTCGCCGGAGTGGTTGCCGATGTCCGACAGGTGGCTGGTGACGTTGTCGATCGTGCCGTTGTGCGCGATGTCGCCCAGGTGACCGGTGACGCCGCCGAGGTGGCTGGCCACGTCGCCGAGGTGGCTGGTCACGTTGCCCGCGAGGTGCTCGACCCCGGTGGCGTTGTGCAGCGAACCGGTCAGGTCGGTCACGGTCGAGCCGACGCCCGAGACGCCGCCGATGCCCGAGGTCAGGTTGGCCACGTGGTCGACGGCGCCGGTCACGGCCCCGGTCGCGTCGCCGGTGCTGAGCGCGCCGGTCAGGTCGCCACCGGTGAGGTGGCTGGTCAGGTCGCCACCGGTCAGCTGGCCGGCCACGTGCCCGGCGTCCACGGCGTTGGTCACGGTGCCGACGAGGTTGGTGTCGCCCCCGGCCAGGCCGGTGTCGAGCGAGTGGCTCAGGTCCTGAGCGGAGGAGAGGCCGTTGGTCAGCGCGGTCATCCCGGACACGGCGCCGAACAGGTTGTTCTCCGAGCTGGTGTCACCGACGGTGAGGGTCTGGGTGAGGGCCTTGAGCTGCTCGGCGGCGCTGGACGGGCCGTCGCCGAGGGAGTCGAGGGAGAGGCCGTTGTGCATCGGCGCGAAGTCGAGCACCAGCGGCAGGATGTCGTGCAGGTCGGCGGTGCTGATGTCGCCGAGGCCGGCCTCGGACAGCGTGTGCTGCGGGTTTTCGCCGAACGCGCCGCGGGCCGACGGGTCGTTGAGCAGGTTCATCGTGAACTCGTACAGCGACTGAGCGGGGTTCATGGGGAGCGTTCTCCAGAGGTGATCGTCGATGAAGCCGGTTTGGTGATGCCGACGACGTTAGGGCGAACGGGTGAGCGCCCGCATCGGGGATCACGCCTAGTCGCACACCGGTCAACCCTCAGGGGGGCTCCTGCCCCATTAGGGGAATGTTTAGGTGATCGTTTTCCACTACGGGTGACTCCGGGGGAGCGAACGGTCTCACGAACGGGCAGTCTGGTGCGGTCGTGGTTCCGAACCCCCGGAGGCCGCGCCGGAACTGCCGTCACGGGGGCCCGCGTGGCCCGGCGGCACCGAGGACAGGAGGTGCTGGGCGCGTGCTGGTCAGACCCGAGGCGTCACAACTGCTCGACGTGGTCGCGGCGGACCCGCTCCGCCCGCTGCGGGTGGTGGTCACCGGGCTGCCGGGCCGGGGGAAGAGCGCGGTGCTCACCGCGGTCGCCCGCCAGTACGCGGGTGCGGGCGTCACGGTGCTCGGCCGGGAAGCGCTGACGTCCGGGCCGGGTGAGGACACCGTGCTGGTGCTCGACGACGCCGACCAGCTCGACGAACCGTCCCTGGCGGCAGTGCGAAAACTGCTGGCGCGCCGGGAAGCCCGGATGATCCTGGCCCGCCGCCCGGGGACCGCGGCGGATCTCGGTCCGGTGCGGGAGCTCGTGCTCGGGGCGCTGAACCCCGACCAGGTCGCCCTCCTGGCCCGCGAGCTGCTGGGCCGCGACGCCGGCCTGCCCGCTCTGCACGCGTCCACCGGCGGGATCCCCCGTTTCGTCGCGCGGCTGCTCGCGGCGGGCTCCGCGGTCAAGGCGGTGGAGTCCTTCCGGTCCGAACTGGCGGCGCTGAGCGCCGATCAGCAGGGCTACCTGGTCGCGGCCGAAGCCGGGGCCGCGCGGGACCTCGGCCTGCTGTGCGCGGTGCTGGACCGTGACCGTGAGGGCGTCTCCGCATTGATCGGCGAGGTCCGCGCGACCGGTCTGCTCGGCACCGACGACGGGCTGCCGCCCCTGGTCGCCTTGGCCGTGCGCACGCTGGTGGTGCCCGACCGCCGGCTGGGCGTGCTGACCCGGATGCTGGAGGTCCGGGCCGAGGACGGGGAGCCGGTGCTCGGGCTGGCCCGGTCGCTGCTGGACACCGGCGCGTCCGGCCGGGGAGTGACCGCCGCGTACGCCGCGGCCGCGAGCGAGGCCCTGCCGGACGACCCGGAACTGGCGGCGGCGCTGTTCGCTGCCGCGGCCGGCACCGGCCGTCCCCGTGCTGCGATCGCCCCCGGCTGGGCCCAGGCCGCGGCGCGCACCGACGACTTCGGCACCGCGCTGGTGCTGGGCGACGAACTGCTCGGCGCGGCCGACCCCGGCGACCGGGCCCGCGGCGCCGTGATCACCGGGACCGTGCTCGGCCGGCGGGGGGAGCTGGCGCGCAGCGCGGAACTGCTCCTCTGGTCGGGGGAGGAGTCCGTGACCGCACTCGCGGCGGTGGAGCTGCTCGCCGCGGGCCGTCGCGCGGAGGCGGACGAGGCGCTCGCATCGGTGCGCTCGCCCAGCGCGTTGCTCGGCGTGACCGCGAGGATGGCCGAAGGCGTCCGCGCTTCAATCGACGGCCACCCGAGCGACGCGCTGTCGACCTTGCTCACCGCCGCCGCGACCCTGGAAACGGCGCACGAAGACGTGCTGCTGCCCGTCTTCCCGGCCGAGCCGGCGGCACTGCTCGCGCTGCACACCGGCGAGCTGGCCCTGGCGGAGGACGTGCTCGGCCGGGCCCGGCCCACCGTCCGCACCCGTCTGCTGCTGGCCTGGACGGCGTTGTTGCGCGGCGATCTCCCGTACGCGGAAAGGCAGATCGCCGCCGTCGACGACCCGTCGTCACTGACCCCGCGCGACGAGCTGTACCTGACCACGGCGGAACTGGGGCTGGCCCGCCGCCAGGCCGACCTCCCCGGGATGCGCCACCACGGCGACCGCGCCTACGCCGCCCTCATGCGGCAGCCGGTGGACCTGTTCACGCTGATCCCCCTGAGCGAACTGGCCACCTCTGCGGCCCGGCTGCGGCGCCACGATCGCATCAGCGGGCCGCTCGACCGCGCGGACCGGCTGCTCGAACGCCTGGGAAACCCGCCGAACTGGACCGCGTGGCTGCACTGGGGCCGCCTGCACGCGGCGATCCTCGCCGCCGACCGGGACACGGCGGAACACCAGCTGAAGCAACTCGACCAGTGCGCCCCGGCCGGCCGCTTCGCCGCCGCCCTGGCCACAGCCGGCCGATGCTGGCTGGCGCTACTCGGCGGACCGGGCGACGGTCTCGCGGTGGCCGGCGCCGCGCCCGGGCCCGCTGGGGATGGCGGTACGGCTGGGGCGTTTGTGAGTGGCGATGCTGCTGGGTCGGCTGGGCTGGGTGGGAGTAGTGGTATAGCTGGGTCGGTTGCGAGCGACGATGCTGCCGATGCGGTTGGTGCGGCCGAGTCAGATGTGAATTTTGGTACGGCTGGGGTGAATGTGAATTTTGGTGCGGCCGAGGCGGATGTGAATGGTGATGCTTCTGGGGCGGATGTGAGTGCTGATACCGCTTCGGCAGAGGCGGCTGGGCTGGGTGTGGATGATGGTGCGGCTGGGGCAGGTGTGAGTGGTGATGTTGTTGCGGTAGAGGCGGCTGGGCCGAGGGTGAGTGGTGGTGTGACTGGAGCGGGTGTGCGTGGCGATGCTGCTGGGCTGGGTGGTGGTGACGCTCCTGGTGAGCCCGGGTCCGATAGACCAGCGGCTGGCGGTTCCGTAACCGGCAAGTCTGCAATCGGGGTGGCCGCAACTGGTGCGCCCACGACCGGTGCGCCCGCGAGCGGTGAGCCTGCAACTGATGCGCCCGCGACCGGTGTGGCGGCCAGCGGTGGGCCTGCGACTGGTGCGGCCGCGAGTGGTTCGCCTGCGACCGGCGTGCCTGCGCGCGGTGTGGCGGCGAGCGGCGTGCCTGCAACGGGTGCGCCCGCGACTGGTGCGCCCGCGACTGGTGTGGCCGCGACTGGTGTGGCCGCGCGCGGTGTGGCGGCGAGTGGTGGGTCCGCGACTGGTGTGGCGGCGACCGGCGTGCCTGCGAGCGGTGTGGCCGCGACTGGTGTGACCGCGAGCGGTGGGCCCGCAACCGGCGTGGCCGCGAGTGGTGGGCCCGCGACCGGTGGCCCCGGTGCCGGGGTCGAAGCGGTGCTGGCTGCGGCGGGGGAGTTGCACGAGCTGGGCTTCGGCTGGGATGCGGCGCGGCTGGCCGGGCAGGCTGCCGTCCGCACGGCCGATCGGGGGGCGATGGTGCGGCTGCTCAACGCGGCCAAGTCGTTCCAGCACCGCGGGCCGTCGGCCGCGCCGGTCGTGGCGGAGGCGGTTTCGCCGCCCGCGGCGTTGAGCGAGCGGGAGGAAGAGGTCGCGCGCCTGGTCGTGGACGGCTTCACCTACAAGCAGGCGGGGGAGAAGCTGTTCATCTCCAGCAAGACCGTCGAGCACCACATGGCCCGGGTCCGGGCGAAGCTCAAGGTGGGGGACCGGCGTGAGCTGCTGCAGGCGCTGCGCCGCCTGTTCCCCGAGTCCTGACCGGGAAGTGTCGTGGTTTTGTCCGGCCCGGCGGCCGGGCGATCCGTCAGACTCGAAGCAGGGGGCCGTCGAGTGGTGAAGGAGGTGCCGGGGATCCGGGGTCAGCTCCCCGGAGACCACCCGAACCCGTAGGAGCGGGCCGGTTGCAGTCCGCGGAACTTCGTGTGGACCTCGCCCGAGCTGTCCGGCCACAGGGGCTCGCGCGGCGCCAGCGGGTCTTCGGCGTCCTTGGAGAACTCGCCGTCGATGAGCCAGACCGCGGCCGGGAGCCGGTCGGCGTGGAAGCGCACGTTGAGGTCGAAGTCTTCGCACGGGTATTCGGGCGTGCAGCAGTAGAACGGTGAAGGGAACTCGTCGACCCGGATCCGGAAGAAGAATTCGTGCTGTTCCTCCGCGTCGAGGGGGCGCGGGGGCCGCAGCCGGAAGGCGACGCGGGTGGAGGAGATCATGCGGGTGGAGTGCACCTTGCCGCCGGAGACGACGTCGATGCCGAGCCCTTCGAGGGTGGGCAGCGGCTGGCCCGGTTGCAGCGGGCGGGCCAGCGAGACCGAGTGCTCGATCTCCTCCAGCCCGTCGACGTGGCTGACGATCCGCCGGGTTTCGAACACCTCCGCGCCGGTCTCGGCGAACGTCAGGCGCACGGCCAGCGCCGAGGTGTGCCACGGGCTCTTGCGGCTCGGCTGGACCGGGGCCGCGTAGGCGGTTTCGGCGAGGAGGTAGACGACGTCGTCGGCGCGCCGCTGAATGGTGCGCAGGTCCCGTTCCGCGTCGGTGGCCAGCTTGATCAGGCGTGCGGTGTAGCGCCAGCCGGCCGGGGCGTCGAAACCGAAGACCAGCCGGGCCGTGTCCTGCTGCGCTCTCGGGAGCCGGGTGATCAGGTCTCGCACGGTCTCCGCCACCTTGTCGCGGACCGTGCCGGGGCTGTCCTGGTCCTGGATTCCGCAGACTTGACGCAGCCGCGCGCCGACGTGGTCGGGCAGCGTCTTCGCCTGGATGCCCAGCCCCTTGCGAAGCAGCTTCAGCTCGGCCACGAGCTCTTCGGTGTTCACCTGGGCCTCGTTCACCTGATCCTGCGGCTGATGGGCCGCCTGATGGTCCTCCGACTGGGTCAAGCCGCCACCCCCGTTCGTTCGATGCCCGCTGAGTCTACGCAGACGGCTTCCCCGCCACGAGGCCGCGCAGGCCGTTTCCCGGCTGTTTCCTGGTTCAGGAAACAATGCAGGTCAACGACAGTAAGCGACGTTTCCTATTTTTGGTAAACGGGAAACCTCTGTTTTTCCGGCAATTCCCGAGTGAGGCTTCAGTGGTCGAACAAATTCGGCGAACCTCCTCGGGAAAGGAAAAGAACAATGCACACGCACTGCATCATCGCCCTCATGGCGCGGCTGTTCTCGCTGTTCGTCTGACCCCAGGCCCGGCCGGCGGCCCCAGGTCGCCGGCCGGCCTTCACTTCCAGTACGGAATGCGGGATGATTACCGGATGGCTGACTTTGGCACAGAATTGAGGCGCCGTCGTATGTCGGCTGGAATTTCACTCACTGCTTTCGCCGCCACCATTCATTTCACCAAGGGGTATTTGAGCAGGGTGGAGACGGGCCAGAAGCGCGCCTCCCACGATTTCGCCCGGGCCTGTGACCGCGTGCTGAAAGCCCGGGGCGAGCTGCTCGCCCTGGTCACCGAACGTTCGCTCGCCCGCCGCACCGGCGGCGGTCTGGTCGGGCTGCCGGACGGCGGGCGGCTGTTCCTGGGCCGCGAGGCCGAGCTGGCGGCGTTGACCACTTCGCTGCGCGATCCGCGGGACACGCGGGCCGGGGTGGTGCACGGCATGGCCGGCTCGGGCAAGACGGCGCTGGCCGTGGCCGCCGCGCACGCCGCGCTGCCCGCGTTCCCGGACGGCTGCCTCTTCTTCGACTACCGCGGGCACACCCCCGGCGCCGAAGCGCTGTCCCCGGTCGAAGGACTGCGCCGGCTGGTGAGCCTGCTCGACGTCACGCCCGGTCAGGTGCCCGCGGACCAGGACGGGCTGGCCAACCTGGTGCGCGCCCGGTTGCGGGACCGGCGGCTGCTGCTGGTGCTCGACAACGTGCGGACCGCGGACCAGGTCCGCCCCGTGCTCCCCGGCGCCGCCGCCTCGCGGGTGCTCGTGACCAGCCGTGGGCGGCTGCCCTCGCTGGACGGCTCCTGGCACCTCGCCGTCGGGGTGCTGCCGCGACGGGAGGCGATCGCGCTCTGGCGGTCGGCCGCCGGGGACGACGGTCCTGGTGACAGCGCCGGTGACGGTGCTGGTGACGGTGCTGGTGACGAGGAGGTCGTGGCCGAGATCGCCGAGCACTGTGGACGGCTGCCGCTCGCCGTCCGCATCGCCGCCGCGCGGTTCGTGGCGGGCGGCTGGTCCGCCGTCCGGCTGCGCGACCGCCTGGCCGACGAGGACACCCGGCTCGGCGCGCTGGACGACGGGGAGCGAAGCGTCGCGGCTGCCTTCGCGGTTTCCTGCGCGGCCCTGCCCGAGGACCAGCGGAACCTCTTCGGGCTCCTTGCGCTGCACCCGGCTGCGGCCGCGGAGAGCGCATCCGTCGAGGCGCTTTCCGGCCTCGGTGCGGGGGAGACGGACCGGCTGCTCGACCGGCTCCACGACGCCCACCTCGTGGTCCGCGACGAGCAGGGGTACGTCGAGCTGCACGATCTGATGCGGATGTTCGCCCTGCGCCGGGTGCTGCCGGAGATCGCTCCGGCCGCCCGCGAGGCGGCGGTGGCGCGCCTGGTCGGGCACGCCCTGGGCACCGCTCTGGCGGCGGACGAGCTGACCGAGCCCCACCGGTTCCGGCCCGGCGCCGGGGTGGCGCGGCCCCGGCGGCTGCCCTTCGCGGACGGGGACGGCGCGCTGGCCTGGCTCGACGCCCAGTGGCCGGTGCTGGCCGACCTGGTCGCGGTGGCCGCGGACCACGGGCTGGGCCGACCCTGCTGGCAGCTCGCGTTCGTGCTCCGCGCCTTCTTCTTCCGTGAGAAGCGGTTCGAGCCGTGGATCCGCACGCACCGGCGGGCACTGGAGGTCGCGGACGAACCCGGGGCGAGGGGGTTGATCCTCAACAGCCTCGGCATGGCCCACGTCGAATCCGGCGAGATCGCCGAAGCCGTCCGCTGTCACCGGCTGGCCCAGGAGTGCTTCGCCGAGGCCCACGACGAGCGCGGGCAGGTCGACGCGTTGTCCAGCCTGGCCTGGGCGCGGCTCTACGGCGGCGAGCCCGAAGCCGCGCTGGCCGATCTGGAGCGGGTGCTGGAGGTCTACCGCCGCACCGGGCGGATCCGCAACGTGGTGATCGCGCTGCGGGGAATCGCGTACGCGGGTTCGGCGCTGGGCCGGCACGAGGAAGCGATCGCCTCGGCGAAGGAGGCGAACGACCTCGCCCAGCTTCCGGTGGACCGCGCGATGTCGGCCAACTGCCGGGCTTGGACGTGGTTCCGCGCCGGGCACCTCGACGACGCCGGGCGTGGCTACACGACCGCGGCCGAGCTCGCCGAGCAGGCCGGCAGCGACCACGAGCGGGCCCGGGCCCTGCTGGGCCTCGGCAACGTCGCCGCATCCGGGGGCGATCGGGCGACGGCGGCCCGCCGATGGGCGGAGGCGGCGGAATACCGCGTACGGCTCGATCCGGTGGTGCTGGGCGAGGCGCGGGCGCGGCTCGAACTGCTCGGCTGAGCTTTCCCGCACCCCGATCCTTCCCGCACCCCGGAGAAGGTACAGAAAGGACACCAGTCATGAAGGTCGTGAGTTCAGTCGCTTCCCTGTTCCGGCTGACGCTGTGGGTGGGCGGTCTCGCGTTGCTGGCCGGAATGGCGCTCACCGCCGCGCCGTCCTCGACGACGGGGGCCGGGCCCTCGGCCGCCGACCACGCGGTGAGGTGCCGTTGACCTCGCCGGCCCTTTGAATCCAAACTGTCCTCCCGACGGTCTGGAGGCGGTATGGCGTTCTCGTTCCTCAGCCACCTGGAGTGCTCGCGGACCGGCGAGCGGTCCGAGGCCGACCGGGTGAACGGGACTTCCGCGGTGGGCGCGCCGCTGCTGGCGCGGTACGACCTGGAGCGGGTGCGCGAAACCGTCACCCCCGCGGAGATCGCCGCGCGGGAGCCGAACCTGTGGCGCTACCACGAGGTTCTGCCGGTGCGCGACCCCCGGCACGTCGTGACGCTCGGGGAGGGGATGACGCCGCTGCTGCCGCTGCCCGCCTACGGCCGGCAGGCCGGGGTGCCGCGGCTGCTGATGAAGGACGAGGGGCTGGTGCCGACCGGCTCGTTCAAGGCTCGCGGTGCCGCGGTGGGCGTCTCGCGGGCGCTGGAGCTGGGCGTGCGCGGCGTCGGCATGCCGACGAACGGCAACGCGGGCGCGGCCTGGGCGCTCTACGCCGCGCGGGCCGGCCTCAAGAGCCTGATCGCGATGCCCGACGACGCGCCCGCGATCACCATGAAGGAGTGCCTGGCCGCCGGCGCCGAGCTGTACCGGGTGGACGGGCTGATCGGCGACGCGGGCCGGCTGATCGCCGCCGCGGTCGCCGCCCGCGGTGGCTACCAGGAGGTTTCCACGCTGAAGGAGCCGTACCGGCTCGAGGGCAAGAAGACGATGGGGTACGAGATCGCCGAACAGCTCGGCTGGCGGATGCCGGACGTGCTGCTGTACCCGACCGGCGGCGGCGTCGGCCTGATCGGGATCCACAAGGCGTTGCGGGAGCTGAAGGAGCTGGGCTGGCTTTCGGGTGAACTGCCGCGCCTGGTCGCGGTCCAGGCCACGGGCTGCGCGCCGATCGTCGAGGCCTTCGCCCGGGGCGCGCGGGAAAGCGAGCCGTTCTCGGACGCTCGCACGGTCGCCTTCGGCATCACCGTGCCGAAGGCCCTCGGCGATTTCCTGGTGCTGGACGCGGTCTACGAGACGGGCGGCACCGCGATCGCCGTGACCGACGAGGAACTGCTGGCCGCGCAACGCCGGCTCGCCGGGCTGGAGGGCGCGTTCGTCTGCCCCGAGGGCGCGGCCTGCTTCGCCGCCGTGGACCGGTTGCGCGAGTCCGGCTGGCTGGGCGGCGGCGAGGAGGTCGTGGTGCTCAACACCGGCGCGGGGATCAAGTACCCGGAGACGGTCGAGGTGGACGCGCCGCTGCTGGCCAAGGACGGCGTCATCCCGGTGGGGTGAGGGGAGTGGAGCCGATCACCGAAGGAGGCGCGACCAAGGTGACCGACCGGCCTCCGGCGGCGGGCAACCTGGTCCGCGCGGCGTACGCGGCGGCCCGCGAGGCGGTGCTGACCCGTGAGCTGGAGCCCGGCTGCCGCGTCACGGTGCGCCCGCTGGCCGAGCGGCTCGGCATGTCCCCGACTCCGGTGAAGGCCGCGCTGGCGATCCTGGAGCGGGAGGGTTTCCTGGTTTCCCGCCCGCACGCGGGCTATTTCGTCGCCGAACTGACCGCGGCGGACCTGCGGGACCTCTACGAACTGCGCTCCGCCGTGGACTCCCTCGCCGCCCGCGACGTGGCCCGCACCCGCCCGCCGGAGCGGCTGGCCCGCCTCGGCGAGCTGATCGACGCCCAGCGCGCCGCCCTGCAGCACGGCGACGTCACCCGCTACGCCGGGCTGGACCGCGAGTTCCACGCCCTGATCTGGCAGTCCTCCCCGAACCGGCGCCTGCTGGTGATCGCCGGCCTGCTCGGCGCGCAACTGCAACTCGGCCGCAACGTCACCATCTCCGTGCCCGGCCGCCCGGAAGCCAGCCTCGGCGAACACCGCGAAATCCTCGAAGCCCTACGCTCCGGCGACACCTCCGCCGCGGAACAGGCGGCCCGGCGGCACGTGGCGCAGGTGATCCGGGCGTTGGAGACGGCGCTGCCGCAGTGAGCCGGACGCGCGGGGAAGGTTCCTCGCGCCGAGGGAAACCGGACCGGGCGGCGGCCCGGAGGCGTGCCCGCACCTCGCGCGACCGGCGGCGATAGGCTGAGTCCGTTGCCCTGACCCTGTCCGAAAACCAGAGCCGCCCGGAGTGCCGACGCCCATGCTGGACCGAGCCGTCATCGATGCCCTGTTCCCCGCGGACCTGCCGGAGCCCGAGCACTGGGAGCGGCGTTACCCGCAGCGTTCGCTGGCCGAGGGGGCCGAGGTGACGCGGTTCGGGCCCTCGCCGACCGGGTTCGTGCACATCGGCGGGATCTACGTCGCGGGGATCGACCAGGACGTGGCGCGGCGCTCCGGCGGGCGTTACCTGGTGCGGGTCGAGGACACCGACCAGTCGCGCGAGGTCGAGGGGGCACTGGAGCAGTTCGAGCGCGGCTTCGCCTACTTCGGGCTGGCCGCCGACGAGGACATCGCGCGCGGCGGCGACTACGGCCCGTACCAGCAGTCCGCCCGTGAGGAGATCTACCTCAGCTACGTCCGCCACCTCCTTCGCGAAGGCCGCGCGTACATCGATTTCGCCACGAAGGAGGAGCTCGCCTCCATCACCTCCCGGCAGCAGGCCACCAAGCTGCCCACCGGCTACTACGGTTCCTGGGCGCTCTGGCGCGACGCCGAACCGGCCGACGTGCGGGCCAAGCTCGACGCGGGCGAACCGTGGGTGGTGCGGTTCCGCGCACCCGAGGACACCGGCGCCCGGGTCCGCTTCACCGACGCCATCCGCGGCTCGATCGAGGCCGAGGCCAACCGCAACGACGTGGTCATCCTCAAGAGCTCCGAGCAGAGCCCGCGGCTGCCGACCTACCACTTCGCGCACGCCGTCGACGACCACCTGATGCGGGTCAGCCTGGTCATCCGCGGCGACGAGTGGATCTCCTCGGTGCCGGTGCACCAGCAGTTGTTCGACGCGCTGGGCTTCGAGCCGATCACCTACGCGCACATCGCCCCGCTGATGAAGCAGGAGGGCGGCAGCAAGCGCAAGCTGTCCAAGCGCAAGGACCCCGAAGCCTCGGTCGACTTCTACATCGAGGCGGGCTACCCGGCCGATGCCGTGCTCTACTACCTGCGCGGGCTGGCCAACGGCCGGCTCGCGGAGCTGCCGCTGCGGCAGGCGCTGGCCGAGCCGATCCGGCTGGCCGAGTGCGGCGTGGCCGGCCCGCTGGTCGACCTGGTCAAGCTGGACGACATCGCCGCCGACCACATCGCCACGCTGTCCGGCGAGGACATCCTCGAGGCCGTGCGCGGCTGGGCCCGGCAGTTCGACGCCGAGCTGCTCGCCGTGCTCGAGGCCGAGCCCGAGCTGGCGCTGCGCGCGCTGGCCGTCGAGCGCGACGGCGCGGAGAACCCGCGCAAGGACCTCAAGCGCTGGGGCGAGTTCCGGGCCGTGTACGGGTTCTTCTTCCCGCAGCTGCACGCCGCGGTCACCGGGCCGGAAGACGAGCGCATCGCCGCCCTCGGGGTGGCTCCGGAGGTGGTGCGCGCGGTCGCCACCGACTTCGTCGCGGACTACCGGCAGCTCGACGACGGCCAGGAGTGGTTCCAGCAGATCCGCGACGTCGCCGCCAAGCACGGTTTCGCCCGCAACGCCAAGGAGTTCAAGAAGGACCCGGAGGCGTTCCCCGGCTCCATCCGCGAGGCTTCGCAGATCGTCCGGCTGGCCCTCACCGGCTCCACCCGCAGCCCCGACCTGCACGCCGTCAGCCAGGCCCTCGGCCGGGAGGAGACGCTGCGGCGGTTCACGGCGCTGGCCGGCTGAGCCCGTCCGCCTCGCCGACGACCACCAGGGCCTCGGCCAGCGGTTTGCGCCGCAGGTCCGGCACCTCGCAGTCGTCGGCGGGGTGCCCGACCGGGAACAGCACGAACGGCCGCTCGGTCGCCGGCCGGCCGAACAGCCCGGTCAGGAAGGCCATCGGGCTGGGCGTGTGGGTCAGCGTGGCCAGTCCCATCGTGTGCAGGGCCGTGATGAACAGTCCGCAGGCGATGCCGACGCTCTCGGTCACGTAGTAGTTCTTGCGCAGCCCACCGTCCGGGCGCGGGGTGCTCTTCTGCGCGAACGCGACCACCAGCCACGGCGCGATCTCCAGGAACTCCTTGTCCTCATCGGTTTCCAGCGGCGCGAGGGCGTGGTGCCACTGCGGGGCCGAGCGCTCGCGGTAGAACCGGCGCTCCTCCGCTTCCGCCCCCGCCCGCACCCGCCGCTTGAGTTCGGGGTCGCGCGTCGCGGCGAAGGTCCACGGCTGGTGGTGCGCGCCGCTCGGCGCCGTGTTGGCGACGCGGACCGCGGTCTGGATCGCGGTCAGCGGCACGGGCTCGGGGGAGAACCACCGCACCGAACGGCGGGTCTCCAGGTGCTCGTGCAGCTCCTGACCGCGTCGCAGCCCTTCGCCGTCGGAAAGGCGTGGTGGCGCGTACGGGACGAAGGGGTGGCTGTGGGTCCGGGGCACGCGAACGACACTGGCACGCGATCCGCGCATTGGTCCAGTTCGGAATACTCGGCCGGCCCATAAGCTCGGCTCATGAGCCTTCCCCCGGTTTCGCTGCGGCAGCTCGAATACCTGGTGGCCGTCGCGGAGACCGGCGGGATGACCGCGGCGGCGGTGCGCTGCCACGTCTCGCAGTCCGCCGTCTCACTGGCCGTCGCGGAGCTCGAACGGGTGCTGGACGCGGGGCTGGTCCTGCGGGGCCCGCGCCGGGGCACGGCCCTGACGCCCGCGGGCCGCCAGGTCGTGGCCGAGGCGCGGGCGGTGCTCGGCGCGGTCACCGAGCTGGCCGCCGGGGCCCGGCGCCTCGGCCGTGAGCCGGCCGGACGGCTGCGCGTCGGCTGTTACGCACCGATCGCCGCGCTGCACCTGCCTGCCGCGATCGCGGCCTTCCGCGCCGAGCAGCCCGGGGTGGCGGTGGAGTTCGTCGAGGGCACCCTGGCCGAACTGCAGGCCCGACTGCTCGACGGCACGTGCGAGCTGGCCTTCCTCTACCGGCAGGACCTGGTGCCGGGCATCGAGGTGGCCGTGCTGCACGACCGGCCACCGGCCGTGCTGCTGGCCGCCGGGCACCGGCTCGGCCGGCGCACCGCCGTAGCGCTGCGCGAACTCGCCGGCGAGCCGCTGATCCTGCTCGACGTGGCGCCCAGCGCCCGGTACTTCCAGTCGGTGTTCGACGCGGCGGGCGTCGAAATGCGGGTGGCGCACCGGGCGGGCAGCTTCGAGCTGGCCCGGGCGATGGTCGCGCGCGGGCTGGGTTACTCGCTCGCCGTGCAGCGCCCCCCGGTCGACGTCTCGGTGGAGGGCCTGCCCGTGCGGGTGCTGGCGATCCGTGACCGCGTGCCGACCACGCCGGTGGTGCTGGGCTGGGCCGGGGGCGCTCGCCCGACCCGGCGCGCGGAGGCGTTCCTGGACTGCTGCCGCACCCTGTTCGGCCCGGCGCCGTCCGGGTGAGACCCCGGGTTCGCCCGGTCGCCGCGCGCACCCTGTGCGCGGCGGCGAACCGGCTAGACTCCCGCTCGTGGAAGCCGAGAAGACCACCCAAGCCGCCGTGCTCAACCTGTCGATCTTCGAGGTGAACAAGGTGGCCGTCCAGCTCGCCGACGCGCAGCGCACCGGGGACCTCACCTCGATCCCCGAGGCCGCGCAGCACCTGAGCGAGGTCGCCGACCACCTGCGCGGACTGGCCGCGGAGTAACCACGGCCTGGCCGAATGGCCGGATGACCCACCCCGTCCCCGCCGACCTGCTGGAGATCGCCGAAGCGCTGGTGCCGGACGCCCCGCTCGGTTCCGCCCGTCTGGCCGGGCACGGGAACATGCACCACGTCGTGCTGCTGCCCGGTTTCGCCGCGGTCCGGATCAGCAGACGTCCCAGCTCTGCCGCCGAACTCCCGCGCCGGACCGGCATCCTCCGGGCCGTGGCCGCGGCCGGGCTGCCGTTCGCGGTGCCGGAACCGCTGAGCGCGGTGACGCGGCTCGGGGAACGGGTGGCCGTCGCGGTCTCCTGGATCGACGGCGAGAGCCGGCCGGAAGGCGCCGGGGATGCCGCGGCGTTCGGCCCGCTCCTGGAGGCGTTGCGCGAGACGGAGATCTCTCCGGAGCTCGAAGCCGTTCTCCACACCCCGCGCCGGTACGACGACGGCGTGGGCTGGGCCGAGATCCTGGGCGAAGTCGTCCCACGCCTGCCGGCGCAGTGGCGTGACGGGGTCCGGCGGCGGCTGGACCGGTTGCTGGCGCTCGAAGAGGTCCCACCCCGGCTCGTGCACGGTGACCTCGGCGGCAGCAATGTCCACTTCGGACGGAACGGCGAGCTGACCGGCGTGCTCGACTGGGATTTGGCCGTCCGCGCCGACCCGGCGATCGACGCCGCCCTGGTGGCGAGCTGGCACGGCTGGGCCGTGCTCACCGGCGAGGAGGCCCACCGGCGCGCCCGGGTCTGGCACGACGTCATCGGGGCCGGACACCTCCACCCGGTGCTCGCCGGCAAGCCGCTGTCGAACGTCGACGGTTTCGTCGGAGCCGTCGTCGCTTGGCTGCAAGCGCACGGCTGAGGCCGGTGTCAGGTTTTGGCCGGAACTGCCGACTGCCAATCCCGCCGCAGGGCGTTCTCGACGCGGTTCCCGAGCCGGTTTTAAATCAGTCGCTTGACTTCGGCCCTCCCGATCGGTTGACTGATCACGAAGCCGAGACCGGAATCGAGGAGGATGCACGGTGGGGCCGACCGATCAGGCGCTGAGCTACCCGATCCCCGTCCCGTCGGCGCTGGAGCCGCCCGGGGAATGGGCGCGGTTGCGCCACGAGCGCCCGATCGCGCGGGTGCGGCTGCCCAGCGGCGACGAGGCGTCGCTGCTCACCCGGTACGAGGACGTCAAGCAGGTGCTCTCCGACGGCCGGTTCGGCCGCCTGCTCAACGCCGACGACGCCGCGCGGCTCTCCGACTCCGAGTCCGGCGGGGTGTTCAACAGCGAGATGGCCAACGCGCTGCCGCAGACCGGCGAAGGCCACCAGCGGTGGCGCCGGATGATCACGAAGTGGTTCACCGCCAAGCGGATGGCCGCGCTGCGCCCGGGCATCACCGCGATGGCCGAGCGGCTGGTCGACGAGATGACCGGCGACCGGCCCGGCGGCCCGGCCGACCTCAAGGCGCGGCTCGGCTTCCCGTTGCCGGTGTGGGTGATCTGCGACCTGCTGGGCGTGCCCGACGCCGACCGCGACCGGTTCGCCCGCTGGTCGGACGCCCTGCTCAACCTCACCCGCTACACGCAGGCGGAGACGGACGCGGCGCAGGCCGAGTTCGCCGCCTACCTGGCCGCGCACCTCGAGGCCAAGCGGGCCGAGCCGGGTGAGGACCTGCTCAGCGGACTGCTCGCCTCGACCGGCGAGGACGGCGAGCCGCTGCCGGACGTGCTGCTGGTGATGACCGGGCAGGCCCTGCTGATCGCCGGGCACGAGACCACGGCGAACATGATCGGCAAGATGATGGGCCTGCTGCTGGCCGACCGCGGGCGCTGGCAGCGGCTGGTGGCGGATCTGTCGCTGGTGCGCCCGGCCGTCGAAGAGGTGCTGCGTTTCGACGCCAACCCGGGCATCGGCATGCCGCGCTACCTCAGCGAGCCGGCCGAGGTCGCCGGCGCGGTGCTGCCGCGCGGTACCACCGTGATGTGCAGCATGGCCGCGGCCAACCGGGATGAGCGCGCGTTCGACCGCGCGGACGAGATGGACCTCGGCCGCACCCCCAACCCCCACCTGGCCTTCGGCGCCGGTGCCCACTCCTGCCTCGGCCAGGCGCTGGCCCGCACCGAGCTGCAGGTGGTGCTGGAAGTGCTGCTGCGGCGGCTGCCCACGCTGGAGCTGGCCGTGGCGCCCGGGGAGCTGCGGCGGGTGGAAGGACTGGCGGTCGGCGGGCTGCGCGAGCTGCCGGTCCGGTGGTGACGGTGCGACGGGACGAAGGAGAGAAACGATGAAGATCACTGTCGACGAAGACCGGTGCTGCGGCGCGGGCACGTGTGTCCTGCTCGCCCCGGACGTGTTCGACCAGCGGGAGGACGACGGCATCGTGGTCCTGCTCGACGCGGCACCGGCCGAGGAAGCGCACGCGGCCGTGCGCGAGGCGGCGAACGT
Source organism: Amycolatopsis sp. PS_44_ISF1 (assembly GCF_032335455.1). NCBI lineage: Bacteria > Bacillati > Actinomycetota > Actinomycetes > Pseudonocardiales > Pseudonocardiaceae > Amycolatopsis > Amycolatopsis sp. PS_44_ISF1. The sequence goes on along the minus strand of NZ_JANUXO010000004.1, from coordinate 160,814 downwards.
GTGCCCGGCGGGGGCGATCACCGTCGCCGAGCGCGCTTGAGCCGCCCCGCCACCGTCCACAACCGACTCAACCTTGGGAGCACGAGATGACCGGCACGGTCGAGACGCACCCGGCCGGGGCGCCGGACTTCCCGATGACCCGGGCGGCCGGGCGCCCGTTCGACCCGCCGCCCGCCGCGCGGGCCCAGCAGGACGAGGCCGCGCTCACGCGGGTCCGGCTCTGGGACGGCAGCACCCCGTGGCTGGTCACGCGGTACGCCGAGCAGCGGGCGCTGCTGTCCGACCCGCGGGTCAGCGCGGACATCGGCCGCCCCGGCTACCCGAGCTCGGCGCCGCTCCCGCCGGGCGGCGGCTCCCGGATCAGCTTCATCCTGATGGACGACCCGGAGCACAACCGCCTGCGCCGCATGGTGACCGCGCCGTTCTCCCTGCGGCGCGTCGGGGCGCTCCGCCCGGCCGTCCAGCAGATCGTCGACGAACTGATCGACGGGCTGCTGGCCGGTCCGCGGCCGGTGGACCTGGTCGAGGCGTTCGCGCTGCCGGTGCCCTCGCTGGTCATCTGCGCCCTGCTCGGGGTGCCCTACGGCGACCACGACTTCTTCCAGGACAACAGCAAGGTGATCATCCGGCGGGACGCCACGCCGGAGGAGCGGATGGCCGGGCACCAGGCGCTCACCGGCTACCTGGCCCGGCTCGTGGCCGAGAAGGAGGCGAACCCGGCCGACGACCTGTTGTCCGGGCTGGCCGCGCGGGTCACCGCGGGGGAGCTGTCGCGGGACGAGGCGGCGCAGATGGGCGTGCTGCTGCTCATCGCGGGCCACGAGACCACCGCGAACATGATCGCGCTCGGCACCCTCGCGCTGCTGGAGCACCCGGACCAGCTCGCGCTGCTGCGCGAGTCGGAAGATCCCGCGCTGGTCGCCTCCGCCACCGAGGAACTGTTGCGGTACCTCAACATCACGCACAACGGGCGGCGGCGCGTGGCCACCGAGGACATCGAGATCGCCGGCCGGGTCGTGCGGGCCGGCGAGGGCCTGATCCTGGCCAACGACATCGCCAACCGCGACACCGCCGTGTTCCCCGACCCGGACCGGCTCGACCTCACCCGCGACGCCCGGCGTCACGTGGCGTTCGGCTTCGGCGTGCACCAGTGCCTCGGCCAGCAGCTCGCGCGGCTCGAACTCCAGGTCGTGTACGGCACGCTCTACCGCCGCATCCCGACTCTGGCCCTGGCCGCGGACCTCGCCGACATCCCGTTCAAGCACGACGGGTCCGTGTACGGGGTGTACGAGCTGCCCGTCACCTGGTGACCGCTCACCGCGGCTCTCGGCGCAGGGCCGTGGTGAGCGCGTGGGCCTCCTTCAGCAGCAGCTCGCCCAGCTGCGGGCGCCGGTCCGCGCGGAACCGGGACTCGACGCCGGTGAGGGTCAGGGCCCAGGCCGGCTCCCCGGCCGGGCCGAACACCGCCGCGGCCATGCCCCAGCTGCCTTCGACGACCAGCCCGGGGTTGACCGCGTAACCCTGTTCGCGCGTCCGGGCGATCCGGGTGCGCACGGCCGCGGCGGAGTGCCCGGGACCCCAGCGGGTGGTGAGGTCGGTGCCGCCGAGGTAGGCGTCGATTTCGCGATCCGGCAGCAGGGCCAGCACGACGAGCCCGGCCGAGACCACGCCGAGCGGAAAACGCGTGCCTTCGTAGAGCACGAAGGAGCGGATCGGGAAGTCGCCGTCCTCGCGCAGCAGGCAGACCGTCTCGTCGCCGCGGCGGGCGGAGAAGAACGCGCTCTCGCCGGTCGCCGCGGCGAGGCGGTGCACGCTCTCCCGCGCGCGCTGCGTCACGTCGTAACGCGCGGCAGCCGCTTCTCCGAGCAGGTACAGCTCGGGGCCCAGGTGCCAGCGGCCGCTGCGGCGGTCCCGGTCGGCGAAGCCCTCGTCGAGCAGCGCCACCAGCAGCCGGTGGGCCGTGGGCCGGGCGAGGCCGGTGGCCCGCGCCACGTCCGAGGTCGTCACCCCGGCCTCCGCGCCGGTCGAGAGGGCGCGCAGCACCGCCGCCGCCCGTCCGATGAGGTTCGGGGGCGGCTGGCGGGGGACGGTCATGAGCCGATCCTACGTCCACTGGGTGAACACCGGCGAACCTCGCGTCCGGCTGCCGAAAAGATGAACCCGGGAGGGTTTCCCCAGCTTGAACTCGAGGCCGGGGCGGACTTGACTCGTTCGCATCGACCGGTCAGTGGACACCTGAAGGAGACGACGTGCCCGAAATGTTCGACGACGCCCGCGACGCGCTGGCCGGCGCGCTGCGGGACGGCATGACCCTGGCCGTCGGCGGCTTCGGCCTGTGCGGCATCCCGTCCGACCTGATCGAAGCGGTCCGCGACTCCGGGGCGCGGGAGCTGACGGTGGTCTCGAACAACATGGGCGTGGACGGCATCGGCCTCGGGCTGCTGCTGGAGAACCACCAGGTGCGCAAGGTGATCGCGTCCTACGTGGGGGAGAACAAGCTGTTCGCGCGCCAATACCTCGACGGCGAGGTGGAGGTCGAGTTCACGCCGCAGGGCACGCTGGCCGAGCGGATGCGCGCGGGCGGGGCGGGGATCGCGGCGTTCTACACCCGCACCGGCGTGGGCACACCGGTGGCCGAGGGCAAGCCGCACGAGGAGTTCGACGGCCGGGTGCACGTGCTGGAGCGCGCGATCGTCGCCGACGTCGCCCTGGTGCACGCCCACACCGCGGACCGGGCGGGCAACCTCGTCTACCGCTACACCGCGCGCAACTTCAACCCGCTGGTCGCCACCTGCGGGCAGCTCACCGTGGCCGAGACCGAGATCCTGCTCGAAGACGGCTACCTCGACCCGGACCGGGTGATCACCCCCGGGGTGTACGTGAACCGGCTGACGGTGGCCCGCCCCCGGGTCAAGGAGATCGAGAAGCGGACGGTGCGCCCGCGCCCGGCCGCCGGAACGGAGGCGTGACGATGGGCTGGAGCCGTGACGAGATGGCGGCCGTCGCCGCGCGCGAGCTGCGCGACGGCGACTACGTGAACCTGGGCATCGGGATCCCGACCCTGGTCGCCAACCACCTGCCCGAGGGCGTCCGGGTCACCCTGCAGAGTGAGAACGGCATCCTCGGCCTGGGCCCGTTCCCGGTCGAGGGCGAGGAGGACGCGGACCTGATCAACGCGGGCAAGCAGACCGTCACCGTGCTGCCGGGGGGCAGCTACTTCGACTCGGCCACCTCGTTCGCGATGATCCGCGGCGGCCACATCGACGTCGCCGTGCTCGGCGCGCTGCAGGTCGCGGCCAACGGCGACCTGGCCAACTGGACCGTGCCCGGCGCGCTGGTCAAGGGCATGGGCGGGGCGATGGACCTGGTCGCGGGCACGAAGCGGATCGTCGTGCTGACCGACCACGTGGCCAAGGACGGCCGCCCGAAGATCGTCGCGACGTGCGAGCTGCCGCTGACCGGGGCCGGGGTGGTCGACCGGATCATCACCGACCTCGCGGTCCTCGACGTCACCCCGGACGGCCTGGTCCTGGCCGAGCTCGCCCCCGGCGTCTCGGCCGGCGAGGTCCGGGAGAAGACCGGCGCTCCGATCACCGTGCCGGTCTCGGCGCAGGGCTGAGGGAACCGGCCGCGGGCCGGTAACTGGTGCGTCACCGCTGCCGCCCGGACGGGTCCGCGCGCGGGCGCGTCCGGGCCATCCGGATTACCGTCGTCGGAGCGGGCCGGCACCCAGGCCGGGCCGCCGGGGGGCGGGGGAGGCCGGTATGCCGGGGAAGGGGCCGGCCGGGCGTTCGCGGGTACCGGAGCCGGTGGAGCCGATGCTCGCGACGCCGGACCGGGGCCGCCTGGCGGAGGGCCCGCACTACGCCTACGAGTGGAAGTGGGACGGCTACCGGGCGGTGATGCGGGTCGCGCCGGACGGCACCACGGTGCTCACCAGCCGCAATCGCACCGATTTCACCACGCGCTACCCCGAGCTGGCCGGCGCGTTCGGGGACGCGCTCGGCGGCCGCGCCGCGGTGCTGGACGGGGAGATCGTCGCGCTGGACGAACACGGCCGTCCGGACTTCGGCCTCCTGCAGAACCACGGGACCAGCGGCCGCACGGTCGCGTACTTCGCCTTCGACGTGCTGCTGCTCGGCGCCGACCGGCTGCTCGGCGAACCCTACGACGAGCGGCGGAAGGTGCTGGAGGGGCTGGAGCCGCCGGACCGGCGGCTGGTCGCGATCACCCCGTCCTACGCCCACACCGACCTGGCCGCCCAGGGCAGCGGACCGCAGGACCTGCTGGAGGTCGCGGCCGAGCGCGGGCTGGAAGGTTTGGTGGCCAAGGACCGGCGGTCGAAGTACCACCCCGGCCGGCGCAGCCCGGACTGGCTGAAGCACCCCCTGGTCCGGACCCTGGAGGTCGTGGTCGGCGGCTGGCGCCCCGGCCAGGGCAACCGCGAGGGCACGATCGGCGCCCTGCTGCTCGGCGCGCACTCCCGCGAATCCGGTGAGCTGCTGTACCTCGGCGACGTCGGCACCGGCTTCACCCGGGCCACCCTGGCGGACCTGCTGGCCACGCTGACTCCGCTGGAACGCCGGACGAGCCCGTTCGCGAACGTGGTCCCGCGCGAGCGGGCCCGGGGCGCCCGGTGGGTGACGCCGAAGCTGGTGGGGGAGGTGGTCTACCGGCAGTTCACCCCGGGCGAGCACCGGCTGCGGCACACCGCCTGGCGCGGCTGGCGCCCGGACCGGCGCGCGGAGGAGGCCGTGGTCCCGCTGGTGCCGTGAACACCGTGCCGTTCCTGCCCCGGTAAGGCCGGGGTCCGGCCCCCCGGACCATGCTTCGTCCCCCGAAGGGTTCGCGGCGCCGAAACTGTCCACAGTGGAGTCGGGGGCGAACGCTTTCCGCTCCGGCCGGTGACGCGGTGACCAGCACGTGCGGCGGCCCACGGAGGCGAGCAGTGGTCAAGGGGTGCTGCCGGGGTTCCGAGGTTCAGGCCCGAGGGCGTGGGGCGCCGCCCCCTTGCTCCTGTTTCATTGTGTGTTACCTTGGGTAACAGTAAACGAAGGTAACAGGAAGCCGCCAGGGGAGCCTGCCATGACCAGCGTCGCGAGCCAGCACCGAGCCGACGAACCGCCGTCCGGGCGCGAGGAGGTGGTGCGGCGGCTGCTGGATTCGTCGGCGACGCTGTCCTACGACCCGGCCACCGAGGTCGACTGGGAGACCCCGCTCGATCTCGGCTGCCACGGCGCGAGTCCCGAGTGGAGCACGCTGTACGGCACCTCCTACTGGGCCGAGCTGACCGAGGAGCAGCGGCGCGAGCTGACCCGCCAGGAGGCGGCGTCGGTGGCCAGCACCGGGATCTGGTTCGAGATGATCCTGCAGCAGATGATCCTGCGGGACTTCTACGCGAAGGACCCGACCGACCCGGCGTTCCAGTGGGCGCTGACCGAGATCGCCGACGAATGCCGTCACTCCATCATGTTCGCGCGCGGGGCCGAGAAGCTGCGCGCGCCCGCGTACCGGCCGCGTCGGCTGGTGGTCGAGGCCGGGCGCGTGTTCAAGGCCGTGGCCGTGGGTGAAGCGGCGTACGCGGCGATCCTGGTCGCCGAAGAGGTCCTCGACGTGATGCAGCGGGACTGGATGCGGGACGAGCGGGTGGTGCCGTTCGTGCGCACCATCAACAACATCCACGTGGTCGAAGAGTCCCGGCACATGAAGTTCGCCCGGGAGGAGACGCGCGAGCGGCTCAAGGGGGCGGGCTGGGCCCGGCGCCAGTTCAACGCGCTGGTGGTGGCCATCGCCTCGTACGTGATCGTCGGCAGCATGGTCAACCGCAAGGTCTACGCCAACGCCGGGCTCGACGCCCGGCGCGCGATCCCCGAGGCGAAGGCGAACGAGCACCACAAGTCGATGATGCGCTCGAGCTGTGCGGGGCTGATGGAGTTCCTCGGCTCGGCCGGTCTGCTGACCAAGCCCGCGACCTGGTTCTACCAGCGCGCCAACCTGATCTGAGCCATGGCCTTCGCCATCACGCAGACCTGCTGCAACGACGCCTCCTGCGTCTCGGTGTGCCCGGTCAACTGCATCCACCCGACGCCGGACGAGCCGGACTTCGGCCGCACCGACATGCTCTACGTCGACCCGCGCGCCTGCATCGACTGCGGCGCGTGCGCCGACGCCTGCCCGGTCGACGCGATCTTCCCGGTGGACAGCCTGACCGCGCCGTTGCGGGCCTACGCCGGGGTCAACGCCGAGTTCTACGCGGATCGCCGGGCCCCGGCCGCCGCCGATCCGGCGCCGAACTTCCACGCCTGGGGCCCGCCGGTGTTCAGCCGGGACATCCCGAGCGATTTCGCGCCGCTGGACGTCGCGGTGGTCGGCACCGGACCGGCCGGGATGTACGCGGTCGAAGACCTGTTGCTGCACACCAATTCCCGGGTGACGCTGATCGACCGCCTGCCGGTCGCGGGCGGGCTCGTCCGGTACGGCGTGGCGCCCGACCACCCGTCGACGAAGAAGATCGGCGAGACCTTCGCGCGGTTCCACCGCCATCCGCGGCTACGGCTGCGGCTGGGCGTCGAGGTGGGCCGCGACGTCACCGCGGACGAGCTGGCCGCGCGCCACGACGCGGTGATCTACGCGGTCGGCGCGTCCTCGGCGCGCTCGCTCGGGATCCCGGGGGAGGACCTGCCGGGCAGCGTCGCGGCGACCACCGTGGTGCGCTGGTACAACGGCCATCCCGACGTCCCGGCCGACGTGCTCGACCTGTCGGAGGAGCGGGTCGTGGTGGTGGGCAACGGAAACGTCGCGCTGGACGTGGCCAGGATCCTGACCGCCGACCCGGCCGCGCTGGCGGGCACCTCGATCTCCCCGGCCGCCTTGGCCCGGCTGCGGACGAGCAAGGTGCGCGAGGTCGTGCTGCTCGCGCGCCGCGGCCCGGAGGACGCCGCGTACACCCGGCCCGAACTGCTCGCGCTGAGCGGGCCGGGCGAGGTCGATCTGGTGGTCGACGCCCACGACCCGCGGGTCGGCGCGGCCATCGACGCCGGGGTCGCGGGCGGCAAGGCGAGCCTGCTCCGGGGCGTCCGGCGCGAGCCGGTCGACTGGTCGGCGCCGCCCGCGCACGGACGGCGCCGCATCGTGCTGCGGTTCCACTCCGCCCCGGTGGAGATCCTCGGCGACCGGCAGGTGCGCGGCACCCGCGTCACCGCGGCGCTCGGGGACGAGGAGATCGTGGCCGGTCAGGTCGTGCGCGCGGTCGGCTACCGCGGGGTCCCGCTGCGCGGCCTGCCGTTCGACGAGGCCACCGCCACCATCCCGAACTCCGCCGGCCGCGTCGAAGGCCGCCCGGGCACCTACGTCGTCGGCTGGATCAAGCGCGGGCCGAGCGGCGGGATCGGCGCCAACCGGGCCTGTGCCGCCGAAACCGTGGCCACGGTGCTGGCCGACGCGGTCGACGGCCGGATCTCCCGCCGTGCACCGGGACTGGTGTCGCGGTTGCGCCGTCGTTGACCGGTTCCGGACTCCAGCGCCGAAGGCGGTCAACCCGCGGCCGGACGGGGCCGCCGGCTCGCCCCGGCGAAGCAGACCGCGCCGAGGACCACCGCGCAGCCGATCAGCTGCAGCGCGCTGGGGGCCTCGCCCAGCAGCAGGATGCCGAACAGCACCGCGCCGATCGGCTGGAGCAGCATCAGCGTCGCGCCGAGGGTGGCGGTCATCCGGGGCAGGGCCGCGGCGACCAGCAGCCAGCCGACGATCTGGCCGATCACGGCCAGTCCGGCGAACCAGCCGAGCGCGGGCCAGCCCGGCGCCAGGTCGAGGCGGTGGAAGGGCAGCCCCAGCAGCACCGCGACGGCGCCGGCCGAAAGGGTCGCCAGCAGCAGGGTCTGCACCTGCGAGCCCGGGCTGGTGCTGATCCGGATCAGCAGCAGGTACACCGCGTAGCCGGCGCCCGCGACCAGGGCCGCGACCGCGCCGGTCAGCGGGTCCGAACCGGTCACGGCGGTGCCGATGAAGCCACCGGCCAGCACGATCCCGCCCAGCAGCACCGGGGCGGTGAGCAGGAACCGGCGGCCGGGACGCTCGTGCAGGAAGGCGAAGGCCAGCACCGGCACGATGATCACCTGAACGGCCAGCAGCACGGTCGAGATCCCGGCGCCGATCCGGGGGATCGCCTCGCCCCACAGCACGAAGTCCAGCCCGAGGCCGCCGCCGGCCAGCAGCGGCAGCAGCCGCCGGGGCCGCTCCCCGGTCCGCCGCCGCTCCCACCGGGCGAGCCCGGCGAGCAAGGGCAGCGCGAACAGGCAGCGCCAGAACGAGCTGGTCGCCCCGCTGGTGCCGGACTCCTTGATGAACACCGAGGCCAGCGCGATGCACAGCCCGCCCGCGGCGGTGAGCAGCCGCGGGTCGAACCGGTCGGTGAGCGCCGAGACGGGGCCGATCGGGGCAGGGCGCGGCGGCAGGCTGGTCGTGGTCACCCCTCCAGCCTGAGCGCTCGCACTGTCAAGGACAAGTGAATGTTGTTCAGGAAAATCCGGTAGCATCGCTACCGTGTTCAGCCTGGATCGGATGCGGGCGCTGCACTCGGTGGCCCAGTACGGCTCGGTCGCGGCGGCGGCCGCGGCGCTGCACGTCACGCCCTCGGGCGTCTCCCAGCAACTGGCCAAGCTCGAACGCGAGGCCGGCCAGGAACTGCTGGAGCCGCGCGGCCGGGGCGTCCGGCTGACCCGGGCCGGGCGGGTGCTGGCCGGGCACGCGGAGAAGGTGCTGGCCCAGCTGGCCCAGGCCCGCTCGGACCTGGATCGGATGCGCGAGGACGTGCTCGGGCCGCTGCGGATCGGCGCGATCCCGACCACGGTGCACGCGCTGCTGCCCCCGGCGCTGGCCACGCTCGCGGCGCAGCACCCGCGCCTGGAGGTCACCCTGCGCGAGGGCGAGGCGGAGAAGACGATGCCGCAGGTGCTCGCCGGCGACCTGGACCTCGCGGTCATGGAGAGCTGGGCCGACCGGCCCACCGTGCTGCCGCCCGGGGTCACGGGGGTCACCCTGTTCTCCGACGTCGCGGATCTCGCGCTGCCCGCCGGGCACCGGCTCGCGCACCGCCGCGCGGTCGACCTCGCCGAGGTCGCCGACCTGCCGTGGATCGCCTGGACCGCGGGCACCGGCTGCTACGAATGGCTGCGGCAGGTCCTGCGGGAGCAGGGCCTCGACCCGCGGATCAGCTGCACGGTGGGCGGGTATCCGACGCAGCTCGCGCTGGTCGCGGGCAACGCCGGGGCGGCACTGGTGCCGCGCCTGGCCCGTGAATCCGTGCCCGAGGGCGTCCGCTTGCTCACCACCCGTCCCACGCTGTCGCGCACGATCCTCGCGGTCTGCCGCACCGGCGAGGAGGAGCGGGGCGCGGTCCGCGCGGCTCTGGACGTGCTGCGCGACGCCTCCGCGCGGTTCGAAGGCAACGCGGCTCCGGTCCGCTGATTTCAGGAACGGCCCCGGTCCCGCGGATCACTTCGGCGCCCGCCCCGGGCCGCCCGAGGTGGGCGCCCGGGGACCGCGGGGCACTCGTCGCTGATCTTTCGGGCAGAGCTTCGCGGCCGTTTTCCGAGCCGTTCCGGGCAATTCCCGTGAACGGTGTATAGGCCGGATCGGGCCGCGCGGTGACGGAATGGCGAAACGTGCGGACCGGCCGGCCGCCGTGTCGTGGAAGTCAAGCCGCTGCCGGGGCTTTTCCCTGCGGTGGCGCCCTTTCGGTGGGCACGGCTTCGGGTACCGGTGACCGGGACGAGAAGTCGCGAGGCGTTCACGGCCCGTTCCGGGCCGGGGTCTGGAAGTGCGGAAGACCACCGGCTATCGTCCCCGCCGTGCTTGATCACCTGGAGCCGGACGGTCACGAACTGCGCGCTCTGCTCGAGCAGGTGACCACCGGACTCGCCGGGTTCGTCGACGGTCTGCCCCAGGCACCGGTGGACGGCCGGGGGACCGCTCCGGAGATCGTCGACCTGGTGGCCGAGCCGCCCGGCGAGAGCCCCGGCGACGTCGGCAAAGTCCTGTCCTTCGCGCTGAAAGCCGGGGCGGCGGCGATCGAAACGGCCAGTCCCCGGTTCTTCGGCTACGTCCCCGGCGGCGGGCTGGTCAGCTCGGCCGTGGGGGAGCTGATGGCCCGGGTGCTCAACCGGTTCACCGCCATCGGCGACTTCGCGCCGGGTCTGGTCGCGCTCGAACACGGGGTGCTGACCTGGCTGGGCGAGCTGTTCGGACTGCCCGCGGGCGCGACCGGGATCCTCACCAGCGGCGGTTCGGCGGCGATGCTGTCGATGGTGGTGGCGGCGCGGGAGGACCGGCTCGGCCCGGAGGCCGACCCCGGCACCGCCCGGCTCTACGTCTCCGACCAGACCCACTACTGCGTCGCGAAGGCCGCGCACGTGGCCGGGTTCCCCGCGCGGTCGGTGCGGCTGGTGGCGACCTCCGACGGACGGCGGCTCGACCCGGTCGCGCTGGCCGCGGCGATCGAGCAGGACCGGGCCGCGGGACTGCGCCCGTTCCTGGTCGTCGGCACGGCGGGCACCACGAACGCCGGGGCGGTCGACCCGCTCGCCGCGATCGCCGGCGTCGCCCGCGAACACCGGCTGTGGTTCCACGTCGACGCCTGCTACGGCGGGTTCTTCCAGCTCACCGCCCGCGGCCGGGCCCGGTTCGAGGGCATCGGCGAGGCCGACTCCATCACCGTGGACCCGCACAAGAGCCTGTTCCTGCCCTACGGCACGGGTGCGCTGCTGGTCCGCGAACGCCGCCTGCTCGCCGCCTCCTACCCCGGTGACCGCGCGGCCTACCTGCCCGACGTCACCGGTGAAACCCTGCCCGACTACGCCCACCTCGGCTTCGAGCTGACCCGCGAGCACCGCGGCCTGCGGATCTGGCTGCCGCTGCACCTGCACGGGGTGGCCGCCTTCCGCCGGGCGCTGGACGAAAAGCTCGACCTGGCCGGGCACCTGCACGAAGCGCTGGCGGCACTGCCGGGGCTGGAGCTGCCGCACCCACCGGAACTGTCCACTGTGGTCTTCCGCCTGCGCGACGGGGACGAGGACGCGAACCGGGCCCTGCTGGAGCGGATCCGGTCCGGGGGCCGGGTGCTGCTGTCCGGCACCCGGCTGGACGGCCGGTTCACGCTGCGGCTGTGCGTGCTGTCCCCGCTCACCCACCGCGAGCACATCGACGAGGCCGTGGCGGCCGTGCGGGCCGCGCTGCACGGGTGAGCGGCCCGGTCGCACGGCCCGAGCGTGGTTCGGTGCGGTCCGGCTCAGCCGGAGTGGCCGCAGCCGAGCACGGGGGCGCTGACGAGCGTCCGGCAGGCTTCGCAGGTGCTGACCGGGTCGGCGCGGCGGCCCCAGAACGGGTAGCGCGCCCCGCAGAGGGCGACCAGCACTTCACCGGGACGCGGATCCGGGTGGCACCGCGGGCAGAAGGCGTGCGCGACGCGGTCGATGCCGGTGGCGGACTCGCGCCGGTCCGGTTCGGTGCTCATCGGATTCCCTTCGATACCAAGCATTCTGGCCGGATGGCGGTTCCGGCCGGGCGGGGGTTGCGGCCGGGACCCGAGGTCACCCGCCGGCGAGCGGGAGCTCGGCCCACACCGTCTTCCCGGTCGGTGTGGCGTACTGGCCCCAGTCGTCGCTGATGGCGGCGACCAGGAGCAGTCCGCGGCCGCCGGTGGTGGAGGGTTCGCGGGGCCGCGCCTGCGCCGGGCCGCTGTCGTCGACCTCCACCCGGACGCGCCCGGGACGCCGCAGCAGACGTAGGCGCTGCGGGGGACTACCGTGCGACAGCGCGTTCGTGGTCAGCTCGTCGACCACCTGGACGGCATCGCTCAGCGCGTCTCCGTCCACATCGGCCAGGTTCGCGCGAACCCACGAGCGCACCCGGCGCAGCGTCTCTCCGTCGGCACCGGCCAGCGAAAATTCCGTCACCTCGGGCTCCGCGGAGGCGCCGGGCGGCCGGCGGGGCGGCGGCGCGGGCGGACGAGGTTCTTCAACAGCGGTTCACGGTCCCCTTCGTGAAATCGATCTGATGCCGCGTCGGTATACCCGGGATCGCTCCGGCTGAAACCTGTGCGGCGGGACGTGGTCGGCTCGCGAGTCCGGGATCGGGCCCGGATCCGGTCGCCGTCCGGTGGTCCTGCCCGCGCGAACCGGTCACCCACCGGGTCACTGGAGCCGAGTGGCCGGGGAGCAGGGCTCAGGTGGCGTCCGGGTCGACCGGCGCGCGCTCGCCGGGGCTCAACGGCCGCGCCTCGGCCACGGGGGTCGCGGCGGCCGGGCGTTCGGGTGCGTCGTCGTCGAGCAGGTACCGGCTGACCACGGTCCGCGGGGAGAACTCGCGCAGCGACTGGAGCTCCTGCAGAGGTTTGCGCAGCTCCTGGAACTCCGGCCCGAGCTCGGACCGGAGCTGGGCCTGGGCGCCGGAGGCGAAGCCGCGGACCTTGTGCACGGCCTGGGCCAGCCACCGGGCCGATTCCGGCAGCCGCTCCGGGCCGAGCACGAACAGGCCGGCGACCAGGAGGACCAGCAGGTGGTCCAGGCTGAGACCGAACACGGTGTCTCCTTCGGTCCCGGCGCGGAATCGTTGTGCCCCATAGTAGGCCCTCGCGGACCCTTCCGGTGGGGCCTGAGTGAACGGTGGAAGGCGGAGTGATGGAACCACGTCGTGGCGCTCGGGCCCGGCTCGCGGCCTGGGCGCTCGTGCCGGTGCTGGCCGGGTGCGGCGCGAGCCCCGGCGGCAGTGCGGAAAAGCCGGAGCCGAGCTCGTCGGCCGCAGCCGGCTCCTCCCCGGGCCCCATCGGGTCTCCGGCCGTGAACCCGGATCTGTCGCGCTACGCCGCGCAGGTCCGGGCGCGAGCCGGCGAAGCCGGGGTCGACCCGCTGCTGGTGATGGCCATCCTGGACAACGAGTCGTACAAACCGCACGATCCGGAGCTGGAACGGGCCTGGCAGAAGCTCAAACCGGACGCGGCGTTCGGCGTGGCGAACATGCACCGCGCGACCTTCGACCAGACCAAGCGGGGCCGCTCCTTCTCCGGGCGCCGCTGGGAGCAGCTCCCGGACGACCCGGACCTGGCGATCCAGGCCGAGTCCTGGTACCTGCACGATCTGGCCGCGCAACTCCCCCCGTCCCACGGCTCCTACCGCGCCGGCGAGCTGCTCGCCCTGGGCTACAACACCGGACCGGGCACCATGAAGGCTTTCGCCAAGGGGGCCAAGCCCGGTCCCCAGGCGCAGTCCTATCTGGACAGATTCCGGGCCGACCAGGCGAAAGCGGCGGCCGCGCTCGGCCCCTGACCGCCGGTCCCGGTCGCCGCCGGGCCGTGCGGCGCCGGGCCGGGCGATGAGGTGCGGCGTCATGCGTGCGGCGCGGCGCACCGGTTCAGGCGGCGTGGTGCCGTCCGGCGGGTCGTTGCTGGTGGCGTCCCCGCCGGGCCGGCGGGCGGGCCAGGGCGAGGGCGCCGCCGGAGCCCGGGGTCTCGGCGGGCGCGGGTTCGTACTGCTCGTCGGCCCGGCCGGGGCCCGGTTCCCGCCGGGCCCGGTGCTGGCGGTGGACGGCGAACAGCAGGCCCAGTCCGATCACCAGGAACACGTGCGTGAGCACGCGCCCGGCCGTGACCTGGCCGCCGATCAGGTCCGAGGTGGTGACGACCGTGAGCACGAGCACGAACCCCGCGATCATCGGCAGCTGGCCGGCCGCGGCGCGGGTGCGCAGGGCGGCCCACAGCAGGCCGATCCCGACGGCGAGGTTCCAGGCCGCGCTCTCGTTGATCAGGTGCCCGGCCATGGCCCCGCCGCCGTGCACGCCGGTGTCCATGCCCAGCAACTGGGCGAAGGCCAGCCCGCACTGCACCAGACCGACCAGGCCCAGCGCCACCCGCAGGCCCCACTTCTCCCGGGACACCGGCGGTGCCTGCGCCAGGATGGCCGCGGTGAGGTCCGGCACCGGGGGGGCGGCGCGGACCAGCATGGCGCGGCGCAGCGCCTCGCCCCGGGCGGACCAGGAGCGGCACGCCGGGCAGATGGCCAGGTGCGCGTCGACCTGGTCCGCGGGCAGCGGGCCGGGCTCGGCGTCCAGCCGGGCCGACAACGCTTCGCGGAAGATTTCGCAACTCACGCCTACATAGTCGCCCGGGCGCCCTCCGGAGTTCCCGCCGCCCTCGTGCATTACCGTGAGCGCGTGTCCAGCGGCAGGGACGGCGAACAGGACGAGCGCGTCACGGCGCTCGCGCTGACCGCTGCCCGCGGCGACCAGGCCGCCCTGGAGCGCTGGGTGCGCGCGACCCAGGCCGACGTCTGGCGGTTCCTGGCCCACCGCACCAGCCCGGCCGAAGCCGACGACCTCACCCAGGAGACCTACCTGCGGGCGTTCGGCTCGTTGCGGCGGTTCGCCGGTCGGTCGAGCTCCCGGACCTGGCTGCTCTCGATCGCGCGCCGGGTGGTGGTGGACCAGATCCGGTCGGCCTCGGTGCGCCCGCGGATCTCCGGCGCGGCGGACTGGCAGCGCGCGGCCGAGGACCACACCGGCCGCGGCCGCTCGGCCGGGTTCGAGGACGTGGTCGAGCTCGGCGTGCTGCTCGCGGGTCTCGACGAGGACCGCCGCGAGGCCATCGTGCTCACCCAGTTCCTCGGGCTCTCCTACGCCGACGCCGCCGAGGTGTGCGGCTGCCCGGTCGGCACGGTCCGGTCACGGGTCTCGCGGGCCCGCGAGGATCTGCTGCGCGCGCAGGACGAGACCAACAGCGCCATGTGAACCGGCGTCCCCTGTGGACGGTCGGCATGACCCGGATCACGCGGGCCGCCCGGGAACCGAGGTGCCCTCGCGTCCGACTCGTGTGGGGTGAGAGCGCAACGGTGGAAGGTGGCCGCGGTGGCGGCCGCGGTGGCCGGGCTCGCCCTGCTCCTGCTCGTGGTCGCCACGGCGGGGGACGTGTACGCGCCGGTGGGCAACGCCGATCCCGGGCCGCTGACCACCTATGGGTTCGCGATCGTCCGGTTCGTGGCCGACGCCGCGGGCGCGGGCGCCTGCGGCGCGCTCGTGTTCTCGGCGTTCGTGGCGCCCGGGCGGCGTGACGGCTCGTTGTCGCCCGGCTCGTACGCGGCGGCCCGGCTCGGCGCGGGGTGCGCGCTCGCCTGGCTGGCCGCGGCGGTGGCCGCGGTGCCGTTCTCCGCCGCGGTCGCCTCGGGCCAGCCGCTGGCCGAGGTGCTGCGGCCGGCCGTGCTGGTCGGGACGATCGACGCCGCCGAAGAGCCCAAGGCCTGGCTGTGCGTGGTGGCCGCGGCCGGGGTGGCCACGGTGCTGTCGTGGCAGGCGATGGCCTGGCGCACCACGGTCGCGGCCGCGGTCGTCGCGGTGGCCGGGCTGCTGCCGCCGATCACCGCCGGGCACGCCTCGACCGGGGCCGGGCACGACCTGGCGTCGAACGCGCTGTTCTGGCACGTGCCGGCGGCGAGCGCCTGGCTGGGCGCGCTGGTCGCGCTGCTGGCCCACCTGGGCCGTACGCCGGACCCGTCTGCGCTGGTGCTGAGCCGGTACCGCCGGCTTTCCGCGGGGTGCTTCGCCGTGACCGGCGTGTCCGGTGCGGTGGCGGCCTTCGCCGCGGCCGGACCGGACGGCCGGACCGGCCGGTACGGCCTGCTCCTGCTGGCCGAGCTGGTGCTGTTCGCCGGCACCGGCGTGGTGCTGGCCCGGCGGCGGCCGAGCCGGTCGCCGATCCGGACCGCGGTGGCCGAGCTGATCCTGCTGGGCCTGGCGACCGGCGGTTCGGCCGCGCTGAGCGTGCTCGTCCCGCCCGCACTGGTGGACCACCCGGCCACGGTGCAGGAGACCATCCTGGGCTACGACCTCGACCTCCCGCCCGGGTTCGCCCGGCTGGTCCTGGACTGGCGGCCCGATCTGCTGTTCGGCCCGGTCGCGCTGCTCGCCGGGCTCGGCTACCGGCTGGGGGTCCGGCGGCTGCGCCGCCGCGGCGACCCCTGGTCCACCGGCCGGACCGCGGCGTGGCTGGCGGGCTGGGCCGTGGTGCTGGTGGCCACTTCCTCCGGCCTCGGCGTGTACGCGCCGGGCACGTTCAGCCTGCACATGATCACGCACATGGCGCTGAACATGTTCGCCCCCGTGCTGCTGGCGCTCGGCGGCCCGGTCACGCTGGCGCTGCGGGCCCTGCCGGCCGGCGCGCACGGCGACGTGCCCGGCGCGCGGGAGTGGGTGACCTCGCTGCTGCACGCGCCGGTCACCCGGTTCTTCGCGCACCCGGCGGTGGCGGCCGTGCTGTTCGCCGGCTCGTTCTACGCGCTGTACTTCTCCGGCCTGTTCGGCGACGCCATGCGGTACCACTGGTCGCACCAGCTGATGAAGGCGCACTTCCTGATCACCGGCTACCTGTTCGCCTGGGTCGCGGTCGGTGCCGACCGGACACCGCGGCCGGTCCCGCACCTGGCGCGGCTGGGCGTGCTGTTCGCGGTGATGCCGTTCCACGCGTTCTTCGGCGTGATCCTCATGAGCCGGCCGACGGTGATCGCCCCCACCTACTACCACTACCTCGCCCTGACCTGGGTCGGTGACCTGCTCACCGACCAGCGCCTCGGCGGTGGCATCGCCTGGGCCGGCGGCGAGGTGCCGATGGTCGTGATGGTCGTCGCGCTGCTGGCGCAGTGGGCGCGCGACGACGAGCGCCGCGCCCGTCGCGGCGACCGCCACGGCGAGAGCGATTTCGACGCCTACAACGCGATGCTGGCCGAACTCGCCACCCGCCGGCGAACCCCACCGTCCACAGTGTCCGGCCCGAACCCTGGAGAGTCCGCATGACCACCGCAGCCCCGGTCCACCGGGAAGTCCGCACGCTGGAGCTGGCCGTCTCCGGGATGACCTGCGCGGCCTGCTCCGCCCGGGTGGAGCGCACGCTGAACCGGATGGACGGCGTCCGGGCCTCAGTGAACTACGCGACCGAGCGCGCCACCGTGCAGGTCCCGGCCGGGCTCGCGGACGAGGCGGTGTTCGAACGCGTCCGCAAGGCCGGTTACGGCGCGCGGCGGCGCGGGGCCGGGGACGAGGACCTGACCACGGCCCGGGTGCGCGACCTGCGTCGCCGGCTGATCGTCGCCGCGGTGCTGGCCGTGCCGCTCGGCGACCTGTCGATCACGCTGGCCCTGGTGCCTTCGCTGCGGTTCCCGGGTTGGCAACTGCTCGGCCTGGCACTCGCGGTGCCGGTGGTGGGCTGGGCGGCGCTGCCGTTCCACCGGGCCGCGCTGCGCAACCTGCGGCACCGTTCGTCCAGTATGGACACCCTGGTGTCGCTCGGGGTGCTGGCCTCGTTCGCCTGGTCGGCCTGGGCCGCGCTGGCCGGCGGGCCCGAGCCGGGCTACTGGGTCGGGTTCGGGCCCACGGCGCCGGGCGCGGACGCGGTCTACCTCGACGTCGCCGCCGGGGTGACCACGTTCCTGCTGGCGGGCCGGTACTTCGAAAGCCGGTCACGGCGGGGCGCGGCGGGCCTGCTCGCGGCGCTCGACGCGCTGGCCGCGAAGGAGGTCCGGGTGCTGCGCGACGGCGCCGAGCGGATGCTGCCGGTGGGTGAGCTGGCGGTGGGGGACCGGTTCGTGGTGAAGCCGGGCGAGGCCGTCGCGGCCGACGGAGTGGTCGAGACGGGACAGTCCACCGTGGACGTTTCGGCGGTCACCGGTGAGCCGGTCCCGGCCGAGGCGGTGCCGGGACGGCGGCTGATCGGCGCTTCGGTGAACCTCGAGGGCTGCCTGGTCGTGCGGGCCACCGCGGTCGGCGCGCACACGCAGCTCGCGCAGATGACCGCGCTGGCCGAACGCGCCCAGGCCCGCAAAGCCTCGGTGCAGCGGCTGGTGGACCGGATCTGCGCGGTGTTCGTGCCGGTGGTGCTGGCGCTCTCGGCCCTGACCCTGGCCGGCCGGCTGCTCACCGGGCACCCGCTGCGGGACGCGTTCACGGCCGCGGTGTCGGTGCTGATCATCGCCTGCCCGTGCGCGCTGGGACTGGCCACGCCGACCGCGCTGATGGCCGGGGTCGGCCGGGGCGCGCAGCTGGGCATCCTGATCAAGGGCCCGGACGCGCTGGAGGCGAGCCGCCGGGTGGACACGGTGGTGCTGGACAAGACCGGCACCGTGACCACCGGCCGGATGAGCGTGACCGGCTGCCACCCGGTGGCCACGCGCACCGCCGGCGAGGTGCTGTGGTTCGCCGGGGCGGTCGAGGCCGGCTCCGAGCACCCGATCGCCGCCGCGGTGCTGGCCGCGGCCCGGGCCGAGGTCGCCGAACTACCGGAGGTGACGGCGTTCCGGGCCCTTCCGGGCCTCGGGGCGCAAGGCACGGTGGCGGGCCACGAAGTGCTGGCCGGCAGCGCGAGGCTGTTCGGCGAGCAGGGGATCGCGCTACCGGCGGAAGCGGCCGCCCGGGTCGAGGCCGCGCGGGCCGGGGGCGCGGTCCCCGTGCTCGTGGCGGTCGACCGGGAGGTGGCCGGGGTGGTGGTGGTCCGCGACGGGGTCAAGCCGTCCGCCCGCGCGGCGGTCACCGCGTTGCGGGAGCTGGGCCTGCGGACCGTGCTGCTGACCGGTGACCACGAAGTCGCGGCCCGCGCGGTCGGGGCCGAGATCGGCGTGGACGAGGTCCGGGCCGGGGTGCTGCCCGCGGAGAAGGCCCTGGCGATTGCGGCGATGCGGGCCGCGGGGGCGCGCGTGGCCATGGTCGGCGACGGCGTGAACGACGGCCCGGCGCTGGCCACCGCCGATCTCGGGATGGCGATGGCCCACGGCAGCGACATCGCGCTGCGCTCGGCCGATCTGGTCCTGGTCCGCGAGGACCTGCGGGTGGTCCCGGACGCCATCCGGCTCGCCACCGGCACCCTGCGGATCATCCGGGGCAACCTGGCCTGGGCGTTCGGCTACAACGTGGCCGCACTGCCGCTGGCCGCGCTCGGCCTGCTCAACCCGCTGATCGCCGGGGCGGCGATGTCGCTGTCCTCGGTGCTGGTGGTGTCCAACAGCCTGCGGCTGCGGTCGTTCGGCCGGGGCGGGCCGGACTCGAACGGTTCGGGGGACTGAGACGGTTCGGGGGACTGAGACGGTTCGGGGGACTGGGGCGGTTCAGGCCCGGTGCGCGAGGGCGGCTTCCAGCCGCGGCACCGCGATCCCCCGCCGCCGCGCTTCGGCCAGGGTGTCGCGGCAGATCGCCCGCGGCTCCTCGGCGCCGGGGTCGGACTGCGCCTCGAAGTTCACCCGGAGCGGCCCGACGTGGCCGATCAGCCAGCCCAGCACGGCGGCGGCCGGCCGCGCGGGCACCCGGAAGCTCAACGCACTGGCCCGGTGGCGCCGCAGGTCGACCCCGCGCGCCTCGAGCAGCGGCCGGAGCTCGCGGGTGGCCAGCAGGGCCTCGCGCAGATCGCCGGTCCGGCCGATCAGCTCCGACAGCGAACCCCGTTTCAGGCCCTGCGCGTGCAGTCCGGCGTTCCAGGCGAAGTGGATCAGCAGCCAGCCGCGGAAGTCGGCCTGCTCCTTGATCCGGAGCCCGGCTCGGCAAAACGCTTGGCGCACCGCCTGTTCCCGTTCGGTCGGCGGCCGGTCGAAGGTGCCGAAGACGAACGACGGCAGCAGTGCCCCGCGGAGCACTCCGTCGGCCCCGAAGCCGCCACCGGCCTGCGGGAAGCCCCAGACCACCTGTTCCGGCGGCAGGTCGCCGACGACCGCTGCGGGCTCGGCCCAGAGGTTGCCGAAGACCAGCACCGTGGCCTCGCCCAGGTGCGGGGCCAGGACGGCGGCCGCTTCGGCGACCCGGTAGTGCTGCACGCTCAGCAGGACCAGGTCGAACCGGCCGTCCAGGTCCTCGCGGTAGCGCACCGGCCACTTCCGCACCACGCGCTGCCCCCGCCGCCGGCGCCGGGTGTCGAGCAGGTCGAGGTCGATCGTCTCGCCGTAGGCCGCCGCCCGGCCGGGCCGGACGTAGAACTCGACCTCGTGCCCGGCCTGCTCCAGGACCCAGCCGTACACCGAGGCGATCACGCCCCGGCCGAACACCAGAATCTTCACGCCGCTCCCCGGGTCCCGGAAAGAATTGGAGACCATCTCCACTTTCGAAGATATGGAGATGGTCTCCACTTGTCAACGGGCCGCGGGCGGAGGGCGGGCCGCACCGAACCCGGGTGGCGTTCGGCGCGATCGCTATTGCTTGGTTCTGAAGTTAGATGCTATAACTAACGCAACAGCAAAGAACGGAGTGATCGTGAACCACACCAGCAACGCCCAGCTCACCCGGGTGGTCCTGCCCGGACAGGTCGACGTCGACGGGTTCGTGGTCGAGCGCGGACCGGTCCCGTCACCGGGCGCCGGCCAGGTCCTGGTCGAGCTGGAGGCCTCCGGCGTCTCGTTCGCCGAGCAGCAGATGCGCCGCGGCCGGTACTACGACCAGCCGCCGTTCCCGTTCGTGCCGGGCTACGACCTCGTCGGCACCGTGCTGGCCCTCGGCGAGGGGGCCGAGCCGTCGCTGCTCGGGCAGCGGGTGGCGGCGCTGGTGAAGGTCGGCGGCTGGGCCAGCCACGTGGTGCTCGACGCGGACAAGCTGATCCCGGTCCCGGACGGCATCAGCGCGGTCGACGCCGAGACCGTGGTGATCAACGGCATCACCGCGTGGCAGCTGCTGCACCGCAGCGCCCGGGTGCACGCCGGGCAGACGATCCTGGTCCACGGGGCCAACGGCGGGGTCGGCTCCACGCTCGTGCAGCTCGCCCGGGTGGCCGGGGTGAAGGTGATCGGCACGGCGTCCGTGCGCCACCACGAGTCGCTGGCCGAACAGGGGGTGATCCCGATCGACTACCGCACCGAGGACGTGCCCGCCCGGGTCCGCGAACTCGCCCCGGACGGCGTGGACGCGGTGTTCGACCACATCGGCGGCCGCAGCGTGATCGACTCGTGGAAGCTGCTGGGCCGGGGCGGGAGCCTGGTGGCCTACGGCAGCGCGTCGACCAAGGACTACACCGGGTCCAAGCAGTGGCCGGTGCTCAAGCTCGTCCTGCGCCTGGCCCTGTGGAACGCCTGGCCGAACGGCCGGCGCGCGTCCTTCTACAACGTCTGGGCCGGGGTCCGGAACACCGGCGCCTTCTACGGCCGGCTGCGCGACGACCTGGCGGAGGTCTTCGCCCTGATGAGTTCCGGTGAGGTGACCGCGAAGACCGCCGCGGTGCTCCCGTTCGAGCGCATCACCGAGGCGATGCGGCTGGCCGAGTCCGGCACGGTGGCCGGGAAGATCGTGCTGACGCCCTGATCCCGCGTTCCCGGGCCGCGCCCGGGGGAGCAGGGGTGCCCCCGGTGCTCCGCGCGGGCAGGATCACTACCTCTTTTGCCCTCCGCCGGCCCGGTAACGTCGGACCGGCGTGCTCCGGTAACCGCCTCGGACTTTCGGGGTGATCCTCCACTGCAACGGGAGAAATCCATGGGTGCCCACGTGGCCGGCCGTCGAAGACTGCTCGCGCTGGTGGCCGTGGTGTCGGCCGCCCTGTCCGGTTCCGTGGCCGTCGCGGGGGCCGCCCACGCCGGCACCCCGCCACTCGCGGGCGGGGTGTCCATCGACGTCGGGGGCGACGGCGGGGACGGGTTCGTCGCCGATTCCTACGGCACCGGCGGAATCCCGGACACCATCCCGGCCGGGAAGCCCAGCGTGCCCAACTTCACCGCCACCGTCGGCCACCCGATCCCGGCCGGGATCTGGCACACCTCGCGCTTCACCGACTCGGCCTACACCGTGCCCGGGCTGACCCCGGGCGCGGCCTACCAGGTCCGCCTCTACTTCCTCGACTGGTACTGGATCGGCGCCGGCAAGCGCGCCTTCGACGTCGACCTCGACGGCACCCGGGTGCTCACCGACTTCGACATCTCCGGTACCGCCATCCGGCACGGCGCGGACGGGCCGGCGGCGTTCGGCGTCGAGCAGGACTTCCCGCTCACGGTCGGCGCGGACGGCACCGCGACCGTCAGCTTCACCCGCGGTTCCGCCGACCAGCCCCAGATCAACGCCATAGTGATCACCCCGGTCCGGTAACCGGCCCCGATCCCGGCGCTCGCGAAAGGAAGTCCTGGCGCGGCTTCCCGAAGTGGGGCGGCGCCGCCCGCGCGCACTTCTTCCCGCCATGCCGCTGCGGAATCCGGCTCGCCGCGGGCGCCCGGCTGACGGTACTTCTGTCATCACCGGCGCCGATGATCACGTGCCATGATCATCGGCGTGCAGGGGATCTTGGTGAGGACAAGACGGTTGCGACGCGGGCTGGCGCTGGTGCTGACCGGGGTGGTGATGACCGGCGGGGGTGCCGGGGCGGCCCGGGCGGCGGACGGGGACCCGGTGGCCGCGTTCGGGGTGCGCGCGCCGGACTGGCGGCCGTGCGCCGAAAACGGCACCGAGTGCGGAGCGCTCTCGGTGCCGCTGGACTGGGCGAAGCCGGCCGGGGCGAAGATCACCGTGGCCCTGACCCGCCTCGAGGCGGCCGATCCCGCCCACCGCATCGGCTCGCTGCTGTTCAACCCGGGCGGTCCGGGGGATCCCGCGGCGCCGTACCTCAAGGAGGTCGCGGACGAGATGTTCCCGGCCCGGCTGCGGGAGCGGTTCGACCTCGTCGGCGTGGACGCGCGGGGCGTGGGTGACAGCAGGCCCGCGATCGCCTGCGAGAAGCCGACCCTGGACCTGAACGTCACCCAGTTCCCGGGCAGCCGCGCGGAATACGACCGGCTCGCCGCGTACAACCGTGACGTCGGGGAGGGCTGCCGCCGCGCCACCGGCCCGCTGATCGACCACGTGGACACGATCAGCGCGGCCCGGGACTTCGAGGCCGTGCGGATCGCGCTCGGCGCCGGCCGGATCAGCTTCCTGGGCCTGTCCTACGGTTCACTGCTCGGCGCCACCTACGCCCGGCTGTACCCGGGCCGGC
Source organism: Amycolatopsis sp. PS_44_ISF1 (assembly GCF_032335455.1). Lineage (NCBI taxonomy): Bacteria > Bacillati > Actinomycetota > Actinomycetes > Pseudonocardiales > Pseudonocardiaceae > Amycolatopsis > Amycolatopsis sp. PS_44_ISF1. The sequence goes on along the minus strand of NZ_JANUXO010000004.1, from coordinate 137,860 downwards.
TCCGGGCCGCGGTGCTGGACGGCGCCGTCGACCACACCGTCGGCTCACGCCGGCTGGCCCTGGACGAGGCCCGGGCCGAAGACGCCGTGTTCGGCCGGTTCGCCGGCTGGTGCCAGTCCACTCAGGACTGTGCCCTGCGGGGCCGGGACATCGCCGCCGAGTACCGCGCGCTGCTCGACCGCGCGCGCCGGGCCCCGATCCCGGCCGCGAGCACCCCGTCCGGCGCGACCGCGCCGCAGATCGCCTACACCGGCTACGCACTGCTAGCCCTGCCCCGGAACTGGAGCACGCTCGCGACCGGCCTGGCCCGGGCCATCGCCCCGGCGCCGGACGCCTCCCTGTTCGCGGTCCCGGTGGCCAGCGAGGCCGCGTACCGGGCCATCACCTGCCACGACTTCCCCTCCGACGTCCGCGATTACCCGGACCTGGCGGCCCGGCAGCGGGAGATCCGCCGCGCCGCCCCGGTCACCCAGGGCTTCGTCGAAGGCTGGGACGTGCAGTCCGGCTGCCTCGGCTGGCCGGTCCGGGCCGCCGACCCCTGGGGCCCCACCCCGGTGCGCGGCGCCGCCCCGGTGCTGGTCGTGAGCGGCCGGAACGACCCGGCCACCCCGTATTCGTGGGGCGTCGGGCTCGCCGCCCAGATCCACGGCTCGAAGCTGCTGAGCTGGGACGGCGTCGGCCACACGGCGTGGTTCAACGACCCGGCCACGCAGGCCGAGGAGGTCGCGTACCTGCTCGGAGCCCCGCCGCCACCGTCCTGATCGGACCCGGACCGGGGAGACCCGGCACCCGCGGTCGTGTCCTGGGTCCGGGCGCCACCCGGCCACCGTGCCCCGCTCGACGGTGTATCCGGCGCCTAAGCAGCCGCGGAATTCGGCCACTCCGGCCTCGCTTCCCCCTCGCGGGCTGTGCCCGGAGGGCCGGTTCCCGGGCGCTTCTCACCCGGCCGGGGCGCCCGAACCGTCGATCGCGACTCCGGCCGCCGCGGCGATCCGGTCGCGCGACTCCAGCACCCGGGCGCGCAGCGCGGGCAGGTCGACGCCGAGCAGTTCGCCGTTGCGCTTGACCGCCCGCCCGGCGATGAAAACGCTGTCCACCAGCCCGGGGTGACCGGCGGTGACGATCGCGCCGACCGGGAAGACCGAGGGGTCCTCGGCGTCGAGCAGGACCAGGTCGGCGTCCTTGCCGACGGTGAGGCTGCCGACGCGGTCTTCGAGCCCGCAGGCCCGCGCGCCCTCCACCGTGGCGAAGCCGAAGAAGTCCCGCGCGGTGAGGCTGCGGTCCAGCCCGCGCTGCACCGCGAACCCCGTGCGCAGGGTGGAGAACATGTCGCCACTGGCGGACGGGCAGTCGTCGATCGACAGCGACGGGCGGATCCCGGCGGCCAGCAGCCGTCCGGTCTCGGGCCAGCCGAAGCCCATCTTCAGCTCGACGTCCGGGCTGACCGAAACCGAGCAGCCCGCCTCGGCCAGCATCGCCAGCTGGTCGTCGGAGATGCCGTTGCCGTGCACGATGGTGGTGCGGGCGTCGAGCAGGCCGTGCTCACGCATCCGCTCGATCACCCGGTCGCCGGTCGGCCAGCCGGTGCCGCCGTGGACGTGCACGCTCACCCGGAGACCGAGCTCCCGCGCCACCGCCACGTCGGCGACGGTTTCGTCCATTGTGGACCGCAAAGGACCGCGCAGGGCCAGCACCAGCCCGTCCCCGGGCAGCTGCTCGCGCATCCGGGCCAGCTCGGCGGCGATGCCGGAACCCGCTGAGTCCCCGGAACCCGCCGAGTCCCCGGGGCCCTCGGCGCAGTAGCCGAACAGCGAGCGTCCGGGGGCTTCGCGCAGGCCCTGGACCGCGGCGTCGGCGTGCTCCGGGGTGAGGGCGCAGTTGAACCAGTCGAGCATGGTCGTGACCCCCGAGCCGAGCGCCTCGATCCGGCCGAGCAGGTTGCCCAGGTACACGTCTTCCGGCCGGTAGTGCGGCCGGAGCGCGCCTTGCATGACCGCGCCGTACTGACCGAAGGTCCAGTCCGCGCCTAGTCCCCGGAACGCGGTCTGCCAGGTGTGACGGTGGCTGTCCACGAAACCGGGCAGCACGATCTTGCCGGCCGCGTCCACCACCTCGGCCCCGGCCACGGGCAGTTCCGGGGCGACCGCGGCGATCCGGCCGTCCTCGATCAGCACGTCGCCCCGGCGCAGGTCGCCGACGGCCGGGTCCCCGCTGACCACGATGCCGCCGCGCACCAGCGTCCGCGCCGCGCGACCGGGCTCGGGCCGGGGCCGCTCGCTGCCGAAGGTCATGGTGTCCTCCCGATGGTTCCGCCGATGAGTCGACCCTAGCGCCGTCCGCGGGCCCGGCGCCGGTTCGGTGGAGCCGAGAGGCCCTGATGATCAACGCCGGTACCGCGACGAGCCGGTGGCTACGGCGCATGACGATCGGGGACGGGCTGCCCCGCCCTGACCGCGTGGGCCGCGCTGAAGGGCTGGGCCGAAGGCGCCGAACTCATCGAGGTCCTCCGGTCGGCCCACGAAGCCGGCTGACTCGGGCTCCTGCAGGATGGGCGCACGGCCGAGGAACTGGCCGCGGCCACCGGGTCCCGGCCGAGCAGGCCGCGAACGTGCTGGCCGTGCCGACTCCGCCGGGGTGGTGCGGGCGGGGGAGAACTCGTTCCGGCTCAGCCCGCCGTTCGCCGCCCTGGTCGCTGGGGTGTCCGGAATGGACCTTTCCACCGTGCTGGCCGCACGGGACCTGGCGTGCGGCCGGGCCGGGCAGTCGGCCCTGCCGCCCGAGCGGCGAGACCGCCTCGACGGTGCGCAGGCGCTCACCGTCGCGCTCGACGCCGGGGTGCGGCCGAGCGCCGCGGCCCGCGAGCTGTATGCGGTGCTGTACCGGTCGTTGCCGGAGTTCGCCGAGCGGCTCGAGGCCGGTGGCCCGCTGCTCGACGTGGGCAGCGGCGTGGGCGGCACCCCGCTGACGATGTTCGAGCGTCTCCGTGCAATCGGCGTCGAGATCGTGCCCGGGATCGCCGAGGAGATCAGGCGCCGGGCGAAGGCGGCGGGGGCCGAAGACCAGCTGGAGGTCCGCGCGATGGATGCGCGCGCCCTCGACGACGAATGCCGCTTCCCGGTCTCCTTCTGGACCCAGCCGTTCTTCCCGGCCGAGACCCGCGCCGAAGTCCTCGCCGCCATCTTGCGCCCGGCGGCCTGCTGCTGGTGCCGGAGCTGTTCGCGCCGTTGTCCACAGAGGACGAACCGGTCTTGGCCGACCGGCTCGACCGGCGGCAGCAGGGAGCCGCTTTCGGCCTGTCCACGGAGGATCTGGCCGCTGAGGCGACGGCAACGGAGTTCCGGGCCGCGCAGGTGATCGAGAGCGTGCTCGGGCGGCTAGCAGAGCAGCGCGACGACCGTGGTGCCGCGGGCGAAGGTCCCCGTCCGGATCCGCTGGAACAGTCCGTACATCATCTTGGCCTCGTAGACCCGGTCGAGACCGACGCCGTGGCGGTGCTGGAAGTCCGCGATGAAGGCGTCCAGCGCGGCGGTGCGGCGGGCGTAACCGCCGAAGGCGAAATCGCAGTCCAGCGACCAGTTGCCGGTCTCGGCACCGAACGCTTCCCGTTGCAGGCGGCGCACTTCGGCTTCGAGGAACCGCCCGCCCTTGAGCACGGGGAAGCCGATCGCGCGCTGCCGGGGGCCGAGACCGGCGGCGAGGCCGGCGAGGGTGGCGCCGGTTCCGCAGGCGCAGCAGAGGACGTCGAAGTCCTCGGTGATCTCGCCCGGCAGTTCGGCGCACCCGCGCACGGCCGGTCCGTTGCCGCCGCCTTCGGGGATCAGGTAGGCGGGCCCGAACCGGCCGGTGAGCGCGGCGAGCACGTCCGGATCGGTCTTGCGCCGGTAGGTCGTGCGGTCCAGGTAGGTCAGCCGCATGCCCTGGCGCTCGGCGTAGGCCAGCGATTCGTTGAGCGGCCGGTGTTCCTCGCCCCGCACCACGCCGATCGTGCCGAAGCCGAAGTGCCGGCCCGCCGCCGCGGTCGCGCGCAGGTGGCTGGAGTAGGCGCCGCCGAAGGTCAGCAGCCGGCGGTGGCCCTGGGCGCGGGCCAAGGCCAGGTTGTCCCTGAGCTTGCGCCACTTGGTGCCCGGCACCTCGGGGTGGAGCAGGTCGTCCCGCTTGAGCAGCAGCCGGACCCCGCGCCCGGCCCCGGGCCCGCCGGGCAGTTCGACCAGCGGGGAGGGCAGCTCGATCGCGAACTCCGAACCGGACGGCACGCCCGCAGCCTAGACCCGGGCGTGACACCGCCCGCTGGGCCTTCGTCGACGGCGAGCGCCCCGAGGGGCTCGCCCGGCGTCCGGCGCGGAGCCACGATGGCGCCATCCTGAGCCAATGCGGCTTGTAGTGGTGCCACTTATGTGCCATAGTGATGCCATGGACTTGACCACGTACGTGAACAACCTCGGCCGCGAGTTCGCCACCCTGGCCGAGGCCGGGGGCGAGCCGGCGCGTGCGCTGGTCGAACGCCTGACCGGACCGCTCGAATCGGCGATCCGGATGAGCCTGCTGGAGGCGCTTTCCGCCGCCTCCGACGAAATCACCCGGGACTTGGCCCCGGGCTCGGTCGAGCTGCGCCTGCGGGGGCGGGATCCCCACTTCGTGGTGACCGCGCCGCCGTCGCGGCCGCCGGTGGAGGAGGATCCGGCGCCGGCCGGGGCCGCGCCCGAAAGCGATCTGGTGATCGCCGAGGACGGCCCGGCCGCGCGGATCAACGTGCGCCTGCCCGAGCAGCTCAAGGCCGCGGTCGAGGCGGCTGCGGCCAAGGAGGGCCGCTCGGTCAACGCCTGGCTGGTCCGGGCGGCCACCGCCGCGGTGCAGCGGCCCGTTCGCGAACCGCGCGCCGAGCCCGGCGGCGGGAAGCGGGGCAAGCAGAGCTTCACCGGCTGGGTGCGCTGAGCCCGCCGGCCCACCTGTACCCGTCCTCCCACCTGCGGGGACGACTCACCGAACCACTCCGAGGGGACACCCATGCCTGAATTCGAGACACCCGAGCCCATTGCCGTCACCTTCGAACTCGGCGTCGCCGGCGAGGTCCGGATCGCCGCGAGCGACCGGGCCGACACCGTCGTCGAGGTGCGTCCGTCCGACCCGGCCGACGAATCCGACGTCAAGGCCGCGCACCAGGTCCGCGTCGAGTACGCGAACGGCGGGCTGGTGGTCAAGGGCCCCAAGGGCCGCGCCTTCGACTTCTCCCGCAAGAGCCGCTCGGTCGAGGTTTCGGTCGAGCTGCCCAGCGGCTCGCGGATCTCCGGTGAGGCGCAGCTGGGCAACTTCCACGGCACCGGCCGGCTCGGGGAGACCCGGCTCGAGACCTCCGCCGGCACCTGCCGGTTCGAGCACACCGGCCCGCTGGACCTGCGCACCTCGGCCGGGGACCTGATCGCGGACCGGGTCGACGGCGGGGCCGAGGTGCACACCGCGTCCGGCCGGGTGAGCCTGGGCCGGGTCGAGGGCCCCGCGGTGGTCAAGAACTCCAACGGCCGCATCGAGGTCGGCACGGTCGCCGGGGACGCGCGGCTCCGCGCGGCCAACGGCGACATCTCCGTGGAGCGGGCGGACGCGGGCCTCCAGGCGAAGACGGCGAACGGCAACATCCGGGTCGGCGAGGTGGTCCGGGGCTCGGTCGCGGTCGAGACCGCGATGGGCGACCTCGAGATTGGCGTCGCCGAGGGCACCGCGGCCTGGGTCGAGGCGAACACCGGGTTCGGGCAGCTGCACAACGAGCTGGCCGCGGCCGCCCAGCCGGGCGAGTCCGACGAGACCGTCGAAGTCCGCGCGCACACCTCGATGGGCCGCATCACCCTCCACCGCTCCTGAAAACCCGTTCCCGGAAAGGCAATCCCATGACCACCGGACCCGCCCCCGCCGCGATCTCGGCCACCGGGCTGCGCAAATCCTTCGGCGACCACGTCGTGCTCGACGGGGTCGACCTGACCGTCCCGACGGGCACGGTCTTCGCCCTGCTCGGCGCGAACGGGGCCGGCAAGACCACCACGGTCAACATCCTGTCCACCCTGCTCGGCGCCGACGGCGGCACCGCGCGGGTCGGCGGGCACGACCTCGAGGCCGAGCCGGACGCGGTCCGGGCCGCGATCGGGGTCACCGGCCAGTTCTCGGCGGTCGACTCGCTGCTCACCGGCGAGGAGAACCTGCGCCTGATGGCCGATCTGCACCACCTCGGCCGGCGCGACGGCCGGCGTCGCGCCGCCGAACTGCTCGACCGGTTCGACCTGGGCTCCGCGGCCGGCAAACCGGCTTCGACCTACTCCGGCGGGATGCGGCGGCGGCTCGACCTGGCCATGACCCTCCTCGGCCGCCCCCGGGTGATCTTCCTGGACGAGCCCACCACCGGGCTGGACCCGCGCAGCCGCCGGGGTATGTGGCAGATCGTGCGCGAGCTGGTGGCCGGTGGCGTCACCATCTTCCTGACCACGCAGTACCTGGAGGAGGCCGACGAGCTGGCGGATCGGATCGCCGTGCTCGACCACGGCCGGCTGGTCGCCGAGGGCACCGCGGGCGAGCTGAAGCGCCGCGTCCCCGGCGGCCACATCCGCCTGCGGTTCACCGATCCGAGCGGCTTCGACACGGCCACGCGGCTGCTGGGCGAAGCCTCGCGTGACGACGAAGCGCTGGTCCTGCGCGTGCCCAGCGACGGCGGCCTCCGCTCGCTCAAGACCCTGATCGACCGGCTCGACGCCCACTCGGTCGAGGTCGGCGAGCTGTCCGTGCACACCCCCGACCTCGACGACGTCTTCTTCGCCCTCACCGGCGACCCCGACCACGAAAAGGCAGCCGCCCGATGAGCACCACCGTCCCCGCGTACCCGCTGCGCGATTCCGCGACCATGTTGCGCCGCAACCTCAAGCACCTGCTGCGCTACCCGTCGATGACCGTGACGCTCGTCGGCATGCCGATCGTCTTCCTGCTGCTGTTCGTCTACGTCTTCGGCGGCACGCTCGGCGCCGGTCTCGGCGGGGCCTCCGGCGGGCGCGCCGAGTACGTCGACTACGTGGCGCCGGCGATCATCCTGATGACCATCACGGCCACGGTCCAGGGCACCTCGATCTCCATCGCGATGGACCTGACCGAGGGCATCATCGCCCGGTTCCGCACCATGCCCATCGCGCGGGCCTCGGTGCTGACCGGGCACGTGCTGGGCAGCGTGGTCCAGGCGGCGTTCGCGCTGGTCGTGGTGACCGGGGTCGCGCTGCTGGTCGGCTTCCGGCCCGCCGCGGGGCCGGGGGCGTGGCTGGCCGCGGCCGGGGTCCTGCTGGCGGTGACGTTCGCGCTGGTCTGGCTGGCGGTCGCGCTCGGCCAGGTGAGCAAGAGCGTCGAAACCGCGAGCAACGTGCTGATGCCGCTGGTGATCCTGCCCTTCCTGGGCAGCGGATTCGTGCCGGTCGACTCGATGCCGGCCGGTTTGCGCTGGTTCGCCGAATACCAGCCGTTCACCCCGATCATCGAAACCCTGCGCGGGCTGCTGATGGACAAGCCGGTCGGGAACGACGCCTGGTTCGCCCTCGGCTGGTGCGCGCTGATCGGCGTGGCCGGCTACCTGTGGTCCAAGAAGCTGTTCGCCCGGGAAGCGGCCCGGTGACCGAGCCGGTTCCGGAGTTGTCCTTCGACCCGCTCTCCGGGCCGGCCCCGATCCGCGAGCGGCGTCCTCCGGCCCGGCGCATTGACCTTTGGTACCGGACCTCCGGGGGAGCCCGGAGCAAAGCTGAAGAGCGGGGCACCGGAACCAGCTTCCGGTGCCCCGCCGGTGTCCACGGCGGGGGCTGGGCCGTGTCAGGGCCAGTGGGTCAGTTGGCGGCGCTGGTGTTGACGTCGCCGTTGACACCCTTGGGGAAGAAGCCGCCCGAGGTCGCGGCCTTGTTCGTCAGGTAGACGATGTTGAGCACCTGGCCGGGGGTGCGGCTGTAGGCGATGCCGTTCGCGTCGGTGGGCACGATGTTGGCGTTGCCGTGGCTGTCGACCACGCCCTGGTCGTCGTCGGTCGGGCCGTCGAGGCTGTCGCGGGCGTCGGAGAGCTTGACCGAGGCCTTCCTGAGGTCCGTGCTGAACAGCCCGGTGCCCAGGAGTCCGCCACTGCGCTGGTAGAGCGCGCTGCGGATGTTGGCCGCGTGGTAGGCCTCGACCGCGAGGATGCCCGCCGCCGCCTCCAGGTAGGTCTTGTTGCTGATCAGCGGAGCCGCACCCTTGTACGCGGTGACGCCGACGTCTTCGAACAGGAAGGCCGCGAGCAGGAAGTTCTCCTCGCAGGCGAAAGCGTCGAAGGTGTGGCCGGGCTTGACCAGCCCCGCCGCCTGCGCCGCCGCGGTGAAGCTGGACTGCAGGTCGATGGCCGGACGGCTGACCGCCGCCGAGCCCAGGGCCGCGCGCAGGAACTCGACGTGCGCCTTCTCGTCGCCCGCGATCTCCTGCGCGTACTGCTTGGTGGCCCGGGTTTCGAACCGCACCGCGCGGCCACCGGTGACCCCGCCCCGCGTGCCGGTGCCGGTGGTGCTCGAGTCGGCGAGCCCCTTGCCGGTCACCGCGTGCAGGTAGAACTCGGCCTCGAGGTACTCCAGGTTCAGCGCGAAGTTGAGCACCGCGCTGTCACTGACCTCGGCGGTCGCGGCCTCGGACACCGGGGCCGACTTGCGCGTCGCGGCCGACGCGGTGGCGCCCAGGCCGCCGCCGAGCCCGGCGAGCGCACCGGCCCCGACCACGCCGAGCCCGGTCATCCCGGCCGCACGCAGGAACTTGCGGCGGTCCTGGTCGTTCTCCGCGCTCCGGTTGATCATCGAGGCGGCATAGCTTTTGCCAAACACGGGCGATCTCCTTCCGGCCCGGCACCGGGTGCCGGGCTTGTCCCGCGCGCCGGGAGGCAGTGGTCACGCGGGAGCGATCTTCGTGGACTCGAAGCATTCGGGCCCCCGGGCCGGGTGGATTGGTCGGCGGCCCATCCGGTGTTCGCGGACGGCCGCGTTTCCCCCTTCCGGGCCCGGGTAAACCCGGGACGGCAAAAAAGAAAAACCGAAAATCCACCAAACCGGTGAGCGGGCTGCCCGCGAATGCCCACCGTTGGGTGAAATTCCACCCTGGAGGGGAGGTGAATTCATGAATAACTCCTCATTGCCACCACGGATGGGCGAAATCGGGCCTTGGGTGGTGACTGCGCGTAGAACACTTCTCTTGCTCGGAGTCACCGCCGGTTTCGTCTTCCTGGCGGCACTCCTGGCCAGTGGGGCGCGAGCGGACGAAAGACCCGCAAGTGATCCACCGGCTTCGGCTGGCTCGGGGGGCAAGCTCGTAGCGCCGGTTGCCGCAGTGCTGCGTCCGGTGACGGACGGAGTTGCTTCGGCGGTCAAGCCGGTTGCTTCGGCGCTGCGTCCGGTGACGGGGGCACTCGCCCCGGTCGTCTCGGACCTCCGTCCGGTGACGGCTCCGGTGGCCGAGTCGGTCGGTTCGGTGCTGCGTCCGGTGACGGCCGTGGTGGAGCCGATCACTTCGGCTCTGCGTCCGGTGACGGAACCGGTGGTCGCGATCGTGCGGCCGGTGGTCACCCCCGTCGCCGGTGCGCCGAAACCCGTGACGAAGCCGGTCGCGAACCCTGCGGCGGCACCGGTCGTCAGTGCGGTCGCGATTCCGCAGCGGCAACCGGAAGCGATCAGCCCCCGGGCTGACTTCGTCGCCGGACCGGCGGTGGTCCCGGCCGCCCATCGGGCCGTGCCCACGGGCTCGGCCGGCTCCGCGGCGGTGACCGCGCGGCCGGAAGGGGCCACGTCGAGGCCGGGCCAGGGCGTTCCGCCTGGACCGTTCCAGCCGGACACGGCGTTCTCGACCGGCACGGCGACGTTGTCGGACTCCGGTCAGCACGGCGGGATGGCGGCGATCGTGGCCGTCCGCCCCGGCGTGATCGGGGCGTGGCAGCGGTGGCGGGCCCCGCCCGCCGGCGCGTGGCCGCCGCGATGGGCGGCCTCCGGTGGTGAAAACCGACCTGGATGACTGTTTCTCTCTACCTCCAGAAATCCATAATGGACAGACGGTAAGGAAAGGGAAACAATGCACAAGTACGTGCGACGGGGCTTGACCGCCTCGTTCATCTCAGGGGGCTTCCTCCTGCTGGGCACCGCGGTGGCCAGCGCGGACACCGGCCACTCGGCCCCGCTCGGCGGAATCGGCGACAGCCTGCACTCCGTGGTCGCGGGACTGACCTCGGCCGGCGCCCACGGGGGCAGCGGTGGTGACTCCGGTGACGGAGGGAACGCCACCAGCGGCAACACCGCGGTCAGCGGGAACTCCGGCAACTCGGGGAACTCCGGCTCCACCGGCGGCAACACCGCCGCGGGCCTGTGTGTGCTGGCGAAGTGCACCACCTCGGTCTCTTCGGGCAACTCGGGTAACACCGGGTCGACCGGCAGCACCGGGAACGCGTCGAACACCAGCGCCACCACCGGGGGGAACTCCGGTTCGGCGGGCCACGGCGGCACCGGTTCGGCCGTGTCGTCCGGCGTCGGCTCGACCCAGGGCCACTCGCGTGGCGGTCTCCTGGGCGTGATCGGAAAGGTCACCGGCACCGCGACCGGCGGTCAGGGCGGCAACTCCGGCGACGCCGGGAACGCCACCAGTGGCAACCAGGCGGTGACCGGGAACTCCGGCAACTCGGGGAACTCCGGCGCCACCGGCGGGAACAGCGCCTACGGGCTCTGTCTGCTGGCGAAGTGCACCACCACGGTCACTTCGGGCAATTCCGGTAACACCGGCAGCACTGGTGCGACCGGTGACGCGTCGAACACCAGCAGCACCACTGGCGGTAACTCGGGTTCCGCGGGCAATGGCGGCGACGCCACGTCCGTGGCCACCGGGGTCAACTCCGCGACGAACAACGGTGGCGGCCGCTGGTCGCGTCCGGGCCAGGGCGGACTGCTCGGCTCGCTCGGCAACGTGGCTTCGGGCGCGGTGGCCGGCCGGGGCGGCAACTCCGGCCACGCGGGCGACGCGGACAGCAAGAACACCGCGGTGACCGGCAAGTCCGGCGACTCGGGGAACTCGGGTTCCACCGGTGGCAACACCGCCATCGTGGGCAACCTGGGCGGCCAGGAGAACGGCCGTCACGGCTGGGACGGCGGCAGCCGCTCCAATGGTGGCCGGTCGAGCACCACGGTCACTTCGGGCAACTCCGGTAACACCGGCAGCACTGGTGCGACCGGTGACGCGTCGAACACCAGCAGCACCACTGGCGGTAACTCGGGTTCCGCGGGCAATGGCGGCGACGCCACGTCCGTGGCCACCGGGGTCAACTCCGCGACGAACAACGGTGGCGGCCGCTGGTCGCGTCCGGGCCAGGGCAGCACGAGCGTCCTGGGCCAGGTCGTGGCGATCGCGGCCGGTGGCCGGGGCGGCAACTCCGGCGACGCCGGCGATGCCACCAGCAAGAACACCGCGGTGACCGGCAAGTCCGGTGACTCGGGGAACTCCGGTTCCACCGGTGGCAACACCGCCGTCACGGCCACCGGCAGCGGCTCCGGCCGCGACCAGGGCCAGTGCCACGGCGGTTCGCAGGGCTGGGGCCACCACGGCCACGGCGCCTGGGGTCACGGCACCTGGGGCCACGGCTCCTGGGGTCACGGCTCGCGGCACCAGGGTGACCAGTCGAGCACCACGGTCACCTCGGGCAACTCCGGCAGCACCGGCTCGACCGGTGTGACCGGCGACGCCACGAACACCAGCACCACCACCGGCGGCAACTCCGGCCCGGCGGGCCACGGCGGCGACGCCGGGTCCATCGGCACCGGCGGGAACACCGCCGCGCACACCCCGCGCACCGTCTGACGGTCAACGGGAAGCACGGAAAACGGCGGGGCCACCAGGGAAATCCTGGTGGCCCCGCCTTTTCGCGCGAGTACCGACCGGCGGCGGCCGGGCCACCCGTCCGTCCTCAATGGATGATCGCGCCGCTGCGCCGGTCCGGGAACCCCCCGGCCCCCAACCACGACGAGTGCCCCCCAGCAACTTCAGGTCCGGGCACCGCCACCGGCCGTGACGATCTGGGCCCCGGCATGCGCGCCCACCCGACGCTGCGACATGACCAATCTGGCACCATCACCGGCCGCAACGATCTGGGCCCCGTTACGAGAGTCCGCCCGCCGCCGCGGCACGATCGATCCTGCACCGCCACCGGCCGCGACGATTTGGGCGCCGGCCCGACGCCGCGACATAACCGATCCGGCACCAGCACCGGTCGCGACGATCTGGGCCCCGTCACGCGCGTCCGCCCGCTGCCGCGGCACGATCGATCCGGCGCGACCATCCGCTTGCGGCAGCACCCGCCAAGCAGCAGGCAGCGCCCGCGCGAGACCTCCGCGCGGGCGCTGCCGCAACCCTTTCCTCCCGAGCCGGCCGCAGCCGGTCCCCGTGTTCAGCCGAGCGAGAGCAGGGCCACCCCGGGGGTGGTCGGCTGGGGCGAGCCGGCCAGTGGCTCCGTGGTGACGGCCATCCGGTTGGCATCGGCCGGGACCGGGGCGACCAGGGAGGTCTCGCCGGCGCCGGGGTTGAGCAGGCCGGCCGACAGGGGACCGCGGGGGCCGATCAACCAGACCTGGTAGGCGTGCGCTCCGTCGAGGGGCGGGAGATCGTGGATCGCCACCGAGACCTTGCCCAGGCTGCGGGAGATCGCGACCGTGGCGGTGCCGCCGCCGGCGCCGTGGCCGGTCACGGTGACGGCGTCCGGGGCGGCGGCGATCAGGTTCTGCGGCTGGGCCACGGCCACCGGGTTCGCCGGCGGGCGGCCGGCCACCACCCCGCCGATCACCACGCCGCCGACCACCACCCCGGCGATCACCGCGGCGGCGGCCAGGCCGATGCCGGCCCGGGCGCGCCAGGAGGGGGCGGAGCGCAGCGGCACCGGGAGTACGAGCGGGGGCTCCACCTGCGGCGGCAGCTGCCGGGTCTCGGTCACGGCCGCGAGCACCCGCGCCCGCAGGGCATCGCCGGGGCTGCTGGTCACGGCGGCCCCGAGCAGACCCGAGACCTCCCGGAACTCGCGGACCTCCATCGCGCAGGACTCGCACTGGGCCAGGTGCTGCTCGAAGCGCTCGCGCTCCGGTCCGGTGACCGCGTCCAAGGCGTAGGCGCCGGTCAGGGTGTGGGCTTCGGCGCTGGTCATCGCAATGCTCCCATAACGTTGCGCAGGCGGATGAGTCCGTCCCGCATGCGGGACTTGATCGTGCTGACGGAGACCCCCAGCCGCTCGGCGACCTCGCGGCAGGTGTAACCGTCGTAGTAGGCGAGGGTGATGGACTCCCGCTGCAGATCGGTGAGGGTGGCCAGCGCGGTCCGCACGTCCTCGCGCTCCAGTCCGACCAATGTGGACTCCGCCACCTCGTCGAAGGCCCGGCGGGGGTCGAGCAGCCCGGCCCGGGTCTCCCGGTCGGAGCCGGCCTGCTCGGTGCGGACCCGGTCGATCGCCCGCCGGTGGGCGATGGTCAGCACCCAGGTGCGGACGCTGCCCCGGTGCTCGGTGAACGACGCCGCCTTGCGCCAGACCTCGAGCAGCACCTCCTGCGCGACCTCTTCGGACTGCGCGCGGTCGCGGACCACCCGCGTCACCATGCCCAGCACCGGGCCGGCCAGCTCGTCGTACAGCGCGGCGAAGGCCCGTTCGTCGCCCAACGCGACCCGGGCGATGAGTGCTTCGGCGGTCGGTGCCGGTTCCGGCGCCACGGGGGACGGCGGAACCAGGGCGAGCGCCCTGGCAGGGGTGGCCATAGGTGATCCCTCCCGGCCTGCGCCGAGTCGGACGCCGGGCTTCCCGGCGTGCTGAGGGTGATTCGCCGTCGGGGGTCCGGTGGATTGGTCGCGGCCGGCGGGGGCACCCGTTCAGGGCCTGACGCCAATCCCCGCACCGCCCGGGACCGAATGCTTTCCATGACCGCCACAGAACTCAGCCGCCCGGAAACCCCTGTGCCCCCGGAGCGCGCCCGGCTACGGCTGCCCTCGGCCGCGCTGTGCGGCGTGCTGGCCCTGGCCACCGCGCTGGCGGCCGGCCACCTGGTGGCCGGGTTCATCAGCATCAACGCCTCGCCCTACCTGGCGGTCGGCAACGGCGCGATCGACCTGACCCCGGTGGAGCTCAAGGACTACGCGGTGCGGACCTTCGGCACCCACGACAAGCTCGTGCTGCTCGGCGGCATGGCGCTGGTGATGGTGGTCGTTTCGGCCCTGGCCGGGTTGTTGTCGGCCCGGTCGCGGTGGCCGGGCGTGGCCATCATCACGCTGTTCGGGCTCGTGGGTGGTTTCGCCGTGTTCGAGCGGCCGGACCTGACCGCGGTGGCCCTGCTGGCCCCGCTGGCGAGCCTGGTGGTCGGCGTGGCGGTGTTCGTGCTGCTGCACCGGCTGGCCCCGCGCAAGAACGTGCCCGCACCGCCCGAGGGGGCCTCACGCCGGTCGTTCCTGCTGGGCGGGGCCGGTGCGGTGGTCGGAGCCGGGGTGCTCGGCGGAACCGGGCAGCTGGTCAGCGGGACCCGGGACGCGACGGCCTCCCGCGCCGCGATCGGCACGCTGAAGCCGGCGGTGGCGGCGCCGGCGATCCCGGCGGACGCGGACTTCGCCAAGCTCGGCACGCCGACGTTCCTGACGCCGAACTCGGGGTTCTACCGGGTGGACACGGCGCTGTCGGTGCCGCAGGTGCGCGCCGAGGACTGGTCGCTGCGGATCCACGGGATGGTGGACCGGGAGATGCGCTACTCCTACAACGACATCCGCAACCGGCCGCTGACCGAGCGGACCATCACCATGACCTGTGTGTCCAATGAGGTCGGTGGCACCTACGTGTCCACTTCGAACTTCATCGGGGTCGACCTGGCCGACCTGCTGGCCGAGGCCGGGGTGCAGCCCGGGGCCGAGCAGCTGTTCTGCTCCAGCGTGGACGGGTGGACCTCGGGCACGCCGGTGGCGGCGGCCCAGGAGCGCGCCCGCGGGGCGATGCTGGCGATCGGCATGAACCGCGAGCCGCTGCCGCTGGAGCACGGGTTCCCGGCGCGGCTGGTCACCCCGGGCCTCTACGGCTACGTGTCGGCGACGAAGTGGATCGTGGACATCGAAGTGACGACCTGGAAGGCGCGGCAGGCGTACTGGCTCAAGCGCAGCTGGAGCGAGCAGGCGCCGATCAAGACGGAGTCGCGGATCGACGAGCCCAAGGGCTTCGACACCGTGCCCTCCGGTCCGGTGCGGCTGTCCGGGATCGCCTGGGCGCAGTTCCGCGGGATCGACCGGGTGGAGATCAACCTGGACGACACCGGCTGGCGCCCGGTGACGCTCTCGTCCGAGGTGAACCTGAACACCTGGCGGATGTGGTGGGCCCAGATCTCGGTGAAGCCGGGCACGCACCAGGTGAAGGTCCGCGCGACCGACCGGACCGGCTACACCCAGACCGAAGACCGCGCGGGCACCGTGCCGAACGGCGCCACGGGCTGGCACTCCACCACCTTCATCGCGACCTGATCGCGCCAGTCCAGGACGTCACACTAAAGAGTGACAACCGGGGCCAATCTTTTCCCGGAGCAGAACCGAATCCCTGATGTCACCAACAGTTCAGCCACGGACTGTCCTTCCTAGATTCTGGAGTGAACCCACGTGAAGTCCCTGCGTATCGCCGGTATCGGTGTCACTGCTGTCGCCGCTCTCGCCCTTTCGGCCTGTGGCGGTGGCTCCGACAGCGGCTCGTCCAGCAACAGCAGCGCGCCGGCCCCGTCCTCCTCGATGGCGGCTCCGTCGTCTTCGGCCGACTCCGGTGCTTCCGGTGGCGTGACCACCAACGCCGACGTGTTCGGCCCGGCCTGCTCGAAGCTGCCCCAGGGCAACGCCGCCGGCTCGCTCGACTCGATGGGCCCGCAGCCGGTCGCCTCGGCCGCCTCGACCAACCCGCTGCTGACCAAGCTGGTCGCCGCGGTGAAGGCCGCCGACCTGGTCGACACGCTCAACAGCCAGCCCGCGATCACCGTCTTCGCGCCGGCCGACGCGGCGTTCGACAAGCTGGGTGACGCGAAGTTCAAGGAGCTCGCCGGCGACAAGGCCGCGCTGGCCCCGATCCTGCAGTACCACGTCCTGGGCAAGCGCTACGACGCCAAGGGCCTGTCCGCCGCCGGCTCGGTCGACTCGCTCAACACCGCGGGCGGCCCCGTGAAGGTCGAGGGCTCCGGCGACAACATGACCGTCAACGGCGCCAAGGTCCTCTGCGGCAACATCCCCACCAAGAACGCCACCGTGTTCGTCATCGACACGGTCCTCACCCCGGGCACCAACAAGAGCTGACCCGGCTCCGCACAGTCCACAGTGGTACCACCGGGCCCGTCGTCGGGGCGCGCCCGGTGGTACCACTGTGTCGTGGAACGCCCGCTCGCCGCCGAAGGTCCTGACGCCGCGGCGGCAGCGGGGGACCCGCCGGTGTTTCGTGGCGGCCGGAGGGTCCGCCGGTCATCGTCGGCGCCGACACTCCACGCCGCCGGCGGTGACCGGCCTGGACCGTATCATCGTCGTCCCGGAAGCCGGCCCCGCCCCAGCCGCCGCTCCCGGGCCGTGTCATTTCCGGTGCCGGTCATTTCTGGCAGCGGCCATTTCCCGGCCCGGCCTTTCCCGGCCCACTGTTCCCACGCTGAACGCGGGGACGGCATGAGCTTCCCGCCCCGGTCGGAAACCCCGTTTCGGTCGCAGCTTCCCGGGGCCACGACCGCTCACTGATCCCGGGCACCGCCACGACTGCCCCGGGCTCAGGAGATCGGCACCCCCACCGCGGCCTGGGTCACCACGGTGGCCGTACCCAGCGCCGGCGGCATCCGCCTCGGTGGCGGAAATCCCGTTGCCCACCGGCGATCGAGGCGGCGAACGCGCTCGAAGGGTCCGCCTACCGGTCCGACGCGAGGATGGCGGCCACGTCCGCGGTGCCTTCGACGACGCCACGGGCGAGGTCGGTCAGCCGGAGGTGGTGGCTGCGGGCGTGGGCGCGCAGGTGGCTGAACGCCTCGTCCATCGAGACCGACCCGCGCTCGGCCAGCACGCCCTTGGCCTGCTCGATCACCACCCGGCTGGTCAGCGCGGTCTTGAGCTGCCCGGCCAGCCGGTCGCCCTGCTCGATGGTGCGCTGCTGCAGGAGCCCGATGGTGGCGACACCGGCGAGGGCCTGGCCGAGCTCCAGGACCCCGGCCGCCGGGCCGCCGGGCTCGGTGCCGAACAGGGTCAGCACGCCGATCACCTGCTCGCGCAGCCGCATGGGCAGGGCCTGAGCGGCTCGGTAGCCGCATTCGCGGGCGGCGGCGGTGAACGTGGGCCAGCGCCGGGTTTCGGCCGGTAGGCCGGCGAACAGCACGGGAACGCCGGTGCGGGCGCAGTCGATGCACGGGCCTGACTCGGTCTGCACCGCGAACAGTTCCAGCAGCTCCGTCCGCTGCGAGGAGGTGGCCGCGACGCGTGGCGTGCCGTCCTCGTCGAGGAGGATCACGCAGGCCGCGGAAACGCCGAGCAGGTCCACGCTCCGTTCGACGAGCAGGGTGAGGAAGTCACCGATGTCGAAGTCCGCGACCAGGGTGTCGGCCAGCTGGACGAAAGTGCGCGACAACTGCTGTTCCCGGTCGGTGGACGGGGCGGTGTCGGGGGTGGTGCTCATCAGCGCGGGACTCTCCTTGCGAGTGGGTGAGCCGGGGGCGGAAACCGGTGCGAGAAGAACGGGATCAGCCGGGGGAGCCGGGCGACGGGACTGCGGCGGGCCCGGCGTTCCGTGCGGATCGGTCTCGATCGAGCGCGACGTCGGACCCGCCATGGGGACGGGCCCGCGCCCGGGCCACCGCGCCACGGGCCGGCCGGTCCGGGGACCTCGGTGGTGACCACGATCAACCGGCCTCGGCCGGGAGGAGACGGTGTGCCCGGCCGCGTCGGAGCGAGACGACGCGGACCAGCCCGGCTCCGGAGAACCCCGTCAGCGCGCCCCACCGGCTCGTCGTGACCGGTCCGCCGAGCAGCGCAGGCCCCGGCGGCGGGACCGCGGTCAGCCGCGAGAGCCGCCGGGCGCTACCGGCGTCGTCGACCAGGTCCGGGGCGGACCGGCGGGTGCTGGTCCGTCCGCGCCGGACGCCCTTGACCAGCGCGGCGGATCTGGTGCCGAAGCGCCAGCGGTAGCGCGGACGACCGTCGCGGTCGACGGTGGCCACCCAGCCGATCACCGGCCCCGGCGCGCCCGGGCCGTCGGCGAGGGCCGGCGCGATCCGCAGTCCCGGCCCGGCCTCGAACCCACCGTGGGTCGAAGTGCGGTGGAATCCGGTCTCCACCCCGGACCCGGTGAGGAAGCAGCAGCCCAGCACGGCGAGTCGTTTCCCCGGGAAGGTCCGGCCGGTGGCGGGCCCGGGGACGGCGCGGGGGAGTGCCTTCGTGCGGTGGGTCATCGTCAGGTGCTCCGAACGGATGTCGATCGCCGGGGGGCCGGGCGAGGGACCGGCGGACCCGGTCACCACGCATTCGTTCCTGCGCGGCGGCCTGGTTGGGCGGTCCGAGGTTTAACCCGGCCCGTTCGGGTCACCCTGCGGGCAGGCGCCCTGAGGTTTCGCGCGGAACACGGGCGGCCCAGGCCCCGCAGGTTCAGACTCGTGAGCCGGCGGGGCCGTTTCGCGGCCGGCCACCGGCCGGGGCCCGTCCACCCGGGCCCGGCCCGCGGGCCGGGCGGTGCGCGGACCGGTTTATGATCAGCCCGCGGGGCCACCCGCGAACTGCGCCCCCAGACCCAGGGCTGACCACCACCTGCACCTGCGTTTTCAGGGAGCGGCTCATGATCGCGGCGAAGTCGGTCGTCGGCACGACGGGGACAGCACGGTGACCGCTGGGACCCGCAGTCGGCCCGCCGCTCCGGATGCCCACCTGCGCGAGCTGCCGCCCTGGCTGACCGCGGAGGCCGACGTGGCCGGGCGGATGGTGACGTTGAGCTATCGCGTGGCCTGCAGCACCGGCCGGTCCCGGCGGGAGAGCAAGCGCTTGCTGGATCGTCTGCTGCCCGCGCTGGCCGAAGCCGGTCGGCCCCGCCCGGTGGGGGAGTGGACGGATCCGGGCCGCCGGGCCCGCGCTCGGCTGGTGAAGGCGCTGCGGGCCGAGCTGACGCCCGAGGTCGATCGGGCGGTGCTGGCCGCCGCGCTACGCGATGCGGTGTTGCTCGACGAGCTGGCCTTGTTGCCGCCACGCCAACGATTCGCGTTGTGGGCCACGGCGGTGGCCCGTCGGAGCACCGACGACCTCATCGCCGTCACCGGGTGGACGCCCCGGCAGGTGTCGAAGCTGTTGCAGGCCGCCCTGCGCACCGTGGCCCTCCACGCGCGGCCGTAGAGAAGCAACCGGTCCGCCCTCGAACCGGCTGCGTCTCTCTCGACGGATCGGACTCAGACGAACGCGCTCATGCCGGTCACCGCGCGGCCGACGATCAACTGGTTGATCTCGCGGGTGCCTTCGTAGCTGTAGAGGGCCTCGGCGTCGGCGAAGTAGCGGGCGATGTCGTGCTCCAGCAGGATTCCGTTGCCGCCGAAGACCTCCCGGGCCAGCGCGACGGTTTCGCGCATCCGGGTGGTCACCACCGACTTGGCCAGCGCGGAGTGCTCGTCGAGGTCGATGCCCTCGTCCTGGAGGCCGGCCAGGCGGACCACCAGCGCCAGCGAGGAGGTGACGTTGCCCAGCATGGTCGCCAGATGATCCTGCACCAGCTGGAACTTCGCGATCGGGCGGCCGAACTGCTCGCGCTCCTTGGCGTAGGCCAGGGCCAGCTCGTAGGCCGCCATCATGCAGCCGACCGAGCCCCAGGCGACGCCGCCGCGGGTCTGGCGCAGCACGTCGCTCGTGTCACGGAAGCTGTTCGCGCGCTGGAGCCGGTTCCGCTCGGGCACCCGGCAGCCGTCCAGGGTGATGTCGGCGTTCTGCACCGAGCGCAGCGCCACCTTGCCCTCGATCTTCACCGGGTGGAAGCCGGGGGTGTCCCGTTCGACCACGAATCCCTTGACGTGCCCGTCTTCGAGGTCGCGGGCCCAGACGACGACGAGGTCGGCGAAGGTGGCGTTGCCGATCCATTTCTTCTCACCGTCGAGGACCCACGTGTCGCCTTCGCGCCGGGCGGTGGTCTCCAGGCCGCCGGAGACATCGGAGCCGCCGTGCGGTTCGGTGAGCGCGAACGCGCCGATCCGGTCCATCCGGGCCATCCCCGGCAGCCAGCGTTCCCGCTGCTCCTCGGAGCCGCAGCGGTCGATGCTGCCCATGGCCAGCCCGGTGTGCACCCCGTAGAAGGTGTTCACCGACGGGTCGGCCCGGCCGATCTCCAGCGCGAGGAACCCGCTCAGCAGCCGGGATCCGCGGTGCGCGGCGAGGCCGTCGTACATCAGCCCCGCGATGTCGAGCCCGCGGATCCCGTCGATGAGCTGGAACGGGAACTCGGCCCGGGCCCAGTACTCGTTGGCGATCGGTTCGACCTCGGCGCGCAGGAAGGCCCGGACCCGTTCGAGAATGCCGCGCTCGGTCTCCGAGAGCAGGTTCTCGAACTGGTAGAAGTCCCCGGTGAGCGTCTCGAACTCCCGTGTGGTGGTCATGCCGACGGCCTTCCTGCTCGGTTCGTGCTTCGGTCCCGCCCGGCCCGGCGGGCGCGGGCGGCTCAGGGTTGCAGCACGACCTTGGTCCAGCCGTCCTCGCGCTTGTCGAAGTGCTCGTAGCCTTCCGCGGCCTGGTCCAGGTTCAGGGTGTGGGACACCAGGAAGCCCGGGGTGGCGACGCCTTCGGTGATCAGGTCGCGCAGCTGGGTGTTGTACTGCTTGGTGTTGCACTGCCCGGAGCCCATGGACTGGCCCTTGAAGAAGAACTGGCCGTAGTCGAAGGCCAGCTTGCCCTGCCGCGCCAGCTCCCCTTCGGCGCCGGGGTCCTCGGGCAGGTAGACCCCGACCACGCCGATGCCGCCGGTCGGCTTGACCGCGGCGACCAGCTCGTTGAGCACGACCTCCGGCTGCTCGACGCCGTCCGGGTTGTGTGCCTGGTAGCCGACCGCGTCGACCCCGCGGTCGGCGCCGCCGTCGGTCAGGTCGGTGATCCGCTCGACCGCGTCGCCCGCGGACCGGTCGATCGGGATGGCGCCGATCCGCTGGGCCAGCTTGAGCCGGTCGGGCTGCTGGTCGACCACGAACACCCGGGAGGCGCCCTTGATCCGGGCCGCGTGCGCGGCCATCAGCCCGACCGGGCCGGCGCCGTAGACCACGAGGTTCTCGCCGGCCTGGAGCTTGGCCAGCTCCACGCCGTGCCAGCCGGTCGGGAAGATGTCCGACAGCATCGCGTAGTCCAGTTCGTGTTCGGTGCCTTCGGGCAGCACCAGCGCGTTGAAGTCCGCCCACGGCACGCGCAGGTACTCGGCCTGGCCGCCGTCGTAGGGGCCCATGCTGGCGTAGCCGTACGCGGCGCCTGCGGTGCCGGGGTTCGCGCGCAAGCAGAACGCGGTCAGCCCCTTGAAGCAGTTTCCGCAGGCGCCGCAGGCGATGTTGAACGGCAGCGAGACGCGATCGCCCACTTTGAGCCGGTCCACCGCGTCCCCGACGGCCTCGACGATGCCCATGTTCTCGTGGCCGAGCACCTTGCCCGTCTCGACGTCGGTGCGGCCTTCGTACATGTGCAGGTCGGATCCGCAGATGTTGGTCGTGGTGATGCGCACGACCGCGTCCTTCGGGTCCTCGATCCGCGCGTCCGGCACGTTCTTCACGGCCACGTCGTGCGGTCCCTGGTAGACCAAAGCCCTCATCGGCTGCCTCGCTTAGCGTTTTCGGCTGGTTTCCGGGGGATTCCCGTTTCCGGCCGCCGGAAACCCGGGGCCGGTCAGCCCTCGCCCCGACGCGCGGTCAGCTCGAGCTGGATGCCGTCCGGGTCGGTCACCGACAGCACGGCGATGCCGATCGGCTTCAGCTCGGTGATCTCGCCGTGCTCGTACCCGCGGCGGGCGCACAGTTCGCGGATCCGGCCCAGCTCCTCGTGTCCGCCGACCTGGAAGCTCACGTGGTCGAGCCCGACCCGCCGCGGGTCGAAGCGGTCACCAGCGTGGCGGCGGGGCTCGTCGCAGGGGCGCAGGCCGAGCTGGAAGCTGCCGTTGGTGAGCACGACCCCGCCCTGCAGGTTGCTCAGCATCAGCCAGTAGTCCGGGTCGTCCTGGGCCGGCGGCTCGGCCACCGCGACCGAAAGGCCGAGCACCTCGGTGTAGAAGGCCTGGGCCCGGGCGACGTCGGTGACCGTGAGGCGGAGGTGGTGCACCGGACCGACCGTCGTGGTCACGGCTTCTTCCCGTGCGCCTCGATGGAGACCGGCTCCCACTCGCGCCAGGTGGCCAGGCGGGATTCGTAGTCCTTGGTGGCCAGCGCGAGCGGGCCGTCGCCGAAGAACACGCGCAGCGGCGGCTCCGGCGAGTCGACCAGCTTCAGCACCGCGGCGCGGGTGGCCTCGGGGTCGCCGGGCGAGCTCTGGCGCTTCGGCGCGGACTTCTGCGCCTCGCGGAACTCGTCGTAGGCGGCCAGCGGCTCCGCGCGGCGGGCCGACGGGCCGGACCAGTCGGTGGAGTAGCCGGCGGGCTCGATCAGGGTCACCTTGACGCCGAAGCCCGCGACCTCCTGGGCCAGCGACTGGCTGATGCCCTCCAGCGCCCACTTCGACGCGTGGTAGGCGCCGACGTTCGGGAACGCGCTGATCCCGCCGATCGAGGAGACCTGCAGGATGTGCCCGGAGCCCTGCTCGCGCAGGTAGGGCAGCGCGGCCTGGGTCACCCAGAGCGCGCCGAACAGGTTGGTCTCCAGCTGGTCGCGCAGATCGGCCTCGCTCAGCTCCTCGACCAGGCCGAACTGGCCGTAACCGGCGTTGTTGACCACGACGTCGAGCCGGCCGAAGTGGTCGTGCGCGGTCTTGACGGCGGCGAACGCGGCGTCGCGGTCGGTCACGTCGAGGCGCAGCGGGAGGATCTTGTCGCCGTAGCGGGCGACCAGGTCGTCGAGGGTGGCCGTGTCGCGGGCGGTGGCCGCGACCGAGTCGCCCCGGTCCAGTGCGGCGATCGTCCACTCGCGACCGAAGCCCTTGGAAGCACCGGTGATGAACCAGGTTTTCGTGGTCATGACGTCCTCTCTCAGCGGTTCAGGAAGGTGAGCAGCGCGGCGTTGAACTCGTCGGCGTGGGAGGCGTTGATCGCGTGGGGGCCGCCCTCGATCACCACGAGTTCACTGTCCGAGAGTGCCGCAGCGGAGCGTTTCCCGCTGACCTCGAACGGCACCACCCCGTCGGCGTCCCCGTGGATGACCAGCGTGGGCACGGTGATCTTGGCCAGGTCGGCGCGGAAATCCGTGCGGGCGAAGGCGGCGATGCAGTCGAGCGTCGCCTTCGGCGAGGCGAACGCCGCGATCTGCTGGGCGTACGCGCGCTGGTCTTCGCTGACCGTCAGCTCGTCACCGGCGCTGAAGAAGCCGGTGGTGAACCCCTTGAGGAAAGCCAGCCGGTCGCCCTTCACCCCGTTTTCGAACGCGGCGATGGTGTTGTCGTCCAGCCCGCCGTCCGGGTTGTCGTCCGCCCGGTACAGGTACGGCGGCACCGCGGCGGCGAGCACGGCCTGCGAGACCCGGCTGGAGCCGTAGGCGCCGAGGTAGCGCACCACCTCACCACCGCCCATGGAGAACCCGACGAGGGCGACCTGGCGCAGCTCCAGGTGGTTGATCAGGGTGTCGAGGTCACCCGCGAGGGTGTCGTAGTCGTAGCCGGTCCAAGGCTGCGAAGACTGCCCGAAACCGCGCCGGTCGTAGGTGATGACGCGGTAGCCGGCTTCGACGAGCGCCGGGACCTGGTGCTCCCAGGACCGCCCGCTCAGCGGCCAGCCGTGGACCAGCACCACCGGCCGGCCGCTGCCGTGGTCTTCGTAGTGCAGCTCGACCGGCGCGCTGTTTTCGACGCCGACAGTCACCTTGCCCATGGGGGCCTTCCTCTCACACTGCTCGGAGCAGTCGCGTTGCGTGCAATGAAAATGCCCGCAACCGAACTCGGGTAAACCTCGCTGCGACCCGGGTCACACGACCGGGCGCCCGCCGCGACGTGGAGTGAACCGGATGCCCCGGGGGTACCCGCGCCGTTCACCCCGTTGGAGGTCCGATGCTGTTGCCCCGCCCCCGTGGGCCGCTCAGTTCCCTCGTCCGCGACCGGCTTTCCGGTGCCCCGGACGGGGCGGCGGCCGGACCGGTCCCGGAAGGCACCGGGACCGCGGTGCTGCACGACGAGGACCTGCAGCTGACCCTCTGGATGTGCTACGAGCTGAGCTACCGCGGATTCGACGAGGTCGACCCGTGGTGGGAGGACGCCCCGTTCGTCGCGCAGGTGCGGCGCGGGCTGGAACGGCGGTGGGAGGCCGGTCTGCGCGAGCTGGTGCCGGTGGTGGCGCTGGAACCGGAGTCGGTGCCGCGGGCGCTGGCCCGCCTCGTGCGCGCGGACGACGGGCCGCCGCTCGCGCAGTTCCTGCAGCGGCAGGCGTCCGAGGGGCAGTTCCGCGAATTCGTGACGCAGCGGTCGATCTACCACCTGAAGGAGGCGGATCCGCACAGCTGGGCCATTCCGCGGCTGTCCGGGCCGGCCAAGGCCGCGCTGGTGGAGATCCAGGCGGACGAGTACGGGCAGGGCCGGTTCGAGCGGATGCACTCGGAGCTGTTCCGGGACACCATGCGCGCCCTCGGCCTGGACGACGGCTACGGGCACTACGTGGACCGGGTCCCGGCGATCACCCTGGCGGTGAGCAACCTGATGTCGCTGTTCGGCCTCCACCGCCGCTGGCTCGGCGCGACGCTCGGCCACCTGGCCGCGTTCGAGATGACCTCTTCGCTGCCGAATCGCCGGTACGGCAACGGTTTGCGGCGTCTCGGCGGCGACGCGGACGCGACCCGGTTCTTCGACGTGCACATCGAGGCCGACGCGGTGCACGAGCAGATCGCCGCGCACGACCTGTGCGGCACCTTCGCGCGCGAGAACCCCTCCGCCGCGGCCGACGTCCTGTTCGGCGCGGCCTGCGGACTGGCGGTCGAGGCCGAGTTCGGCCGGATGCTGCTGGGGGAGTGGGCCCGGGGCCGGTCGTCGCTGCGGCCGGACCGGCCCACCCGGACGGCCGGGAGCGACAGCGGCGAGCTGGCCTTGAGCGGATGAGCGGGCAGGTCCCCGCCGATCGGGGAAAGGCCGGTGGGGACCGGTTTTCCCGGGTGGCGGGGGTGCCGCGATCAGCTCTTCGCCCCCGGGCGCTTCTCCGGGGGTGAACCCGGCCGGGCCGGGGTATCCGGGGCCGGTGGAAGACAACGCGGCACCTCCGACGATCACGCCCTACGAGGACGGTCCGCTGCTCGTGCGCGGCGAGGTCGAGATCCGCACCCCGGACGGCACGGTGATCGACCCGGGCCGGAGCACGGTCGCGCTGTGCCGGTGCGGGTTCTCGGCGGTCAAGCCGTTCTGCGACGGCACGCACAAGGTCCGGCGGTTCCGCTCGGGGCGGGCCGGCCGCCCCGCGGGCGAGCAGCACCGGGTCAGCGAGGTCGGCGGATCAGAGGCCGACACTGTCTCTCCGGACACCGGCGAGGACGGCCCGCGGCCTTCGTGAACCCGGGACGAGCCGGTGGCCCCGGCCACCCGGTTTGAGCCGGGTGGCCGGGGGAGCGGGGTCCGCGCTCCGGATCAGGACCAGGGCTGGGTGACCTCCCAGGTGGTGTCCTCGGCCCACGAGGCCGTGGTGTCCCACGGGTTGGCGCCGCCGTTGCTCGCGATGTAGACGTTGCTGTTGTAGTGGCGCACGTAGTAGCCGGGGTAGTTGTTCGACTGGAACGAGGTGTACGAACCGCTGTTGCCGGTCTTGGGGCAGAAGGTGGCGTCGTTGGTCAGCAGGGCGCTGCCGTCGTCGGGCTGGCGGTGCAGCTGGTAACCGGAGTGGCGGAGGTAGTCGCCGGGGTAGTTCTTCGATTCGAACGACAGGCACGAGTGGTTGGCCAGCCCGCGGCGGACGATCCAGGTGGCGTCCTGCTTGTCCAGCGCGGGGCTGCTCGCCGAGATCACCGAGGTGACCGCGTCGGCCGCGTAGTGGCGCAGGTAGCGGGTCGTGCAGCACGAGGTGGTGGCGCGCAGCGAGATCGACGACCCGGGGGTGAGCTGGCCGCCCGCCACGCCGTTCGAGCCGCCGTAACCGGCCGAGACGATGCTGGACTGCACGGCGTTGTCCGCGGCCTCGGTCGGCACCCCGGCGGTCATCACGCCTTCGAAGAACGAGCCGATGTCGGCGTTGCTGTTGTCCCCGCCGGTGCCGAGGACGATCGCGCCCTCCTGGTGCAGCGGCGAGTAGGTGTTCCGGACGGTCGGCTCGGAGCCGGAGTACGTCGTGGTCAGGCCGCCGGAACGGGCGTCGGCGCGTTTGAGGGTGAAGTGGTCCCGGCCGTTGTTGCTCAGCATCGCGGTGACGTACGGGGTGGCACCCGGTCCGGGGTCGTTGGCCGCGGTGCCGGTGTTGGACTGGAACAGCCCGTTCTCCAGGTCGGCGGCGACCCAGGGGCCGGATCCGTTGCAGTTGCCGAATTCGCAGCGCAGACCCAGGTACACCGCGTCCATGTGGCCGTCGCCGGTGTCCTGGTTGTTCGTCTCGGCGTTGCCGTAGTCGAAGCAGCAGCCGCCGTTGACGTGCGTCGCGGAAGCCACCATGTACATGCCCTCGGGCTGGCCCCCGACGGCGACGCCGGTCGTGGTGTTGTCCCGGTAGCCCATGCCCGGTGAGATCTCCACGCCGTAGGCGGTGTGCCCGCCGATGCTGATCGGCAGCGCGTCGGCCGGGGCTCCGACGTCGGCCTTCCCGGCCCCGCCCGCCCCTTCGATGGTCAGGTGGTTGTGCTGGGGCGACTGGTCGTAGATCTCGGAGATGATGCAGCTCGCGTTCGCGCAGAAGGAGTCCTGCGCGGCGGCGTTCGCGATCCCGCCCGGGCTGAGCAGCCCGATGTCGGTGGTGGCGCCGTCGGCGCGGCGGACCTGGTAGAGCGGGCCGTTGTACCCGGCGTAGAGGGCGCGCACGGTGCTGTGCGCCCCCACGCAGGGCGTGCCCGCGGAACCGTAGATGTCGCACGGCAGCGAAGCGGCGGCGCCGGCCGGTACTCCGGCGAACACGAGCCCGGCGAGCATGAGCACGAAGGAAAACAGGATGTTCCGCAGGCGTTTCATGACAGCCACTCCTGTTCGGCTGGCGCCGGGGCAGGGGTCACCACCGATTCCGCGGGCGACCGGCAGCTGGCGGCTGGGCGCGCGGGCACGGCGTCTCCCACGGCGTCGCGGGAGCTTCGGTCACCCGGTGCCGCACCGGAGTCCGGCGCGGGTCCCGGCTCGGGGACGGTGGGGAGGCCCGGGACGGCCGACCCGGCCGCTCCGGTACCGGCAATTTTTACATCGTTGGAACAACGTTGTAAAGGTCCATGCGGGTCGCAGGAGCCGGGCCGCGGTGGACGCGGCGGCGGCGGGTTCGGCCACGCGCGCCCTCGCCGATCGCCGCCGGGGCTCCGGCTCTCCCGCCGAGCCGTCCGCCCTCGCAGGAGCGATCCCGGGCGCCGGGCTTCGTACATTGTGGACAGATCCGGAGCCCGGCCCGTCCCTCGAACCGTTCGACGGCCTCGCGTCGGTCGGCTGGGATCGAAGGTGCGCCGACGATGTGGGGCCCGGGCGGAATTCGAGCCGCGCCGGACCCTGGCCGGGGAACAGGGGCAGCGGTCCGGTACGGCGCTGATCATCCGCACGAAAACGGTGACGCTCAACGGTTTTCGCGCGTTACGGGGACCGCCGGCTCGCTCGTGGTCCACCCCGTCCGGTCAGCGGGCCGCGTGCAGCCCGCCGGTCACCGGGACGACCGTCCCGGTGACGAAGCTTTCGGTGTCGTCGGCGAACGCGGCGATCACGCGTCCGACGTCGTCCGGCACGGCCACCCGCCGCATCGGCGTGTGCGCCCTGATGGCTTCGATGCGCCCGGCGGGGGCGTTCGCGGCCGAGCTGTCAGTGCGGACGTAACCCGGGGCGACGACGTTCGCGGTGATGCCGGACGGGCCGTACTCGACGGCGAGGTAGCGGGCGAAGGCGTCCAGCGCGGCCTTCGCCGTGCCGTGCGCGATTCCGGACGGCACGGCGGAGTGGGTCGCCATGTCGCTGGAGACGAACACCAGCCGTCCGTGCCCCTGCGCGGTCATCACCTCGAGCGCGGCGGCGGTGACGTGGAAGGCCGCGGCGAGCTCGTCGGTCACCTTCGTCGCCAGCTCGTTCCAGGCCAGCTCGCCGAACGGGGTGAACCGGACCGGCGTGGCCGCGTTGCACACGAGCGCGTCGAGCTGCCCGAACTCCGTCAGCGCCGTGTCGACCAGGCGCGCGGCCTGCTCCGGGTCGCGGACGTCGCCGGCCACCGCGACCCCGTCCCCGCCCGCCGCGCGTACGGCTTCGACGACCTGGCGCGCGTCCTCGGCCCGGGAGAAGTAGTTGACCACGATCCGGTAGCCGCGCCGGCCCAGCGCGACCGCGGCGGCGGCGCCGATCCCGCGGCCGGCGCCGGTCACCACGGCGACTGGGTGAGTGCTCATGGAAGGCCCTCCTATATCAAGTACTTGACATGTAACTCGGCGACCGCTGCCAAGTCAAGTGCTTGATACAGTCCCCGCATGCGTGACGTGAACCACGGCCTCGGTTACACGCTCTGGCAGCTCCAGCACCGGATCCAGCGGATGCTGGAGCGGGAGATGGGCGCTCTGCGGGTCACGCTGGCCCAGGCTTCGGCCCTGGCCCGGCTGGAGGAGGAGCCCGGCACCTCCTCGGCCGAGCTGGCCCGGCACCTGCTGCTGAGCCCGCAGGCGGTCAGCCTGATCATCGGCCGGCTGGAGGCGGCCGGGCACCTGGTCCGCGCGGCGCCGGCCGGGGGCCGCAGCCGGCCGCTGGCCCTCACGGAGTCCGGTCGCCGGATCCTCGGCGACGCGGAGCGGGCGATCCAGCGCGTCCGGGCGGCGGTGTTCGGTGGCTTGGACGCGGGTGAGCGGGAGGTGCTGCAGGACCTGCTCGACCGGTCCCTGGCGGCGGCCAAGGACCACGGCTGAGCCGCGGTCAGCAGCAGTGGTCACCCCGCCAGGCTTCGCGGCCTTCCTTGACCGCGACGGCGGCGATCACGAGCGCGGCCACCGGGTCGGCCCACGACCAGCCGAGCAGGCGGTTGAGCAGCAGCCCGGCCAGCAGGATCCCGGACAGGTAGGTGCACAGCAGCGTCTGCTTCGCGTCGGCGACGGCGCTGGCGGAGCCGAGTTCGCGGCCGGCGCGACGCTGGGCGCCGGACAGACCGGGCATCACCAGCAGCGACAGCGCGGCGAGCACGATCCCGGTGGTGGAGGGGTGCGCCGTCTCCGGTCCGAGCAGGGAGCCGGCCGATCCGGCGATCACGTAGGCGGCGAGCGCGAAGAACGAAAAGGCGATGACCTTGAGGGTGGTGCGTTCGCGGGCTTCGGGGTCGGCGCCGGAGAACTGCCAGGCCAAGGCACCGGCCGAGGCGACCTCGACCACCGAGTCGAGCCCGAAGCCGATCAGCGCGGCCGAGGACGCGTCCAACCCGGCGGTGATCGCGACGACCGCCTCGATCACGTTGTAGGAGATCGTCGCGGCGACGAGCCGGCGCACGCGCCGCTTCAGCACCGCCCGGCGATCGCTTGCGAGCGCGGCCGAGGTGCAGCACCCGTGCTCGCAAGCAGCCGTCACCGGGAGGCTCCGGTGGCTTCCGGAACGCCGGTGGTTTCGGCGGTTTCGTTCAGGCAGGGCTGTGCGGTGTCGACGGCGAGCACCACCTGGGCCAGCTCGTCGAGCGCGCGGGCCAGGTGCGGGTCGGCGAGCGCGTACCGGACCTGACGGCCTTCGTAGGCGGCCACGACCAGTCCGCAGCCGCGCAGGCAGGCCAGGTGGTTGGACACGTTCGAGCGGGACAGCCCCAGCTCGGCCGCCAGAGCCCCGGGGTACCGGGTGCCGTCCAGCAGGGCGACCAGGATCCGGCAGCGGGTCGGGTCGGCCAGGGCGCGGCCGAGCCGGGCCAAGGCGTCGCCGCGCGTCTCGCATTTCACCATGCGGGCAACTGTACAGCGGTGGATGAACTGTAGGAAACAGGCTGTCCGGTCGGGTGGAATCTCAGCTCACGTCGATGGGCCCGGGGGAGGGGGTGCTCGAAAGCGGGCCGGCTCAGGTCGATGTGGGTGCTGTCGCAGGTGGGGCCCTTGTCCTCGACCGGCACGGTGATCGTGGTGCCGGCGAAAATGACCGTGATCGACTTCCGGCACAGGGGGTCGTCGTTGGGGTCGGGCAGGCCGCAGGGTCCGTGACGGACCAGGTTGAGTCCCGTGTGGACGGAGACGGCCCCGGGTGCTCGCGCCGCGCCACGCCGCGGCCCGGACGGTCAGCCGGGCGGATCGGCGCCGAGGGCGGCGTCCAGCAGTTCGCCCAGCTGGTCGAGCTGGGCCGGGGACAGGCCGCGGAACGAGGACTCGACGATGGCATCGGCGATGTCCTGCCCCTCGGCGCGCAGCCGCGCCCCCTCCTCGGTGAGCCGGTGCCGCACGGCCCGGCCCGGCCCCGGGACCCGCTCGATCAGCCCGCGGTCGGTCATCCGCGTGGCCAGGGCGCCGGCGGACTGGTCGGTCTGGAAGGTCAGCACGGCGAGGTCGTGCAGGGACGCGTCCGGCTCGCGGTGCAGGTGCCGCAGGGTGTCCCACTGCGGCAGCGAAAGCCCGAGCGGGGCCAGCCCTTCGCTGAGCGCGCGGTGGTGACGGTGCTGCAGGCGTTTGACGGCCAGGGAGACCTCGGACGGGCGGTACCTCATGTCCGCACCTTAACCCACCGAGGTCCGGTTGCTTATATAAGTAAGCTGATATAAGTTTACTTATATAAACCCCGGACCGAAGAAGGAACCATGACCACGCTCCCCGAGGCCGGCGCGCTCCGGCCCGCCCGCACCCGAACCCACGCCCTCGGCCCGGTCGAGGTCACCGTCGAGGTCACCGTCGAGGACCGCGACCGCACCCGCCCGTTCCTGCTGCTGCACGGCGGCGGCGGGGTCGCGACGATGGCCGGGTTCGCCGGCCTGCTGGCCGAGCGCACCCGGTCCCGGGTGCTGCTGCCCACCCACCCCGGCTTCGGCGGCACACCGAAGCCCGAAAGCCTGACGAACGTCATCGAGCTGGCCCGGGTGTACGTCGCACTGCTGGAGCGGCTCGACCTCACCGGCGTGACCGTGGCCGGCAACTCCTTCGGCGGCTGGCTCGCCGCCGAGATCGCCCTGCTGGGGAGCCCGCGGGTCAGCGCTGCGGTGCTCGTCGACCCGGTCGGGCTGGAGGTCGAAGGCCACGCGCCGGCCGACGTGCGCGGGCTGTCCCCGGCCGAGCTGAGGGCCCTGTCCTGGCACGACCCGAGCAAGGCCCCGGTCGCGGACGACGGCGGCACCGGGCCGAGCCCGGACGTGCGGGCGCTGCTCGGCTACACCGGCCCCGCCATGACCGATCCGACCCTGGCCGCCCGGCTCGCCGGGCTCGACCTCCCGGTCCAGGTGATCTGGGGGGAGAGCGACGGCATCGTCAGCCCCGCTTACGGCCGGGCGTTCGCCGCCGCGATCCCGCGCTCCACCTTCACCGTGCTGCCCCGCACCGGCCACCTGCCCCAGCTCGAAACCCCCGAGGAACTCCTGGGCGCCCTGCTCGACTTCGGCCTCCAGCGTTGTTGTAAACAGTTTTAAAGAGAATAAAAAGTGTTTTCAACTTGAGCGGAAACGGACGTAATTCCTTGCCAGGTCGGGGACGGGATCGTTAATCTCCAACCTATCCCTGGTCGGCAATCCCGGCCACGGGGAGGTGGAATACCGCATCGCCGCCATTTCCCTGTAGTAAAAGGAGTCCCCACTGTGGAACGTCATTCCCGCCTCAACGCTTTCCGGGCCGCCGCCATCTGCGCGGGCACGCTGCTCGCCGCGTTGACCCTCGTCCCGGCCGCGGTGGCCGAGACCGGCAGCCGGCCGGAACCGGGCGCCGCGCCGTCCGGCATGATCGTCACTCCGCACGCGAGCGACGTGCAGCGGTTCCGGCTCGCGCCGGGCGCCGTGAGCAACAGCGCGCGCCCGTATTCGAAGCTGAACTACACCCAGCAGAAGCAGACGCAGAACGAATGGTGCTGGGCCGCCGACGGTTCCAGTGTCGAGCAGTTCTTCGGCGCGGGCACCACGCAGTCGCAGTTCTGCGCCGCGGGCAAGGGCACCAGCGTCGGGAACTGCCCGAACGACCCGGCCTACATGTCCGAGGTCGCGCGCGGCCTGCACAACACCGGTTTCTCCGGCACCGCGATCCAGGACGCGATCTCGTTCCGGGAGGTGCAGAACGAGATCAACGCGGGTGAGCCGATCATCACCCAGGTCGACTGGAGCAGCGGCGGCGGCCACGCCCGGGTGTTCTACGGCTACGACTCGTCGGCCCAGACGCTGAACTTCGGCGACCCGTGGCCGTCCTACCAGCGCTACCAGACCATGAACTACAACGACTACCTGCAGAACGGCGACTTCACCTGGTCCAACACCGTGTACGGCATCGACAAGCAGTAATCCCGGCCCATCCAGCCCCCGGGCCCCAGGCGACCCGACCCGCCTGGGGCCCGGGCTCGCCGACAGGAGGAAGCATGGCTACCGGACCGGTTTCACCCCAGCTCCGCCGGGTGGTCGTCCTGATCGCGGCCCTCGTCCTGCTCGGCGCGGGGCCGGCCCACGCCGAACCCGGGCGCGGCGTGCGGCCGGTCACCCCGGCCCAGGTGTCCGCGGCCGTCGCCGCGGCGCACTCGCCCCAGGCGGTCGGCTTCGTCCGGAGCAACCTGCGCCGCCCCGGCCAGTCCGAGGTCGGCCCGATCACCGTGACCGACCAGGGCGTGCCCGCCTACACCCTGAGCAAGGACTTCGTGCTCGAACGCCCGGACGCGCCCGCGGGCGAACTCGGGTACATCGCCGTGGTGGCGACCGTCCCGGGCGGTGAGCCGACCACGATCAAGGTCGTCCCCGACGGCCCCGGCTGGCACGTGATGGCCGCGCTGTCCGGCGATGACGAGCGGCGCCTGTCGGCCGGCCTGGCCCCCGGCGAGGTGCTGCTGTACGAGCCCCAGATCAACGGCTGGTACGCGCTCACCGGTGACGGCGTGCGGCTGCTGCAGTCCAGCCTGCCGCAGAACCCGGTGGGCCGGTTCGTGCCGCTTTCCCAGTACCAGAGCCAGGTGCACGCCCGGTACGCGGACAAGATGCCCGGCTCGGACTACCAGCGCCGGGGCGGGATCGGGTTCACCCAGGGCCAGGCCCAGCCCCAGTCCGCCGCGCCCGGGGGGAGCGGGGGGAGCGGGTGGTGGTGGCTGGGCGGGGCGGTGCTCGCCGCCGTGGCCCTGGCCGGGCTGGCGGTGCGGTACCGGCGGGTCCGGCGGGTCCGTTCGGCCGGGTGAGACCCGGCCGGCGACCCGGCGGGGCCTCCGGGCCCCCCCCGGCCGCTAAGACCGCCCGGCCCGCTAAGACCGCCCGGCCCGCCGGGACTACCCGGCCCGCCGGGGCCGTCCGGTGGCCGGAAGGGTCGCCCGGTGGCCGGAAGGGCCGCGTGGCCGCCGAAGAGTCAGTCCCACTCCCAGCGCAGCCCGTGGATCCCGCTCGGGGCGTCCAGCAGCAGGGCGTGCGCGTGCCCGGCGGAATCGATGCCGACTTCGGCCACGTCGCGGACCGGGAGGCGGATGCTGTCCCGGGTGGTCCGGTAGCAGCGCACCGGCGGCGCGGCCGGGTCGAAGTCCGCTTCGATCAGGTAGTGCTTCATCGGCTGGCCGAACCGCCGTTCCCACTGGTTCTCCCGCGGGCCGCCTTCGCCGAATTCGAAGCGGTTCTCCACCACGGCGGTCTCGCCGCGGGCGAGCAGCCGGTCCAGCCGCACCTCGGCCACGAGGATCCCGCTCTCGCCGTCCCGGCGGACCCGGCCCAGCCGTCCGCCGCGCAGCACGTCGATCCGCGGGGGCGGCCGGTGCGGGTCGTCCTCGTGCAGGAACACCAGCAGCCGGTCCACCAGCTTGGCCTGGGCGCGCAGCACGGAGCGGAACGTCATCCGGCGGCGGACGCCCGAACCGTC
This sequence comes from Amycolatopsis sp. PS_44_ISF1, assembly GCF_032335455.1. Lineage (NCBI taxonomy): Bacteria > Bacillati > Actinomycetota > Actinomycetes > Pseudonocardiales > Pseudonocardiaceae > Amycolatopsis > Amycolatopsis sp. PS_44_ISF1. The sequence goes on along the minus strand of NZ_JANUXO010000004.1, from coordinate 103,634 downwards.
GACCGTGAGCCGGTCGTGGCCGCTGAGCAGGTGCAGCCGGTCGTGGTCGGGGGCGCCCACCTCGGCCACGAGGTGGCGCAGGGTCTCCACCGGCTCCCACAGCTGCCGGTACGCCGCGGTGGCCGGGGCACGGCAGCCCGGGCCGCGCGGGCGGGGCTGCGGGACCAGCCGGGTGAGCGTTCCGCCGGGCAGCGCGAGGATGTCTTCCAGCGCCGTCACCGCGCGCAGGGAATCGGCCCGCTCCGGCTGGGTGCGGTTGCGGGCCCAATAGGACAGAGTGGTCGCGCTGACCCGTATGCCCGCGTCACTCAGCCGCTGCTGGAGCTCGTGCAGGGTCAGCCGGCGGTCCAGGATGGTGGCCCGCAGGGCCGCGGCGAACGGGCCCGAATCCAGTACCCGGGCCAGATCCTCGTCGGGGGCGGGGGAAAGCCGGGTTCGCGCCATGAACGGTCACCTCCGAGAGCCGGGTAAACGACGTTCCGGTAGCTGGTGTTCGAACGGACAGTAAACCCGGCCCGCAGCGATCACAAGGCGCGTTCCCTCTGGCCGCAACTGGCTACGCGCATCCGCGCTGACCTGCTCGGCAACCGGCGGCGAGCGCCGGACTGTGAACAAGACTGAACGCCTACCGCGACGCGCTTCGAACGAGGGCGCGGGCCAGGTCGGTGCTCGTGGCCAGCGCGTCGACCGGGAGGGGTTGCGTGGTGAGAGGCTGGATCGAAAGCGCCCCCTCGTGCAGCACGAGGAGCTGCGCGGCCAGGGTGGCGGGCTCCGCGCGGTCCGCCGCGGCGGCCAGCTCCTCGAACAGCTCCAGCAGCCAGAGCTTCTGCCCCGCCGCGACGCGGTGGGCCGGGTGCGCGGGATCGGGGATCTCGGCCAGCGCGTTGAGGAACGCGCAGCCCCGGCGGTGGGTCCCGGTCCAGGTCCGCAGCGCGTCGAACGGCGCGGTGACGGCCTCGACCGGGTCGGCGGCGGCGTCCACCGCGGCGCGGACCAGCTCCCGCCAGCGCCGGTCGCGCCCGGCGAGGTAGGTCGCGACGAGGTGGTCCTTGGAGCCGAACTGGTTGTACAGGGTCCGCTTGGTCACGCCGGAGCGCTCGGCGATCAGGTCCACGCCGACCGCGGTGATCCCGTTGGCGTAGAACAACTCCTCGGCGGCCGCGAGGACGCGGCGGCCGGCCGGGGACAGGGCGGGGGCTTCGGGCATGGCGCGACCTTCACTGATCGGTGTACTGTGCGGTGAGTTGACCGATCAGTATACCTGCGAGGAGAGATCCATGAGCGAAACCATGCACGCGGTGCGGATCACCGGTCACGGCGGTCCGGAGGTCCTGGAGCCGGCGGAGGTGGCCGTGCCGGCCCCGGGAACGGGAGAAGTGCTGGTGCGGGTGGGCGCGGTGGCGCTGAACAACACCGACCTGTGGACCCGGGAAGGCGCGTACGGCCGGTCGGGGCGGCCCTCGGGCTGGCGCGGCCCGATCCGCTTCCCGCGCATCCAGGGCGCCGACGTCGCCGGCCGGGTCGTGGCCACCGGCCCCGGGGCGGACGGACGGCTGGTCGGCCGCCGCGTGGTGGTGGACCCGGCGGTCTACGACTCCGAAGGCCCGCAAGCGAATCCGGTCGGTCTGATGGGTAGCGAGCGCGACGGCGGGTACGCCGAGTACGTGACCGCGCCGGCGGGGCAGGTGCACGACGTGACGGAGTCCCCGCTGACCGAGGACCAGCTCGCGAGCCTCCCGACCGCCTACGGGACGGCGCTGGGCATGATCGAGCGCGGCCGTCTGCGCGAGGGGGAGACCGCGCTGGTCACGGGCGCGTCCGGCGGCGTCGGCCTCGCCCTGGTCCAGCTCACCCGCGCCCGCGGGGCGCGGGTGCTCGCGGTCAGCAGCGGGTCCAAAGTGGACGCGGTGCGCGAGGCCGGTGCCCACGAGGTCGTCGACCGCGGGCAGGACGTCGCCGGCCGGCTCCGCGCCGCGGCGCCGGAAGGCATCGACGTGGCCCTGGACGTCGTCGCCGGGGACCTGCTGGACGAGGGCCTGCCGATGCTGCGCGAAGCCGGTCGCTGGGTCGTCGCGGGCGCGCTCGGCGGCCACTCCGTGACGTTCGACGTACGCCGCCTCTACCTCCACAACGCACAGCTGATCGGCTCTTCGATGCACACGCGGGAGCACTTCGGGCTGCTGATGGCCCTCGCCCGCCGCGGCGAGTTCCAGCCCGTGGTCGCCGCGGCGTTCCCGCTGGCGGAGGCCGCGCGGGCGCAGGAGGAGCTGGCCCGGCGCGAGCACGTGGGGAAGCTCGTCCTGCACCCGTGAGCAGCCGGGCCCGGCCGGTGCCGGGCTCAGCCGGGCGTAGCGGGCCGGAAAAACTCTAGCGGAACTGGGGTGTCGCAGTGGTCGCCGGACCTCACCGGGGGCGCGCCGAACCGGCCAGCAAAGGCCGGGGCTTCGGGGCTTGCGCCTTGACCTCGGCGTCTACTTCGGACTTGTCGGCGGCGTCCACTTCGGACTCGGTGGCGGCGTCCGCCTTCGCCTCGGCGTCCGGTTTCGCTTCCGGCTCGGTCTCGGTCTCCGCCTCGGGCTCCTCGACGTACCGCTTGCGCACCTCGCTGAGGATGGCCGCGATCTGGCCGAGTTCGGTCAGCGCCGCGTGGTGGGTGGTGCGGATGATGCCGGCTTCCTCCTGCGCCTCGGAGACGAGGCGGGCCGCCTCCTTCCCGGCGGCGCGTTCGGTCTCCTGGCCGGCGGTGTCCACGTCGGCGGCGGTCTTCTCCGCCGCGGCCAGGATCTTCGCGGCCTCCTCCCGGGCCAGCCGCTTGATCTCCTCGGCCTCGGACTTGGCCACCTCGAGGATCTTCTCGATGCGCTTGCCCAGCCCGTTGGCCGGGTCCGCCTCCCCGGCCCGGGGCGCGGGGACCTTGGCCAGCTTGCGCTCGGCCATCCGCCGGGCCTTTTCGTGCCGGTCCAGCCGCTTTTCCGCGACCCGCACGTATTCGTCCACCTGACGGCGGTCGTATCCGCGCAGGACGACCGGGAACCGGACGTCGGAGTCGGGTGCTGTCTCGGATTCGGAAACCACGTTCTCCATGGGTTCGAGTGTCGGCACCCGCGTCCGGACCGGCAATCCGAAATCCCTGATCGGCGGGACAAGCGCACTATCGGTGGAACGGCCGGTGGCCGCAGCGGACCCGCGCCGGGGCGTCCGGGCTTCACTCGATGAGGGCGGTTTCCACCGCGGCGATGGCGATCGGGCCCGGGCGACGCGAAAAGGGTCACCCAGCGTCGCCACCGGAAACCGCAGGGCCGGGGGATTCACTCCACGGCGCCGTTGGCATTGCAGCGCGGGCCATCAGCCTCACGGGGTGTCCACCACCTGCGGTCGCCGCGCCTCCCTCCTCGACTGGCGACGGCGGAGCGGTGAAGCGAGGCTGTGCGCACCAGGCCTCCGTGAAGGCTTCCGCGTCCGGTAGCGTCCCCGACCGCTGTCGGACGGCAAGAGCGGAAGCCGGTGAGGCCCGGCGCCGCCGGGTCCCGTGCGCCGGGCCTCACCTCAGCCGTGACCACTGTCCTGAGCGGACAGTCCCAAGAGGACCTGCCGGTCGTGGATCCGGCCTTGGCCGGGGCACCACGGAACGACACCCGCGTAGCGGTCCTCGGATCAGCTCCGGCAGGTGAGCTCCGGGGCGGCCCAGTCTCCGTGGTCGAAGGCGCTGCCGTTGCCGCCGTCGCCGAGGACCAGGTCGAGTTCCTGGGCGCCGGTGACGTCGGCGGTCAGCCCCACCGGGCCGCTCGCGCTGGTGAGGACGGGGGTGGCGGTGCGGGTCTTGCCGTCGCCGAGGACGCTGAAGGTCACCGAACCCTGGGCGGAGGAGGCGACTTCGTCGTCGATGCCGACCGTCGCGGTGAAGCCGGTGCATCGGCCGCCGAGGAAGATCTTGACGTCGCTGGTGGCGTTCGCGCCGATCCCGCGGGGGTAGACGGTGCCGTGGAGGGTGAGGGGCCGGCCGTCGCCGGCACCGGTTTCGCCGTTGGACCGGTCGCGTTCCACCGGGCCCCAGCCGTTGGTGGCGGACTCGAACGGGAGCGTGCTGACCCCGACGGTGCCGTGCGGCGGGACCTTGACCGAGACGACCTGCTCGACGTGCACCGGTTCGTGGCCGGGGCGGGCGTAGGTGGCCGCGACCGGGACTTCCACGACCGTGCCCTGCTGGGCGGCGGGGACGGTGACGGTCCACCGGCCGGTCAGCGCCGTGCCGGCCCGCAGGGTGCCCGCGCGGACGGTGCGGCCGGTCGCCCTCCACCCGGCGGGCAGCCGGTTCGCTTCGAGGTCGAGCCGGACGTCGTGCAGCGGAGCGCCTTGGGGCAGGACGAAGCTCGCGCCGATCGGGAGGGTCGATCCGGGTGCGGCGGCGGCGGTCGACGGGGTGAGCGTGAGCGTGGTCGCCGGGGCGGGCACGACCGGGTTGTCGCAGGTGGTGCGGCCGTAGGCGGCGGGGCAGGCGATGGCCGCGAAGCCGCCGTTGGCCGGTGAGGTGAGCTTCAGCGTGTCGGCGGCGGTGTGGGTGCTGGTGGTCCGGGTCAGGGTGCCGCCCTGGTCGCTGGTGGTCTCGACCAGCCACCGGCCGCGGCCGAGGAAGCCCAGGGGAGTGCTCAGCACGCCGGCCGGACCGGCCAGGAGGCCGCCGATGAACCAGCGATCGCCGTTGCGCCGGGCCAGGACCACCTGGCGGTCGCCGTTCGCGTCCCGCTCGGGGGAGCCGGCGGCCAGGCGGGTGTCGTCCCAGGTGGTCGGGAGCTGTTCGAAGTACCGCTCGGCCGCGGGCTGGGTGGCGAAGCCGGCGGGGTCGTCGCCGAGGTGGGTCCAGCCGGATTCGAACACCACCGCCTGGGCGAGTTCGTGGCCGGGCGAGTCCTGGCGGCCGGGGCGGGAGAACCAGGCCGGGGTGTAGTCCATGGAGCCGACGATGTTGCGGGTGAAGGCGAGGAAGACGTCGCGGTCGGCGTCCTGGCCGTTCTCCTCGCCGCGGACGGCTTCGACGCTCATCACCTGCGGCCAGGTGCGCTGCAGGCCGCGGGGCACGGTGGCGCCGTGGAAGTCGATCATCAGGTGCAGCCGGGCGGTGTCGGCGAGGATGGCGTCGTACCACCGGAACTGGGACTGGGCGTCGGAGTTCATGTAGTCGACCTTGACCCCGGCCACGCCCCAGGACTTGAGCTCCGGGAGCCAGCGGTCGCGCTGCTGCTGGGTTTCGAGGTCGGTCCAGGCGAACCACAGGACCAGGTCGACCCCGCGGGCGCGGGCGTAGCGGACCAGGCCGGGGATTTCGCTTTCCTGCCAGCCGTAGTCGACCAGGGTGTAGGACAGGCCGTGCGCGGCGGCGTAGTCGATGAAGGAGCGCTGGGTGGCGGCGCTGGCGCTGGCTTCGACGCCGCCGGTCAGCCACGACCAGTCCGCGACGCCGGGCTTGATCCACGAGGTGTCGCGCACCTTCGAGGGCGGGGCGAGGTCGTCGACCAGGGTGGAGCGGACCACGGTGTCGAGGCTGCCGACGATCGCGGTGCGCCACGGGGTGGCGAGCGGGCCGTTCGCGGTGACGGGCCGGCCGTCGGCCAGGGCGACGGTGTAGGCGGTGGCGCCGTCGGCGTGGTCGAGGTGCGTGCCCGAGTAGCGTCCGTCTACATCGGACTCGGTCAGCAGCGCGTAGCGGCCGCCGGTCTTGAACAGGGTCGGGTAGCCGAACGAGCAGGTGCTGCCGGTGCACGACCTCGGCTCGGCGGTGTTCGCGCCCGCGGCGGTGGTCTGCGTGCGCTCGGTCTCGTAGGCGCTCTGGTAGGGCTGCACCCAGGCTTCGGCGCCGGCGGGCAGCTCGAAGGTGGACGCTTCACGCTGCACCGTGACCGGGCCGGAGCCGCCGAGGACGTAGCGGTAGGCGATGCCGTCCCGGGCCGCGCGGACCACGACCTCGACCGTCGCGCGGTCCGCGGTCCGGAAGGTGAACGTCGACTCGCTCATGGTCGCCGACCGGTCGAGCTGCTTGCCGGTGACCATGGCGTAGGACTCGCGCACCAGCCGGTCCCGGCGGCCGGCGAAGGACAGGCCCGAGTCGAAGGCGTGGGCGCTGGTGGTGATCCCGAGCCGGCCCGGGGCCAAGACCTGGGCGCCGCCGTCGGCGACCGCCAGGTGCAGCTCGCCGGCACCGTCGAGGTCCAGCGTCGCGCTGACGCGGCCCGGGCCCCGGACGGTCCAGGCGTCGGGCGCGGCTTCGGCGGACGGGGCCGCGGCGACCCCGGCGAGCAATGCGAACGCGAGGGCGGCAGTGCCCAGCTTCATCGGCTTCACGAGGTCCAAACAACGCCTCGGCTGTTTGGTTCGTCAAGGTTTTTGTTGGTTTGTGTCCGTTCCTGTCAGCGGGAACACCGCATCGGCCCAGCCGGGCCGGCCTGATGTCCAGTGTGGACGATGACGGGCGGCCCGCGCTCCGGACGGGATCGTCCTCTAGGCTCGCCCGATGGCCAGCGGACCGACCGAACGCGCCCGGCTCCTGGGTCTGACGTGCGAATTCCTGCTCGCCCACGGGGTGGTCGAGCTGTCCCTGAGCGAGCTCGCCCGCGGCATCGGGTCCAGCAACCGCATGGTGCTCTACCACTTCGGCTCGCTCGACGGGCTCCTCGGCGCGGCCGTCGACCGGATCCTCGGCGGCACCTCGCTGCTCGACCGGCTCGCCGCCCTCCTCGCCGGGCCCGGCCCGTCGGCGGACCGGGTTTCGGCGGCCTGGCGCCACCTCGCCGATCCGGCCCGGCTACCGCACCTGCGGCTGTTCTTCGCCCGGTTCGGCACGGCCGCCGACGTTCCCGGCCGGCACCCGGAGTTCCTGGCCCAGACCCGGGAACGCTGGACGGCGGTGGTGTCGGAGGCGCTGCGGCGCGATCCCGCCGTGGCCCGGCCGGACGACACGGCGAGGGCGATCGTCGCGCTGTGGCGCGGTTCGCAGATGATGCTGATCTGCGGCGAGCCGCGGGCGGAGGTCGACGCGGCGCACGACCGGGCCGTCGCCGCCCTGCTGCCCGGGGTGTAGCCTTCCCGAAGAAGTGAATCGATCAGTTCACTTCTGCGGGAAGAGGACCGCATGACCGCGTTGCCCAAGGCCGAACTGCACGTCCACCTCGAAGGCACGCTCGAACCCGAGGACCTGGCCCGCTTCGCCCGCCGCAACGGACTGACCCTGCCCTGGCCCACGGCCGGTGAGCTGCGGGCCGCGTACTCCTTCACCGGCCTGGAGGACTTCCTGGCGGTGTACTTCGCGGGCTGCCGGGTGCTGCGGACCCGCGAGGACTTCCACGACCTCACCGCCGCCTACCTGCGCCGGGCCGCCGGCCAGGGGGTCCGGCGGGCGGAGATGCTGTTCGGCCCGCAGGTCTTCCTCGACCACGGCGTCGGCCTCGAAGCCCAGCTCGGCGGCATCACCGACGCCATCGCCGAAGCCCGCGAGCAGTCCGGCATCGACGGCGCGCTGCTGGTGAGCGCCCACCGGCACCGCCGCGAGGCCGACGCCCTCGAACTGCTCGACCTGGTGCGGCCGTGGCGCGAGCACGTGCTCGGCGTGGGCCTGGGCGGCGCCGAACGGGGCAACCCGCCGTCGAAGTTCGCCCGCTACTTCGCCGCCGCCCGCGCCGAGGGCTACCGCACCACCTGCCACGCGGGGGAGGAGGGCCCGGCCGCCTACATCCGCGAGGCGCTGGAGGTCTGCCGGGTCGAGCGGATCGACCACGGCTACACCGCCACCGACGATCCCGGCCTGGTCGCCCGGCTCGCCGACGAGCAGGTCACGCTCACCCTGTGCCCGCTGTCGAACCTCCGGCTGCACGTGACCGAGGACCTGGCCGCCTACCCGCTGAGGGCCCTGATGGACGCGGGTGTGCCGGTGACGGTCAACTCCGACGACCCGTCCTACTTCGGCGGGTACGTCAACGAGAACTACGCGGCCGTGACCGAGGCGCTCGGGCTGACCGGGGACGAGGTGGAAGTGCTGGTGCGCAACAGCTTCACCGGGTCCTTCGCCCCGCCGGAGGAGATCCGCGCGGCCCGGCTCAGCGGGGCTTGAGCTGCCAGTTCTGGTTCGCGTCGTCGTTGCAGCCCCACAGTTCGAGCTGAACGCCGTTGACGTTGCCGGCCGGCCGGTCGCCCCCGGTGACGTCGAGGCACAGGCCGGTCTGCGTGCTGGTGATCGACCCGTCGGGGTTCAGCTTGAACTGCTGGTTCGCGCCGCCGTGGCAGGTCCAGGCGATGAGCTTGGTCCCGGCGGTGGTGCCGCCGTGGTCGGCGTCGAGGCAGAGGCCGTTGGACCTGAGCTCACCGGCGCTGGTGGGCGTCCAGGACTGGTTCGGCCCGCCGTCGCAGTCCCAGATGTCGACCTGGGCGCCGGGCGTGGTGACGTTGCCGTTGAGGTCGAGGCAGCGGGCCGAAGAAGCGCCTTGCAACGGCCGGGCGGTGCCGATGCTGGTGCCGCTCGCGTTCGGGGTCACGCGGTAGGCGACCGTGCTGTGCGAAGGAACGTTCGCGCTGATCGTCCCGGTGCTCGTGGTCGGCTCCTTGGACCACAGGTTGCTCAGCCGGTAGCTGCCCGCGGCGGGCAGCCCGGCCGCGGCGGCCGTGGTCGAGACGGTGCGGGTGTCACTGTTTTCGTTGAACAGCACGACGGCGACATCCCCGCCCTGCAACGGTTTCGCGAGCACGTCGAGGCCGCCCGAGGAGGAGATCCGGGTGGCCTGCCGGCCCAGCGGGTCCTGGTCGAGGGCGATGACGTCATCGTTGAGGTAGGTCGAGAAGGTGGCGACGCTCGCGGAACGGAGATCGGCTCCGGCGATCAGGGGCGCGGCCATCGCGGCCCAGAGGGTGAAGTGGGCGCGGTCCTCCTGGAAGTCCATGCCGTTGCCGACCTCGAGCATGTCGGGGTCGTTCCACGCGCCGGGTTTCGCGGCGGCGGCGAGCCCGACGTTCTGGCGGTAGATCGAGTCGACGCTGCCCCAGTTGTTGCTGATGTCGCCGGTGGTGCGCCACAGGTTGCCGACGTCGGCGGCCCAGGACGAAGGGGCGAAGTTCCCCCACTCGCAGAGGCTGTAGGTGATCGGTCGGCCGGTGGCCTTGAGCGCGTCGCGCATCGCGGAGTAGCGGCGCACGTAGTCCGGCTGGGTCTCACCCCCGGGACTGCCGCAGTTGTCGTACTTCAGGTAGTCCACGCCCCAGCCCGCGAAGCTGTTCGCGTCGGCCCGCTCGTGGCCGAGGCTGCCCGGGTAGTGCTGGCAGGTCTCGGTGCCGGCGCTCTCGTAGATGCCGAACTTCATCCCGCGCGCGTGGATGTAGTCGCCGAGCGCCTTGAGCCCGCTGGGGAACTTCGCGGGATCGGCGACCAGGTTCCCGGCGGCGTCCCGGCTGTGGGTCATCCAGCAGTCGTCCAGGTTGACGTAGTCGTAGCCGCGGTCGCGCATACCGGAGCTGACCATCAGGTCGGTGGTCTGCTTTACCAGGGTCTCGTTGATGTTGCACTGGAAGGTGTTCCAGGTGTTCCACCCCATCGGGGGCGTCCGGGCGAGCCCGTTGTCCAGGGCCTGGGCGGGCGGGCTCAGCAGCCCGGCGGCGGCCAGAGCGGTGGCGAAGACGGCGAGGGTTCGGCGCATGGGGGGCTCCCGGCCTGACGACGGTGTGAGATCCGAGGAGCAGCATCGGTGTTGGGTGCTGGTTGGTCAAGCGCCATTTTGGTGATTCTTGTTGGATTGCCGACTAAAGTTGCACCCGGTCGCGGTGCGGCGGAAACCTGACGGTCGCGGGAATCCGCGATGACGGACGCCGGCCCAACCCCTGAGGCCGGCCTGGCGCGACTGCGGAGGTTCAGCCGCCGCACACCGAGTGCACCGCGGTGCCGAGGGCCCGCCGGTGCAGCGCGTCCAGCCGTTCCAGCACCACCGCCGAACCGGCGGCCACGGCGAGCTGAACGGTGCACGGGACCCGCTCGGACCGTAGGTCCACAGTGGCCTTCAGCCGGTCGAGCAGGTCTGCGGTCAGCCGGTCGAGCCGGGTGCGGATCGGCCCGAGGTCCGGACGGGTGGTGGGCGCCTGGTCCGGGTGCGCCGTCCAGCGGGCGAACCGCCCCCGCTGCACCACCTTGCTCGCGGTGATCTGGTCGCGGAAGAACGCGGCCGCGGCGTCCGGGTCCAGCCCGAGGGCGGTGGCCCGGGCCCGCACCTGGTCCAGCACCTGCTGCTCGCGGCCGGGGTCGTCGATGGGCGAGGTGGTGCCGAACTTGGCGGCGGCCACGTCGTCGCTCACCCGGAGGCGTTCGACGACGAGGCCGATCAGCGGACCGAGCCGGCCGAACGCCGGGGGCGCCGCGACCACCGCGGGCTTCGCCGGGGGTTGCGCGGCCGACGCCGGGAAACCGGCCACCGCCAGCGTCGCGGCCACGGTCAGGGCGGTGGTGGCGATGCCACGACGGGTCCGGGTGCTCATGGTCGGCCTTACAGTTCTCGGGCGGACGGGTGCCGTCCGTGAGTCTCCCGGACCCGGCTCGCCGCCGCGCCTGTGGCGGCGGGTCAGCGCTTCTTGGCGGCGGCCTTCTTCGCGGCGGGCCGCTTGCGGGAGGACGGCTTGATGCCGGGGGTTTCGCGGTACTTGAGCAGCCCCTCGACGCCGAGCCGGAAGGTTTCGCAGATCGGTTCGGGGTCGGTGAGGCAGCCGGCGGTCATCGCGCCGTCGCGGAGCATGACGAAGTGGCGGGCGGCGGGTTCGGGTGCGGTCTCACCGGTCGTGGCCAGCAGTTCGGTGACCGTGCCGAGGAACCACCGGCGGTGCTCGAGCACGGCCTGGTGCACCGGGTGCGTTTCGGCGGGGTACTCGGCGGCCGCGTTGAGGAACGCGCAGCCGCGGAACCCGTCGGACCGGATGGCGTCGGTGATGGTGCGGCCGACCGCGCGCACGAGGCCGTCCGCGGACTCCTGCGCGGCGCGGGCCGCTTCGACCTGGGCCCGGATGGCGTCGTCCGCGGCGGTGAGGTAGGTGACGACCAGCTCGTCCTTGCTGGGGAAGTGGCGGTAGAGCGTCGCGCGGGTCACCTTGGCCTCGGCCACGATCCGGTCGATGCCGACGGAGTGCAGCCCCTGGGTGTAGAACAGCCGGCCGGCCGTGCCGAGCAGCCGATCGCGGGCCTCGGACACTTGAATCACCTGCTTCCTCGCGCGCGGCTCACTATACGGGGAGAACGGTCGGTGTCGCCGGATCGTGGCCCGTAAGATTTCGGATAGAACGGTCGGTCTTGACCGGGGCGGGGGCGCCCGGCCATCCTTGAAAGAGACAGAACGATCAGTCTCTTTGAGGGTTCGTCCCTCCTGGTGAAGGAGCCATGGTGACCACAGTCGATTCCCCCGCCGTCCACGGATCGGCCCCGGTGCTGCGCCGGTTGTACTTCGTGCGGTTCGGGTTCGCCCTCGGGTGGGCGGCGGTGCTGTTCGCCACGGCCGGACCGGGGCTGTCGCCGCTCGGTGCCGCCCTGGTGATCCTGTACCCGCTGTTCGACGTGGGATCGGCCATTGTGGACGCTCGGTCGTCGCGGGTTTCGGGGCCGGCGCCCGGGTTGTCCGTGAACGCGGTGATCAGCGCGGCGGCGGCGGCCGGTATCGCGGTGGGCGCGGCGTCGGGTGTCCCGGCGGTGCTGCGGGTGTGGGGTGCGTGGGCCGTCCTCGCCGGTCTGGTGCAGTTGGTGGTGGCGATCGGCCGCCGCGGGATGGGCGGGCAGTGGCCGATGATCCTCAGTGGCGGGATTTCGGTGCTGGCGGGGGCGAACTTCGTCCTGAGCGCGGGGGCGGGGAATCCGTCCCTGTCCACTGTGGCCGGTTACGCGGTGCTGGGTGGCGTCTTCTTCCTGGTCTCGGCGATCCGGCTCGGCCGCTCGGTACCCGGCCTCACCGGGATCGGCAGGTCCTGAGGTAGCTCAGGAACGAGGCGGTCAGGCCGGTCACGTGCGTTTCGCGCAGGACCGCGCTGGTCACGGCTTCGCTGCGGGCGCTGAGACGGTGCAGCAGGGCCGCCGTGTGCTGCGTGAGCTGCTGGTAGACGGGCAGGTCTCCCAGCAGCTCACGCTCGTTGAGGGTCACGTGCAGCTTGGTGGTTTGCCGGCCCTCGTCGAGGACTTCGAGCTGCGCGAAGACCCGGCTGTCCCGGCCGGCGACGCCGGGGCTGCCCGCTCCGATGGTCTCGAACAGCGTGCAGCCGGAGAGCCAGGTGTAGAGGCCGAAGAGACCGCCGTAGGAATAGCCGAAGAGGCCGTGGCCACTCGCGGCGGTGCCGTAATCGCGTTCGATCCGCGGGTGCAGTTCTTCGGTGAGGAAACTCAGGAACACATCGGCGCGGCTGTCGCTCAGCTCGGCCAGGTAGGCGGCTCCCTCCTCGCGGGTCATCCGGCCGGTTCGGACGTTCGCCGCCACGGCGTCGGTGAACTCCGCGGCGACGGGTTCGCCGGGCGGCACGAGGTCCCGGTTGCGCAGCCGGGCCCAGTGCTGCGCCTGCTCGCCCGCGTAGCCGACGGTGACCTGGAGGTAGGGCCGGATGGGCTGCAGGGGGTCGAGCTGGGTGACGATGAGCGGGGCCGTCAGGCCCACCGCCCAGTTGCCGTCGAGCACGTACACCACCGGTGCCGGCGCGGCGGCCGGGTCGTAGTGCGGCGGGGTGGTGACCCACACGCCGTAGTCGTGCCCGCCGCGGGAGCGCAGCTCGAAGTAGTCGGTGTCGGCGAGGCAGCCTTGCCAGATGACGCTCATCGGAGATCCTTCACGACTCGTCCGGTGTGGACGGCCACCAGAGCGGCGGCGGGGTGGGCGGACGGATTCGGGTCTTCGATCGGCTTTCCCTTCCAGGGCAAGCAGGCCGGGGGCGCGAAGCTGCTCACGGTTCCCTCCGTCGTGCCTTTGTCTTTTCCAATGGATAAACTGCGGGAGTGATCCTGTCAAGTTCGGAAGGCCGGGGCGACGCGCGCGAGCGCCTGCTGGCCCGGCTCCTCGACGCCTTCGGGGTGGACCTCCCTTCGCCGGAGGTGTCGCTGCGCGAGATCGCCGCCCGCGCCGGAACCAGCCACGCCCTGCTGCGGTACCACTTCGGCTCGCTTTCGGGCGTCTTGGCCGCCATGCTCGGGCAGCAGCGCTCGCGCGACAACGCGAGGCTGATCGAGGCCGCTCGCCACGGCACCTTCGACGACCTCGTCGTGGCGATCTGGCGGGCCTACCTCCGTCCGGAGCAGTTGTCGCGCGCCCGCGCCTTCTTCCACGTCGTCGGACTGGCCGCCCACCGCCCGGAGGAATTCCGCGAGTTCATCGCCTCGCTCGACGACCTGACCGGGCTGCTGGCCTCGCTCGCCGAACGCGAGGGGCTCGGCGCCGAGGCGGCGCTGACCACGGCCACCGTCACCATCGCCGCGCTGCGCGGACTGCTCCTGCAGGAGGTGCTGACCCCGGGCGCCCACTCGGACGGCGCGGCGGACGCGGTCGCGTTGATCCTGCGGATGCGCCGGTCCTGACCCGCCGTCCCGCGAGGGAGTCCGGGGTGGTGGCGATCCGCCGGCGGGCTCTGCGGCCCCTTGAAGGCGTCCTCCGCTTTCGTCATCGCGGAGCCGTCCCCACTGCTCAGGCTGGACCTTGATTCTGTACCTACTAGTAGGTACAGTCTGGTCGTGGAGACTCGGGATCAGCTCATCGCCAGTACGCGCGAGCTGTTGTGGGAGCGGGGTTACGTGGGCACCAGCCCCAAGGCCATCCAGCAGCGCGCGGGGGCCGGGCCGGGCAGCATGTACCACCACTTCTCCGGGAAGCGGGAGCTGGCGCTGGCCGCCGTGCGCCGCAGCGCGGACGAGCTGCTGGACGCGGCCGAGGCCCAGCTGGGCCGGCCCGGTCCCGCGCTGGAGCGGGTCCGGGCGTACCTGCGCCGCGAGCGAGACGTGCTCCGGGGCTGCCCGATCGGCCGGCTCACCCAGGACCCCGACATCGTGGCCGACCCGGAGCTGCGCGCCCCGGTCGGCGAGACCTTCGCCCGCCTGCGCGCGCGGTTCACCGAGGTCTTCGAGGAAGGCCGGTCCGCCGGGGAGCTGCCCGGCCACCTGGACAGTGCCGCGCTCGCCGCCACCGTCGTCGCCGTCCTGCAGGGCGGTTACGTCCTGGCCCGCGCCGCCGATTCGCCCGAGCCGTTCGACCAGGCGATCAGCGGGGTGCTCGCCCTGCTCGCCGCCCCCTGAATCCCCTGCACCCCGAACCCTCTGCACCTCGACGAATCCTGCTGAGCCCCATCGGATCCCGGGAGCCCTCCGTTGACCGTCCGCCGTGTCCCGCCCAGCAGCGTCGCCGCGCCCGCCGACGTGATCACCGGCAGCGCGTGGGTCACCTCGCTCGCCGAGCCCGACGGCCCGTCGCGGACCTGCGTGCAGAGGGTGCTGTTCGCCCCCGGCGCCCGCACCCGCTGGCACCGGCACCCGCTGGGCCAGGTCCTCGTCGTCACCGAAGGCACGGGCTACCTCCAGCTCCGCGGCGGCCCGGCCACGCTGATCCGGCCGGGTGACACGGTGCGCGTCGCGGCGGGCGAATGGCACTGGCACGGCGCCACCGACACCACCGCGATGACCCACCTCGCCATCGAAGAGCTCTCCGAAGACGGCGCGCGCACCGAGATCGGCGAGCCGGTCGCCGGTTCCGGGCCGGGCCCGGCCCCGGCCGAGCCCGTCACCCGCACCCTCGTGCTGGACCAGCGCCTGCCGGCACCCCGGCCGGTCGACCGCGTCGAAGTCCGCCGCATCACCATCGCCCCGGGGCACCGCACCGGACTGCACGTCCACAATGGACCCGTCTTCGGCAGCATCGAGTCCGGTTCCGCCGTCTACCGGATCGAAGGCGGCCCGGAGTCGGTGCTCACCCCCGGTGACGTCTTCTACGAACCGGAATCGACGCGCATCGCCCGCTTCGACGCCCAGGACGAAGGCGTCACGTTCCTCGCCCACTTCCCGGCGGGACCGGGCGAAACCCCCACGCTGACTCCGCTCGACCGCTGAAACCGGTGCGCCGTCCGCCGGGGGAGGCGAAGGTGACCCGGGCCCGCCGCCTTCGTCCGATCCGCAGCCCGCTACCGGTTCAGCGTCTCGGCCAGCTCCCGGGTCCGGCCCAGCATCCGGGCCAGGGCGATCGGGTCGATGTAGTCGTCGTAGCTGACGATCCGGCCGTCCCGCACGCGGACCACGGCCAGCGCCCGAAACGTGTAAGGCGCCCCGGTCGCGTGCGACCGGCCGTGGTGGCCGATCTCGGCCACCACCACCTCGGGATCGTCGGTCTCGTGCACCACGGCCGTCACCTCGGCCATCTCGACCAGTCCTTTGCTCGTCTCACCGGCCCGGTAGAACTCGCGGATGGCGTCGTGCCCGCGTAGTTCGGCGGGGGTGCCGGGCGGGGCGAAGGGATATCGGACCACGCCATCGGGGGCGAACAGGGTGGAGAACTCGGGCCCGTCGCCGGCGATCATCCGGCGGACCTCTTCGATCACTTCACGGGGGGTTCGCATGGTTGCTCCTTCGTGTGCGGTCGAATCACCGGTGCGGCCTACTGCGGGCAGACCGCGCGGAACCGGGCGTTGCGGGCCTCGATGGCTTCCCAGGTGGCGGGGACCATGAGGTCGGCCCCGCTGCGCGCGAACTCCTGGGCCGCGGCCGCATGAGGACGCTGGCGTTGCTCGTAAGCGGCGAACGCCGCCGCGAGGTCGGCACCGTGGCGGCCGAGTTCTTCGGTCAGCGCCCATGCCCCGAGCAGGGCCAGCGAGACGCCCCGCCCGGCCATCGGGGTCGCGCAGTGCGCGGCGTCCCCGATCAGCACGACCCGGCCGCGGTGCCAGCCCGGCATGACGATCTGGGCGATCGCGTCGAAGTAGAGCTCGGGGTCGTCCAGGGCGGTCTCGAGCAGTTCGGGGACCTTCCAGTCCTCGATCCCGGCGAAGGCCTCGGCCAGGATGCGCTTCTGCGCGTCCGGATCGTGGTAGTCGTAGGCGATCGGCGCGGACCGGAATTCGAAGATGCCCAGTGCCCGGTCGTGATAGCGGGCCACCCCGGCGAAGCGCCCCGGCAGGTTCAAGATCTCCGTCACCCGCGCGGGGCCGGAATCCACCTGGCCGGGCGCGTCCCCGATGGCGACGTACACCCCGAGGTGCTCGGTGAACTCCCGCTCCGGGCCGAACACCAGGCGCCGCACCGCCGAGTGCACCCCGTCGGCGCCGACCACGAGGTCGTAACCGGCCTCGCGCCCGGAGGCGAAGGTGACCGCGACCCGATCGCCTTCGTCGGACAGCGCCGCGATGGACTCCTCGAAGCGCAGGTCCACCTGGTCGGGCAGGGCGCCGCGCAGGATGGTGATCAGGTCTTCGCGGGGGAGTTCGAGGTCGTCGGCGGACTCGTTGATCTGCGGCCCCGCCAGGGGCGCGACGGCCGCCCCGGACCGGTCGACGAACACCGTCTGCTCGGTCATGGTGATCCGGTGCGCGCGCACCGCGTCCAGGATTCCCATGGCGCGCGCGGTCTCGAGCGCCGCGCCGCGCACGTCGATGGGCGAGCCGTTGACCCGCAGGTGGTTCGCCCGCTCCACGATCTCCACCGCGTGCCCGGCCCGCGCGAGGTCGATGCCGGCGCTCAGCCCGGCCGTTCCCGCGCCACTGATCAGGATCTTCATCGTGCCCTCCCGGGATCGCTGTGCTGACCCGGCAACTATAGCAACAAATTGTTGCTTTAGTCGACCGCGATGGGAGTACGCGGCCGGTGCCGTGAGGACGTAGGCTCCTGCGATCCGGGCCGATCGGCGTGGTCGTCGGGGCCGGCTCCCTTCGCGGGCGACGATGGTGGGTGCGGATGGCTGGTGCGCAGCTCGACGGCGGGGACACGGCGCGGTCGCTCGCGGCCAGCGTGCTGGACCGGCTCGAACCGCTGACCGAGGTCCTGGTCTCGGTGATCGGCGAGCAGAATCCCGGTTACCGCCTGGTCGATGTGGTGCCGCGCAACGATCTGTGGCATTCGTGCCACGACAACCTGCGGCGGGTGCTGCAACTGATCGGCCAGTCCGGCTCCGCCGAGGACTTCTCCGACGCGGCGCGCGCGACCGGGCGGCGCCGGGCGGAGCAGCAGTTGCCGCTCGACGATGTGCTGCGCTCGTTCCGCCTCGGCGGGCGCCTGGTCTGGCAGGCGCTGACCGACCAGGCGCGGGCGGCCGGGGAGGTGAACAACGAGGCCATGCTCGACCTCGCGACCCGGGTGTGGGAGGTGGTCGACGCGATCTCGGCCCAGGTGGCCCAGGCCTACCACGCGACCGAGCGCGCCCTCGTGCGCGCGGACGAGCAGCGCCGCGCGTCGCTGTGGGAAGGGCTGCTGCAGGGACGGGCCGGGGACACCGGGTTCGCCTACGAAGCCGGCCGCACGCTCCGGCTGCCGATTTCCGGGCCCTACGTCGCTGTCGCGGCGGCGGGCGCGGGCCGCGGGGACTGTCTCGAACCGCTGGGGGCCGCGCTCGAAAGGCACGGCTCGGACTCGGCCTGGCAACTGCGGGCCGACGCGCTCGTCGGCCTGGTCTCCCTGCCCGGCCGCGACGTCACCGCGGTCACGGCGGCCGTGGGGTCCGTGCTGGCCACCGCGGCCGGGGTGTCGCTGGTCGTCGACGGGCTCGCCGCCGTGCACACGGCCTACCGCCAGGCGGTCCTGGCCATGCGGACCGTGCCGCCGGGCCGCGCCGAGGTCGTGGGCCTGGCCGAACGGCTGCCCGAGGCCCTGCTGCTCAGCTCACCGGAATTGACCGAAGCGTTGCTGCACACCCATTTGCGCGGGTTGCTGGACCTGGGCGGGGAGGAGCGCGGCTTCCTGCTGGAGACCCTCGCGGCCTGGGTGGCCAGCGGCGGCTCGGCGACGCGCTCGGCGCAGGTGCTGCACTGCCACCGCAACACCGTGCTCAACCGGATCCACCGGATCGAGGGGCTGATCGAGCGGCGGCTCACCGGCGGGGAACTGCCGCTGGAGTGGGGGCTGATCGTGCGGGCCCTGCCGTTCCTGCCACCACCGCGCGTGCCCTGACCGGTACCCGCTGTGCACGGTGCACAACGGCACTGGGCCAAATGTAGGCAGCCCGGGCCTTCTTTCGGCGGTGTGACCTGTGTAACACTCCGGCTCGGCGGCGTTCAGCCCCGCACTTCTCCGACACCGTCGTTCGAGAGGACCAGCCGCTCATGGCCCACCACGTCCCCGCCGCCCAGCCGCCCGATGCCCAGCCTTCCGATACCCAGCCCCCCGACGACCGGGCCGCCGCCGCCGATGGCCGGCCGCCCGGTGACCCCGGGCCGCGCACCCTCGGCCGCCGCCGCTTCCTCGGCTTCGTGCTCGCCGCGCCGACGCTCGCGGTCGCCGCGCAGGTGGGCGCCGCCGAACTCACGCCCGGCCGGGCCGAAGCGGCGATCCCCTCGCTGCCCCAGCCGGAAGACCTCTTCGACCTCGGCGACCTGCAGAACCTCGCCGCGCTGCCGACCTCGGGCCTGATCGCCGTCCGGGTCGGCACCGACGGGCGCGCGTCCTTCGCCGTGCCGCGGGCGGAAGTGGGGCAGGGGATGACGACCGCGGTCGCGATGATGATCGCCGAGGAACTGGACCTGCCGCTGGACCGGATCGACGTGACCCTCGCCGACGCCCGGCCGGAGCTGCTGATGAACCAGCTCACCGGCGGGTCGAACTCGATGCGCAGCATCTACACCCCGGTCCGCACCGCCGCCTCGATCGCCCGGCAGCGGCTGCTGGCCGCGGCGGCGGCGCGGTGGGGCGTGCCGGTTGCGCAGCTGACCACGTCCGCCGGCACGGTCCGGCACCCCGGCGGCCGGCAGGCGGGGTACGGCTCCCTGTCGAAGGCCGCGGCGTCGGCCACCACGGTCGGCGTGGTCGCCACGCTGAAGGCGCGCTCGGAGTTCACCGTCCTCGGCACCCCGCAGAACCGGATCGACGCGCACGACGCGGTCACCGGCCGCAAGCGGTTCACCCTCGACCTCGACGTCCCGGACGCGTGGCCGACCATGGTCGCGCGGCCGCCGACGATCAACGGCACGCCGCAGGCGATCGCCAACGCGGCGCAGGTCAAGGCCATGCCCGGGATCACCGACGTGGTCGCCATCGCCCACGGGGTGGCGGTGCGCGGGCGCACCTTCGGCCACTGCATCGACGCGATCCGGGCGCTGGAGGTGACCTGGGGACCGGGCACAGTGGACGGTGAGTCCGACGCCACCGTGCTGGCGCAGCTCAAGGCGGCCCAGCTGCCGATGACCGTGCCCGGACTGCTCGACCTCCACCTCGACGCGGAGTTCACCTTCGCGGCCGCGAGCAACAGCCCGCTGGAGACCGGCTCGGCGATCGCCGACGTGCGGCCGGACCGGGCGGAGATCTGGTCGTGCCTGAAGGTGCCGATCGTGGCGCAGGAGGACATCGCCAAGCAACTGGGCCTGCCCCTGGACGCGGTGAAGGTGCACGTGACCCAGGGCGGCGGCTCGTTCGGCCGGCACCTGTTCCACGACGCGGCCGCCGAAGCGGCGGAGGCGTCGCAGAAGATGGGCAAGCCGGTCAAGCTGATGTGGTCGCGCACCGACGACTTCCGGCAGGGCCGCATCCACCCGATGTGCGTTTCGCGGGTGCGCGCGACCTACCTGCTGGGCAACGTGGTCAGCTTCGAGCAGCGGCACACCAGCGTGCAGACCGAATTCAGCCACGGGCTCGGCGAGATGCTGACGGCCTTCGCCTCCCGGCTGCCGATCGCCGGGAACCTGAGCTTCGCCGAGTCGATCTTCCTGCTGACCCAGTCCTCGCCGTACAACTTCGGCGTGACCACCCAGCTGCTCAACGAGATCCCGCTGAAGTTCAACACCGGCAGCATGCGCAACATCTACTCGCCCAACCTGGTGACCGCCGAGGAGCTCGTGGTCGACGAGCTGGCGAAGAAGTTCGGCCGGGACCCGGTCGCGTTCCGCCGCGAGTTCCTCCGGGACGACCGGCTGCGGGCGGTCCTCGACCGGGCCGCGGAGGCCGGGAACTGGGGCCGGGCCATGCCGGACGGCACCGCCCAGGGCATCGCGCTGCACTCGGAGTACCGCGGCGCGATCGCGGTGCTGGTCGAGATCGACTGCCGGCCCGAGACGGTCGGGCGAAAGATCCCCGACGCCGTCACCGGCCCGCGCGTGACCAAGGCGGTCGTGGTGGTCGATCCCGGGTTCGCGATCAACCCGCGCGGGCTGGAAGCACAGATGATCGGCGGGCTCAACGACGGCATCGCAATGTGCCTGACCTCGAGCGTGCACATCGAGAACGGCATCCCGCTGGAGGGCAGCTGGGACAACTACTTCTACACCCGCGAGTGGAACACCCCGCCGCAGACGCAGGTCATCGTCATGCCGAACACCTCGGCCAGCCCGGGCGGCGCCGGCGAGCTCGCGGTCGCTCCGTCGTTCGCCGCGGTCGCGTGCGCCTACGGCCGGGCCGTGGGCCGGATGCCGACCTCGTTCCCGATCAACCACGGCACGCTCGGCTTCGAGCCGCTGCCGCTGCAGCCGTCCACGCCGCCGTCGCCCACCGACGGCCTCGACCACACCTACTGAGGGAGCGAGCCGTGCCGCACCACACCTTCAAGGTCAACGGCAGCCAGGTCACCGTCGACGCCGACGACGACCTCCGGCTCCTCTGGGTCCTGCGGGACCTGCTCGGCATCACCGGGCCCAAGTACGGCTGCGGCCTCGACGTCTGCAAGGCGTGCACCAGCCACCTCAACGGCAAGGCGTTCAACCCCTGCTCGGTGCGGGTCGCCGACCTCGAGGACACCGACGAGATCACCACGATCGAAGGCCTGCCCGCGACCGTGGGCCAGGACCTGCACCCCATGCAGGAGGCGTGGCTGGAGCTGGACGTCGCCCAGTGCGGCTACTGCCAGCCGGGCCAGATCATGGCCGCGGTCGCGAAGGTCCGGCAGGCCACCGCCGCCGGCCACGAGATCACCGACGCCGACCTCGACGAGATCCGCAACATCTGCCGGTGCGGCACCTACGCCCGGATCCGGGAGGCGATCCGGGCCGGGGCCGCGAAGATGTGACCGGGGGCCGGCCGGTCCGGTGGGGTGCGACGGCGCGCGGGCCGTCCCCGGCCGGGCCCGTGATCGCTGTGGGCGACGTCGCTTTCGATGACCAAGACAAGTGTTGCATACTGCAATGGTGTCTACGGTTGGCGGTGCGGCGGAGCGGAAGCCGGTGGTCCCGGCCCGGCCGCCGCTGGGGCGGTGGCTGCGGGCGAGCCCGACCGGGCTGATCGGGCTGGCGCTGGTGATCGGGGCCGGCGCCGGTCTGGGCGCGGTGGCGTTCCGGTGGCTGATCACGACGTTCACCCACCTGTTCTCCGGGCAGCCGGACTACTCGGCGGCGGGGCGGGTGGCGCATCCGTGGTTCCCGGCGCTGGGGCCGTGGTTCCTGCTGCTGGCCCCGGTGGTCGCGGGACTGGTGTACGGGCCGCTGGTGCAGAAGTTCGCGCCGGAGGCCCGCGGGCACGGGGTGCCCGAGGTGATGTACGCCGTGGCGGAGCGGGGCGGGCGGATCCCGGCGCGGGTGAGCGTGGTCAAGGCCCTGGCTTCGGCGCTGACCATCGGCTCGGGCGGCTCGGTGGGACGCGAGGGCCCGATCGTGCAGATCGGCTCGGCGCTGGGCTCGGCCCTGGGGCGGAGGGCGAGGGTGCCGGAGTCGCGGTTGCGGGTGCTGGTGGCCTGTGGCGCGGCGGGCGGGATCGCGGCGACGTTCAACGCGTCGCTGGCCGGGCCGTTCTTCGCGATGGAGCTGATCCTGCGGGACTTCGCCGCGGAATCGTTCGGCGCGGTCGTGCTGGCCAGCGTGACCGCGAGCGTGGTGGGGCGGGCGGTGTTCGGTGACGTGCCGTTCCTGGACCTGCCGCCGTTCACCCTGCGCAGCCCGGTGGAGTACCTGCTGTTCATCGGGCTCGGCCTGGTGGTGGGCGCGTGCGGGGTGCTGTTCACCCGCGTGCTGTACCTGGTCGAGGACGCGTGCGACGCGCTGTGGCGGGGGCCGGAGTGGCTGCGCCCGGCGGTCGGCGGGGTGTTCCTGGGGGCGCTGCTGCTGGCCCTGCCGCAGCTGTACGGCGTGGGGTACCCGGTGCTGCAGAACGCGCTCGAGGGCCGGTACCTGATCGGGTTCCTGCTGCTGTTGCTGGCGGGCAAGATCGTGGCCACCAGCCTGACGATCGGGATCGGTGGTTCCGGCGGGGTGTTCGCGCCGTCGTTGTTCCTCGGGGCGATGGCCGGCACGGCGTTCGGGATCGTGGTGCACGCGTGGCTGCCCGGCCTGACCGCCTCGCCGGGGGTGTACGGGCTGATCGGGATGGGCGCGGCGTTCGCCGGTTCGGCGTGGGCGCCGATCACCGCGGTGATCGTGCTGTTCGAGCTGACCGGCCAGTACCCGATCATCCTGCCGATGCTGACGGCCATCGTGATCGCGACCGCGACCAGCCGGGCGTTGGGCCAGGACACGATCTACACCCTGAAGCTGCGCCGCCGCGGCGTGGACCTCGACCGGCACCCGGACTCCCGGAGGCTGGCGGGGACCCGGGTCGAGGCCGTGGCCGAGGCGTTGCCGGAACCCCTGGCCGGGGACCTGCCGCTGGAGCGCGCGGCCCACGCGCTGGCGGTGTCCGGGCACGGGATCCTGCCGGTGGTCGGGCCGGACGGGCGCTACCAGGGCTGCGTCACGGCCCGCGCCGTGGCGGAGGCTCTGGCCGGCGGCAGCGGCGGAGTGGCCGGTGACCTCGCGGAGCTGCCGCCCCTGGTGACCGCGCAGAGCAGCCTCGCCGACGCGCTGACCGCGTTGACCGACGCGCCCGGCACCGGGCTGCCCGTGCTGTCCGGCGAGGACCGGCTCAGCGGCTGGATCACCCACCAGGCGGTGCTCACCGCGCTGGAGCCGGACGCTGCCCGCTGAAGGTGGTCCGGCCTCGGGCCTTCTCGAACGCCTCGTTCCCCGGCCCGGCGGTCGCTCAGGCCCAGATCGCCTCGGCTCCGGTGCCCGCGGGTGGTTCGCCGCCCGCTTCGGCGAACGCGGTGAGGACGTCGATCAGCCCGTGGCGCGCCGGTTCCGGCATCTTGGCGACGATCTTGGCGATTTCGCGACGCCGGCGCTGGGTGACCAGGCGGACCACCCGGGCGCCTTCACCGGTCAGCTCGACCGCGATCTCCCGACGCGAGGACGGGCTGTCCTGCCGGGTGACGAGGCCGGCGGTGACGAGGCGGTCGACCATGCGGCTGGCCGTGGAAGGGTTGACGCCCAGCAGTTCGGCGAGCGCGGCGTGCTTGAGCGGCCCGCGCGAGTGCAGCACGACCAGCAGCCGGAACTGCGGGAGGGTGATCAGGTCGCCCGCGGCGGCGATGGACCGGGCGGAAACGGCCACCAGCAGCCGCGACGCGGTGAGCACGGCGTCGGTGACCGCGTCGACGTCGGCCGCGGCGGTCGTGGGACGGGGCATGGCCCCAGTGTGCCGCACCTGGGGCGATTCCCGCCGACGAGGCCCGGCCCGTCCGGCTGCGGCACGAGGCGCCCGGGCTCGCGGTACTTGTCCGGCGCGGGGTGAGGGGCGATAGTGGGGCGTGGCGCCGTCCCCGAGGAGTCCTGTGCCCGCCGACCGCGTCTCCACCGCCCGGCCGGTCGATCGGGAGTTGCGCCGGCTGCTGCGCCAGGGCACTTTCGCCCAGGTGCTCGATCACTGCCTGAACGTGCGCGGGTTGAGCCTGAAGCGCCTGCAGGACGACCTCGAAGCCCGGGGCGCGCACATGAGCCGGGCGGCCTTGAGCTACTGGCGCAACGGGCAGTGCCGGCCGGAACGCGACGAGTCGCTGCGGGCGGTGCGGGCGCTGGAGGAGTTGTTCGGGCTGCCCGAGTCCGCGCTGGTGTCCCTGCTCGGGCCACCCCGCCCCCGGGGCCGGGGCGCGGAGCCGGGTTCGGTGGACCGCAAGCGGATGTGGCCCGGGCACGATCCGCTGGTGGCCTCGCTGGCGGTGTCCGCGGACGAGGGACTGCGGCACCTGTCGGTGCACGAGGACGTGCGGGTGGGCGCCGACCGGAGACTGGCCGAGGTCAGCACCCGGATGGTGGTGGAGGCGGCCCGCGATCACGTGGACCGCTGCCTGGTCTACCAGTGGGTCGAGGAGTCGGAGCTGCCCGAGCTCGCGGCCTCGCGGTTCTGCCGGCCCGGCCGGACGCGCCGCGACGAGACGGCCGGGGCGACGGTGTGCGAGCTGGTGCTGGACCAGCGGCTGATGGCCGGGGAACGGACCGTGGTGGAGTTCACCTGGAAGTTCGCCGGCGGCCCGGAGCTCACGCACTACCACCGCCGGTTCACCCGGCCGGTCCGCGAGCTGGTGCTGCAGGTGGAGTTCACCGGGCCCGCGCCGGCGAACTGCGTGCCCTACCGGCAGCGCACCCCGGCCGACCCGGCCCGTCGCGGCCATCCACTGTGGATCGGCCTGACCGGGGCCGCGCACCTGGTGGTGGAGGACGTGCGGCCGGGGATCGCCGGGCTGAGCTGGGAATGGGACTGACCGGTGGCCCTCGGGGAGGGCCACCGGTCGTCTCTCACCCCCCGGGGATCAGTAGACGAACCAGGAGAACTGGTCGCTTCCGCTGGTGCCCGAGCTGTCGGTGGCGGTCACCGACACCTGGTAGGTCTGCCCGGAGCTGCTGGGCTTCCCGCTGATCACCCCGGTGCTCGCGTTGATCGACAGTCCGGACGGGAGCCCGGTGGCGGTCCACCGGTAGCCGCCGGAACCACCGGACGCGGACATCGGCAGGTTGACCTGCTGCCCGTGCTGGGTGAACTGGAAGCCCGGGTCGGCCACGGTCACCGGCCCGCTGCTGCCCTTGGTCACGGTCAGCGTGAACGTGGCGTCGTGGCTCGCGGTGGCGTTCTTGCCGGTGACGGTCACCTTGTAGGTGCCCGCCGGGGTCGACGCGCTGGTGGAGATGGTCAGCTTCGACGAGCTGCCCGCGTTGACCGAAGTCGGGTCGAACGTCGCGGTCGCCCCGGAAGGCAGCCCGCTGGCCGAGAGCGCGATGTCACCGTTGCCCGGCGGGGTGGAGCCGATCTGGGCGTTGGCCCAGTCACCCATCGAGCCCCAGAGCTTGCCGTGCACGTTGTAGGACGCGCAGTCGGTGCGCAGCCAGGAGAACACGCCGTAGATCTTGCCGTTGTAGTAGTACGGCCCGCCCGAGTCGCCCTGGCACAGGCCCTTGCTGCCGTCTCCGTAGCCGTCGCAGAACATGTAGTCCGGCTTGAAGGCCGAGGAGTCGATGCCGCGGCAGTTCTGGCCGTCGACGGTGGGCAGCACCGCCTCGCGCAGCTTGGTGTTCTTGTTGCTGTCGTTGGCATCGGTCTTGCCGTAACCGATGGCGGTGCCCTGGGTGCCCAGCGCCAGCGTGTCCGAGGACGACGCGATCGTCGGGTAGGTCATGCCGGCGGGCACCGGGATGTCGGTCTTGGTGAAGATGATGGCCACGTCGTTGCCGTTGCGGAAGCCCTCGTCGCTCTGCGGGGTGTAGTCCGGGTGGATCCGGAACTCGGCGATCTCGATCCGGGTGCCCTTGCTGGTGTCGGCCAGGTCGTCACGCCCGTAGATCAGGTACTTCGGGTCGCCGTCGGCGAACTTGCAGTGCGCCGCGATCAGCACGGCCCGCTTGGCGACCACGCTGCCGGTGCACGACTGCTCCTGCGGGCGGACCCCGCCGGTGCGGCTTTCGGAGATGATGAACGGGTACTTGGCCACGGTCGTGGGCTGCCCGTTGATCACGTTCGGGTTCGCGCCCCGGCCGCCGGGGGCCGCGGCGGTCGAGACGGTGGCCGAGGTCGACTGCCCCGCCGCCACGGTGGCCGAGCTCGGGCTGACGCTGAGGGAGAAGTCGCCCTTGCCGGAGCCGTTGACCGTCAGCGACACCGTCGCGGTGTGGGTGGCGTCGGAGCCCTTGCCGGTCACGGTGACCGAACTCGGCCCCGGCGAGGCCGAAGAGGCCGCGGTGAGGGTGAGGGTCGAGGACTTGCCCGCGGTCACCGAGGCCGGGTCGAAGGACGCGGTCACCCCGGCCGGCAGGCTGCTGGCCGACAGCGCCACGGTCTGGGCGCTGCCCTTGGTGACCTTCGTGGAGATCGTCGTCGTCACGGTCTTGCCCGGGTCGACGCTGACCGAAGCCGGGTCGGCCGCCATGGAGAAGTCGTTGGCGGCCGGCGGCGTCGTGCCGCCGATCAGGGAGTCGGCCAGGGTGTCACCCTGCATGGAGCCCCAGCCGGTGCACAGGTCGTAGCCGGTGCCCGCCGAGTAGGTGCCGTTGCTGCCGGAGGTGACGTCGTGGAAGTTCGACGAGTACGAGCTGCCCTTGCCGATCGAGTACAGCGTCGGGTTGATGCCGCCGAGGTTCGACTTGCCGCCCGCCTTGGCCTTCTGGTTGACCATGGCGATGTAGCCGGCCCACAGGGGCGAGGACAGGCTGGTGCCGCCCACGTCCTGCCAGCCGCCGTTCATGTAGACCGACAGCGCGCCGGCCCCGTAGTCGGCGTCCATCGCGACGTCGGGGACCGAGCGGTGCGCGTTGTTCCCGGTCTGCCACTCGGGCCGGTCGTAGATCATCGAGTAGCCGCCACCGGAGCGGGTGTTGCCGGTGCCGCCCTGGTTCCAGCAGGACTCCGAGGTGTAGGTGCCCGCGTTGTCGGCGGTGCGCAGCTGGGTGCCGCCGACGCCGGTGAACAGCGGGTCCGACGGCGGGTAGTCGGCCTGGATGGTCGAGTTGTCGCCGTTGTAGCCACAGCCGGTCGCGCCCCAGTCACCCGAGGCGGACAGCATCGTCACGCCCTGCGCGGCGAGCTGGGTGTAGGAGTCGTGCGAAGAGGCGATCGGGTCGGACTCGCACTTCTCGCCCAGCAGCCAGGAGTTCGACAGCACGGTGATCGCGTTGTCGCTGGCGATCTTGGCCATCTCGTCGACCCACGCGCTGTCGCTGTTGGGGGCCTCGTAGACCACCTGGGCGGCGCCCGGGGCGGTCGCCGCGACGGCCTCGACGTCCAGGGTCACCTCGAGCTGGTTGCTGCCCGGGCTGGACACGCCACCGTCGACCGGGGTCACCTTCGGGGTCACCGAGGGCTGGCTGAAGTAGTTGGTCCAGGAGTTGATGTCGGACTGCTTGAACGCGTCGAACTCGATCAGCCCGACGGTCTGCCCGGACCCGGTGTAGGAGGCGGACAGGTTCTTCATGTTGTAGGCGGTGCGGAACTGGGCGGGGGTGTAGCCGCCCCCCGGTCCGGCGGGGCCGCCGGGGGCCGAGGCGCGGTGGGCGACCTCCCGGTTGGTGAGGCCGGTCACGCCGCGCACGGTGGCGGCGAGGTCGGCGGGCACCTTCGGCGCGTTGTCGTTGGCGTAGAACTGCCGTCCGTCGCCACCGGTGTAGGCGCTCAGCCGGGTGCTGAAGGCCTGGTCCACCGAGTCCGCGGAGCCGGAGGCGTCGACGACCTGCCGGTTGCCGGACACGTCGTCGACGTGAAGACCCTTGGCCCGCAGGTAGTTCGTCACCTTGTCCACATCGGACTGACGTGGCGCGAACAGGTCGTTGTACTGGTTCGAGGTGAGGAAGTGCCGGTAGGCCGGGGACTGCGGGTCGTTGACCGACGCCACGAACCGGTCCAGGCCGGACTGGTCGTGCGGCCGCAGCGCCACCGCGACGTGCACTGCCTGGGCATCGGGCAGCGCGCCGTCGCGGTGGGCGCCGGCCGGTATCGAAGCGCCGTGTGCGGCGAGCGGGACCAGCGGTGCCGGTGGGGCGCCACTGGCTGTTCCGGCTGCCGCCGAGGTGGCCGCCGTGACGAGACACGCCGCGACCGCGACGGCTCGGATGGCGGGCAGGGATCTTGACACCGTTCCTCCACGTGGTGAGGGGAGAGATCGCCGGGTACGAGGCCGGCGATCGCCGATGCCCGAGGACGCTAATTGCGTCTCAGCCGCTTGGTATGCACGGCGTGAACGTTCAGTGACATTCACTTCGGAGTTCCCGCGGTGGGTGGTAAACGCAGCTCAGGGACGTTTTTGTTCAGTGACAGTCCAGATTTGGCCGGTGAGCGTCAAGGAACTGGCGGCCGGGTCACCGGCCCGGAACGGCCGAAAGCGGCATACCGGCGCGGCCCGGGGCGATGCGCGGTCCGGCGGTCCGGTTCCCCGGCGGGGCGGGTAACGGTCCGGTCGCGCCGTCGTGGCCTTCACCGGGGTGGGGTAAGTGGCCGGCTGTGACCACTCGAACTGGTGCGGTTCCGCGCGGAGCCATGGACGGGGGCACCGCGGTGCGGCCGAGATCGGTGACCATCGCGCTCGGCCTGTGGCCGGCGAGTTCGGTGGCGTCGATCGTCGGCGCGATCCTGGCGTTGACCGAGACGGACGTGCGGATCGACGACCAGGCTCAGGGCGCTGCGTCGGGCCAAGCCGTGGCCGCGCACTCGGTGGTGCTGACGGTGGTCACGCTGGTGCTGGTCGCGCTCTGGCGGGTTTTCCTGTTCGCGATGCGCGCGGAGAGGAACGGGGCCCGGGTCGTGCTCACCATCCTGGGCGCGTTGTCGATCATCTCGCTCGGCCTGGGCGGGATCGGTGTGGTGGAAGGGATCCTGCAGATCGCCGGGTCGCTGTTGACGCTGCTCGCGATCATCTTCCAGCACCGGCCGGACGCCAACGCCTACTTCCGGAAGCCGTGAAGCCACCACGGGGGGCCTGAGCGGCACCCGGCCAGCGCTGGTGACGCGAACCGCCGGGCCCACCTTCACCCAGTGCCGGGTGAAGGTGGCGCCCGGGTTTTCGCGTCAGCGCTCGGAGGTGCGGGCGGGGCGGGGCGGGGGCTGGAGCCGGGTGAGGGCGTGACCGAGGGTGGGGGCGAGGTCGAAGGTCATGCCGAGCAGGGCGATGGGGCGCAGCAGGGCCGGCTGGCCGGTGACGAGGAGCAACGCGCTGCCGTGGCCGGCGGCCTGCCGGTGGGCGGTGTGGAGGATTTCGAGGCAGCCGGCGCTGCAGAACGTGGTGGCGGTCAGGTCCGCGATCAGCGCGGCCGGGGGACCGTCCGCGCTCGCGCGGGTGGCGGCGAGCGCGGTGGCCGTGCTCGCGGTCAGTTCGGGTTCGGCGGTGAGGTCGAGTTCGCCGGTGACGGTGATGACGACCGGTTCGGCGGTGTGGTGCGGCCGGGTGGTGATGGTGAAGTGCACGCGGAGCCCCTTGTTCGTCGGAGGGGGCCGGTAGCTCGTGAAGCAGGTCGCGGCCGCATCAGGGGCGGGCGGTGCCGGCGAGCGCAGCGGGATGGGTACTGGGGCGCGTGGTTGGACCCCGGGGGTGTCGGACGGGTTCACCCTACGCGGGAGCACCGACGACAACGGTGGCGTCTCACCCGTCGGAGTCGATGGCGGCCGGCTCGGGCTGGTCGGTGGCGGCCCGGTCGAGCCGGGCCCGCGCGGCGGCGACATCGCCGGTGATGGTGAGCACGCGGTCCAAGCGCAGCAGGTGCAGGGGACGGCGCAGAGCGTGGGCCTCGGTGGCGAGCACGAGCCGGTGTCCGGCCGCGGCCAGACGCCGGTGGACGGTGTGCACGAGCCCGATGATCGCCGAGGAGCAGAAAGTCACCGCTGTGGCGTCGAGGATCACGTCACCGCGGGTGCCGGTGTCGGTCAGCGCGGCGGCCAAGGCGTCATGGGCGACGATGTCGAGGTCTCCGCCCGCTACCACCACCACGATGGGGCCGCGGGGCCCGTCGAGCGTGCTGGTGGCGAGGGTGTAGTCGAGAGGATGCGGCGGTGGAGGGACGGGCGAGGTCAAGACGGGCAACTCCGGCCTTCGGTGGGTAGCTCACGGCCGGCCTCGCCCAGCGGGGCATCAGGCCGTGACGGAACCGGTGCAGGGCTGGAGTTTCAACCACGCAACCCGATCAGCCTAAGGCCCGGCCCGCGGCCCCGGCGGCAACACGCCCGGACTCCGCGCGGGCCACGCCCGTTCGGTCGACCGCTTTCGCGCATTCAGCCGATCGGTCAACCGTGGTCGTCGCCCGGACGCACGGGGAGCTCGGCCCACACGGTCTTGCCCTCGGTCCGGGGCTCCTGCCCCCACCGGGTGGCGATGGCGTCGATGAGGGTCAGCCCGCGCCCCCCGTCCTGGTAGGCGTCGCGCGGCTGGGCCGGCTCGGTGCTGGTGTCGGACACCTCGATCAGGAGCCGGTCCTGGTGCAGGGTCAGGGCCAGCCGGTACGGCGCGCGGGCGTGGCGCAGCGCGTTGCAGGCCAGCTCGTCGACCACCATGCGCAGGTCGGACACCGAATCCATGCCGGAATCCGGGCAGTGGCGGCACATGAACGCCACCGCCCACGCCCGGGCCTCCCGCAGCCGGGTCAGCTCCGCGGGCAGGTCCATGCTGGACCGCATCGGCCCCGGCCCGGCCCCGTCGCCGCCCGGCTCCGGTGCTCCCGGTCCGGTCATCAGGTCGTGGTGCCGGTCACTGGATCCACTCATGCTCGATCGTTCCCTCTCAGGTCACCCGTGCCCCGGTCCCCAGTGCCCGGAGCGCGTAACGTCCGCCGGCCGGCAGCACCGCCGCGCGGTGGAACGAACGCGGCAGCTCGTGGTTGAACCACCCGGCGTCGCTCTTCGACTACCCGCGAACGGATTCCCTCAATCGGGGCGATCGCCGGAACGGCCGGGCGCTGAAGTCCGCACGTCGAGCAGCGCGAACTCGCGGAGCTGGCCGGGGGCGGCCGCGGCGCAGGTCAGCGGCCGGTCGACGGGGGTGCGGTGCTCCTGGAGCAGCACCGAGCAACCGGGATCGGTGAACTCGACCCGCCACCGGCCGGCACCGGCGGGCTCGAGGGCCGACGGCCGCAGTTCGTCGATCCCGCAAGCGCCGGTGGCGCGCCGGGCGTGGTGCTGCGCGGCCTGCACCGCCGGGGGAAAGGCCGAGCGCCCGCGCAGCCATCGGGTGTCCAGCCGCCCCCGGACGTAGTCGTCGACGATGCCGGCGGCGTCGGCGGGCGGCACTCGGCCGAAGGTGAAGCCGTGCGGCAGCACCACGGCGGTGGGCGCGAAACGGCAGCCACCGAGATGCGTGCACTCCCAGGTGGTTTCGGGGCGGGCGGCGGCCAGCGCGGCCACCAGGGGACGGCCCCGCACCGCACAGCAGGCGTCGTGCCTGCCGTGCGCGCAGACCAGGGTCAGCGGCCCGGTGAACGGGCGGCCCTGATCGGCCGGGACCGCGGCCAGCCCGCGGGCGTCGTGGAATTCGCCGGTGCGGATGGCTTCCCGCCCAGGACGGGCGTCGACCAGGAACCACTGCCGCGACGCGGTGTCGCGGACCCGGGGGCCGGGCCGCCGGATCAGCACGATCCTGGCGTCGGCCGGCCCGGCCCACGCGGTCACCGCGGCGACGGCGGCCGGATCCAGCCCGGGCGCGTCCAAGGCCTTCCGGCTCCACGACCCGGGGTGCTCGATCAGCAACCAGCGGGACGCGGGAGGCGCGGTACCGGCGAGGGCGTCGCCGGCCGCGTCGGCGAGTTCGGCGCATCGGCGCCACTGCGGTGCTCTCGGTCCGGTCATGGAGTGGCTGCCACGAGCACACCTTCTCGCAGCAACCGGCGCACGAGCACCACCTGATCCGGTTCGTCCAGCCCGGGCAGCCGCCCGACCGGCCACGCAGCGCCGTTCAGCACCGCGCGGAGTGCTTCTCCGGTGGCGGTGGGCAGCGAGAGCTGCCGATCCGGCAGCTCCAGCACCACGGAGTCCTTCCCGGGGACCAGCCGGTGCCCCAGGCCCGCGCGCAGCCGCACGACGTCACCGGGTTCGAGCCGGCCGGCGAACGCCGCGGCGGCCAGCGGGCCGATCGGCTCGGGGCGGCGGCCCGACCAGACCCGGCCGCGCACCCGCCGGGCGACGTCCTCGGGGGAGACCCGCCGGACCGCCTCGATCAGCGCGGAGCGGACGTGGTCGAGCTGCGGGGCGAGCTGCGCGGGATCGGCGACGTCCACGCCGAGGGGCAGCGACGCGCGCAGCCGCTCGTCGGAGGACACCAGCGAGGTCAGCGCTTCGACCAGCGCGAACTGCGTCACCACGTGCACCCCGAGGGTCAGGTGCGCCGACACACCTCCGAGGGCGACGGCGGAGTGCAGCCAGCCCCGGGGCAGGTACATCACGTCGCCCGGTTCGAGCACGCTGTCGATGGCCGGGGCGTCGTCGCGGGCACTGGCGGTGACGGCTTCCCGGTGCTCGGTCCACGGCTGGCTCCGCAACGGGGCCGGGTGGACCGGGGCGTGCACGGTCCAGTGCTTGCGACCGGCGAGCTGCAGGACGAACACGTCGTGGACGTCGTAGTGCGCGGAGAACCCCTGCGAAGACGGCGGGGTGAGGTAGGCGTTGGCCTGCACCGGGTGGCCGACCCGGTCGGATAGGTCCACCACGAAGTCCAGCACCCCGGGCCAGGTGCGGTGCAGCGCCTGGAGCACGATGGTGCTGCCTTCGGCGAACAGCGCCGCGACCCGGTCGTCGCGCACCTGGTCGCCGATCTCGGCGCCGACCCCGGCGCCACCGGTGAACGAGCCCGAATCGATCAGCTGCCCGTTGCGGGCCATCCGCAGGAACGGGGTCCGCAGCCCGCGGCGCGACAGCAGCTCGTCCACGTCGTCCAGGTCGATCAGATCCCGGAAACCGGTCCGGTCGGCGCCGCGGCGCAGCAACGGTTTCCGGCTCCAGTGCTCCTCGGCGAAAGCGGGGACGTCGGGGCCGACGAGGCGTTCCAGCGCCCCGCCCGCCGGACCGGCGCCGACCGGTGCCGGGACCGCCTGGGCGGAGGTCCCGGCACCGGCCGCAGGGCCGCTCAGATCAGCGTGCCCCACCGTCGGCGCCTCCGTCGTGCTGGCCCGGGACGCCGTCGCCGGCACCGGAGTCGGCGGGGCCTTCGGCGCCCGAGTCGGCGCCTCCGTCCGCGCCGCCGTCGTGCTGGCCCGGGACACCGCTGCCGGCACCGGAGTCGGCGGGGCCTTCGGCGCCCGAGTCGGCGCCTCCGTCCGCGCCGCCGTCGTGCTGACCCGGCACGCCGCGACCGGCGCCCGAGTCGGCGGGGCCTTCCGATCCTCCGGTCGTGGACGTGGTGGTGATGTCCTCGTCGCCGAGAGCCATAGCTGTCTCCTTCTTCATCCGGGAACTGCGGGATAGCTGCCCCGGGAGTACCCACTACCAGCGCCCGGCGATCATGATTCCGGCCACTCGATGAGGGAATTTTTTCGCGGGTCCGCCGACGGCGGCGCGGGGCCGGTGAGTCCGAAGTGGATCTCCGGACGGTCGCGGGGCTCCACCGGGTCGCCGGAGACGGGCGAACAGCCGCGACCGCACGGGGGCCGGTGCTGGTGCCGCCGGGCCGGGGCGAGATCGGGCTGAGGGGCCGCACCCGGCCCGGCGGCAGTCCGCGGTGGGGGAGAGGGGCGCCGGTCACCCGCCCCCGGGGCTCAGCGCGGCCCGATCTGGTGGGTTTCGGGGTGGGCTTCCTGGGGGGTTCCGCCGATGTCGTCCTGCCCGGCGTGACCGTAACCGTTGCTGCCGGGCCCGTGCCCGTTCCCGTTGTGCCCATTGCCGTTGCCGTTGTGCCCGTTGCCGTTGGTGTGGGAAGCGCGGTGCAGCGCAGCCGACTCCTCCGGCGGGTCCGGGGTCCACAACGACCCCGGCACCGCGTGCCCGGCGGTACCGAGCTTGTTCATCTTCTTCGGCACACTCGCACCCTGATACGCCAGCGCCACCGCGTGACCGTGCCCGTCCACCCCGCCCAGCGGCTGGTGGACCTCGATGAACTCACCATGCGGCAACCGCTTGATGATCCCGGTCTCCACCCCGTGCTCCAGCACCTCACGATCCGCCCGCTGCAACCCCAGGCACAACCGGTACGTCAGGTAATACGCCACCGGCGGCACCAGCAGCACCCCGA
Source organism: Amycolatopsis sp. PS_44_ISF1 (assembly GCF_032335455.1). Lineage (NCBI taxonomy): Bacteria > Bacillati > Actinomycetota > Actinomycetes > Pseudonocardiales > Pseudonocardiaceae > Amycolatopsis > Amycolatopsis sp. PS_44_ISF1. The sequence continues at coordinate 69,561 of NZ_JANUXO010000004.1, read as the reverse complement.
TCCGCCCCGCCCACGTCGTCGCGTTCAGCGAAATGTCGAACTGATCCGCGATGATGTCGTTGAACCCCGACAACTCGATCACCAGGAAGAACCCCAGCGCCATCGCCCCCAGCGCCGTCCGCACCGGCGCGTCCCGCGGACGCTGCAGCAGATTGTGATGCGCGGTGTCCTTCGACAACCGCCGCTCCAGGAACGGATACGCCAGCAGCAACCCGATCAGCACCGGCATCCCCACCGCACCCGGGAAGAACACCGCCGGAATCGTGTAATTCCCCAGATACACCTCCCACGCCGGCCAGATCCGCAGCATCCCGTCCGCCCACGCCATGTAGAAGTCCGGCTGCGACCCCGCCGACACCTGCGCCGGGTTGTACGGCCCGAAATTCCACACCGGGTTGATCTGGAACAACCCCGACATCAACGCCAGCACCCCGATCACCAGCGTGAAGAACGCCCCGCCCTTGAGCGCGAACACCGGCATGATCCGGATACCGACGACATTGGTCTCCTTGCGCCGCACCCCCGGGAACTGCGTGTGCTTCTGATACCACACCAACGCCAGATGCGCCCCGATCAACGCCAGCATGATCCCCGGCACCAGCAGGATGTGGATCGTGTACAACCGCGGGATGATCTCCGTGCCCGGGAACTCCCCGCCGAACAACGCCCAATGGATCCAGGTACCGATCACCGGCACCGACAACACGATCCCCGACAACGTCGCCCGGATCCCCGTCCCCGACAGCAGGTCATCCGGCAGCGAATAGCCGAAGAAACCCTCGAACATACCCAGCACCAGCAACAAACTGCCGATCACCCAGTTCGCCTCACGCGGACGCCGGAACGCACCCGTGAAGAAGATCCGCAGCATGTGCACCATCATCGACGCCACGAAGATCAACGCCGCCCAGTGATGCAACTGCCGCACGAACAAACCACCACGCACATCGAACGAAATGTCCAACGTGCTCGCGAACGCCTTCGACATCTCCAGACCCTGCATGTTCTGGAAACTGCCGTGATAGACGACCTCCTCCATCGAGGGATCGAAGAACAACGTCAAATACACACCCGACAGCAACAAAATGATGAAGCTGTACAACGCGATCTCACCCAGCAGGAACGACCAATGCGTCGGGAACACCTTGTTGAACTGGTGCCGCAAACCCTTCGCCATGTGATAACGCTGATCAGCGCTGTCCGCAGCCAGACCCAGCTGCTTCTCCAGCGCGCTCGTACCCTTGGTGGGCGTGGTGAGAGAACTCATGCGCACCTCTCGGGCTGAGCGGTCGGCGGCGGGTGCCTCCCTGATCGTCACACTTCTGCATCGCGAGTGCAACGGGGGTGCCCGGACGGGCGGGGGGCGGCGATGGTTTCCCGGTAGGCGTCGGCGAACCGGGCGGCGACCCGGTTGATGTCGAACCGGGTCAGCACGGTCGCCCGCCCCGCTTCACCGATGGCCCGGGCGGTGCGCGGGTCGGCCGTGAGCATCCCGGCCAGAGAGGCGAGATCGTCGGCGAAGCGGGCCGGATCGCCGGTGTCGGCGAGGAACCCGTTCTCGCCGTGGCGGATGTAGTGGCCCAGGCCGCCGCGCCGGGGCCCGATGACCACGAGACCGGCTTCCATCGCCTCGAGGACTGCGATGCCGAACTCCTCCTTTTCGCTGGGGCACACGTAGAGGTGGGCGGCGGGGGCGGGCAGGAACCGCCGCAGCCCGTGCTCCAGCCGGCGGACGCTGCTGTTCGGCAGCGCGGGGAGCAGGGCGAAGCGGCCCTCGGCTTCGGGGACCGTGGCGGCCAGCGCCAGGATCCGGCTCTGCACGAGCCGCTCGTCGGGGGTGGGGTCGGTGAGGTCGCCGCCGATGATCGCCAGCGCGTAGTGCCGGTAGAGCCCGCGGTCGAGCCAGGCCCGCAGGAGCAGGTCCTGCTGCTTGACCGGGTGCAGCCGGCCCACCGACACCATCAGCGGGAGCCCCCGCGCGGCCGCGGACAGCCTCGGCCGGTCCCGGTCCCGGGTGAACAGGGACTGCGCGAGCTGTTCCTGCCGCGCGAAGCCGTAGGTCTCCCCGGGCGGGCTCAGGGTGATGCCCTCCTCGATGGCCGTGGTCGCCCGTTCGCCCCGGGCCAGCGGCGGGAAGTAGCGCTCCAGCTCGCCGGGCGCGCGACCGGGCAGGGTGAGCAGCGTGTCCGCGGCGGTGATCAGCCGGTCGGCCGCGTACATCCGGTGCAGGTCGGTCCCGGCCGCGGCCGGGTCGGGATCGGTGCCGGGGCCGTACCGGCTCGCCAGCGCCCGGTGGGGATCGGCGGTGAGGGTGAACACGACCCGGGCCCCGAGCGCGCGGGCGGCATCGGCGATGGCGACCGAACCGTCGTCGGCGTAGCGCACGTGGACGAGTCCGGGCACCAGCCCGGCCGCCGGCAGCAGGTGCCGGGTCCAGAAGGTGATCGAGGCCCGGTGCCGGGCCAGGTCGGCCTGGGCCGGGGGGACCTCGTGGTCGACGGGTATCCGGACCGTGAGGTGGGCACCGTCCCCGGTGACCAGCGGGAGGTCGTGGCCGAGCTGCGGGGCCGGGCACAGCACCAGGGTGAGCACCCGGCCGATGCCCGGCCGGCGGCCCAGCGCGTCGCCGAGACCGCTCAACAGCACCGTGAGGCCGCCGCTGGCCCCGGCCCCCGGCCGGTCGGCCGGACCGAGCAGCATGGACTGGGCGACGGTGAGCCCGTCCACGGCGGCCGCCCGCCGGACCGGCCACCCGGGGCCTTCGAGCACCGGCCGGTCTGTCCCGGCGAGCGCCACCGCGGCCAGCAGCCGGTCGTAGCCGCTGTGGGCCGAGGCGTGGAAGTCCGCCAAAGCCGCCGCCGCGGCAGGATCGGGGCTCCGGGAAGAGAGGTACCGAACGGCGGCGTGACGGTGACTGCGGCCGTCCTCGGCGGCCGCAGCGACCTCGGCGACCTCGAAGCAGGCCAAGCCGTGTCTCTCGGCCGCGTCCAGCAGGAACGGCCGCAGCTCGCGCGGTCCGTCGCGAAAGGCTTGCCGTAGCGCCGTCGCCGCGGCTTCCTGCCCGGCTGAGGCGAGCGAACCGGCGAAGGCGTCGAACCCCACCGAAAGGGCGAGAGCGCCTGCGGGAGTGTCGGGATTCACGGCGGACAGTTCGGCGAGCAACGCCTCCGGGGTCTGGCCGGAACCGGTCCGCACGAGCCGGCGCAGCCGCGCCGGAAGCAGTTCCGCGGAGGTCAGCGGGCCGGCCGGGGCGACTCCCGCGTACTCCAGGAAGGCCGGCGTCCGGAACCGGGGGTGCAGAGCCGCCGGCTCGTCCCCGGGGACGGTGGAGCCGGAGTTGCGCAACGCGGCGATCGGGTCGGGGGCGGGTCTCGTCAGCGACTCAGGCACGAGGGGATCTCCTTCATGGCAGTCTTGCGGGGTGGCCGAGCACCAGCGGGGAGAGCGGATGGACGTCACGACCGGGAGCCGGCGGCAGCGGATCGTGGTGATCAGCCCGCCGTTCGCTTCGCACGCGCGTCCACTCGCGACAGTCGCGGCGGCGTTGGGCGCGACGGGTTCGGCGGAGGTGAGCTTCGCCTGCGCACCGGAGTTCGAGGGTCTCGCGGACTCGCTCGGGGTGCCGTTCCGGCCGCTGGTGTTCGGTGACAACGCCAACACCGGGATCGCCGAACGCACTCGCCAGGACCGGGCCGGCGCGGCGCGGCTGGCCGAGTTCCTCGCGGCGACCGCGGAAGGGGCCCTGCCCGCCCTGCTGACCCAGGTGCGGCACCGGCGGGCCGACATGCTCTCGGCGCCCGAAGCGGTGCTGGGCGCGATCCGCGCGCTCGACGAGCGCCTGCGCCCGGACTGGTACCTCGTCGACCAGCTCGCTTACTCCGTCACCCTGGCCCTGCACTGCCTGGGCGCGCGCTGGGCCACGTTCTGCCCGGGCCACCCCAGCTACCTGCTCGACGGGCCCGGCCGGTGGTTCGGCGTGCCGCCCTACTGGCCGGAGGCCATCACACCGGATCCCGTCCGGCTGCGTGAGCTGCGGGAGACCGCGGCCGAAAACGACGTGCTGTTCACCCGGCTGTTCGCCGAGTTCACCGCGGAGCACGCGCCGGGGCGGCCGGCGCCGGGCCGGGCGTTCGCGCTCACCTCGTCCGAGGCCGTGGTGCTCAACTACCCGGAGCTGCCCTGGCTGCCCGCCCTGCCGAGCCGGCCGGTGAAGATCTTCGCCGGCCACTGCACCAGCGGCACCGATGGCACCGAAGCCCTGCCGCCCGGGTGGCTCGACCGCATCGCCGGGCTCACCGGCGGTGGCCGCCGGCGGCTGGTGCTGGTGTCGTTCGGCACGTTCCTCTCGGCCCGGGACGACGTGCTCGTCACCGTCGCGCGCGGGGTGCTGCGCTCGCCCGGCCTGGCCGTGCTCGTGGTGGCCGGGGACCGGGTGGCGGCGGTGCGGGCCGCGCTGGGGCCGGACGAGCGCGTGCTGGTCGAAGACCACGTGCCGCAACGCGCGCTGCTGCGGCACACCAGCCTCGTCGTGCACCACGGCGGCAACAACTCGTTCACCGAGTGCCTCGCCGCCGGCGTGCCCGCCGTGGTCCTGCCGTTCTCCAGCGATCAGTTCGCGATCGCGCACGACGTGGAACGCGGTGCGGCCGGCCGGGTGCTGGACCCGGCCGCGCTGACCCCGCAGCGGGTCCAGCAGGCCGTCGCGAGCCTGCTGGGACCGGCCGGGCCGGTCCCGGGGGCGGATCAGCACCCCGCGGTGGCGCCGGGCGCGAGCGGGGGACCGGCGTTCGCGGCGGCCCGGTTGCTCCAGGTCATGGGTTCTCCCGGGTGATCGATGCAAGTGCGTTGCAAACCTACGGGCTCCGCCCCCGCCGTGCAGCCCGGCGAGGAACACCGGCCCGGTGCCGTTGTGAGCGTGATCGGGCAGTGGGACAATCCCCGCTTCGACGATCGTTTCCGGATCCGGGCGACAGGGGCGGGTGAGGCTGACCATGGCGGTCCCGCCCGCGCGCACCCCGGCCCGCTGGAATTCCGCGCAGGTGGCCGAGATCCTCGGGGTCCCGCAGGTCACCCTCCGGACCTGGGACAACCGCTACGGCATCGGGGCGAGCCACCGCGACTCCGGGGACCGGCGCTGGTACTCCGCCGCCGATCTCGACCGGCTGCGCCGGATGCGCGGCCTGCTCGCGCAGGGATACCCGGCCCGCACGGCGGCGAGCACGGCGCTGGCCGGCACGGCCGCGGACGTGCCCCCGCACGCCCGGATCGCCTCGATCGGCTCGGCCGCCGGCCGGCTCAGCTCGGGTGCCCTGGCCGGCCTGCTCGACGATGCGCTCGCCACCCTGGGCGCGGCCCGCACCTGGGGTTCGGTGATCGCCCCGGTGCTGCGGGACCTGGGGGACCGGTGGAACGACGGCGAGGACTGCATGGCCGCGGAATGGACGTTGTCCGCCGCCGCTTCGGCCGCGCTCGACCGCCACGTCCCGGTCGTGGACGAGGCTTCGCTCGCCGAACCGGTGGTGCTGGCGTGCAGTCCGGGCGAGCGGCACGAGCTGCCGGTCAAGATGCTCTACGCGGCGCTGCGGGAGACGGGTGCCCCGGCGGTCTACCTCGGCGGCATGGTGCCGGGACAGGTGGTCTCGGAGGTGGTTCGCCGGTTCCGCCCGCCGCTGGTCCTGCTGTGGTCGATGACCTCCTCGACCGCCGACCTGCCGCTGCTGCGCGAACTGCGCGGGGCCGGGATCGGCGTCTGCCCCGCCGGACCGGGCTGGGTGCCCGCGGTGAACGGGCCCGAGCCGGTCGCGGAAACGTTCGACGACGCGCTCCGGGTCGCGTCCGGGGCACGGGCGCGAGCCCGCGCCGTGGCTCAGCGGCCGCGCAGGCGCCGCTCGTCCCCGGTGCCCAACCGGCGCTGACCCGGCCGCAGGCGCGGCACGGGGCCGGAGCGCAGCGCCGGGCCCTCGTTGGCCAGCATCACCGCCAGCCACGGCAGCGGGACCGAGGCGGCCAGGAAGATCACCGCCAGCCACCAGGTGTGCGCGAAGACCCCGGCCAGCACCAGGCAGGGGATCCGGCACAGCATCATGATGGTGTACCGGCGTTTGCGGGACCGCAGCTCGTCGGCCGGAGAAGGGGCCGCGTCGGTGATGAGCACCGGCTCGGCCGCGTCGCGGGGACCCCGCATCCTGACCGTCCTTCCGGTGGTCCGCCGGCTTTCCGGGTGAGCGTCCGCTCGCGTTTCGCCGACGACGCCGACTCTACGCCTCGTCCGGCGGGCACCGCGTGGGTCAGCCGCCGCGCTTTTGCCGGACGGGACCGGCCGGTCTCGAGGGGCGCGGCCGGTTCGGCGGGCCGGCTGCCCCGCTCCCGGGTACCGTTTCACGGGCGATGCAGGGCGGCGATGCGGGTCGAGCCGTCGCCCTTTCCGGCGACCGGGTGGAGGAATGGGGCAGTGATGGGGCGGGAGCGGACCGGGCCGGCCGGCCTGAGCGGTTCCGGGGCCGGGCGGTGACGGGTTTCGCCGGCGCTGCCTTCGTGGCGTCCCTGGGGTGGACGGGCGGTGTGGTGGTCGGGCTGATCGCCGTCACCGCCGGGCTCGGCGTGCTGGCCGGGCGCCACAACGTGGTCGACACCGCCTGGGGCCTGCTGTTCGCCGGGGTCGGTCTCGCGGCGTTCGTCACCTCGCAGGGCCACGGTGACCCGGTCCGCCGCTGGGTCCTGGTGGTCCTGGCCGGGGTGTGGGGAATCCGCCTGGCCGTGCACCTCGGCCGCCGGTCCGCCGGCCGGGGCGAAGACCCGCGCTACGAGAAGCTGCTCGGCTCCGGGCGGGCGCACCCGTTCCTGAACGCCGTGCTGAAAGTCTATGCGCCCCAGGCGGTGCTGGCGTTCGTGATCTCGGCGCCGCTGCAGGTCGGCGCGTTCGAGGCCGGGCGGGTAGGGCCGGTCGCCGTCCTCGGCGTCGTGCTCTGGTGCGTCGGGATGGTGTTCGAGACCGTCGGCGACGCGCAGCTGGAGCGGTACAAGCGGTGGAAGCGGGCCCAGCCGCCCGAACAGGTCGCCGCCAGTGTCATGGACCGCGGGCTGTGGCGGTTCACCCGGCACCCCAACTACTTCGGCGACGCGTGCGTCTGGTGGGGGATCTTCCTGGTCGCCGCGGACCACTGGCCGGGGGTCCTCACCGTGCCCGCCCCCCTCCTGATGACCTACCTGCTCACCCGGGGCTCGGGGAAGAAAACGCTCGAACGGTCCATGATCACCCGCCCCGGTTATCCGGCCTACATGCGCCGCACCAGCGGGTTCCTGCCACTGCCACCCCGGCGGGCCGGCCGCTAGCCGGCCCGGCCGCCGTGATCACCGAAAGGATTCGCCGCCATGGTCGAGGTGGAGCGCATCATCCCGGTGCGCAAGCCGGTCCGCGTCGTCGCGGACTACCTGCGGGACTTCGCGCACGTGGAGCAGTGGGATCCGGGCACGCTGTCCTGCGTCCGCCTGGACGAGGGGCCGATCCGGACCGGGTCCCGGTGGCGGAACGTCTCGCGGTTCCGGGGCAAGGAGACCGAGCTGCGCTACGAGCTCGTCCGCCTGGAGCCGGAGCGGCTGGTCTTCGTCGGGAAGAACAAGACCGCGACCTCCACCGACGACTTCACTATCGGCCCGGCCCCGGGCGGCAGCGTGATCGGCTACCGGGCCACCATCGTGTTCCACGGGCTCGCCAAGCTGGCCGGGCCGTTCCTGGTCCGCGAGTTCGAGAAACAGGGTGACGGCGTGGTCGAGGCGATGACCGGGACGATCAACGCCCTCTGAAAGCAACGCCCTTTGAAAGTCCGGCGGCCCGCCCGGTCCGGGACCGCGCTCTGCTCTCACGGTGAGGTGCTCAGGTGTCTCTGAAGTTCTCCAGTGTGGTTCCCGCGCCCCTGGACGAGGTGTTCGAGTGGCACGCGCGGCCGGGGGCGATCGCGCGGCTGTCGCCGCCCTGGCCGCCCGTTCGCGTCGGTTCGGAGTCCGGGTCCCTGCGGGACGGCCGCGCGAAGCTGATCTTCCCGGGCGGGGTGAAGTGGACGGCCGAGCACCGGGCGGAGGGCTACCGGCCGCCGTCGCAGTTCGTCGACCGGCTCGCCACCCCGGGCCTGTCCACGGTGCTGCCCTGGCGGCACACCCATCGGTTCGAGGCCGACGGCCCGGAGCGCACCGTGGTGACCGACGAGGTCGACACCCCGTTGCCCGCGGTGGTGCTGCGATCGATGTTCGCCTACCGCCACCGCCAACTCGCCGCCGACCTCGCGGCTCAGCACCGGTACCGGCACGAGCCGATGACGGTGGCCGTGACCGGGGCGAGCGGTCTCGTCGGCTCGGCGCTGACCGCGCTGCTGACCACGGGCGGCCACCGGGTGGTCCGGCTGGTGCGGCGCGAACCCCGGACCCGGGACGAGCGGACATGGCGCCCGGCCGACCCCGATCGGGACCTGCTCGCCGGGGTCGACGCGGTGGTGCACCTGGCCGGTGCTTCGATCGCGGGCCGGTTCGGCGAGCGGCACCGGCGGGCGGTGCGCGACAGCCGGATCGGACCGACTCGGGCGCTGGCCGAGCTCGCGGCCCGCACCCCCGATGGACCACGGGTGTTCGTCGCCGCTTCCGCCGTCGGCTACTACGGCGCCGATCGCGGCGACGAGGTGCTCACGGAAGGCAGCGCCGCCGGTCGCGGGTTCCTCGCCGACGTCGTCACCGACTGGGAGGAAGCCGCCGCGGCCGGCGGGGACCTGCGGGTGGTGCGGGTGCGGACCGGTCTGGTGCTCAGCCCTCGCGGCGGGGTGCTGCGGCTGCACCACCCGCTGTTCGCCGCCGGGCTGGGCGGACCGCTCGGCGAGGGCCGGCAGTGGATGCCGTGGATCGGCCTCGACGACCTGACCGACCTCTACCTGAGGGCGGTGACCGACGAGCGCCTGGCCGGCCCGGTCAACGCGGCCGGTCCCGATCCGGTCCGCAACGCCGAGTACACCCGCACGCTCGCGGCCGTGCTCCGGCGGCCGGCGGTGCTGAAGGTGCCGTACCTGGGGCCGCGGCTGCTGCTCGGCGAGACCGGCGCCCGCGAGCTGGCCTTCGCCGATCAGCGCGTGCGACCACAGCGGCTGCTCGATCTCCGGCACGTCTTCCGGCACCGGCGGCTGGACCAGGCGCTCGCGCACGTGCTCGCGACCACGACACCGGACACGGCGGGGGAACCGGGGTGAGCGCCCTGTCCCGGTTCACCGGCCGGCTTTGGACTCCTCGCGGGCGTCCCGGAACCGATCGGCGCCACTCCGGAGGTCGACGATCGGGTCCGGGTAGCCGGTGTCCGGGCGCTCGTCGCCGGACAGCTTCCACGGCTGGTGGACGGCGCTGCCGGGGATCCCGGACAGCTCCGGGACGTACTTGCGGACGTAGTCGCCGTCCGGGTCGTAGCGCTCGGCCTGCCGCAGGGGGTTGAGGAGCCGGTTCGGCCGCGTGTCGGTGCCGGTGCCGGCCGCCCACTGCCAGTTCATCTGGTTGTTCGCCGTGTCGGCGTCGACGAGCAGGTCCGTGAAGTGCCGGGCCCCCAGCCGCCAGTCGAGGTAGAGGGTCTTGGTCAAGAAGCTCGCGACGATCAACCGGGCCCGGTTGTGCATCCAGCCCTCGTCGGTGAGCTGGCGCATCGCGGCGTCCACGATCGGGAAGCCGGTGCGGCCTTCGCACCACGCGGTGAAGTCGCGGTCCGAGCGGCGCCACCGGTCCCCGCGGGACCGGTAGTCGCGGGTGGCGCATTCGGGCCGGGCCGCCAGCACCTGGTGGTGGAAGTCGCGCCAGGCGAGCTGCCGGGTGAACGCCTGCGCGCCGGAGGACTCCGAACCGGTGCGCTCGATCAGCTCGGTCACCGAAACCGTGCCGAAGTGCAGGTGCGGGGACAGCCGGGAGGTGCCGTCCCCGGCGAGGTCGTCGTGCCGGTGCTCGTACTCGCGGACTTCGTGGTCCACCCACCGGCTCATGATCCGTCGCCCCTCCGTCTCGCCCCCGGCGGCCAGGTGGGGCGAGCGCTCACCGGCGCAGAGGTCCTTGAGCGACGGCAGGCTGCCGGTGCGCAGCTTCGGCAGGGAGAGCCGCTTCGGCGGGCGGATCACCGACCGCTTCCCGGCTTCGGACCATTGGCGCAGGTAGGGGGTGAACACCGCGAAATGGTCCTTGCCGCTGCCGGTGGGCGTCAGCGAACCCGGTGCGACGACGGTGATCGAGGAGTCGTGGACGTGCAGTTCGACGTCTTCTGCATCGAGGGCCTCGCGCAGCGCGTCCTCGCGGCGCCGGGCGAAAGCACTGACGTCGGCGGCCACGTGGACCGACCGCACCTGGTGCTTGCGGACCAGCGACAGGACTTCGTCGACCAGCCGGCCCCGCCGCACGACCAGGTGCCCTCCGGCGCGGGCCAGGCCCTCGTCGAGGTCCCGCAGGCTGTCCAGGAGGAAGGCGGCCCGGTTGGGCCGGTTGAACGGGCCCTTCAGGATCGCGTCGTCCAGGACGAACAGGGGGATGCACTGCTCGGCTTCGGCGGCCGCGGCGAGTACGGGGTTGTCGTGCACACGCAGGTCGCGCGTGAACAGCGCGATCGACACCGTCATCGCCGTGAAAACTCCTGTGCTGGGGGAAAACCGGACCGGGGGACAACGGTCGCACAGGGCGTGACGGCTGTCCATTCGAGCCTCGCGGCGATGCGCGCCAGACAGCCTCCCCATCGCTGGTGCCGTACGGTGCTCAGGGGGGCCCGGTCCGGCGCGCGTCGCCGGGACCGGGAGCGCACAGTCCACAGTGAACAGTGCTGAGCCGGCTCGGATTGGAGACCGCCGATGCGCGCGGAGCCCGACACCGATGTGATCGTGGTCGGGGCCGGCCTGGCCGGTCTCGCGGCCGCGGTCGAGCTGCAGCGCCGGGGGCACCGGGTGCGGGTGTTCGAGTCCGCCGACCGGCCCGGCGGGCGGGTGCGGTCCGACGTGGTCGACGGGTTCACCCTCGATCGCGGGTTCCAGCTGCTCAACCCGGCCTACCCGGCGGTCCGGGCGCTGATCGACCTGCCCGCTCTGGCTCCGCGGCGGTTCTGGCGCGCGGTCCGCCTGGTCGACGGGGACCGGTCCCGGCTGCTCGGCCATCCCTTCGACACCCTCCGAGCGATTCCCGGCCTGCTGGAACGGGGTCCGGTCGGAGTCCGGGACGTGCTGGCGCTGGCCGCGCTCTCGGCCCGGGACCTGGCCGGCCCGGCCCGGCTGCTCACCGGGGCCGCGGACCAGACGACCCGGGCCGAACTCCGCCGCTGGGGCTTGTCCGGCCCCTGCGTCGATCAGGTGCTGACGCCGTTCCTGGCCGGGGTCTTCGCCGACGCGGAGCTGACCACCTCCAGCCGGTTCTTCCACCTGGTGTGGCGGAGTTTCCTGCGCGCCGCGCCCGTGCTGCCCGCCGGGGGGATGGGCGCGCTCCCGCAGCAGCTCGCCGATCGCCTCACCCCGGGGACCCTCTCGCTCGACACCCCGGTCGACGCGGTCGCGCCCGGGACGGTCCTGACGGCCGGCACCGCCCACCGCGCTCGCGCGGTCGTCGTCGCGACCGATTCCACCGCCGCGAACCGGCTGATCCCCGGGCTGGCCGTACCGGACTGGAACGGGCTGCGCACCTTCTACTACCGCACCACCACGCCGCCGCTGCGACAGCCGGTGCTGACCATCGACGCCCGCCGCGACGGGCCGGTGTGCAACACCGCCGTGATCTCCGCCGTCGCACCCGGCTACGCACCCGAGGGCCAGGCGCTGATCGCGGCCACCACGCTGGCCTCCTCCAACACCGGCGCCGCCACCGACACCGGGGACGAGCGGGCCGTGCGCGACCAGCTGGCCCGCCTCTACCGCACCGGCACGCGCACCTGGGAACTCCTGGCCGACTACCGGATTCCGCACGCGCTGCCGAGCATGGCGCCGCCGCACGAGCTGCGCCGCCCGGTCTGCCTGGAGCCCGGGCTGTACGTCTGCGGCGACCACCGCGACACGAGCTCCATCCAGGGAAGTCTCGTCTCCGGCCGCCGCACCGCGCGGGCCGTCAGCCGCGATCACCCCACCGGGGCGGCGGGCCGTGGCTGAGCGACGCGCGACCCGGGGGCACGGATGAGCGACCGGCCGCCGCTGTGGTTGTTCGCCGACCAGCTGGGACCGCACTTCCGCGACGGTGACCTGGCCGGCCGCCGGATCGTGCTGATCGAGTCGGCGCACGCGTTCGCCCACAAGCGCTACCACCGCCAGAAGCTGCACCTGGTCCTGGCCGGTCTGCGCGGGCTCGCGGCCGAGCTGCCCGACCGGGTGACGCTGATCCGGGCGCCGGACTACCGCACCGGTCTGGCCGAGGCCGGTGAACCGGTCGTGGTGCACGAGCCCGGATCGCACGCCGCCGACCGGCTGGTGCGCCGTCTCCACCGCGAGGGGCTGGTTGCCGAAATCCGGCCGGCGGCCGGGTTCGCCCGGTCCAAAGCCGACTTCACGAGCTGGGCCCGCGGCCGCGGGCGGTTCGTGATGGAGGACTTCTACCGGGACCAGCGCCGCCGGTTCGAGGTGCTGCTCGAACCGGACGGAGAGCCCGCGGGCGGGCAGTGGAACTTCGACCGGGACAACCGCAACCCGCCTCCGAAGCGGTCCGAGCTGGGTGTGCCCCGGCCCTGGCACCCGGAGGAGAACGAGGTCGACGAGCGGGTCCGGGCGGACCTGGACGCCTGGACCCGCGACGGGCTGATCACCACGGTGGGCGCCGACGGCCCCCGGCGGTTCGCCGTCAGCCGGGCCGAAGCCCGCCGGGCGCTGCGGAAGTTCCTGGACGACCGCCTGCCCTCCTTCGGCGCCCACCAGGACGCGATGCTCGCCGGGGACTGGGCGATGTCGCACGCCCTGCTCTCGGTGCCGCTCAACCTCGGCCTGCTCCACCCGCTCGACGTCGTCGAGCAGGCCGAGCGGCGCTACCGGGAGGGCACCGCCCCACTGCCGGCTGTGGAGGGTTTCATCCGGCAGGTGCTCGGCTGGCGCGAGTGGGTGTGGCACCTGTACTGGTACCTCGGGCCGGACTACCTCCGCCACAACGAACTCGGGGCGCACACCCCGCTTCCCGGGTGGTGGCGGGACCTCGACCCCGGGGCGGTCGGCGCCCGCTGCCTGCGGACCGCGCTGGCCGGGGTCCGCGACCGCGGCTACGCCCACCACATCGAACGCCTCATGGTGCTCGGCAACCACGCCCTGCAGCGGGGTTACGACCCGGGGGAGCTGACCGAGTGGTTCGCCACGGCGTTCGTCGACGGCTTCCCCTGGGTCATGCCGGCCAACGTGATCGGGATGAGCCAGTACGCCGACGGCGGCATCGTCGCGACCAAGCCGTACGCGGCGGGCGGGGCCTACGTCAACCGGATGAGCGACCACTGCCGTGGCTGTCCGTTCGACCCGAAGCGGCGGCTCGGTCCCACGGCCTGCCCGTTCACGGCCGGCTACTGGGCCTTCCTGGACCGCACCGCCGATCGTCTCCGCGGCAACCAGCGGATGCGCCAGCCGCTCAACGGGCTGGCCCGGCTGGCCGACCTCGAAGCCGTCGTCGAGCAGGAACACCGGCGGACCGAGTTCTGAGCCGGGGCCCGGGCGCGCCTCAGTGCGGGCCGGGCGGCTGCGGGTGCTCTTCGGTCTTCGCGGCGATTTCGTGGATGACGCCCCAGAACTCATCGGATCCCGCGGCGCCGGCGGGCCCGAACAGGGCGCGGCGAACGGCCCGCGCGTGGGCCGGGCGGGCGGCGGCGAGGGCGGTCCGGCCGTCGTCGGTCACCACGACCAGCACGCGCCGGCCGTCGCCGTCTTCACGCCGCAGGAGTCCGCGCCCGGCCATGCGGGAGAGCTGACGCGACAGCCGGGCGCGCTTCCAGTCCAGCATGGCGCCGAGGTCGTGCTGGGGCAGGCGGCCGCCGCCGTTCTCCACCACGCGGGAAAGGACGGCGAAATCGGCCGCGGACAGCCCGGCCGCGCCTTGGATCTCCCGGGCCACTGCGGCCAGGATCGCGTCGTTCGCCCGTTTCCAGGCGGTCCACCGCGCCATTTCGGAGTCGTCGAGCAGCCGCGTCATGCCGACACCCTACCCCGGTGTTGCCATGTAAACGGAAACGGTCCATGCTGGTTTACATGACAACTCACTTGAAGCGCGCGGTGCTCGTCACCGGTGGTGGCTCGGGCATCGGCCTCGGCCTGGCCGAGCGGTACCTCGCCGCCGGGCACCGCGTCGTGATCACCGGCCGGGACTCCGGCCGGCTCGCCGAGGCGGCCCGCCGCCGGCCCGGCCTGGAAACCTTCACCAACGACCTCGCGGCCCCGGACGGGCGACGGCGGCTGGCCGACCACGTCGGCCGGGTGATGCCGGAGCTGGACGTGCTGATCAACAACGCGGGCCTCCAGCGGCGGACGGGCATCGCATCCGACGGATCCCCGTGGTCCGAAGAGCAGCACGAGATCGACGTCCTGTTCGCCGCGCCGGTCCACCTGAGCCGGTTGCTCGTGCCGCGGATGCTGGCCCACGGCCGCCCGGGTGTGCTGGTCAACGTCACCTCCGGCGGGGCGTTCGTCCCGCAGCCGTTCGCTCCGCTCTACAGCGCGGCCAAGGCGGCCCTGCACAGCTACACGACGAACCTGCGCCATGCCCTGAAAGCCACGCCGATCCGGGTGGTGGAGCTGATCCCCCCGGCGGTGGCCACCGGGCTCGCCGGGCCGGGCCCGGCCCACGGCGCCGATCCGGCCGAATTCTGCGACGCGGTGTTCCCCGCGCTGGACGGTTCCCGCCCGGAAGTGGGTTTCGGCCCGACCGCGACCGCCGAATTCACCGGGCGGCGCGCGGCCGAACAGCAGGTCTTCGACGACCTCTCCGGCCGCTTCGACGTACCGGTCTACGGGGCCTGAGCCGGTGCCATCTCCAGCGGGGTTTCAGCCGGCTTCGTCCCGGTCGGCGTGGTCAGGCTCCTGGCCGGTGCGCTCTCCGGCACCGGGAATTCGGGGCGAACGGGCCTGGACCGGCTGCGGCCGGCTTCCGGCGGCGGGGTCTCGGTGGCTGCGCAGGAGGGTCAGCGAGCGGTCCAGGAAGTCGGCGACGGTGGCGGCTTGCTCCTCGGTGAGGCGCTCGATCAGGGTGGCGAGGTCGGTCAGCATGGGCCGGAGGGCGGCGTGGACCGCGCCTTGGGCGGTCTCGCTCACGGTCAGGGTGACGCGGCGCCGGTCGCTGGTGTGGGCTTGGCGGCGCACGTGCCCGGCCGCTTCCAGCCGGTCCACCAGGGACGCGGCCGACGCCGACCGGATGCCGAGCAGGTGCGCGAGTTCGACGGTGCCGATCGGCCGGCCGGCCGAGGCGAGGTGCTGGAGCGCCTGGGCGTCGGTCTTGCCGATGCCCAGCCTCGCGGCCATGCCCTGCTGGGCCGGACCGGCCTCGGCCAGCAGGTCGCGCAGGGCCTGGCTGATCCGCAGTGCTGAGTCTCGTCGGTCGCCCACCGGGCAATCCTAGTCTTCGCTAGATAAACTAGCTATATTTGCTAGATTCTCTAGCGAGATGCGGGAGGTTCGATGGATGTCCAAGGGATGAACGCCGAGATGGTGGCCAAGCTGCTTCAGGCGCCGGCCGAACCGGTGGCCGAGGGCGAGTACGCGCTGCGGGTGGTCGAGACCCGGGGGCGGGCGTCGCGGCAGGCCCGGCTCGTGCCGCTGGCCGTCGTCCGGCGAGGTGGACGGCAGTTCCTGGTCTCCCCGACGCGCGAACGCGACTGGGTTCGCAATCTGCTCGCTGATCCGGCCTGCGCGGTGCTGGGGCGGGATTCGCGCGAGGACCGGCTCGCGGTGGCGGTCCCGGACTCGCCGGCGGCCGAGGTGGTGTCGCAGTACCTCGCGTCGATGAGCGTCCCGTGGGCCATCCGCGCGTTTCCGGTCGCCCCGGACGCCCCGCGGGAGGAGATCAGGGCCCACCTCGGGGAGATGGCCGTGTTCGAGCTGGTGGCGAGGCCGTGACCGGCGAAGGCAACCCGCAGGTGGTCGTGGCCGGCGGCGGACCGGGCGGGATGGTGCTGGCCTACCTGCTGGCCCGGGCCGGGGTCTCGGTGACGGTCCTCGAATCGCGCTCGGACTTCGATCGGGACTTTCGCGGCGATTCGCTGCACCCCTACACCCTGGAACTGCTCGACCGGCTCGGCCTGGCCGAACGGCTGCTGCGGCTCGAGCACTTCAAAGCCGGCTCCTTCCGGTTCCACACCCCGAAAGCGGTGTTCGAGACGGCGAGCTACGACCGGCTTCGGACCCCGTACAACTACGTCGCGCTGATGCCGCAGGTCCGCTTCCTGGACTTCCTGGCCGAGGAGTGCGCGAAGCTGCCCGGCTTCACGCTCCGGACGGGCTGCAAGGTCACCGGGCTGGTGCAGGACGAGGCCGGGGTGGTGCGCGGCGTCCGCCACCGCGGCGGCGAACTCTCCTGTTCGTTGCTCGTCGGCGCCGACGGCCGGTACTCCACCGTGCGGCGGCTGGCCGGCCTGACCGCCCGCAACCTCGGGGCGACCACGGACATCCTCTGGTTCCGGCTGCCGCGCCGGCCCGGCGATCCGCCCGAAGCGGACCTGGATTTGTACTTCGGCCACGACAGCTACATCGGGGTGCTCGGCGGGGTGCGCGACTGGCAGGTCGGCTACAGCCTGGCCAAGGGCTCCTACGCCGAGGTCCGGGACGCGGGGGTCGAGCCGATCCGCCGCTTCGTGCGCGAGCACGTCCCCTGGCTGGCCGATCGCGTGCACCTGCTGGCCGATTTCGCGCAGACGACCCTGCTGTCGGTCGACATCTCCCGGGTCGAGCGCTGGTACCGCCCGGGGCTCCTGCTCATCGGCGACGCCGCCCACGTCATCTCCCCGGTCGGGGGCAACGGCATCCTGATGGCCGTCCAGGACGCCGTCGCCACCGCGAACCGCCTCGTGCCGGTCCTGCGCGCGGGCGCGGCGCCGGCCGTGGCCGACCTGGCCGGAGTGCAGCGGGACCGGGAACCGGCGATCACCGCCGTGCAAGCCCAGCAGGTGCGGGTGGAGCAGAAGTCCGCCCGGGCCCGCGCCCGCGGCCGCTCGGCCGCCCCGCCCGGGTTCCTGCGCTGGCTGTTCGCCGTGCCCGCCCTCCGGGCCCGCGCCGCGCGGGACAACGCGTACGGCCCCCATCCACCACAGCTCGACCCCGGCCGGCTTGACCTCGGGTGATCCGGGCCGTCCGGCGAGCCGGGGCCGCCAGGAATCACCCGGACCGGCCGAGGTTGCCTCCGTAAGAGGAATCACACAGACGTGCATGGCCCGGTGAGCAGCGGGAACCACGCCGGAAGGGGAGGATCCGAGCAGGGGGTGGGGCGATGGCGCACGTGTTCCGCAAACCGGGTGCGTGGTTTTCGATGGGCGTCGCGGCGGTGCTGGTGGGCGTCCTGCTGGTGAAGCTGGACGGCCACCGGTCGCCGGAGTGGCCCGCGTCGTCGGCGCCGCCGGTGTCCGTACCGGCGCCGCCGGCCGAAGCGGCGTCGTGGATGCACAAACTGGGCCCGGGGGAGAAGCCACCGCAGTTCGTGCTGTTCTCCTTCGACGGCGCGGGTTCCCACGACCACTGGCAGCGGGTGCTGCCGCTGGCGAAGTCCGTGCACGCGCACTTCAGCGGGTTCCTGTCGGGGATCTACCTGCTGCCGAACGCGCAGCGCGGCCAGTACACCGGGCCCGGGCACCCGACGGGCAAGGCGTCGATCGGGTTCGGCGGCTCCGAGGACGAGGTGCGCACCCTGGTGTCCGACCTGAACACGGCCGTGGATCAGGGCGAGGAGATCGGCACCCACTACAACGGCCACTTCTGCACCGGGGCCGAGCCGAGCGTCGGGCATTGGAGCACCGCCGCGTGGGACCGGGAGCTGCGGCAGTTCTTCGGCTTCGTCGACGGCGCGCGCACCGGCCGCGGCCTGCGCGTGGACCCCGCGGCGATCAAGGGCGGCCGCACCCCCTGCCTGGAGGGGGACTGGGCGCAGGCTTTCCCGGCGATGCGCGACTCGGGGCTGCAGTACGACTCCAGCCGGCCGTCGGACGGGGTGAAGTGGCCGTCCCAGGTGGACGGGCTGTGGGAGTTCTGGATGCCGTACGTGAAGGTCCCGGCGCTGGGCAAGAAGGTCATCATGATGGACTACAACCTGTGGTTCCAGTACAACCACGCGCAGGAGGACAGCTCCCACACGGCCGAGTACACCCAGGACACCGTGGAGACCTACCGCGGGGCCTACCAGGCCGCCTTCCAGGGCAACCGGGCTCCGCTGGTCGTGGGCAACCACTTCAACGACTGGGCGGGCGGCGCCTTCGCCAAGGCGACCGAGGACTTCATGGGCGAGGTCTGCGGCAAGCCGGAGACGGTGTGCGCCACCTACAGCGAGGTGATCCGCTGGATGTCCCTGCAGGACCCGGCCGTGCTGGATCGGTACCGGCAGATGCCGGCCGCGCAGCCGTGAGGGGCGGCCTGAGCCGGAGGTGACCCGGCGAGCCGTCGCCGGACCGGCTCGTCGGATGGGGCCGGCCGGTGAATTGGGTCACAGCGGTTCTCCGAGTTGCCGATCGGCTGCGTGAGCCTCCCACGGCCGGGGTAGGCGTAAGTGCCTCACCTGATGGCGAGGCGCGTATAAAGGGTGGCGCCGGTTGAGCCAGCAGCCGGCGCCACCGCTCGTCTCGGCCGGACCACGCCGGTTCGCGCAGCGGCACGGCCGCCGGACGGCATCAGCCGGGCCGGTCCGAGGAGGGTTCGGCCCGCCGCACCGTGGGATCGAGCTTCGCGTCGCGGGAGTCGTCGGCCTTGAGGCCGTCAGGGGAGGGAACAGTTGTGACCGAGGTGGATGCGCAGGCCGACCAGGGCTGGGCCCCGGATCGGGTCGCCTTCTGCGCCGAGCCGGTCGGCGAAGACTGGGATCGCTGCTCCGTGTCGGCCGACGGCCCGCTGGCCCAGCGGTTCGGCGCGCTGGCCGGGGTGCTGCTCCGGGCGGAGACCCTGCACGAGGCGATGACCCAGGTGGTCTTCGCGGCTTCGCGGATAGTGCCCGAGGCGGACCTGGTCAGCATCACCCTGCGATCTCCCGGCGGCGGTTTCCACACCCCCGTCAGCACCAGCGAGACCGCCGACGAGCTGGACCGCATCCAGTACCGGACCAGCGAGGGCCCGTGCGTGGCCGCGGCGGAGCAGGACGGTCCCGGTCACGCGCTGGCCAACGACCTCGGGCGCTCGTCGGACTTCCCGCGCTTCGGTCCGCAGGCCGCGGACCTGGGATTCGGCTCCTTGCTGGCCACCACCCTGCTGCCGGATCGCTCGGCCGACCGGCAGCCCGGGGCGATCAACCTCTACAGCCGCAGAATCGGGGCGTTCGGCGCGGCCGCGATCGACCACGCGCTGATCCTGTCCGCACACGCCTCCGTGGCCCTGGCCGGTACCGCCGCGCACACCGCGGCCGCGTTGCGGGAGCAGCACCTGCGTCAGGCGGTCGACAGCCGCGACGTGATCGGGCAGGCGAAGGGCATTTTGATGAGCCGGCGGGGGGTGTCCGCCGAGGAGGCGTTCGACATCCTGCGCCGGACCTCGCAGGAGCTCAACGTCAAGCTGAGCCGGCTCGCGCGCACCCTGACCGAACGGCACCACGAGCTGGACGGCTGAGGTTCAGGTCACGTCCGGGTACGAGACGGGCCGATGGCCGTAACCGGCCGGCGCGCCTCGGCCAGGATCGAGGCCCGACGTCAGCCGGTGAAGGTGCCGCGGTGGTGGAAGGTGCAGCCGACGAGCCGCCGGGTGGCGTCCTGGGCATGGGTCACGCACAGGACACCGGACTCGCCGTCCTCGTCGGTCACGGTCACCGTGGCCGGTTCCGTGCACGGGCTGTGCAACCGGTCGTAGTCCCATTCACGGCCGCAGCCGGGGGCGGTGCACCGGGTGCGGTCCGCGTCCGCGCGCAGGGTGGTCCCGTGCTCCGGGCAGATGCCCCAGGGCACGTCGCACAGGTTCGGATCACGGGCCACGCGCACCCGGGCCAGGTATTCGGCGGTCCGGGAGACTTCCTCGGTGTAGCCGTCCAGCTCGTCGGTGGCCCGGACCATCGGCCGGGCCAGCCGGTTGAGCTGCCCGTCGTCGGCGGCCTTCAGCCGGGCGGCCATCTCCGCGGTGCGAAGGGCGAGGGTTTCGGCGTCCGCGGCCAGCGCGCGCAGCTCGGCGGGCAGGGGCTCGGGTGTTTTCGGTTCGGGCATGGGGGGTCCTGAAAAGGGGAGGGCCGACGGGGGAGGGGCGACTTGGCTCGGTGGTCCTCGCGGCTCAGTGGTCCTCGAGGGAGACCGTGCCGTGGTCCCCGGGATCGGGCTCGGTGCCCGTCAGCCGGGCTTTCGCCATCGCGAACAGCGCCCTGGGCTTGCCGCCGGGGGTGTTCCAGAACTCCGCGGAATCGGCGTCGACCTTCAGCAGCACCACGTCCTGGTCCTCTGGGCCACCGGGGAACCACGCCTCGACGAACTCGTTCCACAAGTCCTTCTTGCGATTCTCGTCGTCGACCACGGAGGCGGTCCCGCTCAGCGAAAGCCAGGAGCCGGAACCCGCGTAACCGATGTTGACCCGGCTGTCGCGAGCGACTTCGGCCACCAGATCCGCTTTCCTCGACACGAAGAACCACGCCGTGCCGTCGAAATCCACCTGCTGGGTGGTCATGGGCCGGCTCATCAGCTTGCCGTCGGAGCTTCGGCTGGTGATCATCGCCGTCCGGACTTCACGGGCGATCTCCGTGACGGTCCGGTGGTCGTCGTCGCTCATCGATTCTCCAGTCGCGGGGTTTTCGCCATGACCGCCGCGCAATTGCGCGGGGAATCCGCGAGTACCCAGGAGGTCCCGGTTCCAACCCTCCGGCCGGCCGGCCCCTCCGCCCCGGTCACGAACCGCGCGATTGAGCGGCGACCAAGGCCGCGCAGTGACCGAGGGAAATGTGCCGTTTCCGCGCCATTTCGCACAAGGCGGCCCGGGCCCGGTGGGGCGGCACCCCACGTCCGGCCAGAACCGACAGCGCCCGGTCGACCTCGTCGACCCGGACGGCGAGCTTCCTGCGGACGTGCACCGGCAACCCCCTGAAAACAACGACGGACGAACGACTTCCTGTACCCAATCAGGCCGGTCTCAAACCCGGTTGCCCGATCGAGCGAGAAAGCAGGGCCCGCGGGATGCGGCAGCCGGAAACCGCATCCCGCGGGTCGTGCCCGCCCGGTGGCACCGGGGCCGGCTCGTGGTCCGGCGTCAGCGCGCAGTCTTGACCGCGGCGAAATAGCGGTTGGACTCAGGCAGGAACGACAGGACGACACCGATCACCGCGACCACCGCGCTGAGGTAGCCGACGATGGAGCCCTGGCCCACCAGCAGGGAAAGCACCTGCAGCACGGTCAGCACGGTCAGCACGATCCGGGCCCAGTTCCGGCCGGCGCGCAGTTTGAAGGCGAACAGCAGGTGCAGCAGGGCGAAGACGATCGCCACCACGGCGCCGGCGACGATGCCGATCGTCACCGCCTGGTCGATCTGGGCGTCGGTGAGCTTGGTGGCGCTCTGGGCGTTGCTCGTCCGCATCGCGTCGGTGATCGATCCCCGGGTGAAGAACAGCAGCACGCCGCCGACGAGTCCGACGAGCATCGAGACGATGAACGCCCAGAACGCGCCGTTGATCGTTCCGGGCCGGGGCGAGGCCGCCGCGGCGGCCGGTTCGGTTCCGGCGCCGGGTGCGGGGTAGGAAGGCATTTCGGTCATGCGCGGAAAGGTAGCGCACCCGCCCGACCGCCGTGGCGCAACGGGAAAACCCGAAAAGTTCGGTCACCGTGGCCCGGCCGATCGTCCCTGAGGGCAGAAATGTGGTTTGAGCCGGTGCGGTAACGGGTACCGGTTCGGGTTTCGCAGCCGACCGGATCCGGAGCGGGCGCGGCCGGACGCGCTACCGCGAACCTCAGCCCGTTTAGGCCGCCGATCTCCGTGGTAGTGAGGGAGACCGTTGTCGTCCCACAGTGGAGGGTGCTCGTGCAGATCCAGGTCAACACCGATCACAACATTCCCGGCGGCGAGGGATTGGCGGACCACGTGACCACCGATCTGGAGGACGTGCTGTCCCGGTTCGGCGGCTGGCTGACGCGGGTGGAGGTGCACTTGAGCGAGGACGGCGGGGGCAAGCCGGAGGACAAGAAGTGCGTGATCGAAGCGCGGCCCGGCGGCAAGCAGCCCGTCGCGGTCACCCACCACGCCGACACCGTCGACGAGGCGTATGCCGGCGCGGCGCACAAGCTGGCCCGGCTGCTGGATTCCCGGTACACCCGGGCCCACGACCACAAGGGCAGCGACACCATCCGGCACATGCCCGCTCCGCCGGAGCTGGAAGTGCCCGCCACGGAGCCGAGCTGAGCCGGACGCGGGCGATCCGTTCGGTTTCGCGCCGCCCGGCTCCGAGAGCCGAAAACGCCGGTCAGTCGATGAACACCGGCGAAAAACGGACCGAGCCCTACTCTGGGAAGGGAATTGCGGAAGACGGTTCCCTTCCCGGAATCCGGGCGGTTCGAAGGTCCACCCTCCACTCCGACCTGTCCTGGGAGCGATGATGCCGGCCACGGTTTCCGATGAGCACTTGACGGCGGTGCTGCGCACGTTCGTCCGGACCGCCGCGCCCGTGCTGGACGCGGTCCGCGAGTCCGGACCGCAGGACATGGTCGCCGAGGTCCGGCCGGACCGTCCGCGCGGCCTGCCCCGGCGGCTGCTGCACGTCGTGGCCGGGGTGCGGATCCCGGGCACGGCCGCGTGGGCCCGGATGGACCCCCCGCGGCGCATCCGGTGGTGGACCGGGCCGTTCGGCCGGCTCACCGCCGCCATCACCGCCATCCCCGGCCTCGGCGGCGTCCTCGCCGACCGGCTCCCCGTCCAGGACCTGCTCGGCACCGCCGCCCAGGGACTGATCCTCTGCGCCATCGCCGGAGAATGCGGGGTCACCGATCTCGACACCCGGACCAGGCTGCTCGCCGCCGTCCTGTTCGACCGCACCCTCGAGACCACCCCGGCCGGGGTTCCCGCGGACCCGGCCGGTCACGAGGTCGAGCAGCCGTCGGGCCACCACCGGGCGCCCGCGCTGGCCCGGCTGGGTGGCGCCCTGTGGCGGCTGGGGCAGGAACTGCGCGGGATCACCGCCCTGCTCGGCGCCCGGCCCGCGGGACGCTGGTACCACCGCGTCCTCGGGTCCCTGCCCGTGGTCGGGGTGATCGGTCACTACCTCGCCGAACGAGCGGGCACCCGCACCCTGCGCCGGCGGGCCCTGACCTGGCTCACCGCCGGCGCCTGAACCGGACCGGCCCTCGCACCGCACACCGGTGGCGCCCCCGTGGGGCCGCCGCCGGGTGCGGCTTCGCGTCAGCTCAGGAAGGGATGGCCGCGGCCAGGTTGGCCAGCGATTCTTCGAGCTGGGTCTCGCTCACGAGCGGGAACGACACCTTCTGCAGGATGGCCTTGTCGGTGACCTTGCTCCAGTCGTAGGTGAGGGTGACCACGGTGGAGTCGGGGCCCTCCGGGTCGAGCTCCCACAGCCACTCCCACCCGGGCGGCTCGGTGCCGGCCGGCGCGGTGGTCCAGGCCACCAGCTTGTTCGTGTGGTAGGCGGTGACGTGGTTGTCGGTCTGGTAGTCACCGCCCATGTGCTCGCCGGTCATGTTCATGGTGAAGGTCTGCCCGGTTGCGGTGATCCGCTGCGGGTGGTCGGCGGAGCGCACGAAGCCCGAGCCGTCGATCGCCTGGTGCCGGTCGGGGCGGGTGAGCACGTCGAAGATGTCGTGAGCCGGCGCGTTGATCGTGCGCTCGACGGTGATCTGCTTGTCGTGGGTCGTCATGGGGACAGTGTTCCGCAGATGGCGCGCCCGGACGACTCGGATGGGGTGGTCTCCGGCGAAATTCCGCGGGCCGGTGCGGATCCCGGCCCGCGTCCGCCCCGGGTTGGTCGTATCGTCTCCGGTCATGGGAATGATGCGTGGGGCGCACCGGCGCAACGGCGGCGGTCCGGATCGGACGGTCGTGCGGGCCCGGGTGCGCCAGGCCTACCGCGAGCGGATGAGCGCCACCCAGCGCTCGGTGGTGATCGCCTGGGGGGCGTTCACCGCGACGTTCGGCGTGACCCGGGCGATCACCTACACCCTGCACCGCGAAGGTGCGGGCGGCTCCGGCGGGATCGCCGTCGGCGGACGCCACATCCACCACTACAACTTCGGCATCGCCGCGTTGTTCGCGGTCGGTGCGGTCGCCGTCCGGGGCGACGAGCGGCTGCGGCGGCATCCGGCGACGGCCGCGGCCTACGGCGGCGGCGTCGCGCTGGTCGTGGACGAGCTGGCGTTGCTGGTCGACCTCAAGGACGTCTACTGGGCCAAGGACGGCCGTCGCAGCGTGGACGTGGCCGGCGGCCTCATCGGTCTCACCGGCCTGTACCTGGCCGGGCAGGAGTTCTGGCACGCCGCCGGCCGGGCCCTGCTCGCCGGGCGTCGCGAGCAGCCGGACCGGCCCGCCCAGGCCCGGCCGGACGGTCCTCGGGCCTCCGGCGGCCGACCGGCCTGAGCCGGTCACCCCGGTCCCGGGCGCGCCCGGGTTCAGGACGCGGTCTCGACCGTGACGTCGAGGCGTTCGAGCCCGCGCAGTCCGTTGTTGATCATCGGACGGCGCTCGCGGATCTCGAACCGGGCCACGCGCTCGGCCAGTCTTTCCAGCAGTGCGCCCATTTCCAGCCGGGCCAGGTTCATCCCGACGCACACGTGCTCGCCGTGCCCGAAGGCGAGGTGGTCCGAAGGCCGGCGGGTGATGTCGAAGCGGGCGGGGTGCGGGTAGTGGCGTTCGTCGCGGTTGGCGCAGGCGAACAGCAGCGCGACCCGTGAGCCCGCCGCGAGCGGGAAGCCGCCGATCTCGTGGTCCTCGGTGAGGACCCGGCTGAACTGGGGCACCGGGCTTTCCACCCGCAACGACTCGTTGATCGCGTGCGGGATCAGCGAGCGGTCCGCCCGCAGCAGGTCCCACTGCTCCGGGTGCTCGGCGAACAGCGCGATCAGGCCGGTGATGGCGAGGATCGTGGTGTCCAGGCTCGGGACGACGTAGTCGAGCATCATCCCCGGGCACTTCTCCCGGGGGATTTCCCCCCGGTCCGCGGCCGCGTAGAGCCGGGCCGCCCAGCCCTGCGGATCGAGCCGCCCCGGCACGGCGTCGTTCGCGGCGAACTCCAGGAAATCGGCCACGATCGGGCCGGCCGCGGCCGCGCGGTCGTCGGCGGGACCCTGGGTGTCCCAGACGGCCGCGGCCCACTCCAGCATCTTCGCCCGCCCGCGGTCGGGCAGGCCCACCAGATCGGACACCACCGTCATCGGGAGGTGCTCCGCCAGCTCCGTGACGACCTCGAACGCGCCTCGGCCGACCAGGCGCTCGACGACCCGATCGGCCTCGGCCTCGATGCGCGGCGTGAGCTCGCGCAGGTCTCCCGGGCGCAACGGCCGCCCCAGCACCGAGCGCATCGCCGTGTGCTCCGGTGGGTCGCTGCACAGGGTGATGCCGGACAGGGCGTCGTTGACGTCCGGGTCCACGAACACCCCGCGAGCGGACGAGAACGTCGGCCAGTCCAACAGCGCGGCACGCACCTCGTCGTAGCGGGGCAGCGCGTACAGGTCGTAGCGGGACAGGTGCACCACCGGCCCGAGGGCCCGCAGCCCGGCGTAGATCTCGTACGGATCGATTCGGGCCTCGGTGGTGTAGAGGTCCACATCGCTGACGGGGATGGCGGGCACGGGTTCTCCTCAGGACGGGCGGGATGCTCCTCGGGGATATCACGGCTCCGGTCCGCCCCATGGCCCAAAAGGACTTTCGGGTACCCGTCCGGTCCCGAACGCACTGGCCCGGGGGAGCACGCCGGGATTTCAGGTTCCGGCGCCCGGATCCGGACGGCCGCCGTGGTGCATGGCCTTCGCGAGCCGGCGCAGCAGGTTCAGCGCGAAGGTGCGTTCGGTGCCGGTGAGGGAGCGGGAGATCTCGTCGATCCCGCGGATGGCCGGGAGCCAGGCCGTGAGGGAGGCGGTGCGGGCCGATGCGGTCACGGTGAGGGTGATCCGGCGCCGGTCGGCGTCGTCCCGGACGCGTTCGAGGTAGCCGTCGCGCCGGAGGCGGTCGACCAGGACGGTGGTGGAGGCGAGGGTGATCCCCAGGCGCCCGGCGAGCTCGGTGGCGCCCAGCGGCCCGTGCTCGGAGAGCAGGAGGATCGCCCGCATGTCGGTGACGTTCATCCTCATCTCCCGGGCCATGCGCACGGTGAGGTCCTGGGAAGCGCTGATGAGCGCGTTCACCGCCAGCGTGGTCTCGTCCAGCGCCGCCAGCGCCGGCTCCCGGCGGATCGCCTCGTTGCGGAGGGCCTCTTCGCTCATGACCGCACATCCAAGCATGCCTGATCGCTGAGAAAAACTAATGGTTAGAAATTCTAACCATCTGGTAGCGTGACCGGACCAGGTCCACCACGGGAAAGGGCATCGCCATGGGCATCCCGAACGTCTTGATCTCCGGTTCCGGCATCGCCGGGCCCGCGGCCGCGTCGTGGCTGGCCGCGGCCGGGTGGGACGTGACCGTGGTCGAGCGGTTCGACCACGTGCGCGACGAAGGCCAGAACGTGGACGTGCGCGGCGTCGGGCGCGAGGTCATCCGCCGGATGGGGCTGGAAGACGCCGTGCGCGCCGAGCACACCAGCGAAACCGGCATGACCTTCATCGGCCCCGGCGGCCGCCCCGTCGCCTCCTTCCCGGTGGGTGCCGAAGATTCGGCACCCACCGCCGAATTGGAGATCCTGCGCGGGCGGCTCGCCCGGCTGCTGCACGACCATTCCGCGGCCTCGGCCGAGTACGTCTTCGGCGACCGGATCACGGCCCTGCACGAAGACGGCCGCGGCGTCCACGTCGATTTCGCCCACGGCCCGGACCGCCGCTTCGACGCCGTGGTCATCGCCGAGGGCGCCCGTTCACGGACCCGCGGTCTCGTCCTGCCCGAGGCCCGGGTCCACGAACTGGGCCTGCTCTGGGCCTACTTCACCATCCCCAGGACCGCGGACGACGACCGGCAGTGGCGGATGCACCTGGGCGGCCGGGGGCGCATCGTGCACCTGCGCCCCGACAACCTCGGATCGACCCGGGCCATGCTGAGCCTGCGGTCCGACGTCCTCGGCTTCGACCGGCTCGACCGCGAAGGGATCGTGGAAGTCCTGCGAGCGACCTTCGGCGATCTCGGCTGGGAAACCCCGCGCATCCTCGACGCCCTCGAGAACAACTCGCCCGGGGACACCGCGCTCCACGTCGACCAGATCGCGCAGATCCGGCTCCCCGTCTGGCATCGCGGACGCGTGGCGGTGCTCGGTGACGCCGCGTGGTGCGCCGGCCCGTTCGGCACCGGCACCACCAGCGCGCTCGCGGGAGCCTACGTGCTGGCCGGGGAGCTGGGCGCGACCCCGGACGAGGTACCGGCGGCGTTCGCCCGGTACGAGCGGCTCCTGCGGCCGATGACCGGTGCCGCGCAGAAGTCCGTGCCCGCACACCCCCGCTCGGCCTGGCAGCGCGCTCTGCTCCACACCGGGTTCCGGGCGCTGGCCCATCCCGTGGGCCGCACCCTCGCGCGCGTCACGGGCCTCGGGCCCAGCCTGCCGGTCCAGGACCTCGTCCTCCCCGATTACCGGTTCCGGCTGCCCGCCCGATCCTGAACCCGCCCCACCCGGCCCTCCGCCCGGATCGGTTGTCGCGCAAGCGATCCCCGGCAGCAGACCCGGCGCGGCCGAGGCTCATCGGGTAGAAAATCTGCCCCATCTACCCGGTTGGCCGGGCTCGGCGGCCGCCTCGACCTCGCCCCGGCCCCGGCGGGCGACCGGCACTCGCGCCCGGACGCGGTCCTCCGCACGGAGGCGGACACGATTCGACAATCGCCTGGTCACCGGCCGTGTCGCTCGGTGTCTCCGGCCGCTCTCACCGGCGTCCCGGCCGGTCGCCACCCACCCGGCCGCGGCCCTTCGGCACCGTCGCGGACCGGAATCCGGGGGCGGTGCGCTGACGCGGCACGCCCACCCCGGCCGTGGCAAGGTTTTCCGGGTACACGCGAGTCCACAATGGCTTCACCGGCGGCGGCACCGGTTCCGATTGCGCGAGGAGAAGTGATGACCCAGGTCTCCCAGGGTGGCGAAGGCGCCGCACCGGCCCGGCCCGGAGGAGCCACCGGACCGCAGGAAGGCGAGCGCGCGCACCGCACCTGGTGGGGCCGGACCTACAGCCCGCGGGAGATCGAGGCCGCGAAGCAGCAGTGGCAGGAGCTGCGGCCGTGGGACAGCCCGATGGCCTGGGCAGACAAGGTGCTCATCGGCACGATGGTGGCCGCGATCGTGCTGGCGGTGGTTTCGCTGCCGTTGCGCCCGTTCCTGCTGGGTTCGCACCCGGTCGCGACGGCCGCGGTGACCGGCAGTTCCTCGGCGATCGGGGCCGGTGCCGCGTTCGCGCGGCTCGGGCAGGCGGAGTTGTGGGTGGTGATCGCCGCCGGGATCATCGGGAAGATCAAGTTCGACTGGCTGTACTGGTGGGCGGGCCGCCGCTGGGGTGGGAAGGGCGTGCGGTTCTTCGTCCCGACCGACCGGGCGCAACGGCTCGTGCCGCGGCTGCGGTCCTGGCCGGCGTGGGGGAAGTTCCTGCTGGTCATCGCCGCCTCGGTACCGGGCGTGCCCTCGATCCTGACCTTCCTGCTCGCCGGCTTGGCCGGTATGTCGCTGCCCACCTTCCTGCTGGCGGACGCGCTCGGCGCCGGCCTCATGACCGGTCTGGTCGCCGGCCTGGGCTACGGTCTCGGCCAGCAGGCGGTCGACGTGGTCCTGCTGATCGACCGCTACGCCCTGTGGATCACCCTCGCCTTCGCGGCCGTCATCGCGGTTCAGGCCACGCGCGCGCAACTGGCCCGCCAGAAGAAGCAGCAGGCTTGAAAACCCGGCTGCGTAAGGACTTTCCGGCGAGGCCCGCATTCTCCGCAGCGATGTGATCACCGAACGCCAGGGGCGGGTCATCCCGCCGGACAGGTGCCCAGTCGCCCCGGTTGGCCGCTCCAACGTAAAAAAGCCCCCGTCCTGCTGTAGGACGGGGGCTGAGCTGGTGCGCGATACTGGGATTGAACCAGTGACCTCTTCCGTGTCAGGGAAGCGCTCTCCCGCTGAGCTAATCGCGCGAGGTGGAGACGGGATTCGAACCCGTGTACACGGCTTTGCAGGCCGTTGCCTCGCCTCTCGGCCACTCCACCGTGTCAAGGCTCGGAAGCCTTTCGAGCGGACGACGGGATTCGAACCCGCGACCCTCACCTTGGCAAGGTGATGCGCTACCAGCTGCGCTACGTCCGCACTATCCGCAGTTTCGGTGATCCGGTCAAGGGCCTTTCGGCTCTGTTCCTTACCCCGTCGCCGTGGTGTGGAAGAACCATATCGGACCCGGGAAACCGGCCCGTCACCGGGGGGTCACCTCTCCGTCGCAAGGCCGTGATCAGGCGAGATCGTTCGGGATCAGGTGGGTCAGGGCGTCGTCGACGTCGACCCACAGGTGTTCGTTGCCCGGGAGCACCACGTCGTAGGTGCGGTCGAGGAAGTCGGCCAGCTCCTGGGCCGAAGCCTCGAACATGGCGTGCCCCGAGGGGGAGTTCAGCTCGATGAGGACCGACTCCGGGTCTTCAACCGAGGGCCGGATGCGCACGTCTCCGTCGCCGGCGTCGGCCAGGAGGCCGTCGGCGAGGAGGTCGCGGGCGTAGACCCATTCGACCCAGCCGGCCCGGCCGGTGCGGAAGGCGGCGACCACCGCGTACGGATCGCGGGTGTCGTAGCGCAGCTCGACCTTCACCGGAACCGCCGGGGTCCGCGGTGCCAGCAGATCGAAGACCGCCGTCGAGCGGAGCGTCACGTGATCGTTGCGCATCGTCCTACCCTTCGTCTCCCTTCCCGGCCCGGACGACCGAGGACGACGATGAGACGCACGAGTCCGCCGATCCGGACGTGGGTTCTCCGAAGATCACCCGTCCGGGGGCAAGCCCCGCTGGTCCGTCGTCGCCCGTGCCGCGCAGTCCCACGCGCGCCCGCTGAGCGGCCACCCGTACATACTGCGCGGTTCAGCCGCCGCGCGATAGCACCGTCGCACGGGTGTCGAACCGCTCCGCGCGCGGCCCCGCCGTACCCCGACCCCGGCTAGCTCGGGTTTGTTCGTTCCGTATTCGCTGGTAGACGGAGGGTGCTCGCGGTTAACCACCCGTTTGCAGGGCCCCGAAAGTCGTGTTGTAGAGTCTTCCTCAACACCGCAAGGGGCGATTAGCTCAGGGGGAGAGCGCTTCGTTCACACCGAAGAGGTCACTGGTTCGATCCCAGTATCGCCCACAGTGTGTTTCTACTGGTCAACGGCCTGCCGATGGTTCTCGTCGGTGGGCCGTTGATAGTTTCGGGGAGCAGATGGGGAGCAGGGACTGCTGACCTCAGATGAGAATCCGAAGAGGTCACGCCGCGCCGCCAATCTGAGTGTGACATTCGTCCCACATCCAGCCGCCGTCCTGTTCCCAGCGGCTTTGGAGGGCGTCGAGGAGCTCGCTGATCATGGGGCGGGTGATGTGGGAGTACAGGTCGTCGGTGTCTTTGCGTTTGTGTCCTAGCCGGACGAGCCGCAGGATGCGGGGGATTCCGGGTTCGACCAGCCAGGTTTCGTGGGTGTGGCGGGAGGTCGTGGAAGTGCATGTCCTGGTTGAGGGGGGTCCATCCGCGGGTGTCGTTGCCGGCCAGGGCGGGCAGCCAGACGCGGCGCCGGAAGTTGGAGCGGCGGTGTAACCCGCCGCTGGCTCCGGTGAAGACGAACCGGGCGTCGGGGTGACGGGCGCGGTGGTGGAGGAGTTCCCCGGCGAGGAAGGGCGGCGGGTGGACCGTGCGGGCGCTGGCGGGGGTTTTCGGTGGCCCGAGGGTCAGTTGTCCGCGGGGTTCGTGCAGGGCTCCGATCTGGGGGTCGATGTCGATGCGGGGATTGTCGCCGAGGTGGGTGTTGATCCATTGCAGTCCGGCCAGCTCACCCCATCGCAGGCCGGTGTAGGCGGCGGTGATGCTCAGCAGCCCGTCGTCGGGTGTCATCCGCCCGGCCAGTGCGTCGACTTCGTCGGTGGCGGCGTGGGGCCGTTCGGGGCGGTCGGTGAAATTGATCCGCAGCTTCCGGCAGGGGTTGGTCCCGATCAGGTTTTCGTCGACGGCCTCGCCGAGGATCATCGACAACAGCACCAGGATGTCCTGGACGCTTTTGTCGGCCAGTTTCCCGCGCAGAGTTTTGTTCACCCACCCTTTGACCGCGATCCGGCTGATGTCGCCCAGGGCGGTGCCCGACCAGCGGGGCAGGATGTGGTTGCGCAGGTGGGACTCGTAGGTCGCCCGGGTCACGTCGCCGGTGCGGTGGGCATCTGACCAGGCCCGGATCCACTCATCGATCGAGGTCCGCGCCAGGCGGGGATCGGTGAACTGCCGCCGGCGCTGATCGGACTCCACATCCGCAGCCCGGTTCTCCGCTTCATGCCGGGTGGCAAACCCGTTCTCGGAGAAAACCGCTCCGTCGGCCAGCCGGTAACGGACCCGGAAACCGTCACTCCGTTGTTCTGTCCATGCCATGACATACTGCTTTCGTTGCAGGTGAATGTGACTGCGCCGATAAACGGCACAGTCACATTCACGCTCCATTGTTCAAAGAGAGCAAGCTAAATGTGTTCGCGTCTGTGGGCGATCTCGCGGCACGTCAGTGAATCGCGATCGACGTGACGGGTTTACCGGGCCGACGAATGCGACCGCCGCGAGCCGCGCCCAGCCTGGGCTGTGATCTGGCGGCTGCGGCCAGGTATAAGTTCCCGGTACTCAAGACCGAGCGCGCCGTGATGAACGAGGTGCCGTGCCGGCGATAGCGTCGAGGTCATGCCGGGAGAAACGCAGGTGCTTATCCAGGAACCGGCACGGGACAGCGCGAGCCGCCGCTTTCCGTCGCAAACATGACGGACGAACCTGAAGTAGCTCGGCCGCTTGCTCCGCGGTGTGTAGCAACGGCTCCACCCTGCCGGTATCCGCTTCCGGAAGCTCAGGCTGCGCTGATAACCCCGTCGCCGGATCGGGTGCCGGACCGCGGTGGGTACCGGCACGTCCGGGCTGAGTCGATGCGAGCAGGGGAGGCGCCGCGTGCGGTCGCAGCGGCGGCACCTCTGGTGAAGCCGGTCGTGCCTGGTCGGCCTGATGTGTCCCGCGTCTGATGGTGTTGCTGTGGGTATGCCCGTCGGTCTGATCGGTCATGGCTGCCTCGGTCTCAAGTTCGGGGGTTGTCGTGGACACCCCTGAACTCCGGATTTCGAGCCCGTTGGGGACAGCACACGTCCCACTTTTTTCACCGTTGCGTCTGCGGCAGGCCCTGCGGCGACGCGCAGCCGACACCTGCTCGATCCCCTCATCGCGCAGGAGCGGGAAGAAAACGCGACCGGACTCGCCGGGCAATCACCAACATCGATGTCAAGATCAAAAGGGTCATCCGCAACTTCGAGCTTGTCGATGAACCCGATGAGGACTTCGTCCGCGACATCCGCGAGCGGCGTAACGAACTCCGCGCTCAGCGTGACCAGCTGGAGACACGACTGGCAGAAGCGGAGCGTCACGTTCAGGTCGCCCCCAACCCTGATCTGCTCGATGCACTCCCCGTGACGAAGATCAACGTCGATCAGCTGCCCGAGGAACTCGCTCGGGCCCTGTTCGACGCCCTCCGGCTGGAGATCCGCTACAACCGTGACACCCACACCGCCACCTGCCGGGTCACCCTGACCGGCCCTGCCATCACCGCCGCCAGCCGCACCGCCCGTGACGCGGCCGTCGTGTCGCTGGACTATGCGCGACAACGCTGTGAACAGCGGAAACAGCAGGCAGAACAGGCCCACCACCCGGCGGGTGGTGGGCCTGTTCCCATCCTTGTGGTGCCCTCGGCGGGAGTACCAAAGGATGGGAACAGGGCTGACCAGCGAATTCGCACCGGCAGTTTGGTTGTGGAGGCGTGTTTCGCGCTGGCGGGGTCGGATGTGTCAGGATGCGGCGGGGGTAGGTAGAGGCAGGTGCCGACCCGCTCGGCAGGACCAGTCGTCAGGAACAGGCCACAGCTCCGCAGGCTGTGAACGTCCGCTTCTGCCGAATAGCGGACGTCGGCGCCACGTCGGCCAGATCCCTAACGACCGCATGTGGCGGCTTCAGGCCGATCGCGCCTCGTCGAGGTCCGAGCGGATGGCCGAGGTCGTGGGGTGATCGGGGCCCAGCACTCGCTCACTGGCGGTGAGGGTGGCCTCCAACAGTGGGATCGCCCGTCCCAGATCACCCGCCGCCTGGTAGGCGGCCGCCAGGTTGTTGCGCGTGCCCAGGGTGTTGGGGTGGTCGGGGCCCAGCACCCGCTCGCAGCCGGCGAGGGTGGCCTCCAACAGCGGGATCGCTCGCCCCAGATCACCCACCGAGTTGTAGGCGTTCGCCAGGTTGTTGCGCGTGCCCAGGGTGTCGGGGTGGTCGGGGCCCAGCACCCGCTCACTGGCGGTGAGGGTGGTCTCGTACAGTGGGATCACCCGTCCCAGATCACCCGCCGCCTGGTAGGCGGCCGCCAGGTTGTTGCGCGTGCCCAGGGTGTTGGGGTGGTCGGGGCCGTGGAGGCGTTGGTAGCTGTCGGCGGCGCGGGTGAGGTAGGCGATCGCGGTGTCGAGGTCACCCTGCCCTTCGAGGTAGCGGCCCAGCCCGTTGAGTAGGCGACTGGTGTGGGTGGTGTCGGTTTCGGGCGTGGTGTGTCTCAGCAACGCCCGCGCATGGGGAAGAACCCGCTGGTAGGCAGGCCAGGCTGTGGGAACGCGAGCATCGATGCCGGCGAGGGCGGCCGCCAGCGCAGTCGCGGTGTTGTCGCGGGCGGCGGCGATGTCGGCGGATTGACGGTGCGGGTCGGTGGGGTCGGGGGTGCGGGTGACGGCCTGCACTAGGCGATGCACGGCGACGGTGTCCTCAGTCCAGGTGGTCATGCTGTAGGCGGCCAGGCGACCGAGCGCCTCCGACAGCTCCGGCTCCCCCACCACACCGGCCAGCAGATCCCGCGGGATGTCGTCCGGGGCGAACCACGCCAGCTGCCGCAACACCCGTCCTGCCGTGGGGGTGTCGGTGAGGTGGTCGAGGGTGACGTGCCAGACCCGCGCCATCGTCCGCTGCGCGTCTCCATCTTCCGCCGTCGCGGTGAACATCCTGCCCGGGAACCGGGCCAGCATGTCGAGGTAGGCGGCCGGGCCGGTGCGGGTCTGGGCGACGTAGGCGGCCGCCTGTTCGATTGCCAGCGGCAGCCACCCCAGTTCACGGCACAGCCGGTCCGCGCCGATCAGGTCCGCCTCCTCGGGCCAGTCCGACTGCACAATCCCAGTCAGCAACGCTGTCGCCTCGTCCTCGGCGAGCACATCCAGCGCCACCGTCTCCGCAGCCCGCCACCCCGAGCGTTGACGGCTGGTAATCACGACCGTGCCCGTCCGCACCCGGCTCAACAGACTCGCCACGTCTTGAGGGCTGGTGATGTTGTCCAGTACCAGCAGCCAGTCCTCGTGGGTGGCCAGCCACCGAACTCCCAGCGCACTGCGCTGCTCCACCGGCAACTCCGCGGCAGCGGGCAGGATCGCCTCGGCCAGCTCGGCCAGACCGGTGTCAAGGGCGGCCAGGGAGTCCGCGGTGATCCACCACCGGAACCTAAACCGGTCGGCGTGGCGGTGCGCGAACCGGGCCGCCAGCGTGCTCTTACCCACCCCACCCCACCCAGCCCATGCACCGCAACCACCACAGCTCGCCCCGGCCCGTCTAGCACCGCCTCAAGCTGGCCCAGCTCATCGGTACGGCCGACGAACAGCGTCGTGTCGAGAGGGATCCGAGACAGACCCGGCACCGCCTGCACCGACTCGATCGCTGGCAATGGAGCCTGCGTGACGGAGTTGTTCTGGGTGTTGTTGTTGCCGATCTGCACACCCTGGCTGTTGTTCACCTGCTGCACGGGCGGCGCTGAGCCGACCGGCTCGTGAGGTTCCGGGTGCGGGGGCGGCGGGGTGGCGGTCATCGAGGGCCCAGGTCAGTGGAAAGTGTTGGTCTGGGTGTTGTGCTCACCCACCTGCACACCCTTATTGCCGTGCAGCACGACCCGGTACTTGCCCGCCTGGGTCCCGTCGGGATCAGTCAGCTCCAGCACCCTCAGCGCCGCCGCCACCAGCTCCTCATCGGCCCCGGCGCCGGCCGCGGTCAGTGCAGCAGTGAGCTCCCGGCGCCCGGTGGCATCGCTGTCCTCCGGAGTGACCGCGTCAGCTTCCACCGCCTTCGCAGCCTCAGCCGGCACCGGCTCCGCGCGGCGCATCGTCCGTACCGCCGGTGACTTCACCCCCGCATAGGCGTCCTTGACTGCCGTGGACGCGGTCTCTTTCGCACCTGCCGCAGCACCCGCTGCCAGCGCGGTCACCACCAGCTCTACCGACTCGATCACACCAACCCACCTCGCCCGGACGCCGCACTCTCAGCTACCAGTATCGGCTGAACCGAGCAGACCGCTACACACCACACCGAACCACCCGCTTCGCCAATGTCTGCTCATGCCGCCGTTGCGAGCGTTCGTTCAGGCTGCTTGCCGATGTCGGTGCTGGCCACGGTATGTCCGCAAAGGTGAGCCTGACCCCTGCGGGTTACGAGACCGGATTGGTGGTGCGTTCATAGAGGCCAGTGGCGGCGGCATTTTCACCCTGCAGTGGGTGACCTCGGTACGCGCCGCCGCCCTGGCCGGGCCTCGGGGAGGGCACCAACCTGCGCGGAGGTCGTTGTGCGCCTGGCCGGGCCTCGGGCAGGGCACCACAAGGATGGGAACGGGTCTGACCAGGGATTTTATGTCGGCACGTTGGTGGTCGAGGCGAGCTTCGAGTTGCCTGGCCGGGGTGGGGGCCCGTCATGAGCTCAAACTCGGAGGCAGTTGCGCGGTTTGTCACGGTCACGATGGGCCTGGTCATCGGGCTCACATTCCTGTTTGGGTTTGGGAACGTCCTCAACCTGGCGTTGAAGCTACAAGTACCGGCGTTCGTGGCGCCGCTGGTGGCGCCAGCTGTTGACCTGACGGTGCTGGGGTTGCTCGTCGGTACGCGGTACCTGGCGCTGTCCGGGGCTAGCGAGGAGGTGCTGCGGCCGGTGCGACGTTTGCTGTTAGCGGCGACCGTGGTGACCTTGCTGTTGAACGTCGCCGATCCGGTGTTCGCTGGTCATTGGGGAGAGGCCGCGTTCGACTCGGTTGGCCCACTCCTTCTTGTCGGGGTTTGCGAAGCGGGTCCCGGCCTCCTTCGGGCGTTGAGCGCCGCGACCACCGATCTAGGGTCGGGGCCGCCGACCGGGTCTTCGTCTGTGGATCTGGTGGGTGACAGCCTGGAGCAGGACGCAGCGAACCTGACAGGCCTGGAGCGACACGGGCGGGTTGGACCAGCGACTGGCGAGGCCGCTGGTCTTGACGAGGAACTCGTGAAGCGTGCTCGTCGGGCGGATGCTGAACATTGGCGACAGTACCGGCGACCCATTTCTGCGGAGACGTTGCGGAAGCAGCTTCGGGTCGGCGCGGCGACGTCGCGGAGTCTCGTAGCTGTCGTGCGACCTGAGAGCGCGCCGGTAGATGCGTCTGGTCATTCTTGACTTCAACCAAGGAGAGGTCCCTGCCCGATGAATGTTGGGTGCGCCCTGAGTGCGAGGAAAGTGAAGTAAAGTCGGTAGGGTGACACGTATAGTCCCAGGTCAAGAAGTGTGCTCCCCGCGCCCGCGGGGATGATCCGGAGGCGCAGCTGCGGGTGGACCAGATCGAGCGTGCTCCCCGCGCCCGCGGGGATGATCCGACGCCGGCCGAATTCCCGGCCCCGGCGAAACGTGCTCCCCGCGCCCGCGGGGATGATCCGGGGTCGACGTCGTCGGGAAGGCCCGTCTTCTTGTGCTCCCCGCGCCCGCGGGGATGATCCGGAGAGTGGGTGGTGGAGAAAGCGCCGGCGACGTGCTCCCCGCGCCCGCGGGGATGATCCGCCGGGCTGAACGGCGCGATCACCATGCTCACCGTGCTCCCCGCGCCCGCGGGGATGATCCGATTGCCGGCTACCCCGGCGTTGTCACCGCCACGTGCTCCCCGCGCCCGCGGGGATGATCCGCTCGGTCGAAATCCGGGCAGAGCGCCGCGCTAGTGCTCCCCGCGCCCGCGGGGATGATCCGGTCTGGCGGTGGGATTCGAGCAGGAGCTTGCGTGCTCCCCGCGCCCGCGGGGATGATCCGTTCGGGAGCAGCTGACTCATTTGGCTGACCTGGTGCTCCCCGCGCCCGCGGGGATGATCCGACCCACCACGCCAGCGCGGCTCCGGCCGGGCAGTGCTCCCCGCGCCCGCGGGGATGATCCGTTCGGCATCGGGCAGTGACGACGGTCGTCTACGTGCTCCCTGCGCCCGCGGGGATGATCCGAACGGGACTCGACGGCGCGAGCGGCGGAGACGGTGCTCCCCGCGCCCGCGGGGATGATCCGGAAACCCCGGACCCGTCGTCATGGCAGGGTCCGCGCTCCCTGCGCTCGCGGGGATGATCCGCTGCTCTACATGGGCGACCATCATCAGCTCGCGTGCTCCCCGTGCCTGCGGGGATGATCCGCGCAGAAGGGCTTCGAGGCGGTCAATGCGATCGTGTTCTCCGCGTCCGCGGGGATAGTCCGCAGAAGCAGTCCATACGGCGCGAGAAGGGCTGTGCTCCGGCGTCCCCAGACGGAGCGGACAGGCGGACGTGTCGTTGAGTCGCCGTAACGATTGGTCGGCCGCCGGAGACTAGTTAGCACGACTTGTGGTTGGCCGCTGTCGGCGCGACGGGGCTGGGTTGGCCACTCGGTGAAAGGTCGTTGCCGAGAATGATTGAGTTGGGAGGATCTGCGTTCTGCGCGGTTGGGCATCAGCCTGCTGTGCGGTGATCGTGAGTCATACCTTTCTGCTAGTTGTATGAGGCCGTGACGTTGGTGACGCCGGCGTGGAGTCGGGACGCTGGTGGCTGGTCTCCGGCGGCGGTGTGGGGCCGATGATAGTTGTAGTGGATGTTCCAGATTGCCAGTGCCGCGGTGCGGTGGGTTTCGCTGACCCAGACGTGGGCGTAGAGAAATTCTTCGGCCAGGGTCCGGTTGTAGCGCTCCACCTTCCCGTTGTAGCGTGGATTGTAAGGCGTGATCCGCTGATGCCGTGCTCCGCGCAGGACGGTGGCGAAGTCTGTCGCGCGGTAGCAGGACCCGTTGTCGGTGACCAGGCGGTGGATGTGGGTGATGCCGTGACGGGCAAAGACCGCCCGCGCCCGGTGGACG
Source organism: Amycolatopsis sp. PS_44_ISF1 (assembly GCF_032335455.1). Classification (NCBI taxonomy): domain Bacteria; kingdom Bacillati; phylum Actinomycetota; class Actinomycetes; order Pseudonocardiales; family Pseudonocardiaceae; genus Amycolatopsis; species Amycolatopsis sp. PS_44_ISF1. Next base: position 31,055 of record NZ_JANUXO010000004.1, on the reverse strand, counting down.
AACCCGATAGCGGTCCGGGCCTTCTCAGCGGCCAGCGCTTCGGTGTAGGCGAGGCGTGAGTAGCCGTCGACGGCGGAGTGCAGGTAGGTGTAGCGGGGCCGCTGGCCTCGGGTTTTTCCCCGAGCAACGAGACGGTCTTGGTCGCTGCCTTTGCCGTGGACGCGCCAGCCGCCGCCGTCGGGGATCTGGCCGGTCTTCTTCACGTCGAGGTGGACCATGTGCCCGGGCCAGCGGGCGATGATCCGCCTCGGCGCCCGGTTGGTGGCGCCGGTTGGATCGAGGAACCGGCGCCGGTTCAGGCCCAGCTGCAGCAGATGCCGGCCCACGGTCCGCACCGAGATCGTGATGCCTTCGGCAGCAAGTTCGGTGGCGATCCGTCGGGCGGAGAATTTCCGCTGGCGGCGTAGCTGCTCGATCCGGACCACTACCTGCGCCGACGTGGCGGTGGGCTGGCGGCGCGGGACGCTGGGTCGGTCGAGCAGGCCGGCATCGCCGTGGCGGCGCCAGCGGTTGACCCACTTGCTGGCGCATTGGCGGGAGATGCCCATCTCGGCGGCGACGTGGGCGATCGGGCGGGTCCGACAGCGCGCGACGAGCCGGCGGCGGCCCTCGACAGATAGCGGGGCGTTACGGTGGTGCACGGACGGGTCTTTCTGTTCGGCGGACGAGTGGGTCGCACTTCTCATCCTGCCGCCGAAAGACCCGTCCCTCGCCTCAGGCCCTCGCCCGCGTCACCAACGTCACGACTCGCAACAGCTAGTTGGCAAGCCGCTAATGAGATATCTGATTCGTAGGAGAGGCTCGTCTGGAGAGCGGATCCTGATGTGTAGGCGGGCTTCCTGCGTTGGAGTCGCGTGCCTGCCGGTTTTTGTCGGTGGCTTGTGCGATAGTGCGCGCTCTCGAAGGTCTGCTTGGAGGTGGGCGGTGCCGGTGTCGGTGAGTGCGGCTGGACGGTCGGTCTGGGCGAAGTCGGTGGATGAGGGCGGCGGCTGGTTGCCGTTGTGGCAGCACCTGGACGACGCAGCTGGGGTCGCGGATGCGTTGTTCGGGGGTTGGCTGGCGCCGAGCGTGGTCCGGTTGCTTGCCGCAGATTTTGGTGGTGATGTCGAGCAGGCGCGGGCAGCGGTCCGATTTTTGGCCGGCTTGCACGATCTGGGTAAGGCGACACCGGCGTTCGCCGTGCAGTGCACGCTGCTTGCGCAGCGGATGTGTGACTACGGCCTGTACATGCCGTTGAGTAAAGGGGCTTTGCCTGAGCGGTATGCAGCTCACCATTCGGTTGCCGGCCATCATCTGCTGGTTCGCTGGTTGGTCAGGCAAGGGTGGTCGAGGTCTGCGGCCCGGACGTGGGGTGTGGTGCTGGGTGGCCATCACGGGGTTCCGCCGGACGCCGATGCGGAGCGGGCGGCGACGCCGGTGGGTGTGCCGTGGTTGTACGGCGAGGGCCGCTGGACGACTGTGCAGGTCGAATTGGCCGAATGGATGACGAGCCATTCCGGCGCGGACCGGTATTTAGAGTCCTGGCGGGCCGTCGAGTTGACGACGCAATTTCAGGTGCTGGCCACAGCCGTAGTGATCGTGTCGGACTGGATCGCGAGCAACAGTGACCTGCTGCCGTTCCATGATGATCCGTTGCCAGCGTTGGCGGATTCTTCGGAGCGAGTTCGGCAGGCGCTGGCGACGTTGCGCCTTCCGCAGCCGTGGCGGCCGCAGATACCGGACACGGGGGCGTTGTTCGCGACGCGGTTTCGGCTGCCGGCTGGGGCGGTAGCTCGCCCGGTGCAGATCGCGGCGTGTGAGGTGGCGCAGAGCATGCCCGAGCCGGGCCTGCTGATCGTCGAGGCGGCGATGGGTGAGGGCAAGACCGAGGCCGCGCTGGCGGCGGCGGAGATCTTGGCCGCCAGGTGGGGCGCGGGCGGGGTGTTGGTGGCGTTGCCGACGCAGGCGACCAGCGATGCGATGTTCGACCGGGTTGTTGCGTGGCTGGACGCGATGTCCGCGGCTGAGCAGCGGGTCGGTGGTTCGATCATGCTGGGGCATGGTCGAGCGCGGTTCAACCGATTGTTCCAGGGCTTGGTGCGGGCGGGTCGGCTGGCGGAGATCGGGTGTGATGATGCGCCGGGTAATGGCGCGCATGCTGTGGCGGCGCATGGCTGGTTGTCTGGGCGGAAGAAGGCACTGCTGGCCAATTTCGCCGTGGTGACGATCGATCAGGTGTTGTTCGCGGGGCTGAAGGCGCGGCACCTGATGCTGCGGCATCTGGCGTTGGCGGGCAAGGTCGTGGTGATCGACGAAATCCATGCCTACGACGCGTACATGAATTCGTATCTGACCAAGGTGCTCACCTGGCTCGGGGCCTATCGGGTTCCGGTGGTCGCGTTGTCGGCGACGTTGCCCGCGGCGCAGCGCCAGGCGTTGGCACGGGCGTACAGGGCAGGCCAGGCCCCGGGCAGCCCCGCGGATCTGAGCTGTCTGGATGGTGACATCGGCTATCCGGTGCTGACCTGGACCGCGGGTGCGTCGGTGTCGTCGCGGGTTGCTCGACCGTCTGGCCGGTCGACCGACGTGCGGGTCGAGACCTTCGCCAGCGGACTCGACGATCTGGACGAACTCACAGAATTGTTGCGCGAGCGGCTGTCCGACGGCGGAACGGCGTTGGTGGTGCGTAACACCGTGCGGCGTGTCCTGGACACGGCCGACCGTCTGGAGGCGGAGTTCCCGGGCGAGGTGACGGTGACGCATGCCCGGTTCATCGCCGCGGACCGGATGCGCAAGGACAAGGCGCTGCTGGACAGTTTCGGCCCGCCGGACCGTGCGCTCGGGCGGCCGCACCGGCACATCGTCGTCGCGTCGCAGGTGGTGGAGCAGTCCCTGGACGTCGATTTCGACCTGCTGATCACTGACCTCGCTCCGCTTGACCTGGTCCTGCAACGAATTGGGCGGCTGCACCGACACCAGCGCGGTGAAAACCAGTCCGATCGGCCGGCTCAACTGCAGACGGCTCGGGTATTCGTGGCGGGTGCGGACTTCACCCAGGATCCGCCGGAGTTGGAGCAGGCAGCTCAGCGGTACGTCTATTCCGCGCACACCCTGCTGCGCGCCGCCGCTGTGCTGCGAGAACGGTTCGGCACGGGCATCCGGCTTCCCGACGAAATCGCGCCCCTCGTCCAGCGCGCCTACATGGCCGAACCCGTGGGCCCCGACCGATGGCAGGACGCGATGAACGCCGCCCGGCAGTTGGCGCAGGATCGCGCGGCGCGACGCGAGAGCAGAGCGGAGACATTCCAGATCGCGAACCCGAGCCCGCCGGGCAAGGCGATCAGCGGCTGGGTCTCGGCCGGAGTGGGTGAAGTCGACGACACACAGGAAGGCCGCGGGCAAGTACGGGACGGTGCGCCGAGTCTGGAAGTCCTGGTGGTCTGCGACGACGGATCGGGCGACTGGCATACGCCGGGCTGGCTCGCGGACGGATACGGCCGGCTGTCGATTCCCCGGGCGAACACTCCACCGGAGACGGTTGCGGAGGCGATGGCGTCGTGCGTGCTGCGGCTGCCACTGACGTTCAGCAATGCCGAGGCCGAGGAGCAGTTGTGGCAGGTTACCCCGCCGGCCTGGGAGGACTCGCCGCTCATCTACTGCCAGCCCGCCCTGATCGTCGACCGTGACGGATACGGCCAGATCACCGACCGCCGGGTCCGCTACACCCCGGAACGAGGACTGGAGGTGCTCGACCGTGCCAACTAACCAGGACACTCGCCTGCCTCGGCGTTTCCGCAGGCAGGTTAGTATGGCGCCGCATACGGCGATCAAAATCAAAGGGCCGAATGCTAGTGCTAGCATCGTCTCGCACGCGGGCGGCTGTTCCCTGTGGGCGAGGACAGGGGTGACCCGGGCCGAATGCTGGGCGTCGGCCGATGGTGCTCGTGGTCCCCGCGTCAGGCGGGGATGGAGAAGGGCGGGACGTCCACCGTGAGGTGGGCGGCCTCGCTGGAACGAGGCCGCCCTTCTTCCCGTGTGCAGTCCGATACGGCGACAGGGGAAGACGATGGCCAGTGTAGATCAGGACGGTGTTGCGCAGCTGCGTCCGCAACCCGGTACGTGCCAGTGTGAATGTCTGTTCACCAGCAGATCGTTGACGATTTTGTCCGTGGCGGCCGGGGTGGCCTTTTTGCCCTCCGCCTCGCTATTCGTTGCAGCCCGGGCTGTTGTGCATGGGATGAATCCAGTTTGGGTGATCGTGACGTTGGTTCCTGCTCTGCTTGTGTGGAGATTTGGGTTTGTGCGGTGCGCTGTGTGGTTGAACCGGGTCCTCTGCTGATTTGGTGTTCGTGTGTTTGCCTGACGGTGGTCCTGACCGTGGAGTATCCATTGCGTTGCTGGCTCTGACAACGGAGATGTATCAATGAGGATGATGGCTAGTGGGCGGGCTTCGAGTGGTTTCAATCTGCTGGACGAACCGTGGATCACTGTGCTCACCGGCGATGGGCAGGAGAGGGATGTCTCGATCCTCGAGGTGTTCGAGCAGTCGCATGCGCTGTCGGTGATCGGTGGTGAGGTGCCGACGCAGGCGTTCGCGATCACCCGGCTGTTGGTCGCGTTCCTGCACCGCGCCCTCGACGGCCCGGCGGATCAGCCGGCCTGGGCAGCGTTGTGGGAGCAGCCGGCGTTGCCGATGGAACGGGTGCACGCCTATGCCGATCGGGTGCGGGATCGGTTCGACTTGTTCGACGCTGGGGTCCCGTTCTTTCAGGTGGCCGGGCTGCGGACGGCGAAGGACGAGGTGTCCGGGTTGGAGAAGATCGTCGCGGACGTCCCGAACGGCGAACCGCTGTTCACCACACGCTCGGCGGCCAGTCTCGCCCGGATCACCGCGGCCGAGGCGGCGCGGTGGCTGGTGCATGTGCAGGCGTTCGACCCGTCGGGGATCAAGTCCGGTGCGGTGGGCGACCGGCAGGTCAAGAACGGCAAGGGATACCCGATCGGGCCGGGCTGGTCCGGCCAGATCGGTGGCGTGCTGGCCCAAGGCGCCGACATCCGGGAGACCTTGCTGTTGAACCTCATCGCCCGTGATGCGGAGACCTATGTGCGCGTCGGCGGAGCCGCAGATGTGCCGCCCTGGGAGTGCGATCCGGACGGCGCCGCCTGGGCCGAGGAGCGGCCGGTGGCTGGGGCTATCCAGTGCTACACCTGGCAGACCCGCCGGGTCCGGCTGCAGGGGAGCCGTGACGGTGTGACGGGGGTGGTCCTGGCCAACGGTGATCGGATGGCGCCGCAGAATCGGCAGAACGTCGAACCGCATACCGCGTGGCGCTACAGCGAGCCGCAGAGCAAAAAGGCCGGGCACCCGGTGTACATGCCGCGCCGCCACGACCCGAGCCGGTCGGTGTGGCGAGGCCTCGCGGCGCTCCTGCCGTCGATCTCGCCGCGCCTGAGCACCGGCGGTGACCCGGCACGGCTACTGGCGCCCGGCGTGCTGCAGTGGCTGAGCGAGCTGATCGAGGAAGGTCACCTGCCGGACACTTTTGTCGTCCGGCTGCGGGTGCACGGGATGGAGTACGGCGCGCAGAACGCGACGTGCGCGGAGATCCTCGACGACCTGCTGCCGCTGCCTGCGGTGCTGTTGCGGCAGGGCCGGCCCGCTGCGGGGCGGACGGCGGACGGCGCGGTCACCGACGCCAACTCGGCCGCGAGCTGTGTGTGGCGGCTGGCGGAGAACCTGGCTCAGGCAGCCGGCGCCCCACCGCAATCCGGCGCGGGTGCTGCGGCGCAGGAACGGTTGTACGCCGCCCTCGAGCAGCCGTACCGGACGTGGCTGGCCGGCCTGCGGCCCGGCTGCGATCTCGTCGAGGCTCGCTCAGGGTGGCAGCGCACCGTCCGTGCTGCGTGCTGGCCGATCAGAGACGAGCTGGTCGCGGGTGCCCCGACGGCGGCGTGGACGGGCCGGCCGGTGAATCAGCGCCTGGTGAACGTGCCCTTGGCCGAGGTGTGGTTCAACAACGCGCTTCGCGGCGTCCTGCCGCTGGCTTACATCGAGGCGAAGGCTCCCGTGGAGGTGGCTGGATGACAACGACATCGACCGACGTGCCCGACAACGGCTCGTCGGCGGCAGCGCAGCGCCCGCGGCGGCTGGGGCCGCTCGGCCGGGCCCTGGACGGCCGGATCGACCGGCTGCAGCGGGACTATCTCCGCGGTTCGCCGGCCGCGCGGGCCGACCTTGCGCGGCTGCGGCGCGGCTTGGGTAAGCCAGCCGGGAGCGTCCCCGAGATCTGGGCTCTCACCGTCGGGTCGGTGCCGGAGAGCCTGTCCTGGCAGGGAGATGAGCCGAACTGGGCCGAGCAGGCCGCGCACGCCGCGCTCACCCTGTATGCCTTGCACCAGCAGTCTTCCGCCGCCCCCGCACACGTGCCAGGGACCTCCTTCGGATCCGCGATGGCACGGCTGCGCTCCAGCGGACAGCGCAGCGAGGACGCGGTGACCCGGCGGTTCATGGCCGCCGCGACCGCCGGATCGATCGCGGAAGTCCTCACCCACCTCCGCGGCTTGATCTCCCTGCTGCGCACCGAGCGTCAGGGCCTCGACTACGCCCTGCTCGCTGATGACCTGGCGCGGCTGGTCGCGCCCGGGGGCGCACCGGCCGTGCGGCTGGCGTGGGGCCGCGCGTTCTACCGCAATAACACCCCGCAGGACGACGACCCCGAACCGGCCGCCGCATCGACCGACCCTGAGAAATGAGGCATTCGTGCACCGCACCCTGATCGACATCCACATCCTGCAGACCGTGCCGCCGAGCAACCTCAACCGCGACGACACCGGCAGCCCGAAGACGGCCACCTACGGCGGCGTCCTCCGGGCCCGGGTGTCCAGCCAGGCGTGGAAACGCGCCACCCGCGTCGCGTTCCGCGATCACCTCGACAGCTCCGAGCTGGGCGTGCGCACCAAACGCATCGTCGAACTGCTGGCCTCCGAGATCACCACGCGAGCACCAGAACTGGAGGCACGGGCTGGTCAGCTCGCGGCGGAGACGTTCCGCGCGGTCGGCATCGAGGTGAAGGCGCCGAAGAAGACCGGCAAGGACAAGACCGCGGCCGAGGAAGCCGGTTACCTCGTCTTCCTCAGCACACGCCAGATCCAGAACCTGGCCGACGCCGCGATCCAGGCCGCCGGCGCCGACGATGTGGCGAAGGCGCTGAAGGCGGCGAAGGTCAAGGACCTCGCCGATCGCGACCACTCCGTTGACGTGGCCCTATTCGGCCGTATGGTCGCCGACCAGGCCGACATCAACGTGGACGCCGCAGCCCAGGTCGCGCACGCACTGTCCGTGCACGCCGTGGAAACGGAATTCGACTACTTCACCGCGGTCGACGACCGCAACACCGAGGACGAGACCGGTGCGGGCATGATCGGCACCGTCGAATTCAACTCCTCCACCCTCTACCGATACGCCACCGTCGACGCCAACCGCCTGCTCGACAACCTCGGCGACCTCGACGCGACACGCCGCGCGGTGGACGCGTTCGTCGAGGCGTTCGTGCGGTCGATGCCGACCGGGAAACAGAACACCTTCGCCAATCGCACCCTGCCAGAAGCGGTCGTCGTGCAGGTTCGTGACCGCCAGCCGATCAACCTGGTCGGCGCGTTCGAGAACCCGGTCCGTGAGCTGGAGAAGGGCGGCCGGATCAAGGCCGCTGCGGAAGCGCTGCGCGACGAGGCCCGGGAGATCGCATCCAGCTATGCCGAGGAGCCCGTAGCGGCCTGGGTGACCCGGGTCGGTGCCGACACTGCCGCGCTCGACGACCTGGGCACGAAGGTTGCGTTGCCGGAGCTGGTGACCGAACTCGGTGCACTCGTCGCGGCACGGCTCACGGAGCCGTCGTGAGCGTCGTCGCCCTGCGGTTGGCCGGCCCGATGCAGTCCTGGGGCGTGGGAAGCCGTTTCGTCCGCCGCACCACCGAGACTGCCCCCACCAAGAGCGGGGTCATCGGACTGCTCGCAGCCGCCCTCGGAATCCGCCGCACCGATCCGCTGGAAGACCTGCTGCACCTGCGGCTCGGTGTGCGGATCGATCAGCCGGGGGAGCTGATGCGTGACTTCCAGACCGCGCAACGTCCCCGCTATGACCGTGCCGGCACCTTGACGTGGCAGTCGCTGCCGCTCTCGGCTCGCTACTACCTCGCCGACGCCGTCTTCCTGGCCGTGGTGGAAGGCGACCGCTCGATCGTCGAGAGCCTGGACGGGGCGGTGCGGGGACCGGAGTTCCCGCTGTATCTCGGACGCCGTTCCTGCCCGCCTGCCGGCCCGCTCGCGCTGGGTGTCTCGGACGTGTCACTGGACGAGGCACTCGTGACCTGGCCGTGGCTGGCGAGCACCCGCGTTCAGAAGCAGCGCCGTGACCGGGTAGTCCAGCTCGCCACCGTACGCGATGCCGATCCCGGCGAGGTCGCGACCGAATCCATTCGGGACACCCCGGTGAGTTTCGACCCCAACCGGCGCCAGTACGCCTGGCGGCCGATTGTGCGCGACATCGTGGACGTCACCAACCCGCACGGCACGGCCGAGTCGCCGCCCGAGCACGACCCGATGAGCTTGCTGGGAGGCGAGGCGTGTTCCTGACGAAAATGCAGATCAACCCACGGCGCCGAGGAGCGCAGAAGCTGCTGTCCTCCCCGCAGGCCATGCACGCAGCCGTGTTCGCCGCATTCCCCGATGCACGTCCCACCGACGACGGACGAGTGCTGTGGCGGGTCGACACGCATGGCTCCCACCGGGTGCTCTTGTTCATCACGAGCCCGGACAAGCCGGATCTCACGCACCTCGTCGAGCAGGCTGGCTGGCCGACCATCCAGACCTGGCAGACCGCCGCCTACGACGGAATGCTGGGCAGTCTGCGCGCAGGCCAGCGCTGGCAGTTCCGGCTCACCGCCAACCCAGTCCGATCCGGACGCTGCGACGGCTGGAGCGACACCAAACCCCTCGGCCACGTGACCGTCGCCCAGCAACAGCAATGGCTGCTCGCCCGCGCCGAACGCCTCGGATTCCGCATCGTTCCCAGCCCAGCTGACCCGGCCGAACCAGACCTGGCCGTGATCGACCGCAACGTCCGCCGCTTCGGACGGGGCGGTACACAGGTCACCATCTCGACCGCGACCTTCGAAGGCCACCTGGAGATCCTCGACATTCCGGCGATGCAGCGGTCGCTGACGTTCGGGATCGGCCGGGCCAAGTCTTACGGCTGTGGCCTGCTGACGCTGGCCCGCCCTGCTGCGAACGGAATGTCGTGAGCACCGTCGGTCGCCGGCCCACGTCCCCGAAGGAGCTCGTGCGGGCGGCAGACCGGATCTCGTTCGTGTACCTGGACCGCTGTGTCATCAACCGGGACAGCAACGCCATTACCGCCACGGACGAACGCGGCACCGTGCACATCCCGGCCGCGGCGGTGGGGGTCCTGCTGCTGGGACCCGGCACGACCATCACCCACCAGGCGATCGCGCTCATGTCCGACAGCGGATCCACGGTGGTGTGGGTCGGTGAACGTGGCGTCCGGTATTACGCCCACGGCGCATCACTGGCCCGCACATCGCGCCTGGTGCAGGCGCAGGCCGAAGCGGTCAGCAACTCACGCTCTCGGTTGCGGATCGCGCGAACGATGTACGAGATGCGGTTTCCCGACGAAAACGTATCGGAGCTGACCATGCAGCAGCTCCGCGGTCGCGAAGGTACGCGGGTGCGCAGAATCTATCGGGAACATGCGGAACGGACAGGAGTCGAGTGGACCGGTCGAAGCTACGACCGGGCAGACTGGGACAACAGCGATCCGATCAACCAGGCCTTGTCCGCGGCGAACGCAGCGTTGTACGGGGTCGTCCACTCCGTGATCGTCGCACTCGGCTGCTCGCCGGCCCTCGGGTTCGTCCACACAGGACATCACCGCTCGTTCGTCTATGACATCGCGGACCTGTACAAGGCCGACATCACGATCCCCGCGGCCTTCGAAATCGCCGCCGGGTCGAGCCTCGACGTCGCCGGCGAAACCAGGCGCCAGATGCGCGACGCACTCCACGAAGGCAAGCTCTTGCAGCGATGCGCCCATGACATCCAGCTCCTTCTCCTTGGCGAAGATTCCGACGACACGAACACTTTCGAGTACTTCGAAATCGACGCGATCGCATCACTGTGGGATGAACGGCAGGAACCTGTTTCAGGCGGAGTGTCCTACGGAGACGAGTCGTGACCGTCATCGTTCTCACCGCAGTACCGCCAGGTCTTCGCGGGCACCTGACCCGATGGCTGCTCGAAATCAGCCCCGGCGTATACGTCGGGTTCGTATCAGCCCGAGTACGCGAACTCATGTGGGACAGAATCGTCGAGTACGTGGCTGACGGCCGCGCCCTGATGGTGTACGCCACGCAGGGTGAGCAGCGGCTCGAGTTTCAGGTGCACGGACACGACTGGACACCCGTCGACTTCGACGGCATCACCCTGATGCGCCGACAGACCGCGCCTGACTACGTGCCAGGAAAGACCCGCAGGTGCAACAACACAACACCGGCCGGAGAAGCTCCCGAAGGCGCAACGACCCGTGATGAGGCTGTCTGGAAGCGGCGCAACACACGCCGCAAATTTCGCAAAAAGGACTGAACGTATTCAGTGTCGCGTGACGAAACCGAAGCAAAAAGCGGCATGTCCCGCGTATCACTGCAGGTCAACAAGTGTGCTCCCCGCGGACGCGGGGATGATCCGCCGGTGATAGGCGCGCGCGGTGTCCAGCGCCGTGCTCCCCGCGGACGCGGGGATGATCCGTCGACGTCTTCGAGGCACGCGCGAATCTCGTCGTGCTCCCCGCGGACGCGGGGATGATCCGCCGACGACCCCACCCACCCCCTCCACGACCTCGTGCTCCCCGCGGACGCGGGGATGATCCGCAGTTCGTGCGGGACTGGAGCCTGACCACAGGGTGCTCCCCGCGGACGCGGGGATGATCCGCGAGTTCGCCGGTGGGCAGCTCGGTGACGTGCGTGCTCCCCGCGGACGCGGGGATGATCCGTCGAGGTCGGCGTAGGAACCGATCATGTTGCAGTGCTCCCCGCGGACGCGGGGATGATCCGGGGGGACCAGTGGTCCGCACCACCTCTCGATCGTGCTCCCCGCGGACGCGGGGATGATCCGGGACTGGCCGCGCTGTGGGGCACGCTCACCGTGTGCTCCCCGCGGACGCGGGGATGATCCGGCTAAATGGTACCTGCGGGCCTTGACGGGGCCGTGCTCCCCGCGGACGCGGGGATGATCCGGCCATCGATCAGGCCGAAGTTGCCTCCGACCCGTGCTCCCCGCGGACACGGGGATGATCCGAACGTCGACTAGGAAGGCCCGCCATGACCAGCGTGCTCCCCGCGGACGCGGGGATGATCCGGGGTTACCACCCTCCGGTGGTGGTGTCGTGGCGTGCTCCCCGCGGACGCGGGGATGATCCGACCGTGGAGCGCGGGCCGACGCTGGAGCTGTGGTGCTCCCCGCGGACGCGGGGATGATCCGAACGCCGCCGCCAGCACGGAGCCCGACGAAGAGTGCTCCCCGCGGACGCGGGGATGATCCGTCGGACAGCCGACGCGCGGCATCGGCATACAAGTGCTCCCCGCGGACGCGGGGATGATCCTCCGCCACTTCCAGCGAGAAGCGACAGTGAGATGTGTGCTCCCCTCGGACGGGGAGTCCCAGACGCCACCCGGAAGTTGGGCAGGTCAGTGACTACAAAGGATCGGGCAAACACCGTGCCGTCTACGAACTCCTGATCTGAGCTGGCCGCGCGGGCCAGGCCGCGCGGTTGAGCCTTGGCACAGGACGTATCTGCGAAGAGGCGCCAACAACTGTGTTAGAGACCTTCACCGCTCACGATCTTCATGTGCGGGCAAAAGCGCGGCCTGCCAAGGCTCATCGGCTCGGCGGGGTGTTGGGATGCGCGGCCTGCCCCTGGGCGCCACCGGCGTCCGCACCCGATGCGACATCGACACCGAACCCGGACGCGGACAGGCCATCCTCGCCGCGCTCTGGGTACTGCAAGCGGCCCTATGGGCACTGGCCACCCTCACCGTCACCTCCTACACCGGCCTCGTCCGCAAACCAACCTGACCAAACGGACGCCCACCGACCAGCACCGACGCCGACCTGATCGCCATCGCGGACTGTCACACGCCCGCTGCGGCAGAGTTCGTGCGGCCGGCAGCGATGTCCTCTCCGTTCCGGGCAGCGCAATCGAGCGAGGAGCTTCCCCGTCCCGTGCAAACTATCACCTGTTTTTGGTGCCAGCCGTTACCTGTCGTTCGAAGAGATTGCCAGGTCGCGCTGTGACCGCGATGCCGATTAGCGCCTGTAGTCACACCCGTCAAGCAGGGTTCCGGCCTATGAGACGGAGATTTTCCTTCGAACGTCGCCGCCACGCCCGCGCAGCACCACGCCGGACTCCCGCAAGACCTGATGTATGAAGCCGTACGAGCGGTCGGTGGCTTGGGCCAGCACGCGGATACTGGCACCCTTTTCGTATTGCCTCTTCAGGTCTGCGGCCATCTGGCTCCGGGCTTGCCCGGTGATGCGCTTTCCCCTCAACGTGTTGCTCGCTGTCATGTCATTCGCTCCTGTTCATTCCTGGGTAGTGGGACAGTCTGAGCTGCCGTGTTGTTGCTCGTTCACGGCGATGTGGTTGCGGCGGTGCCGGGGACTGATCCGGACCTGGTGGTGCGGGCTCGGCCGTGCTGGGTGCACCGGTCCCGCGACACCCGGTCGGCGCCGGGGCTGCGGGAGTTCGGGGAGCCGGGTTCAGCCTTCGTGTGCTCGCCTGCGGGGGTCAGGAGATGTCTGGCTCGACAGCGGGGTACGGACGCGGCCGACGGCGGCCAGGGTGTAGGGCGCCCGAGGCCGGTGGGTGTTGTCGGGTGCGGGCCAGTGCCCGGGGGTGGTGATGCCTGGGGCCAGCAGGTCGAGGCCGGTGAACAGGCCGGTGAAGTCGGCATGGCTCCGAGGGCGCGGGTACGGACGGGCGCACCGGTGATGTGCCCGGCACCATTCGGTCGTGGTTGTGCGCAGCCTGGTCCGGGTGGTGGTGCTCGCGGGTGCGGGGAGGGGCTCGGCGGTCAGATGCGTCGCGGCGAACAGGCTGCCGGGGGCGAGGCGGCGGGCGAGGCGTCGCGGGACGGTGCGGATGTCGATCTCGGGCTCGGCGAAGTGCAGGATGTCGACCGCGAGAACACACACCCGCTGGCTGGGATCCAGTAGCCCTTGTGCGGTCAGGCTGTTGAGCATTGCGCCGATCGCGAAGACGTTGCCCTCCACGAACGTGGACCGCCGCCACTGCTCGGGCCGCTCTTGTTCATCTGCCCATGCGCGCGCGTAGACGATGGGGTCGTGGTCGACGAGCACGATCGTTGGCGCGGGGTGGGTCTGGGCTCGGCTGACGGTGGCGTGCGCGGCGCTGATGTGCGGGTCTCCGGACCCCAGCTCCAGGAACTGCGTGATGCCCAGCGACAGGGCGTGCTCGATCACCCGGGATGTGAACAGGTGCCTCCGATGGAGCGCAGTCGTGGTCTGAGGTGCGATTCTTACCAGCTTTTCGGCGGCCTCGCGGTCGGCCAGCCATGTCCGGACCCGGTCACCGGGGTCGGAGATCGCGACCTCCACCCGGGCCACGTGCGGATAGCACGCGTTCACCGGTGGCAGCGCTGTCCAGAATCGCTGCTCGCGGAGTCGCCGGTGAACCTTCCCCGAGCGAGGCCGCGACGTGACCGCGCTGCTCGCCTCGAGAGCTTCATGGTGGATGTCGTATGCAGTCACGGGAACCCGTTCTTCTCAGATGCGGCGAAGTGCCCGCAAGACCCGATTCAGGAGCGCGAGGTGCTCCTCGTCGGTGCGGTGGTGATGCTGCAGGGCGACCTTGAGTGCGGCAGCACGCTCTGCGTCGAGGCCCAGGAGTTCCGGGGCAGGCAGGTCTCCAAGGCTGGGCAGGTATCGCGTGAGCACATCGTGGCTGGCGGGACCGGGTGAACAGTCGCCGGCCTGGCGCGAAGCAGGCTGCGGTAGGCCGGACGAGCAGCGCTGAGCAGGCACGGTTACCACGGTCGTGTCCTGGTCATGGAACCTCCAGGACCGGCAGGTGCGGTGGGCTGTTCGACGGCGTCGGGTGCGTCGTGATCGGGCCAGAAGCGGCTGCCTCGCAGTACCCGCATGAGCGGCAGCATGTCGTCGCGTAGCTTCGGCGTCATCGCGATCGCGCAGCGCGACCTGGTCGTGTGCGGGCTGCCGTCGGCGTCGAGGACCAGGGCACCGGCCTCGCGGGCGATGACCGCGCCGGCCGCGGTGTCCCAGGTGTGGTTGCCGAGCAGCACGCAGGCATCCAGGGTGCCGTCGGCGACCCAGACCAGGTCCAGCGCCGAGGATCCGTACCGGCGCAGCCCTTGCGCTCGGGCGGTGAGTTCGTGGTCGACCGCGGCGCACAGCACGTCGCGCAGTCCATCGTCGGGGCCGCTGCCGTAGTCGCTGAGCCCGACCAGGGCCGTGTTCAGCGCGGCGGAAGATGAGGCGCTGACCGGGCCGTCGTCGCGGTGGGCGCCGTGGCCGTGGGCCGCCCAGTAGCGGTGGCCGAGGAAGGGCAACGCGGTGACGCCGAGGACAGGCTGGTCCTGGTGGATCAGGCCGAGCGCGATCGCGCACAGGGGGTTGGCGTGGTGGTGGTTGATCGTGCCGTCGATGGGATCGAGCACCCAGTAGGTGTCCCGGTTGCCGAACGGTCCAGTCTCTTCGCCCACGAACCCGATGTCGTGATGCGCGCGGATAGTGAGCCGCTGGCGGACAAGCTGCTCGACGCTTTCGTCCACTTCGGAGACCGGGGTGCGGTCGCCCTTGTACCGGATCGCGCGGGGTGGGTGGCTGAGCACGTGCTCGACCGCGAGGTCGATCGCGGCGTGGGCTACCGGCAGCGCGGCGGTGAGATCGGGTGCCGAGGACATGGTTCCTTCGATGGGGTCGTGGCGACACGGGCGCGCCGAGCGGAGGGCGGTCGAAGTCCGGTCAGGAACAGTCAGGCCACCACGGGTGGCCGTCGCCGGTGAGGCCATCGCGACGCATCCGGTCGTGCAGCCGGGCGGGCCGGAGGTCGAGCTGGCCGAGTTCGGCGTCGGTGACCCAGCGTGCTTCGCCGCGACCGGCCTTGATCGCACCGGCATCGGTGAGGGTCACGTCGAACAGCAGCGCCAGCTCGAACACCGGGGGAGTGGCGCTCCCGCGATCGCCGCGCAATTCCACGAGAGCGGAAAAGTCCCAGTGCGCCACCGGGTTACCGGCCTGTTCGCCGACAAGACGCCGTAACGCGTCTTCGGCAGCTTCATCGGGTCGTACGAGGCCGCCCGGCAGCCGGTGCGTGGCGGCGCCCGGATCGCTGAGGACCAGAAGACGATCGTCGTGCCCGACGAGGCCGTACACAGCGACAAGCGGGCCTAACGCGTAAGGGGTACTGGTCATGGCGCTTCCACAGTCGGCGGGCGGGAATGTTGTCGGCCGTGGACCTCGGGCAGTTCCGGCCTGTCTCCGGCCGCCCGTGCGAGGGACGGAGCAGGAGCCGGGGCCAGCGTTGGTGCGCAGTCAGGGCACGGGAGCGCGCCGGAAGGAACGGGCGCGTCGACGAGACCCACGCGGGCGCACCGGGTCATGGCCGCTGTGTACTGGCCGGTCCAGGTAGGCACGGGCCGGTCGTCGATCGTGTGGATCAGGTCCGGTGTGGTGAACCCGACGCACGGCTGGCCGGGTGTGGCTCTCGCCAGAGGAGGCGGGGTCCACGGCCTGCGCGGGACGTCGACGTCGATCGACGGCCACATCGAGACGTCCGCTGCAAGGTGGGGTTCGGGCGCGCCGGGGTGGAGCGGGTGAACGGTCGCCGATGCGGGCTTCATGGCTCGCTTCCGGGGCGGGAGGCCGCCGGTTGCCGTCGAGGTACCGGCGGACCCGGTTCGTGTCCTGCGGCCGGGCGGGCGAATGCGTACTCCGGCGGCGACCAGCAGAGCGCGAACGGTCCGTACGGACATGTGGTAGCTGCAGGCCAGCTCCCTCAGCGAAGCACCCGCCTCGTAGCGGGCCGCCAGGCCCGGCGGGGGCAGCCGCCGACGTGGTCCGCGTGCGGTGGCGGCTCTGGCCGCCGGGCTGGTCACCGTGCGGCCTGAGGCGCTGGGATGCGGGCGGCGGCGAAGTGCAGGAAGGGATCGTGCTGGCCGACCGGTACAGGATCAAGTCCGGCCAGCCAACCGTTGAGGACCAGAGCGATGCGGGGATGGAGTGGGTGGCCGGCGTCGCGGAACAGACGCCTCGCGGCGGACAGGCGCAGGCGGTCCCCGGGCTCGCCGGGGTCGGTCACGTGGGAGAGCGCGAGGTAGCTGCCGGGGGCCACGCGGTCGCGGTAGCGTGCGAGGACGTTGCCCGGCGAGTGCTCGTCGGGGACGTGGTGCAGGACTGCGGCGGCCAGCACGAGCACTGGCTGCGACAGGTCGAGGATCGCGCGTACTTGCGGGCTGTACAGGACCGCGTCGGGATCACGAAGGTCCGCGTGGAGCACCGCGCTGCTCGGATCGGGGTGTTCCTCCAGCGTGGCGATGCAGGCGTTGGTGACCACGGGGTCGTAGTCGACGAACACCGCGCTGAGTCCGGGGAGTCCTGCCGTGCGGTGGTGACAGGCAGGTCCGGTGGGCATTCCGCACCCCAGGTCCAGGATCTGCCGCACACCATTGTCGAAGGCGTGGTGCAGTGTCTCGGCAATGAAGGTGAGGTTGCGGCGGACCACGAGGTCGACGGGCAGAACGAGACTGACCTGTTCGCCGAATTCCCGGTCGATCGCGGTGTTGAAATCGCCGCCTGCTGCCCAGTCGTAGGTCCGGGCGATGTTGGGATTGACGTCGTCGAGAGGGCTGGGGGTCGGCCATCGTGGAGTAGCTGGAGACGAGGTATCAGTGGGCACGGGCGTTCTCCCACCACAAGATGTACAACCGGGAGGCCAAGTTGCCGCTGCGATGTCCTGGTGCGATCGAGTGTTCGACAGTGGCCTTGTGCAGCATGAGGAGAGGTGGCGCCACGCTTGGCCGGCTGATCACCGCCAGGGCTCGGCTGGGTATCGCGTCGTGCATCTCCACCGGAACAGCTCGCTTTCCCTCGAGGTTGAGGCCCGGTCTGGTATGGCCTGCGGTGACCGGTCGGAGGCGATCACCGCAGGCCATGGACCCAGTCAACGGCGCGGCCCGTGTCGATCACCAGAGCGGCGGTGGGGCGCATACGGGGCGTCCGTGAGGCGGCATAGCCTCTGACCTCTACGTTTTGGTCATTCATGCCGTCGAAATGGATCCGAATGGATGGCAGGTGGAGTAACTGCGCCTGACGTGGTCCTTGACCGTGCGGGTACAGACCGGCCGTCAGGGATGGGCGGGGGTGACACGGGGCATACGCTGCGGAAACAGGCGGGTACTGTACGCGAATAGGGGCCGGAGGGAGGGACGGGCGATGGGAACACGAGCGCTCACCCCGCTGGCCGCCGCCCGCGAAGCCGCTGGGCACACCCAGGAAACTTTCGCCGCAGCCCTGAAGGTCGAGCGCAGCACGATCGGACGGTGGGAGCGCGGAGTCCAATCCCCGAAACCCTGGCAGCGGCACGGCCTCGCCGACGCACTAGGGGTGTCCCTCGGCGAACTGGACAACCTGCTGCACCGCACCACCCGACGACCCGAGACGGCCGTCCGCCACGCCGAGGCCACGGAGCGAGTGCAGACCAGCCCCGAGCCCGACGGTCCAGCACCCCTCCTACGAGACACGGACGGCCTCGCACCAGCGGCCGATGTCGATGTCATCCACGCCGCCATCCCGCGTCTGCGCCGCGCTCTGGACCGGCTGGACCTGCCCGACGACGGATCGACGAGAACCCCGGCCAACCTGCGCGGCGAGATCGTTCTCGCCAGCGACGACCGGCTGCAGTCCCGCTACCGGAGCCTGGCCTACCGCCTGCCCGGCCTCATCGCCGAAATCGCCCGCGCCGGCCAGCGTGGCGACGCCACCGATCGCCGCCATGCCGCCACGCTGCTGACTCTCGCACTGCGGGCAGCGGACGGGATCGCGTTCAAGTTCGGTTACCTGGATCTTTCCGCGCGGCTGATCGACCTGATGCGCTCTGCCGCCCAGCGCGCCGAAGACCCGCTCCTGGTGGCAGCGGTAGCCTACGTGCGCACCGAGACGTTCTTCGCCACCGGCGATCTCGGCGCCGCCGCCCGTGCCCTCGAACTCGCCGCCGACCAGCTGCCCGCCCTGGATACCGCCTCGTCCTCGGCGGCGTTCGGCGCCCTGCACATGCGAGCCGCGGTCGTCGCCGCTCGGGCGGGCAAGCCCGACCGAGCGGCTGACCACCTGCGCGAAGCCCGCCGCGCCGCCGCCGTCGTCCCCGAGGGCGTCTACCACGGCACCGTCTTCGGTCCGGCTTCCCTGCGTATCCACGACCTGGCTGTCGCCGTCGAATCACGAGACCCTGCGGGCATCGAACGCGCAGCGGCCTGGCAGCCACCCGACGAGCTGCCGGCCGAACGCCGCTCCCACTATTTCATCGACCTCGCGCGCGCCCAGCTCACCCTCGGCAGGCACCAGGACGCCTACTTATGCCTGCAAGCCGCGCGCCGCAGCGCGCCGGAGCACACCCGGGCGCATCCGCAGGTCCGCCGGTCCCTGTCGGCGCTGCTGCGCACCCATCCCGCCCCCAGCTCCCAGCTGCTCGACCTCGCCGCCTGGGCCCGCGCACGCTGAGCCCCCACCGGCCCGTCAGGGTGCGGTCAGCAACCCCGATAGGTCACGCAGGGAGTCAATGACCCAGTCCGCGTCCCGCCGGACCAGCGGATCGTCGGCCCAGAGGTAACCCCACGGGCCACGCCGGATCAACGCCGTACGAAACCCCGCTGCTTTCGCCGCGACGATGTCATTGTCACGGTGATCCCCGACGTACACCGCCGCGTCCGGGCGCCCACCGGGCACCATCGACGCGACGCGGGCAAAGAAGTCCGCTGAGGGCTTGGCGACACCCCACTCACCCGAGGTGGCGATCCGGTCGACCGGCAGGTCCAACGCACGCAGCAACTCGGCCGCACGAGCGGTCTGGTTCCCGGCCACCCCGACCCAGAGACCGCGCCCGCGCAGCTCGGCCAACGCCGGCCGGACATCCCGGTACAGGTCGGACTCCTCGATCCGCTCACCCAGGCCGGCATCCTCGCGTAGCTGGCGTTCACGTCCGAGGTCGAAGCCTGGCCGGAAGTACTGGAAGGTCTCGGCGTTATCCCGACCAGCGGCGGTGACCGCCCCCAGCACGGTGGAGAAAGTGTGACGGGGCACCTCAAGCCAGTCAGCCCACGCACCCCACTCGCGCGAGTCGTCCAGCAACGTCTCGCCCACATCGAACACCACCGCGGTCACCATGCCACTACTCCTACGTCACTCGAGAGCTCCGCGCCACAGCGGGTGGCCCACCTCGCCCGACGACCTCGCCGATGCGAAGGCCAGGCAACCTGTCGCGCGACCTGAGTGCCATCGCGGCCATGCAGCCTCCACTAACAGGCCCAGCTCAGGCTGTTGTCCTTAATTGCGAAGAGCGGAATCATAGTGACGGCTATCAGCGGCTAATGAAAATCCCCGCAAATCGCCACTTATTGTGGCCAGTTGCACTCTCCGGTCGTGGCCATTTGTGCTATTCATGACCTCTGACTAGCGCTGGCCACAGCAGACGCGGCATGCCACACCCTCATGATCTTATACCGGATGTAGCTCTGGTGTCGCTTCAGTGGTGCGCTGCCCGAAGTGGCTAAATGCTCCGTCAGGTCGTCCAACAGTTCGATCAAGACCTGGAGCAGCAACACGGCCGCAGGACGTCCGTCCTCGTCTAGCACACCGCGGTCAATGCTAGCTCCGCGCGGGAACCGTTCAGAGGAGCAGGCAGTACCCGCGCAATGCGAGCTTGGTTTCTAGCCGCCTAACGTCCATTGCTGGCTGGTGTTGCCGGGCCGAGCGGTAGCGATGATCACCGGAGTGCCTTCGGCGTTGGAGCCGAGGTCCATGACGAGGCTGTTGTAGTTGCGGATGGTGCCGTCGGCCATCACACGCCATTGCTGGCTAGGGTTGCTGGCCTGGCAGGCGGTCATGCCAACGGTGGTGCCGGGGTCATTGGCACCGAGGTCCATGCACAGCCCGTTGGTGTTGCGGAGCGTGCCGTCGATCGGCGCGCTCCAGTGCTGGCTGGCCCATTCGGCCGGCCGGCAAGCGGTCATGCCGACGATGGTGCCGGGCTTGTTGGAGGACAGGTCCGCGCACAAGCCATTGTGGTTGCGGATCTTGCCGCTGACCTCGTGCAGGTCACCGACACTCCATTGCTGGCTGGCGGCACCACCGCGGCAGGGTGCGATGACCACGGTGGTGCCGGGCGCGTTGGCACCCAGATCCGCGCACAGACCGTTGTAATTGCGGATGGTGCCGTCGGGGCGGGTCCAGTGCTGGCTGGTGTTGCCGGGCCGGGCGGTGGCGATGATCACTGGGGTGCCTTCGGCGTTCGAACCGATATCCAGTGCCAGGCCGTTGTAGTTGCGGATGGTGCCGTCCGGGAGCGTGCGCCACTGCTGACTGGTGTTACCCGCTCGGCAGGTCGTGGTAACCACCTTGGTGCCGGGGTCGTTGGCACCGAGGTCCATGCACAGGCCGTCGGCGTTGCGGATCGGCGTGCTCGCGAGCTGCTGCTGGACCCAGCCGGTGAGGTCGTCCACCCGCGACTCGACACTGCCCTGACGGGTCTCGCCGACCGTTAGGCAGCCGTGCTGCCAGGATGTGCTGTGTACCGCGACCAGTTCGGTCTTGGCCGCGGACTGCCGCAGCGCGGGGCCACCGGCGTCGCCCTTGCAGGTGTCCACGCCATTGGCGCCGGTCAACGTCGCGGTGGTCCCGGTCGTGGCGTTCACCGTGAACGACGCGATGCGCGCCTGTTCCGGTAGCCAGGTGTCGCTGGTGCGGCCGTAGCCGACGCCGGTCAGAGACTCACCGACCACTGGCCCAGTGGAACCGAGCGGTGCCGGCGTGATGCCGGTGACCGGGGTGTCGAGAAGGGCAAGCGTCACGTTTCGGTCGGTCCGCGGGATCAGGTACGACACGCCGCGGACCGCGCGAGTGGAGGTGGGGGTGGCACGGCTGAACGTAACGGTGGCGGGTTTGGGCGGCGGACCGGAATGAAGTGAGGTGTCTGCGAAGCAGGTACTTGTGGTGATGATCCAGGAAGGGTCGATCAACGTGGCGCTACAGGCGCGCCCGTCGATGCCGGGCTGGCCGACATCCAGCCGGCCGGTGAACGCGTAGGTGCCGTCGGGTGCTGCTGTGCCACCGCTGATTGCCTGGGCTGGCGTGGAGAGAACGAGCCCCGCAGCGGTCGCCGCCGCCATGACCGCGGGGATGAGCACGCCTCGGGAGCGCAGAGATGACATGAGAATCCTTGCTTAGCTTGGGTGTCGTTGTCCAGCGACATCGCGATTTCCACTCAAGTGGCTGCGGTCGGGAACATTGCGCCGTGAACGTATCCGGCACGTGCGGCAGTTCCTTGGGGTTGGAAAAATCGCCCGCGGGAACGGCAGGAATGCTGGTCTGTGAATGAACTCCGAAGAAGCTTGGTGAACGCCGTACCGGGTCGTGCTTCGAGTGCCGGTCAGGCCGAAGCGTGCAGTTCCAGAAGTGTCGAGGGGTCGGTTCCGGCGCCTTCGCCGATCCCGGTCCAGCCGTTCTTGGTCACCGGGACGGTGCTGCTCTGGCCGTTGATCTCGATGGTCGCCTGTACGGTGTGGTTGTCGCCCTTCACCTGGTAGGCGAACGGCACCTCGAGGCGCAGGACTCCGGTTGGGCCGGAGACCTTGAAGCAGTAGTGACCGGGGTCCCGGCTGTGGTCGGCGGAGTTGTAGGCGTGCACCTCGAGCAGGCCGGCCGGACCGCAGTCGGCGAGCACGATGTGCCCATCACCGCTGATCAGGGTCAGGGCGCGGTCCTGAAGGATCTTCGCGGCGTCCGGGTAGGAGTAGTCCTCGACGATGGACGGTGGCGTGTCGTCCGCTGCGGAACCGGTCGCAGCCGAGGCGCTGAAGGCCGGTACGGCGACGGCTGCCGCGGCACCTGCTATGGCCAGTGCGAACAAACGCGCGTGAGAGCGCATGACTTCCCCCTGCTGTTAAAAATGGCACGACGGAGTCGCGGCGGAGCATTCGCCGCGACAACGCATCAAGAGTTCGTGGCCGACCCCGAGCGGACACTCGAACCGGACTCTAATCAGATACCCGGCACGCAGTCAAGAAATTTCCGCCGACCTGACCCGGGTCACCAGGGTGATCTTGACTGTAATCTCTTGCTTACTCGATTGCGGCTTTCGTGGGGTTCCTGGTTCCTGCTACTTTTCGACCGCTTTGGGGGGAGACCAGGGCGGAACCCAGGAGCGGGAAAGCTCTTTCTTCGTGCGCGGAAACCGGCGGCTCGCTGGGCCCGGTCCGACGCGCAGGCGTCCCCCCGCGGCAGTGAGTTTTTCGGTGCGCACGGGAGGTCTGGGCAGGATGCGAGTCAACAAGCCGTTCGGCGGCGCGAGAGCGCGCACGGCATTGGCGGTCACGTTGGTGGCCGCCATCGGAGCGGGGCCGGTCACGGTGCCCACGACGGCGTCGGCGGCGGAACCCGCCGGGCCCGCCGAACGCGCGCAGGTCGTTGCGCTGTGGCAGGCAGGCGGCCCGGCCACGAAGGACGCGGCGGCCGCGGCCATGGTGGGCTCGGACGCTGAGGTCCACACCTTCCTGACCACGGGTAAGGCCGTCGCGGCCGAGCACGACGACCGGATCAAGCTCAGCCAGTTGCTGACGGTGGCCGGGTCGGGGCTTCGGCGGGCGGCGCAGACGGCGCTCAGCGGCTCCGCGGCCGACGTGCACACCTTCCTGGCGACCGGCTGGCAGCAGCCGTGGCGCGACGACGACCGGGCCCAGGTTTCGCGGTACATCACCACCGGCGGGCACTGGGTCCAGGTGGCGGGCCAGAAGGCGCTCGACGGCACCGACGACGACATCCGCACGTTCCTCGGCTCCGGGCGGCAGCAGGCCCAGAACGACGACGATCGGATCAAAGTCAACCAGTTGCTGACCACCGGCGGCCCGGAGGTCAAAAAGGCGGCGCAGCGTGCGCTCGACGGGACCGTCGAGGACGTCCAGGCGTTCCTGGAGACCGGATACGCCCTGGCGGCGGAACGGGACCAGGAGATCACGTCGGTTGCGCACCTGGCCGATCTCGCCCGGGTCGCCGGCGCCCAGGCCCTAGAGCAGACCAAGCAGGCGCAGGACGCGGCGGATCGTGCGATCGCGGCGGCGCAGCGGGCGAAGGAGGCCGCGCAGCGGGCGAAGGAGGAGACCCAGGCAGCGCGTGACTCGTCGGTGCAGGCCGCGGGTGCGGCGAGCCGGGCGGCCAACGCGGCGCGTGGCGCGGCGGACGCGGCGAAGACCGCGATCGGCGCGGCGGCCGAGGCGAATCGCGCGTCCCGGGTGGCGGCGAACGCCGCGGCTCAGGCCGCAACGGCTGCGTCGATGGCAGAGCAGGCTTGTTCCCGGGCGTACTCGGCGGCTTCGGCCGCGGCAGCCGACGGCACCCACGCGGCGGAAGCCCGCAAGGCAGCGGTAGATGCTCGCAACGTGGCGGCAGGCGCCCGCGCGGCGGCGGACGCGGCGAACGCGGCGGGCCAGGCGGCAGATGCCTCGGGCCGCGCGGCGGGAGCGGCCCGCAGCGCCAGCTCCAACGCGGACGCGGCAGCCGCGGCGGCCGACGAGGCTGCCGGCTATGCGCGTTCGGCGGGAGCGAATGCGAGCCAGGCCGAGCAGGCGGCGGCAACGGCCCGCGCGGCGGCGGCCCGCGCGAACCGAGCGGCGAACGCGGCGGAGTCCTTGGCGGGCCGGGCGGCGGCGGCGGCTCGTCAGGCCCGTGACGCGGCGAACGTGGCGGCGGCCCACGCGGAGGCGGCAGCGAAGGCCGCCGACCAGGCGGCAGCAGCGGCGGATCAGGCGAAGAAGGACGCGGAAGCGGCATCCCGGTACGCGGCGGCGGCCAAGACGGCGGCCGACACGGCGACGACGGCGGCCACCCAGGCGGCTGAACTGGAGAAGATGTCCCGTGCCGCGGACGCGGCCCGTCTGGAGGCCCAGAAGGACCAGGCGATCGCGGACGCTGAGGCGGCCAAGCAGTCCGAGGACACCCGCAAGGCTGCGGGTGAGTGGAAGGCGGGCGAGGCCGCGGACCGTTCGGCGGAGACGCAGCGGTTGCTCGATGAGGCGGCGAACCCGGCTACAGCTCCGGAGACCGTGATCCTGGACATTCGTAAGGCAACGGTCCAGCTGCTGCGGAGCGGCGGCCCTTGGACTCAGGCGGCAGCCGCGTCAGCGCTCGGCGGGGATGACGCGCAGGTGCGCCAGTTCCTGCACACCGGCCTGAATTCGGCCACAGAGCAGGACAACCGGTCCAGTGCTCTCGCGATTTCCGATACCACGTCCAACAACCGGCTGATGCGGGCGGCCCTCGGCGCCTTCGACGGGACCGCGGGCGAGGTCGCGGAATTTCTACGTACCAAGGATTATCAGGGCAAGGCCGACGACGACCGGGTGGCAGTGCAGCTCCTGCTCAACAACGGCGGCCCGGCGACCAAGGAGGCGGCCAACCGAGCGCTCAGCGGCACCCCGGCGGATGTGGCGGAGTTTCTCCGCGCCGGCCAGTACGTCGCCGCAGAGCACGACGATCGGATCGCGGTGACCGCTGCGATGACCGCGGGCGGTCCTGAGGTCAAGGCCGCTGCCGAAGCCGCGCTGGCCGGTCCTGCCTCTTACCTCGGGAAGTTCCTCCAGACCGAGCAGTACACGGCTCAGCAGCGTGACCTCGACACGGCGATCCACGCCGCCGACGTCCACCGGTACGTTGCGGAGGCGGCCGGCGTCGCCGCGAAGGCCCGGGCCGACGCCGCGCTGGCCGCCGGGGCTGCGGCTAGGGCGCACAACGCCGCGGACGAGGCCACGCGGGCGGCTGCGGACGCCAGGACACAGGCCGAGCTGGCCAAGACCTACGCGGACCAGGCGCGGCAGTCCGCCGCCGACGCGCAACGCTCGGCTGACGCCGCGGCCCAGTCGGCGAAGCAGGCCCGCTCGGCGGCCCAGAGCGCCCAGCGGGCCGCCCAGTCGGCCGCGTCTTCGGCGACCCAGGCCCGTACCTCCGCGGCCCGGGCGCAGCAGTCGGCCGACCAGGCCGGGACCTACGCCGCGCAGGCGCGGACGGCAGCGCTCGCGGCAGGCAAGGACGCGGAGGAGGCCGAGCAGGCGGCGGCGGATGCCAGGATCCTCGCCTCGCGAACACTGGCGAACGCCGATCTGCAGGCGCGGCTCGACAAGCTGGCGCGGGGTGAGCAGACCGGGCCCCTGAGCCCGGCGGACGAGGCCGCGCTGCGGCAGGCGGGCGGGCAGGAGCTCGTCGACCAGTACAAGCACGCCCAGGAGGTGGCGGGCAAGACCGTCATCGACTGGATCATCGAGAACGGCGGCCAGATTCTGGTCGACCTGTTCATCGGCGGGATCAAGGCGTGCCTGAGCGACCCGGGCATCGTCAACTGCATCATGGGCGCCATCGACGTCGCGTCACTGGGACTGGTCGCGGTCAAAGCGTTCGAGGTCGGCAAGGCGCTGTGGCGCATCGGCAGTGGCCTCGGGAAGTTCATCGAAGAGAGCAACATCGCCCGCAGGACGATCCAAGAGGGCTTCGCGGCCATGAACTCGGCACGCAACGGCGTGCTCACCTTCGGTGCGGACGCACCCGGGTGGTGCCTGCCCAAGGGCGGCGGCGGAGCGTTGATCGGCGGCCGTTGGTTCTCCGAGCACGCGCTGGAACGCATGGCACCGTCCACACCTGAGGTGATGGCCGAGTTGGAGGCCAGGTTCCACGCTCGGGTCGCGGCGGCGGGGGACAAGCTCAAGGACCCCGCGAAGTACAAGGATTTCTACGACCACAACTTCCCGGCGCCGCGGGGAGTGCCACCGTCGGTGGTGGAGGCGGAGATCGCCAACCCGGGTTCGACGGGCCGGGTTAGGGTTATCCTGAACGACTCGGGCGACGTGGTGACGGTGATCTTGAAGTGAGTGATGTCGACAACGATCAGTTGTCCTCGGTGACCCTCGGCGCGAGGGGTGGTGATCGGCTGGTAATTACAGTACTGGGCCGGATGCACGCCGGGGCCACCGACTTCTGGGACGGCAACTGGCTTTTCAGCCCGGTCGAGATCACCGCAGGCGGGTTCACCGCGCGCGTGCCCGCCGGGTTGCGGGCCGATGAATTGCGGACTTTCCGCGAGCAGCTGGCCAAGGCTTACGACGACTTCGGCGGCGTCGCCCGGTTGACGTCGATGGAGGAGTGGCTCGAGCTGACCGTCACCGTGGCGAAGTCCGGCCAGGTCGAAGTCGCAGGCGAGGCCATCGACGGGAACGCTACGGGCAACAAGCTGTCCTTCCGCATCGGCGGGCTTGACCAGTCCGGACTACCGGCGATCCTGGACGACTTGTCCTCGATCGAGGCGGAGTTCCCAGTGTTCGGCAAACGCTGAGCACTGATGTAGGACGAGGTAGGCTTTCCCGGATCACCGGGAGGGCCTACCTCGGTTGCTGGACCCGACGACTTGACCCAGGACGGCACCTGGAACAAGAGCTGTTCATGCTTGCGCCGATCCTGGGCGTCGATGAAGGCGACCCTGCAACCGTAACGAGGTTGCTGGCGGCTGATGGGCGGTCGTGATCTAGCTTTGGAGGACCAGGACCCGTTCGTGCAGCACCATGAATTCTTCGATCCGCTGGGTTCGCTGCTTCCAGAGCACGGCGAGCCAGCGCAACGCGATGGTGCGGCGCGCGGCTTCGAATCGGGCTCGGTTGCCCGGTGTGATGCCGAGCTCAGCTTCGGCGTTGGTCCAGATCTCGTCGGGAATGGCGCGGGCGCTGATGTGCTCGACGTGGTCGGCGGCGTCGACGGCGATGTCGGAGTAGCCGCTGAACTCGAAGTCCGTGACGTAGGTGGTCTCGCCGTCGTGGAGCCAGTTGAGCAGGTTCGCGTCACCGCGGGAGTAGACGCGGGGGGCGGGTCGCGCGAGCAGGTCGGCGTCGCCGCTGTTCTCCCATCGGCGCAGGAGGGCGAGCATGTCCGGTGTCTGCGGGTCGTCGGCGGCGTCGGCGAGCTGGCCGGGCCAGACGTCGGTGAGCCGGGCGATGTAGTGGCCGATGGAGTCGACGCGCTCCAGGCTGGTCAGCGGCTCTGTCAGCGGGACGCGCTGCAGGGCACGGGTGATGCCGGCCAGCGACGTGATAGCCGACGTCGGGTCGAGGACGTCGAGGATCGGAGAACCGGGCAGCAGCGTCATGCCGAGGGCCGGCTGCTTGGAGTCCTCGTCGAGCCACAGCTGCTCAGGCGCGCTGCCCAGGCCGGCAGCGTGGGCGAGGCCGTGCCATTCGCGTTCGACGCGCTGCCGATCGGTCTTCTTGTAGAGCTTGATGCAGATCGGTGTGGGGCCCGCGGTCCAGGCGAAGACGTCGTTGTTGCGGCCACCGTCGAGTGCGCGCAGCCCGTGTTCGTCGAGTGTGGCGGTGAGTGCGTCGGGTCCGGCCGTGCGTGCGGTGCGCAGGGCGTTGAGCAGCTCGGTGGGAGCGGCAGGCTCGTGGTGGCTGGTTGGCGTGGTCATCGTTGTGGACTTCCGGTTTCGGCTCGGCGCGGCTGGACGGGGTCTGGCGTGGTCAGCGTAGGAGGAGGCCCGGCGGGTTCGTGGTGTCCTGTGCACGGGCTCGAGACGATGTCGCCCGTCTGGCTGACTCGGCGCAGGGCGGCGTGAATGGCCAGGTGGGTTTCGGCTGGGTCGAGGTTGGTGACCTCCAGGACGGTGAGTTGGGGGTCTCGCTCGGCCAGCAGTGTGTAAGCGTGGTCGACCCAGGTGAGGTGGGAGCGCTGCTCGCCGGTGAAGGCACGGGGGAAGTCGCCGCCGCGGTCGTCGGCGCGGCGGGCGGCGGCCTTTGGGGGTATCCGCAGCCATAGCGCTCGGGTGGGGCGCGGGCCGGCCAGGGCGGTGAGGGCGCTCAGCCAGTCGAGGGCGACGTCGGTGGGGGCGTGGTGCTGGCGGAGCAGGGCGGCGATCGCGTAGGAGGCCATCATGTGGATGCCGCGGTCTTCGATCACGACGGCGGCGGGGTTCTGGGCCAGCGCCGGATCGAGGACGGTCGCGACGAGGTCAGTCCGGATTGCGGCGGTAATCATGGTATCGGTGATGGCGTCGCCGGTGCGCAGGAAGGGGTCAGAGCCGGTGCGGAGCAGGTCGACGAGGGTGGCCGCGACGGGGTCGGTGTCCAGGGTGGCGAGGTCGGGCAGGACGGTGACGGGCTGGCCGCTGGCTTCCAGGCACCTCGCAAGCATCCGGACTTGGGTGCTCTTGCCCGCTCCAGGCACCCCTTCAAAGGTGATCAGCACGCCAGGTCCTCCTGGCCGGTGAAGCCGGTGACCGTGCTCGCGTGCTGAACGATGCCGAGGATGTCGTCGATCAGGGCGGGGGCGGCGGCGATGGTGCAGCGTGAGGCGGTGGTGTGGTCGGTGCCGTCGAGATCGGTCACGTGGGCACCGGCTTCGCGGGCGATGACAGCGCCGGCGGCCATGTCCCAGGTGCGGTTGCCCAAGGTGATCGACGCGCCGAAGGCGGAGTCGGCCACCAGCGCGAGGTCGGCCGCGGCGGTGCCGAGCATCCGGATGCGTTGCGCTCGGGGCGCGAGGGCGGCGTGGATCTCCAGCATCGCCGCGTTGCGCACGGCAGTGTCGGGTCCGGCGCCGTAGTCGCCGATCGCGATCATCGCTTCGTCCAGCCGGGCCGGGCCGGCGATGCGGATCGGGTGACCGTCCCGGCAGGCGCCGAGGCCGTCCGCAGCCCAGTACGTGCGGCCGAGCTGGGGCAGGGCGATGACGCCGAGCAGGGGGTCCTCGTCGGCGACCAGGGCGAGGGAGATGCCGGTCAGCGGGATGTCATGGGTGAGGTTGGCGGTGCCGTCGACCGGGTCGAGTACCCAGCGGGTGCCGCTGGCGGGAGCACCAAAGGATGGGAACGGGGCTGAGCAGCGGTTTCGTGCTGGAAGCCTAGTAGTTGAGTCGCATTTCGAGTTGTCTTCGCTCCCGTGACGGCCACCTGGGGCGGGGCGACTAGCCCGCCCCAGGTTGGCAGGACCGACTGTCAGAAGCTGCGTGGGGAGACTGCCACGGTGCTTGTGTCCATGATTACTTCGGCCAAGGACCACCCCCGCTCGCGCGGGGAGAATTCGGAATCCGAACGGATTCCACCCCCTGTCTGTGGACCACGCCCGCTCGCGCGGGGAGAACGCCAGCACGAAACGGCCGGCCAAGGGCATGAACGGACCACCCCCGCTCGCGCGGGGAGAACTTCCACGCTCAGCGACGCCAGGTCCTTGGCCAGGGACCACCCCCCGCTCGCGCGGGGAGAACAAATACGGTTTGCAGCAAAAGGGATCGACACCAGGACCACCCCCGCTCGCGCGGGGAGAACCGTAGCGGAGGGCCTGGCGTGAGCTGAGTCCGGGGACCACCCCCGCTCGCGCGGGGAGAACGCGGTGGCGATCTCCTGGCGGTCGCGTTCGTTGAGGGTGTCGAAGAAGGACCACCCCCGCTCGCGCGGGGAGAACGTCTACGCGGTGTTCGCGGTGATGGAACTGGCCGGACCACCCCCGCTCGCGCGGGGAGAACCAACCCAAGCGTCGCGCTGGCGGTCAACGCCGCGACGGGACCACCCCCGCTCGCGCGGGGAGAACGCCGCACGGGCCCGGTGACCGTGGTGGTCGCCCGGTGGCTGGTGTACACCCCCGAGGCGGTGCTGGCCGGGCTGCTGGCCGTGGTGGTCGCACCGCCGTTGCTGGGCGAGCCGGAACTGCTGGGGCCGTTGCTGGTCAGGCTGCCCGAACTGCTCGCGCTCGCGCTCGCTTCGGCGTGCTTCGGGGTGTTCGTCGCTTCGGCCGCGGCCTTTTCCGGACGGGCCCAGACCGGCGTGCTCGCGGCGAGCGCGGCCACGTACCTGACGCTGGTCGTGTGCGGTGTGGTGGCTCCATTGCCCGACCTGCCGGTGCTGCGCGAGATCGCCGCGGTGCTGCCGATGACCCACGGGATCGGCGCGCTCCGCTCGGCCGCGGCCGGCCCGGAGCTCCGCGCGGAGACGGTGACCGCGCTGTCCTGGCTGGCGCTCGCCGTCGTGGCGATCCGGGTCCGCTCCCGCCGGGCAGCGCGATCGGGCGGAGACCATGACCAATTCTGACGGATCACCCACGCCGCACGATGAACCCGGCCACGCCCGCCCGGTCCGGTTCGAGCTCCACGCAGACTTCAGCGAAGCCGTCGGCGACGGCCGGGCCGATTTCGGGACAGCAGCCGAGCACCGCGGCGTGGACCCGGTCCCGCAACTGCGCGGCCGCGGCGGGGAAGAGGTTCGGGTCGAACGCCGGCACGGCCCGGACGGTGATCCGGACCGGGCCGTCCCCGGTCCACTCGGTGTGTACCAGCGGGGGCCCGCCGTGCAGCGGCGAGGTGATCCGCGGGTGCAGCGGGGGCCGGGCGATCTCGGGGAACCGCTCCAGCGCGTCCCGCAACCCCCTGGGCCGCAGCACCACCCGGGTGCGGCCGCCGTCACGGGCCACAGGGGTCTCGGCCCGGCGGCCGACGAACGAGACGGTGACCTCGTCCGGCTCGCAGCCACCCGCCACCCGCTCGACGAGGTCGCCGTTGTCGTAGCGGAGCAGCGGTTGCACCTGGGAGAACGGGTGCAGCTCGGTGAGCACCATCCGGCCGATACCCGTGGTCACCGGCGAATCGTCGTCCAGCGCGACGATCTGGGGCACCACGACCGGGTCGAAGTGCAGCGCGTCGCACGCCGGGCAGACCGTCGCACCGCCGACCACCTCGGACAA
>NZ_JANUXO010000003.1:0-782500 GCF_032335455.1 Amycolatopsis sp. PS_44_ISF1 | reverse complement strand
GGGCACCCGCTCCCCCACGCGCAGCCGCACCGGCGAGGACGGGTCCGTGAGGTCGACCCCGTTCTCCGCGCGGTCGACCCGCAGCACCGAGGTCAGGATCGCCGGGCCCTTGGCCAGCTCGCCCCGGCCTCGCGCGTTCGGCCGCCGTTTCCGCACCAGGTCCAGGCCCTCGACCACCTCACCGGCGCGCAACAGCACCGCACCCGGCGTGCCGTCTTCGGTGCCGACGATGTTGGCGCAGAAGTGCATGCCGTAGACGAAGTACACGTACAGGTGCCCGGCCGGGCCCCACATCACCGCGTTGCGCGGGGTCTTGCCGCGATAGCAGTGCGAGGCCGGGTCGTCGGCCCCGCGGTAGGCCTCGACCTCCACCAGCCGGACGGCGACGGTGCCGTCCGGTCCGTCGGCCTCCAGCACCGCGCCCAGCAGCAGGTGCGCCAGCTCGACCGGGTCCAGGGCCAGTTCCTCACGCCGGAACAACCGGTCCACGCGCGCTCCCCTCGTTCCCCGTCAGCCTAGCCAGGGCGCCTCGGCCACCAGCACTTGAGCGACCGCTCAATCGTGCGCTACAGTTTTGAGCAGTCGCTCAAAACCGGAAGGAGGCTCGTGATGAGCCGAAGAGCGCTCTACGTCGAGACCGTGATCCGCACCGACCTGGACACCCTGTGGGCCCACACTCAGGACCCCGAGCTGCACCGGCGCTGGGACCTGCGGTTCGGCGAGATCGAGACGAGCGGGCCGGGCCAGTTCGCCTATCGCACGCGGGTGCTCGGGCTGAGCATCGGCGGGACGGGCACCCACGCCGGCGAACGGCGACGCCCGGACGGCACGCGCACCTCGGCGCTGAAGTTCGGCTCCCAGGACTCGCGCTCGCTGATCCGTTCGGGCGCCGGGTACTGGCGCTACACCCCGGAGCGCGGCGGCGTCCGGTTCGTCGCCGGTTTCGACTACGAGACCCGCTGGGGTCCGGCCGGGCGGCTGGCGGACCGGGCGTTCCGCCCGTTGTTCGGCTGGGCCACGGCCTGGTCGTTCGACCGGTTGCGGATCTGGCTCGAAACCGGCACCCCGCCCGAACGGCAGGCCTGGCTCGCCCCCTCGGCCGACCGCTGCCGTCGCGCCCCCGCCCGGCGCCGCGACGGCGTCGCCCCGTCCCTGCTGAGCACCCTGGAGCGACCGTGACCGGCATCTTCGCCCACGCCCTCGGCGAGGACTTCGACCAGTTGCACCCGCGGATGCGCGAACGGCTCAGCCTGTCCACGGAGGACGGCGTCGGCATGATCGGCCACGGCGTGATGGACGAGATCCGCCGCGGCCCGGCCTGCCTCGGGCCGTTCCTGCGCCTCGGCGCGAGCCGGCACATCCTGTTCCCCGAGCGGGGCCGGGACGTGCCGTTCACCATCGAGAATTACCCGTACATCGACTCGCACGGCCGCGAGACGGTGTCCTTCGTGCGCACCTTCGAGCTGCCCCGTCGACGGCGGCGCTTCGACGCGCAGATGGTCTGCGCCGGCGGGCGGATCGTCGACTACCTGGGCACCCACCAGCACCTGGCGGTGGACCTGGACATCTCGGTGCGCCCGGACGGCGGGTTCCGCATCCGCTCCGGCGAGTTCCGGCTGGGTGAAGGGCCGCTGCGCGCGGTGCTGCCGCCCGCGATGGTCGGCGCCGCGCGGGTGGACGAGTGGTTCGACGAGGCCAGCGGGCGGTTCCGCATCGAGGTGGCGGTGGTGAACCCGCGCTTCGGCCTGCTGTTCGGCTACCACGGCTCGTTCGCGGCCCGGTTCGTCGACCTCACGACGGGGGTGAGCGGCGCGGTGAAGCCCCTGCGTGAGAAGGTCCTGGACTGATGACCAGCCGCCGGAGTCCCAGCTCGTCCGAGACGAAGCAACGCCTCGTCGACGGCGTGCTGGAGACCATCCGGCGCCACGGCATCACCGCTGTTTCCGCCCGCACGGTCGCGACCGCCGCGGGCGCGAACCAGGCACTGATCTTCTACCACTTCGGCAGCGTCGAGGAACTCGTCGCGCAGGCGTGCATCGGGGCGACCGAGGAGCGGGTGGCCGGTTATCGCGAACGCTTCGCGGCCGTCGGCACCGTCGGCGAACTGCTGGAGCTGGGCCGGGAAGTGCACGAGGGCGAGCGCGCGGAGGGCAACCTGGCCGTGCTGGCGCAGGCGCTGGCCGGCGCGCAGGCCGGCGGGCGGCTCGCCGAGGCGACCCGTGAAGCACTCGACAAGTGGGTGACCGAGGTTCGCGCGGCGCTGGAACGGGTGCTGGCCGGTTCGCCGATGGCCGACCTGGTCGACCCGGACGGGCTCGCCCACGCGGTGTCCGCCGGGTTCCTCGGGCTGACGCTGTTCGAGTCGGTCGATCCCGAAGGCGGACGGCGGGCGCTGGACGCCCTGGACCGGCTGGCCTCGCTGGTGGACGTCGTCGAGGGCCTCGGCCCGGTCGCGACGCGCGCGGTCCGCGCCCGGCTGCGCAAGGCCGGACGGGGCCGGGACGGGAAGTGACCGCCCCGGCTCACCGACCTATCCGAGCCACTTCCGGTGGGTCGCGACCCGCTCCTCCAGCCGGGCACGCTGCTCGGCGACGCGCTCGGGCGCTGTACCGCCGCGGGAGTTGCGCGAGCGGACCGAGCCCTCGACGGTCAGCACTTCGCGCACGGCCGGGGTGAGCGCCGGGTCGATGGCCTGGAACTCCTCGTCGGTCAGCTCGTCGAGGCCGACGCCGCGGCCCTCGGCCACCCGGACGCTCTCCCCCGCCGCCTCGTGCGCCACCCGGAACGGAACCCCCTGGCGCACCAGCCATTCCGCGATGTCGGTGGCCAGGGTGAAGCCCGCCGGGGCCAGTTCGGCCAGCCGTCCGGTGTGGAAGGTCAGCGTGGCGAGCATCCCCGCGATCGCCGGGAACAGCAGCTCCAGCTGCTCGACGGAGTCGAAGACCGGCTCCTTGTCCTCCTGCAAGTCGCGGTTGTAGGCCAGCGGCTGCGCCTTGAGCGTGGCCAGCAGCCCGGTCAGGTTGCCGATCAGCCGGCCCGCCTTGCCCCGCGTCAGCTCCGCCACGTCCGGGTTCTTCTTCTGCGGCATGATCGAGCTGCCGGTGGCCCACGCGTCGTCGAGCGTGACGTAGCCGAATTCGGCGGTGTTCCAGATGACCACCTCTTCGGCGATCCGGGACAGGTTCACCGCCAGCATGGCCACGGAGAACGCGAACTCGGCGACGAAGTCCCGCGAGGCAGTGCCGTCGATGGAGTTCTCCACGCTCGTGTCGAAGCCCAGCTCGGTCGCGACGGCCTCCGGGTCGAGCCCGAGCGAGGAACCGGCCAGCGCTCCCGAACCGTAGGGCGACTCCGCCGTGCGAACGTCCCAGTCGCGCAGCCGGGAAACATCGCGCAGCAGTGCCTGGCCGTGGGCCAGCAGGTGGTGCGCGAGCAGCACGGGCTGCGCGTGCTGCAGGTGCGTGCGGCCGGGCAGGATGACCCCGGGGTGGCGCTGGGCTTGCGAAACCAGCGCGTCGACCACGTCGAGAGTGCCCGCCACGACGCGGCGGGCGGCGTCACGCAGCCACATCCGGAACAGCGTGGCCACCTGGTCGTTGCGCGAGCGGCCGGCGCGCAGCTTGCCGCCCAGCTCGGTGCCCGCCCGTTCCAGCAGGCCCCGCTCGAGGGCGGTGTGCACGTCCTCGTCGGCGACCGTCGGGGTGAACGCGCCCGATTCGACGTCGCGGTCCAGCGCGTCCAGCGCGTCCAGCATGCCCGCCAGCTCGGCTTCGGTGAGCAGCCCGGCCTGGCGCAGCACCCGCGCGTGGGCCCGCGAACCGGCGATGTCGTACGGCGCCAGTCGCCAGTCGAAGTGCGTCGATGCGCTCAGCGCCGCCATGGCCTCCGCCGGGCCGCTGGCGAACCGCCCGCCCCACAACTGCACCGGCTGGTCTTTCCCGCTCACTGCTGGCCTCTCCTCGTCAGGTCCCGGTGCCCGCACCGGGTGGTGCGGTCATTCCGCGTTCAGCATGGACGAACGCTGCGCCAGTGCGGCGAAGCGCTCGGCCAGATCCTTCCCGGTCAACGGCTCTCGCGCGATCACCGCGACCGTGTCGTCGCCCGCGATGGAGCCGACGACCTCCTCCAGCGCCGCCCGGTCGATGGCGCTGGCCAGGAACTGCGCCGCGCCCGGGGGCGTGCGCAGCACCGTGAGGTTGCCCGAAGCGTCCGCCGAGACGAGCAGCTCGGCCAGCAGTTTCGCCAGCCTCGCCGTACCGCCTTGCACCCCGCGCACCGGGCTGCCGTCCTCCGGGATGACGTAGACCGGGGCACCCGAGTCGGCACCGCGCAGCTTGACCGCGCCGAGCTCGTCGAGATCACGCGACAACGTCGCCTGGGTGACCTCGATCCCCTCGGCCGCCAGCAGTTTCGCCAGCTCGGTCTGGCTGCGGATGGCCATCGTGGACACCAGTTCGGTGATCCGCGCCTGGCGCCCGACCCGGCTGCCGCTCATCGGGCCGGCTGCCCGGACAGCCAGACGAGCAGGGCCTTCTGCGCGTGCAGCCGGTTCTCGGCCTCGTCCCACACCGCGCTGGCCGGGCCGTCGAGCACCTCGTCGGTGATCTCCCAGCCGCGGTGCGCGGGCAGGCAGTGCAGCACGATCGCCTCATCCGCCGCGCGCTTGAGCAGCTCGGTGTTGACCTGCAGCGCGCGGAACGGGCCGATGCGGTCGAGGCCGTCGTTCTCCTGGCCCATGGACGTCCAGGTGTCGGTGACCAGCACGTCGGCCCCTTCGACCGCGGCGTGCGGGTCGGTGAACGCGGTCGCGCTGCCGCCGGTGGCGGTGCCGCGGTGCTTGGCGTCGAGCACCACCTGCTGGTCGGGCTGGAAGCCCTCGGGCGAGACGACCCGCACGTGCATCCCCGCCGTGACCCCGCCGAGCAGCAGCGAGTGGGCCATGTTGTTGGCGCCGTCGCCGAGGTAGACCAGGCTGAGCCCGGCGAGCCGGCCCTTGCGCTCGCGGATGGTCATCAGGTCGGCGAGCACCTGGCACGGGTGAAACTCGTCGGTGAGCGCGTTGACGATCGGGATCGACGCGACCGAGGCCATGGCGTCGATGCGCTTCTGCGCGAAGGTGCGCCACACCACGGCGTCGACGTAGCGCGACAGCACGCGCGAAGTGTCCTCGATGGTTTCCTCGCGCCCGAGCTGCATCGAACGGCCGTCCACGATCAGCGGGTGACCGCCGAGCTGGCTGATGCCGACCTCGAACGAGACCCGGGTGCGCGTGGAGT
Source organism: Amycolatopsis sp. PS_44_ISF1 (assembly GCF_032335455.1). Classification (NCBI taxonomy): domain Bacteria; kingdom Bacillati; phylum Actinomycetota; class Actinomycetes; order Pseudonocardiales; family Pseudonocardiaceae; genus Amycolatopsis; species Amycolatopsis sp. PS_44_ISF1. The sequence goes on along the minus strand of NZ_JANUXO010000003.1, from coordinate 777,224 downwards.
TCTTCTCGAAGATCGCGGCTACTGTCTTGCCGGCCAGCGCCTGGTTCCCGAGCGGGTCGGCCTTGAGCTGGTCGGCCAGATCGAGCAGCGCGGCCTGCTCGGCGGAGCTGACGTCGTCGTCGCGGAGGAAGTGGCGGGGCATCAGTCGGTTTCCTTCGGGGTGCTGGTCTTGGGGGTGCTGGTCTCAGGGGTGTCACCGGCGGCGGAGTCGGCACTGGTGAGGGCGTCCGGGAGGGCCGCGAGGAAGCCCTGGGCCTGCGTTTCCCCGAGCACCAGCGGCGGGGCGAGCCGGAGGGTGTCCGGCGCGACCGGGTTGACCAGGTAACCGGCGTCCTGCACGGCCCGGGCCACGGCGGCGGACACCGGCTTCCGCAGCGTGATGCCCAGCAGCAGTCCCGCGCCGCGCACGCCGCTGACCAGCGGGTGGCCCAGTGCTTCGACGCCGGCCGCGATGTCCTTGCCCAGCGCGGAAACGTGATCGAGCAGGCCGTCGCGGGCGAGGACGCGCAACACGGCGAGGCCGGCCGCGCAGCACACCGGGTTGCCGCCGAAGGTGGTGCCGTGCTGGCCGGGCTTGAGCAGCTCGCCCGCCGCGCCGACCCCGATCGCCGCGCCCAGCGGCAGCCCGCCGCCGAGGCCCTTGGCCAGCGTGATCACATCCGGCACGATCCCCACCTGCTGGAAGGCGAACCAGGTGCCGAGCCGGCCGATGCCGGTCTGCACCTCGTCCAGCACCAGCAGCGTGCCGGTGGCCTTGGTGATCTCGCGCGCGGCCTGCAAGTAGCCGTCCGGCGCCGGGACCACCCCGGCCTCGCCGAGCACCGGCTCCAGGAAAACGGCCGCGGTGTCGGTGTCGACCGCCGCGCGCAACGCCTCGACGTCACCGAACGGCACGTGCGTGACCCCCGGCAGCAACGGCGCGAACGGGTCGCGCTTGCCCGGCTGGCCGGTGAGCGTCAGCGCGCCCATCGTGCGGCCGTGGAACGCGCCCTCGGCGGCGACGATCTTGGAGCGGCCGGTCAGCCGGCTGATCTTCAGCGCGGCCTCGTTGGCTTCGGCCCCGGAGTTGACGAACAGGACCTTGCCCTGCCCGGTCAGCCCCGCGACGTCCAGCAGTGTCTCGGCCAGCTCGACCGCGACCGGGTTGACGTAGAGGTTCGAGGTGTGGCCCAGCGTCGCGATCTGCTCGGTGACCGCGCGGACCACGTCGGGGTGGGCGTGCCCGAGCGCGTTCACGGCGATGCCGCCGACGAGGTCGACGTACTCGCGGCCGTCGGCGTCCCACACCTTCGCGCCCTCGCCGCGGACCAGGGTCAGGCCGGGGGTGCCGTAGTTGTCCATCACGGCCGACTGCCAGTGCTGCCGTCCGTCCACATTGGACGTGAGAGGGGTCACGGGAGCTCCGTTTCGGGAAGGACCATGGTACCGATGCCACGGGAGGTGAAGACTTCCAGCAGCACGGAGTGGGCGAGCCGGCCGTCGATCACGTGCGCGCCGCGCACGCCACCGCGGACCGCGCGGACGCAGGCCTCCATCTTCGGGATCATGCCGCTGGCCAGTCCCGGAAGCAGCTTCTCCAGCCGGTCGACGCCGATGCGGTCGATCAGCGAGGAGCGGTCGGGCCAGTTCGCGTAGAGGCCTTCCACGTCGGTGAGCACCACGAGCTTTTCGGCGCCCAGCGCCGCGGCCAGCGCACCGGCCGCGGTGTCGGCGTTGACGTTGTGCACCACCCCGTCGACGTCGGGGGCCACAGTGGACACCACGGGGATGCGCCCGGCGTTGACGATGTCGAGCACCGCGTCCGGGTTCACCGCCGCCACTTCGCCCACCAGGCCGATGTCGACCTGTTCACCGTCCACAGTGGCCTTCTTGCGCTGGGCGGTGAACAGCCGCGCGTCCTCACCGGAGATGCCCACGGCGTACGGGCCGTGGGCGTTGATCAGCCCGACCAGTTCCCGGCTGACCTGGCCGACCAGCACCATCCGGACGATGTCCATCGTCTCCGGCGTGGTCACCCGCAGGCCGCCCTTGAACTCGCCCTCCACGCCGAGCCGGTTCAGCATCGAGGTGATCTGCGGGCCGCCGCCGTGCACCACGACCGGGTGCAGGCCGGCCAGCCGCAGGAACACCATGTCCTGGGCGAACGCGGCCTTGAGCCGGTCGTCGATCATGGCGTTGCCGCCGTACTTGACCACCACGGTGGCGCCGTGGAACCGCTGCAGCCACGGCAGCGCCTCGATCAGCACCCCGGCCTTTTCGGCCGCGGTGGTGAACCGCTCGTCCGCGGAGACCAGCGCTTCGGGGCCGGTCACGACGAGTACGCGCTGTTCTCTTCGACGTACCCGTGCGAGAGGTCCGTGGTGTAGACGGTCGCCTCGGCCTCGCCGACCCCGAGGTCGACGACGATCACCACGGCCCGGCCGGACAGGTCCGCGGCCGAGCGGTGCTCGGCGGTGGTGCCGGCGGCGAACAGCGTGGCCCCGTTGATCGTGATCGACACCGTGTCCGGGTCGATGCGCGCGGGCGCGCGGCCGAGCGCCATGGCGATCCGGCCCCAGTTCGGATCGGAGCCGAACAAGGCGGTCTTGACCAGGTTGTCCTCGGCGATGGTACGGGCGACCACCTCGGCGTCGGACTCGGAGTCCGCGCCCCGCACGGTGATGTCGACGTCCTTGGTCGCGCCTTCGGAGTCCGCGCGCAGCTGCAGCACCAGGTCACGCGCCACGGTGGTGAGCAGGTCCGTGAGCTCGGCCTCGGCGGGCTCGGCACCGCTCGCCCCGGAGGCCAGCACGAGCACGGTGTCGTTGGTGGAGGTGCCGCCGTCGACGTCGAGCCGGTCGAAGGTGACGTGCGTGGCGGCGCGCAGGGCGCGGTCGAGGGTTTCCCCGTCCACCACGGCATCCGTGGTGATCACCGACAGCATGGTGGCCAGGTTCGGCGCGAGCATGCCGGCCCCCTTGGCGAACCCGCCGACGCTCCAGCCGTCCTCGTGCTTCGCGAACGCCTGCTTCGGCTTGGAGTCGGTGGTCATCACGCCGGTGGCGGCGTTGAGTCCCGCCTCCAGACCGGTGTCGAGCGCCTTGACCGCACTGTCCACACCGGACAGGACCGCAGCCATCGGCAACCGCTGCCCGATCAGCCCGGTGGAGCACACGGCCACCTCGATGGCCCCGGCGCCGAGCACCTCGGCCACCTTCTCCGCGGTGGCGTGCGTGTCCTGGAAGCCACCGGGCCCGGTGGCCGCGTTGGCGCCCCCGGAGTTGAGCACCACGGCCTTGAGCCGGCGCTGCTTGAGCACCTCCTGCGACCACAGCACGGGCGCGGCCTTGATCACGTTGCGGGTGAACACTCCGGCGGCAACGTCGAGCGGGCCGTCGTTGACGACCAGCGTGAGGTCGAGCGCGCCGGAGTCCTTGATGCCCGCGGCGACGCCGGCGGCGCGGAAGCCCTGAGGGCCGGTAACGGTCACGGTGCCACTCCCACAGTGGAAAGTCCGGTGGCCTCGGGGAATCCGAGGGCCAGGTTCATCGACTGCACGGCACCGCCCGCGGTGCCCTTGGTCAGGTTGTCGATCGAGCTGACGACGACCAGCCGTCCGGCGTCGGCGTCCACCCCGAGTTGCAGGGCGACGTTGTTCGAGCCGAGCGTCGCACCGGTCGTGGGCCAGACGCCCGCGGGCAGCAGCTGCACGAACGGCTCAGCGTCGTAGGCCTGCTCGTAGACCGCGCGCGCGGCCGCTTCGTCGGCCTCGCCGGTCAGCGGGGCGCTCGCGGTGGTGAGGATGCCGCGCGGCATCGGCGCGAGGACCGGCGTGAACGACACGCTGACCCTCGTCCCGGCCACGGCGGACAGGTTCTGCGCGAACTCCGGCGTGTGCCGGTGCGCTCCCGCGACCCCGTACGCGCCGGCCGACCCCATCACCTCGGACCCGAGCAGGTTCGGCTTGAGGCTCTTGCCCGCCCCGGACGTACCGGTCACGGACACGACCGTGACCTCCAGCGCGACCAGTCCCGCGGCCAGCGCCGGCGCCAGTGCCAGCGAACCGCCGGTCGGGAAGCAGCCCGGCACCGCGATCCGCTTGGCGCCCACGAGCTTCTCCCGCGCCCCGGGCAGCTCCGGCAGCCCGTACGGCCACTGCCCGGCGTGCTCACCGCCGTACCAGCGCCGCCAGTCGGCCGGATCGGCCAGCCGGTGGTCCGCCCCGAGGTCGACCACGAGGACGCCGGGCCCGAGCTGAGCCGCGATCTCCGCCGAATGCCCGTGGGGCAACGCGAGGAACACGACGTCGTGCCCGGCCAACGTGTCGGCGCTCGTCTCCGCCAGCACCCGCCCGGCCAGCGGCACCAGATGCGGCTGGTGCGTGCCGAGGGTGGTCCCGGCGCTGCTGGCCGCAGTCAGCGCGCCGATCTCGACCTCGGGATGACCGAGCAGCAGGCGCACCAGCTCGCCCCCCGCGTACCCGCTCGCCCCGGCCACCGCGATCTTCACCGTCATACGAATGATTATGCACGACGGTGCAATCTCAAACAAACAGGGTTTGACCCACTGGTCTCCCGTTGTCCGCTCCGCAGTAGCTGCAGGTGCCGTTGACCGCAGGTGCCGGTGCGAACCGGTCCCCAGCGTCGCCATCCACGACGAGACCATCCGCAGCCGGATCTACCTCGACACCACCGCCTCCCACAGCACCATCCTCAGCCGGTCCGGCCGATCGACTTCGCCCCACGAGACCTCGGCCCCGCAGCAATGCCAACGCCCGCCTCGCAGCTAGTCCACGCCAGAGCGAGCCCGTCGAGACCGACACCGTCGCCGAGCCACCGTGCCGCCCCGTAGGCCTCACATCTCGACTACCCCACCTCCCCGCAGTTCACGATCCAGGCAACTCACTCCTCGCCCTCTCGATCTACGTCTCCGTTCGTCATCTCGCTATCCGTCTCCCCGTAGCTCGATCTGCGCGCAACCGGCTCCGCAACCCGGGCTTCCGCACGATCCGCGCGCCGCACCTCGGCCTCGGCACTTCCGACGTCCTCGCGTCCCAGCCACCGCACAACCCCACACTCGTGCCTCAGTCGTCACCCGACTCCTCCCCAGCCCCCGCGGATGCCCACCCGGGCAGGCATCCAGGGCGGGCGACTGCGAGCGGGCTCAGAACTCGTCACCGCCCAGCTCCTCACCTCCCGGCTCCTCGCGAAGGCTTGGTGGCATCGGCAGATGGTTGCCGGGCTTCTCCGGATCGCAACAGACCCGGGGCAACCGGGCTCGGATCCCGCCGGGGGTGCGCTCGAAGTCGCGCGCCAGCTCGGAGACTGGGTCTCCGGCCAGCCACCGGCGTTCCAGCTCCGCGTCCATCTCCTCGCTCCACGGCCGGCCCTGCTGGGCCGGCCGTTCCCCGGTTCTTCGGCGACCCGCGCCACCTCCGCCGGCGAAGGCCAGCAGGCTTCCGCCGAGCAGTTCGGCCACGACCGGCACCGCGGCGGAGTCGAGTTCGAGCCGGCCCTGCGCGACCAGCTCGCCACCGGGGCCCTCCCCGCCCACGGTGACGACGACGCGCGATTCCTCCTGCGCCCCCGTGCGGGTGACGACAGTGACTTGGTACTGGACATTTCCCGACCGGACCTCGGTCCGGTGCTCTTCGATGATCGTCATGCCGCGACGGTAGCGACCACCCCCGACAATTTTCGCTCACCGGCTGTGCGTGACCGGCTGCGCTCCGAAATTGTCAGACCCTCGTCGTACCGTCACCACCGACCACGAACAGCGACCGAGGAGGCCCGGTGAGTGAGGGAAAAGAACGGTGCCCCGGTCTGGCGAACCAGACCGGGGCACCGGGAGACACGGCTCAGGAGTGCAGCATCTGCGCGAGCGCGTCCTGCTTGATCCGCGCACCCGGCTGGGTGTCGGACTTCGCCTGCCCACCCGCGGACGCCGCGGCCGGAACGGGCTGGGGCACCGGATCGCACTGGGCGTCGGAGTGGTTGCCCGGCGTGCGCTTCGGCAGGGCGCCGGTCGACAGGTAGTCGGCGACCTTGTCGTCCACGCAGGCGACGCCGGACAGCGAACCGGCGTGCGTGGTGCCGCCGGGGGCGCTGATCAGGCTCGACTTCGGGAACAGCTTCCGCACCTCAAGGCTGCCGGCGTACGGCGTCGCCGCATCGAGTTCCTCGCTGATCAGCAGGGCGCCGGAGACCTTGCTCCCATCGACGTGCACCGGCTTGCCCGGCTTCGCCGGCCAGTTCACGCACGGGGCGTTGTACCAGGCGTTGCCCCAGGTTTCGAACGGTGCCCGGAAGTAGGTCGTCCAGTTGTCGAAGCGCCAGCGGTTCCAGTTCGTCGGCCACTGCACGTCGGAGCACTGCACGGCGCTGTACACGGCATAGCCGTTGTCGTTGCCCGGGGTGTTCGAGTTGTCGTAGAGCGTCTTGAGCGTCTGCCAGTCACCGCGGTGGACCCAGCCGTCGAACGCCTTGGCCATGTCCTCCCAGCCGAACACGTAGTAGCCGGCCTGCAGGAAGACGTCGGTCCACTCGTCGCCGCCGATCACGCCGCCCGCGGCGTTGCGGTCGAGCTTCCGCTGCTGTTCGTACCAGAGCTTCTCCACGGCGTCGGCGGTCCGGCCGAGGTGGTAGACGCTGTCGTACTTCGCGAGCCAGCCGAAGTAGATCTTGATGTTGCGGTCGAAAGCCACGTCCTGGTCCAGGTTGGCCTGGTACCAGACGTTGCGCGGGTCGACGTTGCCGTCGAGCACCATGCGGCGCACGTGCCCCGGGAACAGGGTGCTGTACACCTGCCCGAGGTAGGTGCCGTAGGAGAAGCCGTAGTAGTTGATCTGCTTCTCCCCCAGCGCCTTGCGCAGGCTGTCCATGTCCTGGGCGACGTCGGTGGTCTTGATGTGGTCGAGGATCGCGCCGTTCTTGGCGCACGCGTCGGCGTAGCCCTTGGTCTTGTCGAGCCAGCTGCGCTCGATCCGCGACGTCGTCGGCACGTACGGCGTGCGGTCGTAGCCGAAGTAGTTCTTGTCGCAGGACAGGGCGGGCTTGCTGGAGCCGACCCCGCGCGGGTCGAACCCGATCCAGTCGTAGCTGTCGCCGGCGTGGTTGGGCACGGCCCCTCCGAGCCGCGACAGGCCGAGGCCGGAGCCGCCGGGACCGCCGGGGTTCACCAGCATGACGCCCTGGTATTGGGCGGTCTTGTGCTTGATGCGGGAGACGGCCACCTCGACCTTGTCCCCCGCGGGCTTCGCGTAGTCCATCGGGACCACGAGGAAGCCGCACTCGGCACCGGCGTTCTTGAGGCTCGCCGAGGCGCACCCGCCCCAGCTGATCGGCGCCGGGGTGAAGTCCGGGGTCCTGGCCGGGGCCGCTGTGGCGGCGGGAGCGGCGGCCAGCGCGCCGGCCGCGACAGCCGCGGCGGCGAAGGCGGCAACGATTTTCTTCACAGAGTTCCTTTTCGTCCGCGGGCAACCCGAATTCGTCGAAACTACCGACCGTGCGCAACAATCTCCTCGCACGACACGAGTTGCGCCATCCACCTTTCGTCGGTATTCGGCACTGGGGAGGTGACCCCGTATGGGCGCGGGCAAGGCGGTGATCTCCGGGATCCGAACCGGACTCGCCGAGCTGGCGGATCCGGTCCGGGCTCCGGCCATGCAGGCCTCCATGAAATCGGCGATGCCGTTTCGGGGAGTGCCCAAACCGGCGCGGAGCGTGCTGATGCGAAGAGTGCTGTCCGCCCATCATTTACCCGATCGAGTGGTATTCGAGGCGACCGTACGAGAGCTGTGGCAAGAGGCCGAATTCCGCGAGGAGAGGTACGCGGCCATCGCTCTCTCCGGGCACCGGGCCTACCGCCGCTGGCAGGATCCGGATCTGCTCGGATTGTACGAGGAGATGATCGTCAGCGGTGCCTGGTGGACCCATCCTGCGCAGTGACCGGGCCACGGTCACTACGACCCTGCGGCGATGGGTCGGCGACCCGGACCGGTGGCGGCGCCGCACGGCCGTCATCTGCCAGGTGGGCGCGAAGCAGGACACCGATCGGGCTCTGCTCGCGTCAGCCGTCGAGGCCACCATCGGCGACTCGGACTTCTTCCTGCGCAAGGGGATCGGCCGGGCCCTGCGCGACTACGCCAGGACGGCGCCGGACTGGGTCCGCGGTTCGTCACCGACCATCCGGACCTGTCCGGACTGTCCACACGGGAGGCACTGAAGCACCTGTCCTGAAGCCCCCACGAACGAGTGACGCACGGGAGGAGACTCGGAACAGCCATCAACCAGATGCTCACAGCCGTGGCAAACCCGACCGAACAGGGGAGGCATCGTCACCCGGTGACGCCCGCTACGCGACCGGCAGCGCGAAGACGATCGTCGCCGGAGCCAGACCAGCCACGTGGCGAGCCGGAACAGCCCTGGATCCAGGGCCGCTACCGGTGAATCCACTCGCGTGGAGCAGCCGGTGGTGCCAGCGAACCGGCTTCACGATCAGGCAGCTGACAGTGCTTGGACCAGCGCCTCGCCGAGGCAGTGGGTCTGAACGGCAGCGGCTTGAACGGCGGTGGAGCGAGGCGGCGGGCCGGGCTGGTGGCCGCTGGCGCCCGTCCAACCGTGGAGCACGCCGGACGGTGTCGCTGGTCGCACCCTGAACGCTGGGGTGGATGAGTGCTTCGAGCGGCCGGAGACGCCGAGCCCGCTCTGAGCGTTGCGACGGTTGGGGGTGCCGGGAGGTCCTACGCAGGGCTGGTGTCGAACGGCCCGTCAGCCGAGTTCGCGGTAGCGGACTTCAGCTTTCGGTCACCACGTCGTGAGCCGGTGGGCGAGTGGGCTGCAAGCCGGGCGTGCCTCGCAAGAGCGTTGGCTGGCTGCGGGAACGCCCGTCCGGCCGGAACGCTGGGCGGAAACGCCCGTGGGCCGGGAGCGTGCGAAGGGCAGCGCTCCCGGCCCACGAGAGGCCGGTCCTCGGGATGGCGGGTGCCGTCCCGGGGTTCGATCAGGCTCGGAGGGTAGCTTCGAAGCGTTCGCCCGCCGCGGCGATGGCGGCGTCTCGGGCCCTGGTCGCCTCGTCGACGGTCAGGGTGCGGTCCGGGGCCCGGAAGCGGAGCTTATAGGCCAAGGAACGCTTGCCCTCGCCGACCTGCTCGCCGGCGTAGACGTCGAAGAGGGTGATCTCTTCGAGCAGTTCTCCGGCACCGGTGCGCAGGACGTCGGCGAGGTCGGCCGACGGGACGTCCTGGGCCGCGACCAGGGCGACGTCCAGGAGCACCGGCGGGTAGGCCGACACGCTGGGGGCCGGACGCGAGTCCGGGAGCGGGATCGCGTCCAGGTCCAGTTCCATGGCGACCGTGCGGGGCGGCAGGCCGAGGGCCTCGACGACCTTCGGGTGCAGCTCGCCGGCGTGGCCGACCGGCCAGCCGCCCACGCTCAGCTGCGCGCAGCGGCCCGGGTGCCAGGGCAGGAGGTCGGCGGACTGCACCGTCAGCTCCACACCGGCGGCCTCGGCCACCACGCGCGCGGCCTGCACGGCGTCGGCCCAGCCGGCGGGTTCGCCTTCGCCCCACCAGCCGGCGCGGCGGCGACGGCCGGTGAGGACCACGCCGACGTGCACGGGCTGGGCGGGCACCGCCGCCTCCAGGACCGCGAGCTGCTCGTCGGTGGGACGGTGCTCGACGCCGAGGTCCGGGACCTCGAGCTGGTTCGGCTTCGGCAGCACGACCTGGCCGATGTTGAACAGCGAGACGTCCTTCATGCCCCGGGACACGTTGCGCTGCAGCATGTCCAGCAGACCCGGCAGGAGCGTGGTGGACATCCGGTCGAGGTCGGCTTCGAGCGGGTTGCGGACGCGCACGGTGGTGCGGCGGACGTCGTCGGCGGGCAGGCCGAAGGCGTCCCACACCGAGTCGGAGACGAACGGGAACGGCAGCACCTCGACGTACCCGCCCTCGGCGAGCGCGCGGGCGACGGCACGGCGGCGGCGCTGCGTTTCGGTGAGACCACGACCGGCCGGCGCCGCAGGCAGCTCCGACGGGATGCTTTCGTAGCCTTCGAGCCGCAGCACCTCCTCGACCAGGTCGGCCGGCTGCACGAGGTCACCACGCCAGGTCGGCGGAATGACCGTGACCAGCGAAACACCGGCGTCGCTGGTGCTGACGTTGACCCGGCAGCCGATCTGGCCGAGCCGCTTGACCGTGACGCCGCGCTGGTAGCGCACGCCCGCGATCTGGTCGGGCAGGTTGATCGGCATGGTGACCGGCGGGTTCGGGGCGACTGCGCCCTCGTCGGTGCGGCCGGGCTGGATCGCGGCGTCACCGTACTGGCGCAGCAGGCGCGCGGCCAGCTCCACCGCGGCCGCGCACAGCGCCGGGTCGGTGAACCGCTCGAACCGCTTGGCCGCTTCGGAGAACAGCCGGTGACGGCGGGCCGTGCGGCTGATCGACGCGGGGTTCCAGTGCGCCGCTTCGAGCAGCACGTCGGTGCTCTCCGCGGTGATCTCGGTGCTGGCGCCGCCCATGGTGCCGGCCAGGGAGATCACGCCGCTGTCGTCGGCGATCACGATGTCGTCGGCGTCGAGCTCGCGCTCCACGTCGTCCAGCGTGGTCAGCCGCTCGCCCGGCTGCGCGCGGCGCACCACCAGTTCACCCTGGACCGCCGAGGTGGCGAAGGCGTGCAGCGGGTGGCCGACCTCGAGCATCACGTAGTTGGTGACGTCCACCGCGAGCGAGATCGACCGGACCCCGGCCAGCATCAGGCGCCGCTGCATCCACCACGGCGTGGGCGCCGTCGCGTCGAGGCCCTTCACCCGGCGCAGCACGAACCGCGGGCAGCCCTCGGGGTCTTCGACCCGGATCGGCCACGCGTCGCCCTCGGCCTCGGGGAGCTCCACCGCGGCCGGGTCGCCGAACGGGACGTCGAGCGCGTTGGACAGCTCGCGGGCCAGGCCCCGGATGGACAGCGCGTAACCGCGGTCGGGGGTCGGGGTGACCTCGATGACCGTGTCGGACAGGCCGAGCAGTTCCTTGGCGTTGTCACCCGGGCTCGCGGTGCCCGAGGGCAGCACGAGGATGCCGGTGTGGTCCTCGCCGAGGCCCAGTTCCTTGGCCGAGCAGATCATGCCGTCGCTGACGCGGCCGTAGGTCTTGCGCGCGGCGATCGCGAAGTCACCCGGCAGCACCGCCCCGGGCAGCGCGACGACGACCAGGTCGCCCTCGGCGAAGTTGCGCGCGCCGCAGATGATGCCGCGGGTCCGGATGCCGTGCGGGCCCTCGGCCTCGAACGGGGCGTCGTCGTCACCTTCGTCCTCGTCGTCGGCGGCTTCGGCGATGTCCTCTTCGGACGCCTCCTCACCGACCTCGACGCGGCAGAAGCGGACCGGCTTCTTGAACTCCGTCAGCTCCTCGATCTCCGCCACCCGGCCGACCACGAGCGGACCGGTCACCGGTCCGAGCTCGCTCAGCTCGTCGACCTCGATCCCGATCCGCACGAACGCGTCGGCCAGGTCCTGGGGCGTGACCTCGGCATCCACCTCGAGATGCGCGGTCAGCCAGCTCACCGGGACTCGCACTACGCCTCCGTTCCGAAGGGAAGGGTGAACCGGACGTCGCCCTCGACGAGGTCGCGCATGTCCGGGATGCCGTTGCGGAACTGCAGGGTCCGCTCGATGCCCATGCCGAAAGCGAAGCCCGAGTACACCTCGGGGTCGACGCCGCAGGCGCGCAGCACGTTCGGGTTGACCATGCCGCAGCCGCCCCATTCGACCCAGCCGGGGCCGCCCTTCTTCTCCTCGAACCACACGTCCACCTCGGCCGAGGGCTCGGTGAAGGGGAAGAAGTGCGGGCGTAGGCGGCTCTTGGAGTTCTCGCCGAACATGGCGCGCGCGAACGTGTCGAGCGTGCCCTTGAGGTGCGCCATGGTGATGCCCTTGTCCACCGCGAGCCCCTCGACCTGGGTGAACACCGGGGTGTGGGTGGAGTCCAGCTCGTCGGTGCGGTAGGTCCGGCCGGGGCACACGACGTACACCGGTAGCTCGCGGTGCAGCAGGCTGCGGGCCTGCACCGGCGAGGTGTGCGTGCGCAGCACCAGTCCGGAGTCCTCCTCGCCGACGTAGAAGGTGTCCTGCAGCTGGCGCGCCGGGTGGTCCTTGCCGAAGTTGAGCGCGTCGAAGTTGAACCACTCGGCCTCGAGCTCGGGGCCTTCGGCGACCTCGTAGCCCATGGCGATGAAGGCGTCGGCCACCCGCTCGGAGACGGTCGTGATCGGGTGCCGGGCCCCGCGCGGGATCTGGTCCCACGGCAGCGTGACGTCGACGGTCTCCGCACGCAGCACGTGCTCGTCCCGCTCGGCCTGCAGCACCGCGCGACGCTCGTCGAAGGCGGCCTGGATCGCCTGGCGCGCCTCGTTGACCCGCTTGCCCGCCTCGGCCTTCTCCTGCTTGGGCAGTCCGCCGATCTCCCGGCGCGCGAGCATCAGCGGCGAGTGGTCACCGAGGTGGGCCGGCTTGGCGGCGGCGAGCGCGTCCAGGTCGGCCGCGGCGGCGAAGGCCTCTTCGGCCGCCTTGATCGCCGCGCGCAGGGTTTCCGGTGCGAGCACCTCGACCGGCTTGTCTGTGGCTCCGGACATGACTCCTCGGCGTCCACTGGGACTGGTTGGGCGGCGGCACGCGGGCGGGAAGCCGCACGTGCACATCGGGCAGCCCAGTCTAGGGGATCGGCCCGCCGGCCCGGCCGCTCGCCCTCCGGTTCCGGAGCGGCGGCGCCGGATCACCACGGCCGGTCACACCACCGCGCCACGGATCGGGTGACCCGCCGGACGCCGTCACGCCGCGAAGATCCACCGCCGCCGGACGTGAGGCGGGCAGCCGGGGTGAAACGGCGGGCCGAACGGTCTGACCGAGTCCGGGCGACGCGGTGGAGGGGGCCGGGTGACTGTCCGGATAGCACGCAGGACATCGGGTGACCTGGCGAAGACGGACTCGTGGCGCGGCGATGAGCCGGGCACGGGTCCGGCAGGCGACGAACACCCGGTCCGAGGACCGTGAGCCGACAGCCGGTGGGCAGGCTCACGCAGCCAGACTGGAGAACCGCCATGAACGGGTGGGCGAACTGAACCGACGAGCAGAGCACGCAGGTAACCGAAGCCGGGGAAGCAGCCAGTGCGAGACCAACCGGGGCGAAGCACCGCCACCAGCCAAGCCGGGAAACAGTCGAGACGCGGGCAGCCTGGTGAAGTACCGCCGCTAGCGAAACCCGGGAAACAACTGAGAAGCGGGCAGCCTGGTCAAGCACCGCCGCCAGCCAAGCCCGGAAATAACCGACGCAGGACCAACCGGGGTGAAGCACCGACACCAGCCGGGAACCAGCCGATGCGGGAGCTAGCTGGTGAAGTACCGCGGGCGGTACCGGGCAGGTTCAGCACCGGGCGAGCTTGGTCGGGCGGGCTCAGTCCCGGGCAGGCTCAGCCGAGCGGGTTCGCTGTCGAGCAGGCTCGATCGGCAGATTCGGTGCTGGGCAGTTCGGGCGGACAGGCTCAGTACCGGATCGAGCTGGGCCGGGGCAGGCCCAGCCCGGGGCACGCTCGATCCGGAGTACCCCCATTCTCGGGCGAGCTGAACCGGGGCAGGCTCAGTCCGGGGCAGGCTCGGTCAGGCGGGTTCGATTCCGGGCAGGCTCACCCGGGGGCATGCTCCTCCCGGGGCAAGCTCAGCTCCGGGCAGGCTCGGTCGGGCCGGTTCGATTCCGGGTAGGCTCATCCAGCGGCAAGCTCATCCCGGGGCAGGCTCGGTCAAGCGGGCTCGATCCCGGGCATGCTCATCCCGGGCCAGGCTCTGTCGGGCCGGTTCGGGAGTGGAGTGGTCAGTGCCGGGTGGCCATTGCCGTCGTGTAGACGCAGATGGCGGCGGCGGTGGCCAGGTTGAGGCTTTCGGCCTGGCCGTAGAGGGGGATCTTCACCGCGGTGTCGGCGGCGGACAGGACGTCGGGGGGGAGGCCGTGGGCCTCGTTGCCGAAGATCCAGGCTGTGGGGGTGTCGAAGGCCAGGGTTTCCAGGGAGGTCTGGGCGTAGCCGTGGGCGGCCAGGGTGCGCAGGCCGGCGGTCTTCAGCGCCGTCAGCACCGCGGGGGTGTCGCGGACGCGGGCGATGGGGACGTGGAAGGTGCTGCCGGCGGCGGCGCGGACGCTCTTGCCGTTGTGCGGGTCCACCGTGTCGCCCGCCAGGATCACCGCGTCGGCGCCCGCGGCGTCGGCCACGCGGACGACCGTGCCCGCGTTGCCCGGCTCCGCGACGTCCACCAGGACGACCACCAGGGACGCTCCGCCGAGCACCGTCTCCAGTGGACGGTCGACCAGGGAGCAGACGGCCACCAGGCCTTGGGGCGTCACGGTTTCCGACAGGGCGGCGGCCGCGCGGTCGGTGATGGGCGAGACGCGGATACCGGCGTCGCGGGCCGCGGCCAGCAGCGGGGGGTGCGCCGCGGCGGCGCGGTCGGTGGCGAACAGCTCGTGCACCGTGCCGCAGGCCAGGGCGGCCTCGACCGCGTTGGCCCCTTCGGCCAGGAACCGGCCGGTCCGGTCGCGTTCCGCGCGGCGCGTGAGCTTGCGCGCAGCAACGACCCGGGGGGTCCGTTCGGTGAACGGTTCCGCCCCGGGTCGCTGGGAACTGCCGGTCAGGCCGACTTCGCTTCGCCGGTGTTGACGTTCGCCTTGGCGAGCTCGGCGAGCGCGGTGAAGGCGGCGGCGTCGTTGACCGCGAGGTCCGCCAGGATCTTGCGGTCGACCTCGACACCCGCGACCTTGAGGCCCTGGATGAACCGGTTGTAGGTCACGCCGTTGGCCCGGGCGGCCGCGTTGATGCGGGTGATCCACAGCTGGCGGAAGTCACCCTTGCGCGCACGGCGGTCGCGGTAGGCGTAGTTGAGCGAGTGAAGCGTCTGCTCCTTGGCCTTGCGGTACAGCCGCGAACGCTGGCCGCGGTAGCCGCTGGCCAGTTCGAGAGTTGCGCGACGCTTCTTCTGGGCGTTGACCGCCCGCTTGACGCGTGCCACTGGTCCATCCTGTCGGTTTCGGGGGGCGCGGAGACCCCGGGGTGAGTGGTGCGGGTACGGGGAGGGTCAGATCCCGAGCAGGCGCTTGACGCGGCCGGCGTCGGTCTTGGCCACCTCGACGGTGCCCTCGAGCCGGCGGGTGAGCCGGTTCGACTTCTTCTCCATCAGGTGGCGGCGGCCGGCCTTCTGGCGGCGCAGCTTGCCCGTGCCCGTCACGCGGACCCGCTTGGACGTGCCCTTGTGCGTCTTCATCTTCGGCATGAGTTGTCCTCTTCCGTGCGGCGGCACACCGGAACCCCGGTGTGCCGCTGACTGTGCTGGTCGGCGCGTTACGCCTCGGGAACCTCGGCCTCGGCCTTGACGGCCTTGGGCTTCACGTTCTTGTGCGGGGCCAGCACCATGATCATGTTGCGACCGTCCTGCTTGGGCGACGATTCCACGAAGCCCAGCTCGGTCACGTCGTCGGCGAGCTTCTGCAGCAACCGGAAACCGAGCTCCGGCCGGGACTGCTCGCGCCCACGGAACATGATCGTGACCTTGACCTTGTTGCCGGCCGCCAGGAACCGCGACACGTGACCCTTCTTGGTCTCGTAGTCGTGCTGGTCGATCTTCGGCCGCAGCTTCTGCTCTTTGATGACGGTCAGCTGCTGGTTGCGGCGGGACTCGCGGGCCTTCTGCGCGCTCTCGTACTTGAACTTGCCGAAGTCCATGAGCTTGCACACCGGCGGGCGGGCCTGCGGAGCGACCTCGACCAGGTCGAGATCGTTCTCCTGGGCCAGCCGCAGCGCATCTTCGATCCGGACGATGCCGACCTGTTCGCCGTTGGGCCCGACGAGTCGGACCTCCGGCACCCGGATGCGTTCGTTGATGCGTGTCTCGGAACTGATGGGGCCTCCTTGGTCCGAGTGAAATTTCTCGTTTTCGACCTGGTGCCCACATGAATCAGGCCCCGCCACCGGCTGTGTCACCGGTTCACGGGGCCCGCTCTGTCTCCGATCGCGCCCGGTCGGTGAAGATCGGGCGCTTCGCCGCAAGTGAAGAACACCGGAGGGCATCCATCGCTTCGGCGAGACCGGACCCGGACACCTGAGGCGGTGACGCGGGTGGGAGCGGGGCTCCACTTGCCGCCCCCGATCACTCGGGGGCTGGTCGCTCGTGGAAGGGTACCAGACGTGTCAGATCAACCTTCTTCACCGCCCCCCTATTCCCCGGACGTCCGCGAACTGGAGGACATCCCGAGCGTGGAGGTGATCAGCCGCGCGGCCGTGATGCTGCTGTCGGCGGGCGCCGAGCGCCTCGGCCTGGCCGATCCCGACCCGGCCACCTCACCCCACCGCGACCTGGACGAGGCCCGCCGGCTGATCACCGCGCTGGCCGGCCTGATCACCGCCTCGGCGGAATACCTCGGCCTGCACGCCGGACCGCTGCGCGACGGGTTGCAATCGCTGCAGAAGGCGTTCCGCGAGGCCTCGGTCGTGGCCGATCCGCCGGGTCAGGGCCCGGGCGAGAAGTACACCGGGCCAGTCCACTGAGCCCGGGGCGGCCTCCGCCCCTCCCACGGCCGGTTCGGACGGCCGTCAGTCTTCCCGGCAGAACGCCCGGCTGGATCTTCCAGCCGGGCGTTCTGCGTCGGCCGGACCGCCACGAACCGCCGGCCTGCGGTCCTTGCGGCCACCTCGGCTCGCCATCTAACATTTTAGTGGTGATCCCCCAGCCGGAACACCACCGTTCCCCCGACGACCGGACGGCCGGTCCGGCCCTGCGCTCGGTCGAGCGGCCCCGGTCCCGGCTGGACCGGCCGTTGCTGCGGGACACGGCCTACGAGCGGATCCGGCGGGCGATCATCGACGGGACGCTGCCCGCCGGGACCGCGCTGCGGGACGGGGACCTCGCCCAGCAGCTCGGGCTCTCGCGGGCGCCCGTGCGGCAGGCGCTGCTCCGGCTGGCCGGGGACGGACTCGTCGATTCGAAACCGCAGAGCTACACCCGGGTGGCCGGGTTCGTCGACGAAGACGTTCGTGACGCGGTGCAACTGGTGCGCGCGCTGCACGAGTTCGCGGTGGGGCAGGCACTGCCCCGGCTCGAAGCCGGGCACATCGCCGAGATGCGGGCGGCCAACGAGCGGTTCGCCGCGGCCGTCGAGGAGCGGGACGCCGGGGCCGCCATCGAGGCCGACGACCAGTTGCACGAGGTGCCCGTTCGCGTATGCGGGAACCGGGCCGTGGCGGCGACGCTCGAGCGCTACACGCCGCTGCTGCGGCGGCTCGAACACGCCCGCTTCACTTCCCTGCCCGCGCACCGATCGGTGCGGCGGCACACCGAGCTGATCGACGCCCTCGCCGAGGGCGACGCGGTCCGGGCCGCCGCCGTCACCTCGACCATCTGGTCCGACCTCGAAGACCTCCTGGAGATACCATGACGCTCGCCGGCTTCCCCCGCTTCCCGCTGCTGATCGGGCCCTCGCCGGTGCACCGGCTCGACCGGCTGACCGAGCACCTCGGCGGGGCCACCGTGTGGGCCAAGCGGGAGGACCTCAACTCCGGCCTGGCCTACGGGGGCAACAAGACCCGCAAGCTGGAGTACCTCGTGGCCGACGCGCTCGCCCGGGGCGCGGACACGCTCGTCTCGATCGGCGGCGTGCAGTCCAACCACACCCGCCAGGTCGCGGCCGCCGCGGCGCGCGCCGGGCTGAAGGCCGTGCTGGTGCAGGAGAGCTGGGTGGACTGGGACGACCCGATGCACGACCAGGTGGGCAACATCCAGCTCTCGCGGATCCTCGGCGCGGACGTGCGGCTGGCCGACGCGGGCTTCGGCATCGGCTTCAAGCAGAGCTGGGAACGGGTCGTCGCCGAGATCGAGGCCGGTGGCGGGAAGCCGTACGCGATCCCGGCCGGCGCCTCGGACCACCCGCTCGGCGGGCTCGGCTTCGCGAACTGGGTGGCCGAGCTGGAGCAGCAGGAGCGGGAGCTCGGCGTCTTCTTCGACACCGTCGTGGTCTGCTCGGTCACCGGCAGCACGCAGGCGGGCATGGTCGCGGGCGTGGCGCTGAGCGGGCGGCCGCGGACGGTGCTGGGCATCGACGCCTCGGCCAAGCCCGGCGAGACGCGCGAGC
This sequence comes from Amycolatopsis sp. PS_44_ISF1, assembly GCF_032335455.1. NCBI lineage: Bacteria > Bacillati > Actinomycetota > Actinomycetes > Pseudonocardiales > Pseudonocardiaceae > Amycolatopsis > Amycolatopsis sp. PS_44_ISF1. The sequence goes on along the minus strand of NZ_JANUXO010000003.1, from coordinate 759,091 downwards.
AGATCACGCGGATCGCGAAGGCGACCGCGGACCTCATCGGGGCGCCCGGTATCGGCGAGGTGGTGCTGGACGAGCGCTACCACGCCGGTGTGTACGGCATCCCGGACGAGTCCACTTTGGACGCCATCCGCACCGCCGCGCGGCTGGAGGGCATGATCACCGACCCGGTGTACGAGGGCAAGTCCATGGCCGGGCTGATCGACCTGGTGCGCCGCGGTGAGATCGACCGCGGCTCGAACGTGCTCTACGCCCACCTCGGCGGCCAGCCCGCGATCAACGCCTACACCAGCGTGCTGGGCTGACCACCGCGCCGGTGGGGGCCCCACCGGCGGCGGCGTCAGTCGAGGACCGCGAGCACGTCGATCTCCACCAGGAGACCGGCGGGCAGGCCGACGTAGACGGTGGTGCGGGCCGGTTGCGGGGCTTCGCCGATCAGCTCGTCGTAGACCTCGTTGAACGGGCCGAAGTGGCTGGTGTCGGTGAGGAACACGCGCACCATCACGGCGTCGTCCAGGCTGGAGCCGGCCTCGGCCAGCACGGCCTGGACGTTCTTGAAGGTCTGCCGGGTCTGCCCGGCGATGTCCTCGCCCACGATGGCGCCGGTGGCCGCGTCGAACGCCACCTGCCCGGCCACCTGGAGCAGGTTGCCCTTCCGGACGGCCTGCGAGAACTTCGCCGGCGGCTTCGGCGCGTTCCCGGTGCTGATCGCCGTCTTGCCCATCATGACCCCTTTCCGTTCTCCGTCCATCCACTGTGGACGGAAGCTTCGCCGGTCGCGGCCAGCAGCTGCGGCACGAGCGCGAGCAGGCCCTCGTGGTCGAGCAGCACCTTCGGCACGGATATCGACGCGGCGGCCAGCACCTCTCCCCCGCCGCCGCGGATCGGCGCCGCGACGCAGTGGATGAAGTCCTCGTGCTCGGCGTCGTCCACCGCGTAGCCGCGGGCGGCGACCTCGTCCAGCTCGGCCAGGTAGGCCTCGGGCGAGCTGATCGTGTTCGGCGTCAGCACCACGTAGTCGATACCGTGCGCGAGCGCCTCGCGCCGTGCGCGCGGCATCGCCGAGACGAGCACCTTGCCCACCGCCGTGCAGTGCAGCGGGGCGCGCTTGCCGATGCGCGAGTACATCCGGACCGAGTGCCGCCCCTCGTACTTGTCGATGTAGACGACTTCGCCGTCTTCGTAGGTGGCCAGGTGCACGGTGTGGCCGGTGCGCTCGTTCAGCGAGGCCAGCGCCGCGGCCGAGCTGCGCCGGACGTCGCGGTCCTCCAGCGCCTGGCTCGCCAAGTCGAACAGCGCGCTGCCCAGCCGGTAGTGCCGGGTGCCCTCGCGGCGGACGAAGTGGTGCGACTCCAGCGTGCGCAGCAGCCGCAGCACGGTGGTCTTGTGCACGCCGACCGCTTCGGCCAGCTCGTCCAGCGTCTTCGCCCCCGGCGCCAGCCCGGCCAGCAGCGTCAGGGCCCGGTCCAAGCTCTGGCTCATGCCGTCTCCCCGGGGGAAAGCACTTCGGCGGGGCTCACGCGAGCACCAGCCCTTCCGCGGTCAGCCGCGCGGCGGCCCACTCGTCCTCGCCGGCGTGCACCAGCCGCTCCAGCACGTCCGGGGCCAGCGGAGGGCCGACGTCGTCGTGGGTCAGCAGGGTGGCGGCGGCCTGCAGGTGGCCCCGGCGCAGGCGGGTGGCCGGGTCGGCGCCGCGGAGGGTGGCGGCCAGGAAACCGGCGGCGAAGGCGTCTCCCGCGCCGACCGGTTCGACCACGTCCACCCGCAACGCGGGCGCGAACACGGGCGGCGCCGAGCCTTCGACCAGGGTCGCGCCGTGCTCGCCGTGCTTGACCACCAGCGTGCCGACCGCGGGCAGCCGTTCGCGCAGCCGGGCCGGTTCGCCGGTGCCCCACACCCGTGCGGCCTCGTCGTCGCCGGTCAGCACGATGTCCGCGCGGGCGGCCAGTTCGGCGAGCACGGCGGCGTCGCGCCCGGCCCACAGCGCCGGGCGGTGGTTGACGTCGAAGGACACCAGCGTGTCGCCCCGCGGCGCGTCGAGCAGGGCGCGCACCAGGGCGAGGCAGCTTTCCGACAGCGCGGGCGTGATCCCCGAAAGGTGCAGTACGCGGACGTCGCCGAGGTCCAGCCCCGGCAGCAGGCCCGGCCCCATCCCGGACGCGGCGGAGCCCGCCCGGTAGTAGCGCACCGGACTGCCGTGCGCACCGCTTTCCTTGACGTACAGGCCGGTCGGGCGCACCGGGTCGACCGAGACGCCGCTCACGTCGACCCCGGCGGCGGCGATCTCGCGGACCAGCGCGCGGCCGAACGGGTCGTCGCCGACCGCACTGACCCAGCCGCTGCGCACGCCGAGCGCGGGCAGGTGACAGGCCACATTGGACTCCGCGCCGCCGATGGTGCGCAGCCAGCGGCGGACCTGCTCGGGCGGGCCGGGCTCGGCCGGCACGAACAGGGCCATCGACTCGCCGATGCAGAGCACCTCGGGCGCGCTGGTCACTGAATGTCTCCCCGTTCTTCACCCCGTTGACCGCTGGCGAACCGGATGCTACACCTATGTCGCGCATTCTGCGCAACGTCCGTTGCAACATACGCAACCTAGGTCGGTCACCCATGCAGAGTTCCGAGAACGACGCCCTGACCGCCGCCGTCCGCGCCGGCCGCGAGGAGCGGATCGACTGGCGGTTCCGCTCGATCGCGCCCGCGCTCGCCGGGCTGACCCTCGACGAGGCCTCCGCCCGCCGCGCGAACCTGTTCGGCGACGGCTTCTTCGGCCCCTTCGTCGTGCTGGACGCGGCCGCGCTGGAGCACAACCTGGCGACGATGGCCGCCTGGTGCGCCGGGCGCGCCGTCGCGCTGGCCCCGCACGGGAAGACCACGATGGCGCCCGAGCTGTTCGCCCGCCAGCTCGCGCACGGCGCGTGGGGGCTGACCGCGGCGAACGCCGGGCACCTGCGGGTCTACCGCGCCTTCGGGGTCCCCCGGATCCTGCTGGCCAACCAGCTGCTCGACCCGTCCGCGCTGCGCTGGCTGGCCGGCGAGCTGGCCGCGGACCCCGGGTTCGAGTTCGTCTGCTGGGTCGACTCGGTCCGCGGGGTCGAGCTGATGACCGAGGCGCTGGCCGGTTCGGCCCGGCCGGTCGACGTGCTGGTGGAGCTGGGCGCGGACGGAGGGCGCACCGGCGTCCGCGACACCGCGGACGCGCTGGCCGTCGCCGAGGCGGCCGCGAACAGCCCGGCGCTGCGGCTGCGCGGCACCGGCGGTTACGAGGGCTCGCTCTCCCACCACACCGACGAAGCGGCGCTGGCGAAGATCAGCTCCTATGTGGACGGTATGCGGGAGCTGACCGTCTCGCTGGCGGACCGGGGGCTGCTGGCCGAAGGGCCGGTGCTGGTCACCGCCGGCGGCAGCGCGTACTTCGACCGCGTGGCCGACGAGCTGACCAAGCCCTGGCCCGAGGGCCTCGAAGTGCTGCCGATCCTGCGCAGCGGCGCCTACCTGACCCACGACGACGGGTTCTACCGCGAGATCTCCCCGCTGGGCGAGCACCCGCGGATCCCCGGGGTCGCGGCCTTCCGGCCGGCTCTGCACGCCTGGGCGCAGGTGACGTCGAAGCCTTCGCCCGGGCTGGCCCTGCTCACCGCGGGCAAGCGCGACCTGCCGTTCGACGAGGGGATGCCGAGGCCCCAGCGGCTGCGTCACGAAGGCGTCGTCACCGAACTGACCGGCCACACCGTGACGAAGCTGAACGACCAGCACGCTTTCCTGGACCTGCCGTCCGGCTCGCCGGTCGAGGTCGGCGACTGGGTGCGGCTGGGCCTCTCGCACCCGTGCACCACCTTCGACAAGTGGCCGCTGCTCCCGGTGGTGGACACCGACGGCGAGACCGTCACCGGCTTCGTGCGGACGTGGTTCTGATGGACCTGGTGATCCGCGGGGCGCAGGTCGCCGACGGGACCGGCGCCGAGCCGGCGCGCCTCGACGTGGGGGTCACCGGAGACCGGATCACCGAGGTCGGCGCGCCCGGCTCGGTGACCGGCCGGCGCGTCCTGGACGCCGGCGGGCTGGTGCTCGCGCCGGGGTTCATCGACATGCACTCGCACTCCGACCTGCAACTGCTCACGCAGCCGGACCACCTGGCCAAGGTCTCGCAGGGCGTCACCACCGAAGTGCTCGGGCAGGACGGGCTGTCCTACGCCCCGGTCGACGACACCGTGCTCGAAACCCTGCGCCGCCAGCTCGCCGGCTGGAACGACGACCCGGCGGGCTTCGACTGGAACTGGCGCTCGGTCGGTGAGTACCTGGACCGGCTCGACGCGGGGGTCGCGGTGAACGCCGCCTACCTCGTGCCGCAGGGCACCGTGCGGATGCTGGCGCTGGGCTGGGAGGACCGGACCGCGACCGAGGCGGAGCTGGCGCGGATGAAGGAACTGGTGGCGACCGGAATGCGCGAAGGCGCCTTCGGGATGTCCTCGGGCCTCACCTACCCGCCCGGGATGTACGCCGGCACGGCCGAGCTGGTCGAGCTGTGCCGCGTGGTGGGCGAGCACGGCGGCTACTACAGCCCGCACCACCGAAGCTACGGCCGGGGCGCGCTGGAGGCGTTCGCGGAGATGGTCGAGGTCTCGCGCCGCTCCGGCTGCCCGCTGCACCTCGCGCACGCCACGATGAACTTCTCGGTCAACCAGGGCCGGGCGCCGGACCTGCTGCGGCTGCTGGACGACGCCCTCGACGACGGCTGCGACATCACCCTCGACACCTATCCGTACCTGCCCGGGGCCACCTACCTCTCCGCGCTGCTGCCGAGCTGGGCCTCCGAGGGCGGGCCGGCGGCGACGCTGGCCCGGCTGTCCGACGTGGACACCCGGGAGCGGATCCGCGCCGAGATCGAGGAGTCCGGTTCGGACGGTGCGCACGGCGTGCCGATCGACTGGGACGCCATCGAGGTCAACGGCGTCCGCAACGCGGGGAACTCGGCGCTGGTGGGCCACAGCGTCGCCGCGTCCGCCCGGGCCGCCGGGCGACCCCCGGCCGAGCTGTACTTCGACACCCTGCTCGACGAGCACCTCGGCACCTCCTGCCTGATGCACGTGGGACACGAGGAGAACGTGCAGGCGATCATGCGCCACCGCACGCACACCGGCGGCTCCGACGGGCTGCTGGTCGGCGACCGGCCGCACCCGCGCTCCTGGGGCACCTTCCCCCGCTACCTCGCCCGGTACGTCCGCGACCTGGGCGTGCTCGGGCTGGCCGACTGCGTTGCGCACCTCACCGGGCGCGCGGCCCGGCGGCTGCGGCTGGCCGACCGGGGCCTCGTGCGCCCCGGGTACGCGGCCGACCTGGTGCTGTTCGACCCCGAGACGGTCGCCGACACCGCCACGTTCGACGAACCGAGGCAGCCCGCCGCGGGGATACCGCACGTCTTCGTCAACGGCGTCGCCGCGATCGAGGACGGCCACCCCACCGGCGCGCTGGCCGGGCGGTCCCTCCGTCACCCCGGGAGGGGCCGATGATCCACTGGCTGCAGACCACCACGGGCGGGCTGCTCACGCTCGCCGCCGTCTCGATCGCCGTGCTGCTGGTGCTGATCATCAAGGTGAAGGTCGAACCGTTCATCGCGCTGATCGTGGTGGGCCTGCTCACCGCGCTGGCCGCCGGGCTGCCGGTGGGCACCCTGGTCGGCACCGCCCAGAAGACCTCGGACTCCTTGCTGGAGAAGGGGTTCGGCAGCATCCTCGGGCACATCACGGCGATCATCGGCCTGGGCACGCTGCTCGGCTCGATCCTGGAGGCCTCCGGCGGCGCCCGGGTGCTGACGTCGGCGCTGCTGCGCTCGTTCGGCGAGAAGCGCGCCCCGCTGGCCATGGGCCTGTCCGGGCTGATCTTCGGCATCCCGGTGTTCTTCGACATCGGCATCTTCGTGCTGGCGCCGCTGGTCTACGCCGCGGCCAAGCAGGGCGGCCGCTCGATCGTGCTGTACGCCATGCCGCTGCTGGCCGGGCTGTCGATCACGCACGCGTTCATCCCCCCGCACCCCGGTCCGGTCGCGGCCGCGGGGCTGCTGCACGTGGACCTCGGCTGGCTGATCCTGATGGGCGCGCTCTGCGGGATCCCGGCCTGGTTCGCCGGCGGCATCCTGTACTCGACCTGGATCGGCCGGCGGGTGAACGTGCCGCTGGCCGAGGAGTTCGCCCGGCTCGCCGGCGACCGGAGCGACCCCGAAAACCCCGAAGACCCGGCGGGCGGGGCCCCGTCGCTGAAGCTGGTCGGCGGCATCATCGCCATCCCGCTGGTGCTGATCCTCGCGGGCACGTTCGGCAGCATCCTGCTGCCCAGGAACTCCGGCGCCGCAGGGGTCGCGGCCTTCCTGGGCACGCCCGCGATCGCGCTGACCATCGCGACCCTGCTGGCCTCGTGGCTGCTGGGCCACCGCCGGGGGATGACCGGGGCGCAACTGGGGGAGCTCTCGGCCGCCGCGCTGCGCCCGGTGGCGATGATCCTGCTGGTGGTGGGCGCGGGCTCGTTCTTCGGCGCGGTGCTGTCCGCGACCGGTATCGGCCAGGCCGTGGCCGGCTCGCTCGGCGACGCCGGGCTGCCGGTGATCCTGGCGGCGTACGTGATCAGCTGCGGCATGCGCATCGCGCAGGGCTCGGCGACGGTCGCGATCGTCACCACGAGCGGCATCATCGCGCCGACGGTGGCGCAACTGCACTACTCGCAGGCGCAGCTGGCCCTGGTCGTCGTCGCGATCTCGGCCGGCTCGATCATCGCCTCGCACGTCAACGACGGCGGGTTCTGGATCGTGTCGCGCTACTTCGGGCTGACCGTGCCGGACACCCTGAAGACCTGGACCGCGCTGGAAACCGTGCTTTCCGTCAGCGGCTTCGCCGTGGCCGCCCTGGCCATGCTAGTGGTCTGAACCACATTCGGTCCCCTCCACCGTTGGGAGTCACCACGATGTCAGGACTTTCCCGCCGCACCTTCCTCGGCGCCGCCGGCGGCGCGGGCCTCGCGACCGCGCTCGGCCCGCAGTTCGCCGACGCCGCGACCGCGCTGTGCCGGCCGTCCGCGGGCACGACCGCATACGTCGGCAGCTACACCAGCTCCCCGCCCGCGGGCCACGGTCTCGACGTGGTCACCCGCGCCGGCTCCGTGCCCGCGCTCACCCCGGTTCGCACCGTCCCCGGCGTGCCGGACGCTTCGTGGTTCGACCGCAGCCGCGATGGCCGGACCCTGTACGTCACCGACGAAGGCGATCCGACCGGCTCGGTCTCGGCGCTGGACATCAGCACCGTGACCAGTCCGAAGCTGCTGGGCCGCACGTCGTCGAAGGGCAGCGCGCCGACCCACCTGTGCGTCCACTCCAGCCAGGAGTTCGTGCTGGCGGCCAACTACGGCTCGGGCAGCGTGGTCGTGCTGCCGATCCAGGCGGGCGGCGGGCTCGGCGCGGCCACCGACCTGCAGCAGCACGTCGGCGCCGAGCGCGCCCCGCACGCCCACCAGGTGGTCAACGACCCCACCGGCCGGTGGGTGCTCTCCGTCGACCTCGGCGCGGACTCGGTGTACGTTTCCACCCTCGACGCCGCCACCGGGAAGCTCGCACTGCACCAGCAGATCACGCTGCCCTCGGGCGCCGGGCCGCGCCACCTGGCCTTCCACCCCGGCGGCCACTACGCCTACCTCGCCCAGGAACTGCGGCCGGAGGTCACGGTGCTGAGCTGGGACGCGGCCGCGGGCCGGCTCACCCCGATCGCGGTCGTCCCGGCCGTGCCCGCGGGCAGCTCCGGCGACCTGTTCCCGGGTGAGATCGCGGTGTCGAAGGACGGCCGGTTCGCCTACGCCACCGTGCGCGGCCCGAACACGATCGCCACCTTCTCCGTGTCCGGCGACGACTCGGGACTCACCCTGGTGTCCAGTGTGGACACCGGCGGCAACTGGCCGCGCCACCTGGCGCTGAGCCCGGACGAGACCTGGTTCTACGTCGCCAACCAGCGCTCCGGCACGGTCACCTGGTTGCCGCGCGACGCCTCGACCGGCCGGCCCGGGGCGGTCGCGGGTTCGCTCGCCGTCCCGTCGGTCAACTCGGTCTTCTTCGCCTGAACCCCCACGAGCCCCGAATCCCTGGAGCCCACCCATGAGAGTGCGCCGCACCTTCACCGCCGTCGCCGCGCTGGCCCTGCTGGCCGGCTGCGCGCCCACCCAGTCCGCCCCCGCCGCGCCGGGCGGTGACGACCGGACCGGCACCCTGCGGGTCTGGCTGTTCGACGAAGCCCACCGCGCCCCGAAGGAGGCCGCGGTCCGGGACGCGATCGCCGAGTTCGAATCCACGCACGCCGGGGTCGACGTGGACGTGCAGTGGGTGCCGGTCGAGGGCCGGGCCGACAAGTTCTCCGGGGCCTTCAACGACCCGTCGAACGCCCCCGACGTCGCCGAGTTCGGCAACACCGACGTGGCCGGCTACGCCCAGACCGGCGCGCTGGCCGACCTCACCGGCGACCTCGCGTCCTGGCCGGAGGGCCCGGACCTGCTGCCGGCCGTGCTGGACACGGCCAAGGTGAACGGCAAGACCTACGGGCTGCCCTGGTACACCGGCATCCGCGCGCTCTACTACCGCACCGACGTGTTCGCCGAGCTGGGCCTCAAGCCCCCGGCCACGCTGGCCGAGCTGACCGAAGCCGCGCGCCGGATCCGGGCGGCCAAGCCCGACCTGTACGGCATCTCCGTCGGCGGCAAGTACACCTACGCGATGCTGCCCTACATCTGGGCCCACGGCGGCGAGATCGCCGAGCAGGACCACGGGAAGTGGACCTCCACGGTGCAGGACGGACCGGCCCGGGCGGGCCTGACCCAGTACGCCGGGCTGCTCTCCGGCGACATCTGCCCGCCCTCGGCCTGCGCGAACCTCACCGGCACGCAGAGCGTGACCGCGTTCGCCGGCGGCAAGGCCGGCATGACCATCGGCGGCGACTTCAACCGCAAGGCCGTGGCGCAGGGCGCGGTGCAGGACAAGTACGCCGTGGTCCCGCTGCCCGGCACCACCCCGGGCTCGATCGCCCCCGCGTTCGCCGGCGGCAACCTGCTCGGCGTGTTCGGCGCGAGCCGGCACCACGGGCTCGCGGTGCAGTTCACCGAGCTGCTGGCCGGCGCCAAGTACCAGGAGAAGATGTACGACGCCATGGGCAACCTGCCCACGCTCGGCCGCGTGCAGGAGAAGCTGGCCGCCGGCGACCCGTCGCTGAAGCCCTTCGTGGACAGCCTGAAAGCGGGCACCAAGTTCGTGCCCGCGACCCCGGCCTGGTCCAAGATCGACAGCCAGAACGTGCTGCCCACGGCCGTGCAGCAGATCGCGACCGGCAGCAAGGACGCGGCGGGCGCGCTGGCCGACGCCGCGGCCGCGATGAACAAGAACTTCGGCTAGCCGCCGTGGTCACGCCGCAGTTGCCCGCCGCCGTCCCGGCCCCGCCCGCGCTCCGTCCGGCGCGGCGGCGGGACGGCCGCGCCGCCGCGCTCTACCTGCTGCCGGCGGGTTTGCTGCTCGCCGCGCTGCTGGCGTACCCGATCTACCAGCTGGTGCTGATCTCGTTCTACGACTACGGGCAGCCCCAGGCCGCGGGCGCGGCGCCGCTGGTGTTCCTCGGCTTCGACAACTACGCGGCCCTGCTGTCCGACGCGCAGTTCTGGACGGTGCTGGCCAAGACCGTCGGGTTCGCCGCCGCCTGCGTCCTCGGCAGCCTGGGAGCCGGCACGGCGCTGGCGGTGCTGGCCGGCCGGGTCCGCGCGGTGCCGCGGACGCTGCTGTTCCTGGCCGCGCTCGGCGCGTGGTCGACGCCCGCGATCGCCGGCTCGTACGTGTGGCTCTTCCTCTTCGACACCGACTTCGGCCTGGTCAACGAGGTGCTTTCGGGGATCGGCTTCAGCGGGATGGCGCACCACTCCTGGACCTTCGGCACCTTCGGCGCGTTCGGGCTGGTGGCGGCCGAGGTGATCTGGTGCTCCTTCCCGTTCGTCCTGGTGACGATGTACGCCGGGATCAAGGCCATCCCGGAGGAGGTGCTGGAGGCGGCCTCCCTCGACGGCGCCTCGCCGTGGCGCTGCACCTGGGCGGTGGTGCTGCCGATGGTGCGCCCGCTGCTGGTGATCGCCACGATCCAGTCGATCATCTGGGACTTCAAGGTGTTCACCCAGATCTACGTGATGACCAACGGCGGCGGCGTGGCCGGGCGCAACCTGGTGCTCAACGTCTACGCCTACCAGCAGGCCTTCGCCGGTCAGGAGTACGGCCTCGGCTCGGCGATCGGAGTCGTGATGACCGTGCTGCTGCTGTCGGTCACCGGGCTGTACGTCCGGTCCCAGCGCCGGGGTGAGGCGGGACTGTGACGAGCGCGCGGAAGGTGCGCCGCCCCGGGCGGCTGGTGGCCGAGGTCGTCACGGTGGTGGTGGCCGGGCTGGTGGCGTTCCCGCTGTACTGGATGGTGCTCTCGGCGTTCAAGCCGGCCGGGGAGATCCAGACCGCGAGCCCCCGGCCGTGGACGTTCGCGCCTTCGCTGGACAGCTTCGCCCGGGTGCTGACGGTGTCCGGGTTCGGCCGGTTCTTCCTCAACAGCCTGGTGGTCGCGCTGGCCGTGGTGGTGCTGTCGCTGCTGATCTCGTTCCTGTCCGCGGTGGCGCTCACCCGGTTCCGCTTCCGCGGCCGCACCGTGCTGCTGGTGATGATCCTGGTGGCGCAGATGGTGCCGGTGGAGGCGCTGACCATCCCGCTGTTCTTCCTGATGCGCTCGGTCGGCGCGGTGGCGCCCGCGTTCGGGCTCAACGAGCTGGGCTCGCTGGTGCTGGTGCACCTGGCCTTCAGCCTGCCGTTCGCGATCTGGATGCTGCGCGGCTTCGTCGCGGCGGTCCCGGTGGAGCTGGAGGACGCGGCGGCCCTGGACGGCGCCTCGCGGGTGCGCTTCACCTGGCAGATCCTGTTCCCGCTGGTCTCACCCGGGCTGGTGGCGGTGAGCGTGCTCGCGTTCATCCACGCGTGGAACGACTTCCTGTTCGCCAAGACCTTCATCATCTCCAAGACCGAGAACCAGACGCTGCCGCAGGCCATCCTGGTGTTCTTCAAACCGGAGGACACCGACTGGGGCGCGGTGATGGCCTCCTCCACCCTCATGACCATCCCGGTGCTGGTGTTCTTCGTGCTGGTGCAGCGCCGGCTGATCGCCGGGGTGGCGGGGGCGGTGAAGGGCTGAGCATGCCCGGATTCGACACCCTGCTCCCCCGCCCGGTCTCGGTTTCCCCCGCGCCGGGGACCTGCCCGTGGCCGGTGGCCGTCTCGGTGCGGGCCGGACCGGAGCTGCCCGCCGAGGGCTACCGGCTGGACATCACCCCGGACGGCGTCACCCTGTCCGCTTCGGACTCCGCCGGCGAGGTCCACGGCCGCGAGACCCTGCGCCAGCTCGCCGGGCCGGACGCCTTCCGGGCCGCGCCGATCCACAGTGGACTGACCCTGCCGTGCGGGGTGGTGCGGGACCACCCCCGCCACGGCTGGCGCGGCTGCCTGCTCGACGTGGCCCGGCACTTCCGGACCAAGGCCGAGGTGCTGCGGTTCGTCGACCTGCTGGCCGCGCACAAGCTCAACGTGCTGAACCTGCACCTCACCGACGACCAGGGCTGGCGGATCGAGGTGCCGCGCTACCCGAGGCTGACCTCGGTCGGCGGCTGGCGGCACGGCTCGGCCGTCGGCCGGCACGACGGACCGGAGCGCGACGGCCGTCCGCACGGCGGCTTCTACACCACCGACGACCTGCGCGAGATCGTCGCGTACGCCGCGGCACGAGCGGTGACGGTGGTGCCCGAGATCGACGTGCCCGGCCATTCCCGCGCGGCCATCGCGGCGTACCCGGAGCTGGGACCGGAACCGGAAGCGCAGTGGGAGGTGTGGACCGCCTGGGGCGTCAGCACCTCGCTGCTCGACCCGTCGGAGTCCACCCGGGCCTTCTACCGCGCCGTGTTCGACCACCTGCTGGACATCTTCCCGTCGCCGGTGATCGCGCTGGGCGGCGACGAAACACCGGGCCGGACCGAGGCGCACGGCCGGTTCGTCCGCGACCTCGCCGCGTACCTGGTCTCACGCGGGCGCCGGCCGATGGGCTGGGACGAGGTGCTGGACATCGACGGCCTGCCGCCGATGCTGATCGGCGCCTGGCAGTCCGACGCCGCCGGGCAGCGCGCCGCGCACCTCGGCCACGACGTGGTGCTCTGCTCGGAGGAGCACCTGTACCTCGACCACCGCCAGTCCGACCACCCGGACGAGCCGATCCCGGTCGGCTACCTGCACACCCTGGCCGACGTGTACGGCTACGAACCGGCGCTGGCCGGTCCCCGGCTGCGCGGCGTGCAGGCCCAGATCTGGGCCGAGCACCTCGACACGGTCCGGCGGGTGGACTACGCGGCGTTCCCGCGGCTGGCCGCCTTCGCCGAACTCGCGTGGAGCCCCCCGGGTCGTGACTTCGCCGAGTTCCTGCCCCGCCTGCGCGACCACCACCTCCCGCGGCTGGACGCCCTGGGCGTCGAGTACCGGCCGCTGGACGGGCCCCACCCCTGGCAGACCCGGCCGGACGCGCCGGGCCGGCCACGCTGAGCGCCCCGCCGTACAAATCGTTATACACAAGCCCGGCCGTGGTGGTAGAGGCCGATCAGGGCGAGGTGACCGGCTTCAACCGGTACCAGACCTCGGGCCGCCCCACCTGCCCGTACCGCGGCTCGCGCTGGGCCAGACCGTTGTCGGCCAGGTACTCGAGGTACCGCCGGGCCGTGACGCGGGAGGCGCCGATCGCGCTCGCGGCCGCGCCGGCGGAGAGTCCTTCCCCGGCCCCGGCCAGCGCGTCGGTGATCGCTTCCAGTGTCTGCGCGCTCATGCCCTTGGGCAGCGGAAGGCGCTCGCTGGTGCGCAACGAGGAGAGCGCGCGATCGATCTCGGCCTGGCCGCCCGCCTCGCCCGAAGCCTGCCGGAATTCCGCGTACCGCTCCAGCTTCTCCCGCAGCGAGGCGAAGGTGAACGGCTTCAGCAGGTACTGCACCACCCCGACGGACACCGCCGCCTTCACCAGGGCCAGGTCGCGCGCCGAGGTCACCGCGATCACGTCGATGGGCAGCCCGGCCGCGCGCAGGGAGCGGCAGACCGCGAGGCCGTGGGTGTCGGGCAGGTAGAAGTCGAGCAGCACGAGGTCGACGGGCTCGCGTTCGCAGAAGCGCAGCGCGTCGCCGCCGGAGTGCACCACGCCGGCGACCACGAAACCGGGCAGCCGCTCCACGTAGACCCGGTGCGCCTCGGCGGCCACCGGCTCGTCCTCCACCACCAGCACGCGGATCACCGGGGCACCTCCTGCTTCGGCAGCCGGACCGTGAACACCGCGCCGCCGTCCCGGCCGACCTCGACGCTGCCGCCGTAGCGCCGCACGGCCTGGCCGACCAGGGCGAGCCCCAGCCCGTGGCCCTCGTCCGCCTTGGTGGACCACCCCCGGCGGAACATGTCCCCCACCGCCTCCTGCGGCACTCCCGGGCCGTTGTCGGCGACCCGGAGGAACAGGTCACCGTCGCCGGAGCGCGCGGTGACCACCACGGCGGGCCGCCCGCCCGCGCCGCGCACCGCCGCGTCGATCCCGTTGTCGACCAGGTTGCCGAGGATGGTCACCAGGTCACGGCCGGTGATCGCCGGGCCGAGGTCTTCGATCACCGTGTCCGGCGTGATGGTGAACTCGACCCCGCGCTCGCTGGCCTCGGCCGCCTTGCCCAGCAGCAGCGCGGCGAGCACGGGCTCGGCGATCGAGCCGACCACCCGGTCGGTCAGCTCCTGGGCCAGCGCCAGCTCCGCGGTCGCGAACTCGACCGCGTCCTGCGGCCGGCCGATCTCCACCAGCGAGACCACGGTGTGCAGCCGGTTGGCCGCCTCGTGCGCCTGCGACCGCAGCGCCTCGGCCAGGCTGCGCGCGGTGGTCAGCTCGCCGGTCAAGGTCTGCAGCTCGGTGTGGTCGCGCAGGATGACCACGGTGCCCTCCGCCCGCCCGCCCGTGCGGACCACCGTCGTGCTGACCACCAGCACCCGGGAATCGGTGACGTGCAGTTGCTCGGTCCGGGCCTGCGCGGCGGTGAACGCGGCCACCAGCTCCGGCGGCAGCCCCAGCCCCTCCAGCGGAAGTCCCGCCGGATCGGCGTCGAGGCCGAGCAGCGCGCGGGCGCCGTCGTTGCACAGCCCCACCCGCCCGTCGCGGCCGACGAGCAGCACACCCTCGCGGACCGCGTGCAGCACGGCTTCGTGGTACTGGAACAGGGTGCTCAGCTCGTCCGGCGCGATACCGCGGGTCTGGCGCCGCAGCCGGGCGCTGACCAGCCAGCCCCCGCACGCGCCGACCAGCAGCACCGCGCCCGCGACCCCGGCCAGCGGCCCGGCCCGCTCCCGCAGCTCCGCGGAGATCGCCGCGATCGTGATGCCCACCGAAACCAGCGCGACCACCCGGTGCGCCCCGTCGAACACCGGCACCACCGCGCGGACCGACGGCCCGAGCGAGCCGGTGTAGGTCTCGGTGACCACCCCACCGGACTGCGCCGCCGCGATGTGGCCGAGGAACGGCTGCCCGATCAGCGCCGGGTTCGGGTGGGTGTATCGGGTGCCCGCCGGCGACATGATGGTCACGAAGTCCACGCCGGTGTCGGCCAGCACGCGTTCCGCGAACGGCTGGAGCTCCGAGCTCGGGTCCGGTGTGGACGCTGCCCGGGCGACGTCGGGGGCGTCGGCGATCGCGCGCGCCACCGACAGCGACTGCTGGCTCGCGCGGTCCTTGGTGGTGCGCAGCGAGTCGAAGTAGGCGATCGTGATCCCGCCCGCGACGAGCACCAGCAGCACCGCCAGCTGCAGGACGAGCAGCTGGCGGGCGAGGCTCCACCGGCTCGACCGGGTCCGTGGCTTCGTCGGCACGCCGTCCATACCAGCACACCCGGGCCGGGCCGGCGGGACCGGTGTCCGAACCGGACGCCGACGGCGTTCACGTGAACTCAATGAACACAACGGTGACGCTGGTCATATCCTGCCCGCATAGTGACCGACGTTCCACCCCCCTCGAGCTGGAGGCAACGGTGCCTGCACCACCGACCCCCGACACGTCCGCGCCCCGGCGCGACCGGACGCGTTACCTGTACCTGGCCGTGATCGTCGCCGTGGTCCTCGGCATCGCCGTCGGGCTGATCTTCCCCGGCGTCGGCAAGCAGCTGGCCCCGCTGGGCACGGGCTTCGTCAACCTGATCAAGATGATGATCTCGCCGATCATCTTCTGCACCATCGTGCTGGGCATCGGTTCGGTCGCGAAGGCGGCGAAGGTCGGCAAGGTCGGCATCACCGCGCTGGTCTACTTCATCGTGATGTCGACGTTCGCGCTCGCCATCGGCCTGGTCGTCGGCAACCTGCTGCACCCGGGCGCCGGGCTGCACCTGAGCCCGGCCGACGTGTCCAAGGTGCACGACCAGGCCAAGGGCGCCGAGAGCGGCGTCGACTTCGTGCTCGGCATCATCCCGACCAGTTTCGTCTCGGCCTTCACCGAGGGCCAGGTCCTGCAGACGCTGCTGGTCGCGCTGCTGGCCGGGTTCGCGTTGCAGAAGCTCGGCCCCCGGGGCGAGCCGATCCTGCGCGGGATCGAGCACATCCAGCGGCTGGTGTTCCGCATCCTGTCGATGATCATGTGGGCGGCGCCGGTCGGCGCGTTCGGCGCGATCGCCGCCGTGGTCGGCGCGACCGGCTGGGGCGCGCTGCGCAGCCTGCTGGTGATCATGCTCGGCTTCTACCTGACCTGCCTGGTGTTCGTGTTCGGCGTGCTCGGCGCGGTGCTGTGGCTCGGCGCGCGGGTGAACGTGTTCAAGCTGCTCAAGTACCTGGGCCGCGAGTTCCTGCTGATCCTGTCGACCTCGTCCTCGGAGTCCGCGCTGCCGCGGCTGATCGCGAAGATGGAGCACCTGGGGGTCAGCAAGCCGGTCGTCGGCATCACCGTGCCCACCGGCTATTCGTTCAACCTCGACGGCACGGCGATCTACCTGACCATGGCGACGCTGTTCATCGCCACCGCGCAGGACGCGCCGCTGGCCCTGGGCGAGCAGATCACCCTGCTGCTGTTCATGATCCTGGCCTCGAAGGGCGCGGCCGGCGTCAGCGGTGCCGGGATCGCCACCCTGGCCAGCGGACTGCAGTCGCACCGGCCGGAACTGGTCGACGGCGTCGGGTTCATCCTCGGCATCGACCGGTTCATGTCCGAGGCCCGCGCGCTGACGAACTTCGCCGGCAACGCCATCGCGACCGTCCTCATCGGATCGTGGATGAAGGAGTTCGACCGCGCGAAGTCCGAGCGGGTGTTCGCCGGTCACGCCCCGTTCGACGAGACGAGCCTGCTCGACGAGACCCCGCCGCCCCCCACCGCGCCGAAGCCCGAGCCGGTCGCCGCAGGCAGCTGACCCGGTCCGCGTCCGCCGGCCCGTTCCGGGCGGCGCGGAACGCCGGCTGGGCCGGTGGTCCGTGAGCGTCCCCCGTGCTCACGGACCACCGGCCTGGTCTTCTTTCCCGGCACTCGGTCTTTTCCCGGGCTGACCGCCCCGTTGATCATCTCGAGCACCGGTGACGGCCACCGCCGCGACCTCGCGCACGGCCGGCTGACCCGCGTCGACGTGCTGGTCTGAGAGCGCTCGCCGTCGCAGTACTAGCCAGCCGTCAATTGCGCGCGGCGGGTCGGGCAAGTCCCGGAAGGCCACCTCGTCCAGGTCCGGCGCGGTGGCCTCCGAGCAGCTTCACCGCCGGGCGAGGTAGGCGGCCAGGCCGCGGTGGCCCCGGCGCATCATCCACTCGTGGTTCGCCCGGAAGAACGGCCGGGCCACCACGTTCAGCTTGCGCAGCAACGGTTTCCGGGCCCGCACCTGCTGGGTGATGACCAGCCGGGTACCCGCCCCGACCGGCTGCAGGTCACCGGTGAGGAAGCCTTCGAGGTCGCCGCTCAGCCCCACGCGGACGTGACCCGCGACCAGGTCCTGCCGCTCCCGGTGCATGGCGATGACGATCCGGTACGGCAGCCGCGAGCGGCAGACCAGCTCCGCGGTGTCCTGGTCGAGCCGGCGCACCGACCGGACGTCCGGCCACCAGCGCGGATAGGACTCCAGGTCGACCAAGGCGTCGAAAACCCGGTCCGCGGGCGCGGACGGCAGCCACCAGGTGCTCCGGAAGCGGTAGTCGGCGCTCATCTGAGCTCGATCCAGCTCAGACCCGAGCCGAGAAGAGATCGCGGAGCTTCGAGCAGGTCGATCCCGACCTCGCCGGCGCCCGCCGGAGCCACGATCGCGGCCCGTTCGAGCCGAAGCTCAACCCGGTTCCCAGCCGTCCGCCGCACTCCCGTGGCGACGTTCGTCGCGGCCGTGTCGCGAGGGCCAGGGATCTGCGTTGCCAGGGTGAGCGGCGCGGTCGGCCGCCCAGTCACCCTCACCCCAGTGTGAGCACGGCTATCCCAACAGCCGCCGTGACAGGGTGCGCACGTCACCAGGAACCTTCCGAAATCCTCGCCGCCCACCCGATCGAACACATCCAGGACGGAGGCGCCGAGCCGCGTGCGCTCCTGCTCCACCGCGCTCATCGCCCTGCCTCCGTCCCAGTGGCGATCCCCCGGCTAACCGGCCTCCCGCGATAGTAGATCGCGACGAGGGAGCCGAACACTACGACCCAGGTGCCCCGGACATGCGGCTGGTGCCCCGGACAGGGCGGTCATGACCACGGCGATCACGACCACAACGGTCACGACCACGGCGATCACGACCACAACGGTCACGACCACGGCGATCACGACCACGGCGGCCACGGCCACAACGGTCACGACCACGGCGGCCACGGCCGTAGCCGCCTTGCCCAGTGCTACCGGACCGGTGCACCCAGACCACTGCGCCCCGGGCCCGGAACCCGCACCCGGCGGCGACCCCGGCCGGCCCCGCCGCCGAGGGGGTCAAGCCGGGTTCAGCACGGTGCGGAGGTACTCACCGGTGTAGCTCTCCGCGACCTCCGAGAGGTACTCGGGGGTGCCCTCCGCGACGACCGTGCCACCGCCCGAGCCACCCTCCGGGCCCATGTCGATGATCCAGTCGGAGGTCTTGATGACGTCGAGGTTGTGCTCGATCACGATCACCGTGTTGCCCTTGTCCACCAGTCCGTTGATCACCCCGATCAGCTTGCTGATGTCCTCGAAGTGCAGCCCCGTGGTCGGCTCGTCGAGGATGTAGACCGTCTTGCCGGTCGAGCGCTTCTGCAGTTCGCTCGCCAGCTTCACCCGCTGCGCCTCGCCGCCCGACAGGGTCGGCGCGGGCTGGCCCAGGCGGACGTAGCCGAGACCGACGTCGACCAGGGTCTGCAGGTGCCGGTGGATCGCCTTGATCGGCTCGAAGAACGCGGCCGCCTCTTCGATCGGCATGTCCAGCACGTCGGAGACGGTCTTGCCCTTGTAGTGCACCTCGAGGGTCTCGCGGTTGTACCGCGCGCCCTTGCAGACCTCGCACGGGACGTAGACGTCCGGCAGGAAGTTCATCTCGATCTTGATCGTGCCGTCGCCGGCGCACGCCTCGCAGCGGCCGCCCTTGACGTTGAACGAGAAGCGCCCCTGCTGGTAGCCGCGCACCTTCGCCTCGGTGGTGGCCGCGAACAGCTTGCGCACGTGGTCCCACACGCCGGTGTAGGTGGCCGGGTTGGACCGCGGGGTCCGCCCGATCGGCGACTGGTCGACGCGCACCAGCTTGTCGACGTTGCTCAGCCCGTTGACCCGGGTGTGCCGGCCGGGCACCTGGCGGGCGCCGTTGAGCTTGTTGGCCAGCACTTGGGCCAGGATGTCGTTGACCAGCGTGGACTTGCCCGAGCCGGACACCCCGGTGACCGAGACCAGGCAGCCGAGCGGGAACGACACGTCCAGCCCGCGCAGGTTGTGCTCCCGCGCGCCGACCACCGTGAGCTGCCGCTTCTTGTCGACCGGCCGCCGCAGGGCGGGCACCTCGATCCGGCACCGCCCGGACAGGTAGGCCCCGGTGAGCGACTCCTTGTTCTTCAGCATCTTCTTGTACGGTCCACTGTGGACGATGTGGCCGCCGTGCTCGCCCGCCCCCGGGCCGATGTCGACCACCCAGTCACTGGAGCGGATGGTGTCCTCGTCGTGCTCGACCACGATCAGCGTGTTGCCGAGGTTGCGCAGCCGGGTCAGCGTCTCGATCAGCCGGTGGTTGTCGCGCTGGTGCAGGCCGATCGACGGCTCGTCCAGCACGTACAGCACGCCCACCAGCCCGGAGCCGATCTGCGTGGCCAGCCGGATGCGCTGGGCCTCGCCGCCGGACAGGGTGCCCGACGCGCGGTCGAGCGAGAGGTAGGTGAGCCCGACATCGAGCAGGAAGCGCAGCCGCGCCTGGATCTCCTTGAGCACGGCGCCGGCGATCATCGCCTCGCGCTGGCCGAGCACCAGCTCGTCGAGGAACCGCGAAGCCTCGTCGATGGACAGCGCGCAGACCTCGGCGATCGACCGCTCGCCCTGCGTGCCGTGCTCCAGCGTGACGGCCAGGATCTCCGGCTTGAGCCGCGTGCCCTGGCAGGTCGGGCACGGCACCTCGCGCATGTAGCCCTCGTACCGCTCGCGCATGTACTCGGACTCGGTCTGCTCCTGGCGCCGCTCCAGGAACGGGATGACGCCCTCGAACGCCGCGTAGTACGAACGCTGGCGGCCGTAGCGGTTGCGGTAGCGGACGTGCACCTGCTCGTCGACGCCGTGCAGCACCGCCTTCTGCACCCGCGCGGGCAGCCGGCGCCACGGCGTGTCCATGCGGAAGCCGACCGCCTCGGACAGCGATTCGAGCAGCCGGATGAAGTAGTCGGCGCTCTGGCCGCCGGCCCACGGCGCGATCGCGCCCTCGCCCAGTGAGAGCTCGTCGTCCGGCACCACCAGCTCGGGGTCGACCTCCTTGCGGATGCCGATACCGGTGCATTCCGGGCACGCCCCGTAGGGTGAGTTGAACGAGAACGAACGCGGCTCGAGGTCCTCGATGGCCAGCGGGTGCCCGTTGGGGCAGGCCAGGTTCTCCGAGAACCCGCGCACGCGGTGCGTGTCGTTCTCCGGCAGGTCGACGAACTCCAGCTCGACCAGCCCGTCGGCCAGCCGCAGCGCGGTCTCCACCGAGTCGGTGAGCCGCTGCCGCGAGCTGGTCTTGACGCTCAGCCGGTCGATCACCACGCCGATCTGGTGCTTCTCCTGCTTCTTCAGCTTCGGCGGGTCGGTGAGCGGGTGCACCGTGCCGTCGACGACCACGCGCGCGTAGCCCTGCTGCTGCAGGTTCTGGAACAGGTCGAGGTACTCGCCCTTGCGCCCGCGCACCACCGGCGCGAGCACCTGGAAGCGGGTGCCCTCGTCCATCTCGAGCACCTGGTCCACGATCTGCTGCGGGGTCTGCTTGCTGATCAGCTCGCCGCACTTGGGGCAGTGCGCCTTGCCCGCCCGCGCGTAGAGCAGCCGCAGGTAGTCGTAGACCTCGGTGATCGTGCCCACGGTGGAGCGCGGGTTGCGCGAGGTGGACTTCTGGTCGATCGACACCGCGGGCGAAAGCCCCTCGATGAAGTCGACGTCGGGCTTGTCCATCTGCCCGAGGAACTGCCGGGCGTAGGCCGACAGCGATTCGACGTACCGCCGCTGACCCTCGGCGAAGATGGTGTCGAAGGCGAGGCTCGACTTGCCCGACCCGGACAGGCCCGTGAACACGATCAGGCTGTCGCGGGGCAGGTCGAGATCCACGCCGCGGAGGTTGTGCTCGCGGGCACCGCGAACAACGAGGCGATCAGCCACGCCCACGTCCCTTCAGTTTCATTCTCAGCTGCGGTGGCCGGCCCGGTGGAGGTCGTTTCCGAGCGGCCGCGCCCATGCTAAGGCGGACCACCGACAAAAACCGGGCTCCACGGTCCTGACCTGTAGTTTTAGGGCTTCCAGCCGGGTCGTCGACCCCCTGGGGAGCGGGTCGCGGCGAGCATCCGGCCCGGCGGCCGGAGTACCAGTCGAAGACGATACGAGACCCCGACGGGCCTGGTGACCGCCGGGG
The DNA here is from genome assembly GCF_032335455.1 of Amycolatopsis sp. PS_44_ISF1. Taxonomy (NCBI): domain Bacteria; kingdom Bacillati; phylum Actinomycetota; class Actinomycetes; order Pseudonocardiales; family Pseudonocardiaceae; genus Amycolatopsis; species Amycolatopsis sp. PS_44_ISF1. The sequence goes on along the minus strand of NZ_JANUXO010000003.1, from coordinate 737,980 downwards.
CGGCAGCGAAAGGAAGACCGGACAAGTCCGCTGCCCAGGATACCGATCGCGACGAGCGACCGTCGGTACGACCCGGCACCACCCGGACCGGTTCGGATGCCGCACGATCGAGTGGAACCACGACACTCAAAGTGGTCATCGCGACCCGACGCGTGCCGGTGGAAGCGAAGACGCCACCCCGGCTACCGTGTGCTCTTGTGAACATCGTCGACTCTTACACCGGGCACGTCGAACCGGGCGGCGACGCCGCCCGGCGCACGCTGGACGCGCTGACCATCACCAAGATCTCGGTCGGTCCGATGGACAACAACGCGTATCTGCTCGTGTGCCGCGCCGAGAACGAGGCCCTGCTGATCGACGCGGCGGCCGACCCGGAGCGCATCTCGGACCTGATCGGGCACGGCCCCGAGCGCCCGGCGCTGCGCACCGTGGTGACGACCCACCAGCACCAGGACCACTGGCAGGCCCTCGGCGCGGTGGCGGGCGCGAACGGCGCCAACACCGCGGCGCACCCCCTGGACGCCGATCCCCTGCCGATCCCCCCGGACTTCCTGGTGGAGCAGGGCGACGCGCTGAAAGTGGGCCAGGTCACCCTGGAGGTGATCCACCTGCGCGGCCACACCCCGGGCTCGATCGCCCTCCTCTACCGCGACCCCGCCGGCCACCCCCACCTCTTCACGGGCGACTCCCTCTTCCCAGGTGGAATCGGGAAGACTGGCTCGCCTTCGGACTTCAAGTCCCTGCTGGACGACGTGTCTTCCCGGCTGTTCGACGAACTACCGGACGACACCTGGTTCTACCCGGGCCACGGCGACGACTCGACGCTGGGCGCGGAGCGCCCGAAACTGGCCGAATGGCGCGAACGCGGCTGGTGAGCCCGATCGGGCTGCCTGCACCTGGTGACAGGTGCAGGCAGACCAGTCTCGTTTCCTGATCTCTGCCCAGCCCCCTCCGGTTACTCCCAGCAATACCTAGATCACCCGCAGGTCGGCTCCCGCCACTCGCCCAGAGGACAGCTCTCAGCTCGAAAGTGCCCGACACTGGGAACTTCGAGCCGTATCGCCGTCCACTGGGAGGCGGGCGAATGCACCCAGGCCGCTCGCTGGTGACGGTCAAATGCAAGAGCGGGGAGCTCAGCGCGCTCCGCAATCTCAGCTCTCCGGATGACGCCCGAGCAGACGTGATCGTCGAACTGCTCGACTCCGTCAGCCCCTCCGGCCGAATCCTGCCTGCACTCATCAGTGCGGCGGTCAACCTGGCGAATTTCGGCCGGACCTTGTGGCTGGACACGACCTGGCTCACCCCCACCAGCCCGCTGGCCGAGCAGCAGGGCGGGGCGCTCGAGTACCTCGACGAACTCATCGAATCCGCGATAGCGGCGAAACTCGGGCTTCTCGGCCTCGATCGTCCCGGCTTGATCCCGGTCGTCCCGATCGACGCTCCGGACGACGAACTGCGCCGGACCCGGCTGTTGATCGAGCATCAGGACCGTGAGGTCGTGATCCGGATCCGCCGCCCGAACCGGTCCGCCCACGAGCTCGGCGAAAGGATCCGCTCGGTCATGCGTTTGACCGGCACCCGCCCCGGGCGCGTGCGCGCGGTGATCGATGCAGAATTCGTCGAAACCGTGAGCACCCGTCAGGTGGCTGCGATCACGGCCACCGTCACGACGGCGTCGGATCTGCTCGGTCCCGGTGCGGCCCAGCTTCTGGCCGGATCGATCCCGCGCACCCGAGATACCTACGCCACGATCCTGCGTGACCGTCCGGAGGTAACTCTCTGGGAAGAGGTATGCGAGGGCAGCTCGGGCGAAGTCGGCTACGGCGATTACGGCGTGACGCACCCGGTACCCCCCGCAGACGGCGGCAACGCCCGGAGCCCCTCCCCCTATCTCTGCTACACGGTGCCTCGAAAGACCGTAGTACTGCGGCGGAAGCTGGAGGAGGGCGACGGGGCGGCCGAGTCGTTCGCCGACTTGGTGGAAGAACTGGTCGAGCGAGACGACTTCGCGGGCCCCGACTATTCCTGGGGCGATCGTGAATTGACGCAGTGTCGGCGCACCGGTGGGAAGACCGCCGGGGCGGTGTCCCGATGGATAGCCATGGCTACCTCGCACCACCTTCAGCACGTGTCGCACCGGACTGCAGAAGACCTCTGACCCACCGCGCGGCACCGCGTTCGACCGGCCGAGCCCAGAAGATCACCGTCGCGCGCGTTCGACCACCTCGTCCCCGGTGAGCGTCGTGGCCGGGTGGTGGCTCAGGCAGAACGGCGGCTGGACCTTCTGGAACCGGATGCCGTCGCTGGTGACGTAGAACGTGCCCGGGGCCAGGGTGGCCAGATCGGTCAGGTCGCGGCCCTTGTTCCGGGCCAGTTCGCGAGCCGCTTCGATGTGGGCGGAGGTGTTCTGGCGGCCGAAGAACTGGGTGGTCGCGTTGCCGGAGATGCGGCTGTGCACGGCCTTCGGCGCCTGCGTCGCGAGGATCATGCCCAATCCGTACTTGCGGGCCTGCGAAGCCAGCCGGATGCTGCTGTCGGTGCTGGCCGCGTGGCTGGTCGACGGAGCCAGGTCCTGGGCCTCGTCCATCACGAGCAGGCCGCCGAGCGGGCGGTCCTTCGCCGGGTGCTTCTTGATCCAGGCGAACAGCTCCAGTTGCAGCCGGTTGACGAAGCTCTGCTGCTCCTCGCGGTCCGGGATGCCGTCGAAGTTCACCACCGACACCCGCGCGCGCCGGCCCTCCGACGGGTTCAGCAGCGAGCCCGGTTCGACCGGGTTCGCCGAGCGGCGCAGCGCTGGGTCGTTCACCTGAGCGGTGCGGAGGTTCTCGGCGAGGTCGGACGCGATGGTGCCGGCGTTGGCCAGGCCGCTGACGCTGTCCGGAAGATCGGTGAGCACGGCGATCAGCCCGTCCAGGCTCCGGCCGCCACTCTTGGCGTAGTACTGCAACGCCTGCCGGAGCACCGCCCGGCCCCGGTCCGCCTTCGCGGTCCTCCCGGACGCCCGGGCACTCGACGACAGCGACGCCACCGCGGCGTTGATCGCGAATTCCAGCTCGTCGGGATCGTCCAGCACGGTCGCGAAGTCCGGCAGCGGCGGGAAGCTCAACGGCCGCCCGTTCAGCTTCCCCGGCGTCCACACCACCACCTCCGTGCCGCGCAGGTACTCCTCGGCCTTCCCCCGGTCCCCGTCGTGCCAACCCGCCGGCGGTGACGGCCACGGGTCCCCCAAGCGGGCGAGGTCGTTGTTGAGGTCCAGCACGATCGAGGAAACGCCGTGCAGCGCACACTCCTCGATCAGCCGCCGGATCAGCACGGTCTTCCCGGAGCCCGAACCGGCGAAGATCATCACGTGCTTGCGCAGGGTTTCCAGCGGCACACCGACCGTCGAGCCGTCCGCGGCCAGCCGGCCCACCGGCACCGTGGGAACACCGGGAGGCGCCACGGACGAGAGGGCCGGGACGGGCTCGTCCGGCGTCTCGACCGCCGGGGTGACGGGGAGCCCGGCGGGGAGCACCGGAAGCACCGTGGACAGCAGCTCACTACCGGACGCGGGCCGACGCGCGCCGAGCCAGTCGAAGAACCCCGGCCGCTGCTCCTGCGACATCACCAGCAACGCCGAAAAGATCCGCAGGTCCGGTTCGGTCACCGGCACCGAGAGACCACCGGCCACGGTCATCTTCTTCAGGTGTTCCTGGGTGGCTGCGCGCTGCGCCCACGGGGTGTTGCGGATCAGCACGAGATGCCGCTCGGCGCCGTCGTGGATGCCGGACGCGGTGATGGCGTTCTTCAACCGGCTCACCGCGGTGCGCCCGTCGTTGCTCGAAACCGCGCGGAAGGACCACCGCTCCTCGTCCTCTTCGTCCTCGTCGAGGATCAGCCGGAGCCGGACGTGCAGCGGGGGCCGCCGCCCCGCGGCCGGCGGATCGACCACCCATTCGCCCTCCGCCCCGCGCTCCCGGGCCCACGCCGCCAGCGCGGCCCGCAGCAACGGGGGCATCGCCTCGTCTTCGTGGTCGGGGTCGAGCGGGCGGCGCACGTCGGCGGCGGCCTTCAGCTCGGCGAACCGGGCGTCGAACGGGGCGAAGTCCTCTGTGGACGGCAACGGCAGGTCACCGGAGACCGCGCCGTCGAGCAGAGGCTCCGGTTCGGCGTCCTCGTCGAAGGTCACCAGCTCGCGGATCTCCCCGCTCTGCAGGCACGCCTCGGCGTGGCGGGAGATGCGGTTCAGCGCCTCGCGCGGGGTCTGCGTCCTGATCCCGGCGAACGCCGAGGACGCCACCGGCCAGGCCGGGTGCGGCGGGCTGAACGAGATCCGCTCGTAGGTCCGCCGCAGCCAGGACTCCACGAGCTCCTGGCCGACCCGGTCGTCCGGGATCCGCGACAGCGTGGGCGAAACGGTGAACCGGTCCCGCACCGACGCCACCGCCTTCGTCCTGATCAGCTCCCAGGTCTTGGGCAGGCAGGCGACCACCGTGAGGGTTCGCCGGGTCTCCTCGTGCAGCAGCATCAGGCCGTCGGCGACGTCCTCGATCCGGCTCTCGGACTCGTCGTCGTCCGGTTCGGCGGTGAGCTGGCCGGTCTGCTTCCGGGACTGCGCGACGAAGGTGTCGATCTGGTCCACGGCGATCACGCACGGGCCGGTCAGCGCCAGCAGCTTGGACACGTCACCGACGACCTCCCGCGGCGAGGGCGCGGTCGCCCGGAACCCCCAGGTCCGCCGGTCTTCGGGGTCGATCTCCTCGGCCGAGTGGAGCCGGTCCTCGCCGACGGTGTTCAGCCGTGAGGCGTCCGCCGCCAGCAGGACCAGCGCGCGGGCGACGTCCTGGCAGTCGAACGCCACCCGCCGGTCGTACCGCTTCAGCGCGGCGATGAACTGGTCCAGCTCACGCGGGGTCAGCTCGATCTCGCCGCGCACCGCCGCGGCGACCGGCGGGGGCACCTTCGCCAGCGCGCAGATCCGTTCGAGGAACACTCCCAGCTGGTTCTGCCCGGCCCGGCCGTCCTCCATCAGCCCGTGCAGGACGGCGTCGGCGATGTCCGCCCAGAACCCGCTCACGTCACCGAGGTTGCTGAGGAAGAAGTAGCCCTCGGCCCGCAGCTGCTGGCGGAACCAGCCGAGCAGGTGGGTCTTGCCCGCGCCGTGGCGGCCGTTGAGCACGACCCCGATCGGGCTCGGCCCGGTGCTGTCCGCCGCCGCCCGCAATCCCTTGCCCAGCATCACCTGCGCCGCGGTGTTCAGCGAGCTGACGTGGACCGGCTGCGCCGTCCAGACGTGCTCCTGGGTCAGCGCGGAGTCGGCGCGCAGCGCTTCCAGCGCCTCCCGGGGCCCGGCGCTCATCACTCGGCCATCGAAAGGAGGTGGTTGTCCTCACTGCCGATCCGGATCGCGGCTTCGCGGTCCTCGGCCCGGAGCGTCTTCTGGTTCTCCTCCGGGATGAGCGTGACGCCGTTGCCGTCCAGGTCCTTGAGCACCCGGTCGAGCTCGGCCCGGGGCACACCCGCGAGCTGACGGCGCAGGTCGGTGAGGCGCACCCAGGCACCGGGCTCGGCGGCCAGTTCGGTGTAAGCCTGGCGTACCCGGTCCGCCGTGGCGGGTTCCTCGACCGGCTGAAGATTCTCCGCGGCTTCGGGCACCTCGATCACTTCGGTTACCTCGGCGACTTCGGTCGCTTCGGTGGCTTCGGCGGTGAAGAGCGCGTCGATGGCGAGCCGGTGGGCGCTGAGGTACCGGTCCAGCGCCGCGGTCATCCGGTAGACGACCCGGTCCAGCGGAGCCGGTCGCTCACCCGGGGTCGAGGAGAACTCGGCTCGGCACCAGGTCCAGCCCCGCTCGGTGAGCACATGGTCGAAGGTGCGACCCGACTTCTCGCTGGTGACCAGCTTCTCGGCGTTGAGCACCCGCCGGTCCTCACCGACGATCCGCAGCCCGCAGCACTGGTCCAGCTCCAGGTTGGAGATCTTCCGGGCCTCGGCCATCAGCGCGTACATCAGCGTGCGCTGAGGATTGTTCAGCTTCGGCTTGTCCTGCGGCATCAAGACGCTCCTTGCGAATCGGGGTCGAGCACGGTGAAGCCGGTGGGGTCGAGCACGTGCAGTTCGGTTCTCCGGCGGCGGAAGGTGACGGCGCCCTGGACCCGGACGCGGCGCTCCTGCTGGTGCGCGACGATGGCGGCCTCGTAGGTGCGGCGGTCGGGCAGCCGCACGTGGAACCTCCGGCGCAACGTGCCGGGCAACGGGCGGTCGGCGCTGACGTCGATCGCCCAGTGGTCGCGGTCCAGGCGCGGGACGAGACCCGTGACGCTCACGAAATCGGGCGCCCCGGCCACGGTCACGACCTCGTCGGCCGGCTCGGATGACCGGAGTTGCTCGGCGGCGGCCCGCAACCGGTCGCCGGCCCCGGGTTCGAAGCGGTAGGTGGCCGGCGGCAGCTCGACCGGCAGGCGGCGCGACCAGCCGAAGCCGATTTCGAACGGCTGGTCCTCCGACCGGTCGGACAGCGAGCCCAGCGCGTCGCAGAGGTCCGGGGAGAGCGCCGTCCCGGTCGGCAGCGCGTCCGGATCGCTGAGCGCGGAAACCGCGCCGTGCAGCTGCCGGGTGACGAGCCGGCCCGGCGGCGGCCCGGGACCGTCGGCCTCGCCGAGCGGCACGCGGACCGGGACGATGTAGCTGCCGGCCCGCCCGGCGCCGACCTGGACCCCGGACAGGAAGCGCTCGACCGCCGTGGGATTCCCGCCCCCGTGCCGGTCGCCGAACACGGCGTGCGCGGCGGCCCGGATCGTGTCGTTGACCCCCAGGACGGCCGCGATCGCGTGGCGCAGCGTGGTGATCCCGGAGATCCGCGACCCGAACCGGAACTGCTGCCGGTCGACCGGGACCGAGCCGATGTCCTGGCCGATCTCCACCGGGGCCCGGTCCTCGACCTCGGCGAGCACGTCGAGGATCTCCCGTACCCGCAGGTCACCGTCGCCCATGCCGTCGCGGGCCGGGACGAGGACGTCGTGGCCGCCGTGGGTCCAGATGGACGCGCCGCGCCAGCGGAGCGAGCGCTGGTGCCAGCCGGCGCCCCGCAGGTAGTCCTCGATGTCCGAAACGCCGAGTTCAGCCGTCATGGGGCGCTCCGTCCAGCGGGTGCACCGAGCCGACCAGCGCGCGCAGGCTGTGGACGGTCAGCACGTTGGCGACCGGCACCCGCACGGACCGGTGGCGATCGGGACGGGGGCCGGCGACCGGGGACTCGTCGCGGCCCGACCAGTAGTAGGCCAGATGCCGGAACAGCATTCCGTCCGTGCGGAATTCGGCGTACTCCCCGCTTTCCTGCGGCACCCGGACCAGGACCAGATACCGCGGGATGGTGAAGTCGTCCCCCGCGAGCCGGTTGAATTGCACCTCTGTGATTCCGGCGTAGTCCCATTCCGCTGCGGATGGCGCATCGAAGGAGTCCGGCCACGCCTGAATCTGCACTTCGATACCCGGCGAAGCGACACCGTTCACCCGGCCGGGGAAACGAATTCCGAGGTCGATCCCATCGCGCTCGAGGTCGTAGGGGCGCACGGACAGACCGGCGGCGGAGGCGAGCGTGCGGACGTAATCCGCACAGAAACCACCTTGACGAATCAAGGATTCCAGCACAAAACCTCCCCCGGCGGTGATCATGCAGAGCGGCGGGGCAGAGCTTACGCAGGAGGTCTATCGGCTGTCAGCGCAGAGAACCCGGATGGACCACCGGCGACAACGATCGAGAAACGAAACCCGATGACCGGCCGAACCCGATGCCGGGTAATTATTTCCGGACAAAAACCGGACAGAAACCGGAAACGCGCAGGTCCGCCGAACCGGGACGACCGATCGCCCGACCCGGCGGAATGATCGACTTCACCTCACCCGCGCTATTGACGGCAGAATTGTCTTGACCACGCTTCGCCGGGGAATGGCAGAATCGGCCGATTCACGCGCGCTCGTACGGGACCTTCTCCCCCGCCTCCACCGCGAACGGCAGGCGGTTGCCCTCCGGCGGGAGCGGGCAGGTGGCGAAGTCGGTGAAGGCGCAGGGCAGGTTGACGGCGCGGTTGAAGTCGAGCGTGACCGTCCCGCTGCCGGTCCCGCTGTCGGACGGAGCGGCGACCGGGAGCGAACGGTTCGCGGCATAGGTGGTGACGCCGCTGGTGGCGTCGGTGAAGAGGATGGTGAGGCCGCCGTTCCTGCCGTTGAAAGCGGTGAGCGTGTGCTCGGTGCCGTCGCGCGTGAAGCGGACCCGGCCAGGCGCGGTGTAGACGTGGCTGAGCCCTTCGACGACCGCGCCGACGGTGGTGGGCCGCGGCGAGCCGAACGGTTCGAACCGCGTGCTCACCACCCAGCCGGGGTCCGGCTCGTACGACGGAACTCCGCGAAACGCCTGGAGCACCGGCGCCTTCGGATCGTGCACGCGGATCAGGTAGCCGGACCGGCGGGCGATCTCGATCTCGCGGTCCCCTGCCGTCACCCGCGTGCCGGCCCCGCTGTTGACCAGTTCGAACCGGTGCACGGCGGTGATCGGCCGGCCGTCGTGGAGCAGTTCGCCTCCGCTTGGGTCGACGTATGCGGCGTTCTCGTCCTGCCACCACCGTCCGGGCAGCCCGGCGTACTCGCGCGGGGCGTCCTCCAGCCAGTCGAGCGAGACGAGCGCCAGCCACCCGTGCGGATCGGCCAGGCCGGTTTCGCGCTGGGTCTTCCAGTCCTGCCACTCGCGGGCGAAGTCCACGGTCATCACGTGCCCCTTCCGTCGGCGCTGCTGCCGGTGGCAACGCCGGGGAAAGTGCGGCATTCCGGCTCCCACCATGCGGGCAAGCCGGCCGTACCGGAGCGCGGGCCCGAGACCCCGGCGGTGATCGAGGCCCGGCCGAGCCTCCGCGGCTTCCCCGGACCGGCTCGATAGGGTCGCCGCGTGGCGGAGGACAACGAACAGGCTGTCGAGATCTACACCGACGGCGCGTGCAGCGGCAATCCCGGCCCGGGCGGCTGGGGCGCGTACCTGCGGTACGGCCGGCACGAGCGTGAGCTCTACGGCGGCGAGCCCACGGTGACCACCAACAACCGCATGGAGCTGATGGCGCCGATCCAGGCGTTGGAGAGCCTCAAACGGCCCTCGGTGGTGCGGATCTACACCGACAGCACCTACGTGCGCAACGGCATCACGCAGTGGGTGGCCCGCTGGAAGAAGAACGGCTGGCAGACCCAGGCCAAGCAGCCGGTCAAGAACGCCGACCTCTGGCAGCGCCTCGAATCCGCGGGCGAACGGCACCAGGTCGAGTGGCTGTGGGTGAAGGGGCACGCGGGTCTGCCGGAGAACGAGAAGGCGGACCAGCTCGCCGTGCGCGGGGCGAAGGAAGCAGCGGAATCCGGAGTGCAGCGCGCCCGACGGTGACGCCGACCGGCCTGGTCAGACCGTTCGCTGGACCCAAACGGCGGTGGCCGGGCTGGGTGGGCGGACCGGGCGGAGCAGCGGGGCATGGGGTAGCCGAGCTGGATTCGGGTGGGCCGGGGGCGCTGGGCCGCATCGGGCGACCGGGCCGGGGTGACCGGGCCGGCTCGGGTGACCGGGTTGGGCCTGGGCGACCGGGTTCGCGGAGCGGTCGGGTTGCTGGTGTAGCCGGGTTCGTGAAGCAGCCAAGTTGGCGAAACGGCCGGGTTTGCGGAGCGGTCGGGTTCGCGAAACGGCCGGGCCGGCGAAGCAGCCAGATTGGCGAAACGGTCGGGTTGACGAAGTAGCCGGGTCGGCGAAGTGGCCGGGTCGGCGAAGTGGCCGGGTTAGCGGAGCGGCTGGGCCGGCGAAGCGGTCGGGTTGGTAGACCGGCCAGGTTGGGGTGAACCAAACCGGAGCGGGCAGGACTGCCGGGCCAAGGTTGCCTGGCCCGGATGGTGGATCGGCCCGGAGCCAGCGAGGCTGACCGCCCTCGACCCCCGCCCCGACTCCCGGTGGGCAGCGGGCAGCGGGCAGCGGGCAGCGGGCAGCGGGCAGCGGATCGACGACACCACACCCGCGGGCCCGTGCGCCGGGAGATGACGGCCGTGCAGCCCGGGATCGACAAGCGTGGGCGCGGCCCACTTCGCCACCTGGATCGAACCGGCGCGGGCGGTGCAGCCACAATCGGTCGCGTGAGTACTTCCTGTCCCTGCGGCCTCGGTGAGCCGTACGACCTCTGCTGCGGACGGTTCCACGACGGCAGCCAGTCCGCGCCCACCGCTGAGCTGCTGATGCGGTCGCGGTACTGCGCGTTCGCCGTCGGGGATTCCGCGTACCTGCTGCGGACCTGGCATCCGAGCACGCGGCCCTCGCGCCTGCGGCTGGACGGCCGGCAGAAGTGGACCGGACTGGAGATCATCGGGCGGACCGGTGGCGGGCTGCTCCAGAACGAGGGCACGGTCGAGTTCCGCGCGCACTACCGGCTCCGGGGACAGTCCGAGGCGCAGCACGAGAACAGTCGCTTCCTCCGCGAAGCCGGGAGCTGGTTCTACCTCGACGCGCAAGCGGGCTGAACCAAGCGGTGAAACAGCGCACCGCCCGGGGGCTGCTTGTTCCATCCCGGCCGCAGCCGCCTAGATCCCGGCCGGCCCACCTCACTTCCACAACAATCGCTGCTCCCGGTTCGGGTCCGGCACCGTCCGGGTGTCGTCGTCGAACAGGCGGGTCCACCGGTGGGACGGTTCGTAGCGGGGCCAGCCCGGGGTGCCGGTGGTGATGAAGGCCAGCCAGGCGTCGAACATCTCCGTGGCCACCCGCTGCAGGCGGGCGGGGTCCGGTTTGCAGCCGGCGAGCAGGAAGCGCCAGTTCCGGTTGGCCACGTCGTCGAACATCAGCAGCAGGTCGAGGCCGTGGGGGGCGCCCAGGCCGTGGCCGCGCGGGGCGAGCCGCCAGTCGAGGCGGTACATCCAGGCCGCGCCGCCCGCCGCGTGCTGGGTCTCGGCCAGGCGGATCGCGGGCAGCCACCAGTCGCCGGCGGTCCGGGCGCGGTTGCGGGCCTGGTCTTCGGGCCAGTCCGGCAGCAGGACGCGGTAGGCGGCGGTCATCCGGTCGATCGTGGCCGCGTCGAGCATCGTGGAACCCGAGCCGAGCAGCTTCGCGCCGCCACGCTGCAGCCAGGAGAACAGGTCCTGCTCATCGGCCGTGGTGCCGGTCAGCAGCCGGACTTCGCGCGCTGCCCCCGAGGCGACGGCCTCCCCCGGGCGCTGCGGCAGCAGCGCACCGTCCACGACCACACGGTAAGTCACCAACGTGCCCGACGCGGCCGAAACCCGTTGCTGAGCCTCGAGAATCCGCTCCACCGGCAGAGTGGCGAGCGCCCCGGCCGATACGTCCAGGTCGGCCAGCACGGCTGCGGCCACCGCCGCGCCCTCGGCCGGGGTGTGCACCACCGAGCCGACCCCGGTGCCACTCTGCACGATCGCCTGCCGGAACAGCCCGCGCGCGGCCGGCACCGCGAGCAGCGTGCCGACCGTCCGGCCCCCGTTCGACTGACCGGCCAGGGTGACCCGCGCCGGGTCACCGCCGAACGCCCCGGCGTTGTCCCGCACCCACTCCAGGGCCAGCACCTGGTCGCGCAGCGAAAGGTTCCCGTCGGACACCCCCGGCAGGTGCAGCAGGCCGAGCACGCCCAGGCGGTACGCCACGGTCACCACGACCACCCCGCGCCGCGCGTAGGCCGACGGGTCGAACTGGTGCGGCGCGCCCATCACCCCGCCCCCGCCGTGGATCCACACCAGCACCGGGTGCGGACCGGGCTCCCGCGGCGCGTACACGTTCAGGTACAGGCAGTCCTCGTCGCCGGTGAACCCACGCCCGGTGATCTCGGGCTGCGGGGCCCGCGCCGCGAAAGCCACCGCCTCGCGGACCCCCGCCCAGGCGGGTGCCGGGCGCGGCGCACGGAAGCGCAACGGGCCCACCGGTGGCTCGGCGTAGGGCACCCCGAGCCACACCGCCACGCCTTCCCGGACCTCACCTCGCACGGCCCCGCCGCGCACCTCGACTGTGCTCACGCTGGGCAGCCTAACGATCACCACCGACAGTTCCGGGCTCCCGCGAGCACGAACCCCAGACCCGCGGGTGATGATTACCCCGTGGAGATCGGGGCAGGGTTGGTCGGGCTGGTCGTGACGGTCCTCCTCGTCACGGCGGCGGCGCGGCGGCTGGACTGGTCGGCGCCCCTGTGCCTGGTGGCGGTGGGGGTCGGCGCTTCGTACGTGCCGGGGGTGCCGGAGTTCCAGCTCGACCCCGAGGTCGTGCTGCTCGGGCTGCTGCCGCCCCTGCTCTATTCGGCCTCCATCCAGACCTCGCTGATCGCCTTCCGCAAGCTGCGCGGGCCGATCGCGCTGCTGTCGGTGGGCCTGGTCGTGTTCACCACCTTCGGCGTCGGCCTGGTCACCTGGATGGTGGTGCCCGGGTTGCCGCTGGCGGCCGGCGTCGCGCTGGGCGCGGTGGTGGCGCCCCCGGACGCGGTGGCCGCGAGCGTCGTGGCCCGCCGGGTCGGCATGCCGCGCAAGCTGGTGCGGCTGCTGGAGGGCGAGAGCCTGTTCAACGACGCGGCCGCGCTGGTCGCCCTGCGCACCGCCATCGCGGCCATCGCCGGCTCGGTCGCGTTGTGGCAGGTCGGGCTCGACTTCCTGCTCGCCGCCGTGGGCGGGGCCGTGGTCGGCGGCGTGATCGGGGTGGTGGCGTCCTGGGTGCGGGCGCGGATGGACGATCCGGTCAGCGACACCGCGCTGTCGTTCGCCGTGCCGTTCGCCGCCTACCTGGCGGCCGAGGCCGCGCACGGTTCGGGGGTGCTGGCGGTGGTCGTGGCCGGGCTGATCCTGGGCCACCGCTCGCCGCGGATCCTGTCCGGCTCCTCCCGGCTGGCCAGCCGGCTCAACTGGCAGACCGTGCAGTTCCTGCTGGAGAACCTGGTCTTCCTGCTGATCGGCCTGCAGTTGCGCCGGATCCTGGCCGAGGTGGGCAAGAGCGGGCTGTCGTTCGCGCAGCTCGTGGGCATTTGCGCGGCCGTGCTGGGCGCGACGATCCTGACCCGGGTGCTGTGGATGACCGGCATCGGCCTGTCCAAGCGGCTCAGCCGCCGCCTGCACTCCGGCCGGACGAAGATCTGGCCCTGGCGCTACTCCGCGGTGATCGCCTGGGCCGGGATGCGCGGGGTGGTCACGCTCGCCGCCGCCTTCGTCCTGCCCGCCGACACCCCGCAGCGCGCGGTGCTCGTGCTGGCCGCGTTCGTGGTGGTGGCCGGCACCCTCGTGGTCCAGGGCATGTCGCTGCCCCTGCTGGTCCGGCGGCTGCGGCTGCCCCGGCCGGACCCGGCGGAGGACGCGCTGCAGGAGGCGGCCGTGCTCAACGACATGACCAGCGCGGCCCTGGCCCGGCTGGAGGAGCTGCGCACGCCCGAAGACTCGCCCGAGGTGATCCAGCGGCTGCAGGACCGGCTGCAGTACCGCGCGGACTCGGCCTGGGAGCAGCTCGGCCGGCAGAGCACGCTCGCGGAGACGCCCAGCGACGCTTATCGTCGTCTGCGCCTGCAGTTGCTGGAGGTGGAACGCGCGCAGTTCCTGGCCGCCCGCGACAACGGTACCGCCGACGACGACGTGTTGCGGCGGGTGCTGGCCCGGCTCGACATCGAGGAGTCGATGTTCGATGTCGACGAGGAGGAGCCCCAGGTGGAAGCACGCGAGCTCAGCACCCCGGCCGCCACCGCCGGCTCGTGCAAGCACCTTTCGCACGAATGGAAGCAGGTCGACGCGAACACCGCCGACAGCTGCGCGGCGTGCCTCGAAGAGGGCACGACCTGGGTGCACCTGCGGATGTGCCTCAAGTGCGGCAACGTGGCCTGCTGCGACTCCTCGCCCCGCAAGCACGCGACCCGGCACTTCCACGACAGCCGGCACCCGGTGATGCGCAGCTACGAGCCCGGCGAGACCTGGCGCTGGTGCTTCGTGGACCTCCAGCTCGGCTGAGGCAGCGGCGAGGCGCCGTCCTGTAGGTCACCGGAGCCGCAACGCGATGACGGCGATGGTGACCTCGGCCTGGTCGCAGGCGGCGTGCTTGGCGCAGCGGGTGGCCGGGTCACGGAACTGTTTGAGCCGGTCGAAGCACCGCTCGACCACGTTGGGCTGCCCGGAGACCTTGTTGTCGAAGGCCGTTGGTCGCCCGCGGTGGGAGCCTGTAGCCGCTCGGCGGGCGACGCTGATGCCGTCCAACAACGGATTATCGCCCGCCTGACCCGGTGTCAGCAGGAAACGCAGCGGTAGACCACGCCCGTCGACAGCGAGAGGGATCCTGGTGCTCAGCCAGCCCAGCTCAACCACGTACAGGACACGCCCTAGGGTCGGGGCCATGAGCACGCCCGAGCAGGAAGTCGAGTACCGCCAGTTCCGGTTCGCCCCGCCGCCCGGGTCCACCGAGATCTTCCTGGTGCGCCACGGAGAATCGATGCCCGCGCGCGCCGGCGCGCCGTTCGACCTCGTGGACGGCCAGGCCGATCCCGACCTAGCGCCGGAGGGCCGCGAGCACGCCGCCCGCGTCGGCGCCCGCCTGGCCGGTGAACGCATCGACGCGCTGTACGTGACCACGCTGCGCCGCACCGGGCAGACCGCGGCGCCGTTGGCCGAGAAGCTCGGCCTGACTCCGTCGATCGAGCCGGACCTGCGCGAGATCCACCTCGGCGACTGGGAGAACGGCCTCTTCCGCCGCTACACCACCGAAGGCCATCCGATCGTCGAACGGCTGTGGGCCGAACAGCGCTGGGACGTCATCCCGGGCGCGGAGTCCGACGAGGTGTTCGGCGCGCGGGTCCGTGCGGGGCTGCTGCGGATCGCCGAGGCGAACCCGGACCGCCGCGTCGCGGTGTTCACCCACGGCGGCGTGATCGGCGAGGTGTTCGCGCAGGCGAGCCGCGCCGTCGACCGCTTCACCTTCCTCAACGCCGACAACGGGTCGGTTTCGCATCTGGTGGTCGAGGGTGCCCGGTGGACCGTGCGGCGGTTCAACGACACCTCGCACCTGCAAGCCCCGCTCGGCTAGCCCCGGGCCTTCGGTTCGTCACGCCGGATCCGGCCGGCCGCGACGAGCTGGACCGTGGTCAGCACGGCCACCGCTTCGGCGGCGAGCAGGCCGAGCAGCACCAGCACCTGCGTCGTACCTGCCTGCAGCGGGCTCGCGCCGCCCAGCAGCACGCCGACGTACGCGCCGGGCAGGGTGACCAGCCCGACGGTGCGCGTCTGGTCCAGGGCGGGGATCAGGGCCTGCCCGGCGGACGGGCGGCAGATCTCCAGCGCGGCCGCCCGGGGCAGGAAACCCAGGGCCAGCGCGGCTTCGTACTCGCCGTGCCGCTGTTCGAGCTCGTCGAGGGCACGGCGGGCGGCCTGGGAGGTCGCGGTCATCGTCCCGCCGATCACGATCCCCGCGATCGGCACGACGGCGATCGGCCGGGCCGGGACGACCCCGGAGCCCATCACCAGCGCGAGCACCGGCCCCACGCCGGAGGCGATCGAGGCCGCCACCCACGCCAGCCGCCGCCGCGCCCCGATCCGCGAGGCCGAGGTGAACACCGCGATCGAGAACATCAGCAGGACGAACAACGCGGTGAGCTCGCCCGAGCGCAGGATGACCGCGATCACCAGCGAGACCAGCGAGAGCTGGGCGACCGCCCGCACCGCGGCGATCAGCACCGCCCGCCCCGGCCCCAACCGCCCGAAGTGGACGACGGCGCCCCCGGCCAGCGCGAGCACGGCCAGCACCACCAGCAGGGCGGGCCCGAATCCGATCACGGCGTTCACCCCGGTGATCCTGCCCGAACCGGGCGGTCGGCGGAGGCGCCGCGCGGGGCTTACGCGGTGCAGCTGAGCTGGCGCCCCGGCCCCGAGACGGACTTCTCGGCCACCAGCCCGCCGTCCACGAGGATGCGGCAGGTCAGCGTGCCCGGGCCGGCGTTCTGCGCGGCCAGGCTGGAGAATGCGGCTTCGCCGGCCGGGCCGGTGTGGGTGATCGTGACCGACCACGGGACGGTGACCGCGGCGAGCTGCTCGAGGTCCGCGCCCCCGGCCACGTAGGTGAGGTTGCGGGCGTTCTGGCCGAGCAGCTGGTAGACGACGATGTGCGAGGCCGTCTGGACCACCGGCTCGGCCTTGGCGACGTCGACGACCGGGGTGGCCGGGCTCCCGCCGGACCGGGGCGAGGTCTTCGGCATGACGCAGGCGGCCACGGCGAACGCCACCGCGATCACGCCGATCACGACCACGGCGCTGCCGGACGTCCGGGCCCGGACGGGACCGGGGTGCCCGGGGGTGGGTTCCGAAGGGGTCGCGGTGGGAACACTCATGGAGAGGTCTTCTCTCGTTCGAGCGCACTTCCATCGAGTACGACGTCTACTTCTCGTTCGGACGTCACTCGGCGTTAGCCATTATCGGGAAGTTATCAGTACTTCACCCTTTCGGGTGCGTTGGCTGATCACCGAACGGCGATCTACCACGAAGAATGACGATAACGGCAGTGTTCCGTCTTGCCCCTACCGGTCGCGGAGCGTGACCGGCAGGGGCACCGGAGGCCGGTCAGTCCACCAGACCGGCCTCGGCGAGCATCCGCAGGACCCGCTGCCCCGCAGGCGGGCACGCAGCCGCGTCGACCGAGCTCAGCCACGCCGCCTCGGCGATCTCCGCCGCGGGAGCCGGCTCGCCTTCGTGGCCGGCGGTGTAGCAGGTCATGCGCACGCGGCGGCCGTCGGCGAACCCGTCGGCCTCCTCGTCGAGCAGAGCGAAGAAACGGAAGCTCAGCGGGTCCAGCTCGACGCCCAGCTCTTCGCGGATCTCGCGGCACAGGCCGGCCACGTCGCCTTCGCCCGGCTCCCGCTTGCCGCCGGGGAGGTAGAACTTCGCCTTGCCGCTGGTGCGGACCGAGAGCAGCCGCCGGTCCTGAACGTGCACCCAGGCCAGCGCGTCGATCGGGGTCATGGCCCACATTCTGTCGTACCCACCGGGGATGATCCCCGCTGTGTTCTCCGAAACCGCGCCACCCGAGACCGAGTACGCCGAGTCCCCGCCGCCGGCCCCGCTGCGGGCGCTGGTGCGCTGCCTGTGGCGCTCGGCCCCGAGCGGGCCGCGGCGGATCGTCCCGGACGGCTGCCTGGACCTGGTCGCCGGGGCCGGCCAGGTGTTCGTCGCGGGCCCGGACACCGGGGCCTGGTCCTCGTCCACCACCCCCGGCGCGGTGCTGCACGGACTGCGCTTCCGGCCCGGCACGGCACCCGGCGTGCTGGGCGTCGCGGCCGATGAGCTGCGCGACACCCGCGTTCCGCTGGCCGAGCTGTGGGGCCGCGAGGGCGCGGTGCTGGCCGAGCGGGTGCTGGAGGGCCGGCTCTCGCTGGCGGAGCTGGTGCGAGGGCGCCCCTCGGAGCCCGATCCGGCGATCATGGCCATGATCGAACACCTGGAGCGGGGACCGTCCCGGGTCGGCGCGCTCCCGGCGCCGCCGAACGAACGGGACCCGTCCCCCCTCGCCACCATCCCACTGCCACCGGGCCGGCGAGGCCCATCCCCTCTCGACGCGCGGCAATCACCCCTGGGTGAGCGGCAGCTTCGGCGGCGGTTCACCGTCGCCGTCGGCTACGGCCCGGCCACCTACCTGCGAATCTCCCGGTTCCAGCGGGCGATCGCGGCCGCCCCGCGCACCACCGGTCTCGCGGAGCTGGCGGCCGTGGCCGGGTACGCCGATCAGGCCCACCTGGCCCGCGATTGCCGTGCCTTCAGCGGTTCACCGCCCGGCAGCTACTTCTCCTGAGCCGCCGCCCGCTGGTGTGCGGCGAGGAAGTGCTGCAGTTGCACCGTCGCCGGGTGCAGGGCGCGGTAGCGGGCGTAGAACTCGTCGTAGACGTCCGCGCGCGCCGGATCCGGCTCGACCACGGTGGCGACCGGGTTCCACGCGTCGATGTCGGGCTCCAGTCCCACCGCGACGGCGGCCAGCAGCGCGTCGCCGAACGCCGCGCCGATCGTCTCGGCCGGCACGTGCTGGCGGGCCCGGGTCACGTCGCTGACGATCTGCGTCCACACCCGGCCCTGGGTGCCGCCGCCGACGGCGACCAGCCGGCGGCCGTCCGCCTCGCCCATTGCCTCCAGGTTGTGCCGCACGCCGTACGCGGTCCCCTCCAGCGCCGCGCGGTACAGCTCGGCGCGGCCGTGCGACATCGTCAGACCGGCCACCACCCCGCGCGCGTCCGGGTCCGGCACCGGCGTCCGCTCCCCCGCGAAGTACGGCAGCATCAGCAGCCCGCGGCTCCCGGCGGGCACCGCGCCGGCCGCGGCGACCAGCTCGGTGAACTCGCCGGCGAACAGCTCGCGCAGCCAGTCGGTGATCGCGCCCGAGGTGGCCATTCCCGCGGCCAGCGAATACGTGCCGGGGAACGCGCCCCGGGTCGTCCACAGCCCGGGCACCGGGCGGGGCCGCGCCGCGGTCTGCACCAGGAACATCGTGGTGCCGTACATGACCATGGTGTCGCCCGGCGCGCGCACGCCGGCGCTGGCCGCCTCGGCCCAGGCGTCGACCGTGCCGGCGGTGACCGGCAACCCGGCCGGGAGCCCGGTCTCGGCCGCCGCCGCGGCGGTCACGGTGCCGGCCACCTCGGTCGGCCACGCCAGCCGCGGCAGCGCGACACCGGGGGCGACCAGACGCGCCCAGTCCTCGGCCCACCCGCCGGCCCGCAGGTCGTACATCGGGTCGCACTGGCTGGCCGAATGGTGGTCCAGCACGTACTCGCCGGTCAGCCGCAGCACCAGGTACGAGCCGGCCATGAGGAACCGCTCGGCCCGCGCGGCCACCTCCGGCTCGTGCCGGGCCAGCCAGCGCCACTTGGGCCCGACGGCCTGGCTCGACAGCGCACTGCCGGAGCGCTCCACGATGGACTGCTCGCCCAGCTCGGCGGTCAGCTCGGCGATCTCGGCCCCGGCCCGCGTGTCCACGCCGTAGAGGATCGCCGGGCGCAGCGGGCGGCCCTCGGCGTCGGCGGGCAGCAGCACCGGGCCGATACCGCTGACCGCGAGCCCGGCCAGCGGGCGGTCGCCGGCGGCCGAGGTCAGCTCCCGGCAGAGCGAGCGGAAGTCGGCCCACCACACCGTCTCCGCGTCGTGCTCGAACCAGCCCGGGTGCGGGCGGGAGGTGGTGTGCGCGCGGCCGGCGCGCGCCAGTATCGTCCCGTCCGCACCGACCAGGACGCCCTTGGAGCTGGACGTGCCGATGTCGATACCGAGCAGCAGGCCCGGATCCACCGCGACTCCCTGGGTGAGGCTACGGTAAACGATTACCCGGGACGCTATTCTCGACGCGTCGGGGTGTCAAGGAAACCGGGGACGAGGAGTTCGGGTGGCCACCATCAGCGATGTAGCGGCGCGGGCCGGGGTCTCCACGGCGACCGTGTCGAGGGCGCTGAACGGGAAGTCCACCGTGGATCCCGAACTGGCCGCGCGGGTGCAGGTGGCCGCCGAGGAGCTCGGCTACCACCCGAACGGCCTGGCCCGCAACCTGCGCCGCCAGGAGACGGCGGTGCTCGCGCTGATCATCTCCGACGTGGAGAACCCGTTCTTCACGGCGATCGCGCGCGGGGTGGAGGACCTCGCGCAGGTCTCGGGGTACTCGGTGGTGCTGTGCAATTCCGACGAGAACGAAGACAAGGAGCGCCGCTACATCGACGTGGCGCTGCAGGAGCGGGTCGCGGGCGTGGTGCTCTCCCCGACCGGCCGCTCCACCAACGTCGACCACCTGCGCCGCCAGGGCACGCCGGTGGTGGCCGTCGACCGTCCGCTCGCCGGCCCGGACGGCGACCAGGTCCTGGTCGACACCCGGCTCGCCGCCCACGAGGCCACCCGGCACCTGGCCGACGGCGGCTACCGGCGGATCGGCTGCCTGAGCGGCCCCGCGGGCGTGCGCACCGCCGACGACCGGCTGGCCGGCTACCGCGACGCCGTCGGCGAGGACCGCGCGCTGTTCCGCCGCACCGAGTACCGCGCGGAGGGCGCCCGGGTGGCCGCGCTGGAGCTGCTGGACCTGCCCGAGCCGCCGGACGCGCTGCTGGTCGCCAACAGCACCATGACCATCGGGGCGCTGCAGGCCCTCACCGGCCGCGGCCTGCGCCCCGGCCGCGACGTCGGCATCGTCTCCTTCGACGACGCCCCGTGGGCGACGCTCATCGACCCGCCGCTGACCGTCGTCGCGCAGCCCGCGTACGACATCGGCCGGGTGGCCGCGCAACTGCTGCTGGCCCGCATCGCCGACGGCGCGCGCGAACCCACCACGACCACCCTGGAGGCCCGGTTGATCGAACGGCAGAGCTCGCGCCGCCCGGGCGCGGGCCGGTCCGACGACGTGCCCGGGGGGCCGGTGTGACGCCGGCCGCCCAGGCACGCCCCACCCCCTGTCCCCCCAGCGCCGGTGGTCCTGGAGGACACCGGAGCCGCCGCAGCCCGAGGCGGGAAATCGATTACCAACAGAAGGTAAAGGCGCCACGCCAGGGTGTCAAGCGCGCGAAAGCCTGGACAACCGGGGCTCGCCCCGGGCAGACTGACTCCCAATCGCCTACGCATCGTGTTTGATGCTGTGCACTCCGTGTCGATCTCTGGTGAATTCACCCACAGATCCGGTGAACAACCGCACGAACCCGCACACACAAGCTAATCTGAGCGCATGTCACCCGCGCTGGAGACCGTCCTCGCCAAAGCCGGCCTCAAGGCCGACGCGAACGAGTTCTTGACGCTCGTGGAGGACGCGGCCCGCAGGCTTTCGCCACCCAACCCGGACCCGTCCCACTACTTCTCCCCCGACCAGCGGGCCGCGCTCACCGAAGTCGGCCTCGACCTCTCGCCCCGGCACGAGGACGAACCGGACTTCCGCGCCCGCACCGTCGCCGCGCATGCCGTGCTCGCCGACTCCGCGCTGAGCGTGCCGGAAGCGGCCCAGGCGCTCGGCGTCGACGACAGCCGCATCCGGCACCGGCTCAAGGAGGGGCGGCTCACCGGCTGGAAGGACCAGGGCTGGCGGCTGCCGTCCTGGCAGTTCAACGGCTCGGGGGTGCTGCCCGGACTGGAGGTCGTGCTGCGCGCGGTACCCGAGGACCAGCCCGCGCTGGTCGTGGCCGCGTTCATGAACACCCCCCAGTCCGACCTGGTGATCAGCGACCGGCCGGCGACGCCCCGGCAGTGGCTGCTCTCCGGCGGCGACCCGGAGCTGGTGGCCGCTCTCGTCGCCACCCTGGGCTCGCCGTTCTAGGCTGAGCCCCCCAGCGAGATCACCCACACAGGACGGACGACCCCCGACGCATGGCCCGGCTCCCCCTGCCGCCCGCACGATCCGCCCTGGTCAAGGAACTGGACCGGACCCACGACGTGGTCTCGGTGCCGCCCGAGACCAGGCTGGTCCGGATCTTCACCGCGCACGGCAGCCACCCGCAGCAGTGGAACACGTTCCGCTACACCGGCCCGCTCCCGCACGGCCGGTTCGACCAGCAGCCGCCCGGCCGCGGCGGCCAGCCCGTCACCGATCCGGCCAACGGCGTGCTGTACTTCGGCCTGACCGTGCGCACCAGTGTCGCCGAGGTGTTCCAGACCAGCTCCACGGTCGACCGCAAGACCCGCGGCCCGCGGCTGGTCGTGGTCCGGCCGACCCGCACCCTGCGGCTGCTCGACCTGACCGGCCTGTGGCCGACGCGGGTGGGCGCCTCGCAGGAAATCTCCAGCGGCCCGAAGAAGCTCACCCAGGCCTGGGCCCGCGCCATCCGCACGGCCCTGCCCGACCTCGACGGCCTCTGGTACCGCTCCTCGATGGACGCCGGCGACCCGTCGCTGTGCCTGTGGGACCCCCCGGCCGGTGCCGCCCTGCCGATCGCGCCCGACGTGCTGCTGCCCCTGGACCACCCCGGCCTCGACGTGCCGCTGGGCCGGGTCTGCGAGGAGCTGAACTACACACTGCTGAACTGACCGCGCGGCCCAGCCGGGGCAGCGATCCGAAGGGGGCCGCGGCGGGTACGTGAACCAAACGCGGCCTCCCTGGACCGGGCTCCTAGCCCAGGTGCCGCGCCCACCACTGCAGCACGGCTTCGAACCGCTGTACCCGGTGCCGGGGGCGGCCCGAGCGGGTCAGCTCGTGGCCCTCGCCCGGGAACAGCAGGAACTCCACGTCGGCACCGGACTCGCGCAGGGCTACGAACATGCGCTGCGCCTGCTCCAGCGGGCACCGCCAGTCCTGTTCGGAGTGCACCACGGCGAACGGGATGGAGATGTCCGCGGCGTAGGTCAGCGGGCTGCGGTCGCGCTGGACCTCGGGGTCGGGGCCGATGTAGTTCTCCACGAAGGTGTAGCCGATGTCGGAGCTGCCGACCATCGAGTCCCACGCGTTGACCGCGCGCTCGCTCCAGGCGGCCTTGAACCGCTCCGGGTGGTGCGAGGCGACCCAGCTGGTCATGAACCCGCCGTACGAGCCGCCCATGATGCCGGTCCGCGCGGGGTCCAGGTCGGGCCGTTCCAGCGCCTTGTCCAGCAACGCCAGCACGTCGTCGACGTCCACCGTGCCGAAGCCGCGGGTGATGGCGCGGCCGTGGCTCTGGCCGTAGCCCGCCGAACCGCGCGGGTTGCCGAGCACCACGGCGTAACCGGCGGAGGCGTACACCTGGGCCTCGTCGAACACCGACCAGTCCTGCGCGGCGAACGGGCCGCCGTGCACCACGCGCAGCACCGGGTGCGGGCCCCGGCCCTCGGGCAGCACCAGCCAGCCGTGCACCGGGTAGCCGTCGGGCGCCGTGGTCTCCAGCTCCTCGACCGCGCACAGACCCTTGTCCCGCAGCGTCTTCGAGTAGTCCGTGAGCACGCTGGGGCCGTCCCCGGCGGTCAGCACCACCACATCGCCGGCGGTCTCGGGCGTCGCGGCCACGGCGACGACCGTGTCCCCGTCCGCGGCGAACCCGCGGACCACGACGTGGCCGCCGTGCAGCACCCGCAGATCGGCCAGCACCGCCGCGTCGGCGGTCATCGGCACGGCCCGCAGCTCGACCGCACCACGGTTGCGCACGGCGACCAGCACCTCGTCGCCGTGCGGGACGACCGGTCCGGCGCCGAGTTCGAGATCGACCGTCTCGATGTCGGTCAGCCGGCGGCCCGGTCCGGTTTCCCCGGCGACGGCGGCGTACAGGCCGACGTTGACGGCCTCGAAATGCCCGTCCTCGAAGGACACCCCGTGGAAGAACAGCGTGCCGTCCGGGCCGAACACGGGCAGGTCGAGCGCGCCGTGGCCGCGCACGAGCACCGCGGGCTCGCCGCCCCCGGCCGGGAACGCGACCAGGTCCCGGTATTCGGTCTCCACCCGGTCCCAGTCCTGCGGGACCACGACGACCACCCGCTCGCCGTCGGGGGTCCACACGGGATGCTCCACCTCGTAGTCCGCCGGGGAGACCGGTTCCGGCCCGGCGGCCGGATCGGCTTCCCGGTCCAGCACGAAGAGCCGCCGCACCCGGTCACGCCGGAAGCCGACGTCGTCGATGCGGTAGTCCAGACGCGTGATCCGGCGCGGGGCCTCGGCGGACGGCTCCGGGGTCCGGCCGTCGGCGTCCTCGGTGCCGTAACGTCCCGGCTCCGGCACGCGGGCGGTGAACGCGAGCCGGCGCGAGTCCGGCGCCCACACCGGAGCGTCGGCCCCCAGCGGCATCGAGGTCAGGCACCGCGCCTCGCCGCCGGCGGCCGGCATCACGTGCACCTGCGGGCGGTCGCCGGTACCCGAGCCCGCGCGGAGGAAGGCCACCCAGCGCCCGTCCGGGGAGATCGCCGGTGCCTCGTCGCGCGGGCCGTGGGTCCACGGGGACTCCCCGCCGCCGAGGTCCACCCGGCGGATCGCGCTGTGCCCGGAGTCGGACTCCAGGTCCGGGCGGCCGACCGCGGTGAGCAGCAGCTCACCCCGCAGGGCGGGACGGCCGGGGACGACGAGGGCTTCGATGTCGGCTGGACGCATGACCACGACCGTACCTGATCATTAGCAACGCGAACGATCTATCGGGCGGACAGCCCGGCCCGCTCGTCCCGCTTGGCCTTGAGCAGGCTGGCCACCGTGGTCACGGTCAGCACGACCACGATCACGCCGAGGGAGATCCAGTTGTTGATGTCCAGCCAGTCCGGCGCCACGTGGTACTCGTGCAGCGCGTGCACGACCAGCTTCGCGCCGATGAAGGCGAGGATCACGGCCAGCCCGTAAGTCAGGTACACCAGCTTCTCGACCAGCCCGCCGAGCAGGAAGTACAGCTGGCGCAGGCCCATCAGCGCGAACGCGTTGGCCGTGAACACCAGGAAGGCCTCCTGGGTGATGCCGAAGATGGCCGGGATCGAGTCCACCGCGAACAGCAGGTCGGCCGAGCCGATGGCGACGATCACCACGAGCATCGGCGTGATCATCCGCTTGCCGCCGACCTTGACCGTGTACTTGTGCCCGTGGAAGTCGTCGGTGACCGGGAAGAACTTCCGCACCGCCCGGGTGACGGCGTTCTCCTGGTACTCCTCGTCCTCGTCCTTCTTGCGCAGCATGCTGATCGCGGTCCAGATGAGCACCGCGCCGAACAGGAAGAAGACCCAGACGAACTGCGCGATGAGCGCGGCGCCGACGGCGATGAACACGCTGCGCATGGCCAGGGCGAGCAGGATGCCGACCAGCAGCACCCGGTGCTGGTGGATGGCCGGCACCTTGAACGAGGCCATGATGATCATGAAGATGAACAGGTTGTCGACGCTGAGCGAGTACTCGGTGATGTACCCGGTGAAGAACTCGACCCCGGAGGCGTGCCCGGCGAACACCCAGACGCCGATGCCGAACAGGACCGCGCAGGCGACGTAGAAGACCACCCAGCGGGCGGCCTCACCGCTGGTCACCTCGTGCGGGTTGTGGTCGACGATGAACAGGTCCACGGCGATCAGGGCGAGGATGCCGCCGACCGTTGCCAACCACAGCCACAGGGGGACATTCATGGAACTCAACCTCCGGATAGTGCACAGCAGCGACTAACCGGAGGTCTCTTCCGCCGCCTGCCGGCGACCGACGGTGCCGGGGGCCTGAGCCACCGTGCTGACGGCACCGCCGCGAAGGAATACTCCCCTCACAGCGAGTTCAGTGTGCCGGTTACCGCCCGCAAACACCAGGAAAGGTTGCCCGCGTCACCGGACCGGTGGTGTTGTCCAGATCACAACCGCTCCCGGACGGGTGAGGCCCCTGGCCCGGATGTCGGATCCGTGTGAACCCGGGGCGGCGTTCTCAGCCGGGCTCCCCTAGCGTCGGCGCGTGCCCCGAATCCCGCTCCCGCGCACGCGCGGCTCCCGGTTGACCGCGCTGGCCGCGGTCGTGGTGGTCGTCGCCGCGGCCGTGGCCGTCTGGACCACCAGCGGCTCGCCCCCGTCCGCGATCCGGACCCAGGACGCCCTGCTCGAGCTGCCGGCCGCGCCGGGCTCGGCCGCGAAGGTCCGCATCGACACCACCACCTACCGGCCCGCGAAGACCCCCGCGCCCGCAGTCCTGCTGGCCCACGGCTTCGGCGGGGACAAGTCCAGCGTCGATGCGCAGGCGCGCGAGCTGGCCGGCCGCGGCTTCGTCGTGCTGGCCTGGTCGGCCCGCGGCTTCGGCCGCAGCACCGGCAAGATCGGCCTGAACGACCCGGACGCCGAGGTGGCCGACGCCCGCCGGCTGGTCGACCGGCTGGCCACGGACCCGGACGTGCTCACCGACGCGCCCGGCGACCCCAAGGTCGCCGTGACCGGTGCGTCCTACGGCGGCGCGCTTTCCCTGCTGCTCGCGGGCACGGACAAGCGGATCGACGCCGTCGCACCGGTGATCACCTACAACGACCTGGCCCAGGGCCTGGTCCCGAACGCCGCCGCGGCCCAGCCGCCCGCGGCGGGCACCCCGGCGGCCGGTGAATTCGCCCCCGGCGGGGTGTTCAAGAAGAGCTGGGC
Source organism: Amycolatopsis sp. PS_44_ISF1 (assembly GCF_032335455.1). Classification (NCBI taxonomy): domain Bacteria; kingdom Bacillati; phylum Actinomycetota; class Actinomycetes; order Pseudonocardiales; family Pseudonocardiaceae; genus Amycolatopsis; species Amycolatopsis sp. PS_44_ISF1. Next base: position 712,012 of record NZ_JANUXO010000003.1, on the reverse strand, counting down.
CGGCATCTTCTTCTCCGCCGGCTCCGGCTCGGCCGCCTCCGGCGCCCCGTCGGCCGAGGCCCCCGAGGCGGGTCAGAAGACCAGCGAAAGCGGTTCGAACGGCGCTTCGGGTGCCGTTGCGCAGGCCACGGCCCCCGGCGCCCAGGGGGCGCAGCCTCCCGCGGCCGACCCGTGCGGCCGGTTCACCTCCGCGGTCTGCCAGGCCTACACCGAGCTGGCGACGACCGGGAAGGCGAGCCCTCAGACCATCGCGCTGCTCCGCCGGGTCTCCCCCGCTTCGGTGACCGGCCGGATCACCGCGCCGACGCTGCTGGTGCAGGGCGAGAGCGACACGCTGTTCGGCCTCGACCAGTCCGACGCCACCGCACGCCAGATCAGCGCGGCGGGGGGCAGGGTGAAGACCGTCTGGTACACCGGCGGCCACGACGGCGGCGTGCCCGGACCGCAGTTGCGGGCCAAGATCGGCGACTTCCTGTGGCATTCGCTGACCGGCGAGGGGGCCGACCCCGGCACCGGCTTCAGCTACGACGTGCAGGGCACCCTGCGGGCCAACGGCACGCCGTCCGTGCGCACGGTCAACGCCGACGCCTATCCCGGCCTCACCGGTCCGGGCACCGAGCGCCGCCCGGTCGCGCTCACCGGCCCGGTGCAGCCGGCGGTGCGCCCCGCGGGCGCCAACCCGGCCGCGGTCAGCGGTCTTCCGGGGCTGAACGGGCTGGCGTCGGTCTCGTCTCGGCTGGCCCCGCTGTTCAGCACCGACCCCGCGGGCCAGGCGGCGCAGTTCCGCACCGCGCCGTTCGACCGCCAGGTGCTGGTGGCGGGATCGTCCACAGTGCACCTTCGGGTGGCGGCCGACCCGGCGCACCCGCTGCCCGAGGCGGTGCTGTTCGCGAAGCTCTACGACGTGGGCACGGACGGCTCCCGGGTGCTGCCGGCCAACGCCGTCGCACCGCTGCGGATCGGCCCGCTGCCCGCCGACGGGACCCCGGTCGAGGTCACGGTCACGCTGCCCGGCATCGTGCGGCCGATCGAAGCGGGCCACTCGCTGCGGCTCGTGGTCGGCACCACCGACCAGGCCTACTCGGTGCCGGCCGAGCCCGGGGTGTTCCGGATCGGGCTCGCGCCCGGCTCCTCGCTGGCCGTGCCGGTCGTGCCCGGGGTCTCCGTGGGCACGCCGGCGCCGGCCGGGCCGCTGATCGGCATCGGCGTGACCCTGCTGGTGGCCGTCGTGGCCCTGGCCTTCGCCGCCCTGCGCCGGCGGCGCGCGCACGACCTCGACCCGGAGCTGGCCGGCACCCCGCTGGTCATCCGGGGGCTGCGCAAGCAGTACGCGGGCGGGTTCGTCGCGGTGAAGGACCTGTCCTTCCGCGTCGAGCCGGGCCAGGTGCTCGGCCTGCTCGGGCCCAACGGCGCGGGCAAGACGACCACGCTGCGCATGCTGATGGGCCTGATCACGCCGACCGAGGGCGAGATCAGGGTGTTCGGTCACCGGATCACCCCGGGCGCGCCGGTGCTGTCCCGGATCGGGTCCTTCGTGGAGGGTTCCGGCTTCCTGCCGCACCTGTCCGGCCGGACGAACCTGGAGCTGTACTGGGCGGCCACCGGGCGGCCCGCGGAGAAGGCGCACTTCGCCGAGGCGCTGGAAATCGCCGGTCTCGGCGACGCGGTCGAGCGGCGGGTGAAGAACTACAGCCAGGGCATGCGGCAGCGGCTGGCCATCGCCCAGGCCATGCTCGGGCTGCCGGAGCTGATGGTGCTCGACGAGCCGACCAACGGGCTCGACCCGCCCCAGATCCACCAGATGCGCGAGGTCCTGCAGCGCTACGCCGCCACCGGGCGCACCGTGGTCGTCTCGAGCCACCTGCTGGCCGAGGTCGAGCAGACCTGTTCGCACGTCGTGGTCATGCACCGCGGCACGCTGGTCGCCTCGGGCGAGGTCGGCGAGCTGGCCGCGGCCGGCGGCGAGGCCACGTTCCGGGTCGACGAACCGGACGCGGCCATCGTGGCGCTGAAGGCCGTCGAGGGCGTCACCGACCTCATCGCCGAGGGCGGACTGGTGCACGCCAACCTCAACGGGGTGCCACGCGCCGAAGCCGTGGCCACTCTGGTGCGCGCCGGGGTCGCGGTGGAGCAGGCCGGGCCGCGGCGCCGGCTGGAAGACACGTTCCTGCAGCTGGTCGGGGAGAACTCATGAACGACACCACCGGTTCGGGCGGGGTGCACACCGACCCCGCCGCGCTGCGGGAACTGAGCGACCTCGCGTCGCACGAGCGGACGGAGACCGGCCCGGACGGCGCCGTGGCCGGCTACCGGGCCGAGCGCACGCTACGGCTCGGCGTGGAGCTGAAGCGCCAGCTCAAGCGGCGGCGGACCCAGCTCGTGCTCGGGTTCGTCGTGCTCCTGCCGTTCATCCTGGTGGTGGCGTTCGAGGTCGGGCAGTCCAGCCCGAACGCCCGCTCGGGCGGGTTCGTGGACCTGGCCACGGCGAGCGCGCCGAACTTCGTGGTGCTCGCGCTGTTCGTGTCCGGGACCTTCCTGCTGCCGATGATCGTCGCGCTGTTCTTCGGCGACACGGTGGCCAGCGAATCTTCGTGGTCGAGCCTGAAGTACCTGCTCGCGATCCCGGTGCCGCGGCACCGGGTGCTGCGGCAGAAGGCGATCGTGTCCGGCCTGCTCTCCGCCGCCGCGCTGGTGCTGCTGCCCCTGGTCTCCCTGCTGGTCGGCGTGCTCTGGTACGGCACCGGCGACGCGATCAGCCCGACCGGCGACTCGGTGAGCTTCGGGCCGAGCCTGGTCGCCCTGGCGCTGTCCACTGTGTACATCGTGGTGCAGCTGGCCTGGGTGGCCGGGCTGGCGCTGCTGCTGAGCGTGTCGGTCGAGGCCCCGCTCGGCGCGGTCGGCGGAGCGGTGCTGGTGGCGATCCTGTCGCAGATCCTGGACCAGATCACCGCGCTGGAAGGGCTGCGCAACTACCTGCCCACGCACTACTCGTTCGCCTGGATCGACCTGATCTCCACCGACGTCGACTGGTCGGACATGGCCGGCGGGGTGCTGTCCTCGCTGATCTACAGCACGGTGTTCCTGCTGCTGGCCGGCCGCCGGTTCGCGCGCAAGGACATCACCAGCTGACCGGGGCCGTCCCCCGGTTTCCGTCCGACGCGGGCGGCCGGGGGACGGTACGGTCGCTCGCGTGACGATCGAACTCGAACTCGACGCCGGCATCGCCGTCGTCACCCTCGACCACGGCCGCGGCAACACCCTCGACACAGCCACCTGCCGCGAACTCGTCCTGCAGCTCGCGGCGGCCGAAGCCGCCGGCGCCCGGGCGGTCGTGCTCACCGGGGCCGGCTCGATGTTCTCCGCGGGCGTCGACCTGGTCGGCATCGACGAAGGCGGGGCCGGGTACGTCAGCGAATTCCTGCCCGCGCTGTCCGACGCATTCCTGGCGGTCTTCGGCTTCCCACGGCCGGTGGTGGCCGCCCTCAACGGGCACGCCATCGCGGGCGGGCTGGTGCTGGCCGCCGCGTGCGACCACCGGGTGCTCACCGACGGCCCGGCCCGCCTCGGCGTCACGGAACTGCTGGTCGGCGCGCCGTTCCCGATCGCGGCGCTGGAGATCCTGCGCTGCGCCTACGGCACGACGCCGCTGCCCGGGCTGATCTACAGCGGTGCGGCCGTGCCGGGCGAGGACGCGCTGGCCCGGGGCCTGGTGGACGAGATCGCGCCGGCCGGGGAGGTGCTGGGCCGCGCCCGTGAGCTGGCCGCGCGGCTGGCCGAGCTGCCCGCCGAGGCGTTCGCGCACACCAAGGCCCAGCTGCACCGGCCCTACCACGAGCGGATCGCGGAGAACCAGCCCTCCGACGACGAGCAGGTCGAGCGGATGTGGCGCTCCGAGGCCGCGCTGGCCGCGGTCAAGTCCTATGTGGACCGGGTGCTGCGCTCCTGAGCCACCCGGGAAGACCCGCCGTTGGTGGCTTGTCCGGTCCCGGAGAGTCTGTGAAGATCCGACGACTGGGGGGTCGTCCGGGTGTTCGGAGGGAACTTGCGCAGGTTGCTCACCGTTTTTTCCACTGTTCTTCTCTCGGCCGCGGCGGTGGTGGGAGGCGCGCCCGCGGCGGGCGCCGACTCCCCCGGCGGCGACATCGAGGAAGCCCTCGCCACCGTGCCGGGGCTGACGGTCGTGTCCGAAGATCCGGCGCCGGCCGGGTTCCGCTTCTTCGAGCTGACCTTCACCCAGCCGGCGGACCACCGGAACCCGCACGGGCCGACGTTCCAGCAGCGGTTCACCCTGCTGCACCGGGACTTCGGCGCACCGACGGTCGCCTTCACCAGCGGGTACAACGTCTCCACCGCACCCAACCGCTCGGAGCCCACGAGGATCGTCGACGGCAACCAGCTCTCGATGGAGTACCGCTACTTCACCCCGTCGCGGCCGGAGCCGGCCCGCTGGGCGCAGCAGCTCACCATCTGGCAGGCCGCGGCCGACGAGCACGCCGCCGTGCAGGCGTTCAAGCGGATCTACCCGGGCAAGTGGCTGGCCACCGGCGGGAGCAAGGGCGGCATGACGGCCACCTACTTCCGCCGGTTCTTCCCCGGTGACGTCGACGGCACGATCCCCTACGTCGCGCCGAACGACGTGATCGACCCGATCGACCGCTACAACCGGTTCCTGGCCAACGTCGGCGACCCCGCCTGCCGCGCGTCGCTCAAAGCGATCCAGCGTGACGCGCTGAAGCGCCGCGATGAGCTGGGCGAGCTGGCGAAGGCTGATGCGGCGAAGAAGGGCTTCACGTTCACCACCGTCGGCTCGGCGGACGAATCGCTCGAGCTCGCGGTGATCGATTCGTACTTCGCCTTCTGGCAGTACCAGCCGGCGTCCGCGTGCGCCTCGGTGCCGAAGGCGGGCGCACCCGCCGCGGACGTGTGGGCCTGGTTCGAGCGAATCGAGAGCCTGAACACCTATTCCGACCAGGAGCTAACACCCTTCGTGCCGTACTACTACCAGGCGGCGGTGCAACTCGGTTCGCCCGAGGCGTATGACAGCTACCTGCGGGACCTGCTGCGTTATCCGGGCGCCGATCGGCCGTCGACCTTCGTACCGGCTTCGGTGAAGCTGCCGCGGTTCGACTACCTCGCCATGCCGGACATCGACTTCTGGGTGAAGTCGCAGGGACAGCGGCTGCTGTTCGTGTACGGCTCCAACGACCCGTGGAGCGCCGAGCCGTTCGAACTCGGCTTCGGCAGCCGAGATTCGTACCGCTACTTCGTGCCGGACGGCAACCACGGGTCGAACATCGCGCAACTACCCGCGAAGCAGTCCGCCGAGGCCACCGCGACGGTCCGCCGCTGGGCCGGCTTGCCCGACCAGGCCCCGGCGGCCACGCGTTCGGCCGGCTTCCCCGGTTTCGACGCCGACCCGCTGTCGGTCTCGCGACCGCCGCTCTAGACTCGGGCCCGTGGGAAGCCGCGGCCCCGGGTTCGGGCTACCACAGCGAGGACCGGGCCAGCAGCACCGGCACGGTTCGTGGGGAGTAAGCGCCCCGAGAACGCCGGGCGATGGCCGCTGGCAACTCCGCCAGCGGCCATCGCCACGTTCCGCAGCGCGGCGTGCAGGCCATCCGCACCGTCGACGGCGATGTGGACGGACGCCAGCCGAAGCCCCACAACACGGCGACACAGGCGAGCGCCGATCACCGCCGGCGAGAAAACGCGCCCGCCGCGACGATGGTCGACCCAGGTCGGCCTCACACCCGGCGGCTGCGACCCCCGGCGAGCAGCGGGGTGGTAGATCGAGCGGACAGCCAGCACCCGGTGGACAGCCGGAGCGCTCAGGGAGGCGCACCGGCGGCCAGCCGCCTGAAAGTCGATGCCGATGCGAGCGGACGTACCGAACCGCAGCCAGCCGAGGTACCGAGGAGACCGGGAACGGTGGGGCAGCCAGGGGGACGGTGGGGCAGCCAGCCAAGGGCGCTACGGCGGCGGCCAGGGACGGTGGGGCAGCCAGCCAAGGGCGCTACGGCGGCGGCCAGGGACGGTGGGGCAGCCAGCCAAGGGCGCTACGGCGGCGGCCAGGGACGGTGGGGCAGCCAGCCAAGGGCGCTACGGCGGCGGCCAGGGACGGTGGGGCAGCCAGCCGGGCCGCTAGGGCTGCGGCCAGGGCAGTTGGGGTAGCCAGCCAGGGCACCGCGCGGCCAGGGAGATTGGGTAGCCGGTCACGGCGCTGGGCGGCCGGGGAGGTTGGGGCAGCCAGCCGGCGGCGCTGCGACGGCCAGGGGACGGCGAGGCAGTCACCCTAAGCGCTACGGCGGCCAGGAACGGTGGGGCGAACGGGGAGGTGGGCGACCGGACCACCGCCACCGCCGGACCGCCGGACGGCGGCCACCGCCGGGCGGCGGCTGCGGGCATCAGCGAGCGGCGGCTGCGGGTACCGGCGATGGGTGGGTGCTGGTGCCCGCAGGGCCGAGGCGGTTGTCCGGTGGGACCGGGCCGGTGGAGGTCACCCGTTCACTTGATGCCGGCGGCGTCCATTCCGCGTAGCTCCTTCTTCAGGTCCGAGACCTCGTCGCGGAGGCGGGCGGCCAGCTCGAACTGGAGGTCGCGGGCGGCCTGCATCATCTGCTCGGTCATCTGCTGGATCAGGTCGGCCAGCTGGGCCCGGGGCATGGCCGAGACGTCCTTGTCGACCAGCATGCCGGAGCTGCGGACGCGGTCGCCCTGTTCGGGCTTCTTGCCGCGGGAGGAGTTGCGGCCCGAGCCGCCGACCGGGACCGTCTCCTCGGAGTCCTCGGCCTCGCTGTAGACGCGGTCGAGGATGTCGGCAATCTTCTTGCGCAGCGGCTGGGGGTCTACGCCTCGCTCCTCGTTGTAGGCGACCTGCTTGGCGCGACGACGGTCGGTCTCGTCGATGGCGTGGCGCATCGAGTCGGTGATCTTGTCGGCGTACATGTGGACTTCGCCGGAGACGTTGCGGGCCGCGCGGCCGATGGTCTGGATCAGCGAGGTGCCGCTGCGCAGGAAGCCCTCCTTGTCCGCGTCGAGGATCGCGACCAGGGACACCTCCGGCAGGTCCAGGCCCTCGCGCAGCAGGTTGATGCCGACGAGCACGTCGTAGTCGCCGGCGCGCAGCTGGCGCAGCAGCTCGACGCGGCGCAGGGTGTCGACCTCCGAGTGCAGGTAGCGCACCCGGATGCCGAGCTCCAGCAGGTAGTCGGTGAGGTCCTCGGACATCTTCTTGGTGAGCGTGGTGACCAGCACCCGCTCGTCCCGTTCCGCGCGCTCGCGGATCTCGTGCACCAGGTCGTCGATCTGGCCCTCGGTCGGCTTCACCACCACCTTCGGGTCGACCAGACCGGTCGGGCGGATCACCTGCTCCACGAACTCGCCGGCCGCCTGGCCCATCTCGAACGGGCCCGGCGTGGCCGACAGGTACACCGTCTGGCCGATCCGGTCGGCGAACTCCTCCCAGGTCAGCGGGCGGTTGTCGGTCGCGCTGGGCAGCCGGAAGCCGAACTCCACCAGGTTGCGCTTGCGCGACATGTCGCCCTCGTACATGCCGCCGATCTGCGGGACCGTCTGGTGCGACTCGTCGATGACCAGCAGGAAGTCGTCCGGGAAGTAGTCGATCAGCGTGGCCGGCGCGGAGCCGGCCGGGCGCCCGTCGATGTGCCGCGAGTAGTTCTCGATGCCGGAGCAGAAGCCGACCTGGCGCATCATCTCGATGTCGTAGGCCGTGCGCATCCGCAGCCGCTGGGCCTCCAGCAGCTTGCCCTGGCGCTCCAGCTCGGCCAGCCGCGACTCGAGCTCCCCCTCGATGCCTTTGATCGCCTTCTCCATGCGCTCCGGACCGGCCACGTAGTGCGTGGCCGGGAAGATCCGGACCTCGTCGAGCTCGCTCACGATGTCGCCGGTGAGCGGGTGCAGGTAGTACAGCTTCTCGATCTCGTCACCGAAGAACTCGACCCGGATGGCCAGCTCCTCGTAGGCCGGGATGATCTCCACCGTGTCGCCGCGCGCGCGGAAGGTGCCGCGGGCGAACGCGATGTCGTTGCGCGTGTACTGCACGTCGACCAGCGCGCGCAGGAACACGTCGCGGTCCAGCCGCTCCCCGACCTTCAGCAGCGAGGACCGGTCGAGGTAGGACTGCGGCGTGCCCAGGCCGTAGATGCAGGACACACTGGCCACCACGATCACGTCGCGCCGCGAGAGCAGGTTCATCGTCGCGGAGTGGCGCAGCCGCTCGACGTCGTCGTTGATCGACGAGTCCTTCTCGATGTAGGTGTCGGTCTGCGCGATGTACGCCTCGGGCTGGTAGTAGTCGTAGTAGCTGACGAAGTACTCGACCGCGTTGTGCGGGAACAGCTCGCGCAGCTCGTTCGCCAGCTGCGCGGCCAGCGTCTTGTTCGGCGCCATGACCAGCGTGGGGCGCTGCACGCGCTCGATCAGCCACGCGGTGGTGGCCGACTTGCCGGTACCGGTGGCGCCCAGCAGCACCACGTCCTTCTCCCCCGCCCGGACCCGGCGCTCCAGCTCGTCGATGGCCGCCGGCTGGTCACCGGCGGGCTGGTAGTCGCTGACGACCTCGAACCGGCCGCCGGACCGGGGGACGTCGGAGACCGGCCGGAACTCGGACTGGGCGAGGACGGGGTGTTCGGTTGCGAAAGCCACGAGAACAAGAGTAGGCCGACCCACCGACAGTTTTCCGTCGCGGAGTCGGTGAAGGGGGTGTGACCTGCGCCGAAAGGGAGTTTCGGGGGCCGGTGGCTCGGCCACGGCCGGACGAATGGCAGGGAGGTTGCGCGGGCCTGTTCGGCAACCGCAGCCGCAGCGGTCACACCGGTCCCAGCCGCCACAGGGCGACCCGGGTGAGAAACGTCCGGTTCCAGCCCGGGGCAGGGTTAGATGGGCGGATGACCGACCTGCACCCGCCGAAGGTGGAGACCTTCGACCCGGCCACTCGGGTCAACGTCGATCCCAAGGGCTTCACCAGGGAGGTGGAGGAGTTCCGCGAGGAGCCGTTCGGCCTCTACCTCGCCCGCCCCACGCCCGGGCGTGCCCAGTTCCACTACCTGGAGTCGTGGCTGCTGCCGGGGCTGGGGCTGCGGGTCACCGACTTCTGGTTCACCCCCGGGCACGAGCGGGACCAGGACTTCTACCTCGACGTGGTCCGGCTGCGCCGCGACGGGGACCGCTGGATCGCCACCGATCTCTACCTCGACCTGGTGCTCAAGGACCGGGTCTCGGTGCGCGTGATCGACAACGACGAGCTGGTCGCGGCCGTCGCACAGGGCCTGCTGCCGCAGTCCGAAGCCGAGTACGCGCTCGAAGTCACCTACGCCGCTGTCGAGGGCCTCGCCGCGCACGGTTACGACCTCGCCGCTTGGTTGTCCACAAAGGACATAACGCTGACCTGGCGGCGGCACCCCTGACCCCGCGCCCGAGGAGAGCTTGGAGCCACGAGCCTGCGCCCGACCGGGTGCGGGTCAGTGAGGCGGGTGCAAAAGGTCACCGTCGGGAGGGCCCCTAGCCCCACAGGTCGCTCCCCCGGTCTCCGATCCGCGCGGAGACCCGGTCGAGGAACTCGCCGACGGCCAGGGCGGGGACCTGTCTCCCGTCCCGCAGGCGCAGGGCGACCAGCGCGTTCCCAGCTTCGGCGGCGCCCAGCACCGCCTGGTACGGGACGAGGCGGCCGGCGCGGATCCGGGCGCCGAGGCTGCCCCGGCCGGGCGCCGCCAGCTCGGCCCGCAGGCCCGCGTCGAGGCAACGCCGCACCACCGAGGCCGCTTCGGGGAGCTGGGCTTCGGACACCGGCAAGACCAGGACCTGAACCGGTGCGAGCCACGGCGGGAACGCGCCCCCGTGCACTTCGACCAGCAGGGCCATCGCGCGCTCGAGGCTGCCGAGCACACTGCGGTGGACCAGCACCGGCCGGTGCGCGGCGCCGTCCGGGCCGGTGTAGCGCAGGTCGAACCGCTCGGGCTGGTGGAAGTCGGCCTGCACGGTGGACAAGGTGCACTCGCGGCCCGCGTTGTTGACGACCTGGACGTCGATCTTCGGGCCGTAGAACGCCGCTTCACCGGCCTCCGGCTCGTACGCGATGCCGCTGCGGTCGAGCGCTTCGACGAGCCACGCGACCGCACGGTCCCAGCCTGGGCGATTTTCCTCGGGCAGCGAAAGCCGGTAGCGCGCCGGGCGGAGGCCGAGGTCCCGGTGCACCTGGCGGATCAGCTCCAGCGCACCGTGCGCCTCAGCGGCGACCTGGTCCGGGGTGCAGAACAAGTGGGCGTCGTTGAACTGGATCGCGCGGACGCGGTTCAGCCCGCCGAGCACCCCGGACCGCTCGGCCCGGTACATCCCGCCCAGTTCCGCGATCCGCAGCGGCAGCTCGTGGTGGCTGCGCGCCCGGAAGCGGTAGACGAGTGCGTGGTGCGGGCACAAGCTGGGCCGCAGCACCAGTTCCTCACCGCCGAGGGTCATCGGCGGGAACATGTCCTCGCGGTAGTGCGCCCAGTGCCCGGACCGCTCGTACAGCGCGCGTTTGCCGAGCACCGGGGAGTACACGTGCTGGTAGCCCGCGCGGCGCTCGAGATCGCGGACGTACTCCTCCAGGGTGTGGCGGACGACGGCGCCGTCGGGCAGGAGGAACGGCAGTCCGGCACCGACCAGCGGATCGGTGGCGAACAGGTCGAGCTCCCGGCCGAGCCTGCGGTGATCGGGCACGGGGGTCTCCTCGGTCTCGGCGAGACGGGTGACCGCACGGCGAAGCCCCGGGGCACCCGCCCCGGGGCTTCGCTACTGCTCAGGTGTCAGCGCGCCGGGTCGGCTTCCGGCGTGGTCGTTTCCGCGGCGCGCTGCATGGCGGACACGCTAGCCGTGGGTGCGGTCTGCGCGCACTCACTTTTCACGGCGTCCAGGAATTCTGCGCGGCCCACACCTCGGCCCGGTCGAACGCGGACCGGACCCATCCCTGCTTTTCCTCCGCGTACCCCTCGACCCGGCCATCCGCCGCGTGCTTGCTCGCGAGCTGCTGCTTCAGCTCCGCGTACGCATCCTGCTCCTGGGGATGTGCGCGGAGCCAGTCGCGGAACAGCAGGGCCAGGCGCCACGCGGGGGTTTCCGGTGAGCGGACGTGCACGTTCACCGCGCGCTCGGGGTCGGCGCCGACGTGCAGGCGCTTCGGCCACGGGGCCGTGCCGTCGTCCTTCGGGGTGTCGGCCCACTCACCCTCCAGGAGGGGGAAACCGGCGTCGCCGAGGGGGCCGGCCAGCGCATCGGCATCGACCAGGGTCGGGACCAGGATCTGGAGGTCGAGCACGTCCTTCGCGGGCAGGCCCGGCACCGAGGTGGAGCCGATGTGGTCGGCCCGCAGCAGCCGGTCGCCCCCGGCCTGTCGCAACCGGGCCAGCTGGCGCTCCGCCTGCATCGGCCAGGTCGGGTCGCAGGGCGCGATCACCGGCGACATCGGGGCGCGGGGCCGGCGCAGGCGAACGTTGGCCTCGAACGGCACCAGCCGGTCCGCCCACAGCGCATCGACCTCGGCCAGCACGATGTCCTGGGCGCCGCCGTTGTCGAGCCAGACGTCGGCGACCGCGCGGCGTGCGGCGTCGCCGGCCTGGGCGCGGATGCGGGCACGCGCGTCCTCCTCGGCCATGCCCCGGACCTCGACCAGGCGCCGGACGCGGACCTCCACCGGCGCGTCCACGATCACCACCAGGTGGTAGGCCGGGGCCAGGTTGCCCTCCACGAGCAGCGGGATGTCGTGCACCACCACCGCGTCCGGGGCGGCCTCCGCCATCAGCTCGGCCGTGCGCGCGCCGACCAGCGGGTGCACGATGCCGTTCAGCCGCCGGCGCGACTCCTCGTCGGCGAACGCCTTGGCGGCGAGCGCCGGCCGGTTCAGGGAGCCGTCCTCGGCGAGCACGTCCTGGCCGAAGGCCTCGACGATCGCGGCCAGCCCGGGGGTGCCGGGCTCGACCACCTCACGCGCGATCCGATCCGAGTCCACGAGCACCGCGCCGTGCTCGGCGAGCCGGTTGGCCACCGTCGATTTCCCCGCGCCGATTCCGCCCGTCAACCCCACTCGCAGCATGGAGTCACCCTAACCAGAACCACGCCTCACTCGATCCGGGGAGGTCAGCCCCGGTGCACGTGCACCCGCACGGGTGAACGCACACCTCAGGTGGAAAAGCAAGGCCATAGTGGCCGCCGGCTCACCTGATTTGGGTGACACGCCGAGCCATTACCCGGATTTGTCGCCCCGGGTGCGTAGCGTGCGCGGCGGACGGGTCGCCCACACGGAGGAACGATGGCGGAAAAGCACGTCGGGAGGCACCGGCTCGGCACACCGGGGCTGGTGCACTGCGTCGGGTACCAGCCGGTGGCGGTGGCCCTGGCCGAGTACCGGCGGACCTGGCTCAGCGCCCTGCTGGTCCCCGCCCAGCACAGTTTCGCCGGACTGCGCCGGCGCGCCCGCGCCGCGGCGCTGGAACACGTCTGGGTCCCGGTCGTCAGCACCACCTGAGCCGGTACCACCTGATCCGGCATCCTGCTCGCGAACACCGGCGTCTTGAGCCGGCGAATTCAGGCTGTGCTCGACCGCGGATCGGCCGTGACGGGTGTCCACCCGACGGCTCGACGCAAGCGCTTGAGTTTCACCGTCCGGAGCTCGCACGGATCGAGCCCTCGCGGCCTCTCCGGTCGGCGCGGCTCGTCGGCCGAATGTCGTTTGTGGACGGTTCCGGTGAACACCGGGGGAAGTACCGCTTGAACCCGGGTGGGCGCGGCCACCGGGTCCGGCCTCACTGGGACGAAGATCCCACCGATCCGGCCGCCGGACCAAGTTCCCAAGACGGCGCGGATATCGTATCTTCGGCAGGCGTATGCGGACTTGACCGTCGTCCCGCGCGGCACCTGCGAAGGGGGTGAGGGTATGGCCACCCGGCATCTGTCCGTGCCGCCCGCCGAGCAGAGCACCCGCACGCGGTTCCTCGACGCGGCGCTGGCGGTGCTGGTCCACCGGGGCGTCGCCGGGCTCACCGTGCGCGGGGTCGCCGAGGCGGCCGGTGCTTCGACCATCACGGTGTACACCCGCTTCGGCGGGCGCACCGGGCTGCTGGACGCCTTGTACGAGCGGGCTTTCGACCAGATGCGCGAGCACCTGCTCGACGTGCCGCCCGAGACCGAGGACGGCCTCGCCGACCTGCTCGAGGTGGCGCTGGCCTACCGCGGTTTCGCGTTGCAGAACCCGGCGCGCTACGCGCTGATGTACGAGCGGTCGGTGCACGACTTCGATCCGGACCCGGAGCTGCGCAGGGCCGTGGTCAGCACGTCGTTCGTGATGTTCGTGGACAAGATCCGCCGGGTCGCCGAGCCCGGCGCGAACCTGCAGCAGTTCGGCTACCTGCTGTGGACCTCGATGCACGGGCTGGTCAGCGTCGAGCTGACCATGCGCTCGCAGAGCCGGCTCAACGGCTGGTTCATCGACAGCACCGACGAAGAGGCCAACGAGGACGTCTTCCGGGCCGGGGTGCGGGCCACCTGCGCCGGTCTCGGCCTGCGCAACTGACCCTCGGCGCGGTGAGCGAAGACCGCGACCGGAAGCACCGCGCACCCGAAACACCGCGCTCCCGAAAACCACTGCGTCCCGGAAAGCACTGCGCTCTGGAAAACACCGCGATATAGAAAACACTGCGGCCCCGGTCCGAATCGGACCGGGGCCGCAGTGGGTGTTATCGGGCTAGATCACGCGCCACCGGAGAGCTTCTCGCGCAGGGCCGCGAGCTGCTCGTCGCTGGCCAGCGTGCCGCCGCTCTTGGCCTCGGCCGGAGCGGAGGTGTAGCTCTGCTCGCCGCCGTCGCTCGAGCTGGAGCTGCTGCTGGTGACCCCGGTCGCGGCGTCGGCCGCCGCTTCCGCGTCGGCCTCCGCGGCCTTGACGACCTGCTTCATGTGGGCCTCGTAACGGGTGTGCGCCTCGGCGTACTGGCGCTCCCACTCCTCACGCTGCTTGTCGAAGCCGTCCTGCCACTCCTGGGTGTCCGGGTCGAAGCCTTCGGGGTAGATGTAGTTGCCCTCGGCGTCGTACTCGGCCGCCATGCCGTACTGGGTCGGGTCGAACTCGGTCTCGGGGCTGACGCCCTCGTTCGCCTGCTTCAGCGACAGCGAGATGCGGCGGCGCTCGAGGTCGATGTCGATGACCTTGACCATCACGTCACCGTTGACCTGGACGACCTGCTCCGGGATCTCCACGTGGCGCTCGGCCAGCTCGGAGATGTGCACCAGGCCCTCGATGCCCTCCTCGACGCGCACGAAGGCGCCGAACGGGACGAGCTTGGTGACCTTGCCCGGCACGATCTGGCCGATGGCGTGGGTGCGGGCGAACTGGCGCCACGGGTCTTCCTGAGTCGCCTTCAGCGACAGGGACACGCGCTCGCGGTCCATGTCCACGTCGAGGACCTCGACCGTGACCTCCTGGCCGACCTCGACCACCTCGGACGGGTGGTCGATGTGCTTCCAGGACAGCTCGGAGACGTGCACCAGCCCGTCGACGCCGCCCAGGTCCACGAAGGCACCGAAGTTGACGATGGACGACACGACGCCCTTGCGGACCTGGCCCTTGGCCAGCGCGTTGAGGAACTCGCTGCGCACCTCGGACTGGGTCTGCTCGAGGTAGGCGCGGCGGGACAGGACCACGTTGTTGCGGTTCTTGTCCAGCTCGATGATCTTCGCCTCGAGCTCGCGGCCGACGTAGGGCTGCAGGTCGCGCACCCGGCGCATCTCGACCAGCGACGCGGGCAGGAAGCCGCGCAGGCCGATGTCCAGGATCAGGCCGCCCTTGACGACCTCGATGACGGTGCCCTTGACGGGCTCGTCCTTCTCCTTGAGCTCCTCGATCGTGCCCCAGGCGCGCTCGTACTGCGCGCGCTTCTTGGACAGGATCAGGCGGCCTTCCTTGTCCTCCTTCTGGAGGACCAGGGCTTCGACCTCATCGCCGACGGTGACAACCTCAGCCGGGTCGACATCGTGCTTGATGGAGAGCTCGCGCGAGGGGATGACGCCCTCGGTCTTGTAGCCGATGTCGAGCAGAACCTCGTCGCGGTCGACCTTGACGATGGTGCCTTCGACGATGTCCCCATCGTTGAAGTACTTGATCGTCTTGTCGATCGCGGCGAGGAAGTCTTCCTCCGACCCGATGTCGTTGATGGCGACCTGGGGGGCGCCGGACGGCGTGGTCGGGGCGGTGGCGATGTCGGTGGTCATTAGGCGGGTTGCTCCGGTGGATGGAATCGTAGGGTGGGCAGCTGGCGGCGCGGCGGATGGTGCGAACGAGGCATGCGGCGACCCCTGCTTCAACGTCCGGCGAGCAAACGTCCACCAGCGAATCGACCGCGGCATGACCCGCAAGCGGTGCGCGGCCCCGGCAGGTGGTGAACCCGGGCAGCGCGAACCCACTGCGCTGACACTCATCGTACGCGGACTGCGGTAGGGGACACAATCAGGGTCACTTCCCCGCCCGGTACCCTCACCGCAACACCCGCCCCGGCCCCGGCATTCCCCGGAAGGACCCGTCCATGCCCCAGCCCGCCCCGGCACCGGCCGGGCCACCGGAGCCGGGAGCGGATCGCCACGAGCACGCCGAGCAGCAGCTCGGCACGGCCGGGGTCGCCTACCGCGCCGGCGGCGGGGCGGGGGCCGCGGCCGCCAACCTGGCCTGGTGGGACGCCGACGCCGACGACTACCAGGCCACCCACGGCGGCTTCCTCGGCGACGCCGACTTCGTCTGGTGCCCCGAGGGGGTGCGCGAGGCCGAGGCCCACCTGCTCGGCGAGGTCCGCGGCAAGCGGGTGCTGGAGGTCGGCTGCGGCCAGGCCGCGTGCTCGCGCTGGCTGGCCTCGGCGGGCGCGCACGCGGTGGCCACCGACCTGTCCGCCGGCATGCTGCGCCACGCCCGCGCGGGCAACGACCGCACCGGCCTGCCCGTGCCGCTCGTGCAGGCCAACGCCGAGGTGCTGCCGTTCGCCCCCGCCAGCTTCGACGCCGCCTGCTCGGCCTTCGGCGCGCTGCCGTTCGTCCCCTCGGCCGAGACGGTGTTCGCGGAGGTCCGGCGGGTGCTGCGGCCGGGCTCGCCGTGGGTGTTCTCGGTGACTCACCCGATGCGGTGGATCTTCCCGGACGACCCGGGCCCGCAGGGCCTCACCGTCACCCAGCCCTACTTCGACCGCACGCCCTACCTGGAAGTGGACGAGACCGGCGAGGCCACCTACGTCGAGTACCACCGGACCCTCGGCGACTACGTGCGCGCGCTGGCCGCGACCGGGTTCGCCCTGGAGGACCTGCTGGAGCCGGAGTGGCCGGCCGGGCACACCCGCACCTGGGGCCAGTGGAGCCCGCTGCGCGGCAAGCTCTTCCCCGGCACGGCGATCTTCCGCACCCGCCTCGGGTGAGCCCGCGGTTACGCTCCGCCCCGTGGCCACCGCCGAGGACCTGACCCGCTTCACCGCGCTCGACCCGCTGCTGCCCCCGCCCGCGCCGCCCGCCGCCGGGGAACGGCTCGAGGCGACGACCTCGGCCGGGACGCGGGTGTCGGCCGGCCTCCAGCACCACCGGCACGGGCCCGGCGACGCCCCGCTGCTGTGGTCGGCCGCCGAGGTCTGGCAGCTCTTCCCGGACGCCGGCACCGCCGGGACCGAGGCCTTCGACCTGCTGCTGGGCGCGTTGCGGGGCCGGCTGGACACCGAGGCGCCGGGCGCCGACTCGGCCTGCGTGGTGAACTGGCCGAGCCGCGACGCCGAGGCGATCCGCGCCTTCCTCGACCACGGCCTGGCCCCGCTGTCCGCGCTCGCGGTGCGGACCGAGGGGCCGCCGCCCGGGCCGGAACCGGGTGAGGCGGCCGTCCGGGCGGCCGGGCCGGGCGACTTCGACGCCGTGCTCGCGCTCTGCGCCGCGACGTTCGACTACACCGGGCTGGTCGCGCACCGGCAGCGGGAGCAGACCGCCGAACTGCTCGCCCCGGCGCTGCGCCGCGCGCTCGAGGGGCCGCTGACCTGGCTGGCCGAGTGCGGCGGCGAGCCGGTGGCCCTCGCGCAGTGCGACTGGGTGGACTCGGCCGAGGGCACCGAGGCGGCGGAACTGCTGCCGGCCGGACGCTGGGGCTACGTGAACACCGTGGTGACCGCGGCCGGGCACCGCGGGCGCGGTCTCGGCCGGGCGCTGATGGCGCGGGCGCACCGGGAACTGCTCGGCGCGGGCGCCACCGCCACCTACCTCTACTACAACCCGACCAACCCGCTCTCCTCGGTGTTCTGGGCCCGGCAGGGCTATCGTCCACTGTGGACATCATGGGAGGCGCACCCGGCGTCCGCGCTGCGGTGACCGGTCACCCGCTGGTGTGACGTGGGCCCGCCCGGCTTGCCGTCCGGCCACCCGGAGGGCTAAATTTTGAACTGACCGGTCAGTTCAAAAAAGGCAGGAGCTTCCCCGTGCTGGTACGAGCCGATCGGGTGTCCCTGACGGGCGCCCACGGGCTGCTGCTGCCGCCCACCTCGCTGACCGCCGAGGACGGCTGCCTGACCCTGGTCCACGGCGAGCCAGGCGTCGGGGTCACCGCGCTCGGCCTCGCCCTCGCCGGGCGGATCAAGCCGACCACCGGGACCGTGACCACCGACGCCGGTGGTGACCTGCGCGAGCTGGTGGCGGTCGTCGACGCCCCGGGTGTGAGCGAGCCCGACGAAGCGCTCCCGCTGAAGGTGGTCGCCGGGGAAGAGCTGGCGCTGGCCCACCGCCCGGCCGGCAAGGAGGACGTCGCGCGCTGGCTCTCCGCGCACGACGCCGCACCGTTCGCCGGCAGCCGCTTCGAGAACCTCGAACCCGCGTTGCGCACCAGGCTGCTGGCCGCGCTGGCCGCCGAGCGCCGGGGCGTGCGCATGCTCGTGCTCGACGCACCCGACCGCCACACCAGCGAGGTCGCCTCGTGGACCGCGGTCGCCGAAGAGCACGCCCGGCGCGGACTGGCCGTGGTCGTGCTGGCCGCGACCACCCCGTCGTCGACCCTCCCCTACCCGGCGGCCCGCATCGGGTCGGCCGACCAGCCCGAACCGGTACGGCTGCTCGTGCCCGCCGAAACGGACGGCCCCCGAGCCGACGGCGTTCCGGCAAGCAGCACCGAAGCGGCCGGCTCCGAAGGAGACAGCGAAGCATGACCTCCCCCGACGACAAGCGCGCCGGCGGGCTGAACGCCTTCCGCATCGCGCTCAACGAGCTGCGCCGGCTGTCCGCGGGCACCCTGCCGAAGCTGGCCATGGCCGCGCTCGTGCTCGTGCCGCTGCTGTACGCGTCGTTCTACCTCTACGCCAACTACGATCCCTACGGCCGCCTCGACAAGCTGCCCGCCGCCGTCTACACCAGCGACGCCGGGGCCAAGGACTCCACCGGCGCGGAGCGCAACATCGGCCGTGAGGTCACCGACGAGCTGACGAAGTCCGGCACCTTCCAGTGGCACGAGGTGTCCGAAAAGGACGCTCGAGACGGCGTGCGCGACGACAAGTACTCGTTCGCCATCGGCATCCCGCGCGACTTCTCCACCGCGCTGCTGTCTTCGGGCAACTTCACCCCGCAGCAGGCCACGATCACGCTCGCCACCAACGACTCCAACAACTACCTGGCCGGCACCATCGCCAAGCAGGTGGCCGACCAGGTGCGCAAGACCATCGCGGAGAAGGTGGGCAGCGAGGCCGCCGACCGGTTCCTGGTCGGGTTCTCCACCATCTACGGCAAGGTCTCCGAGGCGGCGAACGGGGCGCGGCAGCTCGCCGACGGCGCCGCGAAACTGCAGACCGGGCAGCACCAGCTCGCCGAAGGCGCCGGCCAGCTCGCCACCGGGTCCGCCACCCTGGCCACCGGGCTGGACACGCTGAAGTCGAGCACCGAGCAGCTACCGGCCCAGACCCGCAAGCTCGCTTCCGGCGCCGGGCAGGTCGCCGACGGCAACCAGAAGGTGGCCGATGCCGCCTCGCTGGCCGCCACCGCGTCCTCCGACATCCAGGGCAAGCTCGACAGCTACCGCACCCAGCTGAGCACCGACCTGCACGACGCCGGGCTGAGCGACGCGCAGGTGAACGAGATCCTGGACCGGGCGGACGAGCTGCGCTCCCCCGTCGACCAGGCCAACACCAAGATCCAGGCCGCGAACGGTGATCTGGCCAAGCTGGCGAGCGGCGCGCGCCAGGTGTCCGACGGGGCGCAGCAGCTGGCCTCGGCCTCCCCGCAGCTGACCAGCGGCATCGCGAAGGCTTCCGACGGCGCGAACCAGCTGCGCGACGGCGCGGCCAAGCTGAACGACGGGGAGAAGACCGCCGTCACCGGCACCGACCAGCTCGCCACCGGGGCCACCCAGCTGCGCGACGGGCTCGCGGCCGGGCTCCAGCAGATCCCGAACCCGGACGACCCGACCCGCACGGCCACCGCGAACACCATCGCCGACCCGGTGGCGGTGACCTCCAACGGCGTCGCCTCCGCGGGCACCTACGGCGCCGGACTGGCCCCGTTCTTCATCTCGCTGGCCACCTGGATCGGCGCGTTCGTGCTGTTCCTGCTGATCCGGCCGCTGTCCACCCGGGCGCTGACCGCGGGCGCGTCGCCGCTGCGGGTGGCGCTGGGCGGCTGGCTGTCCTCGGCCGTGCTGGGCATCGCGCAGGTGGTCGTGCTGTTCGCCGCGGTGACCTGGCTGGTCGGCATCCACATCGCGCATCCACTGGGCGCCATCGGTTTCGCCATCCTGGTCTCGCTGGCCTTCACCTCGGTGGTGCACGCGCTCAACGCGTTCTTCGGCGCCGTGGGCAAGTTCCTCGGGCTGGTGCTGCTGGTGCTGCAACTGGTCAGCGCGGGCGGCACGTTCCCCTGGCAGACCATCCCGGACGCGCTCTACCCGCTGCACATCGTGCTGCCCATGGGCTACGCCATCGACGGCTTCCGGCACCTGCTCTACACCGGCGCGTCCGTGCAGATCCTCGGCGACGTCGGGGTGCTGGCCGCCTACCTGGTCGGCGGGATCCTGCTGTCCACCCTGGCCGCGCGCAAGCACCGCGTGTGGTCGGTCTCGGCGCTCAAGCCCGAGCTGAGCCTGTAGCGCCCGCCGCCGTGAGGGAGACGACCAAGCAGAAGCTCTTCGAGGCCACCCTGCGGCTCTCGGCCAGCCGGGGCCTGGTGGGGCTGACCGTGGACGACATCGCCACCGAGGCCGGGGTGGCCAAGGGCACCGTGTACTACAACTTCGGGTCCAAGGACGGGCTGATCGACGGCCTGCTGCGCTACGGCGTCGACCTGGCGGCCGGGCGGCTGCGGGCGGCGGTCTCCGACGCCGACCCGCTGACGGTGCTCGAAGCCCAGATCGACGTGACCCTGGCCTTCATCGCCGAGTACCCGGGGTTTTCGCAGATCCTGGTCAGCGAGCTGTGGCGGATGCCGGGCCAGTGGCACGACACGCTGGCGCTGCTGCGCGAAGAGCTCATCTCGATCGTCAAGGGCCAGCTCCAGCGCCTGGACGAGGCCGGGCGGCTGCCCGCGGGGGTCGCCATCCCGACCGCCGCGGCCGGGCTGTTCGGCACCATGCTGGTGGTGGCGCTGGACTGGCAGGTCTTCCAGCCCGCCCGCACCCGCGACGAGGTCCGCGAAGCGGTGATGGTGCTGGTCCGCGGGCTCGGCCGCGCCTAGGACCTGTCCTGTGAGTGGTTGAGCTGGGCCTACGGCAGTCGGACCGGGTGGTTGATCGCGGTGAGTTGACGGACAAGGCGTGGGCAGTGGTCGAGCCGTTGCTACCGCCGCGACAACGGGCTGAGTACCAAGATCCATCTCGCTGTCGACGGGCATCGTCTGCCCATGCGTTTCGTCAGGCGGGTGATCAGCCGCAGCTGGTGCCGTTGCCGGAGCAGGGTGGTGATCGAGCCGCGGCCCCGCCGGCTGGGTACGGGGGTGGCTCCCGCGACCGGGCTGCGGGACGGCTGCTCCGCCGGCGCGGACGCGAGCCGCGGCGTGCTACTTGACGCAGGGGATCCCGCCGCCGGACAGGCCGCTGGGCGGGGCGGAGGAGCCGGTGGGGCCGGGAGCCTCGGGAGCACCGGAGGCGGACGGGGCCGGCGAACCGCCGGGGGAAGCCCCGCCGGCCGCGGTCAGCGTCGTCGGCAGGGTGAACGCGGTGCCGATGACCACCCGGACGTGCCCGGCCGGCACCGTGGAGTCGTGTTCGGTGGTGACGCCGCCGAGCAGCTTCGCCACCGCCGAGGCCGGCGCGGAACCCCCGCTGCCGTAGTAGACCACCGTCTTGGCCGAGCGGTGGGTCTCCGTGCCGAGGGTGCCCGCGGTGTAGCCCTTCGCGGCCAGCGCGTGCGAGACGGTCGCCGCGAGCCCGGCGCGGCTGGTGCTGTTGACCACATCCACGGTCGGCGGGGTGGTGCCCCCGGCACTCGGGGACGGGGACGGTCCGGGAGCGGGCGCGGTCCCGCCGATCAGCTGCCGGACCACCGCCTGCACCTGGCCGACGTCGACGAGGTTGACGTCCTCGCCCGAGGGGTCCTTGCCGAACTTGACGATCGGGAGCGTGACGAAGGTGATGTTGCCGCCGGTCAGGTTCGCCGCCTGCCCGGCGAAGGCGATCAGGTCCAGCCCGCTGTCCACGGCCGTGTTCTGCTTCGCGACGTCCAGGATGCCCTGCAACTGGCCCGGGTCGGTGAACGCGCCGCCCTGTTTGAGCTGGTAGGCCAGGGAGGAGATGAAGGCCTGCTGCCGGGCCTCGCGGTCCAGGTCGGTGAAGTTCAGCTGCGGGTGCACGTTGTCGCGGCGCTGCCGCACGAAGGCCACCGCCTGCTCGGCGTCGATCTGCTGGCGGCCCTGGTGGAAGTCGGCGCCCGAGTAGGAGTCCTCGGTGTTTTCGTCGACGCAGACCGTGATCGGCTGCACCACCTGCGCGATCTGGAAGAACGCGACCAGGGTGACCTCGGCGAAGTGGTCGACCGGCACCCCGCCGAGGAACTGCCGCACGGTGTCGATCTCGGCCTTGCGGCCGGCCTCGCGCTCCTGCTGCTCGCGCTGGCTCCGGTCGCCGCCCTGGTTGACCAGTTGCTTGGCCTTCTGGTCGAACGCCAGTCCGTAGGCCTGCTTGATCTTGCCCCGGCACTGCCCGTCCGGGCAGCCGGGGAGGTCGACGTAGTCGTCGCGGGGGATGGACAGCGAGGTGGCCTTGCTGCCGTCGCCCGGCACGTGCAGCAGCATCAGGACGTTGGCGTTGTTGCCGCCGTTCTGCTCGTCCCCGGCGTGCAGCGCGTCGTAGATCTCCTTCGGCAGCGCGTTGCCGTTTTCGTCGAGCCGGGTGTCCAGGCCCATGATGAGGATGTTGGTGTCCCCGTTGGCCGATCTGGTGTCGCCGCCGAGCGCGCCGGAGGTGTGCAACCCGGCCAGCAGGCTGTGGTACTGCGTCCAGCCGTAGCCGGTCAGGCCCAGCACCAGCAGCGAGGCCACCCCGGCCACCGCGGCGGCCGTGCGGCGGGCCCCCCGCTTCCCCCGCCGCTGCGCGGGGGCGGCCCGGTCCCCACCACGACGCTCCACAAGAGACCCCTCACCTTGGTGACACCACCTACGCAGGTTCGGACGTCTCGGCCCCGGCGAGGTTGCCCCCAGCCGCGACCTCGGCTCGGCGGGCCCGCAGAATCGGGACCACAGCGGAAAAACGGACACCCGGACCGGAGCGGGCCACCCGGACGCCGGCCGGCGTGTCACCACCCCGGCCAACGCCCCACGGGCCGGGTCAGTGGCAGTTGGCGCAGCAGCCGCAGCCCTTGCCGGTGCACGCGGAGCAGCAGCCGTGCCGCATGACGACCTTGAACAGCCGTGTGATCATCTTCAGACCCTCCGTTCGATCGACACCTGCGCATACGACGCTAGGTGGTGCGTCGACGGGCCCGGTACCGCCGGGTGGGCGGGTGAACGGGTGAAATCACCCCACGCGGGACGACCTCCGGTCACTGTCCACAAGAGACTTCACGCTCGGACCTCGATCCGAGGTGGTTGACACCGCCCGTCCGATCCGTATATTTAGCCATGAGGCTAAATAGCCGAACGGCGATATAGGAGACGGGACGATGGAACCCGACGAGGACCGGCTCGACCGGATCTTCATGGCGCTGTCGGACCGCACGCGCCGGGCCGTGCTCAGGAGACTGCGCGACGGCCCCCTCACCGCCGGGGACCTCGCCGCCGGCGTTTCCCTGAGCCAGCCGACCGTGTCCAAGCACCTCAAGGTGCTGGAGGCGGCGGGGCTGATCAGCCGGCACCGGGACGGAACCCGCCTCTACGGCGTCCTCGCGATCGACTCGCTCGTGCGGGCGGCGGTCTACGTGTCCCAGTTCGAGGAACAGGTCGACGCCCGCCTCGATCGTCTCGCCGCCATCGTCGAACGACCCCGCGAAGAACTCCACGAAGAACCAGGAGAAGCACCGTGAAAACCGAGTTCAGCCTTCCCGACGAGACGCGCATCCGCTACACCCGGGCGTTCGACGCCTCGCCGAAGAGGATTTGGGCGGCCTACACGACGCCGGACGTCGTCCGGACGTGGATGACCGGCCCGCACCCCGGCACCCTCTTCGAGGTGTGCGAAATGGACATCCGCCCGGGCGGCACGTACCGATGGGTCTGGCAGTACCCGCAGGGGCGCCTGGAAATCCGCGGCGACGTGCAGGTGGCCGAGGAGCCGCACCGCTTGGTCACGACCGAGCAGATGAGCGACCTCGACCTTCCGCCCACCCGTCACGAGATCACCTTCGAAGCGAGGGGCGACCGCACCGTCATGACCGGCACCATCACCTACTCATCGCCCGAAGCCCGGGACGCCGCCTACGCCTCCGGAATGGGAACGGGGATGGACGCCGGCTTCGACCGTCTGGAAGAGGCGGCGTAGCGCTCGGGATCACGACCTCCCCCGGAAGGGTCAGGATGTTTCACCGAGGTGGCTGCGCCAGGACGACCGGGCTCGCCGCGGCGTACAGCCCGCGGAGGCCGGCCGTCCTGTTCCTGGCCGCCGGGTCGGCGGGTGGCCCGGGCCGCGCGAAACGGCGGTCAGTGGGCGGCCTCGTTCCACGAGCGGCCGTAGCCGATCGAAATCTCCAGCGGCACGGCCAGCTCGTAGGCCGAGCCCATGCCCTCGCGGACCAGCTTCTCGACCTCCGTGCGCTCGCCCTCGGCGATCTCCAGCACCAGCTCGTCGTGCACCTGCAGGAGAACGCGGCTGCGCAGCTCCGCGCTTTCCAGTGCCCGGTGCACGTTCAGCATCGCGACCTTGATGATGTCGGCGGCACTGCCCTGGATCGGCGCGTTCAGCGCCATCCGCTCGGCCATCTCGCGGCGCTGGCGGTTGTCGCTGTTGAGGTCCGGCAGGTAACGGCGGCGGCCGAAGATCGTCTCGGTGTACCCGCTCTTCGCCGCCTCGCCGACCACCGACTGCAGGTAGTCGCGCACCCCGCCGAAGCGGGAGAAGTACGCCTCCATCTGGGATTTGGCGTCTTCGGTGGAAATCCGCAGCTGCTGCGAAAGCCCGTACGCCGAGAGCCCGTACGCGAGGCCGTACGACATGGCCTTCACCCGGTAGCGCTGCTCCGCCGTGATCTCCTCGGCCGGCACCGAGAACGCCCGCGAAGCGACGAACGTGTGCAGGTCCTCACCACTGTTGAAGGCCTCGATCAGGCCCTCGTCCTTCGACAGGTGCGCCATGATGCGCATCTCGATCTGGCTGTAGTCCGCGGTCATCAGCTCCGCGTAGCCCTCGCCGACCACGAACGCGTCGCGGATGCGGCGGCCCTCCTCGGTGCGGACCGGGATGTTCTGCAGGTTCGGCTCCACCGAGGACAGCCGGCCGGTGGCCGCGATGGTCTGCTGCAGCGTGGTGTGGATGCGCCCGTCGTCGGCGACCGACTTGATCAGGCCCTCGACCGTGGTGCGCAGCCGGGTGGCGTCGCGGTGCTCCAGCATGTGCTGCAGGAACGGGTGCTCGGTCTTCTCGAACAGGCTCTGCAGCGCCTCGGCGTCGGTGGTGTACCCGGTCTTGGTGCGCTTGGTCTTCGGCATGCCCAGCTCGTCGAACAGCACCACCTGCAACTGCTTGGGCGAGCCGAGGTTGATCTGCTTGCCGATCACCTGGTACGCCTCGTCGGCGGCCTGCGTGACCCGGCTCAGGTAGTGCGCCTCCAGCTCGGTGAGCTGCTCGATGTCCACCGCGATGCCCGCGGCTTCGAGCTGGGTGATCACCTCGAGCAGCGGCAGCTCCAGCTCGGCCAGCAGCTTCGAGCCGCCCAGCTCCTCGAGCTCCCGGCCGAGCGCGGCGGCCAGCTCGAAGATCGCGCGGGCCTTGACCAGCTCCTCGGCGATCTCCTTCTGCTCCAGCTCGTCGGCCCCGCCGTCGAGCAGCGAGAGCTGGCCGTCGCCCTCGCCCGACTCGGACCGCAGCTCACGGTGCAGGTAGCGCAGCGCCAGGTCGTCCAGCTCGAAGGTGCGCTGGCCGGGCCGCACCAGGTACGCGGCCAGCGCGGTGTCGAGCACCAGCCCGGCCAGCGTCCAGCCGCGGGCCCGCACGGCGTGCAGCGGGACCTTCAGGTCGTGGCCGATCTTGCGCACGCCGGCGTCGGCGAGCCAGACCGACAGCGCGCGGTCGTCCGCCTCGTCCATGGTGGTGACGTCGACGTACGCGCCCTCGCCGTCCGGTGCCGCGAAGGCGACCGCACGCAGGTCGGCGCGGACCGAGGTGCCGGTCGAGCGGAAGGACAGGGCCACCGGCTCGCCCGCGCCGGCGTGGGCGGTGAGCCACTCGCCGAGGCCGCCGGGCGCGAGGGCCGAGCCGGAGACCTCGAAGCCCTCCTCGGCCTCGGGCTCGGCGCTGCTCAGCGTGGCGAAGAGCCGGTCGCGCAGCACGCGGAACTCCAGCTCGTCGAACAGCCGGTGCACCGCGTCGCGGTCCCACGGCTGCAGCTCCAGCGATTCCGGCGCGCGGTCCAGCTCGACGTCGCGGACCAGCTCGGTGAGCTGCCGGTTCAGCGTGACCGAGGACAGGTGCTCGCGCAGCGCGTCGCCGACCTTGCCCTTGACCTCGTCGATCCGGTCGATCAGCTCGTCGAGCGAGCCGAACTGGCGGATCCACTTGGCCGCGGTCTTCTCCCCCACCCCGGGGATGCCCGGCAGGTTGTCCGACGGGTCGCCCCGCAGCGCCGCGAAGTCCGGGTACTGCCGCGGGGTGAGGCCGTACTTCTCCTCCACCGCCTCGGGGGTGAAGCGGACCAGGTCCGACACCCCGCGCTTCGGGTACAGCACGGTGACGTGCTCGTTCACCAGCTGGAGCGCGTCGCGGTCGCCGGTGCAGACCAGCACGTCGAAGTCGCCGGCGACGGCCTGGGTGGTGAGGGTGGCGATGATGTCGTCGGCCTCGAAGTTCTCCTTCGTCAGCGACGGGATGCCCAGTACCCCGAGCACCTCCTTGACCAGGTCCACCTGGCCGCGGAACTCGTCCGGCGTGCTGCTGCGGTTGGCCTTGTAGTCGGCGAACGTCTCCGACCGGAAGGTCTGGCGCGAAAGGTCGAAGGCCACCGCGAGGTGGCTCGGCGTCTCGTCGCGCAGCAGGTTGATCAGCATCGAGGTGAACCCGAACACCGCGTTCGTGACCTGGCCGGTCTTGGTCTTGAAGTTCTCCGCGGGCAGCGCGAAGAAGGCGCGGTAGGCCATGGAATGGCCGTCGATGAGCAGCAGTCGGGGCCGCTCGGCCGGGCCGGCGGCGCCCTTCGGCGGTGTGGCGTTGGCTACGGTTCGGTTCTCACTCGGGCTCACGGGAGCGAGTCTAAGGTGAGGGTCCGACACTCTTACGGGTCGCATAGGTTGAGGAGCAGCGCGTGACCGAGCAGGACGGCGGCGTCAGGCTGGAAGACTTCGCGGGAATCGACCCCGCGGTCGCCGATCAGCAACTGAACGACAAGATCGGGCTGAAGCTGATCGAGGTGGCCCCGGAACGGGTGGTCGCGACCATGCCGGTCGAAGGCAACCTGCAGCCGTACGGGCTGCTGCACGGCGGTGCGAACGCGACGATGGCCGAGGCGCTCGGCTCGATCCTCGCCGCCCTGAACGCGGGCCCGGGCCGGGCCGCGATGGGCCTGGAGCTGTCCTGCACCCACCACCGGGCGGTCCGCTCGGGCCGGGTCACCGGGGTCGCCACCCCGCTGCACGTCGGCCGCGGCACGATCACCGCCGACATCGTGCTGACCGACGACCAGGGCCGGCGCACCTGCACCGCCCGGCTCACCTGCGTCGTGCGGGACCAGCCGCCGGGCGCCTGAGCGACCGGACACCACCGAGGCCCCCTCGCCCCGCGTCAGACGCGGGGCGAGGGGGCCTCGGTGGTGGTGGGTGGTGGTGCGGTGGCCGGGCTCAGCCGACGCCGAGGTAGGCCTCCTTGATGCTCGTGTCGGCCAGCAGTTCCTGGCCGGTGCCGGTCTTGGTGATCCGGCCGGTCTCGAGCACGTACGCCCGGTGGGCCCGCGAAAGCGCCTGCTGCGCGTTCTGCTCCACCAGCAGCACCGTGGTGCCCTGCCGGTTGATCTCCGTGATGATCCGGAAGATCTGCTGGATGAACTGCGGCGCGAGCCCCATCGACGGCTCGTCCAGCAGCAGCAGCCGCGGCTTCGCCATCAGGGCGCGGCCGATGGCCAGCATCTGCTGCTCCCCGCCGGACATCGTGCCGCCGACCTGGCTCTTGCGCTCGGCCAGCCGCGGGAACAGCTCGAAGACGCGGTCGAAGTCCGGCTGCAGGTTCTTCCGGTCCTTGCGGGCGTAGGCGCCCATGTCGAGGTTCTCCAGCACCGTCATGCCGGGGAAGATCCCCCGGCCCTCGGGCGACTGCGAGATCCCGCGGACCACCCGCAGGTCGCCGCGCAGCCGGGAGATGTCCTCGCCGTCGAAGCGGATCGCGCCGTGGGAGATCGGCCGGACGCCGGAGATCGCCCGCATGGTGGTGGACTTGCCGGCCCCGTTCGCCCCGATCAGCGTGACGATCTCGCCCTCGTCGACCGTGATGGACAGCCCGGACACGGCCTGGATCCGGCCATAGTGGACGGACACATCGGACAGCTCAAGCAACGTCATCGTCGGGCACTCCCAGGTAGGCGGCGATCACGGCGGGGTTCTCCCGGATCTCGGACGGCACCCCTTCGGCGATCTTCTTGCCGAACTCCAGCACCACGATCCGGTCGGTCACGCCCATCACGAGCTTCATGTCGTGCTCGATCAGCAGCACGGTGTAGCCGTCGTCGCGGATGGTCCGGATCAGCCCCATGAGCTCTTCCTTCTCCGCCGGGTTGAACCCGGCGGCCGGCTCGTCGAGGCAGAGCAGCTTCGGCTCGGTGGCCAGCGCCCGCGCGATCTCCAGGCGCCGCTGGTAGCCGTAGGGCAGGTTCTTCGCCTTGTCCGCGGCCCGGTCGGCGATGCCGACGAAC
The DNA here is from genome assembly GCF_032335455.1 of Amycolatopsis sp. PS_44_ISF1. Taxonomy (NCBI): domain Bacteria; kingdom Bacillati; phylum Actinomycetota; class Actinomycetes; order Pseudonocardiales; family Pseudonocardiaceae; genus Amycolatopsis; species Amycolatopsis sp. PS_44_ISF1. The sequence goes on along the minus strand of NZ_JANUXO010000003.1, from coordinate 683,510 downwards.
TCCAGCAGCGCCATGGCCTTGTCGATCGCCTGCTTCTCCTCGCGGTGGTGGCGCGGGGAGCGGAACAGCGCGCCCATCAGGCTCGTCCGGTGCCGCGCGTCGGTGCCGACGACCACGTTCTCCAGCGCCGTCATCTCGCTGAAGAGCCGGATGTTCTGGAAGGTCCGGCTGATGCCGAGCTGGGTGATGCCGTGCCGGGAGGCCTTGCCCAGCGGCTTGTCCTCCAGCAGCACCTGGCCCGAGCTGGGCCGGTAGACGCCGGTCATCGCGTTGAAGCAGGTGGTCTTGCCCGCGCCGTTCGGCCCGATCAGGCCGAGGATCTCCCCGCGCCGGATGGCGAAGGAGACCGAGTCCAGCGCCACGAGCCCGCCGAAGCGCACCGTCACGTCGTCGACGCGCAGCAGGGTCTCCCCCACCGCGACGTCGATGTCACGGTCCGGTGCGACGACCTCGGCCACTTCGGCCTCGTGCTCGGCCAGCTCCGCGGCGTCCATCCGGGCGACCTCGGCCACGAGGCCACCCTCGGCCGGGACCTCCGGACCGGTGCCGTTGCCAGGGGCGGTCATGCTTTCTCTCCCGGGTTCTCCGCGACCAGTGAGCCGTCGCTGCTGATCTGCTCCCCCTTGCCGAGCAGCCGTTGGTAGGCGTACCGGCCGTAGGCGAGCAGGCGCTGCCGCGCGCCCAGCAGGCCCTGGGGGCGAAAGATCATCAGCACGATGAGCGCGACGCCGAAGATCAGGTACTTGTACTCGGCGATCGCCTGGAACCGCAGCGGCACGTACGCCACCACCACGGCCCCCAGCAGGACGCCGACCTTGTTGCCCGCGCCGCCGAGGATCACCGCGGCCAGGAACAGCATCGAGGTGACGACGTCGAACTTCTGGTTGTTCACGAAACCGAGCTGCCCGGCGTAGAGCGCCCCGGAGAGGCCGCCGATCCCCGCGCCGCTGACGAACGCCCAGATCTTGAACTTGAACGTCGGCACGCCCATGATCTCGGCCGCGTCCTCGTCGTCCCGGATCGCCACCCAGGCGCGGCCGACGCGGCTGCGCTCCAGGTTCCCGACCACGAACAGGATGATGATGATGATCGTGACGCACAGCCAGTACCAGGGGATGCCGTCGGAGTTGTTGAACAACGGCGTGCCGTCGGCCTTCGCGCCCGGTGGGTGCCCCACGCGGGAGAACCCGCTGTTGCCGCGCAGCGGTTCGATGTTGTCGGCGAGCAGCCGGACGATCTCGCCGAACCCGAGCGTCACGATGGCCAGGTAGTCCCCGCGCAATCGCAGGGTCGGGGTTCCGAGGATCACCCCGAAGATCATCGTGATCACCATCGCGATCGGGAGCACGACGAGGAACGGCAGCTTCGACAGCGCGGAGTCGGGGCTGGTGAACAGCGCCATCACGTAGGCGCCGATCGCGAAGAACCCGACGTAGCCGAGGTCGAGCAGACCGGCCTGGCCCACCACGACGTTGAGGCCGATGGCGACCAGCGCGTAGCGGGCCACCTCGAACATCGCGATCGGGAAGTTGTAGCCGGGCTGCGTGGTCAGGATCGGCGGGTTCAGCACCGGCAGCAGGTAGATCAGCACCACCAGCGGGATGAGGATCAGGCACTGCTGCAGCCGGCTGAGGCTGCTCCACCATTCACGGACCGGGCGGCGGCTCTTGGCCGGCGCCGGCGGGGCGAGGGTCGTGGTCATACCCGGGCCTTTCCGAGCGACTCACCGAGGATGCCGGTGGGCCGGATCATCAGGACCAGCACCAGCAGCGCGAACGCGACCACGTCGCGCCAGCCGCCGCCGAACAGGGACTGGCCGTAGTTCTCGACCATGCCGAGCAGCAGGCCGCCCAGCAGCGCGCCGCGCAGGTTGCCGATGCCGCCCAGCACCGCGGCGGTGAACGCCTTGATGCCGAGGAGGAACCCGCCCTGGTACGAGGCGCCCTGCGGGATCTTCATCATGTAGAACAGCGCCGCCGCGCCGGCCAGCAGGCCGCCGATCAGGAACGTCGTGGTGATCACGCGCTCCTTGTTGACGCCCATCAGCATCGCGGTGTCGGGGTCCTGCGCCACCGCGCGGATGCCGCGGCCGAACTTGGTCTTGTTGACGAAGTAGTTCACGCCCAGCATGAGCACGACCGCGGCGACCACGGTGACGATCGTGACGTTGGTGATGCTGCCGCCGAACAGGCTGAACACCTCTTCGTTGCGCATCAGGCGGATGCCCTGCTCGGCGTTGCCGCCGCGCCAGATGAACAGCAGCTGCTGCAGCACGAAGGAGGCGCCGATCGCGGTGATCAGGAAGACCAGCTTCGGGGCGCCGCGCTTGCGGAGTGGACGGTAGGCGACCCGCTCCAGCACCACCGCGGTGCCGCCGGAGACGACCATCGACGCGATCAACGCCAGCAGCAGGAAGCCGATCAGCTCGAACACCGGTAGCTCCGGGGTGCTGCCGGGCCGGAAGCCGAGGAAGTAGAAGGTGAACCACGTCGCGTAGGCGCCGTAGATGAACACCTCGGAATGGGCGAAGTTGATCAGCTTCAGCACGCCGTAGACGAGGGTGTAGCCCAGTGCCACGAGGGCGTAGATACTGCCGTAGGCCAGACCGTCGAACGTGTTGTTCCAGAACTGCTGCAGGAACGAATTCACGTCGAACGTGATCCAGCTGTCGCTCTGAGCCAGAACGACCGTGCTCAGCTCGTGAATCATCGACACACTAGTTCTCCATGTGGGTCCGGGGTGCCCGTCCGGCGGGATCGAGCCGCCGGTCGAGCACCCCGGTAACGAGAGCGGAAGCCTTGCGCTACTTGATTTCGGTGTTGCGGACGATCTTCCCGCCCTCGACCTTGTAGGTCCACACGGTGGACGAGGCCAGCTCGCCCTTGTCGTCCCACTTGAAGTGCTTGGTGATGCCCTGGCCGTCGTAGGTCTTCACGAAGTCCAGCAGGCCGGCGCGGTCCTTCTTGCCGGAGTCGATGCCCTTGAGCAGGATCGTCGCCAGGTCGTAGGCCTCGGGCGAGTAGGTGCCCGGGTCCTTGCCCGCCGCGGCCTTGTAGGCGTCGGTGAACTTGGTGAACTGGTCCGCCGGCACGCAGGGGCAGGTGAAGTAGGCGTTCGCGGCCGCGTCACCGGCGCCCTTGACGAACTCGTCGTCCTTGACCCCGTCCGGGCCGACGAACTTCGCGGTCACGCCGGCGTCGTTCAGCTGCTGCGCGAACGGCGCGGCTTCCTGGTAGTAGCCGGAGTAGAACACCGCGTCGGGGGCGGCGCTCTTGACCTTGTTGACCACGGCCGAGAAGTCGGTCTGCTTGGTCTTCACCTTGTCGTTGCAGGTGACCTTGGAGCCCAGCGCCTGGGTGATGGCGGTGGCGAGCCCGACGCCGTAGTCGGAGTCGTCCTGGATCACGCAGACCTTGCCGGCCTTGAGCTCGCCGGTGATGAACTTCGCGGCGGCGGGACCCTGCACGTTGTCGTTGCCCAGACCGCGGAAGAAGGTCTTCCAGCCGTTCTGGCTCAGCGACGGGTTGGTGGCCGACGGGGTGACGCTGACCAGGCCGGCGCTGTTGAAGATGTTGCCCGCGGCCTTGGACTCACCGGAGAACGGGAGGCCGACGACGCCGATGATCGACGGGGTGTTGACGATCTGCGTCACGATGCCGGGCGCCTTGTCCGGCGTGCCCTCGGTGTCGAACTGCTCCAGCTTGACCTGGCAGCCCTTGTTCGCGGCGTTGTGCTGGTCCACGGCGAGCTTCGCGCCGTTGAGGATGTTCTGGCCCAGCGCGGCGTTCGCACCGTTGATGGTGCCCGCGTACGCGATGGAGGTGGGCGCGCACTGCGCCTTGCCGTCGCCCGCGGGGTCGGCGGCGTCGGCGGCGGCCGACGGGGCCGCGGCCTGGGGGGCGGAGCTGTCCCCGCCACCGGAGCCGCTGTTGTCACGCGCCGCGCACGCGCTGAGGGAGATGACCCCGGCGGCGGCCAGCACGATGACCTTCGTGAGTCGTGCTTTCTGCACTCGTTCCTCCAAATGCCAACAGCCGCCCGGATGAACGGCTGGTCCCCACGTGGGACCTGACTGGCCGCTGAAAGTAGCCGCCCAGCCGGGTGTTGCACAGAGTCACAGCGAGTCTTGTAGCCACATCGTGACGGTGGTCACGAACGGTAACGAACGTTTTACACCCGTTCGTCGGATCGTGACGAACAGGTGATAACACTGCGTGCCCGGTGATGACCCTTCCGGCCCCTTGCCCGCTGACTCGGTCTGTGTTGGCAGTGTAAGGCGCGTCACTCACCGAATCGGCCGGAAGCCCCGGACCGGGGCCGAAGGCTGCCCTTTAACCCCTTCGCCACTGACCGTGGCGACCCCCGGGGACGAAAAAACGGGCGCGACCCCCTGGTCGCGCCCGTCCGGTCCGGCGGGAACTCAGCCGATGCTCTCCACCACGGCCTCGGCCACCGCCTTCATCGTGGTGCGGCGGTCCATGGCGGTCCGCTGGATCCAGCGGAAGGCGTCCGGCTCGGTCAGACCCTGGCGGCTCATCAGCAGGCCCTTGGCCCGGTCGATCACCTTGCGGGTCTCGAGCCGGTCGGTCAGACCCGCGACCTCGGCCTCCAGCGCCTGCAGCTCGGAGAAGCGGCTCACGGCCAGCTCGATGGCCGGCACCAGGTCACGCTTGGCGAACGGCTTGACCAGGTAGGCCATGGTGCCCGCGTCCCGGGCCCGCTCGACCAGGTCGCGCTGGCTGAACGCGGTGAGGATGACCACCGGCGCGATCCGGTCGCCGGTGATCTTGGAAGCCGCCTCGATGCCGTCGAGCTTGGGCATCTTGACGTCGAGGATGACGAGATCGGGCTTGAGGTCCGTGGCCAGCGCGATGGCCTGCTCCCCGTCGCCGGCCTCGCCGACGACCTCGTAGCCCTCCTCGCGCAGCATCTCGACGAGGTCGAGCCGGATCAGCGCCTCGTCCTCGGCGACGAGCACCCGGCGCGCCGGGGTGGTGAGGGCGTCGCTGGCCTCGGTAGCCGGTTCGGTCACCGGGGTCCTCCTGAAGGCTCGGCGGAACGGTGGACACGCGGTCGCCCGCGAACCCGCAGCCTACCGGGAACGAACCGGTTACCGAGATGGCGTTCACCACGAAGTGGCGGGCGCGACACCTCCGGAGTCCGACCGGAGGTCCACATGGCACAGTGATGCCGGGCCACCGGGGCCCGGCGCGTTCGCGGCTCGGAACGGATTGCCGGGCGGGGTCAGGGAAATCGCCGCGGGGGCCGATCCGGACCGGGACGGTGCGGGATTTCCCGGTGGGGGCCCGGTTCAGGACCGGACCGCGTAGTGCAGGTGGGTGACGCCCGCGGCGGGCACCGCTTCGACCAGGCTCAAGCGGACGTGCGCGGGCAGCTCCCGCAGCAGCGGCCGTCCGGCGCCGAGCAGGACCGGGACCTGGTGCAGCACCAGCTCGTCGACCAGCCCGGCCTTCAGCGCCTCGGTCAGGACCACGCCGCCCATCAGGGCGACGTCACGGTCGCCGGCGGCGTCGCGCGCCGCGGCGATCGCGTCCTCGATGCCGGTGGTGACCAGGGTTTGGCGCTCCCCCAGGTCCGGCACCGGCCGGTGGCTGAGGACGAACAGCGGGGCGGCCGGGTGCGGACCGCCGCCGCCGAACCCGCCGGAGTCGTCATAGGTGGCCCGACCGGCCACGGTCGCGCCCACCCGCGCGGCGACGGCGTCGAAGACCCGCGCGCTGGCTTCGCTGAGCTTGAACCCGTCGTAGACCCGGCTGGGGGTGTCACCGCCGAAGTACCAGTCGAACAGCGCGGTCCCGTCGCCGAGGTCGTGGCCGGCCCGGGGGTCGCGGCCGGTGATGTACCCGTCGACCGAGACCGAGTGGGCGCCGAAGACCTTGCTCATCGCCGTGGTCCTTTCGAAGTTCCTTGAGGAGACTCGAAAACCGTAGCACCCGTGAGTTCCCCGAGGGAACCCCAATCGGTAGACTGAGGGAATGCAGCGCACCGACTTCGGGGAAATGGCCTGCTCGATCGCGCGGACCCTTGAGGTGATCGGGGAGCCCTGGTCGCCGCTGATCCTGCGGGACGTGCTGGCCGGGGCCACCCGGTTCGACCAGATCCAGGCCGACCTCGGCATCTCCCGCAAGGTCCTGACCGAGCGGCTGAGCCACCTGGTCGAGCGCGGGGTGCTGGAGCGGCGGCCCTACGACCGGCGCCCGCGGTACGAGTACGCGCTCACCGGGAAGGGCACCGAACTGGCCGACCTGCTGATGGTCATGGTGGGCTGGGGCGACCGGTGGCTCGCGGGCGAAGCCGGGCCTCCGGTGCTCTACCGCCACCACGCCTGCGGCGAGGTCAGCCGCGTCGACCTCCGCTGTGCGCACTGCGGGGAGCCGATGCACGCGGGTGACATCGACATCCTGCCCGGGCCGGGTGCGCGGTAGCCGCCCTCCCCACGGCCCCGGTGACCGGGCCGGCCGTCCCGCACCGGGTGCGCGGTGCGGTTTCCGCCTAGATTGGCCGGTATGACTTCCACCGCTGAAAAAGCCGTGCGCCTGCAGGAACTGCACGCAGCTCCGGAACTGCTGCTCGTGGTCAACGTCTGGGACGCGATCACCGCGAAGGTGGTGGCCGAGACGCCGGGCACGCAGGCGCTGGCCACGCCCAGCCACGGCATCGCCGCTTCGCGCGGCTACCCGGACGGGGAGAAGATCCCCCGCGACGAGATGATCGCCGAGGTCGCGCTGATCGTGCGGACCGCGGGCGACCTGCCCGTTTCCGCCGACCTCGAAGGCGGCTACGGCGACCCGGGCGGCACGGTCGCCCGCGCGATCGAAGCCGGTGCCGTCGGCTGCAACCTCGAAGACCAGATGAAGCCGCTCGGCGAAGCGGTGAAGGCGGTCGAGGCCGCGGTCGCCGCCGCGCAGTCCGCAGGCGTCGACTTCGTCCTCAACGCCCGCACCGACGCCTTCTTGAAGGGCGCCGGCCGCGACCCGGAGGACCTGCTGGCCGAAGCGATCACCCGAGGCCACGCCTACCTGGACGCGGGCGCGTCGAACTTCTTCGTGCCGGGCAAGCTGGACGCCGACCAGGTCGGGCGGCTGGTCGAGGCGCTGGGCGAGCGCAAGGTCAACCTGATCGGCATTCCCGGCTCGATTCCGCTGGACGTCGCGCAGAACCTGGGCGTGTCCAGGGTTTCCTACGGGCCGTGGAGCCAGAACGTCGCGCTCACCGCGCTGGCGAAGCTCGCGGAGGACGTGTACGCGGGTGGCGGCTTGCCGGCGGATACGCGGAAGCTGAACTGATTCCCACTTCGGTTCCGCGTTTTCCCCGGCGCTTTTCCGGCTCGCGCGATGCGGGCCGGGCCGGGGCCTGCCGGGGCGGGGTATTGTTGGAACAAAGTTCCAACAATACCCGGGACGGTACCCATGGCGACCAGGCGGCAGCGCGGCGAGCGGCGCGCCGACGCGCTGTCCAAGGAGCGGATCGTCGAATCGGCGATCGAAATCCTCGACACCGACGGTGAGAGCGCGCTGACCTTCCGCGCGCTCACCGCCCGCCTGGCCACCGGGGCCGGCGCGATCTACTGGCACGTCGCGAACAAGGACGAGCTGCTCACCGCCGCCACCGAGGCGGTGATCGGCCGGATCCTCACCGGGGTGGCGGGCGGTCCGGAGCCGCGGGAGGCGATCCGGGCCCTCGCCCTGGGGCTGTTCGATGCGATCGACGCGCACCCCTGGGTGGGCACTCATCTGTCCCGGGTGCCGTGGCAGCCCGCCGTGCTACAGGTCTTCGAAAGCATCGGCGGCCGTCTCCAGGTCCTCGGCGTACCCGACGACGCGCTGTTCGACTCCGCCTCCGCGCTGCTGAGCTACATCCTCGGCGTGGCCGGGCAGAACGCCGCGAACGCCCGGATGGTCGAGCCCGGCACGGACCGCTCGGCCTTCCTCGCCGCCGTGGCCGGGCAGTGGATGGGGTCCGGTCCGGAGAAGGCCCCGTTCGCCCACCGGATGGCCGCCCGGATGGCCGACCACGACGACCGCGAACAGTTCCTCGCCGGGATCGACCTCATCCTGGCCGGGATCGCCACGCTCGGGTAGCCCCCGGCGGCCCGGGGCCACCCGGCCCTCACCGGGCCCGGCCGAACCAGCGTTGCAGCGCCGCCTCCAGGTCTTCCCCGCGGCCGTCCCCGCAGCCGGACCAGCAGACGTAGCCGTCCGGCCGGACCAGCATCGGCTCGGAACCGGCGGCCACGTGGTCCACCCGGTCGTCCCACCGGCCGGCCACCTGCGCGAACGCGCCGTCCGGGTCGATCAGCAGGGCACGGCCGGCGCGCAGCCGCTCGTTCAGCCGGGCCGGGCCGAGATCGGCGTCCGGGGCGGGCAGGCCGGTCCGCGACCGGGGGCCGGCCTCCGCCATCGGGTAGCGGATGCCCATGCCGGACAACAGGTCGTCGAGGTGGAACTGCACGTCTTCGAGCTGCGCCATGGCGGTGAACAGCGCCCGCGTGGCCGTGACCTCCGGGGCGCGGGTGCCCTCCCAGTCCATCAGCAGGCTCTGCGCCTGGACGTTGCGCAGCACCGCGGCCCCGACCGGGTGCCGTTCCGCGTGGTAGGTCTCCAGCAGGCCCTCGGGCGCCCAGCCGTGGACGGCGGCGGCGAGCTTCCAGCCGAGGTTCAGCGCGTCCTGGAGGCCGGTGTTCATGCCCTGCGCCCCGAGCGGGAGGTGGACGTGCGCGGCGTCGCCGGCCAGGAACACGCGGCCGTGCCGGTACCGCGCGGCCTGGCGGGCCGCGTTGGTGATCCGGCGGGCGTACCGCAGTTCGGTCAGCTCGACCCCGGGTCCGAAGACGGCGAGCAGGCCGTCGCGGATCTCCGTCCCGGTCACCTCGACCTCGCGCGGCCGGGCCCGGCCCGGACCGCCCATGGCCAGCCGCAGCAGCGGGCGGCCCCGCTCGTCGGTGCCCAGCGGGAACAGGTGTGCCCAGTCCCCCGCCTCGTTCCAGCGGTGCGTCATCGTGGGCTCGACCCCACTCAGCCGGACGTCGGCGGCGATCACCGTCGCGGTGCCGGCCTGGCCGGGGAACTCGGCCTGCAGCAGCTTGCGCACGGTGCTGTGCCCGCCGTCGGCCGCGACCAGGTAGCGGGCGCCGACGGTGGTGCCGTCGGCGAAGGTCGCGGCGATCCCGTCCGCGTCCTGTCCGAGGCCGGTCAGCTCCATTCCGCGAAGGGCGTGGATTCCCTGTGCGGCAAGGTGTTCCTCGAAGAAGCCCTCGATCACGACCTGCGGGACCGAGCGCCACGGGAAGCGGTGCCGGCCGCGGGTGAGCGGGAGGTGGATGCCGCCGAAGTGCGCGGTGCCGATCGGGTGGTCGCCGGTGGCCAGCAGCGGCTCCAGCAGCCCGCGCTGGTCGAACGCCTCCTGCGTGCGCGACTGCACCCCGCCCGCCTTCGACAGCCGGCTGCGCTCGGGCAGCTTGTCCACCAGCACGCTCGGCACCCCGGCCAGGTTCAGCTCGTTGGCCATCATCAGGCCGGTGGGGCCCGCGCCGGCAATCAGCACTTCGGTGTTCATGACCGCTCCCGGGATCTCGTTGTTCGGCATGGGGACACCGTTCGCCCCATCGAACCCCCGGGGCCAGAAAGCGGCCTGATCGCGGCGGTATCCGACGCGGGCTACCCTCGGCCGAGTGGAATCCGACTACGACGAGCTCGACCGCCGGCTCGTGCGCGCCCTCCAGCTCGACGGAAGGGCCGCTTTCAGCGTTATTGCCGAAGTCCTGGGCGTGTCGGATCGCACCATCGCCCGCCGGTACGCGAAGCTGCGCTCCGCCGGGGCGGTGCGGGTGCTCGGCGGGTTCGACCCGACCGCGCTCGGCGCCGTGCAGTGGTTCCTGCGGGTGCGCTGCGCGCCGGGCACGGCCGTGCCGGTCGCCGAAGCGCTGGCCCGGCGGCGCGACACCTCCTGGGTGAGCCTGACCTCCGGGGGCACCGAGATCACCTGCACGGTCGACACCGAGACCGCCGCCGACAGCGAAGCGTTGCTGCTGGCCAAACTACCGCGCACGCCCCGGGTGGAGGGGGTCACCGCGCACTCCGTGCTGCACGCCTTCTACGGCGGCCCGGACAGCCTGATCGCCAAGCTCGGCTCGCTGGGCGCGGAGGCGACCGAACGGCTGCGCCCGCCGCCGGCGGCCCACCGTCCCGGCCCGGTGCAGCTCGACGACGGCGACCGCAAGCTGCTCGCCGCCCTCGCGGTCGACGGGCGGACCGGGTTCGAGCGGCTGGCCGCGGTGACCGGCTGGTCGCCGACCAGCGTCCGGCGGCGGATGCGCGAGCTGCGCGAATCCGGCGTGCTCTACCTGGACATCGATGTGGACGGCCGCATGTTCGACCTGGCCACCCGCACCGTGCTCTGGCTCTCGGTACCCCCCGCGCACCTGGCGGAGACCGGGGCGGCCCTGGCCGGCCACCCGGAAATCGCCTTCGCCGCCGCGACCACCGGGCCGACGAACCTGTGCGCGAGCGTGGTGTGCGCGGACCAGCGGGAGCTCTACCGGTACCTGACCACCCGGGTGGCCGCGCTACCCGCCATCACCCACATCGAGACGGCACCGGTGATCCGGACGGTCAAGCGCGCCGCCGGGCTGTAGCAACGGACACCGGGCGCGAGGGGTTCAAGTCAGTCTACAAAGGACGTCAGTCGACCTGGCCCGCACCGGTGGCTCGGACGGCACGAGGCGGAAACCCCGTCGTGCCAAGGTCTCGACCGGGCGGCGCTTGCTTCGCGCGGACGTGGTACTTCCCGCGCGGCAGCATCAACGGCTTGCCCGACACCGGATCCGTGATGACGTCGCAGTCGAGGCCGAACACCGCGTGCACGGTCTCGGCGGTCAGCACCGCCTCGGCCGGGCCGGCCTCCCGCAGGCCGCCGCCGGCCAGCGCGATCAGGTGATCGGCGTACCGGGCGGCCAGGTTGAGGTCGTGCAGCACCATCACGATGGTCGTGCCGCGGGTGCGGTTGAGGTCGGTCAGCAGGTCCAGCACCTCGATCTGGTGGCTCACGTCGAGGAACGTGGTGGGCTCGTCGAGCAGCAGGAGATCGGTCCGCTGGGCCAGGACCATGGCGATCCAGACGCGCTGGCGCTGGCCGCCGGAGAGCTCGTCGACCGCGCGATCGGCCAGGTGCGCGGTCGAGGTCGCGTCGAGCGCGGCGGCCACGGCGTCGGTGTCGGACCGGCGCCACCGCGACATCAAGCCCTGGTGCGGGTGGCGGCCCCGGCTGACCAGCTCGGTGACGGTGATGCCCTCGGGCGCGAGCGGCGACTGCGGCAGCAGCCCCAGCTTCCGGGCCAGCTCCCGCGCCGGGGTGCGGTGGACGAGCTTGCCGTCCAGCAGCACCCGGCCCGCCTGCGGCGCCAGCAGCCGCGACATCGAGCGCAGCAGGGTCGACTTGCCGCAGGCGTTCGCGCCGACGATCGCGGTGATCGCGCCGGGCGGGACGACCAGGTCGAGCGCGGTGATCACCGCGCGCTCGCCGTAGCCGACGGTCAGGTCCTGCACCGCGAGGGTGTGGGTGGCGGTCACGGCGAGCCTCCGGCGCGATTCGTGCGGATGATGAGATAGATCAGGTAGGGCGCGCCGAGCACCCCGGTGACCACGCCGACCGGGTACCGCGCGCCCAGCAGGTACTGGCCGCTGAAGTCGGCCACCAGCACCAGCAGCGCGCCGACCAGCGCGGCCGGGAGCATCGGCGAGCCGCCCGGGCCGGCCAGCCGGGTGGCGATCGGCCCGGACAGGAACGCGACGAAGGCGATCGGCCCGGTGGCCGCGGTGGCGAACGAGATCAGCCCGACCGCGCAGACGATCACGATCAGCCGGGTGGGGCCGATGCGCACGCCGAGCGCCGACGCGGCGTCGTCGCCGAGCCGCAGGGTGGCCAGAGCGCGGCTTCGGGCCAGCAGCAGCGGGCCGAACCCGAGCACCGCGGCCAGCACCGGCAGCACGTCGGGCCAGTCCACGCCGTTGAGGCTGCCGGTGAGCCAGCGCAGCGCCTGCTGCAGGTCCCACTCCCCGGCCCCGCTGAGCACCCAGTCGAGCGCGCTGTCGAGCATCGCGCTGATCCCGATGCCGATCAGGATCAGCCGGGTGCCCGCGACGCCGCCGCGGTGGGACAGCGAGTAGATCAGCAGCGCCACGCCGAGACCCGCGACGATGGCGGACACCTCGACCGCCGCCCCGGACAGCGAGAGCGAGACGATCGCGAACCCGGCCGCCGTGCTCGCGCCCGCGCTGATGCCGATCACGTCCGGGCTGGCCAGCGGGTTGCGCAGCAGGGTCTGGAACGTCACGCCGCCCAGGCCGAAGCCGATCCCGACCAGCGCCGCCAGCACCGTGCGCGGCAGCCGCAACCGCCCGACGGTGAACGACGCGCCCGGCACCTGCTCCCCGAGGATCACGCGGAGCACCTCACCCGGCGGGTAGAACCGCTGCCCGGCCATCAAGGACACCGCCATGGCCGCCAGGACCAGGACGGCGAGCACGGTCAGCACGGTCCGGCGGCGCACCGCGCGCCCGGCCCGGGCGCGGACGACGAGTTCGGCGGTGGCGTTCACAGTTCGCGCACTTTCCGGCGGCGGACGATCCAGACGAAGAACGGTGCGCCGACCAGCGCGGTGATGATGCCGACGTCGACCTCTTCCGGCCGCGTGACCAGCCGGCCGACGACGTCGGCGAAGGTGAGCAGCACCGCCCCGCCCAGCGCGGAGAACGGGAGCAGCCACCGGTGGTCCACCCCGATCAGCAGCCGGCCCAGGTGCGGCACGACCAGTCCGACGAACCCGATCGGCCCGGCCGCGGCGGTGGCCGCCCCGCACAGCACCACCCCGCCGAGCGAGGCCCCGAGCCGGACCAGCGCGACCCGCTCGCCCAGTCCCGCGGCCAGTTCGTCGCCCAGGGCCAGCGAGTTGAGCCCGCGCGCGGTGACCAGGCACAGCACCGCGCCGGCGGCCAGGAACGGCAGCACCTGGCCGATCCGGTCGAAGGAGGCCCCGCCGACCCCGCCGACCTGCCAGGACCGGAACGTCGCCGCGACGGCGTTGTCGGCCAGTACGGTCGCGCTGATCAGCGAGGCCAGCGCGGCCGAGGTGACCGCCCCGGCCAGGGCGAGCTTGAGCGGGGTCGCCCCGCCGCGGCCGAGCGAGCCGATGGCGTAGACGAACACCGCGGCCGCGGCCGCGCCGAGGATCGCCACCCACACGTGCGCCGAGGCGCTGACCAGCCCGAAGGAGACCATGCCGGTCACCACGGCCAGCGACGCACCCAGGTTCACCCCGAGGATTCCCGGGTCCGCCAACGGGTTCCGGGTCACGCCCTGCATGACCGCGCCGGCCAGCCCGAGCGCCGCGCCGACGAGCACGGCCAGCCCGGTCCGCGGGACGCGCTGCCCGACCGCCGCCTCGGCCAGCGTTTCCCGGCCCCCGCCCAGCCCGCTCAGCACGTCGGCCACCGACACCCCGCGGGCGCCGGCCACCACCGAAAGGACCGTGGCCACGAGCAGGACCACGAACAGGGCGAGCAGCCCCAGCGCCCGCCCGCGCGTCCGGTTTTCGCTGGTGCTCACTTGACCTTGTCGGCCGCGACGGCGAGCTGGCGGGCGTACTCGTCGAGCACCCAGGACACCGACATCGGCGTCGGGTTGGCCGCGGTGCCCGCCGGGGAACTGGCCGGCAGCATGACCATCGAGCCGTTGGCCACCGCGCGCAGCTTCGACATCAGCGGGTCCCCGGCCAGCCGGCCGGCCACCGGGGCCTCGCCGTAGCCGACCACGATGTCCACGTCGTCGAACGCGTCGATCTGCTCGGCGCTCTGGCGCAGGGTGAACTTGTCGGTGCCCGCCGACGCCCGCTCGACGCTGCCCGGCAGCTTCAATCCGAGGTCGGTGAAGAACTCCGTGCGGGTGTCGTGGGTGGTGTAGAAGCCGATCTGGCTCAGGTCGGTGGTGTCGAAGTGGGTGATGAACATCGCCGACTTCCCTCGCAGCTGCGGGTATTTCGCCTTCACCGCGCCAATCCGGCCCTCGATGCCGGAAATCAGCTTCGCCCCGTCGGCCGAGCGGCCCATCGCCTTGCTGCTGAGCTTGATGCTGTCGCGCCACGAGGTGGCCCAAGCGGTCTTGGGGTACGCGACGACCGGCGCGATGTCGCTCAGGGTGCGGTAGTCCTCCGGCGTGAGCCCGGAGTAGGGCGCCAGGATCACGTCCGGCTTCGTGGTGGCGACGGCTTCGAAATCGATGCCGTCGGCCTCGTCGAACAGCACCGGGGTCGGGGCACCGAGTTCCTTGAGCCTGGCCGAGACCCACGGCAGCACCCCGTCGCCGTCGTCGTCGCCGAAGTTGGCCTTGGCCATCCCGACCGGCACGACGCCGAGCGCCAGCGGGACCTCCTGGTTGGCCCACGCGACAGTGGCGATCCGCTCCGGCGGCTTCGGGATCGTGGTGGTCCCGAACGCATGCTGGACGGTGACCGGGAACCGGTCCCCCGCAGCCGGTTCCGGTGCGGCAGCGGAATTCCCGCCGCCGGAAGAACAAGCGCTGAGCACCAGTCCGGCCAAGACGGCGACGAGCCCGGCCCGCAGACGACGTGAACGCACGCGGCCCACCCCTTTCCCTCGGCTTCCTCGACGCAGGCCGGATCGCCCGCGTCGAATTAGGTTTGGCTAACCTATCCAGGAAAGGGGTGAATCGGAAGTTTCGCCCGCTGTGACGTGAGCCTCCGCGGTGGGCGCCGCCCCAGCGGGTGCGGCCCGACCGGCCAGATCAGGTGACGACCGAGGTCTGACTCCGGCGGTACTGCGGGGCCTCGTGTTCCTTCGTCGTGAGGATCTCCTCCAGCGCGTGCATCGCGTCCCACACGTCGGTGTAGCTCAGGTAGAGCGGGGCCAGTCCGAGCCGCAGCAGGTCCGGCGCCCGGAAATCGCCCACCACCCCCCGGGCGATCAACGCCTGGCTGAGCTCGTAAGCCCGGGCGTGGCGCAGCGAAACCTGGGAACCGCGGTGCCGGCCCTCTCGCGGGGTCACCACGGTCAGCCCGTGCGCGCGCAGCCCGTCCGCCAAGGTGATCAGCAGTTCGCCCAGGGCCAGGGATTTCGCGCGCACGGCCGCCGGGTCCACCCCGTCCCACACCTCGAGCGCCGCCTCCACCGCCACCATGGACAGCACCGGCGGCGTGCCGATCCTCGCCCGCG
Organism: Amycolatopsis sp. PS_44_ISF1; assembly: GCF_032335455.1. Taxonomy (NCBI): domain Bacteria; kingdom Bacillati; phylum Actinomycetota; class Actinomycetes; order Pseudonocardiales; family Pseudonocardiaceae; genus Amycolatopsis; species Amycolatopsis sp. PS_44_ISF1. Next base: position 668,265 of record NZ_JANUXO010000003.1, on the reverse strand, counting down.
CCATCCCCTCGGCCGGCGTGTACGCCCCGGCCAGCCCGAACGGGTCGGCCCGGCCCATCCAGCCGGTGAGCGGCAGGTCGGCCGCCCGCTGGTGCCGGCGCGCCAGGTACAGCCAGGCCGGTGCGCCCGGGCCGCCGTTGAGGTACTTGTAGGTGCAGCCGACCGCGGCGTCGGCGCCCAGCCCGTCCAGGTCCACCGGCAGCACTCCGGCGGCGTGGCACAGGTCCCAGACGACCACCGCGCCGGCCGCGTGCACCTGACGGGTGATCGCCTCGAGGTCCCACAGCCGCCCGGTGCGGTAGTCGACCGCGCTCAGCGTCACCACCGCCACGTCCGGGCCCACCTCCAGGTCCGCCGGGTCGACCCGGCGGACCTCGAGCCCGAGCAGCCGCCCGACGGCGTCGGACAGGTACTGGTCGGTCGGGAAGTTCGCCGCGTCGGTGAGCAGCGTCCGCCGGTCCGGCCGCAACCTCGCGGCCGCGGTGAGCGCCTGGAACAACTGCACGCTCGTCGAGTCCCCGCAGAGCACCTGCCCCGGCGCGGCGCCGACCAGCGCGCCGATCCGGTCGCCGACCCGCTCCGGCAGCGTCCACCAGCCGTTGCCGTTCCACGAGCCGATCAGGTCCTGGCCCCACTGCCGCTCGACCGCGTCCAGCACCGCCGCCCGCACCCCGGACGGCAACGCCCCGAGCGAGTTGCCGTCCAGGTAGATCAGCCCTTCGGGAACCGAGAACCGCTCGCGCGCGAACGCCAGCGGATCACGCGCGTCCTGCTCCTCGGCCACCGCCCGATCAAGGTGTGCCACCACCGTTGCCGTCCCTTCGCCCGCCGTCCGGCCCATCGTGGCACACGGCGGGTCCCGGATCGCCCGACCGGATCCGGCCGCTGCCCCCCATTACCCGCGGTGAACGGCCCGAAGACCGGCCAGAACCACCGTCACCACCTGCTCCGCGTCCGGCCGGGTGAAGGATCGCTTCCCCCGGTTCATGAACAGGTGCACCGGCCCGGAGAGCAGCTCGGTGAGGAAGTAGGCGTCCACCGGTGGCAGTTCCCCGCGCTCGACCGCCACCGCCAGGCGCCGGTGGACGATCACCACCCGCTGCGCGTATGCGGTGTCCACGATCGCGTCCAGTTCCGCGTTCGACACCGCCGAGTTCGCGACGCTCGAAAGCGCCCGGCCCTGCGGCGTGGACAGCGTCTCGGCCATCGTCACCAGGAACTCGACCAAGTCCGCGTGGAGGTCCCCGGAATCCGGCACCCCGATGGATTCCGCGGCGAACGAGGTGAACACGTCCACCACCAGCTTCGCGCGGTCCGGCCAATTCCGGTAGACGCTGGTCTTGTTCACCCCGGCCAGCTCGGCCACCTGCTCGTAGCTGAACCCGTCGACCCCGTGCCGGGCCACCAGCTCGGTGGCCGCCGCCAGCATCCGCTCACGCAGGACCGCGGTCCGCCCACCGGGCCGGCGGGCCGGAACCGCCTTCTTCGCCACACTCGACTCGGCCACCGTCGTTCACCCCCGGAAAGGTCACTGGGGCCGGGGCCGGCCCCCCGTTGCATGATGCCCCACCAACCCGGCGACGGCCGCGCCACGCGGGCGCAGGCCACCGACACCTATCCCCCGGCGCTCCGGCAGCGAGGGTGATCGCGTAAGGTTTTCGGCAGCCACGCCCCCGTAGCCCAACTGGCAGAGGCAACGGATTCAAAACCCGTCCAGTGTGAGTTCGAATCTCACCGGGGGCACACTCCAGAACCCCACAAGTGCCGTGGCGTTAGCGCCGGGCTGCTCCTGTGGGTTCTTCTGTTCGTGGATCCTTTCTGCGGTGCCTGCGATCTCAGGCTCGTGTTCTGCGGGCGAGGTCACTGTCAGTGTGCCTTGTTCTCCCTGGTCATGGATCTGAGCGTGTAGCTGAACCACCTCGAACAACGTTCGAAGGAGGTCGGCGCACCTCCTCACCGCCGTCAGCTTCGCGGCCAGATCGATGCGCTGAGCTTCGAAGTCGTTGCAGCGGGCTGCGTAGAGCCTTGATGAAAGCGTCGTCAGGGTCGCCGTCCATGGCCTGATTCCGCCGGATCCGCTCGCTCTGGACTTCGGCTCTTCGGCTTCGTAATTGTCGGCGCCTGCCAGCCGGTGTTCGAGGATCGCCCGCCGCTCAGGTCCGAAGACTTGGCGATCTTCAGCCAGTGATGGCTCACAGCGGTTCGGTACTCGGATCCACACCGAGGGCAAAGACGAAGCTTTCCTGGGTGTAGTGCTCTCCTTGCGAGCGTTTCAGCTCAACACGCGGAGTCCCCACCCCTACCTCCTACTGCGCCGCGGCGGGTTCAGCTCCTAGAAAATCCGCCCGTGACACGGCGCGCGCCATCACTGATCGATGGGGAACGATGGATCTCACCGCTGAAATCGTGATCACCAAACTTCGACGCATTGACCTCGACACACTCACACCCGCAGACGCACTGCCTCATTTGCCGCTCGACCTGCCAACGTCGAGGAGCTTCTCAGCTCCTATGTCGATGACCTCAACAACCACGTCATTCGGCCTTCACCTGAGGAAGAGTCAGGACGATGAGAGACCCAGTGTCGCAGGAACGCCTTCTGCCGTTGCATTCGGCTTGAGGCTCCGCACTGTCCGTGAGAGGCACAGGTTAGAGTTGCATGAGTTGAGCCGTTAGCTGCACATCCAGGCTGGAGGCCCTCCAATTGGTAGAAGGGCTACCGGACTCCGGCCGAACAGGAAGTGCCGCGGATCCTCGGCGCACTGCGCTTGTCCGAAAGAGATTTCGTTCAAGTACTGGAGAACTTCCGGCACCTGCGTAGCGACGTTCACGCCGAGCTGATCACGGCCGATCGAACGCCTCTGGCGTGGGCCTACGAGCAGGTTTCTATCCATATCGTCGAATGGGCGTCTCGCCTATCGACGAATCTGTTGCGCACACCCGAGTACTCCAATAAGGTCTTGATCTCGTCTTTCCTTTCCCACAATGAGATCTATCGCCAGGTCTTTTTCCAGCAGACACGCGAGGACATCCTGACCGCCGAGGACGGGCCGGAGTACACGCTTTTCCTCGGCGCAGCGGCACTCCTTCCTGAAGGCGTACACCTCGGGACCGCGGTGGATCCGGTCCGGAACCTGCTGCGCTGGGCCGGAAACGAAGGGTGACCATTCGGCTCGTCGCGATCGATCGGCACCAGCGCGGCACAGTCGACGGATTCGCCTTCTTCCGGCTTCACCACGACCGGGGTTCGGCAGTGATCATGAAGTTCTGGCCCTGCAACGTGGACTTCTCCTCACCCAGTCAGCTCTTGCCTTACCGAAAGATCGTTGATGATCTCGGGCGGGTTGGCCATGAGCGCGGAAAATTCGCTGGCAGCGATGCAGCAGCTGATGTCCGCCTTCGACGCTCAAGTCAGGACTCTTGCCAGCTGCCGTTCAAGGTCACCCGTGGTGCGGCAGGCAACGGTGCTTCTGCTCGCCGTCGGGGGTCTTGATCGCGCAGGTCGGCAATGGCGACCGCGAGGTGGACGGCGGTCCAGCTCCTTGACTTGGTACCGACGATGCGGATCAGGTCGAACACAGCGTCGTCGTAGCCGTGTTGCTCGCGCAGCACGGAGAAGGTCTCCTGCAGGTCAGCGAGGCTTTCCCTGAAGTCGTTGAAGTAGGCAGCCATGGCCGGGGATGAATCGTCGCTCATGAGGCCGGACGGTGGGTGTCGCCGGTCTGGAACACCAAATCACTCAGGGGGCGGTGATGCGGGAACCGCCAAGGAAATCGTCGGGGATGGCGTCCATGAGGATTTCGTTGACGCGCTGGTCGAGCCACGGGCCGGAGTTGCGGCGTTCGCCGATCGTGCGGAAGCCGGCCCGCTCGTAGGCACGGACCGCGCCGTAGTTGGGGGCGAGGACGGAGAGGTGGATGCAGGTCAGCGCGGTGATACGGAAGGCGTAGTCAAGGGTGAGATGGGTGGCGTCGGTGCCGATGCCGTGGCCGTGGCCGTGGCCGTGGCCGTGGCCGTGGCCGTGGCCGTGGCCGTGGCCGCAGTGTGCGGGGGGGCGAGCTGGATGACGAACTCGCCGACGCGGGTGTGGTGGTCGATCAGGACCGCGGTGGTCCCAGCGGGGACGGGTTCGTTGCCGGTGAGGTCGTAGACGGTGAAGCGAAGCTGGTGGTCGGTGCCGCGCAGCTGGTGCCCGAGTCCGTCGCGGCGGTTCGGGAGTCTCCCCCGCGCAGGCACGCTGCAATCTCGCGACTGACAGCGGTCGTCGCAGCAGTGACCAAGCACCTCTCGTCTACCCCGCACGAGCAGGCAAGCTGCCACGCGAGCGCGCTAGCTCCCATGCACGCGTTCTACGAAAGTGAATGAAAACCAGCCGACCAGCGCGTAAAATCTCAAGTCACGAAATGTTCTCCGCGCGCGAGCGGGGGTGGTCCCTGACCTAAGTGATCATGGACACAAGCACCGTGGCAGTCTCCCCACGCAGCTTCTGACAGTCGATCCTGCCAACCTGGGACGGGCTAGTCGCCCCCCCGGTTGCCGTCACGGGCGCGAAGACAACTCGAAATGTGACCCAACTACTAGGCTTCCAGTACGAAAAAGCTGGTCAACCCTGTTCAATCCTTTGGTATTCCCGCCCAGGATTCAAACCTGCAACCAACATCAATTAACCGGCTGCCTCGAAATTCCCCGTTCAACCCCGCGCAGCAACACGCAGAAACCATGAACTCGACGGCAGAGTCCGACACTGGCGAGGTCCGACACTGGCGAGCCCGAGCCGAGCCCGAGCCGTCCGAAACGCGACGACACACCACGACACCCACCGGCATCAACGCACGACCGAGACCGCCGCCGAGCAGAGGAAAAGATTTTGCCCGGCATCATTTGACATTATCCGACAGATCAAGCAGCCGACTCTTAACCAGCGGGTGAGGCTCGCGAGGCTGCGTTCAGCTTGCCGAGACAGGTATCGGAGCGAGCGTTGGCGAGGGATCACTTCGGGTCGAGCACCCAGCTGGGTCGCAGCCGTCAGCGCGCCAGCGTCGAAGAACGCGTCGCCATAATTGTTCGTGCCGGCGATCCGGTCCAGGTTCGCTCCCGTAGAAGTCTGGCCTTTGGCACGTTCAGCCTGGTAATAAGCCCACATTCGCTCTTCCGCAGATAATTCGGCGCCGAGCTCGAAATCCTCCGCGACCTGCCGAGGGCAAGTATTTGACTCAGGGTCGCTGCCCGTCTCGTCGGCCTCTTCTTCACGGCGGCTCGGATTGCCCTCCAGGCTTTGCCGGTAGCGCTTCAACGCCCGGTTCAGCAACTCGACCGCCAGGAGCAGGGCAGGAGGAGGACAGGCCGCGACCGAGAAGACGGTCAGCGTCGGCGCCGATCCGATGTTTGCGCACAGTGACAGCGAAATGCCGAAACCGAAGGCAACCCAGGCAGTACACCGCCCGCCGAGGTGCCTCCCGGGCGATGGCTTCCACAGCTCGACGGTGGCCGTGGTCAGAAGACCATCGACGGCCGTGGTCAGAAGACCATCGACGATCAAGGGCCAGATCGATGCGGTCGCCCCGTCGGCGCCAGAGTGCAGCGCGAACTCGCGACCGTGCCGATACGAGGCGTACGCGGCTCCGAGCGCCACCAGAGCGGTGCAAAAGCATTGAACCCACAGTGACCAAACGCACTCTCCGTCTTCGGTGAAGAGCACGTTGCCCACCCCTTCGGTACCGCTCGATGTCGACTACACCGGAAAACTGCAGCTCAGGAGGCTTTTTACTGCCGTGGGGTTGTGGAGCGAATCGCGCCGGGGGCACACTCCAGAACGCCACAAGCGCCCTGGCGTCAGCGCCGGGCTTCTCTTGCGAGAGCATCTGATTCGCAGCTTCCGGACTGACGGCGGGCAGAGCGCCGCAGCGGTCGACGGCAGCTGTGCGCATCCGGTCGACCACGGCGTCGAGCCGACCCCGATTGCGGCGACCGCCGGAGCCGCCAGCGCTTGTCCGGCCGGATGGCTGGCCAGTATGCCGAAGGTGGCGAATGCGCTCACTCCGGACAGTTTTGGTCCGTTGCAGCGTCGTGGCCCGCAGGGAGCCGTGGAAGCCGCAGCGCCAGAGCGAGCGCGAGATGTTGAAGGAAAAGCGGCGACGGTCACCCACGACCAGCTCCGGCCGCGAAACTTGCTCCGCCCCTCCCGCAGAGATCCCGGATGAAGGAGTCGCCCCGAATCCGCGGTTGCTCGCGCGGCGGCATCGTCGCGAGCATGAGAGCACTGACACTCGTCGCGTCCGCTGCGATCACCCAGCCAGGGCCTGTGAGAAAAGCCAGGAGACCGGTGAAAGCGGGGCCCACGACGGTGCTGTCGGACAACGCCACTGCGCGCCGTTGGTCGACTGCAGTCGTTCGCCGGGAACCAGTGCGGGCACGAGACCAATGGCGGCCGGGCCGAAGGTGGCGCTTGCGGCGGCGTGTACCGCCTGGAGAACGGACAGCTGCCAGATGCAAGCGTGGCCGCTGAGCGGCAACGTCGCCGAAACGCCTTGGCTGCTCGAGCGCACCAGGTCGGCGGCCACCATGATCAGCCGACGCGAGAAGCGGTCCGGCGTTGTCGCAGCAGTCTTCCGCTGCCTGACCGGCCGTCAGGCCAAGCTCTCTTCGATGATCGCCGCGGCCCGGCGCATCCCGCCCGCGTCGTGCGTCTCGCGGCGAAGGAGGGCCAGGCGGTAAGCACCCTTCGGTACGGCGTCACCCCGGTCCGCAGCGATTCCGCGGTGACCTCGTGCTCAGCGATCCGGACTCCGGACCGAGGTTTTCGATGCGCGCGGGGCGAATTCCTGCTCGGCGGTAAAGGGTACGGCGATCATCGGAACGCCGTAGTACAGAGCCGCGGCGACACCGCCCATGCCGGCGTGCGTGACGAACGCGGCGGCCCGGGAAAGCACACGTGTTGCCGAACCCAGGAGTGCATGGTCGGCCGGGGACTTCTTCCGGGGTCAGCCGATCTGGCGGTCAAGTCCGCCACGGAGCAGGTCGAAGGCGTGGTCGGCGTTGGCCACGGACTCGGGGTACAGGTCGTCGAGGCGGCGGCCCTCGGCCAGTTGCCGCCAGTTCAGCTCGACCAGGGCCTGGAAGGTCCGGTTGATCTGGCGGGCGGCCAGGTATGCGGTCGTGTGAGCGGCCCCGGCCGCACACAACGCGTCGGTCAGCGCCGCGTCGCCGTGGGTGCCGTACTGCCGCAAGCGGGCCATGAGGCTGTCGGTCGTGGAGACCATCCGGTAGAAGGCGAGCACCTCGGGGGCGTCGCACAGGCCGTAGGCCGGATCGCGCTCGGCCAGGCGGTCCAGGAAGAACCGGTGCAGCGCGGTCAGCGGCGTCTCCCCCGCCGTACGGTCCGAGACCACCCGGGCGGTCTCGGTCTCGTGATCGGCGAAGCGGTGCAGCACCAGGTCTTCCTTGGTCGGGAAGTACTGGAACAGGGTGCGCTTGGAGACCTGCGCCGCCTCGGCCACCTCCACGACCGAGACCCGGTCGAAGCCGGACCGCAGGAACAGCGTGATCGCCGCCTGGGAGATCGCGGTCCTGGTCTGTAGTTTCTTGCGCTCTCGCAACCCGGCCACCGGGAAATCCTATCCCAAGACCTTAGGTAAACCTGGTATACATATATACCGAGTATACCTAAGAAGTGGAGGGGCGATGGAGACCGAAGTCATCGTGGTGGGCGCCGGGCCGACCGGGCTGATGCTGGCCGCCGAGCTGGGCCTGGCCGGGGTGCGGACCGTGGTGGTGGACAAGCTGGCCGAGCGCAGCGGCCAGTCCAAGGCCGGCGGCCTGCAGCCGCGCACCGCCGAGGTGCTGGACCAGCGGGGCCTGCTCGAGAACGTGCTGGACCGCGCGACGGCGCGGCACGGGGCGGGCGGTCATTTCGCGGCGCTGCCGGTGCCGCTGGACTGCCGGCCCTGGCGGACCCGGCATCCGTGGGGTGTCCCGATTCCGCAGGACCGGGTCGAAGACGTGCTGGAGAAGCGGGTCGTCGAGCACGGCATCCCAGTACTGCGCGGGCACGAACTGGTCACCCTGGATCAGGACACCGAGGGCGTCACCGCAACCGTCACCGGCCCGGATGGCGAGACGGTGCGGATACGCGGGCCATACCTGGCCGCGTGCGACGGCGCGCACAGCCGGGTGCGCAAGCTGGCCGGGATCGGTTTCCCCGGCACGGCGGGCACGCTCTCCGCGGTCGTCGCCGATGTCGTGCTGACCAGCCGGTCGGACTCGGTACCGGCCACAGTGGAGCACTTCAGCCGGCACGTCCGCGGCAAGAACGGCCACTGGACGGCACTGTCCCCCTTGGACAACGGGTGCTACCGGCTGATGTTCAGCTCACCGAACCGCGTCCCCCGCGACACCCCGGTCACCTTGGCCGAGGCGCGCACCGCGTTGCACGCCGTACACGGCGAAGACACCGACCTCCAGGAAATCCGGTGGGCATCACGGTTCAGCAACGCTTCGCGGCAGGTCGACCGGTATCGGGCGGATCGGGTGTTCTTCGCCGGCGACGCGGCGCACATCCACCTCCCGGCCGGGGGGCAGGGCATCAACCTCGGCATCCAGGACGCGGTCAACCTCGGCTGGAAGCTCGCGGCCCGGCTGCGTGACCGGGCGGGAGACGCGCTGCTGGACAGCTACCACGCCGAGCGCCACCCGGTGGCCGCCCGGGTGCTGGACAACACCAAAGCCCAAGGCGTGCTGATGAACGTGATCGAAGACGAGAACATCGCTGCGCTGCGCGACATCGTCCTCGATCTCGCGCGGACACCCGACGGCAACCGCTACCTGGCCGGCCTGATCTCCGGCCTCGACGTGCGCTACGGCGACTCGCCCCATCCCCTGGTGGGCTCCCGGATGCCCGACCTCGGGCTGATCACGGCCACCGGCCCGACCCGCACCTTCGACCTGCTCCGCGGTGGCCGGGGCCTGCTGCTGGAACTCGACGGCGAAGCGACGCTGGCCGGCCACGCGCAAGACCGGGTCGACCACGTACCGGCGACCGTGACCGAAGACTGGCGGGACGCAGTGGACGCGCGGGCAGTACTGGTCCGCCCGGACGGCCACATATGCTGGGCAGCGGGCGCCGAAAACCCGGAAACCGCGCTGCGCCAATGGTTCGGCCGGTAGAGGCCGTCCGGGTTCCCCCACCGGCAACGAGGGGGAACCCCTTCGATCACTGAGCGCCTTCGCCGACGGTCGCGGTGGCAGCGGCACTCCTGTCGCCGCCACCCCGGCCCCGGTCCGCGCGTGCCCATTCCCGGCACCGCACCCCGGCACCCGGCCTCGGTTGGATCTCGGCCGTGCGCGGGACGGCTCGGATGCGTCCGGGGTCGCAGAGATCTCGGTGTGCCGGCACTTCAGGTGAGCTACCGCGCTGGGTGACCCGGGGGCTTCGGCCGTCGCTGGTAGGTGCCGGGGGTCTGTCCCATCGTGCGGGCGAAGGTGTCGACGAACGCGCTCGTGGTCGCCCAGCCGCAGCGGTGGGCGGTCTGGGTGACCGTGGCGCCTTCGGCGAGGTGGATCATCGCGTGGAACACGCGGGTCGCCGTGCGCCACTGCGGGTAGGTGATGCCGAACTCCAGCCGGAACAATCGGGCGAGGGTGCGTTCGCTGGTGCGGGCGTGCTGGGCGAGCCACCGGATGGTCCGGGGGGTACTCAGATCGTCGGTGACGAGCCGGCAGGCGTGGGCGAGCCGGGCGTCGCGGGCGGTGGGCAGGGTCAAAGGGCGGTCGTGGGCGCGGCGGAGCCGGTCCTGGAGCACGGCCTGGAGCGGGCCGGCCTCCGCGGCGGTGAGGCCGGGTTCGGTGCGGGCGATGAGCAGCTCGCGAAGGAACGGGTTGACCGCGACGACCGCGGGCGAATCGGAGGCCAGCGGCGAATCCTGGCCGGGGAACATGAAGGTGAGGACCTCCGCGTCGCCGTACACGCGGTGTTCGTGCCAGGTGTGCGCGGGGATCCACAGGGCTCGGTCGGCGGAGGCGATCCAAGCGCCGCGCTCGGTGTGCACCGCGAGGACGCCGCGGCTGACGTACACCAGCTGGTGTTCATCGTGGCGGTGCCGTTCGATCACCTGACCGGCGAAGTGCTGATGGCGAGACTGCGACACGAGAGGGCAGATTACCGGAAGCATGCCACCGGTGCAGGTGCCACGGTGAGGGCATGCCGATCGCACGAGCAGTCCGATGACGTCGGCAGGTCCGGTGAAGCGGTTGCGCGGCTTCGCCGCCGACACCCGGCCGCTGGCCGTTCCGGCCTACCGCCGGACCGTCGTGGGTCAGGGCGCCGCGGTGATCGGGACGATGGTGACGGAGGTCGCCGTCCCGGTGCAGGTGTACGACATCTCGCGGTCGTCGTTCGACGTCGGCTTGGTCGGTGTGGCCGGGCTCGTCCCGATCCTCGTGTTCGGTCTCTACGGCGGCGCTGTCGCCGACGCGGTCGACCGGCGCCGCCTCAACCTCGGTTCGTCGGTGCTGACCTGGTCGATCACGCTCGCGCTGCTCACCCAGGCGCTCGCCGGGCTCCGTTCGGTGCCGTTGATCCTGGCCTTGGTCGCCGTCCAGGCCGGCGGCTTCGCCGTGTCCTCGTCGGTCCGCGGGGCCATCACCCCGGCCCTCGTGCCCGCGAACCTGGTGCCTGCCGCCAACGCGCTGAGCTACACCGTCTCGACGGTCGGGCAGGTGCTCGGGCCGATGATCGCAGGTGTCCTGATCGGACTCCCCGGCGGTTTCGGGTACGCCTACGGCGCCGACGCGGTGCTGTTCACCGCCACGCTCTACTCCGCGTTCCGCCTGCCTCCGTTGCCGCCGACCTCGTCGCTCGGCCGGGCGGGGCTGCGGGCGGTGGGAGAAGGTCTGCGGTTCCTCGCCGGCCGGAAGGTCCTGCTGATGTCGTTTCTGGTCGATATCGCGGCGATGGTACTGGCGATGCCGCGCGCACTGTTCCCCGAAGCCGCCGAAACCCGCTGGCACGGCGGCGCGGGCCTGCTGTACTCGTCGATCGCGCTCGGCGCGGTGGTGGCGGGCGTGTTCAGCGGCTGGATCGGACGCGTTCGGCGGCAGGGGATGGCGCTCACCGTCGCCGTGACGGTGTGGGCCGGCGCGGTCGCGCTGGCCGGCGTCGCCCCGAGCTTGTGGCTCGCGGTCGGCCTGCTCGGCGTCGCGGGCGCGGCCGACCTCGTCAGCGCGGTCTACCGGCAGACGATCCTGCAGACTTCCGTGCCCGACCACCTGCGTGGCCGGCTCCAAGGGGTCTACACGGTGGTCGTCGCAGGCGGTCCGAGCCTGGGCGACCTGCGGGCCGGGGCGCTCGCCGCGGTGCTGCCACTCACGATCGCGTGGTCCGCGCCCGCACTCCTCTGCGCAATCCTCGTCATCGTCGGCGGCACTCTGGCCGGTCCCTTCCGCCGTTACAGGAGCGCTAGTGTCCTGAGCTGATCCGGCCGCAGCCGAGGATGTCGTGGGCGGTCTTCGTTCACCCGGATGATTTCGGGTCGGCGTTCCATTCGGGGCCGCAGCCGCACGTCTTCCCCGTCCGATGACGCTGCAATAGGCGCAGCGCGCCACATCATCGGCGATCACCAGGCCAACCAGGCGGTACCCCCCGACAACAAAGTGCGGCTGAAGTCAGCGTCTGGCCTCGCAGGAGGCGGGACGGTGTCTCACACCGGTGGGTGATCAGCGGGATGAGGCCGCGCTGTCGGAGAACACGTCGATCAGCGCCACGAAGACCAGCAGGTCCGCCTGGCTCGCCGTGCAGGCGCTCCGATCGGGGCAGTTCTTGATCGAAGCGAGACTGTCAGGAGGATCGGTCCGGTGTTTCTTGGAAATGCCGAACGGGATGCCGGTGCCGGCCCGCGAGACCGCGTGCCGTGAGCGTGGCCCTCGTCGCGGACGGCGCCCGCGACGAGGGCCACTCGGGCCGGCAGTTCTTCGGCCGGGGCGGTGGTGATTACTCGGCGGGCCCGGTGGGCGGGACGATCGCGTGCTCGAACTCGATCCCGTAGATCCGGTCCCGGGTCTCGCGCAGCTCGCGCGCGGCCTGCGCGCGATCGACGTCGACGAGCAGCCGCCCGTTGCGCTTCACGATCTCGCCGCCCACCAGGACGGTGTCGACGTTCCCGCCGTGTGCGTTCCCGACCACGGTCTGGTGCACGTTGACCAGGGGCGCGAGGTTCAGGTCGTCGCCGCGGAGCAGGATGATGTCCGCGGCCTTGCCCGGGGTCAGCGAACCGATCCGGTCCTCCAGCCAGACCGAGCGCGCCGCGTTGACGGTGATCGCCTGCAGCGCCTCGTAGGTCGTCATCCCGAGCTGCGCCGCCGAAACCACCGGTTCACCACGCTCGATCATCGAAACCGCCTGGGTGCACCGTTCGGTCAGCAATGCCGCGCGTGCCTCGTCGAACTGATCGCCGGTCGCCGAGGACACCGCGTCGGCGCCCACCGCGACGGGCACGCCCGCTGCGCGCATCCGCGCTGTCGGCGGTAGCCCCATGCCCATGCTCATCTCCGCCTGCGGGCTGATCACGACGCGTGCGCCCGCCTCGGCGATGAGGGCGAACTCCTCGACCGAGGTCGGGTTGCAGTGCGCGAACGACATGTCGGCGCCGAGCAGACCGGCCTCGTGCAGCCGGCCCACGGTGGCGCGGGGCGGGTCGGCGTAACCGGCGATGTGCATCGTGATCGGGAGCCCCAGCTCCCGGGCGGCCCGCACGTCCACCACGGTCCGGTCCCACGGGCCCACGTCCGGGCCGTCGACGGCCAGGGCGAGCCGGATGCGCGGGTGGTCCACCGGGATGACGTCGCGGAGCAGGTTCCGCGCCACGTCCCACCCGTCGGTCTCCCCCGGGCCGTCGGCGGCCCCCGCCGGCTGGGTCACCCCGAACAGCACCCGGATCGGCAGCTCGAGGTACGGGCGGACGGCCTCCGGGGCGTGGTCCGGCGTGTGGATGATGTGGCAGTAGTCGAGGACGGTGGTGATGCCGTTGTCCAGCGCCTCGAGGATCGACGCCCGGTTCGCGACGTAGACGTCGCGCGGGGTGAAGTGCGCGGCGATCCGGGGCCAGAAGGCCGTCATCATGTCGACCAGCGTCGCGTCCATGCCGATCCCGCGCAGCGGCGAGTACCACATGTGCCGGTGCCCGTCGATCAGCCCGGGCATGACGACCAGGCCGGTGGCGTCGATGACCTCCGCGTCCTCGGCCTCCACGCGCGGCGCGACGTCGACGACGACGCCGTCGCGGACGAGGACGTCCCCCCGCCGCAGGTCCCCGACCGCGGGGTCCATGCTCAGGACCGTTCCCCCGCGGATGAGGACAGCGCCCGGGTTCATCGGGGCGTCCCGGAGTCCACCGGGCTTCGGCGTGGTCATCGGTGCTGGGGTGGTCATCTGAGGTTTCCTCTGTTCATCCGGAGTGCGGTGTCGGTCGGAGTACGGAGTCGGGGCGAAACCGCCGGTCAGTTCGCACGCGCGCGCGAAGGGTCCGGCGGCGCGATGACGGGGACGAGAAGGTGCGCGGGCTTGGGTCCGCCGAGGTGCAGGGTGGCTCCGCTCGCGGGGCGGTGCAGCGTGGGGTGGTCGTGCGCCAGCACCCCGAGGTCGCTGTCGCCGGCGACCAGCGCGAGGCGCAGCCGCTCGCCGGGTCCGATCGTGATGCTGGTGGGCCAGATCTCGACTTCGAGCCGGGTGGGTTCCCCGGCCGGGAGCGGGATCGCGCGGTCGTGGGGGTGCCAGGGCCGCGACGGGGTGGAGCGCTCGACGTCGACGGCCCGGTGGGAAGCCTTGAGCCACCCCATGGTCATCGGAACGGGTCCGCCCTGCGGCCCGATGCCCGGGATGGGGTTCCCGTCGGCGTCGAGGTGCTCGATGCGGGCCAGGACGTCGAGGTCGTCCTGGTCGGCCGAGATCCACAGGCGCAGCGCGATCGGCCCGGTCAGCTCGAGGGTCTCGGTTGCGGGGGCGGTGTCGAAGGCGGCGGGGTAGGTGATCGAGGTGGCCTGGGCGGGAGGGGTCCAGTCGAGGGTCTGTTCGCCGAGGTAGAGCTCGCGGTAGGAGGTCCCGGGGAGCGGGAAGTCCGTGGCGTCGCGCCAGGTGGTCTCGCGGCCGCGCCGGATCGCCAGCCGTACGGGGGCGACGCCGTCCATGCGGTCGGTCCGCCCCTTGAGGTAGCGGTCGAGGAACCGGAGCTGCAGTTCCTGGGCCCAGTCGGCGTAGTAGGGGTCGACGTGCGTGCCGGTGTGCACGACGAGCCACTTGTCCCTCGACGCGGCCCGGCGCCAGCCTTCGATGTTGCCCCGCAGGTGTACGTGCAGCGCGCCCCAGTTGGCCGCCGAGAGGACGGGGACGGTGACCTGTTCGAGGTCCACGGTGCGTTCGCGGTGGTAGTCGTCGATGAGGGGGTGCCGGGGGAGCTCGTCCCGCCAGTCGTCGCCGTCGGGGCCGTTGCGTTGCGGCTCGATCTGCCGGGCCCACCAGAAGTCGATGAAGCTGTTGGCGTACAGGCCGCCCTGGTAGACCAGCTCGCGGTAGAAGTCGGTGGCCCCCTCCCAGGCCACGACCGCGGCCAGGTGCGGTGGCTGCAGGGCGGCCACGCGCCAGCCCATCTGCGCCAGCCAGGAGATGCCGCTGGTGGCCACCTTGCCGTTGGACCAGGGCTGATCGGCGGCCCACTCGATGACGTCGTAGAAGTCCTCGGCGTCGCGCCGGCCGAACAGGTCGAGCCGGCCCGGAGACTTGCCGGTGCCGCGGGTGTCGGCGCGCACCAGGGCGTACCCGCGCTCGACCCACCAGGCGGGGTCGGGGGTCTCCCAGACCATGTTCTCGTGGTTGGCCACGAGTTCGTAGAGCGGGTAGCGGTCGGGCCAGTGCACGTCCTTGCCGTAGGGGCTGATCGAGGTGATGACCGGGAACGGCCCGGTCCCCTCGGGGCGCAGGACGTCGACCACGATCGGGGAACCGTCACGGGTCGGGACGGCCACGTCGCGTTCGATGTGCATCGATGCTCCTTCGATTCGGCGATGGGCGTGGGAGGTCGGGCGAAGCAGCTCAGCGCGGGGCGCCTGAGGCGGGCCCGGGAACGAACTGCAGGTAGTCACCGCCCCAGGGGATTTCGTGCCGATCTCGACCGGTAGATCTCCACGTCACGGGCGGGCTCGGGCCGGTCGACGACCTTCGACCGCTGCACGCCCAGCTGTTCGACCTCCAGCGTGACGACGTCGCCGGGAGTGAGCGGCGGGTGCGCGTCGAAACCCTTGTGGCCCCAGGCTTCCGCCAAGCAGCCGTGCCCCGCGGTCCCGGAGCCGAAGACGTCTCCCGGGCGGACTTGGGTGCCGCGCGAGGCGTAGGCGATCATCTGGCCGTAGCCGAACGCCATGTTCGACCACGTGTCGGCGCCGATGAGCTCGTCGTTCACGGAGGCCCGCATTCGGAGATCGAACGAGGTCCCCTGCCGGAAGGGCGCCAGCTCGTCCGGCGTGACGAACCAGGGGCCCATCGAGGTCGCCGAGTCCTTGCCCTTCGACGGTCCGAGGCGCACCGTCATCTCCTGGAACTGCACGGAGCGGCCCGACCAGTCGTTGAGGATCGTGTAGCCGGCGATGAGCTCCTCGGCTTCGGAGACGCCGAGGTCCCGCCCCGGTCCACCGGCCACGGCGGCGATCTCGAGCTCGAAGTCGAACCGGGTTTCGCCGGGGGGAAGCGGCACATCGTCGTACGGGCCCAGCGTCGCGTAGGGGTTGGTGAAGTAGAAGATCGGCGCGGCGTACCACTGCTCGGGCACCGCGGCGCCGGGATCGGCCAGCCGGATGACCCCCTCGACGTGCTGCTCGAAGGTCGTGTAGTCGCGCACGGTCGGTGGCGTCGGGATGGGCGCCAGGACCACCAGGTCCTCCGGGGAGAGCACCTCGTCCCGCTCCTTCAACGCGCCCTCGCCTGCTCGGCGAAGTGCTTCTCCGCCTTCCTGGAGCAGGCCCAGGAGCGTTGTCCCCTTAGGGAGGGCGTACAGCCTGCCGTCAGCGGCGATACCCAGGCGCTCGGTGCCGTTGTCGGAGAAGGTCATGAATCGCATGCCGTGTCCCTGTGGAGTGGGTCGGTCAAACCGAGGTGGGCAGCGGCGCTCCGTGGTAAAGCACTGCGTCCTCGAACGCCGCGAGGAGATCGAAGGTCCCGTCCGTGATTTCGACGTAAGCGCGGTGCAGGTTGAGCACGATCCGCTCGGCGTCCGGGAACGCCGCGAAATCGCCGAGTTCGGCCCGTCTCGCCGCTTCCAGCGGGGGGATCCCGGCCGCGACCCCCGCTCGGGCGGCGGTCCGGATCAGGCGGTAGTACCGGCGATGCGCTTCCAGAACCGCGTCGAGGTCTTCCCGCCGGAGCACCGCACCGTGGCCGGGGACCACCACGTCCGCGTCGAATTCCGCGATCCGGTCCAAGGATCGGAGTGCACCGTCGAGCGAGCCCATGAAGACCAGGGGCGTGACCCCGTGGAACAACAGGTCCCCGGTGAACAGGGTGCCGGCCGCGGGAACGAAGGCGACCGAGTCGCCGGGAGTGTGCGCCACGCACCCGGGGTGCACGACGTGCACCTCCGTCGATCCACTGTGGAGCACCAGCCGGTCTTCGTAGGTGACCGAGGGAAGCCGCTTGCGCACCCCGCCCCAGTCGGGGACCGGGTTCCAGAACGGCGGGCACCCGTCGATGATGGTGTCCTCGGCCAAGCCCGCCCGCATCTGCGAGTGCCCGACGATGATCGTGCTCCCCGGCAGCAGGCTGTTGCCGTGCGTGTGGTCGCCGTGGAGATGGGTGTTCACGGCGAACCGGATCGGCGAGCCGGGCCGCACGGCCTTGACCTGGTCGAGGAATCGGCGGGTACGCGTCTCGGTCGCACAGGTGTCGATGAGGATGTCCCCCTCGTCTCCCGCGACCAGACCGGCGTTGCCGATCCACCACGAGCCGTCGCCCTGGATCCACGCCCAGGCACCGGGCGCGATCCGCGCGAGCACGTCGGTCATTCCTGCTCCTGAGGTCGGGGCGGCCCCGGACCCGCCCGAGCGGGGGGCTCGGGCGCTGCCGGACTCGACTTCTGGAAGCTATGCCTCCGGTGCGGCCCCAACCACACCCTGCGAGAGCCACCCATGGCACCGGCCCGCGTTCGGCGTCGGCGAGCTGGTCCTGGCGTGTGGACCAGGAAGGGACCGTCCTCGGCCGAGAGAAAGTCGCGGAGCACCAGGGAGCCGGGCTCCGCGATCGAGGCTCAGCGGCAGGCGCGGCCCGGCCCGGTCTCGTCCTGCCGCCTGGCCTCGCAAAGGGACTTCATGAGACTCAGCGCTCGCTCACCGACGGAGTCGCGGGCCGAGTAGACCGTGAGGTGCCGTTCGAACGGTCCGGGGAGGCGGAGCGCGTCGTAGTGGACCTCGAACCGACCGGCGCGAGGGTGCTCGAGGAGGCGGGAGCCGTGGTTGCGGCCCAGCACGTCGTGGGAGGTCCAGAGGCGGGCGAACGAACGGCTCCGCGCGGACAGCTCACCGACGAGCTGCACGATCCGGCGATCGTCTGGATGACGTCCGGCTCCCCCTCGGAGAAGGGCGACGTTCTGCCGCGCGACCTCGTCCCACTCCACGCATCGTGATCTGACCTCGGGGTCGGTGAACACCAGCCACGAGAGGTTGCGGTGGTGCGGAGGCAGGGACTCCAGGTCGACCAGGAGCTCGCACGTCATGTCGTTCCACGAGGTGAGGTCCAGCCGCTGGTCGACGACGAACGCGGGGCGGTCCCCGATGGCCTCGACCAGACGCGCGCCGACCCCGTCGGGGGCATCGCCGGCGCCCTCCGGGACGCTCCCGCCCCTCAGCAGCACAGCCAGGTCTTCCACGTACCCGACCTCGTCGCTGGACAGGAGCAGCGCCGACGCGACCGCCCCGAGCACGTCCGAGGACGGGTTGGGCGCGCGCCCCTGCTCCAGCTTGGTGTAGTACTCGCGGCTGACCGCGGCCTTTTCCGCCACCTCCTCGCGGCGCAGCCCGCGGGTCCGCCGACGGCCGGATCCGCCGTCCGGGCCGAGACGTTCGCGACGGGTGCGCAGGAAGTGCCCCAGCTCCTTCGCGACCTCCGCTCGCTCCATCGAACCAGTATGCACCCGATCAAGCATCGCCCTCGGGAGACGACCTCATCGCGGCCGCGTTCGCGCAGCTGCGGTCATTCCCCGCTCAACCGGCGTAGCGCCGCCCGGCTCGCTTCGTCGGCGGCGCGGTGCACGACCACGATCTGGTCAGGGTCGCCGAGCGGCGTGAGCACCTCGAATTCCGTCGTGATCACGCCGAGTTCGCGATGCCGTACGGTCTTGGGCCCGCGACCGGTGAGGGCGAGGTCGCGCGCATTCCACCACTTCGCCACCTCGGCGTCGCGGGTGATGCATTCGTCGATGAGATCGCCCAGCGCCCGGTCGTCCGGGTGCCGGGCCCAGGCGGCGCGGAGGTGGGCGACCCCGTCTCGCACCACCCTCTCCTGGTCGAGATAGGACCGACGGATCGCGGGATGCAGCAGGCACAGCCGGATGGCGTTGCGCTGGGCCGGCGGTACGGTGCCGAAGTCGATCATGAGGCCCGCCATCGAGTTGTTCCAGGCCAGCACGTCGTAGCGGTGGTTCAGCAGCACGGCGGGCAGCGGGGAAAGGTCGGCGATCAACCGCGCGAGGGCCGGCGCGGCGGCCGGGGCCGGCTGTTCGGCCACGCGCGGGCGCGGCTGGGCCAGGCCGAAGAAGTAGGCGCGCTCGTCGGGAGCCAGGCGCAGGGCCCGGGCCAGCGCCTCCGCCACGACCAGCGACGGCCGCAGGCCCCGCGCCTGTTCCAACCGCATGATGTAGTCGGTGCTGACCCCGGCCAGTTCGGCGACCTCTTCACGGCGCAGTCCCGGGGTGCGCCGGGACCGCCCCCGGACCGGCAGGCCCACCTCCGGCGGGGTGAGGCGCTCACGCCGGGCCCGCAGGAAAGCGGCCAGCTGGTGCGTCGCATCGACGCGGTTCGTCGTCACGATCCTGCTCAACCTCCGGGGTGGGAGCCCTATTCCTAGGAAATGCGTTCCCTTGTCCGCGGCTCGCGGCCGCCCCAATCTGGTGTTCGGCATCGATCATCTTCGAAGAAGGGCACCATGTCGCTCACCCTTGACACCTACCGGCTGCTGGGTCGTTCCGGTCTGCGGGTTTCCCCACTGGCCCTCGGCACGGCGACGTTCGGCACCGAATGGGGCTGGGGCGCGGAGAAGGACCAAGCCCGCGAGCTTTTCGACACCTACGTCGAACACGGCGGCAACCTCCTCGACACCGCGCCCACCTACACCGACGGCAGCTCCGAACGGCTGCTCGGCGAGTTCCTCCGCGGTCACCGCGACCGGCTGGTCGTGGCGACGAAGTTTTCCACGCACCGCACGCCGGGCGACCCGAACTCCGGCGGCCCGCACCGCAAGAACCTCTTCGCCTCGGTCGAAGCCAGCCTGCGCCGGCTCGGCACGGACTACCTCGACCTGCTCTACTTGCACGTCTGGGACTTCACGACCCCGGCCGAAGAGATCCTGCGCGGTCTGGACGACCTGGTCCGGCAGGGCAAGGTCCACTACGTCGCGATGTCCAGCGCTCCGGCCTGGGAGATCTCCCGCATGCAGGCGATCGCCGACCTGCGCGGCTGGAGCCCGCTGGTCGCGCTCCAGGTCGAATACAGCCTCATCAACCGGGCCGCGGAGCGCGACCTGATCCCCATGGCCCGGGCCGTGGGGCTGGGGGTCACCCCGTTCTCGCCGATCGGCGGCGGGGTGCTCGCGGGCCGGTACACCCGCGCCGACCTGGCCGGGGCCGAAGCCGAGACGGGCGAGAGCAACCGGAAGAGCTTCAACGCGGGCCTCGGCATGGTCACCGAGCGCACCCTGGGCATCGCCGACGTGGTGAAGGACATCGCCGCCGAGGTCGACCGCACCCCCGCCCAGCTCGCGCTGGCCTGGGTCCTGCGCAACCCCGGCGTGACGGCCCCGGTCATCGGCGCTCGCACGAAGGAGCAACTGCTGGGGAACCTGGCCGCGCTGGAGGTCGAACTGACCGGCGGCCAGCTGACCCGGCTCGACACCGCCAGCGCGATCGACCTCGGCTACCCCCACGACCTGCTCGCCAGCGACAACATGCGTGCGGCCACGTCGGGCAACCTGAAGATCGACCCGCGCCGCCCGTGACCGGCACCGCAACCCTGGTCCCCATCCGTGCTCGCGGTCGCCGCGTGGTCACCGGACCCTGGCACCCTCCACTTCGGACTGACCCTGCGCCCCCGCCCGGCCGGTCGGCGAGAATGCGGTGAGTGGCCATCATGCCGTTCGACTGAGCGACCGGTGGGTACATGCCCCAGTCGGTGTGCAGTGTGGCGGTACGGGCGGAGACTCGTGCGGCCGACCGGTGGCGGAACTCGCGCCCGGCCGCTCCGCGGCTCGTACCGGGTAGTGGGAGATGATCGCGGTCGCCGGTCCGCCGAGCGGCAGGCGCTCAGGCAATCGCCGGGGGTTCGGGGTTTTCCTCGGCCAGGGGCAGGCGCACGGTGAAGACGGTGCCGACGCCGAGGGCGCTCGCGACGGTGATCGTGCCGTCGTGCGCGGTGACGATTTCGCGGGTGATGGCGAGTCCGAGGCCGCGGCCGCCGGAGTGCCGTCCCCGGGCGGCGTCCGCGCGCCAGAAGCGGTCGAAGACGTGGGGCAGGTCGGCCGGAGCGATGCCGTGCCCGGTGTCGGCGACCTGCACGAGCGCGGAACCGTCCTCGATGCCGGCGCGCAGGCGGACCACCCCGTTCGGCGAGGTGGCCCGCACCGCGTTGGTGAGCAGGTTCGCGGTGACCTGGCGGAAGCGGTCCGGATCGGCCAGCACGACCACCGGTTCCGGTGCGTCGACCTCGATCCGCACCGTGGTGCTGCCGGAGTGGGCGATGCCGCTCGCCCGCAGCAGTTCGGCCAGGTCCAGCCGGACCGGGTGGTATTCGAGGGAGCCGGCTTCGGCGAGCGCGAGTTCCTGGAGGTCGTCGATCAGCCGCTGCTGGAGCAGTGCTTCCTCGTACAGCGAGTGGAAGAGCTCCTGATCCGGCGAGAACACACCGTCCTGCAACGCTTCCAGGTAGCCGCGGATGTTCGCGATCGGGGTGCGCAGCTCGTGGGCGATGTCCGCGATCATGGTGTGCTGCTGCTCCTTGCTGCGTTGCAGGGAGGCCGCCATCCGGTTGAAGGACTGGCCGAGCCGGGCCAGCTCGTCGCCACCACGGACCGGTACCCGCTCGTCGAGGTTGCCATCGCCGATCCGCTGGGAGGCGCCGGCCAGCGCGCCGATCGGCCGGAGCACCCGTCGGCTGATCAGCAGGCCCGCGGCCAGCGCGACGAGCGCGACCAGCCCGGCGACGACCAGGGCCGGGACGATTGAGATACGCGCCGGCGGGGGCGGCTGGTCCACGCTGCCGACGAGCAACTGCGCCGGTGGCGGTGTCAGCGCCGCCACCTGCGCGTCGTACTCCCGCAGTATGCACGTCTGGTCGGATCGGCATTCCTGCTCGATCATGGAGACGATTTTCTCGGTGTCCGGCTCGCTCCCGCCGTCGCAGCGTTGCTGCTGAGTCAACCGCCGCAGTCCCGCGATGTCGGTGAACAGACTGACGGGGTAACCGCGGTTCGCGCAGCGCGCCGCGGCGCGACTCAGGAAGTAGGGTACGAGTTCCGTCGAGAGCAATCGGTGGAGAACGGCCGGATCGTATTCGCCGGGTTCGAGCGGGCCGTAAGTCTGCTGGGGACTGCTCGAACCTTGTCGCACCGGGGGCAGCGGGACGCGGGTCTGCACCGAGAAGGTCTCCCGCGGGGGTGCTGGCCCGGCCGCTGGGTCACTGTCGGCGACCAACTGGTCGTCCGTGGTCTGCAGGCGTACCCGCTGGTTGATCCGCTCCGCCTGCACGGCCACCTCGGTGTCGACGCCCTGCCAGGTCTTGTTCAGCAGGCCATACCTGGTGATCGCATCCGCGGCCTCGGTGATGTCCTGCTGGTCGAGCACGGCGGATTGGGTGACCTGCTGCGCCGTCTGCCGGACGGTGAGCGCGGCAGTCGCACCGGCGGAGGCGGCCGCGACCACGAAGAGCAGCAGGATGACCCGGGCCCGGAAGCTCAGTCGCTTCACGAATCTTCGGCGAACCGGTAGCCGCGGCCCGGCACGGTCAGCACGTACTTCGGGTGCGAGGGGGCGGCTTCGATCTTGCGGCGCACGTTCATCACGTGCGCGTCGATCGTGCGCTCCTGCACCTGCTGCTCGAAACCGAAGGCCCGGTCGATCAGCTGGGCCCGGGTGAACGCCCGGCCGGGTTCGGCGGCCAGCACCCGCAGCAGCTCGAACTCCTTGGCGGTGAGCCCGATCAGCCGCCCGGCCACCCGCACCTCGAAGCGGTCCGGGTCGATTTCGACGTCGAGCACCCGGATCGGGCCCGCGGCCGGCCGCTCGGCCCCGGCGCGGCGCAGCAGCGCCCGCACCCGCGCGGTCAGTTCGCGGGGGCTGTAGGGCTTGGTCAGGTAGTCGTCGGCGCCGAGATCCAGGCCGAGCAGCAGATCCGGCTCGGTGGAGCGGGCGGTGAGCATCAGGATCGGCACCACCGATTCGGTGCGCAGCACCCGGCAGACGTCCAGACCGTCCACTTCGGGCAGCATCACGTCCAGCACCACCAGGTCCGGACCGCGGGCGCGGCTGAGTTCCAGCGCCAACCGGCCGTCCGGGGCGATGAGCACGCTGTGTCCTTCGCGTTCGAGGTAGGCGCGAATCAGCTTCGACTGCTTCGCGTCGTCCTCGGCCACCAGTATGCGTGCGCCCATCCACTACATCATGCCGGAGGAAACCCGACCTCGCCGTGAAGGATCAGTGAAGCATCCATGCGGTAGCGGTCAGGTTGCACCTCCGCATCCGCGGAGGACCACTTCTTCGTCGATCCTTCATCACGACCGGCCCAGCATCGGCTCATCGCCTGACATCTGAGGAGAGCTGATGCTGCGTCGGATCCTGGTTGCCGTGCTCAGCGGCACCTTCGTCGCCGCGATCGCCGCGGCCTACTTCATGGGCACCACCACACCGTGGGCGGCGACCCGGCCGCCTACGGCGCACGGCGCCACGCCGGAACCGGATGCCGCCCGGGTGTCGGTCGACGTCCGCGGCGAGTGGTCCTGGGCGCTGCGCGACCGCGACACCGGCACCACGATCGGGGCCGGCACCTTGCGCAACACCACCGAATCCATGGTCAAGGCCTGGCTGGCGGTGGACTACCTCGCCCAGCGGGGCCCGGCGGTGTCCGCCCCGGACGAGGCGATGATCACCCGGATGATCCGGGCCAGCGACGACCACGCCGCCCAGACGCTGTACCAGCGCCTGGGCGGTGACGAGTCGATCCTGCGGATGATCGCCACCTGCGGCCTGCACGACACCGAGGTCCACCACCACTGGTGGTCCAAGACCACGATGCCGGCCACCGACGCCACCCTGCTCGGCGAGTGCGCGGCCCGCGCCCCCGGGGTGAGCCCACGGTGGCGGGACGAACTGCACGAGCTGATGACCTCGGTCGAGCCGAGCAACGCCTTCGGCATCCCGCAGGCCCCGGCCCTGGCCGGCCGGCACCCGGCGATCAAGAACGGCTGGACCCGGCACGGCGGCGAGTGGGCGGTGAACTGCCTGGGCATCTGGGACCACTGGGTGCTCGCGGTGATGGTCCACTACCCGGACCAGGGCGACGAACACCGTTACGGCGCTTCGGTGTGCGAGACCGTGACCCAGCAATTGTTCGACCAGGGCTGAGGATCGGCCGACCGGCCCTCCGCGGTACGCAGCAGGACCGCGGTACCGAAGTCCTCGTCCCGGCGCGTCGGTGACTCGTCCTGGTGAAATCGACAACCTGCGGGCCTTCAGCCAGACTGTCGGGGTGACCACTGCGGGAGGCGTGCGCAGCCCGGTGTTCTCCACCGACGACACGTCGGTCTGCCGTCCCTTGGGGCACGGGGACGACGTCGTCGCCCACTTCCACGACTTCGGGCAGTTGCGCTACGCCTCGTCGGGCGCCCTGGTGACAGCGACGTCGGTCGGCACGTGGGTGGCGCCGGCGAGCCGCATCACCTGGATTCCCGCCTTTTCCGTGCACAGCAGCCGTTCCCACGGAGAGACCGAAGTGCGGCTGCTCAGTGTCGCGCCGGGCCCGGCCCAGCGGCTCCCGGCCGAGCCGTCGGTGTTCGTCGCCAGTGCGCTGGTGCGCGAGGCCTACCTGGAGTTGGCCCAGGAGCGGGAGTCCGGCGACACGGCCCGCGCTCGTCTTCTGCTCGAAGTCGTCATCAGCGAGCTGGCGCGCGCGCCGTTGGAGCCGTTGCGGCTTCCCGAGCCGAGCGACCCGCGGCTGCGGGCGGTCACCGACGAGTTGCGCGCCGACCCCGCCGGCTCCCTGACCCTGGCCGAGCTCGGTCGGCACAGCGGAGCGAGCGAGCGGACGCTCAGCCGGTTGTTCGGCCGCGAGCTGTCCATGAGCTTCCACCAGTGGCGCACGCTGCTGCGGGTGCAGCACGCCCTGCTCGAACTGGGTCAGGGCCGGTCGGTCACCGACACCGCGCTGCTGCTGGGGTGGACGAACCCGAGCAGCTTCATCGACGCGTTCACCGACCTGGTCGGTCAGACCCCCGGCCGCTACCGGGCGGCTGCGTACACCCCCCGTCCCGCTATTGGCGCGACGTAGCCCCGAGTCTGGCGGCTTTGCCGTATTTCCTGGCGGCATAGTGGTGGCGCGCCGACCCGGGCAGCGCCCATCGTGAAGGCATGCCTCCTCTTCCCCCGGCATCGGGTGCCTCCGCCGCCGCCCGGACCGCTTCGTCCGGCGTGACCCTGGCCGATCTGATCCTGCAGGCCCTGACGCGGCACGACCGGACCGAGGCGTTCGTCGCCGGAGACCGGCGGCTCACCTACTCCCACGTGCGCGAGCTCGTCTCGCGCTACGTCGCGGCGCTGGCGGTCCGCGGGGTGGAGCTGGGGTCCGGGGTCACGATGCTCAGCCCGAACATGCCCGAGTCGTGGATCGTTCAGGCGGCGACCTACCTGCTGGGCGGCCGGTTCACCGGCCTGCAGCCGCTGGCGTCGATCCATGACCACATCGTCGTCTGCCAGGACTCACGAGCCTCCGTCCTCGTCGTCACCGCTTCGCTGGAGGAGCACGGCCGGCAGGTTCTCGACTCCGTGGACGGGCTGGATCACCTCGTGGTGGTCCCGGACGGCGGCGGACCGCCCCCCGCGGAGTCCGGGGCCGTCGCTCCGCTCACCCGCGGTCCGGCGACCGAGCTGGACCTCGCCTGGTTGCAGTACACCGGCGGCACGACCGGGCGGCCGAAAGGCGTCCTGCAACCCCACCGCTCGATGGTGCAGATGGTCCACACGTACCTGAGCGACTTCGAGCTGCCCCGGCTGCCGCGCTACCTCGCGTCCGCACCGCTCACCCACCCCGCCGGGCTCGGGGTGGTGCCGACGCTGCTGCGCGGGGGGACCGTCGTGGTCGAGCGGGGCTTCGACCCCGGGCGGTTCCTCGACGTGGTCGAGGCCGAGCGGATCAACTGCGTCACCGGCCTCCCGACGATGATCTACGCCCTCCTCGACGACGAGCGGCCCGAGTCCCGTGACCTGTCGAGCCTCGAAGTGCTCTGGTACGCCACCGGCCCCATGTCGCCGGCGCGCCTGAGCGAGGCCCGAGCCCGGATCGGACCGGTCTTCACCCAGATCTACGGGCAGACGGAATCGACCGGAATCGGGACCGTGCTGTCCCAAGCCGCCCACGAGAGCGCGGACACCGGGCAGCTCGCCTCCTGCGGCCGGCCCGTCGTCGGCAACCGCGTCCGCCTCGTCGACGAGGACGACCACGACGTGCCGCCGGGAGAAGTCGGCGAGATCGTCATGCGCAACCGCGGGGTGATGCTCGGCTACCTGGGCCGCCCGGAAGAGACCGAAGCCGCGCTCCGCCACGGCTGGCTCCACACCGGAGACCTGGCCCGCCAGGACGAGGACGGCCTGCTCCACATCGTGGACCGCAAGAAGGACATGATCGTCTCCGGTGGGTTCAACGTCTACGCCGCAGAGGTCGAAACCGCCCTCGCGGCCCACCCCGCGGTCGGTTCCGCGGCCGTCATCGGCGTGCCCGACGAGCGGTGGGGCGAGGTGGTCACCGCCTTCGTCGTCGCCCGCCCCGGGTCCACGCCCGACGCACCCGCCCTGCAGTCGTTCGTCAAGCGGCTCAAGGGATCGCTGTACGCGCCGAAGAAGATCTTGATCGTCGATTCGCTTCCTCGGACACCGGTCGGGAAGGTCGACAAGAAGGCCCTTCGGGCGCCTTTCTGGGCGGCTGCGGACCGCGAGGTCCACTGACCCGCCCGCACCCGCATCTCCCCGCTGTCCGCGAGCGCGGCCGTTCCCGGCCGGCTCGATCACCGAGAGGAACCGGCGTTGACCACCCCACCCCGATTGATCGACTTCCACTCCCACTGGGGCACCGAGCGCGGCTGGCGCGGCAGTCCCTACCAGTCCGCAGCGGATCGGGAAGCCCTGCGCGGCTACTTCAAGTGGGACATGGGCTTCGTCGGCGAAGACGAGCAGGCCGCTCAGTTCCGCCGAGCCAACGCCAGGGTCGTGCTCGACTTCGCCTTCACCCACACGATGGACGCCGCCGCCCTGCGCGACCAGCACGACTACGCCTTCGACTACGCCCGCAGCCACTCGGACGTGGTGCTCGGCAACTGGATCGGCATCGATCCGACCCAGCCCGGCCACGTCCGCGAGCTGGAACGCTGCCTGCGGGAGGGGCCGGGGCTGACCGGGCTCGCGGTCCACTCCTTCACCCCGGCCGGCCCGGCCGACCAGCCGGCCTGGCGGCCGTGCCTGCGCCTGTGCGCCGAAGCCGGACGGCCGGTCCTGATGCCCGTCGGCATGTCGGCGACCGGGGCCGGAACCCGCGGCGGAATGGGCGTGACGCTCCAGGATTCCCACCCCCGCTACGTCGACCACGTCGCCGCGGCCCACCCCGACCTCGACGTGATCGCGGCGCGGGTGGCCTGGCCGTGGCAGCCGGAGATGATCGCGATCGCCCTGCACAAGGCGAACGTGTGGCTGGAGCTGCACGGCTGGTCACCGCGTTACTTCCCCGGCGAGCTCAAGCACGAAATCGCCAAGCGGCTGCGCAAGCGGGTGTTCTTCGGCGCCGACTACCCGATGCTCAGCCACGAACGGCTGGTGCAGGACTGGCGCGACCAGGGCTTCGCCCCCGACGTCCTCGAAGACGTCTTCACCGGTAACGCCGAGTCTTACCTCGCCTCGATCGGAGTGCGCTGATGGATCTCGAACTGCGGGACAAGGTGGCCATCGTCGGCGGCGGCAGCGACGGGCTCGGTTTCGCCATCGCCGACCGTCTCCTCGCCGAAGGTGCCTTCGTCACGATCTTCGCCCGGCGCGCCGAGAAGGTCGCCGACGCGGCGGCCCGGCTCTCCCGGCAGCACGGCGCGCACCGGATCCTCGGCCTCGCCGCCGACTGCTCCGTCGACGACGACCTGCAGCGGGTGACGGCTCAGACGCTCGACCGGTTCGGCCCGGCCGTCCACGTCCTGGTCACCAACGACGGCGGCCCTCCCATCCGCCCGATCTCCGAACTCGACGACCGGACCTGGCTCACCGCCTTCGAGCGCCACTTCTTCTTCGTGGTCCGGTCGGTGCGGGCCACGCTGCCGCACATGAAGGCCGACGGAGGCAGCATCCTCAACGTGGTCTCCGCGGTCACCCGGCGCCCGGCCGCCGGGATGGCCGCCCCGGTCGCGGTGTGGTCGGCGGTGATCGGCTACGCCCGGACCCTGGCCCTGGAGGTCGGCGAGCACGACATCAACGTCAACACCCTGCTGACCGGTTACTTCGACACCCCGCTCCTGGACCAGCTGGGCGCGCGACAGCCCGAGCTCTCCGGTGAACGGCTCGCCCGGACGCTGCCGCTGGGCCGGATCGGACAGCCGCGGGAGTTCGCCGGCACCGTCGCCGCACTGGTCTCCCCGCTGCTGCGGTACGTCACCGGCACCGTGGTACCGGTGGACGGCGGGGCCGGCGTCGGCCTGGGCCCGGCCTTCGGCTCGGCCGCCCCCGCCACCCCGGCGGCCCCGACCGGCAGTGAGGCGCGCTCGTGAAGATCTCGACGATGCTCGACCACGGCGCCGACCCACGGCAGTCGGCCGCCCACGTCGCCGACCTCGAGTCAGCCGGTCTCGACACGGTGTGGGTCGCGGAGGGCCACGGCCTGGACTCCCCCACCCTCCTGGGCTATCTCGCCGCGCGCACCACCACCGTGGAGATCGGCGCAGCGATCCTCAACGTCTATTCCCGCACCCCCGGCATGCTCGCCTCGACGGCCGCCGGACTCGACAGCGTCTCCGGCGGCCGGGCGATCATCGGCCTGGGCGCCTCGAACCCGAAGATCATCGAAGGCTGGCACGGGCTGCCCTTCACCCGGCCGGTCCAACGGGTCAAGGAGACCGTGGACCTCGTCCGCGCGGCCCTGCGCGGCGAACCGGTCGAGTACACCGGTTCGACGGTGCGGGTCCCGCTGCCCGCGGGCCAGGGCACCGGCGTGGGCGTGCCGCTGCCGATGATGGCGACGCCGGTCCGCGAGACCGTCCCGCTCTATGTCGCCGGTCTCGGGCCCCGAGCAGCGGAAGGCGCGGCAGCCCACGCCGACGGCTGGCTGCCGTTCCTCTACTCCCCGGAAGGCTCATCCCGGGTCTGGGGTGACGCCCTCGCCGCCGGACGCGCCCGGCGCTCCGCGGATCTGGCGCCGCTGGAGGTGGTGGCCGGCGGCCTGGTCGCCGTCGGCGAGGACGTGAAAGGCGTACTCGACCGGGCCCGCCCCGCGCTCGCCCTCTACATCGGCGGCATGGGGGCCCGCGGGAAGAACTTCTTCAACGACCTCGTCGGCCGCTACGGCTACGAAGCCGAGGCCGCCGCCATCCAAGACCTCTATCTGGACGGCAAGACGAAGGAAGCCGAGGCCGCGGTCCCCCACGAACTGCTCGAACAGCTCAACCTGATCGGCCCGGCGTCCTACGTCCGAGAGCGGATCGCGGCCTTCCGCGAATCCGGCGTGACCAACCTCCAGGTGACACCGATCGGTGAGCACCCCGCCCGCCTGATCAGCCAGGTGAAGGACTGGTCGAGCTGACCCTCGACCTTCGGCGGTGCGCTCACGCTGTTCTGCTGGAATTCTTTGCCGTGGCCCGGGAAATCCGGCTAAACGGCGGCAGCTGTGCCGAATGATCGGCCGCATCGCCACTCGGGCTACGGGTCCACGGCACCGACGGCGTATCGCCGGCTCACCGGAGGGACCAGGGCCGGGACGGACACCGCGCGGATCTGGACCGGTACGGGCGGCGGAGGCACGATCGACGCCGGTGACCTCCGAGCGCGAGCCGACCCCGGTCCGGCGGAGCCGCTCGCGTCCCGCCGGACCGGGGCTGGGCTGCGGGAATGCGGCGCCCGTGGCATGTTGGGTGGACCTCGTCCCGAGACCGCCAGGAGCCGCCGTGCCGAACTCCGAAGATGCCGGCTCACCGGCCGTGACCGGCATACGGTTGCGGCCGATGGTGCACGTGCAGGAGATGAGCAGCTCGGTGGCGTTCTACGAGCGGCTCGGGGCCCACGTCGTGCACGGCAGCCGGGACGGCGACTGGGCGCTGCTCGAGCTGGCGGGCACCCGGTTCGGGCTGCTGGCCCACCCGCCCAATCCGCAGCAGGACGAGGGCCGGGTGGAACTGAACTTCCAAGCCGACCAGCCGCTGCACGAGGTGGAAGACCACCTCCGCGCGGCCGGGCTGACCCCCACCCAGCCGGTGACCGACACCGGCTTCGGCCGGCAGCTCCAGCTCACCACGCCCGACGGTCTGCTCATCAAGATCGACGAACTGCAGCCCGACCGGTTCACCTGACGGGGTTCCCGGCGCCCTGGACAGCGTCGGCGGCGAGGACGGGCCCCGCTCGGCGAGACCGGCCGCCGGGGGCTCAGCCGCCGTGGCGGGGGCAGCGCGGGGTGGCCGGGTCGAAGCGGGATTCGTGGCAGGGCCAGCAGATCGGGCTGTGGTCGGCGCGCAGGGCCTCGGCCACCGCCGCGTCCGGGACGTCGGCCGCGCGGATTCCGCGGGTCAGCGCGATGACCCGGCGCACCGACGCGCTCATCGGGTCCGGGATCACCGGCAGCGTGAGCCCCCGGGACGCCGTGACGGGCGGGGTCACGCCGGCACCGGGCCCTCCACCGGCGTGCGCACCAGGCGTTCCACCGCCAGCAGGCCCAGCACCGCCGCGGCCGCGGTCGCGCCCAGGACCCAGCGCACGCCCACCACGTCGGCCAGCGCCCCGGCGGTCAGCATCGTGACCAGCAGGATCGCCGCGTACAACGCTCCGGTCGTGCCGACGATCCGGCCGCGGCTGGTCTCCGGGACCGTCAGCAGCAGCCACGTCTGCGTGCTCACCCAGGACAAGGTGAACGGCAGGCCGGACAGCGCGAAGACGACCAGCGCCATCGGGGTCGACGGCCACACCGCCAGCACCACGATCAGCGCGTTGGCGATGGCCGCCCCGGCCACCACCGGCAGCCGGTAGCCGAGGCGGCGGACGGTGATCCCCACGACCGGGCCGGCGATCACCGCCGTGACGGCGAACGCGCTGTTGG
The DNA here is from genome assembly GCF_032335455.1 of Amycolatopsis sp. PS_44_ISF1. Lineage (NCBI taxonomy): Bacteria > Bacillati > Actinomycetota > Actinomycetes > Pseudonocardiales > Pseudonocardiaceae > Amycolatopsis > Amycolatopsis sp. PS_44_ISF1. The sequence goes on along the minus strand of NZ_JANUXO010000003.1, from coordinate 637,491 downwards.
CCGTGCCCATCTCGCCCGACGTCGCGCCGATCACCCCGAGCATCAGGACCGGGAACAACGCCGAGAGCGGACCCTCCTTGAGCGCGTCCAGCAACTGCAGCAGCACCAGTCCGCGGACGCGGGCGTTGGTGCGCACCAGCTCCCGCACTCCCCCGCCGGGCCCGGCCGAAGCCCGGGACGTCCGCTCCGCCGGGCCGGCCGGCAACCGGAGGCTCAGCAGGAACGACACCGCCATCAGCACCGACATGCCGGCGACCGTCCAGCGGAAGCCCGCCCAGGCGATGACGAAGCCACCGAGCGCCGGAGCGATCAGGCGGGTGGCGTTGGAGGCGAACGAGTTGAGCCCGTTGGCGTCGGAGAGCTCGTCGCCGGACACGTAGGACGCGATGAGCACCTGCTCGGCCGGCCCGTAGAACTGCTGGACCGTCGCCTGCAGGAACACCACGGCCACCAGGCCCGGTCCCGAGTCCGCCAGGCCGAACAGGGCCACCAGCAGCAGCGCCCGGACCAGCAGGCCGGACCGCACGATGCGCAGCCGGTCGTAGCGGTCCGCGGTGGACCCCGCCAGCGCGCCGAACGCGATGCCGGCCACTGTGGACGTCGCCGCCAGCACGCTGGTCAGGAACGCCGACCTCGTCAGCAGGTAGACGTGGACCGACAGCGCGATGCCCAGCGACCAGCCCACCATCGACGAGACGAGGTTGACCGCCCACAGCACCCGGAACCGGGCGTTGGCCCACAGCAGTTTCACGACCCGGTTCCGGCCATGGTCCGCGCCACCTCGCGCATGCTCCCGGCGTTGACGAAGTCGTCCATCCGGACCTCGTACCCCAGCCCGCGCAGCCGGCTGATCAGCTCCAGCACGGCCATCGAGGCCAGGCCGAGGTCGAACACGTCCAGCTCCGGCTCGTCGAGCGGCCGGCCGACGACCGTCGCGTACTCCCGTTCCAGGTCAGTGAATGCGGTGTCCGGCGTGAGGGGCACGGTCGCTCCGTTCGAAGAGGTCGTGGGCCAGGGCCCGGTAGTCGGTCTTGCCGGAGGAGGTCAGCGGCAGGCGGTCCACCGGGACCAGCCGGAACGCGACGTCCTCCATGGCCGAGGTCGCCCGGACGTGCTCCCGGACGCCACGGGTGCCCGGCACCGAGCCGGGGTCGCGCAGGCGGCAGGCGAGCACCAGCCGGCGCGAACCCGGGTCCTCGCCGTCCAGCACCGCGGCGCAGTCCTCGATCTGCGGGTGGGTGCGCACCACGGCTTCGAGGCCGTCCAGTTCCACGCGCACCCCGTTCAGCTTCACCTGCCGGTCGGCGCGGCCCAGCACGGAGTAGACGCCCGGTTCGACCTCGACGGCGGTGTCCCCGGTGGCGTAGGCGGTGCCGTCGGGGGTGAACCCGCCGGACCCGGCGGCCGCGCCGAGGTAGCCGCGAGCGACCTGGACGCCGGAGATCACCAGCTCACCGGACGGGCGCAGGGTCAGCCCGCAGCCCGGCGCGCCGCCGCCGATCGGCACGGGGTCCCACCGCTCGCGCTCGTCGAACGTCCAGTGGCTGACGTCGATCGCGCACTCGGTCGGCCCGTACATGTTGACGATCCGCGCGCCGGGGGCCAGCCGCTGCAGCGCCGCCGCCGTGTCGCGGTCGAGCACCTCGCCGGACAGCGCGACCAGGCGCAGGCCCGGCACCGGGCCCGCCTCCGGGTCCCGCAGGGCGGCCCGCGCCACCGAAGGGACGAAGTGGCACACGGTGACGTTCTCCTCGCGCAGCATCCGCCACAGGGCCGACCAGCCGTCCGCCGCCCGGACGTCGAGCACGGCGGTGCGCGCGCCGTGCAGCCGGGGCCACAGGTATTCCCACACCGACACGTCGAACCCGCAGGAGGTCTTGGACAGCACGACGTCGGCGGGCCCCAGCGGGTGGACGTCCTGCATCCACGCCAGCCGGTTGCGCAGCGCCTGCCACGTCGTCTCGACGCCCTTCGGCGCGCCCGTGGTCCCGCTGGTGTACATCACGTAGACCGGCGGCACCGGGGTCGTGTCGAGCCGCGCGACGGCCGCGCCGAGGTCCGGGACGGTCGCGTCCGGGCCCAGCTCGGCGAACGGCAGCGACCGGGTACCCGGCGGCCCGTCGCCGATGACCAGGGCGACCTCGGCGTCGCCGCACACGTAGGCCGTGCGCTCCGCCGACCACGTCACATCGAGGGGAACGTACACGCAGGACGCGACCAGGATGGCGAGGATCGCGACGTGCTGGTCGGCGCCCGGGGCCAGGCGCACGCCGACGCGGGAGGCCGGGGCCAGGGTTTCCCGCAGCCGCAGCGCGGCGGCGCCCACGGCCCTGGCCAGCTCCCGGCCGGTCAGCGAGCGGCTGCCGTCCCGGATGGCGGGTTCGCCGGGGCCGGCCGCCGCGGCGGCGCACAGGGCCCGCCACAGCGTGGCCCCGCAACTGGGTTCAGTCATCGCCGAGCCCCGCCACCGCGCGGACGGCGGCGCGGTAGGCGCGCACGGCGTCGTCCTCGACGGCGAACCGGCCGTCGGAGTAGAGCTGGAGGTCGATCCGGCCGGCGGACTCCTCGCTGCGGTTGAAGCTCGCTTCGAACGGGAAGTCGGTGCGCGACCAGTCGGCCACCTCCTCGAACGTGTCCACGCCCAGCCGCCGGGCGGCACCGGCGATGCTGTGGAAGCTGTTGAACACGAAGAACGACCGGGGCGCGGCGGCCGGGCCGAGCGTGCGGACGAGGTGGGCCAGCGGCACCCGGCCCCGGGCCGTCGCCGCCAGCAGCACGGCGTGCACCGCGGCGGGCTCCGGGACGTCGCCGGTCCACGGCAGCGGGACCACGTTGAGGAACATGCCGCGGGCGTCGACGCCGTCCTCGACCGCGAGGCGGGTGTTGACCGTGACGCCGCTCAGCGTGCCCGCCGCGCCCGGCAGGTCCCGCAGCGCCGTCAGGTGCACGGTCAGCAGGACGGTCTTCAGCCCGGTGCCGGAGGTGCGCCCCAGCGCCTCCAGGGCCGCGTACTCCGCGCCGGTGATCACCAGCGTGGTGTGCCAGGACGGCCCGGTGGACGCCGGCTCCACGGGTTCCGCCGCGGTCCACGGCCGGAGCCGGTCCCGCCACCACTGGTTATCCACTGTGGACTCCAGGATGGCCGCCTGCTGGGCGCTGTGGTGGCGCAGCCGGGCCGATGGCGCCGCAGCGGCGACGACCCGCCCGGCGCCCAGCGCGGCGACGTAGGTGTCGAAGAACTCGACGAGGTTGAGGTGCGTGCTCCAGCCGTCGGCGATCGCGTGCGGCTCGGTGATGGTGAACGCGATGTCCCGCTCGCTCAGCACGTGCAGGGTGAACCGGGTCAGCGGCGCGGCGGTGAGCGACAGGGTCTTCGCGTTCTCCGCCGAGGCGAACCGCGCCAGCTCCGTCTCCTGCGCGGCCGCGTCCCGGTCCCGCAGATCGTGCACGGTCAGCACCGGCTCGGGCGCGCGGGCCAGCACGACCTGCATCGGCCGCGAGAACGTGTCGAGGTCCAGCACCGAGCGGAACATCTCGTGCCGTTCGGCGAGCGCCTCGGCGCACGCGGCGAACACCGCCGTGTCCACCTTCGGCACGGACATCCGGGACATGGCCACGTTGTGGTACGGCGGCACCCCGGCCGCGCCCTTGCGCCGCCGCGCCGAACCGAGCACCAGCTGCGCGGCCATCGCCACCTGCTGCGCGGTCATGGGGAAGGCGTCGACGGCGCCGGCGGGCACCCGGGCCCGGTCGGCGGCGTCGAGCAGACCGAACGCGGGGCCGCCGGTCCAGTGGTCGTCGGGCCGGTCGGCCGCGTCGACGCCGATCTCGGGCGGGGCCGTGGTCACGACGCCGCCGGCCGCTGCCGCGCGCACTCGGCGAGCACGTCCAGCCGGTCGTCGGCGAGCACGTCCCGCAGCGTGAGCGCGAGTCCTTCGGCGCGGGCGAGGGCGACGAACCGCACCGAGGTGATCGAGTCGCCGCCGACGGCGAAGAACCGGCTGTCCGGGGCCGGTGGGTCGATGCCCAGGATCTCCGCCCACAGCCGCGCGATGACCTGCGCGGCGTCGCCGGTCTTGCGCACCACCAGGTGGCCGCCGAGCACGAGCGCGTCCACGTCGCTGCTCAGGAACGTCCGCACCGCGTCCGAGGGCGAGCACACGACCGGCTCGCCGCGCACGTTGAACGAGGTGTTGAGCACGACCGGCGTGCCGGTGAGCTCGCGGAAACCGTCGATGATCCGCCAGTACAGCTCGTTGTCGGCGCGCCGGACGACCTGGATGCGCGCGGAGCCGTCGACGTGCGTCACGCCGCCGAGCCGGTCCGTCCATTCCGGACGGACGTCGACGGTCTCGACCATCCACAGGAACTCGGCCGGGTCGTCGACCACGAAGCAGTCCTGGGTGAACTCCTCCAGCACGGCCGGGGCCAGCGGCCGGAAGTCCTCGCGGTGCTTGACCATCGCGTTGATCCGGTCGCGCATCTCCACGGTGGAGGGATCGGCGAGGATGCTGCGGTTGCCCAGCGCCCGCGGCCCGTACTCCATGCGCCCCTGGAAGAGGGCGACCACCCGGCCGTCGGCGAGCAGGCGCGCGACCTCTGCGGCGAGCGCGCCCGGATCGGGCCGGGTGACCGTGGCGTCGATGCCGTTCAGCGCCGCCGCGACCTCCCCGGGTCCGTAGGACGGCCCGAGGTAGGGCGGGCCCAGCCGGGGCGTGCGGCGCACCGGGGCCGGGACCTCGGGCAGCCGCGGGTCGGCGCGGTGCAGCACGGCCAGGGCCGCGCCGAGCGCGGTGCCGTCGTCGCCCGCAGCGGGCTGGACGAACTGGCGGCGGTAGAGCCCGCTCGCGCGGATCGCCTTGTTGACCACGCAGTTGAGCGCCACCCCGCCGGCCAGGCACAGCGACTCCGCGCGCGGCCGGTCCACCGACAGGAACCGCAGGACCGCTTGCTCCGTCGCCTCTTGCAGGGCGGCGGCGAGGTCGAGGTGCCGCTGCTCCATCGGCTCCCCGGGCGGCCGCGCCGGGCCCAGCAGCTCCGCCAGGTAGGCCAGCGAACGCGAGTAGGTGGCGCGCTCCAGCGGCGTCTGGTTGAGGTAGGTGAACGGCGTGCTGTAGGTGCCGTCCTCACGCAGCCGGACGATCTCGGCGACGGCTTCGCGCAGCGGCGCCGGATCGCCGTAGGGGGCCAGGCCCATCACCTTGTACTCGTCCATGTTCATCCAGAACCCGAGGTGCATGGTGACCAGTCCGTAGGCCAGCCCGGCCGAGTGCAGACCGCGGATCTGCGCGGTGGTGCGGATGCCTTCGGCGTCGGCGCGGTAGAGCGAGGTGCTCTCGAACTCGCCGATGCCGTCGGCCACCAGGACGTCGGCTTCGGCGTAGCCCGAGCAGTAGAACGCGCTCGCGGCGTGCGCGAGGTGGTGGGCGACCGGCACGACCCGCATCGCCGGGTCCCACGTGTGCTCCGCGTGCAGGTCCCGCAGCACGGTCTCGGGCGAGTACACCTCTTCGTACTCGTCGAGCGTGCCCTCGGTCTCGAAGAACGGGCGGTAGGGCGCGAAGTCGAAGTTGTGCGCGACGAACGCGACGTCCTGCGGCTTGATCCCGGCTTCGGCGAGGACGTAGTCCACCGCCTGCCGGGGGAAACGGCCGGTGCCCTTGTCCCGGACGAACCGCTCCTCGGCGGCCGCGGCGACGACGCCGTCCGGGGTCACCAGCGCGGCGGCGGAGTCCGCGCCCTGCGCGAGCCGGTACTGGCGGCGTTCCAGGCCGGGGTACTCCCGGCGCAGGCGGGCTTCGCTGCGGTCCAGCCCGCTGATTCCCAATACGTACACGACAGTTCTCCTTGCGGTCAGGGGGCGTCCGGGCCGACGAGCGCCCGCAGCACGGCGGCGTGCCGGTCGGTCACGCCGGCGAACTCGCCGGTGAGGCGGTCGAGGCAGGAGTGGTCGCCGGCGTTCGCGGCGGCCAGCACGGCGAAGCCGAGGCTGCGGCAGAACCGGACCACCGGGCGGTAGGCGCGGGTGGCCTCCTCGGCGGCGGCCGGATCGTCGGCGAGCAGCAGCCGGATCCGGTCGAGCATCAGGCTCGAGTGCTCGAAGAGCACCCGGACCGAACGGTGGTCGTACTCGCGCTCGCCCGCACGGGCCGCGGCGAGCTCCCGGGCGAGGCAGTCCCAGACGGCCAGCCCGTACACCCGGTCCCACGGTTCGCGCAACGCGCGCAGCGCGGCGGTGGGGTTCTCCGACCGCAGGTAGGTGCGGATCTCCCCGGCGACGAAGCCCCGGTCGAAGGCGAACGTGCTGCGCGGCCGGTACCGGTACAGCACGAACTGACGGCATCCGCTGCCGAGCGCGCGGTGCTCGGCGAACGCCGTGTCCAGCGCGCCGGCCGGGATCGTGACCGAGCGGAACGCGGCGGTCTCGTCGTAGCCCAGGACGTCGACCGTGCCGGCTTCGGCGTCGAAGCCGTGCACGAGCAGGTCGTGCGACATCCGCTTGCGCCCGAAGGCGTAGCGGCGCGGGATGTGCTGCTCGTCGACGTTGAGGTACAGGTACCAGCCTTGGGCGAGCTGCCGGGCGGCGAAGGCGGCCAGCCGGGCGCCGAGCAGTTCGTGCATCAGCTCCGCGTCGGTCCGCAGCGTCTCCAGGTGCGGGTTCGCCGTGTAGTCGAAGAGGTAGAAGCACATCGGCACCGGCGTGTCCGGGCGCTGGTCGTAGGCCAGGTGGATGAAGTTCGTCAGCGTCCACTCGACCTTGGCCGGGTCGTGGGCTTCGATGATCGACACCGGGAACGCGTAGAACTGGTAGGCCCGGGTGGTCACGTCCTCGTTGACCGGCAGCCGGACGCGTACGGCCGTCCCGGGCGCTGCGGTGGCGGTCTCGGTGGCGGTGTCGATCTCGGTGGCGGTGGCGGTCACGCCGGCCCCCGCACCAGGCCGGTCATGGCGACCGCGATGCTCCGGTCGCCCTCGTAGGGCTCGCGGCCGTGCGCGGTGCGCATGTTGTCCACCAGCAGGACGTCGCCGCGCTCGTAGTCGAACCGCGAGGACGCTCGCCGGTAGCAGTCGCGCAGGTGCGCGCAGACGTCGTCGGGGATGCGCTCGCCGTCGCCGTAGCGGGTGTCGTTGGGCAGTTCGTCCGGTCCGAGCATCCCGGTCAGCACGGCCAGCGCCGAGGGCGGCAGCGTGCTGGGGTGGAAGAACGCGATGTGGTTGAACCACAACGATTCCCCGGTGTCGGGGTGCCGGTGGAAGGCCGCCCGCCGGGCCCGCGTCCGGAGCACGCCGTCGGCCCTCCAGTCCGCGGTGATCCCGGCGGCCGCGCAGTAGCGGTCGACCTCGGCGCGGTCTTCGGTGCCGAACACCTCCGGCCACGGCAGGCCGAAACCGGGCTGGTAGGTGCGCAGGTGCAGCCAGCCGCGCTCGGCGAACCGGGCCCGCACGTCCGGGTCGAGCAGCCGGGTCACCTCGCGGATGTCGGCCAGCGGGGTCGCCCCGCCGCGGGCGGCCGGGACCGAGCAGTAGAAGTACAGCCACCGCGGCCAGGACGCCTGGTAGGAGTTCTCGTTGTGGAAGAAGATCTCCTTGTCCTTGGCGTAGTCGGTGGAGGTGTAGACGCGGCCGCCGAGGGACTTGCGCGGCGTCGAGCGCTCGGAGTACTCCAGGCGTTCCCCGCCGAACGCGGCGACGACCGCGGCGAAGTCGTCGGTACCGTCCACTTCGAACCCGCGCAGCAGCACGGCCCCCGCTTCGGCCATCGCGGACCGCACGCGGGCCTCGACCGGGCCGGGCGGCGGGGTGCGCAGGTCGTGGCCGAGATCGGCCGGGGTCAGCGTGGCCGGGGTGGCGCGCAGGGGCAGAGTGGTCATGACCGGTCCTCGGGGTGGGTGGGCGAGAGGTCCGCGGCGAGCTTGCCGCGCTCGGTCACGGCGATCTCCGGGCCGACGGCGATCTTCGCCGGCACCGCGTAGACCGGCAGGAACTCGAGCAGGTGGCGTCGCACCGTGCGGGCGGTGACTTCGGGATTCGCGGCGACGCGGGCGGTGAGCCCGTCCGGGCCGGCCGCGACGGCGGCCGCGAGCACCCCCGGGCAGTCCGCGAGCCGCGACTCGACCGCGGCCAGATTGACCCGGAACCCGTTCACCTTGACCTCGCGGCCGATCCGGCCGTGATAGGTGAACAGGCCCCCGGTCCGGCGGGAAACGTGGTCCCCGCTGGGATAACGGCGCTGTCCGGCCCGTGCGGCGAACGGGGCGAGCACCCCGCGCCCGGCGGCGTCGGCGATGAGGTAGCCGGTGGCGACCTGGGCACCGGTGATGACCAGTTCGCCGTGCTCGCCGCCGGGCTCGCGCGGGCCGGCGTAGCCCTCGGGCAGCGGCGCCAGCTCCAGCCCGACCCCGGGCGGTGGCGTGCCGATGGGGACGTCGTCTCCGGCGAAGCCGTCGGGGACGGTGTAGCGGCAGCAGCCGACGGCCGCCTCCGAGGGGCCGTACTCGTTGACGATCGCCGCGGCGGGGAACCGGTCGCGCCACCGGGCGAGCGCCGATCCGCGCATCGCCTCGCCGCCCACCACCAGCACCGGTGCGCCGGAGCGGGTGCCGGTCTCGGTCATCAGGCGGCAGACGATGTCGAGCTGGCTCGGCGTGAGCTTGACGAATCCGGCCTCGTCGAACGGCCGCGGGTCGGTCGCGACGTCCAGCGGCCACCGCACCGGATCGAGGACGGCGACGGTCCGGCCGGACACCAGCGGTCCCAGCAGGCTGGTCACGGTCAGGTCGAAGCCCAGCGAGGTGAACAGCGGCGCGCCGTAACCGCCGCCGTATTCGGCCATGGCCCAGCCGAGGTAGGCCAGTACCGCCGATTCGGGGACCACGACGCCCTTCGGCGCACCGCTGGTCCCGGAGGTGGCGATGACGTACGCGGTGGTGGCGGGCACGGTCCGGCTCACCCACGGCGTGTCGCCGGCTTCCCCGACGGCGGCGGCGGAGTCGATCCAGCGCACCCCGTGCGCGGCGTCGCGCCGGGATCCGAGCACGACCGAGGCGCCGCAGAGCCGGGCGAAGGCGGCCACGGTCCGGTCGGGCGTGCGCGAGTCGACCGGGGCGTAGGCGGCGCCGGTCAGCACCACGGCGACGATCTGGGTCACCGTCTCGGTCGTGCCGACGCCCTGGACGGGCACGACGGTCCCGGGCCCGGCGCCGTGCCCGCGCAGCGCGGCGGCCAGCCCTTCGGCGTTCGCCAGCAAGTCCGCATACGAGGTGCGCCGCCCGGCTTCGGTCACGGCATCGCCGCGCCCGGACCGGATCGCGGCCTCGAGTTCACTGCGCACGGCCGGCCTCCCCCGGCCCGGCCGGGCGGCCCATGGCGACCAGCAGCCGGCGTTCGCCGGTGTAGGGATCGCGGGCGTGCGCGCGGCGCAGGTTGTCCAGCAGCGTCACCCGGTCCTCGGCCCACGGCACGGTCTCTTCGAGGCGCGTGCACAGGGCGATCAGGGCGTCGATCGCGGAGTCCGGGATGGGCTCGCCGTCGCCGAAGGTGCAGTCCTTCGGGAACTCCGACGGCGGCATCAGCGCCGCCATCGACGCGCGCACGTCGGCGTCCATGGCCCGGTGGTGCCAGTGCAGCACCTGGGCCACGAACGAGCGGCGGCCCCCGGGCAGTTCGACGACGGCGGACCGGCGCTGGCGGGTGACCAGCACATCCCCGTCCCAGTGCCACCGCGCACCCTCGCGCGTGCACGCGGCTTCGGCCTCGGCGCGGTCCTCGGTGCCGTACAGGGTCCGCCAGTCCAGGCCGAGGTCCCCGCCGAGCCGGCGGACGTAGGTCACGCCGGTGTCCTCGAACCGCCCGCGCAGCGTCGGGTCCATCAGGTCGTACACCGCCGCCATGTCCACGGTGGGGGTGTCTCCCCCGGTGTCGGCGCGACGGGCGCAGCCGAACGCGATCCGCCGCGGCCACTGCGCGGCGAAGGTGTTTTCGTTGTGCCACAGCAGCTTCCGCGTACCGGAGAATTCGACCGGGGTGTTGACGGTGCCGGTCGGGTCGTCGGTCACCTTCCGGTGCTCGGGGTTGTCGCGCGAGAGCGGCCCGCACGCCCGCTCGGCCAGGGCCTGGAAGACGGCGGTGCCCGTCAGGCCCGCGCCGTCGAGGACGGCCCAGCCGTCGTGCTCCAGCGCCGCCTCGACGCCGGGGCCGTGGACCGGCCACCAGGCCTCGACCGGCCGGTCGACGGTGAACTGCTTCATGCGTCCTCATCTCCTCGCGGGCCGCCGTGCGCGGCGCGATCGAGCGCGGCCAGCAGCGCGCGGCCCAGCCCGGCGGGGTCCGGGCCGGGCGCGCCGCGCCGGGCGGTGACGGTCAGGTGGGTGCGGCCGCCCGCCGCGGTCAGACCGGCGGCCAAGTCGTTGCGGGCGACGGGCAGGGCCGTGTCGATCGGAATCAGGGCCGCGCCGGGCGCGAAGAGCTGTTCGCGCCCGTAGAACTTGCAGGTGGTGGTGCCCGGACCGGCGGCTTCCCGGTCGGGGGGCAGGCCCGTGGTCAGGGCGAGCACGGCCAGCGCGCCGATGTCGGCCAGCACCGCGCGGGCGGCCTCGGGCCCGGGCGTGCCGGGTTCGACCACCCCCAGCGCGCGCTGGGTCTGGAAGTAGCCGACCCGCTCGCGGGCCCCGGGATCGAACGCGCGCAGGTCGACGTCGACGTACGGCGTGACGGCCTGGCCGCCCGCCTCCGCCGTGGCGGCCGCGAAGTGCCCGACGAGCCAGCTGAACGGCGTCACCCCGTGCGCCCGGGCCCGCCGCCGGGCCGCGTCCCACCGGCCCGGCGCCACGACGGCGCGCCACTGCGGGTCCGGTTCCGCCGCCGGCGCGGCGGGCGGTGGCGGCCGCAGCGGACCGTCGGGCCCCGGATCCGCGAGCTCGCGGGCCAGCGCCGTCCAGAACAGCTCCTCCGAACGGCCGTCCCAGACGACGTGGTGCGCGACGCCGATGACGTGTCCGGCCGCACCCGCCGGTCCGGTCCGCACACCGAGCCGCAGCAACGGCCCGGTCTCGGCCGACAGCGGTTCCCCGCCGAGCGCGGCGGCCGCTTCGGCGACGGACCACTCGGGTCCGAAAAGGACGGTCGCGGCGAGGTCCGGCCCGGGGCGGCGGACGAGCGTGCCCTCCTCGTCCGGGCCGAACACCGCCCGGCACTCCGGGTACCGCGCCACGACCCGGCCGAGCGCCCCGGCGACCCGGCCGGGACCGGCCGGCGCCGCCAGTTCGGCGGCGAAGGCGCACAACAGCCGCCGGACCGGGGTGCCCGCCTGTTCTTCGTACCAGAGCCCGAATTCCTCGCGGGTGGCCACAGCGGACACGGCTACGCCCTGGCCCGCTCGACGCGGTCGGCCACCGTGCGGAAGGTCGGGCTCCGGAAGATCTCGACCAGCGGCAGCTCGACCCCGAACCGGACGCCGAGCTCACGCACGAACTGGATGAACACGAACGAGTCGATGTCCTGCTCGAAGAGGTTGTCGTCGGCGCCCGGCAGCGCCCCCGCCTCGGGCGCGATCCCGCGCCAGCAGTCCTCGACCTCGGCGAGCACCGACGTCTCCCCCGCCATCAGCCGACCCCCTGTCCGACCAGCGCGCGCTCCTCGCCCGAGCGGACGTCGACGCCGCGCAGGAACTCCACGGTGCGCTCGATGTCGTCGCTGAGCACCCGGTCCTCGTCCAGGCGCGCGACCAAGCCGCGGTAGGTCCCGTGCAGGGCCCGGCAGTGGCCGGAGAGCGTCAGGTCCGGCCGCAGGTCCACGGCCTGGCAGGCGGTGAGCCACTCGACCGCCAGCACCGTCTCGAAGTCGTCGACGATCTGGCGGAGCTTGAGCACGGCGGTGCCGCCCATGCTGACGTGGTCCTCCTGCAGCTGGCAGGTCGGGATGGTGTCCACGCTGGCCGGGTGGCACAGCGTCTTCATCTCGTTGACCAGCGCGGCCGAGGTGTACTGCACGATCATCAGCCCGGAGTTGACGCCCGGGTCGGTGGTCAGGAAGTCCGGCAGACCGCGCCGGCCGGACAGGAGCTGGTAGGTGCGGCGCTCGGAGATCGAGCCCAGCTCGGTCACCGCCATGGCCAGCAGGTCGGCCGACAGGGCCACCGACTCGCCGTGCAGGTTGCCCCCGAACAACGCGATCTCGTCGTCGGGGAAGAACAGCGGGTTGTCCGCGACCGTGTCGACCTCGTTGAGCACCGACGTGCAAGCGTGGTCGATGTGCTCGCGGGCGGCGCCGTGCACCTGCGGGATGCAGCGGAACGAGTACGGGTCCTGCATCGACGGGACCGCGCTGGGCAGCCGGGCGTGGTTGCCCCCGCGGGTGTGCTCGCGCAGCGCCCCGGCGACCGTGCCGCGCCAGCGGTTGCCGGAGCGGCGGTGGTAGCGCTCGTCGAAGAACCGCTCGGCGCAGCTGAACGCCTGCAGGCTCATGGCCGCGACCAGGTCCGCGGTCTCGGCGAGCCGGACGATCCGGCCCAGCTCCACCAGCGCCACCGACGTGATGTACTGCGTGCCGTTGGTCAGCGCCAGACCGTCCTTGGCGGTCAGCCGCAGCGGCGGCCAGCCCAGCCGGCGCAGCACCTCCGCCGCGTCCTGCACCCGGCCTTCGTACTCGACGCGGCCCCGGCCCAGCATCGGCAGCGAAAGGTGCGAGAGCGGGGCGAGGTCGCCGCTGGCCCCGACGGTGCCGCGTTCGGGCACGACCGGGTGCACGCCGTGGTTGAGCAGGTCGGCGAGCCGTTCGGCGACCGCGAGCGACACCCCGGTCTGGCCCGACCGGAACGTCAGCAGCTTGACCAGCATCATCATCCGCACCACGGCCTGCGGCGACGGTCCGCCCACGCCGCAGGCGTGCGAGAGGACGTGCCGGAGCTGCAACTCGTGCTCCTCCCCGGCGCGCACCCGCACGTCGGCCAGCGCACCGAAGCCGGTGTTCACCCCGTACACCAGGTCGGGCCCCGCCGAAAGGGTCTCCACCCAGTCCGACGTCCGGGTGATCGCCCGCCGGGTCGGCTCGGAGAGCCGGATCTCGGCGCCCGGGGCGGACGCGGCGAGCAAACCGGCGAGGGTCCACCGGTCGTCGGGCTCGATCACGAAAGTGGTCACTGGTGCTCCTGTCTCACCGGCGGGCCCGCGGGCCCGGCCGTCACTGTGCGGAGGTGGGTGGCGATGGTCCGGGCCAGCGCGGGGTCGGCCCGGCTCAGCACCCGGAATTCGAGAACGTCTCGGCCGGCGGTCACGTAGACGGCGACCGGGTTGCGCGGCGGCGAACCGGGGACCCGCACCGGGTCCGGTCCGCCGGGGGCGGGCGGGTGCTCTAGCACGACCACGGCGTCACCGGGCGGGGCCACGCCCTGCCCGGGACGCAGCCCGCCGAACCCGGGCGCGGACGGCGCGGCCTCGACAGCGTCGAGCAGGTCGGCGGCGAGCCGCTTGCGGCGCTCGGCCCGGCCGCCCGGCGGCACGCGGTCGACGACGACCGGCACGTCGACCACGAAATTCCCGATGACGCCCGCCTGCGCGGCCGTGCGCAGCGACACCGGCGTCTCAACCACTACAGCATCCGCAGCGGAGGCCCGCAGCAGCGCTTCGGCGACGTATTCGGCGAGGACCACCGAGAGCCGTAGGTCCTCCGCGGCCGCGATCGCGTCCACTGTGGAATTCGACACGGTGAAGGGCGCCGGCTCGGGCCCGGTTCCCGGCGGCTGGGTGAAGGCGTACGGGATCGTCCGCAGGCGGCTCTTGACCGCCGGCCAGTGACGTTCGGCCGCCGGGGCGGGCAACGCGGCGGGGGTGTCCGACCCGGGGCCCGCGGAGCCGCCCGTCAGCAGCCGGTACTGGCTCGCCAGCAGCGTCGCGAGCCCGATGCCGTCGCACACCAGGTGGTGCACCACGAGGAACACGGCCGTTTCGGCTTCCGATCGCGCGATCACGGACCGGACGAGCTGGTCGCGGGCGATGTCGAACGGCCGGTACAGCTCCCGCCGCAGCTCGGGGCGGGTGCAGTCGCCGACGTCCCCGGTGACCGTGACGGCGCGGACGTCCACCGGCTGCGGCGGGCGCACGACCCGCTCCGGACGGCCGCCACCGGGGTAGCCGAGCCGTAGCTGGGCGGTGTCGCGCACCAGCGCGCCGGCCGATTCGGCGATGTCGGGGTCGGAGAACGCAAGCGTGGTGCGGAAACCGGCGACCACGTTGGCGGAGCCGTCGTCCGGGAAGAGCTGGCTCCACGTCCAGATCGGCCGCTCCGGCGCGGTGAGCCCGGTGGGCCCGCCGGCCGGACCGGACACGGCGGCCGCGGTGCGTTTCCGGTCGACCAGCTCCGCCAGCGCTCGCACTTTGGGGTGGCGCAGCACTTCGGCCAGCGTGACGTCGACGCCGAACCGGCGGGCGAGCCCCTGGTTGAGGTCCAGGGCCAGCAGCGAGTGCCCGCCGAGGGCGAAGAAATCGGCGTCCGGTGTGGTCACCGGGACGCCGAGCACCCGGGCGAACTCGGCCGTGACGCCGGCTTCGAGCCCGGTCGGCGGCGGGACGGGGGCCGCCGGGGTCGGCGCCACGGGCCGGGGCAGGGCGGCGTAGTCCACTTTTCCGGAGTGCAGGCGGGGTAGCGCGTCGACGAGTAGCACGCGCTCGGGTGCGCTCGCCGCGGCCATCAGCGGCATGACGTCGGCGCGCAGGTCGTCGGCGGTGTGCTCCGGCGCGACCGCCCAGACCCACACCGCGGCCCCGCCGTCTTCGGCGCGCACGGCGGCTTCGGTGACGTAGGGGACGGAGTTGACCACGCGCTCGACGTCGTCGAGGTCGATCTTGGTGCCCCGCCGCTTGATCGTGCGGTCGCGGCGGCCGGTCAGGCGCAGCAGTCCGCGTTCGTCGACGTAGCCGAAGTCGCCGGTGCGGTAGACGCGCACGCCGTCCTCCTCGGACGGGAACTCCTCGGTCAGCGCGCCGTCGAGGCCGTAGCCCGCGCACAGGTGCGGCGATCGGATGACGATCTCGCCGGGTTCGGCGGCCGAGGCGGCCGGCGGGTCGAGCGTCACCTCGCGGCCCGCGATCACCGTGCCTGCCGGGAGATCCGGCAGTGCGAGGTCGGCGGGGGTGATTTCGTGCCACGTCGCCAGGACGCACTCGGTGGGTCCGTACTCGTTGGACAGCCGGACCGCTGCGCCGAGCGTGGCGACTTCGCGGGCGAGGGCGGGCTCGAACCGTTCGCCGCTGCACATCACGTGCCGCAGGTCCGGGGGCAGGCCGCGGGTGCGGGCGGCCGCGACGAGGCCGCGCAGGATCGACGGGGTGGTCTCGAAGTGGGTGACGCGGTGGGCGGCCAGCCAATCCAGCACGCTCTCGCCGCTCCGGCGGACGGCGGGCTCGGCCACCACCCCGACCGCGCCGCCGGCCAGCGCCGCGAAGAGCTGGCAGTGGTGGGCGTCGTAGGTCGGTGCGGCCCACACGGCCAGCCGGGATCCGGCACCCACGCCGTAGCGCGAGAGGAACTCCGCGACGTACTGCCCGAAGGCGGATCGGCCGATTTGCACCAGCTTCGGCCGTCCGGTGGTTCCGGAGGTCCGCACGGTGTAGGCGTGCTCTGCCCGTATCGAGTCCTCTGTGGATGTTCCTTCGCCGCAGAACAGCTCGTCGCCGGACACGGTCGCCCTGTGGTGACGCGGTTTTCCGCCGGAAGCTTCGACGACGGCGTCCGGTCTCAGTGCGTCGAGATGGGCCTCGACGACCGCCGGATCCTCGCGCGCGTCGACCACGGCGAACTCGCGCCCGGCCAGGTGACACGCGGCGAGGAGCGCGGCCAGGCGCAGCGACTGGGTGCCGACGACGGCGATCCGCTCGGCGTCGCGCAGTTCGGCGTGTCCACGCAGGACTTCCGCGAGCGCCGCCAACTGGGCGCGGGTGAGCGCGTCCCGGCCGTCGGTGAGCGCCACGGCGTCCCGGTCGTCGCCCAGCCGGCGGTGGAAAAGCGCAGCGACGAGCCCGGTCTCGTCACCCCGCATGGCCGGGCCGGGTGGACAGAGGTGCAGGAGACATTGGTCCTCAAGATTTCGCAGGGAAAGAGCCGAAGAGGTACGGGATATGCGGCCGGCCCCCCGACTCAGTGCCGATCCCGAACCACAACGATTCTTACCAGCCGCCCCACGGCGAAGACCACCGCTGGTACCGGAACCCACTCGAACGGCAGGCACGACCGTCACAACCGGGAGCCGGTACCGGGGAAACACCCCCCGAAAGCAGCAACGTTTCATGATCGCCCATCGGGGCAGCAACACGGAAAGTTGGCCGGCCCCCGCAGCGCAAAAATCATCTTTTCCGAAATCAAAGCGTCCGAACGGCGGCCCGTCGTTCCACCGACCAGCGCCCGCACAAAGCGGGAAACCGGACAAAGACCGCCGTCCCCGCATCCGCAAATGAACTTCGCCCGAGTTCGGTGGCAAATTTTCCTAAACGACTGCTACGCTGCGCAGACCCACGGACATTTGATCATGAAATCGCTTATTGCACGTCGGATGAGGTGACGGAATGGCGGCAAAATTACCGTCGCGGGCCACTGCGTACAAAGCTGCACCTCCGCAAAGCCGGCTGGTCACGATGCGGGGCGGACCGGGCGGGGCGCCGCCGCTGATCGTGGCCGTGCACCTCCTCCTGCGTGGCCGGCTGGACGTGGAACGCCTTCGCGGCGCGGTCATCGAACTGGTTCGCCGGCATCCCATCCTGCGAACCAACTACGCCTCGCTCGGCGACGGTGAAGTGCTCGCCATCGTGCACGAGACCGAGGGGCCGGATGTGTTCAGCGTGGCCCCGAGCAGCGGGCTTTCCGACGAAAACGATATTCACGAGCACGTGGTCCGGACGTTCGAAGATCTTTCCCGCAATTTCCTGGCGCTGAATCGGCACTCGATACTGCAGGCGGTACTGCTCCCGCACGGTGAAAATCGGCACAGCCTGATCTTCGCGGTCGACCACATCGCGATCGACGAGCGTTCCCGGGTGATCCTGCAGCGTGAACTGGCCGCCCTCTACGCCGGACGGCGGGACGAACTCGGCGAGGTGCACTCCTACGACCCGGACGCCATCCGCAGCACGTTCCCGAGGGTCGAGGAGACGCCGGCCCTGCGTGACCTGCTCACCCCGCTGCCACCCCGGTTCCTCGCCAGCCCGGACCCGCGGAGCGGACCGGAGGCCTTCCGCACCCTGACCGCCGCGCAGCCTCTCGCCCCCGAGACCACGGCCCGGCTGGACGCCGCGGCGCGGCGTGCGCGCTGTACCCGGTTCGTCCTGCACCTGGCGGCGGCGATGTGGGCCCTCAAACAGTTTTCCCGCTCCGACGACATCGGCCTCGTGGCCCCGATCGACACCCGGCAGCGCGCCGAGGACTTCCGCGCCGTCGGTTTCTACCAGAACCTGGTCCTCCTGCGGTCCCGTTCCCCTCGTGCCGCCGGACTGACCGAAACGCTCCGGGAATGCCGCGCGATCATGCGCGAGACCTTCCAGCGCCGCGACCACCCCATCGCGGCGCTGGTCGCGCACGCCGCGGCCGAGCTGGGCGAAAACCGTTACCGCAACCCGCTGTACCAGGTCGCCCTGATCCACACGGCGGAGGACTCCGGACCGGGCTGGACCCTGGACGGACTGGACGTGCGGGCCCGGGAGATCGGCCGATCCCAGGCGGCCCACGAGCTGCGCATGCACGTGGCGGACCACCCGGACCGGACCGAGCTGCTCCTGGTCGGCGCGGCGGGCGCGTTCGCCCAGCCGGACCTGGATCACCTGCTCACGTTGTGGCAACGGGCCGAAACCGCCCTCACCGCACCCGAAAGCGAACGAGCCGAGCCGGCCTGAGCGAACCGCGTTCCCCGACGGGGGCATCGCGCCGGTACCGCCGAAATCCTGGTTCCGGCGGGCGTCGGGGGAAGGGCTCGGCCGATCCCGGGGCGGACCGGCCACCAGGATCGGCCTTGCCATCCCCCATGGGCGGGGGCCGCCGGTGTCCCGCCGGCTCCACCGGCGGCAGCGCGGAACCCCGCACCCCGCCCGACGGTCAGCTTCCGGCCGTCAGCTCCAGCAGGCGGCCGACGAGGTCCAGTTGCTCGTCGACGCTGTCGGCCAGGTAGTTGAGATCGACGAAGGTGTGGTCCGGCGCCAGCTCCTCGACGATCTTCTTCACCGACTCGGCGATCGCCGCGGCTTCGATACCCCGGGCGACGTTCACGCGCAACGCCACGCCGAGCGCCTGCGGGTCACGACCGGCCTTCTCCGTGTCCGCGCGGAGCTTGGCCACCATGCCCTTCAGCGCCTCCGCCGGGATCTGCTCGGGCACCGACCAGACCGGCAGCCAGCCGTCGGCGCGTTCGGCCACGCGGCGCAGCGAACGCTCACCGAAAGCGGCCAGGTGCACCGGGGGCCGGCGGACCGGCTTGAGGCCGACGTGCGACTCCGCGACCGTGTAGCCGACGCCCTCGTGCGCCACGAGTTCCCGGGTCCACCAGGTTTCGAGCAGGCTGAGCACGTCGTCGAGCCGCTTGCCGCGCTCCCCCATCGGGACGCCGACCGCCGCGTACTCCTCGGGCGACCAGCCGATGCCGAAGCCCGGCAGCAGCCGCCCGTTGCTGGCGACGTCGATGCTGGTGAGCTGCCGCGCCAGGTTGGCGGGCTGGTACTGCGTCGCGTTGATGGTGCTGGAGCCGAGGACGGCCCGCTCGGTCACCGCCGCGGCGACCGACAGCGCGACGAACGGGTCCTGCACGGTCCGGAACTCCTCGGGCATGGTGTCGTAGCCCGGGTACGGCACCTCGGGGCTGACCGGCGACAACAGCCGATCGGCGACCCACAGGCCGGCCGCCCCCGCCCGCTCGGCTTCGCGCGCATACCGGGCGATCCCGCCCGGCGTGGCCGCCGCCCGGCCGAACACCGGAAGGCTGAAACCCAACTTCATGATTGCTCCCTCACACAGAGAACGGGCCGCAGCCCGAGGACTTCCGGTCGTCGCCCGGTCCGCGGACCTCTCGCCGCCACCGGGCCGTACCGGAAAAACGAGGTGACCCGGAAATCCGCCGGGCCCGGCCGGACCGGCGCACCGGACCGGGCGGGCCCGTCCCCGAAACTGCGCAGGGGCCCGTCCCTCGGCCGCCGGGGAACTTCAGGAGCCACCCGCGGGGCCGGTTCGCACCCTTTCGGCGCGGCATCCGGACGGTGAGCACCGACTCGGTCCGAAGACAAGGGCGGCGAGCGACTCACTCATGAATCAAGACGCTAGCACAGAAATACAATATCGTGCCAGTACGGAAAAGCGCGCTCGTACTGGCACGATATTCGTCTCCGTGCCTGTATGCTGATGCGATGTCCGGGCGGGAGGAGCTGATCCAGGCCGCGCTCCGGCGTGCCCGGGACGAGGGGTTCGGCGCGCTCAGCGTCCGGGGCGTCGCGCGCGAGGCCGGCGTCGGCGCAACCACCCTGCGTCACTACTTCCCCTCGCAGGCCGCCCTCCACCACGCGGTGGCGACCGCGCTGGTCACCACGGTGCTCGACGACCTGGCCATCGAGGACGACACTGCCGACCCGGCCACGCGCCTGTACGACTGCCTCGACCAGTTCCTGCCCGATCGCGCCGCCGCGACGGAAAGCTGGTTCGACCTCTACTGCACCGCGCTGGCCCCCGACGCCGCGCCCAGCCTCCGCAACGTCCTGCACGGCGCCCACGCGGCGTCGGCCACCGCGGTGCGGCGCTGGCTGAGCATCCTGGCCGCCCAGGGCCACCTGGCCGGCCAGGACATCGACGACCAGGTGGCCTACGTGCTGGCGATGATCAACGGGATGCAGTTGGGCATGGTGGTCGAACCGGACCGCCACGACCTCTCCCGCGATCGCCGCCTGCTCCGGTGGTACACCCGCAAACTCCTCCCGGCCTGAACAGATCCCGCCCGATTCGCCGGCTGCCGACTAGGTCGTGCGCGCCGAAGCGGAGCCGCCGGGTGGGGCGAGGTCCAGTAGTTCGGCGATGCTTTCCCCCAGGCAGGTCATGAACAGCCCGGGGTCGGTGATGGCCCCGGTGTCGAGGGTCAGCCCGAGCTGCGCCCGGTCTCGGTAGGAGAGCATGGCCGTGCAGACGGCGGTGCGCACCTGGGGCGGGAACGGGTGGATCGCGGTCACCGGCGCACCGGCCAGGTACAGCGGCAGCGAAGCCCCGGGGAAACTGCTGGCGAGCACGTCCACCCCGGTGAACAGCATCGCCGCCACGGCGCGGACCGCGGCGGCCGGGAGCGCCGAGACCGGGTGCAGCAGCAGGTCGAGCGCGTCGAAGGTGGCGCCCCGCAGGATCGTGGCCACCTGGCGGTGGACGATCCGGATCCGCTCGGACGGGCTGTGCCCCCAGCCCGGCAGCATCACGTGGGCGGCGCCGACCAGGTTCCCGCCCGGCGGGTCCTGCGGGCGGCGCAGGCTGAGCGGGAACATCCCCGGGATGCGACGCACCGGCGAATGGCAGCGCCGGTGGTACCGCTCCACGCCGCCGGCCAGGGCCGCGAGCAGGGCGTCGTTGGCCGTGCCGCCCGCCTCGGCACCGGCGGCTCGCAGCCGCGCCCGCGGCAGGTCGAGCAGTTCGAACCGGGAGGTGTGGCTCCTGGACCGGAACAGCGGCAGCGAGGGTACCTCGGGCCACACCGTCATCCGGGCCATCGACAGCAAGGTCCGCGCCAGGTCCCGCACGCCCGGGTCCGGGCGCCGGGAGCTCCCGCCCCGGCCGTCCCACAGCGAGCTCACCAGGGCCGAAGAGGCCCGCACCGAGCGGGTGAGCCCGTTTTCCCGGGTGTCCCGGGTCTCCGGGGGTGCGGGCAATTCCGGTTCGCCGGGTGTGCCGTCGTGCAGCAGCGCCAGCAGCTGGCCGGCCCCGATGCCGTCGGCGAGCGTGTGGTGCATCTTGCACACGTACGCCGCCCCACCCCCTTCCAGCCCTTCGATCAGGACCGACTCCCACGGCGGCCGGAACGGGTCGAACGGCCCGTTCCCCAGCGCCTGGGCGTGATCCAGCAGCTGCCGCCGGGTGCCGGGCCAGGGCAGCCGGACCCGGTGCAGGTGCCTTCCCAGGTCGAACCGGGGGTCTGCTTCCAGCAACGGGCGGCCCCACGGCACGGGTGACTCGACCACGCACTGCCGCAGCCGGGGCACGTACCGCACCAGCCATTCGTGCCGGGCGACCAGCCGCCCCCACGGCGGAACCGTTTCCAGAAGGACGACGCCGACCAGGTTGAACCGGAGCCCGCGAAGGGAATCGGCTCGCCAGGCCAGCGATTCGACCGGATTCAGTTCCGGATTTCTCGGCCATTCTCTTCGAAATCGAACTCGATCGAACGTCGCTGGATCCATCATGTCGGCCATCCTTCTCGAGCACAACGAAATCCAACCGGAACTTCGGTGGTCAGACTAGGTGAAAAAGCGGCGTGACGGCACCGCTGCCCGAGTGAACCCCTTACACTGCAAGGATTCGATGGCGGAGGTCGTGGTCTGGATGGATGTGGAAAGCTTCGAGTTCGACTCCGACGGGACGCCCTGTTCCGCCCACCTCTACCGGCCCGCCGAATCGTCGGGATCCACTGCCTGCGTGATCATGGCGGGAGGTATCGGCGGCACGAAGGATTTCGCTCTTCCCGAGTACGCCCGCCGGTTCGCCGCCCGAGGGCTGCTGGTGATCGCTTTCGATTACCGGCACTTCGGCGGCAGCGGCGGCGCGCCCCGCCAGCTCGTGCACGCCGCCCGGCAGCAGGACGACTACCGGGCGGCCCTGCGCCACGCCCGCACCATCGCGGAAGTGGACCCGGACCGGATCGTGCTGTGGGGATCCTCCCTCAGTGGCGCGCACGTCATCACCGTGGCCGCCGGTGATCCCGGCGTGCGTGCCGCCATCGCCCAGGTCCCGGGATTTTCCGTTTCGGTGCGTTCCTGGCTGACCCTGTTCCGCTTCGCCGGGGCGGGGGTGGAGAACGGGGTGCGCATGCTGGCCGGCCGGGCCCCGCGACTGCGGACCGCGGTCGGCGCTCCCGGCGAGAAAGCGTTCATCGTGGACAGTGAGGCCAAGCGCCTCACCGAAGAATTCGCCCGGACCGCACCGGGCTGGCGGGAGGAGATCGCCATCGCCGGACTGCGGGCCCTGCCCCGGCCGCCGCGAACGGTCCGGCTGCGCATGCCGTTGCTGCTCTGCGTCGCCGACCGCGACCGGATCACCTCACCCGCCGTGTCACGCGCGCTGGCGCGGCTGCTGCACCACACCGAGCTGCGCAGCTACCCCACCGACCACCTCGGCATCATGACCGAACCCACCCTCACCCAGACCCTTCAGGACCAATTCCACTTCCTGGAACGACACCACGTCATCCAGGAGCTGTCCGGTAAGTCAGGCGAGTGACGGCGTTGCCGGCCGAGGCGCCCTCGTCCGGGCATTGCGCAGCGTCGCGGTGAACGGCTTGCCCGGTGTCCGGCCGGTGCGGTTTCGCGCGGTCACGAGGGTCCGCCTCCGTAGGCGAGCGAGCCGGGGGTGGTGAGTTCCGTGCCGGTCTCCAGCCAGGTCTTGAGCCCGGACAGGATCATCGGCCAGCCACCGTAGAGGCGCTCGTCGGCGTCGGCGGCGAGCCGGTCGTGCCGGACGACGAGCCGGCAGCTGTCGCCGACCGGCTCGATCTGCCAGCTCACCCGGCTGGTGGCCTGGGCGGCGACGTCGTCGTCCCAGACGGCGTGGTAGGTCTGCACGAGCCGCCGGGGCGGGTCGAGCTCCAGGTTCTCCCCCTCGATCAACCCGCCGGCCCCGGCGTGGGTGACCCGGTAGGCGGAGCCCTCGGTCCAGTCCGATTCCACGCGTGCGCCGAACTGGAACCGCGCCCGCGTCCCGGGATCGGTGATCGCCTCCCACAGCCGCTGCGGCGCGGTGCGGATGAAGATCTCGAACACCTTTTCCATGGCGGTCTCCAGCTGTCGTTTCAGGCCGACGAGACCGGCGGCCCACGTCTCGGTGTACTTGCCGACCCAGCGGTCGTGGAGCAGCCGGATCGGCACGGGGTTCAGGAGGTGCAGCTTCTCCCGGCCCCGCCGGCCGGACACGACCAGACCCGCCTCTTCGAGCAGGCGAAGGTGCTTGGCCACGGCGACCCTGGTCATCGCGAACCGGCTCGCCAACGCGGTGAGCGACTGCCCGTCCCGCCGGAACAGCTCATCGAGCAGCTCCCGGCGCGTCGGATCCGCCAACGCCCTGAACACCCGTTCCACCCGGTCCACGATAGGAAACCTTGTGGTTTCCGGTCAACTCCGGCGGCCGGATCGCCCCGGCCGGGCAGATCCTTTGTGGACGCTCCCGCCATCGCCGCGTTCGAAGGCCGTACGTCGCCGTGGTGAGGGATCCCGTCAGGACAACTGCTCGTCGTAGTCCGGGAGCTTGAACCCCTTCTCGTAGTTGCCGCCGGTGAAGTCGCCGGGGCGGTTGCCGACGTTGGCGATGATCGTGTACCCGGCCGCGGCGTACTCCTTGCGGCAGCGTTGTTTCGTGTCCGTTGCGTGCTTTTCGCCGCTCGTGCGGACGCAGACGCGGTCCACGGGGTACCCGACGCCGGTCAGGGCGTTCTTCGCGTCCGAGGCGTCGCTGCGGTAGCTCGCCACCAGCACGCTCACGCCGAGGCTCTTGGCGTGCTCGGCGAAGTCGAGCACGTCCTGGGTGGCGTGACCCGGCCGGTAGTACGTTTCGAGCGCCGTGTTGTCGATGTCGGTGACGATCGCGAGCTTCGAGCCGCCGCGCTGCGTGCGGTCGTCGAGGTACTGGGTGCCGCCGCTCATGGCCTGGTGGACGTCGGCGAGCCAGGTGTCGAAACCCGGCAGGCTGCCGGCCGCGGCGGGGGCGGCCAGGCCCGTGCCCAGGGTGACGCAGGCCAGCGCGGCGGCGGCGAACGGGCCGATCCGGGGGGCTCGCATGGTGGTTCTCCTTCGTGGCTCGGCGGCGATCCGTTGCGCCTCGGGGATTTCGGTGAGGCCGATGGTACGGGGGCCGGCCCTGGGCCGAACCCGGCGAAAGTCGTTGACCGAGCGGGTTCCCGGCGCGGCGGCGGGGACCGTGAGCGGAGGCCGGAGACGGCGCTCGCCGGAGACGGCCGCCTGCTCCCGGCCCGGTGAACCGGTAAGCCGAGTGCGCCGAACTCCGCTTTTCTTGCATGAAAATGTTCATTCAAGCTTAATGGAAAGCAGCTTATTGCATACGGCCGGGATGAGAGTTACCGTCTGCGTCACCGTCCGGCAGGCTTCCCTTCCGCTCGAAGGAGTTGGTCCCATGAGATGGCGACACCGGCTGATCCGGCTCGGTTCCGCACTGGCCCTGTCCGCCGCGGGCGTCACGGCGGCGCTGTCCCCCGCCGCCGCCGACCCGGTGGCCGCGAACACCGACACGGCCGTCGGGGTGAAACCGATGATGGGCTTCAACAACTGGGCCCGGTTCACCTGCGGCGCGCAGACCCGGCTGGACGGCACCAGCAGCGGCTACTCCTTCCAGCAGTTCATGCAGGACCAGTCCAAGGCCATGAAGGACACCGGGCTGGTGGCCGCCGGCTACACCAACCTCACCGTCGACGACTGCTGGATGCAGCGCAACTCCTCCGGCTACCTGCACGGCGCGGCCCGATGGGGCTCCAGCAGCCAGCCCGGCTTCGACTCCGAGCTGACCGCGTACGCGAACTACGTGCACAGCCAGGGCATGCTCGCCGGGCTGTACACCACCTCAGGCGTCAACACCTGCCAAGGCGTCGCGGCCGGAATCATGGGCCACGAGCAGGCGGACGCCACTTCGCTGGCCGCCTGGGGGATCGACTCGCTCAAGGTGGACAACTGCGGAACCGACAGCGGCAACCGCCAGGGCGAGCTGACCAAGGTCGCGAACGCGCTGAAGACCGCGACCACCGGCCGCAGCCGCAAGATCCTGCTCAACGAGTCCGCCCCGGCCGGCTTCGGCCCGGACAGCCCGGGCAAGTACGACGCGATGGACTACGTGCGGGGCCTGGGCCAGATGTGGCGGGTCAGCCCCGACATCGCCGTCCGGCACCCCTCGCCGGCGAACGCCTGGGACTGGCCGCACGGCGCGGACTACTACGAGGGCGGCGTCTACCAGAACTTCACCGACACCGTGGCGCTGGCCCGCTACGACGCCCCCGGCGACTTCGGCGACGCCGACATGCTGCTGATCGGCGACAACGGCCAGCTCACCCTGCCCGAGCAGCGCAGCCAGTTCGCGTTGTGGTCGGCGATGGGTTCGCCGCTGGAGATCAGCACCGACGTCCGCAAGCTGGCCGCCGACCCCACCGGGTACGCGCCCCAGCTCGGCATCCTCACCAACAGCGACATCATCGCCGTCGACCAGGACCCGCTGGGGGCGGGCGGCTACCTCGCCGCCCGCGACAACGCCTCCGCCACCTCGGGCATCGACGTCGTGGTCAAGCCGCTGGCCGGCGGCGGCCGGGCGGTGGTCGTGCTGAACAAGAACGCCACCTCCACCACCTACTCCCTCGACCTCGGGCGCGTCGGCTTCGGGAACCTGGGCTGCACCCGCACCGCCCGCAACCTGTGGAGCCACGGGAACCAGAACGTGACGGGCTCGCTCACCGCCACGATCACCGCGCACGACAACGCGATGTACACCATCACGCCCGGCTCGTGCGGCGCGGCCCGGCCCACCGGCCAGATCCAGGCCGCGCAGGCCGATTTCCAGAAGTCCGCGCTCTGCCTGGACGCCTACCGGGGCGCCACCCCCGGGGCCGAGGTCGCGCTGTACGCGTGCACCGGTGGCGGCAACCAGCAGTGGGTCCGGCAGCCGAGCGGGCTGATCTCCTCCTACGCCGCCCCGTCGCTGTGCCTGGCCGCCGACCCCTCCGGGGCCCGGCTCGCCCCCTGCGACGGCTCGGACGTCAAGCAGGTGTGGGCCTACCACCGCTCCGGCCACCTGACCCAGGGCAGCGGCACCTGCCTGGACGTCTACGGCGGCGACGTCGGTGACGCCTCCTCCACCGTCGCCACCTACGCCTGCGGCACCGACCAGCCCAACCAGGCGTGGAGCGCCCCCTTCGGCACCCCGCCCGCCGCCTGAGCGAACAGCACCCGGGCCGCCGCCCAAGGGGTTTTCCCCGGAAGCGGCGGCCCGGCCTCGACGGGAGGCGCGGCATCGCCGACGAGTTGCCCGCCGACCGGCCGTAGCCCGGGCCGTGCTTCTGCGGGAACCCGGCGCGGCGGCGGCGTTCGGCCGTTACGCGGCGGTCCGCAGCATGGGCGGGTGGAGCAGTTCGGCCTTTCCGCGCCGGTAGAGCCGGGCCGGCCGGCCGCCGTCGCGGGTGGTCGTGCGGCCGGTCGGCTCCAGCAGGCCGTCGGCCCCGGTCACCTTCCGGTGGAAGTTGCGCGGGTCGAGCCGGGTGGCCCAGACCAGCTCGTACACCCGGCGCAGCTCCGCCACCGTGAACTCCGGCGGGCAGAACGCCGTCGCCAGCGGCGTGTACTCCAGCTTCGCGCGGGCCCGTTCCAGGCCGTCGGCGAGGATGCGGTCGTGGTCGAACGCCAGGTGCTCGGCGCCCAGCGACCGGACCGGCGCCCACCGGGCCTCCGCCGCGTCCGTGCCCGCGCGCGGCACCGGCAGGTCCGGCGCCAGCGCGAGGTGGGCCACCGTCACCACCCGCATCCGCGGATCGCGGTCCGGTGCGCCGTACCCGGCGAGCTGTTCGATGTGGACGGTCCCCGGCGCCAGCCCCGTCTCCTCCGCCAGCTCCCGGCGGGCCGCGTCCGAAAGGTCCTCGCCCTCGCGGACGAAGCCACCCGGGAGCGCCCACTCCCCCCGGTACGGCTCGATCCCGCGGCGCACCACCAGCGCGCACAGCTCGTCCCCGGTCAGGGTGAGCACGACGAGATCGACGGTGACGGCGAACGGAGGGTGACCCATGCCACCACCCTACCCGGTAATCGTCAGCTTGACGACAAGGCTCGTCCTCCCATATCGTCACCACGACGATAAGAGGAGGGCACATGGCCGACATCAACCGCCGCTTCGGGTTCCGGCACCTGCGGGGCGCCACCACCGTCCACATCCGCCACCACCACCGCGGCCGGCTCGCGCACGACGGCGTGGGGCTGTCGTTCTGGTACCGGCCGCTGACCGCGGTCATCTCCGAGGTCCCCGTCGACGACCGGGAACTGCCGCTGCTGTTCCACGCCCGCACGGCCGACTTCCAGGACGTCACCGTCCAGCTCGCCCTGACCTTCCGGATCGAGGACCCCGGGCTCGCCGCGCAGCGCATCGACTTCTCCATCGACCCGAACACCGGACGCTGG
This sequence comes from Amycolatopsis sp. PS_44_ISF1, assembly GCF_032335455.1. NCBI lineage: Bacteria > Bacillati > Actinomycetota > Actinomycetes > Pseudonocardiales > Pseudonocardiaceae > Amycolatopsis > Amycolatopsis sp. PS_44_ISF1. Next base: position 610,129 of record NZ_JANUXO010000003.1, on the reverse strand, counting down.
AGGAGCGACCCGCTGGCCCAGATCAGCGGGTTGCTCACCGAGAACGTCCAGCAGTACGCCGTGGAGGTCCTCACCCGCATCGACCTGGCCACCGCGCTGGCCGACGGGGTGAGCGCGGTGCGCGATCGGATCCGCGCGGGGCTGGCCGAGGAGGACACCCGGCTCGCGCAGACCGGCTCGGCCGTCGCCGACGTCCGCGTGGTGGCGATCCGGGCCGAGCCCGAGGTCGAGAAGGCCCTGCAGACGACCGCGCGGGAGAAGGTGCAGCAGGAAGCCGACCGGGCGACCTACGAGCGCCGCGCGCTGGCCGTCGAACGCGAGCGCGCCATCAGCGAAAACGAGCTGCAGAACCAGATCGAGCTGGCCCGCCGGGAGGAGCAGCTGCTCACCCAGCGCGGCGCGAACGCCCGCCGCCAGGCCGAAGAGGCCGCCGCGGCCAACCGGATCGAGACCGAGGCCCAGGCGACGCGCCAGGAGCGCCTGACCCTCGTGGAAGCCGACGGCCGGCGAGCCCTCGGCGAGGCGGACGCCGCCGGTGAAGCCGCGCGGCTGGCGGCCTACCGCGACGTGCCCGAGAGCGTGCTCACCGGGCTGGCGCTCAAGGAGCTGGCCGGCCACCTGCCGCGGATCGACAGCCTCACGGTGACCCCGGACCTGCTCGCCCCGCTGCTGACCAAGCTGGGCGTGCGGTCGTGAGCCTCGCCCCGCGCGTGGTGCTGGTGCACCGGCGCACCGAGCTCGACGAACTGCTGGCCCGGCACGGCACGCGCGGCCAGGCGGAGTTCTTCCTGCGCACGCGCGGGCGCGACCTCGCCGAAGTGTCCGAAGCCGACACCGCCCTGCGCTCGGCGCTCACCGCGGCGTCGGCGGCGATCCCGCTCGACTGGCGCCGCGGCGAGGTCGAACGGGCCGACCTCGACCGGTTCCTGTTCACCCCGGAGGACGTCGTCGTCGCGGTCGGCCAGGACGGGCTGATCGCGAACGTCGCCAAGTACCTCGACGGCCAGCCGGTGATCGGCGTGACCCCCGGCGCGCCCGGGGTGCTGGTCAAGCACCCGGCGGCCGCGGTCGCGGACCTGATCCGCGCCACCGGGGACGTCGAGCACCGGACGATGGCCGAGCTGACCGCGGACGACGGCCAGCGGCTGCTCGCGCTCAACGAGATCTACCTGGGCCACGCCGGGCACCAGACGGCCCGCTACCGGCTGGGGGTCGGTGGCGGGCCGGCGGAACGCCAGGCGTCCTCGGGGATCCTGGTCGGCACGGGCACCGGCGCGACCGGCTGGTGCGGCTCGGTCTGGCGCGAACGCCACAGCGGACTGCGCCTGCCCGCCCCCGGCGAGGCCCGGCTGGTCTGGTTCGTCCGCGAGGCGTGGCCGTCCCCGACGACCGGGACCGGGCACACCGAGGGCGAGCTGACCTCGGCGCCGCTGGCCATCGAGGTCGAATCCGACCGCCTGGTCGCGTTCGGCGACGGCCTGGAGACCGACAGCGTCGCCCTGACGCGGGGCCAGACGGCGACCTTCGTCCCCGCCGCGAAGACCGTCCGCCTGGTCCGATGACCCCACGGCAACGGGGTCACGTCCACGGGTCCCGCCGGTCGGAATGACGCCTTCGCCGGACCAGAGCGAGCAAACCGGTGCCGGCCAGTATCGTGCCCAGGCCCAGTGCGACGAACGTCCCCCGCTCGACGCCGGTCCGGGCGAGACCCCGGTTTTCCGCTCCGGCGTCCCGGGAGACCGGCGCGGAGGGGGTGGGCCCACCGCCGTTCCCGGACGGGCGGGCACTGTCCGAAGTGGACGGATTGGGCCCTGGGGTGACCCCGGGCGGGAACGCGGCCCGCGGGTCGACGTTGCCGACCGCGAAGTGGTAGACCTCGGTGTCGCGCAGGGGCCGCCCGTCCGGGCTCGCGGAGGCGACCGTGAAGTTCAGGTGGTAGAGGCCTTCGGCCGAGAACGCCCAGTTGGCGTGCGCGTGGAGACCGAGGGCCACGTGGACCGACTGGGGCAGCGCCTTCCGGCTGTCGAACACCGTGCTGGCGATACCGCCCGCCGCGTCGTTCTGGAACAGGGCGACGCTACCGGGGCCTTCGATCGAGTCCAGGCTCCAGTCGACACCGGCGGGCACCCGGTCCGGGGCCAGGGCCTCCGTGCTCCAGCCCGCCCACACGATCCCCGGGTCTTGCGTCTGCGGGATCAGCCACACCGGCGCACCGGCTCGGCCGAGGAAGGCGAACACCGGATCGTCGGGCACGGTCTGCCGGGCGGCGGGCCGGACGTGGAACACCGTGCGGTCCGGGGACCGCCAGGCCGGTTCGGGCACCCCCGCGCCGCCGAGGCCGGTGCTGTCCTTGATGTCCACGCGCAGCCGGCCATCCGAGGCGAGGCGCGGGGCGACGGCGTCCACGTGCCCCGAGTCGAGCACGATCGCCGCCGGTTCGAGGTCGTCCCGGGGGGCGCCGGGCTTCGTCGAGGGGGCCGGGGTGCTCGGGGTGCTCGATGGACCCGACGATGAGGTCGGCTGGGTCGGCGCAGTCGGCGAGGTCGGCGCAGTGGACGAGGTCGGGGGTGGGGTCCCGTCCCCGGGGGCGACGCCCGAAGGGTCGACGTCGCCGACCGCCAAGGCGAGCGTCACCGTGTCGCTCACGGGCGTGGAGTCGGTGAGGGCCCCGGCCACGGTGAAGGTCATCCGGTACACCCCCTGCGCGCTGAAGGTCCAGTTCACGTGGCTGTGCGTGAACACCGCCATCGGCGTGCTCTGCGGTAGTGGTTTCGCGCCGTCGAGCAGCATCCGGGGCCCCGCCCCGAAGGTGGCGTTCATCCACAGCGCCGCGACGCCGGGACCGTCGACGGCGTCGAGGCGCCAGTCGAGGTGGTCGCCGGCGAACTGCGCGTGGCCGGGCGGATCGATCACCTCGGTGCTCCAGCCCGCCCACACGGTGGTGGCCAGTTCGGTCTCCTGCTGCCGGATGGTCCACAGCGTCTGCCCGGGGGTACCGATCTCGGCGAAGTCCGGGCGATCCGGGACCGTGAACGTGGTCTGGGGCCGCACGTGCAGCACCAGGTCTTCGGGATCGCGCCACTTCACCGGCGCGCCCGGCACCGAGCCGTCCTTGGACTCGATCCGCAGCGAGCGGCCGTCGAGCACGGGGGCCAGGACGTCGATGTGGCCGTGGTCGAGCACGAACTTCGTGCCGGAGGGCACCGTCTCGCCGACCCCTCCGGGGGCGATGGGGTCCGGCCGGGCCGCGGCGGCCACCGGTCCCCCGCCCAGCGCGAGCACACCGGTGATCAGCAGAAGCGTCAGGATTCCGGCGAACAGTCCGGAGGGACCGCCCCGGGCGCGCATCAGCGGACCCCGCCCCGGTGGGCGCGGCGGCGGTTCGCGAAGAGCACGAGCCCGGCGCCGCCACCGAGCAGGACCCCGGCCGCACCGAGGGGCAGGAGCACGCCCACCCCGGTTCGGGCGAGCGCGGGGTGGGCGGACTCGGCCGGGCCGGAACCGGTCCGCGGCTGGGCCTGCGCACCACCCGGGCTGTCCGGGCCGCCCGGACGCGTGCCGGACTCGAACGCACGGGCCGGATCGGCGTTCCCCACGGCGAAGCCGTAGGTCTGGGTGTCGGTGTAGGTGCCACCATCCGCCGCTCGCGCGGTGAGGGTGAAGGTCAGGCGGTAGATGCCGTCCTTCGGGAAGATCCAGTTGGCGTGGGCGTGCGTGGCCAGCGGTACCGGCATGGTCGTCGGCGTGCCGGGAGAGTTGCCCAGGAGCAGCTTCTCGTCGCCGAAGGTGCCCGTGGTGAAGATCGCCACGGGCGCGGGGCCTTCGACCGCGGTGAGCGCATATGTCACCGGGCCCGCGATCTGCCGCGCAGTCAGCGCTTCGGTGCTCCAGCCCGCCCAGACCACCCCGTCCTGCTGAACCTGGGGAATGAGGTAGACGAGATCGCCCGGCCGCCCGGCGAACGCGAGCTGGTCCCGGCCGGGCAACGGGAACCGCGCGGCCGGGCGCACCTGGAACACCACGTCCGCCGGACGCCGCCAGGTCACCTTCCTGGCCTGGGTACCGTCCTTGACCTGGATCTGGAACTTGCCGTCCACCAGCCGCGGGGCCAGCGCGTCGACGTGACCTTCGCCGAGCACCACCCGGCCGGACGCGGTGTCTCCGGTGGGCGTGCCCGGCTCCCGGACCTGCGGCGCTCCGGCGGCCACCGCCGCGCGCGCCGGGGCCGGCCCGGGCACCGGCTCTTCACCGGTGGTGGTGGGGGTCGGCGACGGGGCCAGTGTGGACGGGGCCTGCATGTCGGCGATGTCGGCGGTGTAGACCGCCGGTGTGACCACCGAACGGCCCGAGCCGAGCGTGGCCGCCACGCTGAACGCGACCCGGTACCGGCCGGGGGTGTCGAAGACCCAGCCGAAGTCCCCCTGCGATCCGGCGGGCATGGCGTAGGTCTGCGGTCCGCCGATCTTCGCGGCGGCGCTGTCGAAGCGGGTCACGACCTGGTCGCCGTCGCCGGTGTAGGCCAGGAATCGGCCCGGTCCCTGCACGGAGTCGAGCGTCCAGCGCACTTCCGGGGCGTTCGCGGGCAGGTCCGTGGTGTCCCAGCCGGGCAGCCCGCCCGCGCCGTCGGTCACCGCGGTCCACGCCCGGGCGTGCAGCACGACACCGGCGGGATCCACCCCGTCGGTGACCCGGACGCGCACGGCGCTGTCGTCGACGGTCACCACCGCGAGCTGGGCGAGGGGCGCCCCCGGCGGGGAAGACGGGGCGGCAGCCGGGCCCGCACCGGCCGGGCCGAGCGCGAGCGCGAGCACGCCGCAGAGGGTTCCGCTGAGAGCAGTCATGTCCTGTCCTTGACGGGGGTGGGCGCCGTGCGGCCCGGAAGGATCCGGGCCGCACGGGCTTCTTCGACGGCGGTGGTCCGCCGCTCAGGCGTCGACCTTGAAGGTGTAGGTGGCCGGCCCGGAGTCGACCGCCGTCCCGTCGGACCGGGTGGCGGTGACGTCGAAGGTGAGGGTGTAGGTGCCGGCGGCGGTGAAGGCCCAGTTCGTGTGGTGGTGGTCGCCGGCGTGGACGGTGTGCACGTCGGGCAGCCCGTCGCCGCTGTGGTAGAGCACGGTCGGCGAACCGGCGGCATCGGTGTCGAACACCGAAACCCGGCCGGGCCCGGTGGCCCGGGTGAGCGCGAAGTCGAGCTTGTCGCCGGCGAAGGTGCCCGCCTGGACGTTCTCCGCGCTCAGCCCGGCGAACAGGACACCGGCCCGCTGGTCCTGCGGGAGCACCCACACCGGGCTGCCCGCGGTCCCGAGGAACCGGTACGCCGCGGCCGAGGGCACCGTGGTCTTGGTGCCCGGCACGGCCTCGAGGACCACCGCGGCCGGGTCCCGGTCCACCGCCGGGTCCACCGTGTGGTCGTGCAGGTGGACTTCGAGCGCGCCGTCCTCGTACTCGGCCTCGACCACGTCGACGTGGCCGGAGGAGATCACGACCGGAGCGGCCTGCGCGATGGTCGCTCCGCCGAGCACGGTCACGGCCGTGACCGCGGCCACCTGGACAACCCGGGTCAATCGCATGATGAATTTCCTTTCTCTGGGTGGGAAAAACGGTTTCACGGAGCCTCGGGAACCGGCGCCGGCGAAGCCCGGCGGGTGCGCGTTCTCAGCTTCGCCAGCAGTCCGTGCCGCGGCGCGAAGAACCAGCACAGCAGGAACACCGCGGTGACCGTGAGGACGATGAGCCCGCCCGCGGCGAGATCCCAGCGGTAGGACAGGTAGAGCCCGGCCACCGAACTGCCCGCACCGATCACGGGGGCGAGCAGCATCATCACGCCCAGCCGGTCGGTCAGCAGCCGGGCCGCGCCGGCCGGGGTGATCAGCAGGGCCAGCACGAGCACGTTCCCCACGGCCTGCAGGGAGATCACGATCGCGAGCGTGACCATGGTGTAGAGCGCGATGTCCAGCCAGAGCACCGGCAGCCCCAGCGCCCGGGCCTGTTCGCGGTCGACGCTGGCGGCGACCAGCTTGGTGTGCAGCAGCGCGGCGAGCGCCAGCAGCACCACCCCGACCACGGCCACGTTGCGCACGTCGCCGTCGCTGATGCCGAGGATCGAGCCGAACAGGAAGGATTCGAGCGAACCGCTGTAGCCGGGGGCGGTGGACAGCACCACGATGCCCAGCCCGAACGCGGCGGCGAAGAAGATCCCGATCACCGAGTCCTCCTTGAGCCGCCGGTTCTGGGAGACCACCGCGACCAGCAGGGCGGTCAGCAGGCCCGCGACCGCGCCGCCCACGACGAGGTCGAAGCCGGACACGAACGCGACCGCGACGCCGGGGAACACCGAGTGCGCGACCGCGTCGCCGATGAACGCCATCCCGCGCAGCACGACGTGGCTGCCGATCACCCCGCACACGACGCCCGACATCAGGGCGACCTGCAGGGCCCGGCGCCAGAAGTCGTAGGCCCAGGGCTCGGTGAGGAAATCCAGCACCCCGTTCACGCCGTACCGCCCAGGATGCGCAGCAAGTGCTCGGACCGGGCCAGGCCGAAGGCGCGCAGCCACACGTCGGCGTCGGCGAGCCGGGCCGGCGCGTCGTCGGCGATGACGGTGCGGTTCAGCAGGCACAACCGGGTGCACAGGCCCGCGGCCGCGGCCAGGTCGTGCGTGGTCATCAGCAGGGCGGTCCCCTCGGTGCGCAGGTGTGAAAGGAGTTCGGTGAGCGCGTCCTGGGTGGGCACGTCGATCCCGGTGAACGGCTCGTCGAGCAGCAGCAGCCGGGGCCGCATGGCCAGGGCCCGGGCCACGAGGACCCGTTGCCGCTGCCCGCCGGAGAGCTCACCGACCGGCCGGGTGGCGAGCTCGGCCAGGCCCACGCGCCGCAGCGCGTCCCGCACGGCTTCGCGATCTTCGCGGCCCGCGGGCCGGCCCCAGCGCCGCCGGTGCGCCCGGCCGGTCAGGACCGCCTTCTCCACCGAAATCGGGAAGTCCCAGGCGAACTCGTGCCGCTGCGGGACGTAGCCGACGGTGCCGCGCGCCTGCGCGGGGGCCCGGCCGCCGACGCGGAGCCGGCCCGAGCGCGCCGGTTGCAGGGCCAGGATCGTGCGCAGGAGGGTGGTCTTCCCGGCTCCGTTCGGCCCGATGAGCCCGACCAGTTCGCCCTCGTCCAGCTCGAGGTCGACGTCGTGCAGGACCAGCCGGCCACCGAGTTCGACCGAGACGCCGCCGAGCGCCAGTGGCGGTCCGGCCATCTCAGCCCACCTCCGCTCGCCGCGCCCGGCGCCGGACCAGGAGCACCACGAGGGCTCCGAGGCCCGAGGCCACCACCAGCGCGCCGATGGCCCAGACCAGGATCGGGGCACCCCCGGGGGCCTGATTCGCCCCGGCGGGCGGGGCCACGGCGAAGGCCGAGGCCGGGTCCCCGTCCCCGAGGTGGATCCGCAGCACGCGGTCGTCGCTCACCCGCCCGCCGTCCACGGTGAGCGCACTCATCTCGAGGCCGAGCAGGTAGGTTCCCGCCGCGCCGAAGGCCCAGTTGCCGTGCACGTGGCTGCCGGCTTCGATGCCGGTCTCCTGCGGCAGCGGTTTCCGCGAGTCGAACACCACCCGCGGCGCCCCGAACGCGCCGGTGAGGAACAGCGAGAACGAACCGGGGCCCTGGACCGAGCGCAGGCGCCAGGTCACCTCGCGGCCGACCTTGGCCGTGGTCCCCGGGTCCTGGGTGTTCCAGCCCGGCCACACCGTGCCCGCGCGCTGGGTCTGCGGCAGCAGCCACACCGGACTTCCCGGTGCGCCGAGGAAGGCGTACTCCCCGCCCTGGGGCACTTCGGCCCGCGCGCCCGCACCCGCGTGCAGAACCACGTCTTCGAGGTGGCGCCACACCGGCGCGGCACCGGTGTCGTCGCGGATCTCGATCGTCCAGGCACCGGCGGCGAACCGCGGGCCCAGGTCGACGTGGCCGTCCGCGACCACCACGCGGCCCGGCGGGGCGTCGGCGGCGGTTTCCTGCGCCGCGGCGGGAGCGGACGACGCCAGGGCGGCGGCCACTGCGGTGAGGGCGATCCATCGCCCGGGGCGCTTCATCGGGTTCCTCCCAGGCAGCGGGCCAGCTCGTCGGCGTTGTGCCGCATCATGGCGAGGTAGGTGCGGGTGTTCGCGTCGAAGGCGTCGCCGTAGAGCGAGCACACCTGCGCGCCGAGGTCGTGGGCGACCTGGATCAGCGTCGAGGCCCGTTGCGCCAGGTTGGGTTCGGTGAACACCGCGGGCACGTGCAGGTTCCGGATGGTCTCGGTCAGCTTGCGGACGTCCGCCACGCTCGGCTCCTGCGCCGGGTTGGGCACCACGAAGCCGGCGATCTTCAAGCCGTAGGCGTCGGCGAGGTAGCCGAACGCGTCGTGGGTCGTCACCAGTTGCCGGTTCCCCGGCGGGATGGTGGCGATGGTGCGGGTCAGGTAACCGTCGAGGTCGTCGAGCTGCCGCCGGTACCCGGCGGTGTTGCGGTCGTAGACCTCGGCGCCTGCGGGGTCGACCTTCTTCAGCGTGTCGCGGATCAGCTGGGCGTAGGCCGCGACGTTCTGCGCGTCCTGCCACAGGTGCGGGTCGATCTCACCGTGCACGTGCTTGCCCAGAACCGCTTGGGGCAGTTGGAAGATCCGCGCGCCCGGGGCACCGAGGAACGCGTACCGCGGATCGCCGGGAACCTGGTCGATCGCCTTGTTCGGCACCTCGATCACGGCGTCCGGCGCCGCGATCTCCTCCTGCGTGGTGCCGCCGGTGGCGTCGTTGAAGGTGTAGAGCCGGCCCTGGTCCAGATCCACGGTCAGGTCGGTGTGCCCCCGGTCGAGAACGCGCCGGCCCGGCGCCGCGGTCTGGGGATCGACTCCGACGGCGAAGGTGAAAGTGGCCTGTCCCAGCGGTTTCGGCGCACCGGCGGGCTCGTCGAGCTGAGCGCGCAGGGTCAGCTGGTACAGCCCCGGCGCGCTGAACGCCCAGTTGAGGTGGGTGTGGGCCGCGGGCGGCAGCGTCGTCGAATCACGCCCGTCGAAGCCGTCGGCCGAGGAGAAGTACACGTCCGGTTGTCCCAGCGACTCCGTCAGGTACGCGGTCAGGGAGCCCGGACCCTCCAGTGCGGTCGCGAAGAGCCGGATCTCCGAGGTGCGCGTGGCGCCGAACCGCGCGCCTTCGCCGCGCACCCGCAGCCCGAGCCACAGCACGTCCAGCCCGACGTTCTCCACCAGCGGGATCACGTGCGCCCCGTAGGATTCCGAGTCCTCGGCCAGCGACACGTTCGGCGTGCCTTCGCGGGCGTTGGCGTCGACCGCCTTGATGAGGCGCTGTTCCTCCAGCAGCAGGTGGTTGGTGAACGTGACGTCGGCCTGCGCCACCCGTTTCGCGTCCGCCGGGGTCGGCTCGTAGGAGTGCGGATCCCCACCGGCGGGGACGATCGAGCCGACCCGCACCCGGTCACCGCCCACGGCCTGGACCAGGTCGGCCAGGATGCCGGTCGTCGTCACCACCCGGATCCCGCCGCCGGATCGCGCCACCGGCGCGCATCCGCTCACGACCAGCACCATCGCCACGCACGCCCCCAGGGCGCGTGCGACCGCACGCTCACGCATCGAAACCTTCCCGCCGAACCGGTGTACCGAGGATTGAGCGGCACCTTCCACCCAGCCGCGCTGGGCGCGCCCAAAACGAACCTAATGGACATGATAATGATTATCAATATCAAAAGAGTGATACTCGGTGGCTTCCGGTGACATCAGCACCTGCACATGAGCGAATGAGAACGAGCTTCGTGCGGAATCGTCCGCAGCGGGCATGGCTCACCGCAGGCGTCTTCGTTCGACCGCGGCGAACCGCTCCGGCGAGCCTCATCCAGGCGAAAGCCCGGTCGTGCGGCCCCGGCCCGTCACCCCCGAGCGGACTCGGTCAGCCCCGCCGGCGGGCGCGGAAAGCCGCCGCCTTGACCCGGTTCTGGCAGGCGGTAGAGCAGAACCGCTTGGTGCCGTTGCGGGAGGTGTCGACGAACACCCGGTCGCAGGCGGACGCGGTGCACACCCCGAGGCGGTCGGACACCGGGTTGCCCAGCACCACCGCGAGAGCGGTCGCCATCGATGCGGCCCAGCTGCGGGCCCAGTCCTCCCCCGCGGCGTGGAAGTGCAGGTGCCACGGCTCGTCGTCGTGCCGGGTGAGCACCGGGGCCGCCCGGGTGTCCCGCAGCAGCGCGTTGACGCGCTCGCAGGCATCGTCGATCCGCCCGGCGTCCACCGCGGTGAACACCGAACGCAGCCGATCGGCGTACTCCCGCAGCCGAGATCGGCGAGGTGCGTCGGGGGCCGCAGCCGCGCTGGAGGGCGGGCCCCATCCGGTCGTCGTCGATCTCGGCTGCGGTCCGGGCCCCCTGGCCGGTTGCGCCAGCGGCTCCCCTCGGCCACGGTCATCGGCATCGACTCGGATCCGCTGCTGCCCGGCCTGGCCCGCGCCTGCTACGGATCGGCCGCCCAATGGGTCGAGGCCGATCTCGGCGGGCCCAGTGCCACGGACGAATGGCGCCAGTGGTGGGACGCGATCGTTGCCGACCCCCACTTCACCCAGCTCGCCCAAGCCCGCGCAGACCGCATCGCCGAACGAGAATCCGCTGCGGCCCAAGCGGAATCCCCGGCCGAGCCCAGCCACCACGGCAACGGCCTCACCGTCGGCGAGCACATCGAACTGCTCAAGTCAGCCGGGTTCGCTGCCGTGGCCCCGCTGTGGCAGGTCGGCGACGACCACCTGCTGGCCGCCCGCCGCTAGCCGCTGCCCCGGCGAGCTGGCCCACTGCGGACCGCTCCGCTCGGACGGGGGGAACCGGCTCCGCGCACTCACCGGTTCCGGTGGTTTCGCCCGGCGAATCGCCGATGCACCTGGCCCGAATCGAACCGCACGAGCGAGAACGCCGAGAACCGGATCTTCATCGCGCGGCGGGCCACTTCGAAGGTTAGATTTGCATCGTGGATGCATCGAAGCGGGACCAGGCGGCGGGGGTCCGGTGTGTCGTCCTCGGCGCGTCGGGGTTCATCGGCGCGCACCTCACCGCCGACCTGCTCTCCGCCGGGCACCGCGTGCGGGTGCTGAGCCGGTCCGGGGAACACCGGTTCCCCCCTGGCGTCGAGGTGGTGCCGGGAGACGCGACGGACACCGAAGCGCTTCGAGCGGTCGTCCGGGACGCAGACGTCGTGTTCCACCTGATCCACTCGTTGAGCGAGCGTGATTTCGCCGAACGAGACCGCCTGATCGCGGCCGGCCTCTGCGCCGCCGCCGCGGAGGCGGGCGTCGGCCAGATCGTCTACCTCAGCGGGCCACGTCCGATCGGCCGGACCTCGCCGCACCTCGCTTCACGCTCGGAAGTCGCCGACATCCTCCTCTCCGGCGAGGTGCCCGCCGCGATCCTGCAAGCGTCGTTGATCGTGGGCGAGGGCTCGACCGGGATCGAGGTGCTGGCCCGGATCGCGCGGCTCCCGGTGGTGCCGTGTCCGGCCTGGATGCGGCACCGCAGCAGGCCGGTGGCCCTCGCCGACGTGCGCCACTACCTGCGGGCCGTGGTGGACGCGGTCCCGGTCCGCGGCCGGCTCGACCTCAGCGGCCCGGAGCCGGTCACCTACCGTGAGCTGGTGCGGCGGTGCGCCCGCGTGCTGCGCCGCCCGGTGCCCGTCATGCCGCCGGCGGTGCTGTGGTCCCACAGCCTGGCCGCCCGGGCCACCGAACTGTTCACCCCGGTGTCCAAGGGCGTCGCGGCGCCTCTGTTCGCTTCGCTCGAGCACGACCTGCTCCCCGTGGACACGGCGGCCGAAACGATTCTCCCCCACCCTCCGGGTGGCTCGCCGACTCTCGACAACGCGCTGCGTGAAGCGCTTTCCTCGCCGGTTCGGCCGCCTTCGGAAGGACCGGCCCACTACGGCAAGCACACCCTCCGCACGCCGGTCAGCGCCGACCGCGTCTGGCAGTCGATCGTCGGATTGGGCGGCCACCGCCAACCGTTCGCACCGGCCACCGCCTGGGCCTTGCGCGGACTGCTCGACCAGCTCATCGGCGGCGCCGGGCTGTACCGCGGCCGCCCCGAGCACCTCCGGCCCGGCGACGTGGTGGATTTCTGGACCGTGCGCAGCCGTGACGATCAGCGCCGGGAACTGGTCCTGACCGCCGACATGCAGCTCCCGGGAACCGTGGAGCTGACCCTGCGGGCGGAGCCGGCGCAGGACGGGACCGCATTCGAGCAGACCGTCCGCTTCACCCCGGCGGGCACCCTCGGCACCGCTTACTGGTATCTGCAGAAACCCCTGCACGACCTGGTTTTCGCGCAGCTCGCCCGATCGATCGTCGACACCGCCGAGCACTCGCGCGCCGGACAAAGCGTGTAGCCGCCCGGGGTCACTCAGTCGTGCCAGACCCCGGCATCGGTGATGTAGGCGCCGGTGCCGGCCCACTCGTGGTCCGGATCGATGACGTCGAACTGCTTCTTGTCCGCGTTCCACCGCGCGAACAGGGGAAACCGAGCGGAGTCGTGGGACCGGTAGGCCATCACGATCTCGTTGACCTTCTGCACCGCCCCGTCCTTGAGGATGACGCTGTGCTCCAGGGCGTTCGTCCGGCGGGCGGCGAGGTCGGTCTCGTCGGCCATGGTCTCCTCCTCGCCCTTGCGGTGGGCGCGGCCGGTGACTCCGTAGCGGATCTGGGCCGGCTCATCGGGGCTCGCGCTGACGTCGAACAGCGTGGTGTGCATGTCACTGCCCTGGGCGTACTTGACCCGCGTCAGCTTGCTGCGCATGTCGCCGAGGGCCTTGGCATCCGGTGCCTCCAGGTTCGCGATGGCGTGGAAGATCTGCAGATCCTCCTCGGCCGGCACCGGCATGAACACCACGATGGAGTTCTTGTACGGTTTGAGCTGGGCGAGGATCGAGGACGGGGTCTTGGTGCCGTCCAGCAGGGACGCGCTCAGGTCGTGCAGTCCCTTCTCGTTCTTCTGGCTCGCCCCGGTCTCCGGGTCGTGGAAGTTGCCCGGCTTCATCCGTTCCCCGATGCCGGTGGCCCCCCGGTCGAGGAAGATCGTGCGGTCCCGCCGGGCATCGGTGCGGGCGTGCTTGTTGCGGACGGTGAACTCCCCGCCCATGGTCTGGGTCGACCCGATCTGACGGGCCGACATGCGGTTGGCGCCGAAGGCGCTCGACCAGGTCTCCTCCTTCTCGGCCGCTTTCACCGCCTTCCACCAGGCCTTGATCCGGCCGGCCCGGGCGCTCCAGGTGTCACCGTCGCCCCCCAGCTTGGCCCGGCCCTGCCGGAGCAGCCGGTCTTCGGTGGCCGTTTGCTTGGCCCGGCGCTCCTCGGCCTTGCGAGCCTGCTCGGCGATCCACCCCGGGTCGTTCCGGTTTTCGATCTCCCGGTCGAGTTTGGCGAGGTCCGACGCCGGGATGTAGGTGGGCTTGCCGCGCCCAAGGACCTCCCGGAGGGCGACGAGCTGCTCCAGGGCGAAGTCGGCCGTCGAGGCCTTGTACTGCTTGACCATGAGTTCGGTGAGGGGGTCCTTCTTCTCGTCCCCGGTCGTCACCAGGTCCGAGTAGGCCTTCTGGTCGGCGTCCTCGACGCCCCGGCCCCAAGCCGCTCCGCTGATCTGCATCCGCGCGTCTCCCACGATGTCGATGCCCCTGTACCCGCAGGCGATGTCGCTCGCCCTCCGTTCCCCGTTACAGAGCCGATTTCCCCGCCGTCACCCACTCCTCGTTCCGGTGACACCGCGTGAGCCGCCCGGGGTTCGTCCCACGGAACGGGCGGACCGGGCCGGGTCCCGGTTTGCCGGGGCGCGCGAGGGGTAGCCGGATGAGCGGGTGGTCGTTTCGATGCCACCGCCACCGAATCGGGAGACGTCCATGCGTGTACTGGCCCTGGTCTGCACCCTCAAGCCCACGCCCGCGAAGTCCAGCAGCGAGCTGATCGCCGGGCAGTTGCTCGAGCTGTTCGCCCGGCACGGCGTCGACGGCGAGAGCGTGCGCGTGGTCGATCACGACGTCCGGCCCGGGGTGGAGGCCGACATGGGCCACGGTGACGAGTGGCCCGGCATCCGCCGCCGGATCGCCGCGGCGGACATCCTGCTGGTGGCCACGCCCACCTGGGTCGGGCACATGTCCAGCGTGGCCCAGCGGGTGCTCGAACGGCTCGACGCCGAACTGTCCGAAAGCGACAGTGAGGGCCGGCCGGCCATGTTCGGCAAGGTCGCCGTCGCCGCGGCCGTCGGCAACGAGGACGGCGCGCACAAGATCATCGCCGATCTGTTCCAGGCCCTCAACGACACCGGCTTCACCATTCCGGCCCAGGGCGGCACCTACTGGAACGGCGAAGCCATGCAGGGCGGCGACTACAACGACCTCGACGAAACCCCCGAGACCGTCGCCTCCACCAACGCCACCCTGGTCCGCAACGCCGTCCACCTCGCCCGGTTGCTCCACGACGCCCAGTACCCGGCAGCCTGAGCCTTCGATGACGACCACCGCCGAGCAGTCGTTGTGGCTGGCCACCGCCCGTGAGAGCAGGCGGGCGCCGTTGCGCGGCCGCGAAGAAGCCGACGTCGCCGTCCTCGGCGGCGGGATCGCGGGGGTGACCACGGCACTGGTGCTCGCTCGGCGAGGTGTCGACGTCGCCGTCGTGGAGGCCGGACGCATCGCCGCAGGCGCGACCGGCAACAACACGGCCAAGGTCACCGCTCTGCAGTCCACCATCTATTCGACCCTGACCCGCGAACACGGCCCGGAGACCGCGTCCGCCTACGCGCGGGCCGCGCAGTCCGGGGTGGAGCTGGTCGGGCGGCTCGCGGAGCCGCTCGGCTGCGGTCTGCGTCGCGCGCCGGCCACCACGTTCGCGCTCACCGCCGGGGAGCAGGCCGCGGTGCGAGACGAGTACGAGTCGGCGGCGCGGGCGGGATTGCCGGTCGAACGGGTCACCTCGCTCGACCTGCCGGTGCCGGTGCACGGCGCGGTCCGGCTGCCCGGGCAGCTCGCCCTGCACCCCGCCGATTACGTCCGCGGCCTCGCCGGAGCCGTCGAGGCCGAGGGCGGCCGGGTGTTCGAAGACAGCCGGGTCCGGCACGTCAGCACCACGGGGCCCTACCGCGTCCACACCGACGACGGAGTGCTCAAAGCCGGCACCCTCGTCGTGGCCACCCACTACCCGATCCTGGACCGGGGGGTGTTCTTCCCGCGGCTGAAGGTGCAGCGGTCCTACTGCGTCGCGGCGACGCTGCGGACAGGTGCTCCGCCCGGTGAACTGGCGATCAGCGCGGGCAGCCCGCTGTGGTCGTTCGCCGCGCACGGAGGCCGGCTCATCCTCGGCGGGCAGGGCCACCCCGCGGGCGAGCGGGCCGGATTCGGCCGGTACCTGGCGCTGGACGAGTTCGCTTCGCGGCATTTCGACGTCGAAGAAGTCACGCACCGCTGGTCCGCACAGGACGCGGTGGTCTACGACGGCATCCCGCTCGCCGGTCCGTACCTTCCCGGCGCACGCCGGCTGTGGGTGGCCGCTGGGTTCGGCAAGTGGGGGCTGGCGATGGGGACCGTGGCGGCCGAGGTGGTCGCGGACGGCATCACCGGCTCGGACAATCCGTACCGGGACCTGTTCGCCCCGCACCGGGTCTCGCTGCGGTCGGCACCGAAGCTGGTGCGGCAGAACACCGAGGTCGCCAAGGACCTGATCGGCGACCGGCTGGTCCCGGCCGAGGCGCGCGACAGCGGCGAAATCCCCGCCGGTGAAGCCCGCGTGCTGCCGGACGGGTTCGGTCGCAAGGGCGTGTACCGGGACCGGGCGGGAGAACTGCACGGAGTCTCTCTGCGCTGCACGCACCTCGGCTGTTTCGTGCGCTTCAACGCGGCCGAACGCAGCTGGGACTGCCCGTGCCACGGCTCCCGGTTCGACATCGACGGCACGGTGCTGGAAGGCCCGGCCACCCGGCCACTACCGAGGAGGAAACCATGACCAAGGAATTCCGCAAGGGCGACCACGTCAAGTGGGACGCGGGCAACGAAAGCTCCACCGGTACCGTGGAGGAGAAGATCACCACCGACACCCACGCGGGCGGGCGCAAGGTGAAAGCCTCCCCCGAGGACCCGCAGTACCTGGTGCGCAGCGACAAGTCCGGGCGCACCGCGGTGCACCGGCCGGACAAGATCCACCCGGCCTGACGCGGTAACCGCCGAGACGGATCCAGGGGCTCGGCACCACGATCCGGCAATTCCGGCCGCGAAAGCCCTGACTGAAGACTCGGCCCACCGCACCGGTTTCAGGAAAGCGCGCGATAGCCCACCGATCACAGTGGGCCATCGCGCGCAGGTCCGGTCTTAAATCCTTTGTGGACTGTGAAGGACCGCGAAACGCACCGGCGAACGGGGCGGGTTCAGCGGCCGGTCCAACCGCCCTCGGCCTCGGCGTTCTCCACATCGGCATCCGCGGTCGCCTGGTGCGCGAGGGCGGCGACGGTCTGTTCCAGACCGCGCTGCACCTGCTCGTCCTCGCCCTCACGGACGCTGTGCAGGACGACGGTCAGACGGGAGCTGCCGGGATTCTGCTCGTCTATGGACAGCTCGCCGTGGTAGTCGTGCGGCCCTTGAGCGCCCCACGAAAGCTTTCGAGCGTCCTCGTCGACGGTGAGCCACGCTTCGCCTTCGACGCGTTCACCGCCCACTTCGGCCTCCACGTGCACCGCGTCGCCGCCTTCCGGCTCGGCGGCCCGCATCTGGGGGAAGTACCGCGGCAGGTTGCGCGGCTCGCGCAGGTAGGCGAACAACTCGTCGGCGGGCAGATCGATCGTGGCGGTGTGCTGGTAGTCAGTCATGTCAATGCCTCCTCCCGCACCGGGTACCCAGCGCGGCCGGGGTTATCCGGTCCGCGGCCGGTCCATTGTGGTTCGGTCGCGGCGACCGGCGGGGCCTCAGCCGTCGACCGCGGAGAACACGGCCAGCGGGAACAGCTCGATCACCCGCCGGACCTGACGGGCTTCGCCGACGTGCACGGTGAAGCGCACGCCGAGTTCGGCGGCCAGCAGGTGGGCGCGGTCCAGTTCGGACAGTCCGGCCGAGCTGAGGAAGGTCACCGCGGAAAGGTCGAGCACCACCGCGCGGGTCACTCCGCGCAGCTTCGCTTCGAGCAGTTCCCGAAGCCGGGGCGTCCCGACGGCGTCGACGTCGCCGGCCACCCGGATCACGAGGTGGTCGTGGTCCAGGCGCTCGACCGAGAGCCGCAGCGGGGTCAGATCGGGACACTGGGTGGAGGAGGAAACAACGATGGTCATCGTGGCCTGCTTTCATCGACCACACCCTGAGCGCAACGCTGAAGCGAGAGCACGACCACCGGCCGCGCGACGACTCGATGCCCTGGGTGCAGGGAAGCATGGACACGGCCCGCTGTTGGACCGCCTGCCCGCCCACGCTAACCCCGGACCAGCCGAGCGGCAAGCACTGTGACCCGTTCGATGACCCGCAGCTCTCGGCGGCCGGGCCCCGGCGGTGTTGGCCGCGTCCCTCCCGGGCGCCGTCAGCTCGTTTGCGCCGGCCCACGGCGGGCACCCTCCGGCAGTAACAGCCGGAACGAAAGCGGAGGACAACGTGATCGAAGCCAGCCGCGTGATCAACGCGGCCCCGGAGGCCGTTTTCGCCGTGCTCGCCGACGGCTGGTCCTACGCCGGGTGGGTGGTGGGCAGCTCGCACATCCGTGACGTGGACGAAGGCTGGCCCGCCCCCGGTACGCGCATCCACCACAGCGTGGGCCCCTGGCCGCTGCACATCCAGGACACCTCGGTGGTCACCGCCGTCGAACCCGGCCGGTCCCTCTCCCTCGAAGCGCGCGGCTGGCCGCTCGGGTCCGCGGCGATCCGGCTGACGCTCGAACCCCACGGGGGCGGGACCCTGATCCGGATGGCGGAGCACATCGTGCGGGGACCGGGAAGAGCCCTTCCGGTGCCGGTCCAGGCGCTGATCGCGAAACCCCGGAACGCCGAAGCCCTGGCCCGCCTGTCCGACATCGTCCTGGGGCGGTCCGGGGCCTGAAGCCCACAGCCGGCGCGCGCGGCCCGCCGATTGCCCCCCGGACCGGCGGGGTACCCGATCGGCATGAAGATCCTCATCACCGGAGCCCTGGGCAAGGTCGGGCGGGCCACGGTCACCGCCGCCCGGCGCGCCGGCCACGACGTCGTCGCGTCCGACCAGGCCCCGCCGTCCTACGGTCCGGCCGATCCCGGTGAAGCGCCCTACGTGCGCGCCGACCTGACCGACCACGGGCAGACCGTCGCCCTCGTCACCCAGGTGGGGCCGGACGCCGTGGTCCACGCAGCCGGCATCCCCGAACCGTTCCAGGACACCGAAGTCACGGTGTTCGACACCAACGTCCCGATGCTGTTCCACGTCATCGAGGCGGTCCGGAGCGCCGGGGTGCCGCGGCTCGTCTGGACCTCCAGCGAAACCGCCACCGGCTACCTGACCGGCGATCCGGTCCTGCTACCCGACTACCTGCCCGTCGACGAGGACCACCCGTTGCGCCCGCGCGAGGGCTACGCCCTGTCGAAGGTTCTCGGCGAGCACATGCTCGACGCGCTGGTACGCCGTCAGGACAACCCCACATCGATCACCGCGGTCTCCATCCGCCCCTCGCTGGTGACCACCGCCGAGATGTACGACGGCTTCATCAAGCGGACCCGGGAGGCCGACGTCGAGCCGTCGTTCAACCAGTGGACCTTCGTCGACGCCGACGATCTTGGCGACCTCATGGTGCGAGCCGCGACCGCCACCACTCCGGGCCACGAAGTCGTGTACGCCGCACAACCGGACAATCTGATGGGCCGCCCTCTCGCCGATCTCGTCGAGCAGGCTTACGGAAGTGACGCTCCGCCGATACGCCACCTCGAACGCCCCGACGCCGGGGCCATCGACATCGGCAAGGCCCGCCGCCTGTTCGGCTGGGAACCCCGCACCGGTCTCGCCGCTCGCTGAACCGCAGCGCTTTCACCGGGCAGCGCCGGGAGCACTACGCCCGCGACCTCTTAGCTCGCCGATGCGGTCAGCCGAGTCAGTCTGCCACCGCGCCGGACTATTCCTTGGGCGCGAACACTTCGAGCGCAATGTTGTCCGGATCGCGGAACTCGACGATGTAACCGACTCCGATGTCCTTGACCCCGCCGTTCTCGATGCCCCGCGCGTCCAGCAGTGACACCGCCAAATCCAGCTCCGCCCGCGATTCGACGGCGAAGCTCACGTGGTCCAGTCCGGTCCGATCCTCGGTGAACGTGTCGTCGCTGACCGGACGCAGGCCCAGCAGCGAGTCACCGAGCTGGTAGATGACCCCGCCGAACAGGAACCACAGCTGCTTCTTCGTTTCCTCGTCGGCGTTCTCCGGCAACTCGAACGCCACCGGAAGACCGAACACCTCCTCGTAGAACGCCCGCGAACGGCCGATGTCGGTGACGGTCAGGCGGACGTGGGCGAAAGCTTTCGTCGGGATCGGCATGACCTCATCGTGCGCCCACCCGGCCGGTCCCGCACGACGGCGGCTTTCTCCCGGAGACCTCGGTCAACGAAGTCGCGACCCGCCGCGCCAGCCGGACGATCACGGGTGGGTCAGCAAGTCGTGCACCACCGTCGAGCCGACGAGGTACGCGTTGTCGATCGCCGGTTCGAAGCCCGGGTAGGTGGCCAGGAGCTCGCGCACGCTCTGGCCGGGGTAGGGCTGGTCGAAATTGCTCGCCGTGCGCAGGCTGAGGTACCGGTCCAGGTACCCGTGCCGGGCGAGGGCGGCGGCCGTGGCGTTGTCTTCCTGCTGCGTGGTGCAGTAAGAGCCCTGGTTCTTCGTCCAGATGTCGGTGACGTACTGGGCTGTCTCGGACAAACCGCCGCCGGCCCAGTAGTCGTCACCGGTCAAGGTGTCGCAGGTGGCGACGAACGGCTTCCGCCCCTCCTGGCCGGCGTAGTGCGTCCGCGTTTCGACCGCGGCGGCGCTGTCGGACAACGGGAGGTTCCTGGTGAGCCCGTAGGCCCGGTCGACCAGCCGCTGGTCGAGGTGGAACACGTTCGTCCCCTGATCGTCGATCGGCAGGTAGCCGTGCGGGACGTCGGGATCCTGGACGTGGTGGCCCAAATCCCAGTCCACCACCCAGCGCGCCCACGCCGCGAAGCCGATCGTCCCGGTCTTCGGGGAGACGCCCCCGATTCCGGCGGTGAGGAAATAGGCTCGGCCGAAGTCGAGTTTCGCGCTGTCGAGAATCGCGGTCAGGCTCGTGGCCGCGTTGACCTTGCCTTCACCGATCGTGGCGACGCACAAACCGTTGTCCGCGCAGTGCAGCGGTCCATACGCGCCCTTGACCGGAATTTCGACGGGCAGCGACTCGTGGGCCAGCCACGGAGCGGTCTCGGGGTCGAACATCGTGATCACCAGGGCCCGGACCGGGAACTGGCCGGCGCTGGCCTGCGAAACCGCCCCCACTCCGAACGCCGCGAGCAGGAATACCAGCGCAATCAGAGATACTTTCCGCACAGCGTTCAACTCGTCCTCACCACAACCGGCCAACAGGAACCAGACCATTCTCAAGACCCGTGAACGGTCGTTTTCACACCTGCGGGCAGCCTAAGGCCGGACACTGGCGCTTCGAAGGAATTCCCGCCGGACAGCACCAACTTTGCCCGAAGGACTCACGGGAGGCGGATGCGCTCAGCCGGCCACCGCGCGAAGTGGTGATCGACGTACGCGACGCCAGCGAGAGCAGTTCGCGCAGGTCAAGCCGCTCACCTCGTATACTCGGCCCATGAGCGGGGTCGTGACGACGTATCACCAGCGCGTGGCCCAGGAGAAGCGCGCGCTGATCGTGGCGGCGGCGACTGCGCTGTTCCTCGAACTGGGCTACGACCGGACGTCGCTGGCGCAGATCGCGGAGCGCTCGGGCGTTTCACGGGCCACCTTGTTCAAGCAGTTCCCGAGCAAGGCGGCCCTGTTCGACGCCATCGTCACCGAGTCCTGGTCCGCGGCCGAGGAGGAGGATCCGCCCCCGGCGGGCCACCTCGTCGAGGGGCTGCGCACCATCGGCCGCCGGTACGCCGAGCTGCTGCGCCGGCCCCGGATGACCGACCTGTTCCGCATCGTCATCGCCGAGCTGCCGCGTTTCCCCGAGCTGGCCCACGCGCAGTTCCGGCACGGGAAGATGCCCTACTTCGATTCCGTGCGCGACTACCTCCTGGCCGAGCGCGAGGCCGGAACCGTGCGGGTGGACGACGTCGACCTCACCGCCACCCAGTTCCTGGGCATGATCGCCAACTACGTCTTCTGGCCGGCGCTGCTGGTGCCGGACTGGGAGGTGAGCGCCGAACGCGTCACCGAGGTGGTCGACGAGGCCGTTCGCACCCTGGCCGCCCGGTACGCCACGACCGGACCCCAGACCACCGACGACTGATCAGCCGCGTATTTCCCCGGCAGGACAACGCTTTTGCCCCGCTGCGGGCCGATGGCCGGTCGGGTGGGGGCGCGGGATCAAGGGCCCGCCGGGACTTCCCGACCTCCCTACCCTGCTTCCTCATACGTCAGTGATGACAAAGATTGACATCTGTCATTCGTCAGTCGTACTGTCCGGTGCGTGAAAGCCATCGTCTACAGCGCGCCCGGCGGGGCCGAGGTGCTCCGGTTCGTCGAACGTGCGGTCCCCGAACCCGGGCCCGGCGAGGTCCGGGTGCGGGTCGCCGTGTCGGGGGTCAACCCGGCCGACGGGCAGGCCCGCTCCGGTTCGGCGGATTTTCCCGAGGTCACCCCGAATCTGGATGGCGCCGGCACGATCGATGCCGTCGGGGAGGGCGTCGATGCGAGCCGGGCCGGCCAGCGGGTCTGGGTCTTCCTGGCCGCGGCCGGCCGGCCCACCGGCACCGCGGCCGAGTTCGCGGTGGTGCCCGCCGACCGGGCCGTGCCGCTGCCCGCCGAGGTCGGTTTCGACGTCGGCGCGTCGCTCGGCGTGCCGGCGCTCACCGCCCACCGCACGCTGACCGTGGCCGAGGACGGGCCGAGCCGGCTCGCCCCGGGCGCGCTCGCCGGGAAAGTGGTGCTCGCCGCGGGCGGCGCCGGCGCGGTCGGGCACGCGGTGTGCCAGCTCGCGCGCTGGGCGGGCGCGACCGTGATCAGCACCGTCAGCGGTCCCGCAAAGGCCCGGCTCGCCACCGCGGCGGGGGCGCACCACGTGATCGACTACCGCGCGGGCGACCCGGCCGGCGCGATCCGCGCCATCGCCCCCGAGGGCGTCGACCTCGTGGCCGAGGTGGCGTTCGGCGCGAACGTCGGCCTGGACCTGTCCGTGCTCCGTCCTCGCGGCACGATCGCCACCTACGGCAACGACGGCGGGGCAACCGCCGAGCTCAACGTGCCGTTGAGCATGGTGCGCAACGCCCGGCTCCAGTTCCTGGTGCTCTACACGGCCGGTCGGCAGGTCCGCGACGCGGCCGTCGAGGACGTCGCCGCCGCGGTCCGCGACGGCGCGCTGCCGGTCGGCGAAGACCACGGCCTGCCCCTGCTGCGCTTCCCCCTCGAACGCACCGCCGACGCGCACCGCGCCGTCGAAGGCCACGCCGTCGGCAAGGTGCTCGTGGACGTCGCTCCGTGACCGGCAGGCCCAGTACCGGTCAGGCGCAGTAACCACCGTCGATGTCGAAGCTGGACCCGGACATCACGACCTGCTCGTGCCGGCTGTCGGCGTGGAAGAGCTGCGTCTCGCCAAGGCTGCGGCCCGGGAGCTGATCGAACGCTGCGTCGCCCGCCGACCGGCAACACGGCCGGTATCCGGTAAGCTGGCTGCCGATGTCGAAAACCCGCCCGACCGCGCCGGACACCTGGCCCCCGGGCTCGACGCCGCAGGGGGCGGGGTGGCTTCCGCACGGCTTCCACCTCGAAAGCCACTCACACGCCGAAGGGCAACTGGTCTACGCGGCCACCGGGGCGCTGGCGACCACGACCGGGCGCGGGACCTGGGTCGCCCCGGCCCACCGGATCACCTGGACACCGCCGGGGTTCGAGCACTCCCACCGCATCTACGGCGAGACCGACACGCGCATCCTCGCCCTGCCCGCCGGGCAGTGCGGCCGGCTCCCGGCGCACCCCGGCGTGTTCGCGGTGAGCCCGCTGGTGCGTGAAGTGCTGCTCGCCCTCACCGGCGAGCGGCGGCGGACCCCGGTCGCCGAGAAGCGGCTGCGCGCCGTGCTGGTCGAAGAGCTGGTCGAGTCTCCGGAGCAGTCACTGCACCTGCCCGAACCGAAGGACGACCGGCTGCGGGCGGTCACCGACCTGCTGCGCGCCGATCCCGGCCGCACCACCACCCTGACCGAGCTCGGCCGGCGGGCCGGGGCCGGCGAGCGCACCCTGAGCCGGCTGTTCCACACCGAACTCGGCCTGAGTTTCCAGCGCTGGCGCACGATCCTGCGCATCCACCTCGCCCTGGCCGAGCTGGCCGGCGGCCGGTCGGTGACCGAGACCGCGATCCGGTGCGGGTGGTCCAACCCGTCCACCTTCATCGAGGCGTTCACGGCGGTGGTCGGGCAGACCCCGGGCCGGTACCAGTCGGGCCTCGGCGGCGAGTAGCCGTCCAGGTTGGCGGGTTTCCGTTACCCGGAGACCGGATAACGGTGGCCGGCAAGGGCCCCGAGGCGCCACTGTGGTCACCGGAATCCTCGACAGAACGGAAGACCCGATGGTTCACGGCAACACCACGGTGGTCATCGTCGGCGGCGGGGTCGCCGGCCTCACGCTCGGCGCCTTCCTGCAGCGCCGCGGAATCGGCTGCGTGATCCTGGAGAAGCGCAGCCGCGAACACGTCGAAAACCGGCAGCGGGCCGGTTCCCTCGACTCCGACGGAGTCCGCCTGCTCCGCGGCTGGGGCCTCGACGAGGTCCTCGGCGAAGCCGGTGGCTCCACCGGCTCCGCCGAGGACCGGGACCTGCCGTTGCTGGTCGACGGCGAACGGCGGTCCTGGAAGACGGACGACTACGGGGAGTCGGTCTTCTGCCCCCAGCAGGTCCTGGTCCGCAACCTGATCGAGGTGTTCCTCCGCGACGGCGGCGACCTCCGCTTCGAGGCCGGTGAGATTTCCTTGGCCGGCCTCGAAACCGAGCGCGCACTCGTGTCCTACCGGGACCCGGGCGGCGCGGGCCACGTGATCGAGTGCGAGTTCGTCGCCGGCAGCGACGGCTACCACGGGGTCAGCCGGTCCGCGATCCCCGAAGCCGTCCTCCACTGCGACACGCACGAATTCGGGTACGCCTGGCTCAGCGTCCTGGCACAGGTGCCCGCCGATCCGCCGGCGGTGATGGCGGTGCACGGCCGCGGGTTCGCGGCGCAGATCACCCGGGGCCCGGGCGCCAGCCGGCTCTACCTGCAGTGCCCGCTGACCGACGGCGCCGGCGACTGGCCGGACGAACGGGTCTGGGCCGAACTGGAGACCCGGTTCGGCACCCCGCTGCCGGCCCGGGGCGCGATCCTGAGCAAGGAGGTGGTTCCGTTGCGGGGACTGGTGTTCAGCCCCATGAGCCACGGCCGGCTCCACCTCGTCGGCGACGCCGCGCACCTGATCTCCCCGATGAGCGCCGAGGGCATGAGCCTCGCCCTCCACGACGCCGAAACGCTGGCGCGCGCCCTGGCCCGGCACGTCGAAGAAGGGGACGACGGCGGGCTGAAGTCCTATTCCGACACCTGCCTCGACCACATCTGGCGGCGTCAGGCGGCCGCGGTCCGGCTGACCGAAACTGTGCACGACTCCGGCGACGCCTCCCGCGTGGGCGGCTTCCGCCGGTCGATCGCCCGGGCCAACCTGGAAACCCTGGTGCGGCCCCGCTGAGCCACCGAGCCGGGCGACCGTCGCCCGGTCAGCGGCGCCCGGCGTTCAGGATCACCAGGAACTGGCCGCCGCCCGGTTCCACGGCCGCGGTCACCGGCAGTCCCGGCACCAGCCGGGAGAAGCGGTCCACCAGCCAGTCCGCCGCCGCCCGGGCGTCCTTCTCGGTCGGGCAGCGGGCCACCAGCTCGCGGCCGCCCTTGCGCTCCAGCCGCGCGGCCACCGTGATCAGCGGCGCGGGTTCGACCACGTACAACCGGTCCGGCCACTCGATGACCACCTTGACCGCGCCCTTGCGGGTGTTGCAGCCGCGGTGCGCGAGCCGCTCGGCGACCTTGGCCTTCCGGTCCGCGGTCCGGCTGTCCACGCTGGGCCCGCGCGCGTCGTTCACCGACCGGGCGGGGTCGACCGGCTCGTCGCACACCCAGCAGCGCCAGCCGTCGCGCTCGGCCACGTCATCGAGGAGACTCACCGGGGCAAACTACCCCGTGCCACCGGCCCGGCCGGAAGGCGGCCACGCTCTCAGGTGAAGGCCTTCACCATCAGGTCCGCCACCTCGTCGAGGTACTCCGCCGTCACCACCTCGCGCCGGGCGTGCAGGCGCCAGAAGACCGGTGCGGCGAAGACGTCCAGGGCCAGTTCGCGGTTGACCTCCGCCGGCACCTCGCCCCGGGCGACGGCGCGGTCCAGCACCTCCATGCCCAGCTCGCGCCGAGGCGCGGCGATGTCCTCGGTGAGGGCGCGGGCCAGTTCCGGGTTGGTGCGGGCCGCGCCCAGCAGGTCGGTGAAGATCCGGCCGTGGCGGGGATGGCCGAGCCAGGCCAGGATCTCGTCGAGCACCTTCCGCAGGTCGCCGCGAAAGCTGCCGGTGTCGGGGATCGACGTCAGAGGGACGCTCAGGCGCACGAAGGTGCTGACCGTCATCTCCAGCTTCGACGGCCAGCGCCGGTACAGCGCGCTCTTGCCCACTCCGGCTCGGCGCGCGACGGCGTCCATCGACAGGGACTGGTAGCCCTTCTCGGCCAGCTCGTCCAGCACGGCCTCGATGATGGAATCGGTCAGGTCCGGCCGAAGGACGGCGGCGCCGGTGGGGGTTCGACGCTTGATTTCCGGCATGGGCGGCGATGTTAGCACTGGACAGGACCGTGCCGTCCCGCCTAGAGTCGACGGGACGATACGGTCCCGGCCTGTTCAGTCGGACCGGTGCCGGGCACCGGGAAGCCACCATGACGAGCCGCGGGTCTTCGAGGGCCGCGGTGAGATCCGTGAGGAGAGCCGATGACCACCGGACTGCCGGAAACCCGTCGCGAGGTCGTGGCGCGCGCCCGCGAGCTGCGGCCCCAGCTGGCCGAGGACGCCGTGCGCATCGACGCCGAGGGCGCCGATCCCACGGAAAACCTGCGCCGGCTGGGGGAAGCCGGGTTGCAGCGGGTCAACGTGCCCGCCGGGTTCGGCGGTCTCTGGGACGGCGGCCCGTTCGGCGGCTGGCGCGAGACCGTCGAGACGATCGCCGAGGTCTCCGCGGCCGACGGCTCCACCGGGCAGTGCTGGGCCACCACGGCGCTGGTCGCACGCGAGGTGTTCGGCTCGGACCTCGACCCGGGGACCAAGCGGGCGCTGGCCGGCGAGCTGATGCACGAGGGCCGCCGGTTCGTCGCGTCGAACGCCGAAACCGGCGGTACCGGACCGGTGACCGGGCGGCGGGTGGCCGGCGGGCTGGTCGTCGACGGCACCAAGACGTTCAACACCGACAGCGGGGGCGGGGGCCGCGACCTGTCCTGCGTCAGCTTCACGCTCGACGGCGAGACGCCCCGCCACCGCGCCTTGGTCCGGCTCGACGACCCCGCCCTCGAAGCCCGCGGCGACTGGGACAACATGGGCCAGCGCGGCACCTGCAGCCAGACCATCGTCTACCACGACGTCTTCGTGCCCGACGGCTGGCACTTCGCCTCGGCCGCCCCGGACCCGTACTTCCTGTGCGCGGTCATGCTCCTGCACGCCGCCCTCCTGCAGGGCATCGGCGAAGGCGCGTTCGAGGCGGCCGTCGGCTACCTGCGGGAGCTGGACCGCCCGAGCATGCCGAGGTTCGGCGCCGCGGCCACCGACCCGCTGATCCACCGGCAGCTCGGCGAGATGTCCAGTGAGCTGGCCGCGAGCCGCGCCTTGCTGGTGACCACCGCCGCCGAGCTCGAGGACCCCTCGGTGGACGCCGGCGAGCTGGGCGTCCGCGGGTTCCGCTCGAAGGTGGCCAGCACCCGGGCGGGCCTCGACGTGGCCTCGCGCGTCCACGATCTGACCGGCGCGCGCAGCACCTCCAACCGCTACCGGTTCGACCGCTTCTGGCGCAACGCCCGGACTTTCGGCTCCCACGACTCGCTCGACGTGAAGAACGCCCTCATCGGCGACTACGAGTTGTCCGGGCAGTTCCCGGTGCTCTCGGACTACGTGAAGTTCTGAACCGGCCAATGGGAGTTAGCACACCACGCCTGTGCGAACGACCATTCCGCGTGCGAGCATGGGCGGATGAGGAGTGCCGAACGCCGCCAGGTCATCGTCGAGCGGCTGCGGGGCTCGGCCCAGGTGGCGGTGGGTGAGCTGGCCCAGCTCACCGGGGCGTCCGAGATGACCGTGCGCCGCGACCTCGACGTGCTGGCCGCGCACGGGGTGCTGCGGCGGGTGCACGGCGGCGCGGTCCCGGTGGTGCCGACCGGGATCGAGCCGCCGTTCGACGCCCGGCTCGCCACCGGAGCCGGGGCCAAGCAGTCGATCGGCGCCGTGGTGGCGTCGATGGTCTCCGACGGCGAGACTGTGCTGCTCGACAGCGGCACCACGGCGCTGGAGGTGGCGAAGTGGCTGCGCGACCGGCCGGTCACGGTAATGCCGCTTTCGCTGCACGCCGCGCTCGCGCTGGTCGACGCGCCCGGCGTGCGGATCCTGCTGCCCGGCGGCGAACCCCGGCCCGGCGAGCTCGCGCTGGCCGGGCCGCTGGCGCTGGCGTCCATGCGCTCACTGCGGTTCGACGTGGCCGTGCTCGGCGCGTGCGCCTTCGGTCTCGAAGCCGGGCTGACCGCGTTCGACCTGGGCGACGCCGAGGTGAAGCAGCAGGCGCTCGCCGTCTCGCGCCGCTCGATCCTCGCGGCTGACGGGTCGAAATGGGGCCACTCCGCCCTCGCCCACGTGTGCGCCGCGACCGAGCTCGGCGCCGTGGTCACCGACGAGTCGGCACCCGAGCACCAGCGGCGTGAGCTGGCCGCGCTCGGCGTGCCCGTGTACGTCGCTTGACCGCGTGCTCCGGCCACCGGCCCGATCAGCACCCCCCCCCCGGTCGGCGAAACCGCTCCACCGGTGAGCTGACCGGGTAACGCGCGGCGGCACCGTCCACCCCCGGGCCGACCGGTCGACAAAGTCCCTTGTGGACCACGGCTGCACTGTCCGGAGTGGACGCGATGCCGGTGCCCCGGAAACCGCCCCCCGCCGCCTGCTTCCCCCGGACCGGCCACGAACCTCGGTCAACCGGCCGCGAGCGCCGGCCGGGCGTGCTGGACTCGCAGGACGTCGGTGAGGAGCAGGTCCGCGATCAGGCGCTGTTCGTCGTCGGCGGGCTCGGGGAGGCTGGGCACCGCGGTACCGTCGGCCAGCGCGCGGGCGGCGCCCTCGGCGAACGCGGCCAGCCCGGCCGAGCCGCCCTGCAGCATCGCGCCCGCCGAAGCGGCGAGCCCGCGCAGCCCGCCGGCCGCCTCGTCCAGAGCTTCGCGTTGCGCCTCGTCCGGGTTGCGGCTGCCCGCCTCCGGGTTGAGCAGGTCCTGGTGGGTGCGCACGGCGGCGCGGAACCGCAGGCCCAGCTCCCGCCGCTCCGGGGCTTCACCGCGCAGCCGGGCCGCGACAGCGGTGAGCAGCTCGCCCATCGCTTCGGTGGCCTCGGCGAAGCGCCGCGAAACCGGCGGCTTCGGCACCCCCGGCACGGCGGCGAAGCCGAACAGCAGGCCGATCACCACGGCCAGCAGCACCAGCAGCAGGTACTCCACCAGCACCGAAACCGCGTCGAGCCGGTGCGTGGCCGCGTTCACCCCGACGCTCATCAGCACCATGCACCCGTTGAACACCATGGGTTTCGCCTGCATGAACGGGAGCCCGGCCAGCAGCGCGACCACCCCGGCCGGCAGCAGCGCCGAAGGCGGCAGCAGCCACAGCACCAGCGCGAGCACCACGGCGCCGGCCACCGCGCCCGCGCACCGCTGCCAGGCCTTCGACAGGGTGTCGCGCCATTCCGGCTGCATGATCGCGTACGTGGTCATCAGGAACGAAACGGTGAGCGGGTCGCCCGGTCGCAGGCTCGCCACGATGATCGCGACCAGCATGCCCAGCGCGCACCGGACCGCGTGCCGCAACTGGGCCGAGCGCCACGACAACGCGCCGGCCGCTTCGTGGCGCACGGCCGCCTCCACCAGGCGGCGCGGGAAGTCCACGATGGACTCGTCCCGCACCGCAGCGGCCGCGCGCACGGCCTCGATCGCGCTCCACAGGTCCTCGACCAGCCTCCGGGTCTCCCCCGGCAGTTCGTGGTCCACCCCGACGCGGGCGACCGGGGCGAGTTCGGCCGGCGGGTGCTTCTCGCGCACGGCCGCGGCGATCCTCGCCAGCTCCCCGTCGGCTGCGGAGAGCACGGCGGTGAGGGCTTCGGCCGGTTCCGGCTCCAGCGCGCGCAGCCGGTCCCGCAGCACCTCGGAGGTGCCGTGGGCGCGCAGGCCCGCCCCGAGCACCCGGGCCTGCCAGGCCCGCGGGCGGTCGGCCAGCCAGAGCCGCACGGCGCGCTCGGCGCTGAGGGGGTCCGGACCGGCCAGCGCGTCGGCCAGCGCGGCGCGGGTCGGCCGGCCCGGGTCGCCCAGGCCCATCAGCAGCCGCAGCACGAACACCACCGCGACGGCGAGCGCCGGGGCGCCGATGATCTGCGCGGCGCCGGCGGAACCGGTGAGCTGGAACCCGTAGCCGAAGACCGACGCCAGGCCCAGGCCGAGCCCGACGGTCACGAACCGCGCGCCCAGGGCCGGCAGCAGCGCGGAGACGAACACCACCAGCACCAGCAGCGCCACCGCGGCCACCACCGAGACACCGCCCAGCAGCCGCGGACCGGCCGCGCCGGCGACCACCGCGGGCGCGAACCCCGCCAGCAGCCGCAGATCGGGCCGCAGCGGGCCGCCGTTCGCCGCGATGAAGCAGAACAGGGCGATCAGCCCGGCCAGGATCGTCGTCCCGCCGAGCCCGAGGGCCGCGCCGAGCCCGGCCGTACCGCCCACCACCACCAGGACGACGGCCAGCATCCCGCCGCCGCGGGCCAGAGCGTTCACGCCCACCTCACCGTCGTCGGTTCCCGGTCGTCGGTTTCCCCGGTGGAGCCTCGCACCGCCGCCCGCGGCGCGCCACCGCGGGGTCCCGGACCGATCAGTCCTCTGTGGACGTCGACGGGGCGCAGGCGGTGATCGTCTCCAGCAGTTCCGCCGCACGCGCCCGGAACCGCTCGACCGCGGCCAGCTTGATGTCCTCGTACCCGCGCACGACGTCGGGCAGCGCGGCCAGCTCCGCGACGGACTCGGCGGTCTTCCCGTCCAGATGGGTGAGCGCGCGGTCGACGAGGTGCTGGTACTCCCCCGGCAGCTCGCGCTCCACCCGGCGGACGTGGGCGTACCCGAACACATCGGCTTTCGTGCCGCGAAGCCGCCGAGCGCCCCGCAGGGCTTGGAAGGCCACCGTGGCCGTGCGGCCGCGAAGGCGGATCTTGCGCCTCATCCCCATCGCGCGCAGCACCGGCGGGTGCAGCATCACCGCGACGTCCGCGTCGGCGCCGTACTCCGCTTCGCGGCGAGCGCGCTCCGCCGGGTCGAGGTGCAGGCGGGCGACTTCGTACTCGTCCTTGTACGCCAGCAGTTTGTGCAGCCCACGGGCGTACGCGGCACCGATGCGCGCGCCGGTCTCCTCGTCGGTGCGCCCGGTAGCCACGGCGGCGACCCGGCGGACCTCGGCGGCGTACCGGCGGGCCAGCGGCTCGTCCTGGAAACCGATCAGGTCGGCCACCCGCGGCGCCAGCACCGGCTCCAGTTCCCCGGCCGCGATCGACGCGGCGGCGACCCCGACCTCGATTGGCGCCACTACCGGAGTGGCCAGCGCGGACCGGACGGCGGCCGGGTCGAGCACCGCGGCGCGGCCCCACCGGAACGCGGCCAGGGTCCGCTCCACGGCCGTGCCGTTGAGCCGGATCGCGGCCTCGATCGCCGCCCCCGAGATCGGCACCGCGCCGTGCTGGTAGGCGGCACCGACCAGCAGCACGTTGGCCGGCATGTGGTCACCGAAGAGCGTCTCGGCCAGCTGGTTCGCGTCCAGCGGCAGCAGGTCCGCGGTCACGGCGGAGATCCGCTCCAGCGCGTCGTCCGGCGAGCCGGGCAGGACCACGCGGTGGGTGACCATCGCGGCCGTCGGCACCACCGCGGTGTTGACCACGGCGACCGTGTGCCCGGCCCGGGCGGTGGCCAGGTTACCCGCGTCGGCGGCGCCGAGCAGGTCGAAGCCGACCAGCACGTCGACCGTGGCCCGCGAAGCGCGCAGGGCCCCGGCCAGCGGCGTCTTGGAGATCCGCAGGTCGGAGACGACCGGGCCGCCCTTCTGCGCCAGCCCGGTCTGCTCCAGCCCGGCCGCGAACCGGCCGTCGAGGTGCGCGGCCATCTGCAGCACCTGCGAGACGGTCACCACGCCGGTGCCGCCGATCCCCGGCATCCGCAGCAGCACACTGTCCTCTTCGGACAGACGAGGGACCGGGTCGGCCAGGGCCACCGGCAGCTCCGGCACCTCGCGCCGCCCCGGTGCGCCCGGCGTGACGAGCAGGAACGACGGGCAGTCGCCCTTGAGGCAGGTGAAGTCGCTGTTGCAGGTGGACTGGTGGATCCGCGTCTTGACGCCGAACTCCGTGTCGACCGGCCGCACCGAGAGGCAGGTGGACACGTCGCCGCAGTCGCCGCAGCCCTCGCACACCCGCTCGTTGACGACCACGCGCTCGGCCGGGGTGGGCAACTGTCCCCGCTTGCGCAGCCTGCGCTCCTCGGCCGCGCACCGGTCGTCGTGGATCAGCACCGTGACCCCCTCGGTGGCGGCCAGCTCGGCCTCCACCTCGGCGAAGTCGTCGCGGTGGCGCACCGAGGCGATCGGGTCGAGCGCGGCGGCACGGTAGTCCGCCGGGCGGTCGGTGGTGATCACGATCCGGCGCACGCCCTCGACGGCCAGCAGCCGCGTGATCGAGGGGACGTCCATCCGGCCCTCGGCGCGCTGGCCCCCGGTCATCGCGACGGCGTCGTTGTAGAGCAGCTTGTAGGTCATGGTCACGCCCCCGGCCACGGCCGCCCGGATGGCGAGCGAGCCGGAGTGGTGGAACGTGCCGTCGCCGAGGTTCTGCACGAAGTGCCGGTCGTCGGTGAACGGCGCCAGGCCGAGCCATTGCGCGCCCTCGCCGCCCATCTGCGTCAGGCCGACCTGGTGGCCGCGGCCCGCGCCGTCGACGGCCACCATGGCGTGGCAGCCGATGCCGACGCCGACCAGCGTGCCGTCCGAGGTGCGGGTGGAGACGTTGTGCGGGCAGCCGGAGCAGAAGAACGGGGTGCGCGGGGCGGTCGCGGTGGGCAGCGCGATCCGGGCGGGCCGCGGCGGTGCGATCGCGTCCAGGTGCACGACCGAGGCGCGCGGCAGCCGGTCCGGGCCGACCACGGCGTCGATCCGCCGGGCCAGGGCCCGGGCCACGTCCTCGGCCCCGAGCTGGCCGCGGGCGGTGAGCAGCGGGCGGCCCGACTCGTCGCGGCGGCCGACCACGGCGGGCGCGCCGGGCCGGCGGTACAGCGCCTCCTTCAGGTGCCCTTCGAGGAACGGCACCTTGTCCTCGACCACCAGCACCTCGTCCAGCCCCTCGGTGAGCTCGGCCAGCGCGCCGGCGTCGATCGGGTGCGGCATGGCCAGGCGGATCAGCCGGAGCCCGAGCGCGTCCATCGCGGCCTCGTCGAGCCCCAGGTCCTGCAGCGCCCGCTGCAGCACGGCGTACCCGGTCCCCGAAGCGAGCAGCCCCAGTTTCGGTGCCCGGGCGGAGAAGGTGACGCGGTTGAGCCCGGTCGCGCGGGCGTAGGCGCGGGCCAGGTCGAGGCGGCGGGTGAGCTGGTCGTGCTCGGCGTCCAGGGCCGGCGCGCCGACCAGCGCGGCCCCGGTCGGGCGCACGGTCTCCGGCGGCATCGGGATGCCGTGGCGCAGCGCGCCGACGTCGATGGTGGCCGAGGCGTCGGCGATGTCCGCGACCAGCTTCAGCCCGGTCCACAGCCCGCTCGCCCGCGAAAGCGCGACGGCGTGCAGGCCGAACTCGATGATCTCCGGCACGCTGCCCGGCGCCAGCAGCGGCATCACCAGGCTCTGCGCCATCGGCTCGCACGAGCTGGGCACGGTCGAGGACTTGCACGCCGGGTCGTCGCCGATCCACGCCACCGCGCCGCCGAGGCTGGCCGTGCCCGCGAGGTTGGCGTGGCGGATGGCGTCGGACGCGCGGTCGAGACCCGGGTTCTTCCCGTACCAGAAGCCGGTGACCCCGGCGTGGCGCCGGCCCGGCACGGTGCCGAGCAGCTGCGTGCCGGCCACGGCGGTGGCGGCCAGCTCCTCGTTCACCCCGGGCCGGAACACCACGCCGGCCGGGTCGAGGAACCGCTTCGCCCGGCCCAGCTCCTGGTCGAGCCCGCCGAGCGGCGAGCCCTGGTAACCCGAGACGAACGCCCGGGTGTCGAGTCCCCTCGACCGGTCGAGCCGCCGCTGCTCCAGCACCAGCCGGACCAGCGCCTGCACCCCGGACATCAGCGCCCGCCCGTGGTCGGCGACGTATTTGTCGTCCAGCGAAACCGGATCGGTGAGCACGGTGGCGCTCCTCTCGCGCGGGGACCTGTGGGGTGGCCCACAGCAGAACCGACACTTTCCCACGGCGCAAGATCCCTGTTCACCCGGCCGGGTTCCACGCAACTAAGTGACGTAGGGTCGCGGCCGGGGTTCATTTATTGCGCGGAGGGGCCATGAGCGCCGTGGACGACATCGACCGGCGGCTGATCGGGTTCCTGCGGCTCGACGGCCGCCGCTCGTACGCCGACATGGCGGCCGAAGTGGGTCTTTCGCTACCCGCGGTGAAGCGCCGCGTGGACCGCTTGCAGGCGGCCGGCGTGATCACCGGCTTCACCGCGAAGGTGGACTACACGAAGCTCGGCTGGAGCATCGAGGCGTTCACCGAGCTGCGCTACACCGGCCGCACCCGTCCCCCGGACATCGAACGCCTCGCCGTCGACCTCCCGGAGGTCCAGGCCGTCTACCTCATCGCCGGCGACCCGGACGCGCTGTGCCACATCCGCGCCAGGGACGTGACCCACCTGCGCGAGGTGATCGACACCATCCGCAGCTCGGGCGGGGTGATGGGCACGAAGACGTTCATCACCCTGGGCAGCTCGACCGAACCGGCCTGAGCCGAGCGGTATATATCGTTATACGCCAATTCGCTGAGGTGGCGTCCTCGGGCTTGGGCTCGACCCCGAGGAAATCAGCGCGCCTGTTTCGGTGTGGAGGAGGAACGGGCGAGGTCGTACGCGGCCCAGACTGCGGATGCGGCCTCCTCCCTTGCCGGCTGCGCTTCGAGATCGGCACGTCGGAGTTCTTCAAGTTCGGACTGGGACGGCCGCCTGATGCGCTCCAGGTTGCCGTCCAGGTCACGACTCCAGTGCTCTCCAGCCGGGTCCGTGAACTCCACTTCGGCGATATACGCCGTCTCAAGGGTCTGCCCGGGCTCTGAAGCTGCGCCGGAGAGCACGAGATCGCCGAGCAGGTTGACCATCGCGTTGGCAACGGCTAGCGGCTGCTCGGTCGGCCTGAGAAGCGTCAGGAAGAGCCGTGATGGCTGAACCGGCGGTTCGCCGCCCATAACATGGAACTTGACCGTGATGGTGACGTTGCGAATCGGGCCTGTGTTGCGGTTGAGGTACATGAATGTCGGACAGTCGGGAAAAAGCTCGCCCGACCACTCGAGCCACAAGCCGAACTTCGCCGGCCGGTCTCGGGCGTGCCGCTCCACTTCGCGTCGATCCGTCCTGATCGACCGCCGGAATGCGGAGCCTGACACGACCGCACCAGCCGTGGAGATCACCCACGGGATGGAGTCTGTCCACTCGAAACTCACGAAAGCCCTCACTCAAACCTTGGCCTGCCGAGCATCCAGCCTAAACCAGGGCGAGGCAGCCGCGCCTCCGAGGCACTGCACAGGGGATGGCTTGGCCCAGCCGAAACCGGCTCGCCGTATCTCGGGGTCGGAAGGCCAAGCCCCGGAAACTCCCTTGTCCCGCCCCGCTCCCCCGGCGATGGTGAACCATGGCGATCATCCGGGAGCTCACCGCCGACGACTGGCGGGAGTGGCGGGCCCTGCGGCTCACCGCGCTGGCCGAAGCGCCGCACGCGTTCGGCGCGCGGCTCGAGGAGTGGCAGGGCGCGGGCGACACCGAGGCCCGGTGGCGGAAGCGGCTGACCGACCGGCCGTTCACCGTGCTCGCCGAGATCGGCGGCCGGGCCACCGGGATGGCCAGCGGGTCCGCACCCGACGAAACTGCCACCGTGGCCCTGCATTCGATGTACGTGGCGGCTTCCGCGCGCGGGCACGGGATCGGCGACGCGCTGATCGAAGCCGTCACGGGCTGGGCGCGGCGCAGCGGCGCGCGGCGGCTGCGGCTGGAGGTGTTCGACGACAACCAGTCCGCCATCGCGCTCTACCGGCGGCACGGGTTCACCCGGGCGGGCACCGTCCGGTACCCGCGCCTCGCGCTGGAGATGGTCCGCGAGGTCCGGTACCCGTCACCCCCGGCCTGAGCTCACGGCTGGGGCTGGGAGAAGCCCAGGAACTGCTGTTGCTCCCGGTCGTAACGCTGGGTGAGCCCGGTGCCGTACCGGTCCCACCAGTTGGCCCGGTGGCCGCCCTGGGTGGTGGTCGTGCCGCCGTAGACCTGCTGGTCGTAGGCGATCCGGGCGTCGTGGAACTGCTGCTGGAACTCCTGCGGCGTGAGGCCCTGGATCTGCTGCACCGCGGCCGGGTCGAGGGTCCGCGCGCTCTGCACGATGTCCGCGCCGCCCATGTGGTTGAGGATCGCGCGCACGCCGCCCGCGCCCCGCATGTGCGCGCCGGACATGACCGCGGCCTGGGTGCCGGGGTCGGTGAAGTTCAGCGCGCCGGCCTGGCGGGCGTTGTTCGTCATCAGGTTCGCGACGACCGCCCGCTCCTCGGGGCTGCCGAGGCCGTACTGCTGCCGCGCGGCCATGATCTGGTCGTAGCCGTTGTGCATGTTCTGCCGGAAGCCGTAGGCCTCGGGCACTCCGCCCTGCTCCCCGGTCGCGCCCTCGGACAGCATGATCGAATCGACCACGCGCGGGTCGAGCTGCGGCGGCGCGACGGCCGGCGCGGCGGCACCCCCACCGGCGGCGGCGCCCCCACCGGCCGCGGCACCGGTGGTGGCCTGCGCGGTCTGCGTCCCGCCGCCGAAGCCCTCGGCGACGGCGCTGTCGGCGTCGGCGTACCCGCGGGCCGCGGTCTGGACCTTGGTGTTCACCTCGCCGAGCAGGCTGACGAACTTGCCCAGCGCGGAGCCGAGCTGCGACTGCAGGGTGGAGTTCGCGGCGGCCACCCCGCTGCCGATGCCGGCGAACGACAGCGCGTCGATCACCAGGGTCTCCAGGTCACGGGTCGCGGACAGCGCGGAGGCGCCGATGCCCTCCACGTTCTGCACGATCGACGACACCTCGGCCGGCAACACCCGGTAGGTCCCCGCTGTCATTGGCTGCTCCGTCCCGGTCCGCCCGTTCGCTGTCCGGACCGAGGATTCCCCACCGCCCGCCCCGTGCCCACGGCCGAATTACCCACTGGTCGCGGTCAAAACGGCCCGCGCGTGGGTAGTAGCCGCGCATGGAGTCCGACGAAGTCCGCCACGAGCGGGTGGACCAGGAGATCGAACGGCTGGACGAGCGCCTCCGGTCGCTCGCCGGTGAGCTGCACGCGCACCCGGAACCGGCCGGTCAGGAGCATTTCGCCGCGGACCGGCTGACCGCCGGGCTGGCGGCCGAAGGGTTCGACGTCCGGCGCGGGGTGGCGGACCGGCCGACGGCCTTCACCGCGCGCTACGGCACCGGGCGGCCGTGCGTCGCGCTGCTGCTGGCCTACGACGCACCGCCGGGATCGGGCCACACGCGTGGCCACAACCTGGTCGCGGCGGCCGGGTTCGGCGCCGCGCTGGCCGCGCGCCGGGTGCTGGCCGGGGACAGCGGTTCGCTGCTGGTGGCCGGGGCCCCGGCCGAGGAGCCGGCTCTGGCCCGCGCCGGGGTGTTCGACGAGGTGGACGCGGCGCTGGTGTTCCACCCGGGCGCGCACTCGTGGTCGTGGACGCCGCTGGCCGCGCGGGCCGAGCTGCGGATGGCCTTCCACGGCCGGGCCGCCGGGCTGAGCGCCCCCGAGCCCGGCGTCGACGCGCTCGCCGCGCTGGTCCAGGCGTTCACCGCGGTGGCGGCGCTGCGCGCGCGGCTCTCCCCGGGGTCACGGGTGCAGGGCATCGTCACCCACGGGGGCGAGGCCACCGACGTCGTGCCGGATCTGGCCGAGGGCCGGTTCGGCCTGTACGCCCGCACGGCCGCGGAGCTCGAAGCGCTGGTGGCCGACGTGACGGCGGCGGCCGAAGGGGCCGCCCTGTCCACCGGTACCAAGGTCGAGCTCGAACGGCTGGCGGACAGCTCGCACTTCCGCGACAACCCGGTGCTGTCGGCGCGGTTCAGCCACCACCTGGCCGCGCACGGGATCCACACCACCCCACCGGATCCCGAGGTCTTCGCCGATGGCTCCGGGGTCGGCGAGGTCAGCGTCCGGGTGCCGTCGATCCACCCGCAGATCGCGATCCTCGACCCGCGCCACGCCGACCGCACCCCCGAGTTCGCCGCCGCGGCGGTCTCCTCGCGCGGGCGGGCCGTGCTGCTCGCGGCGGCCGCGGCCCTGGCCCGGACGGCGGTGGACCTGCTGGCCCACCCGGCCCTGGTCTTCCAGGCCTGGTCCGGGTTCACCGACCAGGCCCGCGCCGAACGAACGGGGCGGTGAGCGCGGGCGCCGACCCTTCGAGGACCGCGGCGCCCGCAGCTTCGAGGTCACCGCGGGGCGTCCGGGCGCGGTGCCCGCGTCCCAGCGAGGGAAGGTCGCTTCCGGGCCCGGGGGGACCGGCGGTGGCCGTTACCATCGCCGCATGGGGACTTCACGAGAGCTGACCTTGGCCGACGGCCGCGCGCTGCAGGTCCACGACACCGGCCGGGGCGGGGCGCTCACCGTGGTGTGGCACCACGGCACCCCGCAGACCGGGGCCCTGCTCGCGCCACTGGTGGAGGCCGCGCAGGCGCGGGACATCCGGGTGGTCTCCTACGGCCGGGCCGGGTACGGCGGCTCGAGCGCGCAGCCGGGCCGCACCGTCTCCTCGGCCGCCGAGGACGTCCGGCAGCTCGCCGACGCGCTCGGCCTCGACCGGTTCGCGGCCTTGGGTGCCTCCGGCGGTGGACCGCACGCGCTGGCCTGCGCCGCGCTGCTGCCCGGCCGCGTGCGCGCCGCGGCGGTTTACGCGAGCCCGGCGCCGTATACCGAGGAATTCGACTGGTACGCGGGCATGGCCGACGACAGCTCCCTACGCGCGGCCAGTGAAGGCCGGGAGGCCAGGCTCGCCCACCACGGAGAGTTCGTCGAGGATTCCTTCTTGCCCGTGGACTTCGAAACGCTGAAGGGCCCCTGGTCCGTGCTGGGCCGAGACGCTGGTGCGGCCGAGAGCAGCGTCGAGGCCCAAGCCGACGACGATGTCGCGTTCACTTCCCCCTGGGGCTTCGAACTGGCCGACGTGGCCGCCCCGGTGCTGCTCGCCCACGGCGGCGGGGACCGGGTGGTCCCGATGGCGCACGCCGAATCGCTGCTGCGCGGACTGCCCCACGCCGAACTGTGGCTGCGGCCCCGCGACGGCCACATCTCGGTGCTGCACACGGTCCCGGTCTCGCTGGACTGGCTCCTCGCCCAGCCCTGAGGCCCCGTCAGGAGGCTTTGAGCGCCTTCTCCAGCGCGGCCCGGTTCATCTTCGACCGGCCCTTGACCTCGCGCTCCCGCGCCAGCTCCTCGAGCTCGGCCTTCGACAGCTCCTTGAGGTCCGGCTGCTTCTTCCTCGCGCTCCGCTTCTTCCCGGCACCGCCGCGCCCCTTCTCCACACTGCGCTGCAATGCCTCGAACAGCTCGACCACCTTCGTCGGCTCCGCGGCCTCTTCGGCGGGCGTCACGGTGCGACCCTGGGATTTGGCGTCGATCAGCTCGTGCACGCGGTCGGTGTAGGTGTCGTGGTGGTCGCCGGGCCGCCACTCGTCGGTCATGGCTTCGATCAGGTTGACGGCCAGGTCCAGTTCCTTCCCACGCGCGCCCGCGCGGTCCGGCAGATCGGGCAGCTCCTTCGCCGGGTCCCGCAGGTCCGCGGCGAAGTGCAGGGTGTTGAGCAGCATCACGCCTTCGCCGGCCCGCACCAGGGCCAGGTACTCGCGCCCGCGCAACACGAACTTCGCCACGCCCGCCTTGTCCGTCTTCGCCATCGCGGCCAGCAGCAGCGCGTACGGCTGGGCGAACTCCTCCTTGGCCGGGGCCAGCCAGTAGGTCTTGTCGAAGAACATCGGGTCGACCTCGGCGAGGTCGGCGAACTGCTCCACTTCCAGCGCCTTCGACCGCCCGGGGGCGATCTCGTCCAGCTCCCCGGGCTCGACCAGCACGTATTCGCCGTCGTCGAGTTCGTAGCCCTTGACCACGTCGGCGTAGTCCACCTCGTCGCCGGTGCGCTCGTTCACCCGGCGGTAGCGGATGCGGTCGCTGGTCCCGCGCTCGAACTGGCGGAAGTGCACCGTGTGGTCCTCGACCGCGCTGTAGAGCCGCACCGGCACCGTCACCAGGCCGAAGGTCAGCGATCCACTCCAGACAGGCCTCATGACCCGGGAGTACCCGCGGCCCGGCCCGGTGACACGCCCCGGCCGCTCAGGCGAGCCGCTCGATCAGCTCCTCGTGCTGCCCGGCGCGCCGCAGCACCCGCGGGTCCGGCCGGCCGGCGGAGTGGTCCTCGGCCCGCAGAGCGGCCAGGAACTTCACCACCGTCCGGGGGTCGGGCAGCACGTCCTGGACCTCCGCGTAGGCCAGCACGATGGTGTCCTGCCCGCCGGCCGCGTCGAGGGCGGCCGACCAGCCGTGCTCCTCGTGCCAGAGCAGGGCCAGGTCGCGGCCGGGGAAGCGGCCGAGCCGCCAGTCGAGGGCGATGTAGGCCGAAGCCGGGGTGCCGAGGTCCACGGTGCAGGACTCGGGTCCCACGCCGGCCGCCCGGGCCACCCGCGCGAGGTAGCCGCGCAGCGCGCGATCGAAGCGGTGGTGCACGTCGAGGTCGGCATCCATCATGCGGGTCACGGGGCACCTGCTCTTTCGCCGGAGGGAAGGGACGGCCCGGTAAGGCGCTCATGGGCTACCCCGGCCGGGCCCGGTTCACACCTGCCCGCCGGCCGGCCCGGGCTATCGTCTCGGTGAGACCGCGACGAAGGATCGGAGGTCCGCCGCGATGAGCAACACCGAAGCCTCCCCCGGCGAGCTGAGCTGCGGTGACGGCCCCACCGCGGGTCCGGGCCGGGTCCAGGTCCTCGGCGCCCGCGAGGTGCCGCTCGGCGGCCCGCGGGCGATGCCGGTGCGGCGGACCCTGCCGCAGCGGGCCCGTTCCCTCATCGGCGCCTGGTGCTTCGCCGACCACTACGGACCGGACGACCCCGGCGGGTCGGG
The DNA here is from genome assembly GCF_032335455.1 of Amycolatopsis sp. PS_44_ISF1. Taxonomy (NCBI): domain Bacteria; kingdom Bacillati; phylum Actinomycetota; class Actinomycetes; order Pseudonocardiales; family Pseudonocardiaceae; genus Amycolatopsis; species Amycolatopsis sp. PS_44_ISF1. Next base: position 569,386 of record NZ_JANUXO010000003.1, on the reverse strand, counting down.
CGGGATGGCGGTCGGCTCGCACCCGCACACCGGGTTGCAGACGGTCAGCTGGCTCTTCGCCGGCGAGATCGAGCACCGCGACAGCCTCGGCTCCCACGCGCTGGTGCGCCCCGGCGAGCTGAACCTGATGACCGGCGGCCTCGGCATCTGCCACTCGGAGGTCTCCACCCCGGAGACCACCACACTGCACGGGGTTCAGCTCTGGGTGGCGCTGCCCGAAGCGCACCGGCACACCGGCCGCGACTTCCAGCACCACGTCCCGCCCCTCACCGGGCTCGGCCGCGGCGCCACCGCGCGGGTCTTCCTCGGCACGCTCGCGGGCGAGACCTCGCCGGTGGAGACGTTCACGCCGGTGCTGGGCGCGGAGCTGACCCTCGGCGCGGGCACCCGCCTCACCCTGGACGTGGACCCCGGGTTCGAGCACGGCGTGCTGGTCGACACCGGCGCGGTCACCTTGGCCGGCACGCCCCTGGCCCGGGCCGAGCTGGGCTGCCTCGACGCCGGTGCCCCCAGGCTGGAGCTGGCCAACCCCGGCGGCGGCCCGGCGCGGGTGCTGCTGCTGGGCGGGCCGCCGTTCGGCGAAGAGATCCTGATGTGGTGGAACTTCGTCGCCCGCACGCACGAGGAGGTCGTCGCCTTCCGGGCGGCCTGGGAGGCGGGCTCGAACCGGTTCGGCGCGATCCCCGAGGTGCCGGGCGCGCCGCGGATCCCGGCGCCGGCGCTGCCCCGGGTGCGGATCAGGCCCCGGCGGAATCCAGCGCGGTGAAGATCCGGCCGACGTCGGCGGTTTCGGTGCGCCAGTTGCTGAACGCGGCCCGCAGCGCCGGGACCCCGGCGTGGACGGTCGGCGTCAGCGAGGTCTCCCCGCCCGCGGCGACCGCGCGGACCACCGCGCCGATCCGCTCCGGCATCGGGTCTTCGGCCAGGGTGAAGCAGACGACGTTGAGCCGCACCGGGGCGAGCAGCCGCCACCGCGGGCTCCCGGACAACCGCGAGCCGAGGTCACGCGCGTTGGCCACGCACCGTTCCACGATCTCGCGGTGCCCTTCGCGGCCGTAGGCGGCGAGCGTGCACCAGGCGGCCAGCGCGCGCAGCCGCCGCGAGGACTCCGGCGTGCGGTGGATGAAGTCCGGGTCCTCGCCGGGCTCGCCCAGGTAGGCAGCCGAGCTCTGGAACACGCGCGTCTGCAGGTCGAGCCGCCGGCTGAACTGGACGGCGGAGTCGTAGGGCACGTTGAGCCACTTGTGCAGGTCCACGCAGACCGAGTCGGCCCGGTCGAGCCCGTCGACCAGCGCCGCGTGCTCCGGGGACAGCGCGGCGAACCCGCCGAACGCGGCGTCGACGTGCAGCCAGAAGTCGTGCCGCCGCTTGAGCCCGGCGATCGCCCGCAGATCGTCGAAGTCCACGGTGTCCACCGTGCCGGCGTTGGCGACGACGATCGCCGGGCGGCCGCCGAGCGCGCCGAGCCGCCGGTCGAGCGCGGCCACGTCCACCGCCTCGCGCCCCGGCTGCAGCGGCACCTGCTGCCGGGCGGACCGGCCGAAGCCGAGCATCGCCATCGCCTTGCCGACGCTGGCGTGCGCCGCCCCGCTCAGCACCTCGACCGGCCCGAGCGCGGCGAACCCCTCGTCGGCCACCCGGACCCCCAGCCGTTCCCCGGCCCACTCGCGCCCGATGGCCAGACCGACCACAGTGGACATCGTTGCGCCGGAGACGAAGGCACCGCTGAACTCCGGTCCGAGCCCGAACAACTGCGCGAGCCAACCCACCGTCTCGTGCTCGAGCCCGGCCGCACAGGAGTCCACGGAGGACGCGGCGTTCTGGTCGGCGGCCGCGGTCAGCCAGTCGCCCGCGAGGGCCGCCGGGGTCGCCCCGCCGGTGACCAGCCCCAGGTAGCGCGGACCGGCGCTGCCCGAGAGCCCCGGTGCCCACCGCCGGGCGAACTCGGCGAGCGCGGCCCGCGCGCCGGCGCCTTCGATCGGCAGCGGCGCCCGGCCGGCTCCGGGCCTCCCGGCGACGGGCCGGTCGTCGAGCCCGGCCAGCAGCTCCCCCGCCTGCGCCCGGGCGGCGTCGAGCAGCGCCGGCAGCGCGGCCAGGTCGGCGGCGAGCTTGTCGTACACGGGCACCTCCGGGGGTCGGGCCGACCCTAATCCGCGGGCGCCCGCGGCGTCCCGGGCCAATTCCGGGGAAGTGGACCGCTCGACGGCGGGCGCGAGCGGCGCCGGAGCGCGGCAGCGCCCGTGTTCGGCCCATCCACTGCGAACGCGGTGCGGGGTCGGCGTCGGCGAGGGTGCGCCGGGCGGGCACGAGGTCCGGCCCCGGCTCGGTCAGCGGCTCAGGCGTGAGGCCGCCCGGGCCGGGTCGAAGTTCACCCGGCGCAGCGGACCGGCCACCAGCAGGACCACCGCGACCGAGGAGGCCGCGGCCAGCACCATGGCCGCGACGAACTGCGCGGCGCCCGAGGTGGCCGAGGCGAGCACCGCGTACCCGCCCAGGACCAGCACGGCCGGGGCGAGCAGGGTGGTCACCACCGGCACCAGCGCCACACCCCCGGCGTCCGGGCGGCGGGCCGAGACGACCGCCGCGCCGGCGCACACCACCGCGGCCACCAGCAGGCAGCCGCCGACGGTGTCGGAAAGCCGGTGCCAGCCCAGCGCGACGGTCGCCGCGGCCACCCAGGCGACGCCGGGCGAACCCACGGCGAGCACCCAGGTGCGGAACCGGGCGGGCAGCACCACGCCCAGCGCGAGCACCACGGCCATCGCCGCGCTGACGTGCCCGCTCGGGAAGCTGTTGTGCCCCGCGACCGCGCTCCCGTCGTTCAGGCCGGGCCGGTCCAGCACGTAGATCTTGAGCAGCTGCGCGGCCAGCATCGGGGTGATCAGCAGCACCAGCGCCGTGACGCCGAGCGCGAACCGGCGGCGGGCCAGCGCGAGGGCCAGCACCAGCACCGCGACCCCGCCGAGCACGACCACCAGGTCGACGTGGCGCAGCGGGAGGGCCCAGTCCACAGTGGAGCCGCGGGTGGACTGCGCGCTGCGCACCACGCCGTTCTCCACCTGCTGGCCCGCGGCGGTGCGCACGAACAGCAGGTAGGACCCGGCGAACGCCACCGCGCACCCGGCCGCGGCGGTGACCAGCAGCAGCGTGCGGGACGCGGCCCGGGTCACCAGCGCGTGGCGGGCCCCGGCGGCGGCGGGCGTTTCGGAGCACGTCGTTACCATGGCCCCGAGTCTCGGCGCCGAATTTGCCGGAACCGTCAGGACTGTGTGATGGTTCTGCTACAGAACCGGGCTCCGTTCGCCCGCCCGTGCGGCCGGGCGAATAATGGACCGGGTGGCAACGCTGCTGGTGATCGAAGACGACGCGTCCGTGCGCGAGGGCCTCGAGCTGGGCCTGCGCCGGCAGGGCCACACCGTGCACACGGCCGGCTCCGGTGAGCAGGGGCTCGAGCGGCTGGCCGGGCAGTCCCCGGACATCGTGGTGCTGGACCTGATGCTGCCCGGGATGGACGGGTTCGAGACCTGCCGCCGGATCCGGGCCACCGCGCAGACCCCGATCATCATGCTCACCGCCCGCAGCGACGATTTCGACGTCGTCGCCGGACTGGAGGCGGGCGCCGACGACTACGTGGTCAAGCCGGTCCAGCCGCGGGTGCTGGACGCGCGGATCCGGGCCGTGCTGCGCCGCGGCACCGCCGACCACGACGCCCGCGAGAACGAGGCCGAACAGCACGGTGACCTGGTCATCGACCGCGCCGCCCTGCAGGTCACCAAGCACGGCCGGCCGGTGGCGCTCACCCCGACCGAGCTGAAACTGCTGCTGGAGCTCTCGCGCACGCCCGGGCAGGTCTACAGCCGCCAGCAGATCCTCGCCGCCGTGTGGGAGCACGACTACCTCGGCGATTCCCGGCTGGTCGACGCCTGTGTGCGGCGGCTGCGCTCGAAGATCGAGGACTCCCCGGCCCAGCCGGACCACGTGCAGACCGTGCGCGGGTTCGGGTACCGGTTCGGCCGCTCGTGAAGGGTCATCGCCTGCGGCAGGCACTCGCCGGGCTGCGGCCGCGGCTGGTGCTCGCGTTCGCGGCGATGACCCTGGTCGGCGCGGCCGCGGCGGCGGGCGCGAGCTACGTGTCGGCCCGCACCACCATCCTCTCCGGGGTGCAGGACCCGATGATGAACCAGCTGCGCGCCCAGGTCTCGGCCTACCTCCCCCAGCTGACGCTGCCCCCCGACCAGTCCCAGCTCGACCGGTTCGCGGCCAACCTGAGGAACCTCAAGGGCAACACCATCGTCGTCTACCACGACCACTCCGGGGGGATGAGCTACTCGCCCGGCAACGTGCCGGCCGAGCTGCGCCGGGCGGTGGCCGCCGGCTCGGAGACCCGGTTCATGCGGACGGTGGACAAGTACGGCCCCGAGCTGTTCATCGGGATGCCGGTGCTGCAGGCGCCCCCCGGGGCGGGAGTGGGAGCGCTCGACCACACCGGGGTCGAGGTCTACACGAGCACCTCGCTGCGCCCGCAGGAAGAGGCCATCCGCCAGCTCGCCGACCGGGCCTGGCAGACCACGGCCCTGGCCCTGCCGATCGCCGTGGCCCTGGCCCTGCTCGCGGCCCGGCAGGTGCTGCGGCCGGTGCGCGCGCTGAACACCGCGGCCCGCAACCTCGGTCACGGCCGGCTCGACGTCCGCCTGCGCGCGAAGGGCTCCGACGAGCTGGCCGAGCTGGTCACCACGTTCAACAGCACCGCGGCCGAGCTGGAGCGGACCGTCGGCTCCCTGCGCGCGATGGAGGCCGACGCGCGCCGGTTCGTCGCCGACGTCTCCCACGAGCTGCGCACCCCGCTGGCGGCGATGAACGCCGTCACCGACGTGCTGGACGAGGACGCCGACCAGTTGCCCGCCGACACCGGTGTCGCGGCCCGGCTGGTGTCGGCCGAGACCCGGCGGCTCACCCGCCTGGTGCAGGACCTGGTGGAGATCTCGCGGTTCGACGCCGGCCGCGCCGAGCTGCGGCTCGACGATTGGGACGTGGGCACCGCGGTGGCCGGCAGCATCAGCGCCCGCGGCTGGTCCGCCGAAGACGGCATCGTGACCGACCTGCCCGACGGGGTCCTCGCCACGCTGGACCCGCGCCGGCTCGACATCATCGTGGCCAACCTGGTCGGCAACGCGCTGCGCCACGGCGAGCCGCCGGTCGAGGTCCGGCTGGCCACCGACGGGGCCACGGTCACCCTCGCGGTCACCGACCACGGCCCGGGCATCCCGGCCGAGGTGCTGCCGCACGTGTTCGACCGGTTCACCAAGGCCGACAGCGCCCGGGCCCGCTCCGAGGGCAGCGGGCTCGGCCTGGCCATCGCCCGCGAGAACGCCCGTCTGCACGGCGGCGACATCGAGGTGGCCAGTGCCCCCACCGGCACCCGGTTCGTCCTGCGGCTGCCGCGCCACGCCGTGGTCCCGGAGACCCGGTGAAGCCGCTCCGGGAGGCGCTGCGCGCGGGGCCGGCCGTGCTGGCCGTGCTGGCCGTCGTCGCGCTGCTGACCGCCGCCTGCGGCATCCAGCCCACCGGCGTCGTCTCGGCCGGGATCGCGCCGGCCATGGCCGGCTCCGGCAGCGCCGATAGCAACCTGGCGCTGTACTTCCTGCGCGACGGGGTGCAGATGGCCCCCGTGCAACGCCCGTGGCCCAGCGCGAAGAAGACCTTGGACCTGGCCCTGCACCTGCTGTTCATCGGACCCAACGGCAACGAGTCCGAACGGGGCTACACCTCGGGCCTGCCCCGCGAGATCGGCTCGTCCTCGGTGGTCCGGCCCGGTGACGGCTCCGTGGTGGTCAGCCTGGCCTACCCGGTGGGCGAGCTGCGCGACGCCGGCAAGAACCAGATCGTCTGCACGACCGCGGCGGCGGTCGGGTCCATCGACGCGCACAGCGGCACCGCGATGCCCTCCCCCTTCTCGGGGCAGATCACCCTGATCGGCTCGGACGGGGACAAATACGAATCGCTGTGCGGCCTCGGCTGAACCCGCTTCCGTCCACTTCGGACAGATCTCACGCGGGGCAGGGCCGCGTGGTCCGGGCCTGCGCGAGCGAACGGACCCACCACTCCAGCTGGTCCAGCAGCGCCTTGGCGGCGACAGCGACGGCCGGGGCGTCCTTGGGCGAGCCGTCCGGTTCGAACCGGCCGTGCCCGTCGTGGAAGCCGACGGTCTCGCGGATGGTCACCGCGCGCAGACCGCCGAAAAGCTCGCCGTAGGAGACGAAAGCCACCGGTTTCGCCCGCCACCCGGCGGTTAACCAGTCCACCAGGTTCTTCAGCGACGCCGGGTGACTGTGGTTGTACTCGGGGGTGATCACCACGAACGCGTCCGCGGCCGGGAAAGGCTTTCCCAGCTCTGCGAGCCAGCCTGAAACTTCGAAACTCACTGGAAGTCAAGCCTGGTCCTCGGGTGGTGGCCGGCCCGGCCACGAGCGGCCCGGTGCGCTCGGGCGGCTTTCACCCGAGGAGGACACCGCGCGCGAACGCGGCCTGGCCGGCGTGCTGCAGATCGTCGGACAGCACGCTGAGCAGCCGCACCCCGAGCGTCACCGGCGGGTCCCACTGCTCGTCGACGACCCGGTCGAGCGCGGAGCCGTCGAGCCGGGAGAGCCAGCCGACGGTGTGCTCGTGCACGGCGTCGTAGTAGCCGGTGAGCAGCCCGGGCGAATCGACCCGCACCTCGGCCACGTCGGAGCTGCGGTGCCCGTACCCGATGTCCGCGGGCGGGAACGGCAGGCCGAACCGGCGGTGCCAGTCCTGCCCGGTCCACACCTGCTCGGTGCCCGCGACCTCGGCCACGTGGTCGTCCTGCACCCGGGCCAGGTGCCAGACCAGCCAGGCGATCGAGTTGGCGTCCGGGCCGAGGCGGGCGGTCAGCTGCTGCCCGGTCAGTCCGTCGACGGCCTGGTGCACCACGCCCTGGATCCGGCCGAAGCCGTCCACGAGCAGATCGGCCACGTTCATCCGCTGTCCTCCTAGGCTTGTCCTCGCCTGCTACCCCGATCGGGCCCGGGAGAAACGGGCGGTGCCCGGTGCCGACGTGGAGCCGGGCGCCGGACCGTGTGGTCCGGCGCCCGGAGTCGGGTTCTTCGCGGTTACCGGCCGAGGAGCTGGTCGAAGAACGAGCGGTAGCGGCGCAGCGCGATCCGCAGGTCTTCGGTGGCCGGCTCACCGTGGCGCCACTGCGCCTCGAGGTCGCCCTTGTGCTCGGCGAACGAGGAGGCCAGCGCGCTGATCACGGCGGCCACCAGCTCGTCGGCGTCTCCGACGGCCCGGCGCGGGTCGTCCACGAACCCGGTCTGCACCTCCTGCCAGCGGCTGCGGAAGCTCGTCACCGCGTCCGGTTCGAACAACTGCGGGGCGTCCTCTTCGCCGCCTCCGGCCCGCTCGGCTGCGGTGCGGTCGGAGCGGTCGGAATGGTCGGTGCGGTCGGCGACAGCGCGGCCGGACCGGTCGGTGTCCTCATCGAGGCCGCGATCGGCGCGGTCCTCGTCAGTGGCGCGATCGGCACGGTCAGCGTGGTCAGTGTGATCGGCGTACCCGGGTTCGGCCGCCCCGGGGTGCGCCGCGGATTCGGCCTGCGACCCGGTGCCGCCCACCGGTGCCCCGGGGCCGCCGTCCAGCCGTCCCGGAGTGTCCACTCCGGACGTCACGGCCCGGTCCACGCCACCCTCGTGCCCGGTCGAAGCCAGGTCGGCGGTGCTCAGGCCGCGGGTCTCCTGCTCGCTCATGTCAGCGTCCTCCATCGCGCTCGTGGTCTTCGTCGCGCCGGTCCCCGCCGCGGACGGCGGCCTCCTCGCGCCCGGTCCCGCCCGCGCCGTGCGCCCGGTCGGATCCGTCGGTCAGCAGGTCTTCGAAAACGGTGCGGTAGTGCACCATCGCGTCCCGCAGTTCCTCTGTGGACAGTTTGGTCTTCGCGTGCCGCGTGTGCGTGTCGTGTGCCGCCCGGTAGTGCTTCAGCGTGTCCGAGTGCCGCACCGAGAGGTCCGACAACTGCTGGTCGTAGCCGTCGGTGGGGTAACCGCGCTCGGCCATCAGCGAGACCAGCAACGCGTCCGCCTCGTCGACCGCGCCGGAGGGCTGGTCGACGAACTTCTCCTGGATCGTCGCCCACCGCTGCGCGTAGCGCTCTCGAGTGGACGAGGAGAGCGGGCGGATGTCGAGTTCGCGGTGACGGCGCTCGCGCTCGGCCAGTTCCCGTTGCGCCGCCCGGGGGCTCTCGTTCTCCTCCACCGCGCGGGTGTACTCCGGGCCGAACTTCCGCTGCAGCCGTTTGCGCTGCGCCTCCTGCAGCACCAGCCAGGCCACCGCGGCGATCACCACGACGGCGACCACGACGATGACAACGATCAGCCATGTGGGCATCGCACGAACTCCTTCTCGATCTTGTCGAGCCCTGTGTTGCCGGAGTAGTTCCCCCCGCCGCGCCGGGGAAACGCGAATCGCCCTCACTCCCGGATTTTTGGGCCGAGTGGCGGTGCCCGCACCGCCGGATGCGGTAGTTTCGACCGGACAGCCCCATTCCGGCGAGACGGGAGGACCACCGTGCCCCACGGCGTGAGTCCGGCCTTCGGTGCGCTGGGGCCCGCGGTGCTGCCGGGTTCCGGCGGTCTCGGCGGGGTCCCCGTCCCCGGCTGGGTGAGCGTGCTCATCATCGTGGTCTGCGTGATCTCCGCGGTGACGGTGCTGCTGCTGATCCGGCGCAACCGCCGCCGCTGAGACCCCGGCCGCCCGGGCTCAGCGCAGGGCGCGGCTGACCTCGATCAGGTTGCCGTCCGGGTCGCGGAAGTACACGCTCAGGATCGGCCCGGTCGCGCCGGTACGCTCGACCGGCCCCTCCTCCACCGCCACGCCCGCCCGGGCCAGCTCCTCCTGCACCTCGTCGAGGGTGTCGGTGGTGATGAGGCAGAGGTCGGCGCTGCCCGGGACCGGGCGCCGGGCCTTCGGCTCGAACTCGTGGCCGGCCTGGTGCAGGTTGATCTTGCTGCGGCCGAAGGCCAGCGCCCGGCGCCCGCCCCGGAACGTCACCTCGGTCATCCCGAGCACCCGCGTGTAGAAGGCGACGGTCGCCTCCACGTCCGCGACGGTGAGCACGAGGTGGTCCAGCCGGTCGATGCGCATCGACGATCCTTCCGGTCCGAGCCCGCGGTTTCCCGGTCCGGGTCAGGCGCGGGCGAAACGGGTGGTGATCACGTGGTCCTTGGCCGGCCCGGTGACCACCCACTCCTGCCGCCAGTGGGCGGCGTCGAGCACGACGTACTCGCCGCGGTAGAGGTCGTCGCGGCACGGGTGCCCGGTGGCCCACGAGCCGGTGCCCAGGTCGAGGTCGTGGAAGAACCCGCCGTGGTCGAAGTGCACCGCGGCCCGGGCCCCGCCCGCCGGGTGGTAGAGCAGCGCGCGGCTCATCGGGCCGGTGTACGCGCCGAGCCGCATCCGGCCGGTCTCGCGGTAGACGAGCACGCCGTCCTCCACCGTGAACACCGCCTCGCCGTCCGCGGTGCCCATCGGTTCGCCGTCGGTGGCCACGATCTCCCGCGACAGCCGCCAGCGCCCGGCGAAGTGCGCCGCGAGGTCGGTGATCACGAAGGGCATCCCGCCATTCTGCGCCCGCGGCCGGTCCCCTGTCCGCCCGCGGGGCACGGATCACACCCGCCGGATCCACCACCCCGCCCGCCACGCAGCGCACCACGCAGCCCGCCACGCAGAGTCACGCCAAGCGGCCCGAGCGGGACACTGGTGACCGGCTCGGCCAGGCCGCCCCCGCCGGACCGGACCCCCGGCCTAGAATCGGCCGGGTGGCACACCCCGAAACGGCCCTCGCCGCCGAACCCGCCTCCGCCCTCGAAACCCTGCACCGCGTGTTCGGCTACGACGCCTTCCGCGGCGACCAGGCCGAGATCGTCGAGCACGTGATCTCGGGCGGCGACGCGCTGGTGCTCATGCCCACCGGCGGCGGGAAATCGTTGTGCTACCAGATTCCCGCGCTCGTGCGCCCCGGTACCGGGGTGGTGGTCTCGCCGCTGATCGCGCTGATGCAGGACCAGGTCGACGCCCTGCGCAACGTCGGCGTGCGGGCCGGCTTCCTCAACTCCACGCAGGATTTCGCCGAGCGGCAGCGGGTCGAGGCGGCGTTCGTCTCCGGGGAACTGGACCTGCTCTACCTGGCGCCGGAACGGCTCGCGGTGGAATCGACCGTGCGGCTGCTCGACCGGGGCCGGATCTCGCTGTTCGCCATCGACGAAGCGCACTGCGTGTCCCAGTGGGGCCACGATTTCCGGCCCGACTACCTGATGCTGTCCTCGCTGCACGAGCGCTGGCCGGACGTACCGCGCATCGCGCTGACCGCGACCGCCACCGAGGCCACGCACCAGGAGATCTCCGCGCGGCTGAACCTCGACGAAGCCCGGCACTTCGTCGCGAGCTTCGACCGGCCGAACATCCAGTACCGGATCGTGGGCAAGGCCAGCCCGCAGAAGCAGTTGCTGGAGCTACTGCGCACCGAGCACCAGGGTGACGCGGGCATCGTCTACTGCCTGTCGCGGGCCTCGGTCGAGAAGACCGCGGAATTCCTGGTGCAGAACGGAATTCCGGCCGTGCCGTACCACGCCGGGCTGGACCGGCGGGTCCGCGCGGCCAACCAGTCGCGGTTCCTGCGCGAGGACGGGCTGGTGGTGGTGGCCACGATCGCGTTCGGCATGGGCATCGACAAACCGGACGTGCGCTTCGTCGCCCACCTCGACCTGCCGAAGTCTGTGGAGGGCTACTACCAGGAGACCGGGCGCGCGGGCCGCGACGGGCTGCCGTCCACCGCGTGGCTGGCCTACGGGCTGCAGGACGTGGTGCAGCAGCGCAAGATGATCGACAGCTCCGAAGGCGACGAGGCGCACCGGCGGCGCCAGGCCGCGCACCTGAACGCGATGCTGGCGCTGTGCGAGACGGTCGAGTGCCGCCGCGTGCAGATCCTCAACTACTTCGGCCAGGCCGGGAAGCCCTGCGGCAACTGCGACACCTGCCTGAGCCCGCCCGAGCAGTGGGACGGCACGATCCCGGCGCAGAAGCTGCTCTCCACCGTGGTCCGGCTGCGCAACGAGCGGCGGCAGAGCTTCGGGGCCGGGCAGGTCACCGACATCCTGCTGGGCAAGACCACGCCCAAGGTCACGCAGTTCCAGCACGACACGCTGAAGGTGTTCGGCATCGGCACCGAGCTGCGGGAGCCGGAGTGGCGGGCGGTGGTGCGCCAGCTCCTGGCCCAGGGCCTGCTGGCGGTCCAGGGCGACTACGGCTCGCTGGTGCTGACCGAGGCCAGCGCCGAGGTGCTGAACGGCGAGCGGAAGGTCATGCTGCGGCGCGAGCCGGAGCGCCCGGCCGCCGGCCGCTCCTCGCGGACCCGCAAGGCCGCCGCGGTGGAGCTGCTGCAGGAGGCGGCGCCGTTGTTCGAGCGGCTGCGGGCATGGCGGGCCGCCACCGCCAAGGAGCAGGGCGTCCCGGCGTACGTCGTCTTCCACGACGCCACGCTGCGCCAGATCGCCACGGAGCAGCCGGCTTCGCTGGACGCGCTCGGCACGGTCAGCGGCGTCGGCGAGAACAAGCTGGCCAAGTACGGGGAGGGCGTGCTGGCCGCGCTGGCCGGGTCGTGAGCGCCCGGCCCCGGCTGGGTTAGGGTCGGAGGCCGGAGACCCGGACAGCAGGAGGCACCTCGGTGGTCGAGTCGAACTGGGCCGGAAACCACGGTTATGCCGCGGAAACGGTGCTGGCCCCGCGCACGGTCGAGCAGGCGCGGTCGGCGGTCGCGGCCGCGGGCACGGTCAAGGCACTGGGCAGCCGCCACTGCTTCAACGACATCGCGGACGCACCCGGCGGCGTCCTGCTCGACTTGAGCGCGTTGCCCACGCCGGTGGAGATCGACGCCGAAGCCGCCACCGTGACCGTCAGCGGTTCGGCACGTTACGGCGACTTCGTCGGTCCGCTGCACGAAGCCGGTTTCGCGCTGGCCAACCTGGCTTCCCTGCCGCACATCACCGTGGCGGGCAGCGTCGCCACCGGCACCCACGGCTCCGGGCGAAGGCAGCCCGGGCTCGCGTCGGCGGTCTCGGCCCTGGAGCTGGTCACCGCCGACGGCGCTCTGCGGACCTTCTCCCGGGACGCCGATCCGGACGTGTTCCCCGGCCTGGTCGTCGGCCTCGGCGCCCTCGGCGTGGTCACCCGGCTGACGCTGGACCTGGTGCCGGCCTTCGACGTCCGCCAGCACGTCTTCGAGCGCCTGCCCTGGACCACGGTGTACCGGCACTTCGACGAGATCGAGGACGCCGGGTACAGCGTCAGCCTGTTCACCGACTGGGCCGGGGACGAAGCCGACCACGTCTGGGTCAAGAGCCGCGTCGAGCCCGGCGCGGAACTCACCGAGCCGTCCGGGCTGCTCGGCGCGCTCCCCGCCGACGGGCCCCGGCACCCGGTGCACAAGGCCGGGATCCCGGCCGACCACTGCACACCCCAGCTCGGCCTGCCGGGACCGTGGCACGAGCGGCTCCCCCACTTCCAGCTCGAGTTCACCCCGAGCGTCGGGGACGAACTGCAGTCGGAGTACTTCGTGCCCTACGGCGACGCGGTGGCCGCCATCGAGGCGATGCGCGGCCTGGCCGACCGGCTCGCCCCGGTGCTGCTGGTCTGCGAGATCCGCACCGTCGCGGGCGACGGGCTCTGGCTGAGCCCGGCCCACGGCGGCGACCGGGTGGCCCTGCACTTCACCTGGCGCCCGCACCAGCCCGAGGTCGAAGCCCTGCTGCCGCTGATCGAGCAGCGGCTGGCCCCGCTCGGCGCGCGCCCGCACTGGGGCAAGCTCTTCCACGGCACGCCGGCCCGGGCGTACCCGCGGATGGCCGATTTCCGGGCCCTGGCCGAGGACCTGGACCCGGACGGCAAGTTCCGCACCCCCTACGTCCGGCGGCACGTGTTCGGGGAGAGCGGGAGCTAGCCGCGCCCGCTAACCCCGGCCCGCCGACCCGGTCGAGCCCCCAGGCCCGCGCCGGGTGACCGGGGCGGCGGCGAAACCCGGGTCAGTGCCCGGGACGGGGCCGGGTGGCGTCGCTGACCTTGCGGACCGCGCCGCTGAGCTGGTTGTGGTACTTGCCCTTGGTCTTGCTGTCGACGAAGGTGGCGGCCCGGCCCACGAACTGGTTGACCTTCTCCGGGTTCTTGCGCGCGTAGGACTGGACGGCGCCCGCCGCCGTGGCCAGGACGGCCAGCCGTTTCATCAGTGCCATGAGAGGTCCTCCGGTCGGTTTTCCCGTTCAACGCCCACCGGGTACCCAGGGTTCCCCGAAGCCGAACATTCCGGACAGGCCGGAAAACCGGGCGACCCCTCGGCCCCCGCCCCGGCATGATCACCGGCATGCGCGAGCTCGCCGCCCTGCCCAAGGCCCACCTGCACGTCCACCTGGAGAGCACCGTGCGGCCCGGCACCCTGCGGGAGCTGGCCGACGTCCACGGGGTGGTGCTGCCGGACCGGACGCCGGTGTTCGACGGGTTCCGCGCGTTCGCCGACCACAACTCGCTGGTCCGCGCCTGCCTGCGCCGGGCGGAGGACTTCGAACGGGTCGCCCGGGAGTTCTGCGAGGACGAGTTCGCCCAGGGCACGCGCTACGCCGAGGTGACCTTCACCGCCGCGTCGCACGGGGAACGGCTGGGTGACCCCGATCTGCCGCTGACGTCGGTCCTCAAAGGACTGTCGGAGGGCGGCGCGCGCACCGGCCTGGAATGGCGCGTGCTGCTCGACCACTCACGGAGGCGCTCGGTCGACCGGGCCGAGCGGACGCTGGACCTCGCGCTCCGGCACGAGGAGGTGGTGGGACTCGGTCTGGCCGGCGAGGAGCGCCATCCGCTGAAGCCGTTCGCGGCCGTGTTCGACCGGGCCCGCGAGGCCGGTCTGCACCTCGTGCACCACGCCGGGGAGGACGCCGGGCCGGCCAGCATCCGCGAGGCCCTCGACCTCGGCCACAGCGAGCGGATCGGGCACGGGATCCGGATCCTGGAGGACCCCGAGCTGGTGGCCGAGGTGCGGGCGCGCGGAGTCGCGCTGGAGGTCTGCCCGTCCTCGAACGTCGCGCTCGGGCTGGTGCCCTCCCTCGCCGCGCACCCGCTCCCCCGGCTGGTCGGCGCCGGCCTGGCCGTGCCCCTGAACACCGACGTCCCGTCGGTCACCGGCACCACCCTGACCGGCGAATTCGCCCTCGCCCGCGCGAACTTCGGTTACGACCACGCGGCGCTGGCCGCGATCGCCGCCGCGGGCGTCACCGCCTCGTTCGCGCCCGAAGCCACCAAAAGGGCGCTGCACCAGGGGATCGCCGCGTGGCTCAGACCGGGAGCAGCCGGGTGACCAGGGTGCTGAGCTGCTGCGCCGTGCGGCATTCGTGCATCTCGACCAGCTCGGCGTAGGCGAGCGCGGCCGAGTCGCCCGTGGACCACAGCGCGCGGCGCTCCGGGTTGAGCCAGAACACGTGCCGGGCGCGGTCGCGGACGGCCCGCAGCGCGTCGAGGTTCGGATCGCCGCCGTTGGTGCGGGCGTCGCCGAGCACCAGCACGGAGGTCCGCGGGCCGACGGCGTCGAGCCACTGCTCGGCGAACTGGCCGAGCGCGCTGCCGTAGTCGCTGTGCCCGTCCCAGCGCACCACGGCCGCCTCGCTCAGGATGCGCGCGCCGAGCTGCTCCGGGTCGGCCGAGCCGGAGGTGAGCAGGTGCGTGACCTCGTCGGTGCTGTCGACGAAGGCGAACACCCGGATCTGGCCGAACTGGTCGCGCAACGCCTGCACCAGCAGCATGGTGAAGTTCGCGAACCCGGCCACCGAGCCGGACAGGTCGCACAGCAGCACGATCTCCGGCCGTCCGGGGCGCCGGTGCCGGTAGGCCGGGCGCAGCGGCACTCCCCCGGTGCCGAGCGAGCGGCGCAACGTCCGCCGCAGGTCGATCTGCCCGCGGCTGGCGCGCTTGCGCCGCGCGGCCAGCCGGGTGGCGAGCTTGCGGGAGAGCGGTTGCACGGTCCGGCGCAGTTCGGCCAGTTGCGCGCGGCTGGCGAGCAGGAAGTCGACGCGGTCGGCAGCGGGCGCGATGGCGTGCTTCGCGACCCGCTCACGGCCTCGGACCTCCGCCACCCGGCGGCGGGCCTCGGTGCGCACCTGGCCGCGGAAGTCCTCGACCCGGCGGCGGATCTCGTCCCGGGTCAGCCGGTCGGCGAAGGTCTCTTCGGTCCCGGCCCCCGCGCGCATGGCCGCGAGCACCCGGGTGATCAGCGTCTGCGGCTGGAGCCGGTCGAGCGTCTGGTGCGCGGAGAAGCCCCCGCCCGGCCCGGACCCGCCGCCGTAGTGGCCGAGCAGGTCCACCGCGAGCCCGGCGAGCTGGGCCAGGGCCGGCCGGTCGCCCTCGGCCAGCGCGGCGCTCACCGCGTCCCGCAGGTGCGCGAGGTCGCGCGGCCGGTCCTCGCGCGCCAGCTCCGGCGCCCCCACCCCGGCCGGGAAGTACAGGTCGAAGGTGGCGTCGAACACCGCCCGCTGCCCGCCCCGGCGCACGAGCGCGGCGGCGAGCCCCTCACGGACCAGCTCCCGGTCGTCGAACCCGAGCACCTCGAGCGCGGCCGCCGCGTCGACGGTCTCGCTCGGCCCGGCCGGGATGCCGTGCTCCCGCAACGCCCGCACGAACCCGGTCAGCCGGTCGGTGACGGTCATGACGCGTCCAGCACCCGCTCGAGCTCGAGCGCGGCCCCGGCCTTGACGATGTCGTCCTGGTGCTTGAGGATCACGCCCAGGCTCTGGCCGACCAGCTCGTCGTCGAGCTGCTCGGCGCCCAGCTCCAGCAGGGTGCGCGCCCAGTCGACGGTCTCCGCCACCGAAGGCAGTTTCCGCAGGTCCATCGCCCGCAGCGCGGAGATCACGCGGACCACGGAGTCGGCCAGCGCGGGGGTGAGCCCGGGCACCTTGAGCCGCACGATCCGGCGTTCCAGCTCCTCGTCCGGGAAGCCGATGTGCAGGAACAGGCAGCGCCGCCGCAGGGCCTCGGACAGCTCGCGGGTGGCGTTGGAGGTCAGCACCACGAACGGCTCGCGCGTGGCGGTGATCGTGCCCAGCTCGGGAACGGTGACCTGGAAGTCGCCCAGCACCTCGAGCAGCAGTCCCTCGACCTCCAGGTCGGCCTTGTCGGTCTCGTCGATCAGCAGCACGGTCGGCTCGCTGCCCGAGATGGCCGTGAGCAGCGGCCGGCGCAGCAGGAACTCCTCACCGAAGATGTCGGTGCGCGCGTCCGCCCAGGTTTCCTCCCGCCCGGCGGTGATCCGCAGCAGCTGCTTGGCGTGGTTCCACTCGTACAGCGCCCGGGCCTCGTCGATCCCCTCGTAGCACTGCAACCGCACCAGCCGCGCCCCGCCCACCTCGGCGACCGCCTTGGCCAGCTCGGTCTTGCCCACTCCCGCCGGCCCCTCCACCAGCAGCGGTTTCCCCAGCCGATCAGCCAGGAACACGGTGGTCGCCACCGCGGTCGACGCGAGGTAACCGGCCTCGGCCAGCTTCGCCGACACCTCGTCGACTGAGGAGAAGAACCCGGTACCCACACGACCTCCTAAGCGATTGCTTACCAGCATTATGCGCGAATTAGCCCGCCTCGCTCCGGCGAGCCCGCCGACCGGATCGCGCGGCCGCGGATCGGGAACCGCCGTCGCGCCCCGTCCGGCCGCACCGGACCGAAACGACGCGCCGGGAATGATCCCGCCCGCGCGTTGCGTTCCAGCCCCTATGCCGAAGCCATTCAGCGATGCCGAGCGAGACGAATTCCTCGCGGGCCGGCACATCGCCGTCCTTTCCGTCGCCACCACCGACGATCGCCCGCCCGCGAGTGTCCCCATCTGGTACGACTACACCCCGGGCGGCGAGTTCCGGATCAACACCGGTGCCGGGCGGCGCAAGGCCCGGCTCATCGAGCGAGCCGGCCGGGTCACGCTGGTCATCCAGCGTGAGGAGCTGCCCTACCAGTACGTGATCGTCGAGGGCACCGTGCTCGACGCCGT
This sequence comes from Amycolatopsis sp. PS_44_ISF1, assembly GCF_032335455.1. Taxonomy (NCBI): domain Bacteria; kingdom Bacillati; phylum Actinomycetota; class Actinomycetes; order Pseudonocardiales; family Pseudonocardiaceae; genus Amycolatopsis; species Amycolatopsis sp. PS_44_ISF1. The sequence continues at coordinate 552,306 of NZ_JANUXO010000003.1, read as the reverse complement.
CGTCCCGGCCCCGTTCGCCGAGCGGTACGCCATCGCCACCCGCTATCTCGGCGAGGAGGGCGGACGCCGGTTCGCCGAGAGCATGAACGGCGACGAGAGCGTGCTGTTCACCATCCGCCCCGACCGCTGGGTCACTTCGGACTACTCCGGCGACTTCTGACCGGGCAGCCGGGGCGTCGGCGAGTGAACGGTGGCGGTGAGCACCGGCACGCCCCGAGCACCGGCCCCGGCCGGGCCGCCGCACCCGATCGGCGGCCCGGCCGGCACCGGTTAGCATCCGGGCGTGACCTATGTTGCGGCGACCAGCCGATACGACTCCCTGCCCTACCGCCGCTGCGGGCGCAGCGGGCTGAAGCTGCCCGCCATCTCGCTGGGCCTGTGGCACAACTTCGGGCACGACCGTCCCCTGGACGTCCAGCGGGCGATCACCCGGCGCGCGTTCGACCTGGGCATCACGCACTTCGACCTGGCGAACAACTACGGCCCGCCCTACGGCTCGGCCGAGGAGAACTTCGGCCGCCTGCTGGCGACGGACTTCAAGCCCTACCGCGACGAGCTGATCGTCTCCACCAAGGCCGGCTACGACATGTGGCCCGGCCCGTACGGCGACTGGGGCTCGCGCAAGTACCTGCTGGCTTCGCTGGACCAGTCGCTGGGCCGGCTGGGCCTGGACTACGTCGACATCTTCTACTCCCACCGGGTCGACCCGGAGACGCCGCTGGAGGAGACGGTCGGCGCGCTCGACCGGGCCGTTCGCTCGGGCAAGGCGCTGTACGTGGGCATCTCGTCCTACAACTCCGAGCGCACCGCCGAAGCCGCCCGCCTGCTGCGGGAACTGGGCACGCCGCTGCTGATCCACCAGCCCTCGTACTCGATGTTCAACCGGTGGACCGAACGGGACCACCTGCTCGACACCCTCGAGGAGGCCGGCGCCGGCTGCATCGCGTTCTCGCCGCTCGCCCAGGGCCTGCTCACCGACCGCTACCTCAAGGGCGTGCCCGAGGATTCCCGTGCGGCCCAGGGCAAATCGCTCAACCCGGACTCGATCACCGAGGAGAAACTGGGCAAGATCCGGGCCCTCGACGGCATCGCCACCCGCCGCGGCCAGACCCTCGCCCAGCTGGCCCTGTCCTGGGGCCTGCGCGACCCCCGCATGACGTCGATGCTGATCGGCGCCAGCAGCGTGCCGCAACTGGAGAACAACATCGCCGCGCTGGACAACCTCGACTTCAGCACCGAGGAACTGGCCGAGATCGACCGGTACGCGACGGAAGAGGGCATCAATCTGTGGAAGCGCTCCACCGACGCCTGACCATCCGGCCCCACCGGGGCGTCCCGGTACCGGAATCTCCCAGCGCCGAGGTGTCCCGACGCTGAGGCGGCCCGGTACCGGAGTGCCCCGGTGCCGGGTGTCTCAGTGCCGGGCGCCCCAGCGCTGGAGTGTCCACAGTGGTCAGTGGCTCCGCCCAGCCCGACGTCCCGGATTGCCCCGGCGTCAGCCCCGGTCGTCGCCGGGGGCGTCCGCGTCTCCGGCGGTCTCCGTGCTCCCGGCGATCCGCGCGACCGACCACTCGGCCCACTCGGCCTGCATCCGCGAGAACCGCTTGCCCCACTCCAGGGCCAGGCGGTCGTAGACCGAGGCGAGGTCCCAGTCGACCGACTCCTCCAGCCGTTCGAGGTGCGCCAGCCGCCGCGACCCGATCTCGCCCATGCCCGCCACGTAGGACCGCGCCTGCTCCGGTGACACCGAGTCCAGGAAGTACACCCGCAGCAGCGATTCGCTGCGGGGCGGCGGCGGGTCGTTCGGCGAGAGCAGCCACGCGCGCAGCTCCTCGCGGCCGGCCTCGGTGATCTCGTACTCCTTGCGACCGCGCGGCCCCTCTTCGGTCACCTTGATCAGCGCGGCCTTCTCCAGCTTGCCCAGCTCGCCGTAGAGCTGGCTCTGGGTGGCCGACCAGACGTTGGCCATCACCGTCTGGAACCGCTTGAGCAGGTCGTACCCGCTGCCGGGCTGTTCGGCGAGCAGGCCGAGCACCGCGTGTCGAAGGCTCATGCCGACCATCCTACCTTGACATGTCCACGTCACACGTTTTACTTTCGACATGTCATAAGTGGAACGTCGAAGGGACGGCCGTGAAATACCTGAAGAGCTTCATCCCGTGGATCGCTTTCGCAGTGGTGTCCACCCAGGCCGACTGGCGCTACTCCGGGCCGGTCGGGCTGGTGCTCGCGGCCGGTCTGCTCGGGCTGGACCGCCGGCGCGGCCGGAGCTGGGGCACGCTGGTGATCGAGCTGTCCGCCACGGTGTTCTTCGCGGTGCTGACCGGCTGGTCCTTCGCCGACCCCGGCTCGCCGCTGCGCGACTACACAGGCTCGCTGTCCGACGGCTGGCTCGCGCTCACCGCGTGGGGCTCGATCGCGGTGCGCCGGCCGTTCACCCTCGGCATCGCCCAGACGACGGTGCCGCGGGCGGTCTGGGCCACCCCGGCGTTCCTGCGGGTCAACCTGGTCATCACCGCGGTGTGGGCGGCGAGCTTCACCGTCGCCGGCCTCGCTTCGGCCCTGCTGCTGAGCGCCGCGCCGCACGCCACCGCCGCCTTGATCGTGATCAAGGTGCTCGGCTTCGCCGTCCCCGCCGCCTTCACCCTCCATTACCGCCGGGCCGTCCAGGCCCGCGCGCAGAAAGCCGCGTGAGCCATGACCACCAGCGCATTCCAGCTGACCGGCCACTACGCCCCGGTGCACGACGAGCTGACCACCTACGAACTGCCGGTCAGCGGCGCGCTGCCCCCCGAGCTGACCGGCTGGTACCTGCGCAACGGGCCAAACCCCCGCGGGGCCAGCGACCACTGGTTCACCGGGGACGGCATGGTCCACGGCGTCCGGCTGGAGCACGGCCGCGCGGCCTGGTACCGCAACCGCTGGATCCGCACCGAAAGCTTCGACCAGCCGGACGCGGTGCTGTACCAGGCCGACGGTTCGCGGAACCTGCGCACCAGCGTGGCCAACACCCACGTGGTCACCCACGCCGGGCGCACCCTCGCGCTGGTCGAATCCTCGCTGCCGTACGAGATCACCCGGGAGCTGGACACGGTGGGGCCCTACGACTTCGGCGGCGAGCTGGCCGACTCGATGACCGCGCACCCGAAGATCTGCCCGGAAACCGGGGAGCTGCACTTCTTCGGCTACGGCAGCATCACCGCCCCGCACGTGAGCTACTACCGCGCCGACGCCGCCGGGCGGCTCGAGGTGAAGCAGCCGATCGACGTGCCGGGGCTGACCATGATGCACGATTTCGCGCTCACCCGGCAGCACGTGGTGTTCTTCGACCTGCCGGTGGTCTTCGACCGGGAATCGGCCGGGCACGGGATGCCCTACCGCTGGAGCGAAACCTACGGCGCGCGGCTCGGCTTGCTGCGCCGCGAAGACCCAGCGGGCGGAGTGCGCTGGCTGCCGATCGACCCGTGTTACGTCTTCCACACGCTCAACGCCCACGACACCGCCGACGGCCGGATCGTGCTGCACGTGGTGCGCTACGAGCACGTGTTCCGCCCCGGGGGCCCGCAGCCCGGCGGCACGCTGTGGCGCTGGACGATCGACCCGGCGGCGGGCACCGTCACCGAGGACCGGCTCGACGACCGTCACGCCGAGTTCCCCCGGATCGACGACCGGCTGGCCGGGGCCGACGCCCGGTTCGGCCACGTCACCGCCGCCCGCGGGCCGGCGGAGCGCAGTTCGCTGCGGCGCCACGACCTGCACACCGGCGCCGTCGAGGAGCACCGGTTCGCGACCGGCCGGATCCCGGGCGAGGCCGTGTTCGTGCCCGCGGACGACACCCCGGGAGGCGCGGGCTGGCTGCTCACCTACGTCCACGACGCGGCCGAGGACGCCAGCGACCTCGTGGTGCTCGACGCCCAGGACGTCGCCGCGCCGCCGGTCGCGACCGTGCGCCTGCCGCAGCGCGTGCCGGCCGGCTTCCACGGGAACTGGCTGCCGGAGGCCTGAGCCGGTGCCCCGCGCGGCCTCCCCCGGTTCCCCCGCGCCGCCCCGTATCGTCGGCGCGGGGAGTCGATGGGAAGGTTTCCTGCCGCACCCGGTGCCACCGGCGGACACCGTGGCCGGGACGGGCAACGCCGACGACGTGAGGAAACGGGATTCGGGTGGTGGGCGCGGGGATTCCGCCGGTCGGGACGCCGGCCGGGATGCGCAGGATCAACCAGCGGGCGGTGCTCGACCTGCTGCGCCGGGGCGGCGCGGCGACGCGCCCGCAGGTGGCCAAGGACACCGGGCTGTCGAAGCCGACGGTGAGCCAGGCCCTGCTGGCGCTGGAGGGCGCGGGGCTGGCGCGCGCGACCGGGCACACCTCCACCGGCACCGGCCGGTCCGCGGTGCTCTACGAGGCGGACCCCACCGCGGGCCACGTGCTGGGCATCGACATCGGCCGCGAGCACCTGCGGGTCGCGGTGTCGGACCTCGGCCGCACCACGGTGGCGCGCCGCGACGCCCGCAACACCGCCCGGTCCGGCAGCGCGCTCATCGGCGCCGTCGGGCGGCTCGCCGCCGCGATCGTGGCCGAGGCGGGGCTGACCGCCGAGGACATCGTGGTGCGGGTGCTCGGCTCCCCCGGCGTCGCGGACCCGGTGAAGCGGTGCTTCCGGCACGCGCCGAACCTGCCCGGCTGGGGCCGCGCCGGGCTGCTGGACGACCTGGAGGCCGCGCTCGGCCCAGACCTGGTGGTGGAGAACGACGCGAACCTCACCGCGGTCGGCGAATGGGAGAGCGGCGCGGCGCGCGGGGCCTCGGTGTTCGGCTGCGTCACGATCGGCACCGGCGTCGGCATGGGCCTGATGGTCGACGGCCGGGTCTTCCGCGGGGCGACCGGCGCCGCGGGGGAGATCGGCTACCTGCCCTACGGGCGGATGCGTTCGGCCGGCGAGCCGGGACAGCCGCCCGCGCGCGGGCACCTGGAGGAGGCGACCGCGGCCCGGTCCGTGGTGCGCGGCGCCCGTGAACTCGGCCTGGGCACGGCGAAATCGGCTCGGGAGGTGTTCCGGCTGGCCCGGGACGGCGACGAGCTGGCCCAGCGCGCGGTCGCGGCGGAAGCCGACCGGCTGGCCTACACGGTGGCCTCGGTGGCGGCGGTGATCGACCCGGAGCTGATCGTGCTCGGTGGCGGCGTCGGCACCGCGGCCGACCTCCTGCTGGAGCCCATCGACCGCGCCCTGCGCGCCTTCACCCCGCTGGTCCCCACGGTCGTGCAGGGCGAGCTCGGCGACGACGCGGTGCTGACCGGGGCGATCAGCGTCGGCCTGCGCGCGGCGGAGGGGCTGGTGTTCGAACGGCGGGTCGGCGCCGTCTGAGCCGGGCCGGACCGCACCGGGACCCGCCCGTCGTCCGGCCGGCGGCGCGGCGCGTCCGACGAGCCCGCGAAAGCCGGTCCGGCCCGGTAGGTTGACGGCATGATCGGACTGCCCGACACCATCACCGCCTGTCTGTTCGACCTCGACGGCGTGCTGACCGGAACGGCCGTGCTGCACCGCGAGGCGTGGAAACGGACGTTCGACGACTTTCTGCGCGCCCGCGACGGCGACGGCTTCCAGGAGTTCACCGACGAGGATTACGCGTCCTACGTGGACGGCCGCCCGCGCGCCGACGGCGTGCGCGAGTTCCTGCGCTCGCGCGGCATCGAGCTGCCCGAGGGCCGGCCGGACGACGCCGTCGACGAGCCGACCGTGAACGGCCTCGGCAACCGCAAGAACGAGCTGGTGCTGAAGATCATCGAGGAGCGCGGTGTCAACCCGTACCCGGGATCGGTGCGCTATCTGGAGAAAGCGCGTGAAGCGGGCTTGAAGATCGCCGTGGTGACTTCTTCGGCGAACGGCGCGAAGGTGCTCGACGCGGCCGGCCTGACCAAGTTCGTCGAGGCCCGCGTGGACGGGCTGGTGATCCGGCGCGACGGCCTCAAGGGCAAGCCCGCGCCCGACTCCTTCCTGGCCGGGGCCAAGGCGCTGGGCGTCGAGCCGAAGCAGGCGGCGGTGTTCGAAGACGCGCAGTCCGGGGTGCAGGCCGGGAAGGCCGGCGGCTTCGGCTTCGTGGTCGGGGTGAACCGCGTGGACCAGGCCGCGCAGTTGCGCGCGCACGGCGCCGACGTGGTGGTCGACGATCTCGCCGAGCTGCTGGGGGACCGGTGAGCTCGAACGGTTACGAGTGCGCCCCGTGGGAGCTGCGGTGGCGCGGTCTCGACGTGGATGCCCTGCAGCGCACGGAATCGGCGTTCGCGCTGTCGAACGGCCACATCGGGTTCCGCGGCACGCTCGAGGAGGCGGAGCCGCGCGGGCTGCCCGGCACCTACCTCAACGGGTTCTACGAGGAGCACGAACTGCCCTACGCCGAGGGCGGCTACGGCTACCCGGAGGCGGGCCAGACCGTGGTCAACGTGACCGACGGCAAGGTCATCCGGCTGCTGGTCGAGGACGAGCCGCTCGACATGCGCTACGGCGCGGCGGACGCGCACGACCGGGTGCTCGACTTCCGCCGGGGCACGCTCAGCCGTACCACCGAGTGGTCCTCCCCCACCGGCCGCCGGGTCCGGGTGAAGACCGAGCGGCTGGTGTCGTTCACCCAGCGGGCCGTGGCCGCCATCCGGTACGAGGTGGAGCCGGTGGACGAACAGCTGCAGCTGGTGGTGCAGTCCGATCTGCTGGCCAACGAGCCGGTCGAATCGGACACCCACGACCCGCGGGTGGCCGCGGCGCTGGATTCGCCGCTGGTGGCGGAGTTCTGCCACGCCTCGGACTACGAGGCCGTGCTGGTGCACCGGACCCGGGTGTCCGGGCTGCGGATGGCCGCCGCGATGGACCACGACATCGAGGTCGACGACGGCATCCGCACGCACATCCACGCCGAGGGCGATCTGGCCCGGCTGACCGTGGCCGTGGACGTGCCGCGGGGCGGGAAGCTGCGGATCACCAAGTTCCTGGCCTACGGCTGGTCCGCGCAGCGCTCGGTGCCCGCGCTGCGCGCCCAGGTGGAGGCCGCGCTGGCCGGCGCGCGCCAGACCGGCTGGGACGGGCTGCTGGCGGAGCAGCGGCAGTACCTCGACCACTTCTGGGCCACCTCGGACATCGAGATCGAAGGCGATCCCGAGCTCCAGCAGTCGGTCCGCTTCGCCCTCTTCCACCTGCTGCAGGCCGGCGCCCGAGGGGAGAGCCGCGCGATCCCGGGCAAGGGCCTGACCGGACCGGGGTACGACGGGCACGCCTTCTGGGACACCGAGACCTTCGTGCTGCCGGTGCTCACCTACACCACGCCGGACGCGGCCAGGGACGCGCTGCGCTGGCGTCACTCCACATTGGACAAGGCCCGGGAGCGCGCCACCCAGCTCGGCCTGCACGGCGCGGCCTTCCCGTGGCGCTCGATCAACGGCGCCGAGTGCTCGGCCTACTGGCCCGCGGGCACGGCGGCGTTCCACGTCAGCGCCGACATCTCCGACGCGGTGATCCGCTACCTCAACGCGACCGGCGACGAGTCCTTCGAACGCGAATACGGCGCCGAGCTGCTGGTGGAGACCGCGCGCATGTGGGCTTCGCTCGGGCACTTCGACCGGCACGGGAAGTTCCGCATCGACGGGGTCACCGGCCCGGACGAGTACTCCGCGGTGGCGGACAACAACATCTACACCAACCTGATGGCGCGGCGGAACCTGCTGGCCGCGGCCGAGGTGTGCACGCGGCTGCCGGAGCTCGCGCGGGAGTTCGAGGCCGACACCACCGAGCTCGACACCTGGCGCGCCGCGGCCGACGCGATGGCCGTGCCGTACGACCGGGAGCTCGGCATCCACCCGCAGTCGGAGGGCTTCCTGGAGCACGACGAGTGGGACTACGCGGCCACCGAGGCGGACTTCTACCCGCTGCTGCTGAACTTCCCGTACTTCGACCTCTACCGCAAGCAGGTGGTCAAGCAGGCCGACCTGGTGCTGGCACTGCACCTGTGCGGCGATTCCTTCAGCCCGCAGGAGAAGGCGCGCGACTTCGCCTACTACGAGGCCCGCACGGTGCGGGACTCCTCGCTCTCGGCCGGCACCCAGGCCGTGATCGCCGCCGAGGTCGGGCACCTGGACCTGGCCTACGACTACCTGTCCGAGGCCGCGCTGACCGACCTGCACGACGTGCACAACAACGTCCGCAACGGGCTGCACATGGCCTCGCTCGCCGGGGCCTGGCAGGGCGCGGTGGCGGGCCTCGGCGGTCTGCGCGACCACGGCGGGCAGTTGTCGTTCGCGCCCCGGCTGCCGCGGCAGCTCGGCCGGCTCAAGTTCCGGCTCACCTTCCGGGGCACGCGGTTCCAGGTCGAGATCGGCCACGACGACGCGGTCTACCACGTGCTGGAGGGCGAGCCGCTGGAGCTGGTCCACCACGGCGAGCGCTTCGTGGTGGGCGAGGACCCGGTCACCTTGGCCATCCCGGCCATCGAACCGGGCCAGCCGCCGCACCAGCCGATCGGCCGCGCCCCGATGCGGCGCACGCCGGAGCGGGTGCGGCAGCTCGCCACCCAGGAGAAGTAACCCGGTTCGGAACGGGGCCCTCCACCTGCGCTCGCCGCAGGTGGAGGGCCCCGTTCGGTACCGACGGGGTCAGGCGGGGTGGGGCTTCCCGGTGCCGGGTGGGCTGTCGATCTCCTCGGTCGAGGCCGGGGTGAGGTCCGTGCCGGGCATCGAGGGCACGTCTGCGCGCAGTTGCTGCGGATCGGGCAGGCGCGGCCGCCCGGGGCGGGCGCCGAGGTCGTCTTCCCCGTCGTCCGGGTGGTCGCGCGGGAACAGCTCGCTACGGGGGCTCATACCTCCGGCATACCCGCTTTTCCAGCGCGGCACCAGGGTGCTCACGCGGCCGGACGCGACTGGCTCTTCTCCCGCGTCTTCTCCGGCGAGCCCTTCCCGTGCCCGCGCTTCTCCCGCGCAGCCCGGTGCCGCTGGGACTTCCCGGGGCCGTCCAGGGTGAGCTGGTCCAGCAGGGTGAGCAGCAGCCCGTCACGCGTCGACCACGGGCAGATGCTCACCGGCCCGCCCGCCACGGTCACCAGCGCCTCGGCCACGATCGCGCCGCCCAGCGCCTGCTCGGCCCGCCGTCGGGTGATGCCGGGCAGTTTCGAGAGCCGCGCCGAAGGCATCGCGGCCAGCCTCGGGATCCACGCGCGCAGATCGTCCAGGTACAGCTCGCGGGCCTGGCCCGGGCGGTCGCCGGCCAGCCGCGCCAGCTGCCGCAGCACCTTCGAACAGCCGACCACGCGGTGGTCGGCGATCTCGTCCGCGACGTCGCCCAGCGCGGTCTTCACCTGCTCCAGCACGTGCTCACGCAGAGCCCGCACCATCTTCGAACGCACCGGCGGCTCGGCCGAAAGCCAGTCGCGCGTGACCGAGCGGGCGCCCAGCGGCAGCGAGCGCGCGAAGTCGGCGTGCCCGCCGTGGCCCGCCGCCAGCTCCACGGTGCCCCCGCCGATGTCCAGCACCAGCAGCGGGCCGCTGGACGCGCCGTACCAGCGTCGTGCGCCGACGTAGGCCAGCTCGGCTTCCCGGCGGCCGGACAGGAACTGCAGTTCGACGCCGGTGTCGCGGGCGACCCGGCGGACCACCTCGCGCACGTTGGCGGCGTCGCGGATCGAGGAGGTGGCCAGCGGGAACACGTCGGTGACCCCGTGGCGGGCCGCGGTCGCCGCGGCGGCCCCCACCGCGGCGGAGATCGTGTCGATCCCCCGGGGGCTCAGGCGGCCTTCCTCGTCCAGCTCACGGTCGAGGCGCAGGCGCGTCTGGTGGCTCAGCGCCGGCTCCAGCGGAGTGCCGCCCTCTTCGACCACGACCAGACGCGCGCTGAACGAGCCCACGTCCAGCACGCCGACCGCGGGCACCGTGATGCTGTGCACAGTCCGCCCTACCTCGCTTCCGTTCCGGTTCCAGCTCTCTTTCCTACACCCGCAACGCGGGTAATTGCGGCGCAATTGCTCTTTTCCCGCCCAGGAACAGTGCCTTTTTTTACGGTTCAGCCAATCGGCCGAGTACGGAAGAATAACCCCTGTAGGCGGTTGACCAGCACAACAGCCACGTTTGGGCGTGACGGAGAACACAAAAGGGCGGAGATCGCACCGATCTCCGCCCTTTCGCCGGTTCCGCGGCCGGGTGACCGGCCACTCACTCAGCCGATGAGGTCCTTCAGCTTCGAGACCACGGCGACCCGGGCCTCCCGGCCCGGCTGCAACGGGCTGACGTTCAGCGTGGTCACCCCGGCCTCGGCGAACGCGGCCAGCCGCTCCTTCACGTAGCCGGCCGGGCCGACCAGCGAGATGGCGCGCAGCAGTTCCATCGGCACCGCCGCGGCGGCCTCGTCCTTCTTGCCGTCGAGGTAGAGGTCCTGGATCTGCTTGGCCTCGGCCTCGTAGCCGTAGCGCACGGCCAGGTCGTTGTAGAAGTTCTTGCCGCGCGCGCCCATGCCGCCGACGTACAGCGCGACCAGCGGGCGCACCTGCTCCAGCAGGTGGTCCACGTCGTCGCCGATGGCCAGCGCCGGGGCCGCGTACACGTCCAGCTCGCCCAGCGACGGGTCACGCTTGGCCTTGCCCTCGGCGAGCGACGCACCCCAGACGTCGGCGGCCTTCTCGGGGTGGAAGAAGATCGGCTCCCAGCCCTCGGCCAGCTCGGCGGTGAGGGCCACGTTCTTGGGGCCGAGCGAGGCGAGCAGGATCGGGATGCGCTCGCGCACCGGGTGGTTGATCAGCTTCAGCGGCTTGCCCAGACCGGTGCCCTGGTCCGCGGGCAGCGGGATCTGGTAGTGCTTGCCGTCGTGGACCACGCGCTCGCGGCGCCACACCTGGCGGCAGATGTCGATGATCTCCCGGGTGCGGCCGAGCGGTGCGTCGTACTTAACCCCGTGGAAGCCCTCGATCACCTGCGGCCCGGACGCGCCGAGCCCGAGCGTGAACCGCCCGCCGGAGACGAAGTCCAGCCCGGCCGCGGTCATCGCGGTGAGGCTCGGCGTGCGGGTGTAGATCTGGAAGATCCCGGACGCCAGCTCGACCCGCTCGGTCTTCGCGGCCAGGAAGCCGAGCTGGCTGACCGCGTCGAAGCTGTAGGCCTCGGGCACGAACGCGATGTCCAGCCCGGCCTTCTCCAGCGCCACGACATCCGCGACGCTCTCGGCGAAGCCGCCCGAGTAGTTGAGTCCCGTCCCGATCCGCATCCTCGCCTCATTCCACACAGGGGTTCCACCGGCTAAGCGCCCGCTCATGTCTACCACGGGAACGGCCCTCCCCACCCGCTCGTCCCGTGCAACGGCCCGGCGCCGCACCGTCCACCCGCCGGAACGCGAGGGCGGACGCCCGGCCCGCCCGCTGCCGACGACCCCGGTCCACCTCCTCGATCCGCCCCCACCCCCATCCCCACGGTCCGGCGCGGCCTCGGCCGGGTTCCGGGCAGCCTGCCGGGACTCAGGGCGGGACATCGGTGCGGGAAATCAGTGCGGCACCACCCGCCCGCGCACGTCGCCGAAGCCGATCCGGCGCCCGCCCGAGCCGGGTGCGCTCGCGCTGATCACGACCTCGTCGCCGTCCTCCAGGAACGTCCTCGTCTCGCCCCCGGCCAGCTCGAACGGCTCCCGCCCGCCCCAGCTCAGCTCGAGCAGCGAACCTCGCTGGTGCCGCTCCGGCCCGGTGACGGTGCCCGACGCGTAGAGGTCGCCGGTGCGCAGGCTCGCACCGTTCACGGTCAGGTGCGCCAGTTGCTGGGCCGCCGTCCAGTACTGCGTGGCGAACGGCGGACTGGCCACCAGGTGCCCGTTGAGCCGCACCTCCAAGGCCAGGTCCAGCCCCCACGGCTCGGCCCCCCTCAGGTACGCGAACGGCTCCGGGTCCTGCGGCGGCTGCGGCACACGGGCGTGCTCCAGCGCGTCGAGCGGCACGATCCACGGCGACACCGAGGTGGCGAACGACTTGCCCAGGAACGGCCCCAGCGGCTGGGACTCCCAGATCTGCAGGTCGCGCGCGGACCAGTCGTTCACCAGGCACACGCCGAACACGTGCTCGGCGAAGTCCCCGACCGGCACGGGCGTGCCCATCGCCGAACCGGTGCCGACGACGAAGCCGACCTCCGCCTCGACGTCGAGCCGCTCCGACGGCCCGAACGAGGGCCCGGCGGCCCGGTCCCACCACCGCTGCCCGCTCGGCCGGACCACGGGCGTGCCGGAGACCACCACGGTGCCGGCCCGGCCGTGGTAGCCGATCGGCACGCTCTTCCAGTTCCGCGGCAGCCGGGCGTCCTCGCCGCCGAGGATCCGGCCGGCGTTGATCGCGTGCTGCTCGCTCGAATAGAAGTCGACGTAGTCGGCGACCTCGAACGGCAGGTGGTTCGTGATCTCCGCGAGCGGCACCAGGTGCGCCCCGATCTGGTCGGCGTAGCGCGGCTCGGTCAGCCACTCCCGGACCTGCGCGCGCACCTCGCGCCAGGTCGCGGGACCGGCCGCCAGCAACGGGTTCAGCACCCCGCTTCCGAGCAGCCCGGCGAACGGCGCCGCGGCCTCCTCGGCCGCCGCAGGCAGGTCGAGCACGTGCTCCCCCACCGCGACGCCGACGCGCCGGGCGGGCTCTCCCCCGCGTGAGAACACCCCGTAGGGCAGGTTGTCCAGGCCGAACGGGCTGTCTTCGGCGAGGTCGAGCCAAGTCACCGCGGATCCCTTCCTAACGGCCGGCGCGGGCCGAGACCCACGCCGTCACCAGATCGTCCAAAGTAGACAGCGGGAGGGCCCCGTTGCCCAGCACCACGTCGTGGAACTCGCGGATGTCGAAGTCCGCGCCCAGCGCCCGCTCGGCTTCGGCCCGCACCCGCTGGATCTCCAGCCGGCCCACCATGTAGCCCAGCGCCTGACCGGGGTTCGCCACGTAGCGGTCCACTTCGGCCTCGATCTCGAGCTTCGCCATCGGCGTGCTCCCGAGGAGGTAGTCGATGGCCTGCTGCCGGCTCCAGCCCAGCGCGTGCAGGCCGGTGTCGACCACCAGCCGCCCGGCCCGCATCGAGTCCTGGGTGAGCATCCCCAGGCGGGTGATGTCGTCGAGGTAGAGGCCCATCTCGTCGGCCAGCCGCTCGGCGTAGAGGCCCCAGCCCTCCAGGTACGCGGTGAACGGCACGATCCGCCGCAGCATCGGCAGCCCGGTCAGCTCCTGCGCGAAGGAGAGCTGGAAGTGGTGGCCCGGCACGGCTTCGTGGAACGCGATGGCCTCGCTGGTGAACCGGGGCCGCGAGCCCGCCTCGTGGGTGTTGGCGTAGTAGGTGCCGGGGCGCGACCCGTCGAACGAAGGCGGCAGGTAGTAGGCGATGGTGCCGCTCGCCGCTTCGGCCTCGGGCACCGCGGCCACCACGCACCGGGCCTCCGGGACCCGGGAAAACCATTGCGGGGCCGCGGTTTCCGCCCGGGCAATCGCCGACCGGGCACCCTCGAGCAGTTCCTCGGCGTCGCGCCAGCGAAGCTCCGGGTCCGACCTCAGCCGCTCGAAGATCTCCGGTAGTTCGGTCGTGCCGAACACCTTGGCCCCCAGCTCGCGGTACTCGGCGGCGAGCCCCTCGGCGAGCCGCAACCCGGTGTCGTGCAGGTCTTGTGCGGTGCGGCCGGTGGTGGTCTCCGCGCGGATCAGGCCCTGGTACTTCTCCCGGCCGCCGGGCAGGTGCACGAGGCCCGGCTCGGTCTCCGGCTTGGCCAGCGGCGACACCTCGTCGGCGAGGAACGCCCGATAGCGCGCGAAGGCGGGGCGCACCACCTCGGCGAGCAGGCGGTCGAGCTCTTCGGCGAAGCCTTCGATCTCGGTCGTGGGCGTGACCCGGAGCGGATCGGTCTCGGCGGTGAGGTAACGGTCGACGTAGCCGATCCCGATGCGCACCAGGAAGTCCGCCGGCACCAGGCCCTCGGCCATGGTGGCGCGCTGGGCCTCGATCAGCGAGTCGAGGTACTCGCCGATCGCACCGAGGCGGGCGAGGTGGCCGCGGGCCTTCTGCTCGTCGTCCGGCCTCAGCTCGGACATGATCATCAGCAGGTACAGCGCAGGAGAGCTGAAGCCGTCGCTCACCGCGAAGCCGGACAGGCGCGAGTCGAGCGAGTCGACCACGCCCCGGGCGCGCGTGATCACCACGTCACGCGTGACGACCTCGGTCCGGTCCAGTCCGGAGCGGTCGACCGCCTCGGCGCGCGCGGCGATGCCCTCGTACGCGGTGCGGTACCGCTGTGTCGCGGCGAGGCTGGGGTCGCCGAGCTTGTCGTGCGCACCGGGCAGGCCGTAGACCGAACGCTCCAGCGGATCGCGTTCGAATTCCAGCTCCAGGAGCTCCTCGGCCAGCCCGTTGACGGTGTCACCGTGTCCGGCCACCCATTCCGAGACGACCGCTTCCAGCACCGAAAGCGGGAGCGCACCGCCGGAAAGCACCACGTCGTGGAAAGCGCGCACGTCGAAGCGGCTCCCGAGGCGGGCCTCGGCCGCGGCGCGGACGCGCTGGATCTCCAGCCGCCCCACCATGTAGGCGAGCGCCTGGCCCGGGTAGCCGATGTACCGGTCGACCTCGGCCTCGATCTCGACGGGCGCCATCGGCGTGTTCTCGATCAGGTAGTCGACGGCCTGCTGCCGGCTCCAGCCCAGCGCGTGCAGACCGGTGTCGACCACCAGCCGCCCGGCCCGCATCGACTCCAGGGTGAGCAGGCCGAGCAGCGACACGTCGTCGGAGTACAGACCCATCTCGTCGGCGAGGCGCTCGGTGTAGAGGCCCCAGCCCTCGGTGTAGGCGGTGAAGTCGCCGATGCGGCGCAGCAGCGGCAGGTCGGTCAGCCCGAGGGCGGTGCTGAGCTGGAAGGGGTGGCCCGGGACGGCCTCGTGGAACGCCGTGGCCTCGGCCGTGTGACGGAAGCGCTCGGTGGCCTCGTGGGTGTTGGCGAAGTAGGTGCCGGGCCGGGAGCCGTCGGCGGCGGGCAGCATGTAGTAGGCGGGCGGTGCGCCGGGGGCGGAATCCTCCGGGACGGCCTCGACCGTCCACGGCTGCTCCGGGACCCGGCCGAACCACTTCGGGGACTCCCCGGCGGCGCGGGTGATGGCCGAGCGAGCGGTGTCGAGCAGCTCTTCGGCGCTGGACCAGCGCAGCTTCGGGTCGGTGCGCAGCCGCTCGAAGATCTCCGGCAGCTCCCGCGTGCCGAACACGCGCGCGCCCAGCTCACGGTACTGCTCGACCTGGCCGGCGATCACTTCGAGGCCGGTGTCGTGCAGCTCCTGCGGTCCGCGCGCGGTCGTGGTGTGCAGCCGGGCGAGGCGGGCGTAGATCTCGTCACCGCCGGGCAGCCAGGAAACGCCGGCCCGGTTGTCCGGGCGGCCGTGCCGGAGGACTTCGGCCTCGAGGAAGTCGCGGTATTCCTGGAAAGCCGGACGAACGACGTCGCGCAGCAGCTCGTCTCGCCGGGCCGCGAACCCGTCGTCGGGGGCGGGCTGGCGCAGCAGCGGGTCGCCCGCCGGCTCGGCGAGGTAGCGGTCGAGGTGGGCGATGGCGCCGCGTACCAGCCGCGCGACCGGCACCCGCCCGGCCGCGATCCCGGCGCGGTGCCGCCCGGCGACCGCGCGCAGATAGCCGGGCACGCCGGCGAGCCGCCCGAGGTGCGCCTCCGCCGACGAGCCGGCGCTGACGGAGACCATGGGCAGCGAGGACAGCAGCCCCGCCGCGGGCGCGACGAACAGGTCGCTGACGGTGAACTCGGTGAAGTGGCTGTCGATCAGGTCCAGCCGCCCCTCGACGGACCGGACCAGCACGTCACGCGTCACGCGGTCTTCTCGGGAAAGCCCCTCGCCGTCCACCGCGCGCGCCCGCTCCAGCAACGCGGACAGCCGCTCTCGATGCGCGGCCTCGGCCTCGGCGCTCGGATCGTCGAGCCCCGGTGCGTCGGGCCGGATGCCCAGCAACGCGGCGGTCAGCGGCTCGGCGGCGAACAGCTCATCGACGAACTCGTCGGCCAGATCGGTGACGACGGTCATGGGAATCGGACCCCCAGCTTCGGTGGTGCAGGTGCATTTCCGACCCTAATGGAGATCGGCTCCGGGAGGGGCGGTGCGGCACGAGAGTCCCGTTCACGCTGGGAGAACGGCGGATTCGCGCCGCATTGGTGACTCCGCGTGCGGGGCGGGACCGATGGGCGGCGGTCGTGGCCGGGGTGAGGGCGGGTGGACGGCGGGGGTTTGCGGAGAGTGATCGTCCGGCTGAGTAAGTCGTGGTCCGCCGGGCGGGCGGTAGTGGGGCTAGGCGGGTGTTCGGCCGGACGGGGTGACACGGTCCGGCCGGGAGTGGTCGTGATTGGGCCGGGCGGTGGTGATCCAGCAGGGCGGCGGTACCGCGGCCGGGCGGTGGTACCGCGGCCGGCGGTGGTATTCGGCCGGGCGGTGGTATTCGGCGGGGCGGTGGTATTCGGCGGGGCAGTCGTGATTCGGCCGGGCGGTCGTGGTTCGGCCAGGCCATGGCGATCCAGCAGGGCGATGGGTGATGCGGCGGGGCGTCGTTGTTCGGCCAGGTGGTCGTGATTCGGTCAGGCGATCGTGGTTCGGGCAGGGTGGTGGTGGTTCGGCAGGACGGTCGGGGTTCGACGAGGTGGTCGTGGTCTGGTCGAACTGGGGTGATCGCGGCTTGCGGGCGGTGCGATCCAGCCGGATCGTCGCGGGTGTACGGACTGACGGTGGCCGGGGTCGGGCAAGGACGTCGCGGCGGAGTCGGGTGCAAGGGGGAAGCCGGTCAGCGGGGGTGGCGGTGGCGGGGACACGGGCGGGTTCGGAGGGGATCCGGGGTGGTGAGGCGGTAGCGTTCGGGAAGTGGCCGTGACCGATCCTGTGGACCTTCGCCTGCTCGCCGCGCTGGCCGAACTGGGCAAGACGGCCGTGCACGAGCTGGCGGCCAAGGTCGGCATGGATCCGCGGGAGGTGGCGTACCGGCTGGTGTCGCTGTCCGGGAGCGGGCTGCCGCTGCTGGTCGGGGTCGAGAGCGACCCCGGCGGGCTGCGGGCCGCGATCTCGGCGGCACCGCCGTCCTGGGCCGAGTCACCGCAGACGTCCTGGAACCAGGGCGGCCCGCACCAGCCGGGGTCGGGACGGATGGCTGGGCAGCAGCCGATGCCCGGGGCGCCGACGAGCGGATCGGTTCCACCCGGATCGATGCCACCCGGGTCGGTGCCGCCCGGCTCGGTTCCGTCCGGGCCCTTTCCGGCCGGGCGGATGCCGCCGCCGCAGCAACCGCCGTCACCGCAGTACCTTCAGGCGCATCAGTCACAGCCGGTGGCGTCTCAGCCGTACCTTTCGACGCCGCTGGGGTGGCCGGGCACCGTCCACGGTGGACAGTCCGGGGGTGGCGCGGTCTCCGGCCCCCACCCTGGCGCGACCCCGGCTCGGCCCGGCGCGATCTCCGGTCCTCACCCCGGCCCGCCCGGGTCGGGACCGTACGCCGGGCCAGGCGGGCCGTCCGATCCCGCAAGCCCGGGTCAGGGCCAGTTCAACCCCCTCGTGAGCACCTGGGGAGTTCCGCAGACCGCGTCCTGGGCGCGCGGTGACGAACCGCGGCGGAGCGGGCCGGCCGGGGGGCGGCACGGGCGGGTCGGCGAGGTGCTGGCCACCGAGGGGCTCGAGGGCGAGCAGCTCACCGTGCAGCTGCTCGAGGTCCAGGACCCGGCCGACTACCTGTTCGGCGCGGCCGGGTACCGGCTGCAGGAGGGCGAGCGGGCCGTGGTGGTGCACACCGAGATCACCAATCGCGGGGCGGCCGGTTTCGCTTCGCTGCCCGACAACTACCTCGAACTGGTCACCGAGGACGGGGCGGCGATCGGCAAGGCGCCCGTTTCGCTCACCTCGCGGCCACCGCACAAGATCGGGGTGCGGCCGGGCGAGACGCTCGGCGGGCACACCGTCTACCTCCTGCCCGACGCCACCCGCGTGGTCTCGGTCCGCTGGAGCCCACGGCCCGAACCGGACGATCGCACGCTGACCTGGGCGGTCGAGGGTTAGTTCTCGTCGCGCAGCAGCTTCAGGGCATCGGCCAGGTCGTCCGGGTAATCCGACTCGAACTCCACCCAGCGGCCGTCGGCCGGGTGGGCGAAGCCCAGGGTACGGGCGTGCAGCCACTGGCGGGTCAGGCCCAGCTTGCGCGCCAGCACCGGGTCCGCGCCGTAGGTCAGGTCACCGACGCACGGGTGGCGCAGCGCGGAGAAGTGCACGCGGATCTGGTGCGTCCGGCCCGTCTCCAGCTTGACGTGGGCCAGCGACGCCGCGCGGAACGCCTCCACCACCTCGTAGTGGGTCACGCTCGGTCGTCCGCCGGCCACGACGGCGAACTTGTAGTCGTGGCGGGGGTGGCGGTCGATCGGGGCGTCGATGGTGCCGCGGGTCGGGTCCGGGTGGCCCTGGACCACGGCGTGGTACCCCTTGTCGACCGTCCGCTCCTTGAACGCGCGCTTGAGCACCGTGTACGCGTGCTCGCTCTTGGCCACCACCATCACGCCCGTGGTGCCCGCGTCGAGCCGGTGCACCACGCCCTGGCGCTCGGCCGAGCCCGAGGTCGAGATCCGCAGCCCCGCGGCCGCCAGGCCGCCGACCACCGTCGGACCGGTCCAGCCCGGGCTCGGGTGCACGGCGACGCCGACCGGCTTCGAGATCACCACGATGTCCTCGTCGTCGTGCAGGATCCGCATGCCCGCCACCGGCTCGGCCACCAGCTCGACCGGGTTGGCCGGCTCGGGCAGGGTCACCTCCAGCAGCCCGCCGGCCGCGAGCCGGTCGGACTTGCCCGCGGGCCGGCCGTCCAGCAGCACGTCACCGGCCGCCGCGAGCTCGGCCACGACCGTGCGCGACAGGCCGAGCAGCTTGGCCAGCCCGGCGTCGACGCGCATGCCGTCGAGCCCGTCGGGAACGGGCAGCAGCCGGGCGCTCACGCGGCCTCCTCCTTCTTGGTCCGGGTCGAGGTGCCGTCGTAGTCCTTGCCGAGCAGCGACAGCAGGACGATCAGCGCCCCGCCGCAGCAGATGGCCGAGTCGGCGATGTTGAAGATGGCGAAGCCCTCGCCGTTCGGGGCGAAGGCCGAGATGAAGTCCACGACGTGGCCGCGCAGCGGGCCGGGGGCGCGGAAGACGCGGTCGGTCAGGTTGCCGAGCGCGCCCGCGAGCACCAGTCCGAGGCCGATCGCCCAGCCGACCGAGCGCAGCCGCCGCGAAAGCCACACGATCGCCACCACCACGGCCGCCGCGACCAGGGCCAGTACCCAGGTCATGCCGGTGGCCATGGAGAACGCGGCGCCGGGGTTGCGGATCACCTGCAGGTAGATCAGCCCGCCGAGGATCCGGACCGGCTCCTTGCCCTCGAGGTTCGCGGCCACCAGGTTCTTCGTCACCAGGTCGATGGCCCAGAGCAGCACGGCCGCGGCGAACACCAGCCCGACCCGGCGCTTGGGCAGCGGGGCGGCCGGCCCGGTCTCGGGCTCCGGCGGCGCCACGGCCTCGGCCGGGGCCGGGGTGGGGGCCTCGGCGGGATCTCCGGCCTCGGCCGGCTCAGCGGGCCGCGCGAGGTCGGGTTCGGAGGAGGAGGGCTCGGTGCTCACCCGCCCATTGTCCACGTTACGGGCTCAGGTGGTCCCGGCGGCAGGCCGCGGACCCCTCTTCGCGGACCCGCGAACCCGGTGAACCCCGCCGCACGACGTCAGCGGACGAGAGCAGAGCCACCTCCGCGAACACCGTGGAGGCGATCAGCACGAACCCCCTCCGCCCTCCCCCGGGCCTCGGGAGTGGAGGCTCAGGCGCAGAACGGCGGCAGCTCGCGCGGGTCCCCGACCGGCGCCCAGCGGCCGTCCACTTTGGCGTACTGCCAGCGTGCGCCGCGGGCGGCGATCTGACGCAGGGCGAGCACCAGGCGGTCGACGTGCTCAGCCGTGCTGCCGAGGCCGAGGCTGACGCGCACGGCCTGCTGCCCGTCTCCGCCCGCGACGCCGATCAGGCGCTTCGTGGCGACGTGGGCGCAGAAGGCGCCGTCGCGGACACCGATGCCGTACTCGGCCGACAGGACCGCGGCGAGCCAGCCGGGTTCGAAGCCGTCGACGACGAAGCTCACCGTGCCGACGCGGTCGACGGCCGCGTCGAACAGCCGCAGTTCGGCGCAGCCGGGGATACCGGACAGGCCCTTGCGCAGCCGCTCCAGCAGTTCGGCTTCGTGCTCGCCGACGGCGTCCCACCGCGCGGCCAGTTGCTCGCACGCGACGCCGAGCGCGTACACGCCGACGGTGTTCGGCGAGCCTGCTTCGTGGCGCTCGGGGCCAGAATTCCAGACCACGGCTTCTTCGGTGACGAGCTTCGTCGCGCCGCCGCCCGCGAGGTACGGCGGAGCAGCGCGCAGCCAGTCCGCGCGACCGATCAGCGCGCCGGCGCCGAAAGGCGCGTACAGCTTGTGGCCGGACAGAGCGACGTAGTCCACGTCCAGCTCCCGCAGCGAGATCCGGCGGTGCGGCGCGAGCTGCGCGGCGTCGAGCGCGATGCGGGCGCCGTGCTTCCTCGCCACAGCGGCGATCTCGGCCACCGGGAGCAGCTCACCGGTCACATTGGACGCCCCGGTCACCACCACCAGCCGCGGGCCCGGCGGGCAGTCCGCGAGCGCTTCGTCCACAACGGACACTGCCGCGAGCCGCGTGCGCGGGAGGCCGACCCGGCGGACGTTCCGGCCGCGCCACGGCAGCAGCGCGGCGTGGTGCTCGGTGTCGAACACGACCACGGAGGTGTTCGGCGGCACAGCGCGGGCCAGGAGGTTGAAGGAATCCGTGGTGTTGCGCGTGAACACGACGGTGTCAGCGGCGCGCGCGTCGACGAAACGGCGAAGGATGTCTCGAGTGCGCTCGTACAGCCGCGTCGAGACCTGCGACGCGAAGCCCGCGCCGCGGTGGACACTCGCGTACCAGGGCAAGAACTCGTCCACGGCCGCACGCACGGCTTGCAGGCAGGGCGCGCTCGCGGCGTGGTCGAGGTTCGCGTAGCCGATGTCGCCGCCGGTCACCAGCGGCACCCGCAGGCTCGCGCCGGCGACGGCCGGGATCCCTTGCGGCGCACGGGTTTCGGGGACGGCGGAGCTGAAGGCGCCGGGCGCTTCGGTGGAGGTGCGATCGAGGGCGAGAGTCATGGGAGTGCCTCCTCGGCAGTCCGGGGGACCCCCGGCGAGGGGCCCGCGCTTGCCTGCCGCACCACGCGACCGGCCTGGTCCTCACCCGGGGCACCCCACCGCGGTAGGAGGGTTGCCGGCCAGCGAGCCGGGGCTTCGCGCTGGCACTCATGACCTGGTTTCGAAGGTAACCGACCGGAGCGGCCCGGAGCCAGACCCGTCCCGCGATCTGAGACCGCGCTCACACGTTCGGCGCAGGAGTCACGTGCGCGACGCTTCGCGCGGCCCAGGCCACGACGGTGGTCGCTCCACGCCGGGGTTTCGTCCCCTTCAGCGGCCGTCTTCGCCACGCCAGCGGGCCAGGCGACCGGCGCGGTCCACGGCGCGGATGCGGCGCTCCACGGCGTCGCGGACGTTCGCCGTGGTGACCACCAGGAGCTGGTCTTCGACCTGCAGCCGGCTGGTCTTCTGCGGGGTGAAGCCGGCGCCGGTGCGGACGATCAGGCTGACCGTGGCGCCGGGCGGCAGGCCCAGCTCCGAGATGTACACACCGTGCAGTTTCGAGCCCTTCTGGATGCGCACCTGCAGCAGTTCTGCGCCCAGCTCGTCCAGCGGGGCGGCGTCCACCTCGATCTCGTGGGCCTCGGCCGGCTTGGCCAGGCCGAGCCAGCGGGCGAACGGGCCCAGGGTCGCACCCTGCAGCAGCGTCAGCACGATGACCAGCACGAACACCGCGTCCACCAGCTGCTCGGCCCCACCGACGCCCTCCGAGAGCGGGATCATCGCGAGCACGATCGGCACCGCCCCGCGCAGACCGGCCCAGGACAGGAACGCCTGCTCCCGCCAGGGCAGGCGGAACGGCAGCATCGAGAGCACCACCGAGAGCGGCCGGGCCAGCAGCAGCACCACCGCGCCCGCGACCAGTCCGGGCACCAGCGTTTCCAGCAGGCGGCTCGGCGAGGCGAACAGGCCGAGCAGCACGAACAGGCCGATCTGCGCCAGCCAGCCCAGTCCCTCGGCGAACGACAGCGTGTCCGAGCGGTGCGGCAGCCGGGAGTTGCCCAGCACCAGGCCGGCGACGTAGGTGGCGAGCAGGCCCGAGGCGTGCGCCAGCTGCCCGGAGGAGTAGGCCAGCACGCACACCGCGACCGTCGCGAGCGGGTACAGCCCGGTGGCCGGCAGCGCCGCCCGCCGCAGCGCCATCGCGCCCAGCCAGCCGAACAGCAGCCCGATGCCCAGGCCCGCGACCAGCTCGTAGACCACCAGCAGCGGCAGCGACCAGTCCACCGCCTCGCCCGAGGCGAGCACCACCACGGCGATGTAGGCGGGCGCGTCGTTGATGCCCGATTCCAGCTCCAGCGTGCCGACGATCCGCTTGCCCACCCCGGCCGAGCGCAGCACGGAGAACACCGCCGCGGCATCGGTCGAGGCGAGCACCGCGCCCCACAGCAGCGCGAGCCGCCAGTCGAGGCCCAGCAGCCAGTGCAGCGCGGCGCCGGTGATCGCGACACTCAGCACGACAGCCACTGTGGACAGTGCGATTCCCCGCGCCAGCGCGGGTTTCACCGCGGGCCACCGGGTGGTCAGCCCGCCTTCGGTGAGGATCATGACCAGCGCGGCCAGGCCGAGCGACTGGGTCAGGCCGGGGTTGTCGAACCGGATGCCGAGCCCGGATTCACCGAGCAGCACGCCGATCGCGAGGTACAGCAGCAGCGAGGGGAAGCCGAGCCGGATCGAGACGCGCACGGCCACGACGGACGCCAGCAGCACCACACCGCCGATCCCCAGGAGCACGGGAAGCTGGTCCATCTTCCGCTCCCTCCGGTCTCCGCCGGAGTCCAGAATAGTGAGCGGGGGTACTCACTCCTTCGTGTACCACCGGATAATTCGGACAAGTGGCGTGCTAGGGCGTCTTCCCGGTACCGAGCGTCGTGAGCCGGACGCCGAGCGTGGCGAACGCTGCCGGTCGCGGGGCCCACGGGCCGCCGTCACCCGTTCGACGGATTACTTCACCCCGGCCAGGAACTTCGCCCCCAGCGTGACGGCGGGGCCGGAATCGTTGGCGCCCTCCAGGAAGACCACGAAGGCGAGGTCGCCGCGGTAGCCGGTGAACCAGCCGTGGGCCTCGGCGCCGGAGCCGAACTGGGCGGTGCCGGTCTTGCCGAACACGGTGCCGGAGCGCGCCAGCCCGGTCGCGGTGCCGCCGGTGACCACCTCGCGCATCATCGAGCGCACCGAGGCCAGCACGCCCGCGGGCGGCGCGCTGTACCGCGTCGAGACCTTGGTCGCCCGGTCCGGGTCCGTCCACAGGCGCGGGGTCACGGCCCGGCCCGCCGCCACCGTCGCCGCCATCAGCGCCTCGCCGAACGGGCTGACCTGCACCGTGCCCTGGCCGATCCCGTCCTCGACCTGCTCGTCGGCGCCCTGGGCCGGGACCACCTCGCCGGTCTCGGTGGCGATGCCGGGGATGTCGAAGTCCGCGTTCAGGCCGAACTGGGTGGCCGCGTTGGCCAGCCCGTCGGCCGGAAGCTGCGAGGCGAGGGTGCCGAACGTGGTGTTGCACGACTTCGCGAACGCGCGGTGCATCGGCACCGTGCCCAGGTCGAAGTCCTCGTTGGACAGGGTCCGGGTACCGATCCGCGCGGTCAGCGGGCAGGGCAGGGCCGCGTCCGGCGTCGCGGTCCCGGCTTCCAGCGCGGCCGTCGCCGTGGCGATCTTGAACGTCGAGCCCGGCGCGTACAGCCCGCTCAGCGCGGACGGCCCGGTCCCGGCCCCGGCGTTCTGCGCCACCGCCAGGATCCCGCCGTTCGACGGCTGGATCGCCACGATCACCGCCTTGCCGCCGAAGGAGTCCACGGCCGACTGCGCCGCCGACTGCACCCCGACGCTCAGCGTGGACTTCAGCGCCTCGAACCCGCCGGTGGTCTTGCCGAACAGCGTCTCCAGGCTCCGGCCCGAGGTGTCCACCCGCTCGACCGCGAACGAGTCCGAAGCGCTGGCGTGGACCTGCCCGGTCAGCGCGGACGACAGCAGCGGGAACGCCGCGCCGCCGGCCGCGTGCGGGCCGCCCGGGCCGGTCACCAGGATCGGCTTGCCGTCGCGGTCGATCACCGCGGGCGCCTCCGCCGCCGCGGTCGCGACGACCAGGCGCTGCCCGGCCTCCAGCTTCGGCTCCAGCACCGCGGGGGTCCAGTGCACCCGCCACTGCGAACCGGACCGGACCACGTCGAACGTGCCGTCGTAGGACCACACGCGGCCCGCCGCGAGCGTCCAGGTCGTGGTGTACGCCGCGGTCGCCTTGGGCCCGGTGGCCGCGCCCACGGGGCCGAGTTCGGCCCGCACCCCAGCCGGCTTCAGCGTGGACCAGGCGTCGCGCAGCACGGCGGCCGAGCCGGGCGGGTCGTCGGTCAGCCGGCTCGCGGTGTCGGCGTCGCCCGAGGCGAAGGCCCTCAAGTACTGCTTCGCCGCCGAAGCCGGGTCGGATGCCTGTACCCCGGAGACGGTCGTCTCCTCCGGGTGCGAGGACGCCGCCGGAGCCGGATCACCACCGCTGAGCAGCACCACCGCCGCCACGACGATCGCGACCACCGCGACCGCGCCGCCGATCAGCACCCTTCTTCTGCCCGCAGGACTCACCGCGCACGCTCCCCCTGGCCGGTGCGGCGTTCGCGCACCCGGCCCAGCTTGCCCATCGCCGCGGGTACCGGGGTGTTACTCGACGGTTGAGCGACCGTCCCGACACCGATTCGTGATCAGCGCCGGGACGGCCCGGATCAGGCCTTGGCCACCCGCACGCGCACCTTCACGCCTTCCCCGGCCGTGCCCTCGAACCCTTCGGGCGCCTCGCCGTAGGACACCGCCGTGGCCAGCGTTTCGGCCGCGACGAACTCCTCGTGCCCGCGGATGGCCGCGACCGTGGCCTCCGGCGCGTCGACCACCAGGGTGATGCGGTCGGCGACGTCGAGGTCCGCGTCGCGGCGGGCCTGCTGAACCACCCGCACCAGGTCCCGGGCCACCCCCTCGTCGGCCAGTTCGCCGGTGACCTCGGTGT
The DNA here is from genome assembly GCF_032335455.1 of Amycolatopsis sp. PS_44_ISF1. Lineage (NCBI taxonomy): Bacteria > Bacillati > Actinomycetota > Actinomycetes > Pseudonocardiales > Pseudonocardiaceae > Amycolatopsis > Amycolatopsis sp. PS_44_ISF1. The sequence continues at coordinate 527,087 of NZ_JANUXO010000003.1, read as the reverse complement.
CGAGCACGACCAGACCGGTGCCCCCGGGCAGCTCGGCCGCCGCGCCGCCGTCCCTGGCCACCAGGCGCCGGTCGTATTCGCCCTCCTGCAGCTCGATCCCGGCCGCCAGCACCCCGCCGCCGGGCCCGGTGGTCCAGTCGCCGGCCTTGACCGCCTTGATCACCCGCTGCACGTCCCGGCCCAGCCGGGGCCCGGCCGCCCGCGCGTTGACCGCGACCTCGGCCGAACCGTGCGCGGCCACGTCGGTGGTCAGCTCCACGGACTTGACGTTCACCTCCTCGCGCAGGATGTCGGTGAACTCCCGCAGCGCCTCGACGTCGCCGGCCGCGACCACCAGCCGGGCCAGCGGCAGCCGCACGCGCAGCTTGTTCGCCTTGCGCAGCGACAGCGCCGAGGACGCCACCTGGCGCACCCGGTCCATCGAGGTCACCAGCGCCGCGTCCGAGGGCAGGTCGAGCGAGTTCGGCCAGTCCGCCAGGTGCACCGAGCGGCCGCCGGTCAGCCCGCGCCACACCGTCTCCGCGGTCAGCGGCAGCAGCGGCGCGACCACCCGGCCAGTCACCTCGAGCACCGTGTGCAGGGTGTCGATCGCGTCCTGCGCGCCGGCCCAGAAGCGATCACGGGACCGGCGGACGTACCAGTTCGTCAGCACCTCGAGGAAGTCCCGGACGGTCTGGCAGGCTCCGGCCACGTCGTAGTGGTCCAGCGCGTACTCGACGTCGGTGACCAGCTCGTGGGTCTTCGCCAGCGCGTACCGGTCGAGCAAGTGCTTCGAATCGGTACGCCAGTGTCCCTCCACACCCTCGGCATTCGCGTACAGGGCCAGGAAGTAGTACGAGTTCCACAGGGGCAGCACGGCCTGGCGCACGGCGTCGCGGATCCCCCGGTCGGTCACGACCAGGTTGCCGCCGCGCAGGATCGGGCTCGACATCAGGTACCAGCGCATGGCGTCGGAGCCGTCGCGCTCGAACACCTCGTTCACGTCCGGGTAGTTGCGCAGCGACTTGGACATCTTCTGCCCGTCCGAGCCCAGCACGATGCCGTGCGAGACGCAGGTGCGGAACGCGGGCCGGTCGAACAGCGCTGTGGCGAGCACGTGCAGCAGGTAGAACCAGCCGCGCGTCTGGCCGATGTACTCGACGATGAAGTCGCTCGGGTAGTGGTGCTCGAACCACTCGGAGTTCTCGAACGGGTAGTGCACCTGGGCGTAGGGCATCGAGCCCGAGTCGAACCAGACGTCGAGCACCTCGGGCACCCGGCGCATGGTCGAGCGCCCGGTCGGGTCGTCCGGGTTGGGCCGGGTCAGCTCGTCGATGTAGGGCCGGTGCAGATTGTCCAGCCGCACGCCGAAATCAGCCTCCAGCTCGTCGAGCGAGCCGTAGACGTCGGTGCGCGGGTAGGCCGGGTCGTCCGACTGCCAGACCGGGATCGGCGTGCCCCAGTAGCGGTTGCGGGAGATCGACCAGTCGATGGCGTTCTCCAGCCACTTGCCGAACTGGCCGTCCTTGACGTTCTCCGGGTACCAGGTGATCTGCTGGTTCAGCTCGACCATCCGGTCCTTGAACTGCGTCACCGCGACGAACCAGGAGGACACCGCGCGGTAGATCAGCGGGTTCCGGCAGCGCCAGCAGTGCGGGTAGGAGTGGTCGTAGGTCTCGTGGCGCAGCAGCACCGCGCCCTGCCGCCCGGCCGACCCGGTGCCGTTCTTGAGGTCGCGGACGATCTCCGGGTTGGCGTCGAACACCTGCTGCCCGGCGTAGTCCGGCACGGTGGCGTCGAACCGGCCGTGCGCGTCGACCGGCGTGACCGGCGGGATCCCGGCGGCGTCGGTGACCACCTTGTCCTCGGCGCCGTAGGCGGGCGCGATGTGCACGATCCCGGTGCCGTCGCTGGTGGTGACGTAGTCGGCGGACAGCACCCGGTGCGCGTTCTCGGTGCCGGTGAAGTACGGGAACGGTGGTGCGTAGCGGTTTCCGAGCAACTGGGCGCCGGCGTAGCGCGCGACGACAGCCGGCTCCTCGCCGAGCTCACGCGCGTACGCGGCGACGCGCGCTTCGGCCAGCAGGAACCGCTGGCCGGGCAGGTTCGCGCTCTCCACCACGACGTAGTCCACCTCGGGGTGCACCGCGGTGGCGAGGTTCGACGGCAGCGTCCACGGCGTGGTGGTCCAGATCAGCAGGTACGCGCCGTCGAGCTCGTTGTCGTTGCCCTCCAGGCGGAACCCGACGGTGACGGCCGGGTCCTGGCGGTTGCGGTAGACGTCGGCGTCCATGCCCAGCTCGTGGTTGGACAGCGGGGTCGCGTCCCGCCAGCAGTAGGGCAGGACGCGATAGCCCTCGTAGACGAGTCCCTTGTCCCACAAGCGTTTGAACGCCCACAGCACCGACTCCATGTAGGACACGTCGAGGGTCTTGTAGCCGTTTTCGAAGTCGACCCAGCGCGCCTGGCGGGTGACGTAGTCCTGCCATTCGTCGGTGTAGCGCAGGACGGACTCACGCGAAGCCTCGTTGAACTTCGCGATGCCCATCTCTTCGATCTCGGAGGTCTCGGTGATGCCGAGCTGGCGCATCGCCTCGAGTTCGGCGGGCAGCCCGTGGGTGTCCCAGCCGAACCGGCGCTCGACGTGCTTGCCCTTCATCGTCTGGTAGCGCGGGACGATGTCCTTGACGTAGCCGGTGAGCAGGTGCCCGTAGTGCGGCAGGCCGTTGGCGAAGGGCGGGCCGTCGTAGAAGACGTACTCGTTGTCGCCGTTCTCGCCGGCGGGCCGCCGGTCGATCGACGCCTGGAACGTCCGGTCGGTCTCCCAGTACTCGATGACGCGCTGCTCCAGCGCGGGAAACGATGGCTGGGACGGGACGGTGCCGTCTCCGTCCAGCTGGGCCTGGGGGTACATCCGGGTGCGCTCCTTCACGTTCGTCGCTCGCGTACGGACGGCCGGCGCCACACCGGTCGGCCACACGGGGACGAAACGCTCGCACGTCACGCGGTACCACCCCGCTTGCCCGGGCGCGGAACTCCGCGCCGCGGGCCACTCGTGGACGGCTGTCACGGGCCGCACCCGTCCGGTTCTACTGGGGGCGCGGACGCCCCGTTCTCCCGGAGGCTCCCCGGTGATGGCCGGATCGACGCCGTGCTGGGACCAGATTAGCTCTCCGGCGCAACCCGGTTACCAGTGACCCGCGGTCACCGCGGACTGCGGACCGTCGCCCGGGCCCGGCACAGCGGCACAGCCCGGGGCAGCGCAGACCGTGGCTTCAGCGGTGGGCGGCGGCGAGCACGGCGTCCGGGCCGCAGCGGGCGCACGGGGTGAAGCCGAGCTGGCGGGCCTCGCCGACGCCGATCGGGATGGTGTCGCGGCCGGAGAGCCAGCCGCAGTCGACCAGGTGGTAGCGGGGGTACTCGTCGACGACCACCACCTCGTCCTCGAGGTCGGAGACGATGGCCAGGTCCTCGGCGCCGGTCTTCTCCTCGCCCGGCGCGTTCTCCCGGGCGGGCGGCGGGGTGGTGGAATCCTCGTCGGTGGCCTTGGTCGCACCGAGCCCGGCCACGGCCGTTTCGGCTTCGGCGGGCGCCGCCGGCTCGGTCGGATCCGTGGCCGTGCCCTCGGCGCGCGTCTCGGCCGGGGCGGCGGTTTCGGGCTCGCCGTCCGGTGCGGGCACCGGTTCCGGTACGTCGGCGGGATCGCCGAGTTCACCCGTGGCGGGGATGAGGGCGGTGGCCTCCGTGTCCTCTTCGGCCGGTGGCTCGGAGTCGTCCCCCTCGGCGGTCTCCTCGGCGGTGCCGGTGCCGTTCTCGGAGGCCGGTTCGGCCGCGGTGGCCCGCCGGCGGCGGCGCAGCCAGTCGGCCACCAGGATCAGCCCGGCGAGCACCGAAAGACCGATCGAGACCCAGGCCCACAGCGAGGTGGCCGTGATGAGGGCCGTGACGAGCAGCGCGAGCGCCGCCAGCACCAGAACGAGGACTATGTAGAGCACGCTGAATTACAGCACGAACCGCAGGAATACCGGGTCACGAAACGCCCACGCCACGTACCGCCGCAAGTGCTTTCCGTGGTGGCGGAAATCGGGTGCACGGCGAAAGCCCCGCCGTCGCCGGAATGCGGCGGACGACGGGGCGTGCGCGAAAAAAACTGAGCTGGAGCGGGACTCAGCCCGCTTCGGCCCGCGGGCCGAACGAGTAGCCCTGGCCGCTGCCCGAGCCGGCCGGCTGGCCCGAGTTCGACGAGGCCGAAGCCGGCGCCGCCGAACCACGGTCGTCGAGTTCGCGCAGCTGCGATTCGAGGAATCCCCGCAGCCTCGTGCGGTATTCCCGCTCGATCGTGCGCAGCTCCTCGATCTTCTTGCCCAGAGCGCCCTTCTCGGCGTTCAGGTTGTTCATCGTCTCGGTGTACTTGCGCTGCGACTCGCGTTCCATGGTGGTCGCCTTGTCGCGGGCCTGACGCTCCAGCGTCTCGGCCCGGGTGCGCGCGTCGTTGAGCATGGTCTCGGCCCGCGTGCGAGCCTCGTTGACCATCGAGTCGGACTTCGCCCGGGCGTCGGACAGAAGCTGCTCGGACTTGGTCCGCGCCTCCGCCAGCATGCCGTCGGACTCGGTCTTGGCCTCGGCGGTCAGCCGGTCGGCCATCTCCTGGGCCAGGCCGAGGACCTTGGCCGCCTGGACATTCGGCTCGCCACTGTCGCCACCGACCATCGAATGGGCCTGCGTCTGCTCCATCGCCGAAGCGGGGGGCACGGGCGCCAGGCGGCGGGAGGGCTCTTCCCGCACCGGCGGTGGACCGCTCACCTTCGCGTTCTCGAGCTCACCGCGGGTCGACTCCAGCTCGTTGTCGAGCTGTTCGACCTGCTGCCGCAGCTCGTTGTTGTCCTCGATCAACCGGGCAAGCTCGGTCTCCACCAGGTCGAGGAACGCGTCCACCTCGTCCTCGTTGTAGCCCCTCTTGCCGATGGGCGGCTTGCTGAACGCGACGTTGTGCACGTCAGCGGGGGTCAACGACATCAGATCACCTCACGCACTCCATGGCCTGCAGGATCCACCCAGGTCTCCCCGATCACCTGGGAGTTGCCAGTTGCATCACGAAGAACACAACCAACAGCAGAACCATAATCGATAAGTCCAGTCCCATCCCGCCGATCCGAACCATCGGGATCATTCGTCGGAACAGACGAACCGGCGGGTCGGTCACTGTGTAGATGGTCTCGAGCGTGACCGCAACCCCTCCGGCGGGCCGCCACTCCCGTGCGAAGGTCCGCACGAGCTCGATCACGATACGTGCCGTCAACAGCAGCCAGAAGGCGAACAGCACGTACCAGACCACCAGCAACACAGCGTTCACGCGACCACTCTAGCGGGGGATCGCCGCGGAGGCCGCAGCCAGCGGCCACCACCGGCGATCGAGTCGACAAAATCACGTTCTGCTGCGCCCAGCGGTCCGCTTCGTTCAGCCACGCAGGAACAATCCGCCTTCGGCGATCCGCCTGCGGTCCTCGGCGGTCACGTCGACGTCCGGCGGTGAGAGAAGGAACACCTTGTTGGTGACCTTGTCCATCGAGCCCCGCAGCGCGAAGGCCAGCCCCGCGGAGAAGTCGACGAGCCGCTTGGCGTCCCCGTTCTCCATCTCGGTGAGGTTGATGATCACCGGGATGCCCTCGCGGTAGTGCTCGCCGATCTGCCGGGCCTCGACGTAGCTGGTCATGTGCAACGTCTTGATCCGGCTGAGCGCATCGCGCGCCGGGGTGCGCACCGGTTCGGTGAGCGGGCGCAACCGGGCCACCGGCTCGGGCTGGCGGTCGATGGCCAGCGCCCCGTGCGTGGCCGGCTCGGCGGTCACCGGCCGTGACCGGAGGCGCGAGGCGGGCTCGTCGTAAGTGTTATCGGCCTCACGGTATCGTGACCTGGATCGTGTCGGCGGCTCGTCGTAGGCGTCGTACTCGTCGTCGTAACCACGGCGGTACTCTTCGTCCTCGACCTCGTAGCCGTCCTCGTCCGCGGGCACCATCCCGAAGTAGGCCTTCAGCTTCTGCAGCGCGCTCATGCCTCTCCCTAGCCCTAGCGACTCCCGCACCGTGCTACCCCACCCCGCCGCGCACTAAACGTGACGGCCACGCGGACTCCCTACGGCGAGGCTAAACCGCGTCCACCGAGCAACGCGGTTCCGACACGCACAGAGGTCGAGCCGTGCGTGATCGCCGGTTCGAGATCATGGCTCATACCGGCCGACATCTCCCCAGCGTCCGGGTGGTCTTCCCGCAGCCGCCCGGCCGCCCGGGCCAGCCGTTCGAAGGCCCGCTCGGGGTCCTCCCCGAGCGGGGCCACGGCCATCACCCCCCGCAGCCGAAGCTCACCCACACGAGCGATGTGGTCGGCGAGTGCGGCGAGCTCCGCGAGCGGAGTCCCGCCGCGCGCCGGGTCGCCGTCGAGGCTCACCTGGACGAGCACGTCCAGCGGTGCGGTGCGCTCCCCCGCCTCCCGGGCGTGACCGGCGGCGCGGCCGAGCGCGTCGGCCAGCCGGGCCGAGTCGACCGACTGGACCTCGGCCGCCCACCGGACCACGGAGCGGGCCTTGTTGCGTTGCAGCCGGCCGACCATGTGCCACCGCGGCGACGCGTCCGGGCGCAGCCGCGCCACCTCGTCCGCCTTCGGCCCGGCCTCCTGGTCGCGGTTCTCCGCGAGCCGGGTCAGGCCGAGGTCGGTGAGCAGGGCGGCGTCGGCGGCCGGGAAGGTCTTGGTGACGCCGATCAGGCGCACCTCGTCCCGGGCGCGCCCGGCGGCGGTGCAGGCAGCGACGATCCGCTCCTCCACCGCGCCGAGCGCGGCCGCGATCTCCTCACGGCGTCCGTCGGTCATCGGGCACTCACCAGCAACCACCGGGAACACTGTGGCCACCGAGAACACTGTGGCCACCCGCGGCGGCCCATCACGCCTCCAGCCAGGTGACGCCCGCGATCCGGCCGGTGGTGCCGTCGCGGCGGTAGCTGAACAGGGTCCGGTCCTCCGCGGTGCAGCGCGGGTCCACGCCGATCCGGCCGACGCCGTGCGCGGCGAGCTGCTGCCAGAGCCCCGCGCGCAGGTCGAGGCCGGACGTGCCCCGGCGGGTCCTGGTCGCGCTACCGGGGACGTGCTGTTCGACGTCGGCGGCCATCGCGGCGGGCACCTCGTAGCAGTCGCCGCAGATGGCCGGGCCCAGCAGCGCCTCGGTCCGGGCGGGCTCGGCACCCAGCTCGCGCATCGCGTCCAGTGCCGCCGGCACCACCCCCACCCGCGTGCCGACGCGGCCCGCGTGGACGGCCGCGACGACCCCGGCTTCGGGGTCGGCCAGCAAAACCGGCACGCAGTCGGCGACCAGCACCACGAGCGCGACGCCGGGCTCGGCCGTCACCAGTGCGTCGGTCGCCTCGGCGGCGGTGGTTTCGGTGCCGTCGACCACGGTCGCCGTGCGGCCGTGCACCTGCTCCATCCAGGCCAGCCGCGGCTCGGGCAGGCCCAGTTCGGCGGCCAGCCGCCGGCGGTTGGCGTGGACGTCGCCCTCGTCGTCACCGACGTGGTCACCGAGGTTGAAGCTGTCGTACGGCGGGCGGGAGGCGCCGCCCGCCCTGGTCGTGACCACTCGTCGTACTCGCACCCGGTCATCCTCCCAAAGAACGCGCGAACGCGGTGAAGGCCACCTCGAACGGGTCGAGGTGGCCTTCGGCGGGGCAGAACGGTCGTTACCGGCGCATGAACGGCGGCACGTCGACCTCGTCGTCCGAGGGGTCGTCGTGCACCGTGGCCGGGCGGCTGGGCAGGCTGCCGCCGGTGCCGGAGCCGATGGGCGAGTAGCCGCGCGAGCCACCGCCGGGCTGAGGCAGGCCGCCCGGCGGGGTGCCGGGCTGCGGGAGCGGGGCGTGCGTGCGCGGCGGCGCCACCGGGTAGCCCGAGCTGCTCGCGGGCGGCACCGGGGTCGCGCCGGAGGGCGGGGTGGCCGACGGCGGGCCGCCCACGTGCCCGGAGGTGGCCGAAGCCGTGCTGGTGCTGCCCGGGCGCGAGCCGAAGGCCGGCGGGTCGAGCTTCTTGTGCGTGGGCGCGCCGGCGTCGAAGCCGGCCGCGATCACGGTGACCCGGACCTCGTCGCCGAGCGAGTCGTCGATGATCGTGCCGAAGATGATGTTCGCGTCCGGGTGCGCGGACTCCTGCACCAGCGAAGCGGCCTCGTTGATCTCGAACAGGCCGAGGTCGGAGCCGCCGGCGATGGACAGCAGCGCCCCGTGGGCGCCGTCCATGGACGCCTCCAGCAGCGGCGAGTTGATCGCCTTCTCGGCCGCCTGGATCGCCCGGCCCTCCCCGCGCGCCGAGCCGATGCCCATCAGCGCCGAACCGGCCCCGGACATCACGCTCTTGACGTCGGCGAAGTCCAGGTTGATCAGTCCGGGCGTGGTGATCAGGTCGGTGATGCCCTGGACACCGGAGAGCAGCACCTCGTCGGCCGAGCGGAACGCGTCCATCAGGGACACGCCGATGTCGCCGAGCTGCAGCAGCCGGTCGTTCGGGATCACGATCAGCGTGTCGCACTCGTTGCGCAGCTGCTGGATCCCGTCCTCGGCCTGCTTGCCGCGGCGCTTGCCCTCGAAGGTGAACGGGCGGGTGACCACGCCTATGGTCAGCGCGCCGAGCTTGCGGGCGATCTGGGCGACCACGGGGGCACCGCCGGTTCCGGTGCCACCACCCTCGCCGGCCGTCACGAACACCATGTCGGCGCCCTTGATGACCTCTTCGATCTCCTCGCGGTGGTCCTCCGCGGCCTTCTGGCCCACCTCGGGGGCGGCCCCGGCGCCGAGGCCACGGGTGAGTTCGCGGCCGATGTCGAGCTTGACATCGGCGTCGGACATGAGCAGCGCCTGTGCGTCGGTGTTCACCGCGATGAACTCGACACCCTTGAGGCCGACCTCGATCATCCGGTTCACGGCGTTCACGCCGCCGCCGCCGATGCCGACGACCTTGATCACCGCAAGGTAGTTGTGCGGGGGCGTCATCGGGTCCGCCTTCCTGATCGTGATGTGCTCGTGCTGCCCACCGGGGCCCCAACCCTCACCCTCAACCCGAGAATCAGAGTTATGTCAACCACCGGTGTTAGAGCAGGACGGTAGGCACCGGGCTGGCTCGAATCCAGTAGCCACGCCGTGTGCGGCAAGGGTGTTTTGCCACAACACGAACGCGAACGCAAGAGCAGCAGCCCCGTCGGAGCAGTGCGCGAGGGTCTGGTAGAGGCGGAAAAACCCGTGCGGGCCCGCGCCGGTGCGGAACCGGTGCGGGCCCGCACGGGCGGGTTCTGCTCAGGCGGGCATCGGTGCCACGAGGACGACATCGGCGGACGGCTTCCCGCTGGGCGAGCCGCCGGCCGGCTCGACGCTGACCCCGACCTGGTCGGCGCGGCCGATCCCGTCGGCCACCACGAGCGAGCCGTCCGGGCCGCCGGGCAGCAGCCCGACCGGGCGCGGGTCGACGCCCGGTCCCATCAGCCAGGCCTGGTAGACCTTGCCCGCCGGGGACGGCGGCAGGCGGTCCTCCATGAACATCACGCGGTCGAGCTGCCTGGACACCAGCACGGTGCCCCCGCCGCCGTCGGTGGCCCCGGCGTGCGCGGTCCGCACGTCCGGCGCGGCCAGCAGCTCCGAAACCGGCTGGTACTGGGCGCGGGCCTGGTCGACCCGCTCCTGCGCGGTGTTCAGCTGGCCCTGGGTGTGCAGCGCGACTCCGCCGAACACCCCGGCCAGCGCCAGCCCGACGACCGCGGCGGCCGCGGCGAGGCCCAGGGCCCAGCGGCGGCGGGCCCGGGGAACCTCCTGCGGCCCCGCCACGACGTCGGGAGGGAGCTGGCGCGTGGTGCGCATGGCGGCCAGCACGCGGTCCTTCATCTCGGGCGGCGGCTCCTCGGCCATCGCCGCGCCCAGCCGCGATGCCGTCGCCTGGAGCTCGTGGACCTCCTGCGAGCAGGCTTCGCACTGCTCGAGGTGACGGCGGAACTGCGCGCGCTCGATGTCCGACAGGGCGTCGAGCGCGTACGCCCCGGTCAATGTGTGCATGTCCGGCGTCGTCATGCCGTCACCCCCAGACAGTCGCGCAGGCGGATCAGCCCGTCGCGCATCCTTGTTTTGATCGTTCCCTGCGGGGTCGAGAGCACGTCCGCGACCTCGCGGTAGGTGTAGCCCTGGTAGTAGGCCAGCAGCACCGACTCGCGCTGCAGGTCGGTGAGGAACTTCAGGCAGCGCCGCACCTGCGAGCGCTCCAGGCTCGCGGTGACCGACTCGGCCACCTCGTCGAACGGGCGTTCCCGGGCCGCCTCGAACGTCGCCTTCTGCTCGCGTTCGGTGCTCGCGCGCGCGGACCGGACCCGGTCGACGGCGCGGCGGTGGGCCAGGGTCATCGCCCAGTTCAGCGCGCTGCCCTTGTCCGGGGAGTAGCGGGTGGCGGTCTTCCACAGCTCGACCAGCACCTCCTGCGCCACCTCCTCGGACTGGGCGGTGTCACGCACGATCCGGCGGACCAGTCCGTAGACCGGCCCGGAGAGCTGGGTGTAGAGCTGCTCGAACGCGCGCTCGTCGCCCTTGGCGACCTGGGCCATCAGCTCCTCGGCCGTGGCCGGCGCGGGGGCGGCGAGGTCTTCGGGCACCGGCGGCACGGCAGCCACCCGGCGCGGGCGAGCGGTCTCATCCATTCAGCTGTCCTCCGGAGTTCTGCGGGGTCCGGACGGCGATCGACGCCTTGCGCCGCCACAGGGCGATGCCGTGGCGGCGGATCAGGGCGGAGACGCGCTGCGGCTGCAGCGGCCGGCCGAGCACCATCCGGACGAGCGAACGGGTGTCGGCCGTCCGCCGGATCCCCCGGAGCGTAGCGACCAGCGGCCGGGCTTCCCCGCGGTGCAGGGCCACGGTGAGCCCGAGCAGCGCCTCCGGCCGCGGCAGGTGCATCCGGTACTCACCGTCCATCTCCTGGAACGGTGACACGTAGAACGCCTTGTCCGCGCGGGAGATGTCGTCCTCGCCGGGCCGCAGGAGGTAGGCGTGGCGGCCGCCGTAGGTGTTGTGCACCTCGGCGACCACGCATTCGAGCGCGCCGTCCGGGGTGTGGCACCAGTACACCGAGATCGGGTTGAAGACGTAGCCCAGCACCCGGGCGGAGGCCAGCATGGTGACCCGGCCGCCGCGCAGGTCCACCCCGCGCCGCGCGAGCCAGGCGTCCAGTTTGGCCCGGATGCTGCCGCCCACGCCCGGCTCGAAGTGGTCTCGGGCGTCGAACCGCGCGAACGGCCGCAGCCACCACGGCAGCCGCGGCAGCCGGTCGAGGTCGGTGTGCCACAGGTACATCCGGTGCACGAAGGCGTGCGGCGGATCGGTGGCGCGGACGTGCCCGACGGTGGCGTCGTAGAGGGCGGTCCCGGCCGATCCCGGTCCGGACCGGACAGCGGGCCCGGCCGATCGCGCCGGGGCGCGGCGGGGCGCGGCGGTGGTCACCAGGTCGCCCCCAGGCTTTCGGCGGCCCGCAGACCGGAGGCACAGCCGTCCTCGTGGAAGCCCCAGCCGTGGTAGGCCCCGGCGTAGGCGACCACGCCGTCGTTCAAGCCGGCCAGCCTCCGCTGCGCGGCCACGGATTCCGGGGTGTAGACCGGGTGCTCGTAGTCCATCTTCGCGACCACCGAGCCGGCCGCGGGCTCGTCGTGCGGGTTCAGCGTGACCACGTAGCCCTTGGGCTCGTCGAGGCGCATCAGGCGGTTCATGTCGTAGCTGATCTGCACGGCCTCACTGTCCCCGCCGCACACCGGGGTGCGGTAGTTCCAGCCCGCCCGCGCGGACCGGGCCGTGGGCAGCACGCTGGTGTCGGTGTGCAGCCAGGCCGCGTTGCGGGAGTAGCGGAAGGAGCCGAGCACCTCCTGCTCGGCCGGGGTGGGCCGGCCCAGCAGCCGCAGCGCCTGGTCGGCGTGGGTGGCGATGACCACGTGGTCGACGCGGTGGCGGGTGTCGGCGTCGTCGTGCACCTCGGCCCCGCGGGCGGTCCGGGTCACCGACCGCACCGGCGTGGACAGGTGCACGGCGGTGAGCTGCTTGGCCGCCAGCTCCACGTACTCGCGCGAGCCGCCGACCACGGTGCGCCAGGTCGGCGAGTTCTTCACCGAGAGCAGGCCGTGGTTGCGGAGGAACTCGAACAGGTAGCGGGCCGGGTACTGCAGGGTGTCCGTCCGGTCGGCGGACCAGACCGTGGACACCAGCGGCAGGATGAAGTGGTCGACGAAGTAGGTCGAGTAGCCGCCGATGGCCATGAACGCACCGAGGGTGACATCGCCGGTCTCCGGGCGCGAAAGCACCCGCGAGGCGTGCCGGTGGAACCGCTTGACCTCGGTCAGCATCCGCAGGTAGCGCGGTTCGGTGAGGTTCTTGCGCTGGGGGAAGATGCCCTTCAGGCCCTTCGCTCCGGCGTACTGGAGACCACAGCCGTCGCAGCGGATGCTCATCGACATCTCGGTCTCCTGCGTCCGGACGCCGAGCTCGCCGAACAGCCGCAGGAGGGTGGGGTAGGTGCGCTCGTTGTGGACGATGAAGCCGGAGTCGACCCCGACCGTCCCGCCGTGCGCGCTGGGCACGTCGTGGGTGTGCGCGTGTCCGCCGAGCCGGTCGTCCGCCTCGAACAGCAGGACCTCATGGCGGCGCTGCAGCAGGTAGGCGGCGGTGAGGCCGGCCACGCCACTGCCGATTACTGCGATGCGTTTTCCCGTGGTCTGGTGCACGCCGGGGATTCGGCGCCGCCGCGCGGGTGGATGGGTGCGTAGCGCCGACCCATCCACCCCCCGGGCGGCGGCGAATCCCGGATATGCCGAAAAGCTCTGCGACCCGCCTGGTCACCTTCGTCGAACACCTGCTCGGCACGAGGCTGCCGATCGCCGTCCGCACCTGGGACGGCGAGCGAGTGGGCCCGGAGGGCCCGGCCGTGGTCCTCAAGAACCGCCGCGCGCTGCGCTGGCTGCTGTACTCCCCCGGTGAGCTGGGTCTCGCGCGCGCCTACGTCTCCGGTGACCTGGACGTGGAGGGCGACCTCACCGAGGGGTTCCGGCGGATCTGGGCGCTCACCCGCTCCGGCGAGCTGGGGCGGGTCAAGCTCGGGCCGCGCGAGTGGGCCCAGGCGGTTTCGCTGGCCGCCCGGCTCGGCGTCGTCGGCCTGCCCCCGAAGCCGCCCGCCGAGGAGGCGCGGCTCAGCGGCGTGCTGCACAGCCTGCGGCGCGACCGGTCGGCCATCGCCCACCACTACGACCTGTCCAACGCCTTCTACCAGTTGCTGATGGACGAGTCGATGGCGTACTCGTCGGCGTACTGGACCTCCGACGAGCCCGGGTACACCGTCGCGGACGCCCAGCACGACAAGCTGGAGATGATCTGCCGGAAGCTCGGCCTGCGGCCGGGCATGCGGCTGCTCGACGTCGGCTGCGGCTGGGGTTCGCTGCTCGTCCACGCGGCCAAGCACCACGGCGTGGAGGCGGTGGGCGTGTCGCTCTCGGCCGAGCAGGTGCAGCACGTGAAGGCCCGGCTGGCCCAGCACGACCTGGCCGACCGCGTCGAAGTGCGCCAGCAGGACTACCGCGAGCTGGCCGGCCAGCAGTTCGACGCCGTCGCGTCCATCGAAATGGGCGAGCACGTCGGCGAGGAGAACTACCCGGAGTACACCCGGATCCTGTTCCGCATGCTCAAGCCGACCGGGCGCCTGCTGCTGCAGCAGATGTCGCGCGGCGCGGTGGCACCCGGCGGCGGCGCGTTCATCGAGCGCTACATCGCCCCCGACATGACGATGCGCCCGCTGAGCCGCACGCTGGCCCACGTGGAGAAGGCCGGTTTCGAAATCCGCGACGTGCACGCCATGCGCGAGCACTACGCCCCGACCGTGCGGGCCTGGCTGGACACCCTCGAAGCGAACCGGGACCAGGCGGTCGCGCTGATCGGCGAGACCGGGCTGCGCGTGTGGCGGCTGTACCTGGTCGGCGGCGGGCTGGCGTTCGAGGAGAACCGGATGGGCGTGGACCAGATCCTCGCGGTGCGCCCCACGGCCGAGGGCGCCATCGGCATGCCGGCCACCCGGGACTGGATGTGATCAGCCTCGGCCCGCTCGTCGCCGTCACGGCCGGCGTCACGCTGGTCGCGGCCGCGGTGACGTTCGGCGTGGCCCGGCTGCGCGGGCGCTACGACACCGTCGACACGTTCTGGGGGCTCGGCTTCGCGATCATCGCGGTGGTCGCGTTCCCGTTCGGCAGCGGTCCCCTGTCGCTGCGGCTGGTGACGGCGGCGCTGACCGTGGTGTGGGCCGTGCGGCTGTCGGTGTACCTGCACCTGCGCAACCGCGGCAAGCCCGAGGACCCGCGGTACGTGCGGATCGCCAAGCGCGGATCGGCCGCGCGGATGTTCGTGCGGACCTACCTGATGCAGGCGCTGGTCCTGTGGTTCGTCTCACTGCCGGTGCAGTTCGCCATGTACGGCGACGGGCTCGGCGCGCTGGGCTGGATCGGCGTGGCCGTGTGGGCGGTCGGCTTCACCTTCGAATCGGTCGGCGACGACCAGTTGCGCCGCTTCAAGGCCGACCCGGGCAACCGCGGCAAGGTGCTCGACACCGGGCTCTGGCGTTACACCCGGCACCCGAACTACTTCGGTGACGCCTGCGTCTGGTGGGGCCTCTACCTGCTGGCCTGCTCGACCTGGCCGGGGGCGGCGACCGTGCTCTCACCGATCGTGATGACCTTCACCCTGGCCCGCGGCACCGGGAAACCCATGCTGGAGAAGGGGATGCGGCACACCCGGCCCGGCTACGCGCACTACGTCGAGCGCACCAGCGGCTTCTTCCCATTGCCACCGAAGCGACTCACTCCCCGGTAAGCCCGTGACCAGCAGTTCTGCGACAGGATGAGGTGACTGGGCCACCAAGCGATGACGCGGTGTGCGTCGATAACTTGCGCACAATGTAATTGCGCGCTACTTTACCGGAGGCATCGACCGCAGAACCTCCGGAGGAGAAACCCATGCCCAGCCGTGACGCGACCACCCACTGGACCGGCGGATTGTCGCAGGGCCGGGGCGAGGTCACGCTCGACTCGTCCAACGCCGGCACGTTCGGCGTGTCCTTCCCGACCCGCGCCGGGAACCCCGACGGGCAGACCAGCCCGGAGGAGCTCATCGCCGCCGCGCACTCCGCATGCCTGGCGATGAACCTCTCCGGTGTGCTGGAGGCGGAGAAGCTGGAGGCCGAGTCCCTCGACGTCTCGGCCGAGGTCACCCTCGGCCCGGCTCAGGGCGGCGGCTTCGAGATCAGCGGCATCGCGATCACCCTGCGCGCCAAGCTGGACGGTGTGACGGCGGAGGAGTTCGCCGAGCTGGCCGCCACCGCGGAGAAGACCTGCCCGGTGTCGAAGGCGCTGTCGGGCACCACGATCAGCCTGGACGCGGCCCTCGCCTGACGTCCCCCGCGAAGCCCTCCCCCCCGGTGCACCCGGCCGGGAGGGCTTCGCGCGGTCCGGCTCAGTCGCGGAAAGTCTTGGCGGGCAAGGGTTTCAGCCGCCGAACGCCGCCACGTTGGCCACCGCCCATTCGGCGTAGGTGGTGCCGGGGCGGCCCACTAGCTCCTCGAACACCCCGGTCGGCTCCGGCCGCTCGGCCCGGCTGTCCGCGAAGCCATCGAGCATCCAGTCGGCGATCAGCGGGGGAATTCCCACCGACACCCACTCGGCCCGCTGCTCGGCCGGGGTCAGCTCCACGAACGGCAGCTCCCGTCCCAGCGCCGACCCGATCGCCGCCGCCATCTCGCGCCGCGTGACCGTCTGCGGTCCACTGAGGACGTACGTCCGCCCGCTGTGCCCGTCGGTGACCAGCACCTGCGCGGCGGCCGCGGCGATGTCACGGAGGTCGATCGGCGTCTGGACCGCGTCGCCGTAGGCCGACCGCACCACCCCGGACTCCCGGACCGACGGCGCCCAGCCCAGGGTGTTGGCCATGAACATGCCGGGCCGCAGGAAGGTCCGGTCGAAGCCCGCGGCGCGCACCGCCCGTTCCACGGCCGCGAACTCGTGCCCGCTCGACCCTTCGTGCTCCTGGCCGACGCTGGCGCCGGACAGCGCGACCACCCGCGGGATCCCCGCCTCGGCGGCCAGCTCGCAGAACCGCGTCACCGTGCGGCCCATCGGCGCCAGGTAAACCGACTCGACCCCGTTCAGCGCCGCCGGCAGGGTCGAAGGACGGGCCAGCGAACCGACCACCACCTCGACCCCGCCGGGCAGCGCCGCCCGCTCCGGGTCGACGGTCAGCGCCCGCACCGGCGCCCCGCGCCCCAGCAGTTCGTCCACCACCAGGCGGCCGACGTTGCCGGTCGCTCCCGTCACCAGGATCGTCACGCGTTCCCCATTTCTTCGTATGACGTACGGAAATAAATATCGTACGCCCTACGGAGAAGGTTCGGCCAGTACGGAGACCGGTCAGGAGGAAATGGTCGGCAGCTCCGGCGCCGACACGTCGTAGACCTTGCCCGGCTGGGTGAGCAGGGCGGCGAGGACCTTGGCCTTGCGATCGGTCTTCTCGGCGTTGCCCCAGCGGACCGTCTGACCGCCGGCCAGGGTGAACTCGACGCTGGCCGGGGTCTGGGCCGTGGCCGTGGTGACCTGCTTGAGCATGGCCTGCGGGATCACCCCGAGCACCGCCGTCACCGCCCGGGTCACCGGGTCGTCGACCGAGACCTTGGGCAGCTTGAGCTCGGGCAGCCCGGCCGGGCGGTCCCGGACCGTCTTGAACACCACGCCGCCGCCGTCGACCAGGTGGATGCCGTCACCGCCGGGGCCGCTGTCGAAGAAGGCGATGGCCGTCCGCTCGGTCACCGCGATCTCCACCGTGTTCGGCCACGAGCGGGAGACGTCCACCGTAGCGACGCCGGACATCGCGGCCACCCGGTCACGGATCTCGTCGGCGTCGACCCGCAGCATCGGCTGGCCGGCCGGGACCGCCGCGGTGGCCCGGATCTGGTCCGCCGAAACCTGTTTCGCGCCCTGCACCGCGACTTCGTGCACACCGAGCACCGAGCTGAAGAACAGGAAGTACACCGCCGCGACGACGGTGAGCACCGAGAGCAGCGCCACCCAGCGGCGGCGGATCTCCGTGCGCCGGCTGGGCCGGGCCCGCACGGCGGACGCCGAGGAGGCCGCGGCCGGGCGCGTCGCGCGGCTCGAGCGGGTGCGGCGGCGCTCCGCTTCCGAGCGCCGCCCCCGCCGCTCCCGCGCCAGGGCAGCCCGGTCCCGCTCGCCCTGCTCGGGCTCGGGCGAGCGGCGGTGCTCCCTGGTCGGGCTCATGCGCCGGCGGTCCGGGAGTCCAGCTGGGCCAGGATCTCCGGACCCAGCTGCGTGACGTCGCCCGCGCCCATGGTGACCACCAGGTCACCCGGCTCGGCCAGGTCGGCGACCAGGCGGGCGGCGGCGTCGAAGGCGGGCTCGTACCGCACGGAGCCCGTGACCCGGTCGGCGATCAGCGCGCCGGTGACCCCGGGAACGGGCTCCTCGCGCGCGCCGAAGACGTCCAGCACCACCACTTCGTCGGCCAGCGACAGCGCTTCGGCGAACTCGGGGGCGAAGGTCTGCGTGCGCGAGTAAAGGTGCGGCTGGAAGACCACCAGCACCCGGCCCTCCCCCGCGGCGGTCCGCACGGCGCGCAGCTGCGCGCCGACCTCCGTCGGGTGGTGGGCGTAGTCGTCGTAGACCCGGACGTCGCCCGCGCGGCCCTTGAACTCGAACCGGCGGCGCACCCCGCCGAACGCGGCCAGCCCGTCGGCCAGCCCGGCCACCGGGGCGCCCAGCTCGAGCCCGGCCAGCAGCGCGGCGATCGCGTTGAGGGCCATGTGCTCCCCCGGCACCGCGACGCGGATGTCGCGCTCCTCGCCGTCCAACGCGATCCGCACCACCCCGCCGTCGGGCGCCGGGCGGTAGCCGAGCACCCGGGCGTCGCCGGGCCCGCCGGCGGTGCGGCCGTAGCGGCGCACGCGCACGCCCCCCGCCTCGGCCTCGTCACCCAGCTCGGCCGCGCCCTCGTCGTCGGCGCAGACGATCAGCAGGCCGCCCGGTTCGATCCGGGCGATGAACTCGGTGAACACCCGCACGTAGGCCTCGGCCGTGCCGTGGTGGTCGAGGTGGTCGGGCTCGACGTTGGTCACCACCGCCACCGCCGGGGTGTAGGTCAGGAACGAGCCGTCGCTCTCGTCGGCCTCCGCGACGAAGACGCCGCCCTCACCGTGGTGGGCGTTCGCGCCGGACTCGTTGAGGTCGCCGCCGATCGCGAACGACGGGTCCATCCGGCAGTGCTGCAACGCCACGGTGAGCATCGAGGTGGTCGAGGTCTTGCCGTGCGTGCCGGCGATGCAGGCCACGCGGTGCCCGGCCATCAGCCCGGCCAGCGCCTGCGCGCGGTGCAGCACCGGGATGCCGCGCTCGCGGGCCGCGGCCAGCTCCGGGTTGGTCTCCTTGATCGCGGTCGAGACCACCACCGCGGACGGCGGCTCGGCCAGCGCGTCCAGGTTCTCCGCCCGCTGGCCGACGAACAGCTCGGCCCCCTGCGCGCGCAGCGACAGCAGGGCGCGGGACTCCTTGGCGTCCGAGCCCGAGGCGAACGCGCCGCGGGCCAGCAGGATCCGGGCGATGCCGGACATCCCGGCCCCGCCGATCCCGATCAGGTGGGCGCGGCGCAGCTCTTCCGGCAGCCGCGGGGATTCAGGCACCGGCCGCCTCCAGCACGATCTTGGCCAGCGTCTCGTCGGCCTCGCGGTGCCCCAGCCCGACCGCGGCCGCGCTCATCGCCGCGACCCGGGCGGCGTCCACGACCAGCGGCACGACCAGCTCGGCGACCTTGCCGGGCGAGAGGTCGGCGTCGAGCACCACCAGCGCGGCCCCGGCGTCGACCGCCGGCTGCGCGTTCACCGCCTGCTCGCCGTTGCCGTGCGGCAGCGGCACGAACACCGCGGGCAACCCGACCGCGGACACCTCGGCCGCGGTCATCGCGCCCGAGCGGCACACCACGACGTCGGCCGCGGCGTAGGCCAGGTCCATCCGTTCCAGGTAGGGCACCGGCACGTAGGCCGGGCGGCCCGGGAACTCCTGCACGGCCAGGGTGTTCTTCGGCCCGTGCGCGTGCAGCACGCCGACGCCGGCCTCGGCCAGCTCCTTGGCCGCGCCGGCCACGGCGGCGTTGATCGAGGCCGCGCCCTGCGAGCCGCCGAACACCAGCAGGGTCGGGGCGTCCGGGTCGAGGTCGAAGAACTTGCGGGCCTCGGCCCGCAGCGCGGCGCGGTCCAGCGTGGTGATGGAGCGGCGCAGCGGGATGCCGACCACCTCGGCCCGGGGCAGCGGCGTACCGGGCACGGCGACCGCGACCCGGGCGGCGAACCGCGCGCCCACCTTGTTGGCCAGCCCCGGCGACTGGTTGGCCTCGTGCACCACGATCGGCGTCCGGCCGCGCGCGGCCAGGTAGGCCGGGAGCGCCACGTAACCGCCGAAGCCGACCACGACGTCGGCGCCGACGCGCTCGAGCACCTCGCGCGTGCGGCGCACCGAGTCGCGGACCTTCAGCGGCAGCCGCAGCAGCTCCGGCGTCGGCTTGCGCGGCAGCGGAACCGGCGGGATCAGCTCGAGCGGGTAGCCGCGGGCGGGCACCAGCTTGTTCTCCAGGCCGCGCTCGGTGCCGAGCGCCACCACCTTCGCGTCGGGGCGCAGCCGCAGCACGGCGTCGGCCAGCGCGAGCGCGGGTTCAATGTGTCCTGCGGTGCCACCTCCGGCGACCACCACCGTCGGCACCTTGCCGACGGGTGATCGCCCGGCTCCCTGGACGGGCTCGCTCACCAAGTACCTTTCCGGTTCGCGGTGCCCCTGGCCCCGCGGTTCGCTGTTGTCCGCGCCGCGCTGGTCCGCGCGGTGGTGGTCCGCCGCACGGGCTGCCGGACCGTCCGGCGGCGCTCCTGCGCCGGGGCGGGCCGGGCGGTGCGCGGCGCCGGCCGGGCGGCCTTCGCCCCCGGCCCCGGTCCGCGCGCGGCCTGTCCCTTGCGGGTGGCCGGGGGGCGGTACGGGTCGGGCGCGGGCAGCCTCAGCAGGCGTCCGAACTTACCCGGGCCCTGCGAGCGCAGTGCGGCCACCGCCTCCGGCTCGTGCCGGGCGGCGTTGGCCAGCACGCCCATGATGAGCATGGTGATCACCAGCGAGGTGCCGCCGTAGGAGATCAGCGGCAGGGTGACGCCGGTGACCGGCAGCAGGCCGACCACGTAGCCGATGTTGATCGCGGCCTGCGCGACCAGGAACATGGTCAGCGTGCCGGAGACGATCCGGATCCACGGGTCGATGTTGCGGGTGGCGATGCGCAGGCCGACCACGGCCACCCCGGCGAACAGCGCCAGCACCACCGCGCAGCCGACGAACCCCAGCTCCTCGCCGATCAGCGCGAAGATGAAGTCGTTCTGCACGTTGGGCAGGTAGCCCCAGTTGGACGCGCCCTGGCCGAGGCCCTTGCCGAACAGCCCGCCGTCGGCCAGCGCGAGCTTGGCCTGGTTCGCCTGGTAGCCCTCCGTGGTGAGGTCGGCGCTCGGGGAGAGGAAGGACAGCACCCGCACGAGCCGGTACGGGGCGATGATGGCCAGCACCAGCACCCCGGCCAGGCCGCCCGCGAGCAGCACCCCGAACAGCCGTTTCGGCGCGCCCGCGAACCACAGCAGGGACAGCAGCACCACGGCCAGGGTGATCGTGCCGCCGAGGTCGGGCTGGAGCATGACCAGGGCGAACATCAGCAGCGCGACCGGGACCACCGGCACCAGCAGGTGCCGCCACTGGTGGATCAGGTTGTACTTGATCACCAGGATGTGCGCGCCCCAGAAGGCCAGCGCCACCTTGGCCGTCTCCACCGGCTGGAAGGTGAACACCCCGAGCTTGAACCAGCCCTGCGAGCCGTTGACGGTCGAGCCGAGCGGGGTGAGCACCAGCAGCAGCAGGCCGAGGCAGACCACCACCGTGGTGGCCGACATCCGGCGGATCCGCTCCAGCCGCACCCGCAGGCCGAACCAGAACACGATCGAGCCGATCGCGACGAACAGCAACTGCCGGGTGAACATCGAGTACACGCCGCTGCCGGTCTTCGGGTCGTAGGAGGCGACCGAGGACGCGGACAGCACCATGACCATGCCGATCACGGTCAGCACCCCGGTCAGCGCCAGCACCAGGTGGAACGAGGCCAGCGGCCGCGACAGCCAGGCGGTCAGCGCCGAGCGCAGCGCCACGAACGGGCTCTCCTTGCGCCGCCGCCGCGGCCGGGCTTCGGTCTTCTTCTCGTCAACTGCCGTCATTCGAGGCCCCCGCCGCACCGTCGGCCAGGACGCGCACCGCGCTCGCGAACGCGTCTCCGCGCGCGCCGTAGCTCGGGAACATGTCCAAGGACGCCGCGGCGGGAGCGAGCAGCACCACGTCTCCCGGGCGAGCCATCGCGCTGGCCGCACTCACCGCCGCAGTCATGGGCTCATCGTCACCCGGGTGGAGGCGGTTCACCGGGACATCCGGCGCGTGTCGCGCGACCGCGGCGGCGATCGCGGGTGAATCCACCCCGAGCAGCACCACCCCGCGCAGCCGTCCGGCGATCGAGGCCACCAGTTCGTCCACCGACGCGCCTTTGAGCTGTCCCCCGGCGATCCACACGACGCTGGCGTGCGAGCGCAGGGAGCCCGAGGCCGCGTGCGGATTGGTCGCCTTCGAGTCGTCGACGTAACGGACGCCGCCGACTTCGGCGACCTCGGAGGCGCGGTGCGGCTCCGGCCGGTAAGCGCGCAGACCCTGGCGCACGGCCTCCGGACCGGCGCCGTGGGCCCGGGCGAGCGCGGCGGCGGCCAGCGCGTTCGCCACGTTGTGCGGACCGGCCGGGCGCACGTCGGGCAGTGTGGCCAGCTCCTCCGCGCTGGTCGCCGGGTCGGCGACGAAAGCCCGGTCCACCAGCAGGTCCTCGACCAGGCCGAACTCCCCGGCGGCCGGGGTGCCCAGCCGGAACCCGACGCGCCGGGCGGAGGCGGGCGCGTGCTGCTCGGCCAGGCGGGTGGACCACTCGTCCTGGGCGTTGTGCACGACCACGCGCGAACGCGCGTGCACCCGGCCCTTGGCGGCGGCGTACTCCGCCATCGAGCCGTGCCAGTCGAGGTGGTCCTCGGCCAGGTTGAGCACCACCGACGCCTCCGGCGCCAGCGTGGAGGACCAGTGCAGCTGGAAGCTGGACAGCTCCACGGCGAGCACGGAGTGCCCGGCCCGGACCGCGTCCAGCACCGCGTAGCCGACGTTCCCGCAGGCCACGACGTCGGACCCGGCGGCGCGCAGGATCGACTCAAGCATGCCGACGGTGGTGGTCTTGCCGTTGGTGCCGGTGATCACCAGCCAGGACGGCGGGTGCTCGCGCCGCTGACCGACCCGCCAGGCCAGCTCGACGTCGCCGATCACCTCGATCCCGGCCGCGGCCGCGGCGACCAGCAGCGGGGAGCTCGGCCGCCAGCCGGGACTGGTCACCACCAGCGCCGTGCCCGGCGGGGGCTCGGCCAGCCCGGGCACCAGCTCCGCTCCCAGCCCGGACAGCTCGGCCAGCCGCTCGGCGTTGCCGTCGGTGACCGTGACCCGCGCGCCCAGCTCGCGCAGCACCGGGACCACCGACTTCCCGGTGACCCCGGCGCCCGCGACGAGCACGGGCCGGCCGTCGAGGTCCAGTGCGGCTCGCGACAAGGCCTAGCTCCCGAGGCCGAGCTGCTCGCTGTAGAACAGCCCGAGGCCGAACATGCAGCAGACCGCGGACAACAGCCAGAACCGGATGATCACCGTGGTCTCCGCCCACCCGGCCAGTTCGAAGTGGTGGTGGAAGGGCGCCATCCGGAACAGCCTTCGCCGCGTGGTCCGGAACACCGCGATCTGGGTGACCACCGAGATCATCTCGACCATGAACAGCCCGCCGATGACGATGGCCAGCAGCTCGGTGCGGGTGGTCATGGACAGCCCGGCGACCAGCCCGCCGAGGGCCAGGGAACCGGTGTCGCCCATGAAGATCTTGGCCGGCGCGGCGTTCCACCACAGGAAGCCGACGCAGGCCCCGGTGGCCGCGGCGGCGACCACGGCCAGGTCGAGCGGGTCGCGCACGTCGTAGCAGGCGGGCGCCGGGGACGGCCAGCAGGACAGCCGGGCCTGCCAGAACGAGATCACCACGTAGGTCGCCAGCACCATCGCGGCGGCGCCCCCGGCCAGGCCGTCGAGGCCGTCGGTGAAGTTCACCGCGTTCGACCAGCCGGAGATCACCACGTAGCAGAAGATCACGAACACGATCGACGGGAACGTGATCAGCGCGAGGTCTCGGGCGTAGGACAGGCTCTGCGACGCCGGGGTGAGCCCGTGCTCGTCGGCGAACTGCAGCGAAAGCACCGCGAACACGACGGTGACCACGAGCTGGCCGACCAGTTTGGCGGTCTTGTTCAGCCCGAGGTTGCGCTGCCGCCGGATCTTGATGAAGTCGTCGAGGAAGCCGACGACCCCGAGGCCCACGGCCAGCATCAGCACCAGCAGCCCGGACGCGGACGGGGCCGCGCTGTGCGCGTTGCCGAGCCAGCTGACCAGGTGCGCGACGAAGTAGCCGACGACCATCGCGATGATGATCGCCACGCCACCCATGGTCGGGGTGCCGCGCTTCGACTTGTGACCCTGCGGGCCTTCTTCACGGATCTCCTGCCCGAAGCCCTGCCGGGAGAAGACCCGGATCAGGTACGGCGTGAGCAGGATGGAGACCAGCAGGCCCGCCGCGGCCGCGATCAGGATGTTGATCACGCGTGACCACCGTTCGAGCGTTCGGAGGAGGGGGAAGGGGAAGCGGGTGGGGCGGTTTCCGGGGGATCGGACGGCCGGGGATCGGCCAGCAGGGCCTCGGCCACCCGCCACAGGCCGGCCACCTTGGACGCCTTGACCAGCACGACGTCGCCTGGCCGGAGCTGCTCGCGCAGCAACGCCACAGCCGCCCCGACGTCCGGCACCAGCACCGACTCCTCGCCCCAGGAACCCTCCTGGAACGCGCCCTGGTGCAGGGCGGCGGCCTCGGGGCCGACCACCACGAGCTTGTCGATGTTGAGCCGGACGACCAGCCGGCCGAGCGCGTCGTGCTCGTTCACCGCGTCCGGGCCGAGCTCGCCCATCACGCCGAGCACGGCCCAGGACCGGCGCCCGTTCGCGCTCATCGAGGCGAGTGCCTTGAGCCCGGCGCGCATCGATTCGGGGTTGGCGTTGAACGCGTCGTTCAGCACGGTCACGCCGTCGGCCCGGGTGGTGACCTCCATGCGGCGGGCCGAGCGCCGCTGCAGCGCGGACAGCCGCTCGGCGATCTGGGCCGGCGTGGCCCCCAGCTCCAGCGCGACGGCCGCGGCGGACAGCGCGTTGCCGACGTGGTGCTCGCCGTGCAGCGGCAGCGCCACCTGCGCGTCCCCGGCCGGGGTGATCAGCCGGAACGACGCCCGGGCCTGCTCGTCGAGGGTGATTTCGGCGGCGCGGACCTGGGCCGAGGCGGTCTCCCCCACCCCGACGACCCGGGCCGAGGTGCGGCCGGCCATGGCGGCGACCAGCGGATCGTCCAGGTTGAGCACGGCCACGCCGGTTTCCGGCAGCGCCTCGACCAGCTCCCCCTTGGTCTGCGCGATGCCCTCGCGCGAACCGAACTCGCCGACGTGCGCGCTGCCGACGTTCAGCACCACGCCGATCTTCGGCGGCGCGATCGCGGCCAGCTCGGCGATGTGCCCCGGTCCGCGGGCGGACAGCTCCAGCACCAGGTACTTCGTGTCGCGGCCGGCGCGCAGCGCCGTCCACGGGTGGCCGAGCTCGCTGTTGAACGACCCGGGCGGCGCGACCGTGGGGCCGAGCGGCTCCAGCAGCTGCGCGATCACGTCCTTGGTCGAGGTCTTGCCCGAGGAGCCGGTGATGCCCACGACGGTCAGCCCGTCCGCGGTCAGCCGGTCCACCACGTGGCGGGCGAGCTTGGCCAGCGCGGCCAGCACCGCGGCGCCGGAGCCGTCGGTGTCGCCGGCCAGCGCCACCGAGCGCTCGTGCGCCTGCCCGGCGGGCAGCGGCGGCACGACGACGGCGGGTGCGTCGACCTCCCGCCCGGCCAGCACGGCGACGGCACCGGCCGCCACCGCCTGCGCGGCGAAGTCGTGGCCGTCCACGCGCTCGCCCGGCAGGGCGATGAACAGCCCGCCCGGGCCCAGCTCCCGCGTGTCGAACTCGACCCTCCCGGTCACCACCGGGGATCCGTCGGTCCCGTGCAGCCGGCCGCCGACGACGTCGGCGATCTCGGCCAGGCTGAGCTCGATCACGCATTCACCTCGAGATGCTCGCGAATGGCGGCCTCGAGCTCGTCCCGGTCGGAGAACGGGTGCACCACACCCCGGACCTCCTGGCCGGTCTCGTGGCCCTTGCCGGCGATGAAGACGATGTCGCCCGGGCGGGCGAGCGAAACGGCGTGGGCGATGGCTTCGCGGCGGTCGCCGACCTCCAGCACCTCGCCGCCCCGGGACGGGCCGGCGCCGCGGGCGCCCGCGAGCATCGCCGCGCGGATCGCGGCCGGGTCCTCCGAGCGCGGGTTGTCGTCGGTCACGATCAGCACGTCGCTGCGGCGCGCGGCGGCCTCGCCCATCATCGGGCGCTTGGCCGTGTCGCGGTCGCCGCCGCAGCCGAGCACGGTGATGATCCGGCCTTCGGTGCGCGCCCGCAGCGCGTCGAGGCCCTGGGCCACGGCCGCGGGCTTGTGCGCGTAGTCGACCACCGCGGTGAAGTCCTGGCCCAGGTGGACCCGCTCCATCCGGCCCGGCACCTCGACCGCGGCCAGACCGCGGACGATGTCGGCCGGGTCGATCCCGGCGCTGCCCAGCATGGCGGCGGCGAGCACCGCGTTGGCCACGTTGAACGCGCCCGGCAGCGGGATCCGGGCGGCGGTGGCCGGCCCGTCCGGACCGTGCAGGGTGAAGGTCTGCTCCCCGGCCGGGGTGGCCTCGATGTCCGAGGCGCGCCACCGCGCGTCGGTGCCCGGCTCGATCGAGACGGTCACCGTCTGCGGGGTGAGCAGCATCCGGCCCCAGGAGTTGTCCACCACGACCACCTCGGTGGTGGCGCGGCCGTCGAACAGCAGCGACTTGGCCGCGAAGTACTCGGCCATGTCGTGGTGGAAGTCCAGGTGGTCCTGGGAGAGGTTGGTGAACGCGCCGACCGCGAACCGGGTGCCGTTGACCCGGCCCAGCGCCAGCGCGTGGCTGGAGACCTCCATCGGCACGTGCGTGACCCCGCGCTCCAGCATCACCGCGAGCAGCGCCTGCAGGTCCGGCGCCTCCGGGGTGGTGAAACCGCTGGCCAGGCGCTCGCCCGCGATCCGGGTCTCCACCGTGCCGATCAGCCCGGTGCTCAGCCCGGCCGCGCGCAGCCCGGAGTCGACCAGGTAGGAGGTGGTGGTCTTGCCCGAGGTGCCGGTGACGCCGAGCACGGACAGCCGCAGCGAGGGCTCGCCGTAGATCCAGGCGGCGATCTCGCCGAGCGCGGCGCGCGGGTCCGGGTGCACCAGGACCGGCACGCCCGCTTCGCGCACCGCGGGCCGCTCGGCGCCGGCCGGGTCGGTGAGCACCGCGGCGGCCCCGGCGGCGGCGGCCTGGGCGCTGAAGTCGGCCCCGTGCGCGCGGGCGCCGGGCAGGCCGGCGAACAGGTCGCCGGGCCGCACCTGCTGGGCGCGCAGGGTGGCTCCGGCGACGGCGAGGCCGTCCGCGCCGGGGTGGTCGGCGGCGAGCCGCGCGCCCGCGCGGGCGAGCAGGGTGGCCAGCGGCACCGGTTCGATCCGGGCCGGGCGCGGCGGGGCGGGGACCGCCTTCACCGGGCTGCCCGGCGGCGCCGGGGCCGCCGGCTCGCTCTGGGACTGGGACGAGGACACGGACACGCCCGAGAGGTTACCGAGGTGGCATCCGGGTGACCCAAGGCGGTACGGCCAAAGGGTGCGCGAAGGGGCCTTGTGCTAAAGGAGCTCGAGCAGACCCTTGCGGCGCAACGATTTCCGGTGACGCCACCAGCCCATGTGGACTATCCCGGCCGGAACGCCGCCGAGGCCCCCGGCCCCACGTCGGACGTGGGGCCGGGGGCCTCGGGGACTCGGGGGCGCAGGAGCCGCGGCTCAGGGCTGGACGAGCGGGACCACCGGCGCCGGGCCGTCCGAGAGCGGGATCTGGTACCGCTGGGTCAGGTACGAGGCGATGGTGTGGAACAGCGGCGCCGCGGAGTGCCCGGCGGGCAGCGTGGTGTCCGGCGCGTCGAGCCGGATGCCGACCACGAACCGCGGGTGGTCGGCGGGCAGGATGCCGGCGAAGGTGATGTTGTACAGGTGGTCGCTGTAGGCCTTGGTCCGCGGGTCCACCTGCTGGCCGGTGCCGGTCTTGCCGGAGATCTGGTACCCCTCGAGCTCGGCGGTGGGCGCGGTGCCCGACTGCCCGCCCTTGGCGTTCTGCACCACCGCGCGGAACATCTCGCGCACGGTCTTGGCCGTCTGCGGGCTCACCACCTGCACCGGTTTCGGCGCGGGCTCCGGCACCAGGGTGCCGTCCGGGTTCTGCTTCGCCTTGACGACCCGCGGCGGCACGCGCAGCCCGTCGTTCGCGATCGCCTGGTACATCCCGGTCATCTGCACGACCGTCATGGACAGGCCCTGCCCGATCGGCAGGTTGCCGAAGGTGGTCGCCGCCCACTGGTCGCGCGCGGGCACGTAACCGGGGCTCTCGCCCGGCAGGCCGAGCCCGGTGCGCTGGCCGATGCCGAACCTCTTCAGCAGCGCCGAGTAGCGGTCCGGGCCGACCTGCTGGGCCAGCAGCAGGGTGCCGATGTTGGACGACTTGGCGAAGATGCCGGCCGTGGTGAAGTTCTGGGTGCCGTGCACCCAGGCGTCGTGCACGGTGGCGTCGGCGATCTGGAGCTGGCCGGGCACCGAGGTGGTGGACGTGGGCGTGGCCACGCCCTCGTCGATCGCCGCGGTGGCGGTGACGACCTTGTTCACCGAGCCCGGCTCGAACGGCGTGGTGACCGCGCGGTCGTTGAGCAGCTCGTCCTGGAAGGTGGACTTGTCGTTGGGGTTGAACGTCTGGTCGTCGGCCAGCGCGTAGACCTCACCGGTCTTCGAGTCCATCACCACGGCCTGGCCGCCCTTGGCGTGCGACTGCGCGACGTAGTCCCCGAGCTGGCGCTGCAGCTCGTACTGCAGGTCCGAATCGATGGTCAGCTCCAGGTCGGAGCCCGGGATGGCGGCCTGCAGCACGTGCTCGGTGCCCGGCAGGTACAGGTTGTCGTTGCCGTTCTGGGTGTTCACGATCTCCCGGCCCGGCGTGCCGGCCAGGTCGTTGTCCCGCGACTGCTCCAGCCCGACCACGCCGTGCAGGTTGTGCTTGGAGACGTCGGGGTCGTCCAGCCGCCAGTTGGCCAGCCCGACGATGTTCGAGGCCAGCGTGTCACCCGGGTACTCGCGCTTGGCCCGCTTCTCCACGGCGATCCAGGCGAACTTCTTCACGATGTCGTCGGCCACCGAGGGCTCGACGTCGTTGACCAGGTAGGTGAACGAGGCCGGCTTGTGCAGCAGCGTCAGCAGCTCCTGCTCGGTGCTCAGGTTCGGCACCCTGGCCGAGATGTACCTGGCCGCCGCGGTGACCTCGGTCTCGAAGTTCCGCCCCTTGCCCGGGTTCTTGGCCGCGTAGTCGTCCATCGACTTGTGCAGCGTCTTGAGGTTCACCGACAGGGTGCGCGTTTCCACGCTGAACGCCAGCTTGGCCCCATTGCGGTCCACAATGGACCCGCGCTGGGCCGGGATGTCGATGGTCAGCGTGCGCTGCCGCTCGGCCGCGGCCGACAGCGTCGGGGCCTCGAACCACTGCACCTGCACCAGTTTCGCGCCCGCGATCACCATCAGCGCGACCAGCAGGAGCCGTACGGCGGAGAACCGGCCCCGGTGCCCGCCGTTGGTGCGCTTGGCCACCGCGCGCCGGGTGCCCGCGGCGTAGGTGCGCCGCGCGCTGCCCGCCGCGCGCGCCCGCGCCTGGCTCGTCCGACCGGCCGCCATCACTGTCCCCCCTGGATCACGGGCCCGGCGTCGGCCGGCACCGCGGGCTGGTCCCCTTCGATCGGCGCGGTGCCCTGGGTCCCGGCGGCCGGGGCGACCGGCTCCGCGACCGGCGCCGGCTGGTCGTCGCCCTGGGCCTTGTGCGGATCGCCGACCAGCGTGGTCTTGCCGTCCGCACCCACCACCAGGCGCGCCGGGTCGCCGCCGGGCACCATGCCCAGCTGCTTCGCCGCGGGCGCGAGCGAGGCGGGCGACTGCGCCTTGGCCACCTCGCGCTCGAGCCGGCCCTTGGACTCGGCCAGGGTCGCGTTGGCGGTGCGCAGCTGCTCGAGCCGGTAGGAGTCGGCGATCGCCTGCGTGGTCAGCCAGAGCGTGGAGGCGACACCGGCCACGAGCAAGCCCATCATGATCAGCACGAAGGAGGCGCGCGACCGCGGCCAGCGCAGCCCGCGCTTGACCTTGGGCGTGACCTTCAGCGGGGTGGCCTCGGCCACCGCGCGCTTCGGCCCGCGCTGCTGGAGCAGGTCGGCCCGCTGGGCGCGGCGCGCGTAGGCCCGGTCCGCCGCCGTGGGCTTGCCGCGCGAACCACGCCGGGGCGAAGCTTCCGGCTGGGCGGTCTCCGGTTCCTGCTCGAGCGTGGTCCCCGCCTGCGCGCGCCGGCGGGTCGCCTGCTCGCCCGAACGGCGACGGGACTTCGTGGGTGCGGTCATCGCGGCTCTCCGATCCTCTGTGCTGCCCGCAGCCGCACCGAGGCGGCGCGCGGGTTGTGCTCGATCTCGCCTTCGCCGGCCTTCTCGGCCCCCCGCGTCAGGAGTCTCAGCTCCGGGCCGTGCCCGGGCAGCTCGACCGGCAGCCCCTCGGGTGTCCGGGACTTGGCCAGCGCCGCCAGGGCCTGCTTGACCAGGCGGTCTTCGAGCGACTGGTAGGACTCGACCACGATGCGGCCGTCCACGGCGAGCGCGGACAGCGCGGCGGGCAGAGCCCGGCGCAGCACCTCCAGCTCGCCGTTGACCTCGATCCGCAGCGCCTGGAACGTGCGCTTGGCCGGGTGGCCGCCGGTGCGGCGGCTCGCCGCGGGCACCGCGTCGTAGAGCAGCTCCACCAGCCGCCCGCTGCGGGTGAAGGGCTCCTTCTCCCGCGCGTTGACCACGGCCCGGACGATCCGCTGCGCGAACCGCTCCTCGCCGTAGTCGCGCAGGATCCGGATCAGTTCACCGGGTGCGTAGGTGTTGAGCACGTCGGCCGCGGTGAAGCCGGTGGTCGGGTCCATCCGCATGTCCAGCGGGGCGTCCTTCGCGTAGGCGAAGCCGCGTTCGGCGCGGTCGAGCTGCATCGAGGAGACGCCGAGGTCGAACAGGATGCCGTCCACACGGGACAGTCCGAGACCGTCGAGCGCCTCCGGGAGGCCGTCGTAGACCGTGTGCACGAAGTCGACCCGGTCGCCGTGGGGCGCGAGCCGCTCGGCCGAGCGCTCCAGCGCGGCGGGGTCGCGGTCCAGCGCGATCAGGCGAAGCCGGGGGAAGGCTTCGAGCAGGGCGTCGGAGTGGCCGCCGAGGCCGACGGTCGCGTCCACCAGCACGGCGTCGCGGTCGGCGAACGCGGGGGTGAACAGCTCGATGATGCGCGCCAGCAGTACCGGAACGTGCTCGGGCCCGTCCGTCACGGCTCCTCCCCCCTCTCGTGCTCGCCCACCCCGGGGAAGATGCGGCGGATGCCGTCAGGTCCCTGCCCGCCCGCTTGCCGACCTGGCACCGGGGAAGGTGCGCCAGGGTCAAAGAGCGGACAGAGGCCTCACGGCATCCGCGGTGGACGGCCTCCCGATGACCCGGCCACGGCCTACCTTCGTCCCCCGACGACGCAGGTGCTCCGCTGGCCACGTCCTCAGAAGACGCCCGGTAGAACTTCCTCTCGAGCCTTCGCGTAGCTGTCCTCGTGTTCGTCCAGGTAGCCCTGCCACGCTTGGGCGTCCCAGATCTCCAGCCGGGTGATCGCACCGATCACCACGCATTCCTTGCTCAGCCCGGCGTAGCGCCGGAGCTCGGACGCGATGGCGATGCGCCCCTGCCCGTCCGGGCGTTGTTCGTCGGTCCCGGCGAACAGGTAGCGCTGGTAGGCCCGGACCGCCTCGTTGGTGAACGGGGCGTCGGCGACCTTCCGAGCCATCTGCTCGAACTCGGCCCTGGGGAAGACGAAGAGGCAGTGGTCCTGCCCCTTGGTGATCATCAGCCCGCCGGCCAAGGCGTCGCGGAACTTGGCGGGAAGCGTGAGCCGCCCCTTGTCGTCCAGCTTCGGGGTGTGGGTGCCGAGGAACATCGGCCACCACCTCCCTACCGGCTCCGGTTTGGCGAACCACTCCAGCTCCGGCCACGGGGCTCCCTTCCGCCCCACTAATCACCACCGTACCCCACTTTTCACCACAGTCAACGCGAGAAACCCGCCCACCACTCCGTCGTGTCTGCCGTTTGCGCAGGTCAGAACGGTGGGTGCTGGTGGGGGGTGGGTGGGGGGCCGTGGTCAAGATCCCCCGCTGCGGGGGCGACGGGCAACCCGGACCGGGCCTGACGCGTCCGGTTTTCGTCCGTCTGAGGACCAATCCGCCCTACTTCGGGGGCTCGATGGGGACTGGGTGGGGGCCGGTGGGGAACGGGGTGGGGACCGGTGGAGAACGGGGTGAGGACCGGTGGGGATCAGTGGGCCGTCGCCGCCGGAGGACCTGCGGCCGGGACGGTCGTCGTTCGGGGGCTCGCCGCGCGCGCCCGGTGCTCAGTCCGAAGCGAACAGCCCGGTGATCCGCTCGGCCAGCCGGGCGCCGTCCACCGGGGAGACGTTCACCCAGTCCTGCCCGCCCCGGCCGGCCGAGGTGGACGCGCAGTAGGCGCCCACGTCGGTGTCGAACCAGGTGAAGCCGCCCAGCCGGGTCACCCGGCCGCCGGTACCCCGAGCATAAGCACTGAACTGCCCCGCCGCGTAGACCGGCCGGGCCTGGATGGCCAGCACCTCCCGCACCTGGGCCGCCGACGCCGCCGAGGCGGGGGCCGCCGCCGCAGCCGCCGTTCTGGCCCCGCGGCCGCCGAACAACGAGTCCTCGGCCCCGGCGACCTGCTCCGCGGGCAGGCTGACCCCGTACCCCGGGCCGGCGCCCAGCTCCGGCAGCAGCTCGACGATCGCGGTACCCAGTTCCCCGCCGCGGATCCCGCTCAGCGCGATCGTCTGCGAGGGCTGCACGGCCAGCACCCCGGACCGGCCGCGGACCGCGGCCACCGCGCGGAACGGCACCTCCGCCGTCATGTCGACCAGGGCTTCGCCGGCCACGAGCCGTTCGGCCCCGTCCAGCAGGCGCAGCCGTCCTTCCAGGACCGGGTCGACCGACCGCCCGTCGAACAGCCCGCGCTCGCCGAGGTTGCGGTAGACCTCGGCCCGGATCTCCGCCCGTTCACCGGTGGTGGACCCGACGCTGCGCACGGTCAGCGGCACCGGCGGGGGGCCCAGGCCCAGGTCGGTCCACAGCACGTCGAAGGCCGACGCGGAGACCCGGATCAAGCCGGCTGCCCCAGGGCCGGCACCGCCGGGAAGGCCACGCCCGGTACCAGGGCGTGCAACGCGGCGTCCCGGGTGTGCAGCACGTCGATCGCCTTCTGCCGCGCCGCCTCGGCTTCCGCGCGGCGGGCGTCCAGCACGGCCGACAGCCCGGCCAGCGCCAGCACGTTCCCGCTCGCCGCGGCCGAGCGGATCATCCCGGCCGGGTCGAGCTCCACCGGCGGCGGCATGTCCGCCCGGGCCCGCGCCGCGACCTCCGCCTGACCGGCCACGGACTCCCCGACCACCCCCGCCACCGCGGCCGAGTCGACGAGCCAGCCGGCGGCCCGGCCCAGCACCGCGCGCACCGCGTCCCCGGTCTCGCCCCGCCACGACTCCTGGCTGCCGGCGACCAACGAGGCCAGTTCCGCGGTGGAGTCACGCAGGCGGCGGGACAGCTCGCTCCAGCGCGCGCCCGCCGCACCGGCCGACGCCGGGTCGTTGCCCTGCTCGGTCTGGGCGGCCAGGGCCTCGTGGCTGTAGGACTCGTACCGGGCGGTCGGCTCCGGGACGGCCGGGAAAGCAGCGGACACGGCACACCTTCCGTTTCGCGGGGCGGTTTTCTCGGGCAGTTCTTCTGGAGCAGGGAGGTCAGGAGCGGGGGTCAGGGCAGCTTGGGCTCCACCAGACCGGCCACGGTGGTGGCCCGGGTGCAGGCGAGGGGGGTGTCGGCGAAGGTCGAGTTGCTGACGTCCACCTGCACGCTCGCGGAGCGGCCGACGCCGAGCAGCACCGCGCAGGTCCCGTCGGTGGCCTTGCGGTCCGCGAGCTGCACCGCCTGGTGCGCGCCCACCTTCTTCTTGGTGCGGGTGCCGTGCGAGACGTCGAGGTTGGACAGCCCGTTCTCCCCATCGAGGGTGACGGTGACGCCGAAGGTGGCCGGCGCGGTCCAGTCGCAGGCCCGCGCCTCGCCGATCGTCTTCGGCTTCCCGAGCTGGGTCAGCCCGGCGCTCGAGCGGTCCGCCGGCGAGAGCAGCGCGCACGGGTCGAGCCGAGCCAGGGAATCCGGCGCAGCCGAGGGGGCGGTTCCGGGAGCGTCGCCTCCGGTCGAAGGCAGCACGTGGGCGGCCATCGCGTTCTGGCCCGCGGGTACCCGGGCGCCGCAGGCGGCGACCGCGAGCAGCGCGGGAACCAGCAGCAGAAGCCTCGTGCGGTCAGCCACCGGAGCAGTCCACCCCGCCGGCCGCGTCCTCGTCCCGGTCCCGGTACTTCTCCAGGGCGCCGGCGATCCGCCGCTTCAGGTCTTCGAGCTCCTTGCCGAACGAGGTGAGCTGCTCGACGGCCGAGCTCTCGCCGCCGCCCATGCCGTAGCGCGCCATGAAATCGCCGACTTCGGCGGCGTACCCGCTGCCGAGCGGCACCGAGCGGCCGAGGACCTTGGCCTCGCGCACCATTTCGCCGACCACGTCCTGCAGCGCGCCGAGCTTCGCGTAGGTGTCGGCCGCCAGTTCCGGCGCCACGGCGAAGCCGCCGCGGCCGGAGCCGGTCAGTCCCGGCACGTCGGGCAGTGGCGCCGCTCCCACCTCGCTCATGTGCGGTTACGCCTCTCCGTAGTCGAGCGACCTCGGTTGGGAAGCATACGGGAAAGCGCTGGGTCAGCGGGATCACCCGGAAATGCCCCATCGCTCACCCGAAAGGGTCAAGGTGGGTGGTGGCACAGCGTCATCAGTGGGTGTTCGCGGGGTTGCGCCGCCGAGTTCGCCCAGGTTTGACACACTGAAGGGGAGGCTGATCGCTGCGTGGACAGTGAGCGACCCGGCGGAGCCGGTTAAACCCGCACAGCCCTGCGCCACCAGGAGGACGAGTGACGTCGAGAACCCAGTCCGCTTCCGCCGCCGCGACCCCGGGCGAGGCGGGCGGGCAGCCGGCCTACCCGGCGGCTGAGTCCCCGAACGGGCGACCGAACGGCCACGCACCCCGGGCCTCCCTCGAAGCCTCCCTCGAAGAGGTGCAGGAAACGGCCCGCCGGATCGCCGCGAACGTGGAGCGGGTGCTGGTCGGCAAGCCCGAGGTCATCCGGATCGCGCTGGTCACCCTGCTGGCCGAGGGCCACCTGCTGGTCGAAGACGTGCCGGGAGTGGGCAAGACCTCGCTGGCCAAGGCGCTGGCCCGGTCCATCGACTGCACCGTGAGCCGGGTCCAGTTCACCCCGGACCTGCTGCCCAGCGACGTCACCGGCGTCTCCATCTACAACCGGCAGACCGGCGAGTTCGAGTTCCGGCCCGGACCGGTGTTCGCCAACATCGTGGTGGGCGACGAGATCAACCGGGCCTCGCCGAAGACGCAGTCGGCGCTGCTCGAGTGCATGGAGGAGCACCAGGTCACGGTGGACACGAGCACCTACCGGCTCGACGCGCCGTTCATGGTGATCGCCACGCAGAACCCGATCGAGATGGAGGGCACCTACGCGCTGCCCGAGGCCCAGCGCGACCGGTTCACCGCGCGGGTGTCCATCGGCTACCCCGACCAGGCGGCCGAGCTGGCCATGGTCGACGAGCACGCCGGGCACAACCCGCTGGCGGAGCTGGGCCCGGTGTCCGACGGCGCGGCGGTCGAGCGGCTGATCGAGACGGTGCGCGCGATCCACATGGCCCCGGAGGTCCGCCGGTACGCCGTGGACCTGGCCGCCGCGACCCGGCAGGCCCCGGAGATCCGGCTCGGCGCCTCCCCCCGCGCGACGCTGCACCTGGTGCGGGCGGCGCGGGCGCAGGCCGCGCTGTCCGGCCGGGAGTACGTGGTCCCGGACGACCTGCACGCGGTCGCCGGTCCCGTGCTGGCGCACCGGCTGGTGCTCACCACCGAGGCGCACGCGGCCCGCCGCTCGGCCACCGACGTGGTACGCGCCGTGCTGCACCGCGTGCCCGTCCCGCAGGGCTCGGCCGGGACCCGGTCGTAGCTCCCCCGAAGCAGAGAGGACCGCATGCTGCGCGCACTGTCCGGCCTGACCACCCGCGGCCGCTGCCTCCTGGCCGCGGGCATCGCCGCGGCGGTGTGCTCGCTGGTGCTCAACGAGCGTGACCTGCTGCGCGTCGCCATCTTCGTGGTGGCGCTGCCGATGCTGGTCGCCGCGTACATCTCGGCCACCCGGCTGCGCCTCGGCGCGGCGCGGGCGCTGCGGCCGGAGCGCGTCTCGGCCGGGGCGAGCAGCGAGGTCCACCTCGAGCTGTGGCGCAGCGGACGGCTGCCGGGCGGCGAGGTGCTGCTCGAGGACGGCGTGCCCTACGCACTGGGCTCGCGGCCGCGGTTCGTGGTCGAGCGGCTGCCGCACGACCGCCGGGTGCTGCTGCGCTACCCGCTGAAGCCGGTGCTGCGCGGGATCCAGCAGGTCGGACCGTTGCGCGCGACCATCACCGACCCGTTCGGGCTGTGCGAGTTCGAACGTGAGCTGATCGGCCACTCGCGCCTGGTCGTGGTTCCGCGGGTGGTTTCGCTGTGGGGCCTGCCCGGCGGTTCCGGCTCGGGCGCGGGCGACGACGGCACCGTCCGCCTGCACGCGGGTCAGGGTGAGCCCGACGTGATCGTGCGCCACTACCGCACCGGCGACGACATGCGGAAGGTGCACTGGCGCTCCACCGCGCGCCGCGACGAGATCATGGTCCGCGTCGAGGAACGCCCGTGGCGCGGAGGCACCACCCTGCTGCTGGACCACCGCGCGGCCGCCCACCACGGCACCGGCCCGGCGGCCAGCCTGGAGTGGGCCGTGTCGTTCACCGCCTCGGTGGCCCTGCACCTGCGCCGCTCGGGCCACCACGTGCGGCTGGTCAACGAGCACGGCCTGACCCTGGCCGATGCCCCGGCCGACAGCGGCGACGGCTACGACAACGTCGTGCTCGACGCGCTGGCCACCCTGCAGCCCGCGCACCAGCGCGACATCACCCTCGGCCACGACCCGGCGGAAGGCCAGGAGCTGATCGCCGTGCTGGGCACGGTCAGCGCGGAGTCGGTGCACGAGCTGTCCCGCTACCGCCGCCGCGGCGTCCGCAGCCTCGCGGTCCTGCTGGACACCCCGAGCTGGTCCGGCCCCCCGACCGGCCAGCGCGCCTCGGCCACCGGAGACTCGGCCGAACTGCTCCGCGCCGCCGGCTGGGGCGTGGTCGTCGCCGGCCCGGATTCGCCGATGCCCGAACTGTGGTCCGAACTCTGCCGCACCGGTTCCCACCGCGGCGCC
The DNA here is from genome assembly GCF_032335455.1 of Amycolatopsis sp. PS_44_ISF1. NCBI lineage: Bacteria > Bacillati > Actinomycetota > Actinomycetes > Pseudonocardiales > Pseudonocardiaceae > Amycolatopsis > Amycolatopsis sp. PS_44_ISF1. Next base: position 490,205 of record NZ_JANUXO010000003.1, on the reverse strand, counting down.
CTGATCGGCGGCCAGCGATGAGGGCGGTAGCAGTGGGTGGCTCGCAAACCGCGGCGCCGCAGGTGGTTCACACCGCTCCCCCGCACTCGGCCGCTGGGAATTGGACCGCTGCGAATTGGGACCCTGCGAATTGGACCGCTGAAGATCGGGCCACCGCGCGCCCGGCCACCGTGGGCCCGGGCCGTCCCGTCCGGCTGACCGGGGGTGTCCGATGACCGCCACGGCCCCGCCGCGTCCGCCGATTCCGCACACGCCCACACCGCGGCCTGCGGCGCCGGAATCGGCGTGGGCGAGCGGTGTGCTGCCTCCGGCCGCGGCGGGGGGCGCGACGCTCTGCGCGGCCACCTCGCTGACCGGTGTCGTGCACGGCTGGGCGTGGTTCGGGTACCTGCTGGTCGCCGTCATCCTGGTCGCGGCGACCGGGCTGGCGCTGCGCTCGCTGCGGGCGCCGACCGTGGTCGTCGGGCTCGGTCAGTTGCTGGTGCTGCTGTTCCTGGTCACCGGCGCGTTCACCACCCAAGGCGTCCTGAAGGTCTTCCCCGGCCCGACGGCGTTCGGGGAGTTGCAGGCGACGCTCGTGGCCTCGGCCGAGCAGATCCGCACCGGACTGCCGCCGGTCGAGGGCACGCAGCCGATCCTGTGCCTGGTGACGATCGCGATCGGGCTGGTCGCGGTGCTCGTCGACACGCTCGCGGTGTCCGCCGCGGCCCCGGCCGCCACCGGACTGGTGCTGCTGTGCGTCTACGCGGTGCCCGCGGCGCTGTCCGACAGCCTGCTGCCGTGGTGGACCTTCCTGCTCGGCGCGGCCGCGTTCCCCTGCCTGCTCGCCATCGACGGCAGCCACCGCCACCGGCGCTGGCGCACCCGTGACGCCCCGGGCTCTGGCGGCCCCGCCCGAGCGCTGCAGGCCCCCGTGGCCGTGGTCGGCGCCGCCCTCGCGCTCGGACTGCTCGGCGGTGGGATCACCGTGGTCGGCACGGTCGGCAAGATCCCGTTCGGGGCCAGTGGCGGCACCGGCGGAGACGGCGCGGGCGGGTTCGGCGGGGCCCCGTTCACGCAGCTGCGCGGGCTGCTCGACCAGGGCGCGAACACCGAGTTGTTCCAGGTCCGCGGCCTCGGCTCGGACCGGCGGCTGCTGCGCGCGTTCACCCTCGACACCTACACGCCGAACAAGGGCTGGGGCCTGCGCGGCGACGGCCAGGCGCAGACCGGCGTGCTCGCCGGCTCCACCCTGCCCGCGGCCCCCGGCGACGACGGCAGCAGCGTCTCCCGGCAGATCCAGATCCAGCCCACCCGCTGGGTCGACAACTGGCTGCCGGTCTACGGCGCCCCGCGCGCCCTTCGCGGCGTCTCGCCGCAGTGGCTGTACGACCGGGTGAGCGGCTCCGTCTTCACCACGAAGAGCGAGCCCGCGCCCCCGTACGTCGAGACGGCTTCGCTCCAGGAGCCGACCGCTGCGGACCTGCGCGTCACCGAACCGAAGTCCGACGAGGTGCCGGCGATCTACCGGACCATCAGCCGCGTCGACCAGCGCGTGGTCGCGAAGACCGACCAGATCGTGGCGGGCCAGGCCAACGATTTCGACAAGGCGAGCGCGCTGTGGCAGTTCTTCAGCGCACAGAACGGTTTCGTCTACGACACCAAGACCGCCGACGCCACCGACGCCGACGCGCTCGCCGACTTCATCCTCAACGGCAAGCGCGGATACTGCGAGCAGTACGCGTCCGCGATGGCGGTGATGCTGCGGGTGGCGCACATCCCCGCGCGCGTCGCGATCGGCTTCACCCCGGGCGTGCAGCGGGGCGACTACCAGTCGATCAGCTCGCAGGACGCACACGCGTGGGTCGAGGCGTACTTCGGCGACAAGGGGTGGGTCAGCTTCGACCCGACGCCGCTGGCCGACGGCCGTGGCATCGTCCCGCCGTACCTGCAGCAGAACGATCCCGGCACCCAGCAGCCGAACGCGACCGAAGACGTGCCGACCGCGCCGAAGTCCAACGCCCCCTCGGCGAACGGCCCGCAGGCCAAGAACCCGGGCCAGGCCGCGCCCGGACCGGCTCCGGACCAGGGTCCGGGCAACGGCTGGCTGCTCGTGCTCGCCGCCGTGCTGGCGGTGCTCGGCGGTGTGGCCGTGCTGCTGGCGTACCTGCTGCGTTCTTCGCGACGGCGCGGCGGCCCGGGGAGCCCGGCGGCGAGTTCCGGCGTCCCGCCGCCACCGGACGCGGACGGCAGCTTGCTGGTCCACGCCCCCGCCGCGGCTCCCGGTCGCGTCCACCTGGCCGCGCTGTGGCTGCCCCTGGCCGCGGGCGTGCTGTTCGTGGCCGCGGCCGGGTTCCTGGCCGCGCTGGTGGCCTGGTGGTTCGCGCTGATCGTGGTGCTGGTGCTCGCGGGACTCGGCGGCCCGGCCGCCGTGCGCGACTTCCTGCGCCGCCGCCGTCTCCAGGCCATCGCGACCCACGCGCCGGATGCCGCGGACGCGGCCTGGCGGGAGCTGAAGGCCGAGTGCGCCGACCGGGGGGTGCCGATCTCGGACAGCGACACCGTCCGGGTGGCCGGCCGGAAGATCGCCGCGGGCAATCACCTGGACGAGTCCGGCCGCGAGAGCCTGCGCACGGTGGTCGACGCGGTCGAGCGGACCTGGTACAGCGACGTCCCCGCCGCGGATCCGCAGCTGGGCCCGTCGTTCGACGAGCTGCGCCGCGGTCTGGGCCGGACCGCCCCGTTGCCCTGGCGCGGCCGGTTGTTCCCGAAGTCGGTGCTGCGCCGCCGTTCCTGACCGTGGCCCGGCGGTTGCCGGGAACCGGTGGCCGGCCGAGGCCCGGGAGCGGGCTGGCCTCGCACCCGGGTGATGAGCGGACCTGTCCGCGCGGTGGGAGCGAACGGGCCGTTCGCGTCAGCCGGAGCGACGCGCAGCCCGCCGCGGATCGTCGTTCGCGCGCACGAGAAATCCGCACTCCGCCCCCATGAGGGACGAGGCGCGGATCTCGAAAGCCGTGGCGCGTTACTGCTCTTCGAAGCGCTGGCGGAAACGTTCCTCCATGCGCTGGGTGAACGAGCTGCGACGGCTCGGCTGCTTGCCGCCGCCTCCCCCGCTGTCGTGGGGGCCGCTGTCCTTGCCGCTGTCGCCCTGGCGCAGGGCCGACATGGCCATCAACACCCCGAAGAACATCACGAGGAACCCGAGCACGCTGATCAGCGGGATGTCGGCGACCCGCAGCACGGGCACCACCACCCCCAGCACCAGCAGCGCGACGCCCACCACGAACAGGGCGATCCCCTGGATGCGCCGCCGGCGGGCGGGCCGGCGCATCCGGGTGCCTCGCACCGTCGATGCGAACTTGGGGTCCTCGGCATAGAGCTCGCGCTCGATCTGATCGAGCAGCCGCTGCTCATGCTCGGAGAGTGGCATCTTTCCTCCTCCGGCACAGCTGTCGCGGGCGCCGGGCCGCGCAACGTCCTGGACCCAACAGCCAACCCCAGGCGGGGTGGCACTGTCCAGGATACGAGCCCCGCGCGCGTCCGACTACCCGATCCCGCATCCGGACGGGATCAAATTGGGAGAAATCTCGCTCGACGTGGGTCGACCCGGGGTCACCGCGACCGAACTCACGCCACCCACCAGGTCGGGCACACCCCAGGCAGCCTGCGCCGACCCTTCCGTCCGGCCCCGGTGACCCCATCGGACCCGTCCGTCGGTCGGTCCGAGATCCGCTGCGCCACGGAACCCGGCCATCACCCCACGGGGTGGTGACAACTCCGGCCGGGACCCCCGCCCCCGGCGACGACTCGATCCCGGGGCGTGTGGACAAGGCGCCCGGTGCGGTTGCAGCATTGCCCGAGGTACCGCCGGGCCGGTCCGGCCCGCCCGGTCCAGGCCAGATCCGATCCGGACCCAGGCCAGGCAAGGCCAGGCCAGACTCGGTCCGGGCCAGGTCCAGTCCAGGCCAGATCCGGGCCAAGCCAGGCCAGGTCCGGTCCGGTCCGGTCCAAGCCAGGTCTGGTCCAAGGCAGGCCAAGCCAGGTCCGGTCCGGTCCAAGTCCGGTCCGGTTCAAGGCAGGCCAGGCCAGGTCCATTCCAGGCCAGATCGGTCCGGGCAGAGCCGGGCCGCACCGGACCGATGCGGTCTGGGCGGACAGGGCCGGGTCCGTCCAGGCCCCTCGGCACAATCGCCAGAAGCCAGCGACGGCCCGGCATAGCCGCCAGTAGGCCCGGCGAACCCCAAAGATGCCTAGCAACCCCCCGGCAGCCTCCGGAAACTTCCGGCCAACCACGAACACGCCCGGCAAATCCCGGAGACGCCCGGCAGACTCCAGAAACTATCGGCAAGCCCCAGCGCCCTCAGGCAAATCCCGGCGCCTTCAGGCAGCCCCAGCGCCTCCCGGCAAAGCCCACAACCTTCCGGCAAAGCGCGGCGCCTCCCGGCCAGGCCCACCAGCAGCTTCACTCCCCTCGTGGGGCCAGTAGCGACGCCGGACGGACGGCTGCGGCGCCGTACTTGGTGCGGGCGATGTCGGCGGCCAGTTCCGCGTCGCGCCAGCGGGGTTCGGTGCTGGTGAACTGGAGCTGCTCGCCGCCTTCGCCGGTGTCGAGGCTCTCGACGCGGACGCCGATCAGGCGGACCGGGCCGGTGGGGGCGTGCTCGGCCAGCAGCTCCACGGTGGTGCGGTGGATGTCGCGGGCCACGTCGGTGGCCGAGGGGAGGGTGCGGGCGCGGGTGATGGTGCGGAAGTCGCCGAAGCGGACCTTGATCGAGACGGTGCGGCCGCGCAGCCCGCGGGCGCGCAGGGTGGCGCCGACCCGTTCGGCCAGGCGGAGCAGTTCCAGGCCCAGTTCGGCGCGGCTGTGCCGGTCGACGTCGAAGGTGCGCTCGGCGCCGATCGACTTCTCCGCCGACTCCGGGACCACCGCGCGGTCGTCGTGGCCGTTGGCCAGTGCCCACAGGTGGTCGCCGACCGCGCGGCCCACCGACCGCCGCAGGCGGGCCGGCGGGGCCGCGGCGACGTCGGCGATCGTGTGCAGACCCTGCTGGCGCAGGTGCTCCTCGGTGCGCTGCCCGACGCCCCAAAGGGCCGAGACCGGCAGCGGGTGCAGGAACGCCAGCGTCTCCGCCGCCGGGACCACCACCATGCCGTCCGGCTTCGCCATGCCCGAGGCGAGCTTGGCGATGTACTTCACCTTCGCCACGCCCACCGAACAGGTGATCCCGTGCTCGGCCACCACCCGTTCCCGGATCCGCGCGCCCAGCTGGGCCGGGGTGGCCCCCAGCCGCCGCAGCGCGCCGCCGACGTCCAGGAACGCCTCGTCCAGGCTCAGCGGCTCGACCAGCGGGGTCAGCTCCCGGAAGATGTCCATCACGCCCCGCGAGACCTCGCCGTAGAGCCCTGAGGTGGGCTGGATGCAGACCAGCTGCGGGCACAAGCGCTTCGCCATGGAGAACGGCATCGCCGAGCGCACCCCGAACCGGCGGGCCGGGTAGCTGGCCGCGGCCACCACCGAGCGCGGGCCGCCACCGGCCACGACCACCGGCCGGTCCACCAGCTCGGGCCGCGTGCGCAGCTCACAGGCGACGAAGAACGCGTCCATGTCGACGTGCAGGATCGGGCAGCCGGTGTCGTCCGGCAGCGCCGCGGCCCCGGTGGTGACGCGGTAGCGGGCCATCCCGCTCGGCAGTTCGGTGTTTCTCCCCACGCCCGCGGACGCTACCCGGGGGCACCGACAGTTTCAGGCGCGCCGGGCCATCGCGTGCAGCCGGGCCGCGACGTCGCGCAGCGCGGGCACCACCGAAGCGGCCAGTTCGAACTCCGCCAGCTCGTCTTCGCGGACCTCGCCGGCCACCACGTCCGAGATCACCCGGTCCCCCTGCAGCAGGCTCACCTCGAGCCCGGCGGCGAGCAGCCCCTCGGTCAGCCCGGCCGTGTCGAACCGGCGCAGCACGGTGTCCCGCTCCCCCGGCGCGACGCCGCCATCCCCGTCGAGCAGCCGCTGGGCTTCGGCGATCCGGCCGGCCAGCGCGCGGTGCAGCACGGCCGCGTTGCGGTTGGCCACCAGCACCGAGACGGCCCCGCCGGGTGCGACGGCGGCCGCGAGCGCGGCGAGCACCACGGCCGGGTCGTCGACCACCTCGAGCAGTCCGTGGGCCAGCACCAGGTCGGCCGAACCGGCCGGCACGTGGGCCGCGAGGGCGTCGGAGTCGTCCGCGATCACCGTGATCCGGTGCGAGACCGCTTCCTCCTCCGCGCGCCGCCGGAGCGTGGCCAGCGCGTCCAAGCTGGGCTCGACCACGGTGACCAGGCAGCCGGCCCGCGCGAAGGGCACCGCCCAGCCGCCGCTGCCCCCACCGACGTCGACCACGACGGGCTGCTCCACCCCCCGGGCGCGGGCCGCGCGCAGCTCCGCCTCGAGCGCCCGGCGAACGGCGCCGGAACCCCGGGCGGCCACGGTGTCCGTGTTCATAGTCGGACAGGGTAGTGCCCCTGTCCTGGTCACTCGCCGTCACCCGCACCGCCCGGCAGCGGTGTTCGGCCCCTTCCTCGGCGCCGATCCGGGCGACGGGCCGTAGGCTGTGCCGAGTGCACACGGTCGCCGTACTCAGCCTCAAGGGTGGCGTCGGCAAAACGACGGTCGCGCTCGGTATCGCGTCGGCCGCGCTGCGTAGGGGGACGCGGACCCTCGTCGCCGACCTCGACCCGCAAGGCAACGCCACCACCTCGCTCGACCCGCCCTACACCGACGCCACGCTCGCCGACGTCCTGGAGACCCCGGCCCGCGCCGTGCTGGAGCGGGCCATCGCGCCGAGCGTGTGGTCCGAGGAGGTCGACGTCCTGGTCGGCGCCGAGGAGCTGGAGCTGCTCAACGAACCCGGCGACGAGGGCCGCCGGCTGGAGAACCTCTCCCGCGCGCTCGACGAGCTGCACCAGCGGCCGCTGCGCGAAGACCCGTACGAGCTGGCGATCGTCGACTGCCCGCCGTCGCTGGGCCGGCTGACCAAGTCGGCGCTGGTCGCGGCGGACAGCGCGCTGATCGTCACCGAGCCCACGATGTACGCGGTGGCGGGCGCCCAGCGCGCGCTGGAGGCGATCGAGCGGATCCGCGAGGAGCACAACCCGGACCTGCGCCCGATCGGGGTGCTGGTGAACAAGCTGCGCGTGCGCTCCTACGAGCACCAGTTCCGGGTCGCGGAGCTGCGGGAGAACTTCGGCTCCCTGGTGATGCCGACGGCGATCCCGGACCGGCTGGCGGTGCAGCAGGCCCAGGGCGCGTGCAGCCCGATCCACGAATGGCACTCGCCCGGCGCGCAGGAGATCGCGCTGACGTTCAACATGGTGCTGGCCAAGATCCTGCGCTCCAGCCGCGCCGGACGCCACCGGGTGCGCAGCGAAGAGGACTCGCCGGACACCACCGACGCGCCGGCCGAGCTCTCCGGCAACGCGGGCTGAGCCGTGCCCGAAGGTGACACGGTCTTCCTCGCCGGGAAGCTGCTCGACAAGGCGCTGGCCGGGAAAACGCTGGTACGGGGCGAGTTCCGCCATCCCGCGCTGGCCGGGGTGGACCTTTCCGGGCACGAGGTGCTCGGCGTCGACACGGTGGGCAAGCACCTGTTCACCCGCTTCTCCGGTGAGCTGACCCTGCACAGCCACCTGCGCATGGACGGCACCTGGCGGATCCACGCGGCCGGGGCGAAGTGGCCACTTCCGGGCCATCACGCGCGGGTGGTGCTGACCACCGCCGACCTCGAGGCCGTCGGCTTCCGCCTGCACGACCTGGACCTCGTGCCGTCCGCCGAGGCGCCCGGGCTGGTCGCCCACCTCGGCCCCGACCTGCTCGATCCACAGTGGACCGACGAGCACGCGGCCCGCGCCGTCGCCGCGCTGGGCGCCGAGCCGGGCCGCGAACTGGGCGAAGCCCTGCTGGACCAGCGGGTCATGGCCGGCGTGGGGAACATGTACAAGGTGGAGATCTGCTTCCTGCTCGGGGTCTCGCCGTGGACTCCGGTGTCCGAAGTGGACTTGACGAAGACCGTGGCACTGGCCCGGCGGCTGCTGCTCGCCAACGCCTGGCGGCACGAGCAGATCACCACCGGCGACCCCGGCCGCGGCCGGCAGAACTGGGTGTACGGACGCGGCCGCCCGGGCTGCTTCCGCTGCGGGGGCCGGGTGCGGGTGGCCGATCAGGGCGAGGGCGTCCGGCGCCGGCCGACCTGGTTCTGCCCGCGCTGCCAGCCCGGACCGGCCCCGGCGGGCTGAGCCCCGCGCGTTCGCGGACGGCGGACGCAGACCGCGCCCGGCCGCCGATCACGGAATTGATGTTGCCGCGCACCGAGGTTCGCGGTTAGCGTGGTCTTACACGAGAGAGGAGGTGGTCCTAAGTTGTATTCACACAGGACTCGTGAGGTGACTGTCCGCTAGCGGATAGCACGCGTAGGGACTTTGAGCAGCGATGCAACACGAGCCACCTTCGGCTCATCGCCTGCTTCGCGTGTGTGCCTGATAGCGAATACCAGGCAGCCACCGGGCTCCCGGGGCCCTCGGGCACCGGTCCGGCTCGGGCTCGGACGTTTGACGGCGTCCGAGAGCCGCCCCGGGAGCACCCCTCGATCTTTCGCACTTCCCCGTCGGCTCCGGCCGGAGCCGACGGCGGATACCCATCCTGTACGGACGAAGGTGGCCAGCCTGAACGGCGTGCTCAGGCCCGACTATCCGATCGCCACCGAGCGGATCGTGCTGCGCCCGTTCCGGCCGGACGACCTCGACGCGCTGAACTCGATCCAGTCCCGCGCCGACGTGACCCGCTACCTGTACTGGAGCCCGCGCAGCCAGGCCGAGTCGGCCGCCGCCCTCGCGAAGCGCGTGCACAGCTCGACCATCAGCCAGGACGGCCAGATGCTCGCCGTGGCCGTCGAGCTCGCCGCCACCGGCCGGCTGATCGGCGACCTGAACCTCGAGTACCTGAGCGCCGAGCACCGCCAGGGCGAGATCGGCTTCGTCTTCCACCCCGACCACCACGGCCGGGGGCTGGCCCTGGAGGCGGTCACCGAACTGCTGCGGCTGGGCTTCGAAGACTTGGGCCTGCACCGGATCGTCGGCCGCTGCGACAGCCGCAACACCGCGTCCCAGGCCCTGATGGAACGCCTCGGTATGCGCCAGGAGGCCCACCTGAGGGAGAACGAGGTCGTCAAGGGCGGGTGGACCGACGAGCTGGTCTACGCCGTGCTCGAAGACGAGTGGAAGACCACACGCTGACCGGGTTCCGGACGCCGGGCGCCCGGGCATGGGGCAGCATGGGGCCGTGCTCTTCGACAAGATCGTCCGGCCCGGGCTGTACCGGCTGGCCTTCCACGACCCCGAGCTGGTGCACGAGCGCACCGTCGCGCTGCTGGCCCGGACCGCACCCGCGCTCCGGCCGCTGAGCCCGCTCTACCGCACCGAAGACCCGGTGACGTTCCTCGGTCTGCGCTTGCCCAACCGGGTCGGCCTGGCCGCCGGGATGGACAAGAACGGCCGTGCGCTCGCGGCCTGGCCCGCACTGGGATTCGGTTTCGTCGAGGTTGGCACGGTGACCCGGTACCCGCAGCCGGGCAATCCGCGGCCGAGGCTGTTCAGCCTGCCCACGAGCGACGCCGTGATCAACCGGATGGGCTTCAACAACGAGGGCGCGCAGGCGCTCGCCGACCGGCTGGCCGCCCACGGGAAACCGGCCGTGCCGCTGGGGATCAGCATCGGCAAGTCCAAGGTGACCCCGCTCGGCGAAGCCGTGGAGGACTACCGCTTCTCGCTGCGCGCGCTGCACCCGTACGCGGATTACTTCGCCATCAACGTCAGCTCGCCGAACACCCCCGGGCTGCGCGAACTGCAGGACAAGACCGCGCTGGCCGAGCTGCTGGGCGAGCTGCGCCGGACCTCGGCCGAGCTGGGCGGGAACACCCCGCTGCTGGTCAAGGTCGCCCCCGACCTCACCGACGAGGCGCTGGCCGAGCTGCTGGAGGTCTGCCTGCAGCACGGCGTCTCCGGGCTGATCGCCACCAATACCACCCTGTCCCGCCAGGGCGTCGCCCCGGCCGAAGCGCACCTCGCCGCCGAGGCCGGCGGGCTGTCCGGCCGCCCGCTGACCGCGCGGTCGCTCGAAGTGGTCCGGTTCGTCCACGAGCGCACCGGGGGCCGGCTGCCGATCATCGGCGTCGGCGGCATCCTCGGCCCCGACGACGCGTCGCGGATGCTCGACGCCGGGGCTTCGCTGATCCAGCTCTACTCCGGCTTCGCGCTGCACGGGCCCGGGCTGGTGCGCCGGATCAGCCGGGGGATCGCCGGTCGGCCGTGCTGACGAACCTCAGGTAGCCGCGCCAAGAGTCGTACCGGTCCAGGGGTTCACCCGTGACGCCGTGGCCGGCCAGCACCGCGAGCACCGTGCTGCCGTCCTCCAGCTCGACCCGCCCGAGGACCAGGGGCTCCGGCAGCCCGCCGGCGAACCGGCCGAACGCCCCGGGGGAGAACCGCCAGCGCTCGCCGTCGAGAGCCGTTTCGCCCGGGAGCACCCCGGGCTGCGGCGGTTCGGCCTCCAGCCGCACCATGCGGTACCGCTCGGCGGTGCGGACCGGCCCGGTGAACCGGGCGCAGTCGAGGCATCCGTGCAGCGGCTGGCCGCGCAGGTGCGCGCCGAAGACCACCACGTCGATGCCCTCCACCGGATACGGTTCGCGCTCCTGCTCACCGGTGAGCACCGCGGCCAGGTCGAACCCGATCTGATCCTCGAACGCCCGGGTGGCGATGGTGACGCCGAACGGCCGCTGGTCCCCCGGCGCCACCGGCGCCGTGACGGCCGCGAAGTCGAGCACGTTGACGAAGCTGCTGTACCGGCCGAGCCGGCTGCTCACGCCGACCGGGTCGGCCAGTGCCTCGGTGATCGCCGGGTGGTCGGTGACCGTGGGCAGCAGCAGGGCGTCGTGGCCGGCGAGGACTTCCCGGGACCGTGCGCGCAGTTCGGCCACGCGGCCTTGGACTTCGGCCAGCTCGTGCGCGAGGTGCCGGCCCGCGGCCGCGACGATGCCGGAGACCGTGGGGTCGGCCCCCTCCGGGTGCCCGGCCAGGAACTCCCCCGCCGAGGCGTGCCGTTCGGCCACCAAAGCGCTGCCGTAGAGCAGTTTCCCGGCGTCCAGGAGGGTGCTGACGTCCACGGCCTCGATGCTCGCGCCGGCGGCCTCCAGCGCGCGCACCGCGACGTGGAACGCCTGGCGGGCGGCGGCGCCGAGCGGGGCGAGACCGGCCTCGTCCGGGATCGCGACGCGCGGCCGGGGCCCGGCGCTCAGCCGGACATCGGCGGGCCAGACGCGCACGGCCGGGTCGACGCCGTCGGGCCCGGTCATCACGGCCAGCGCGCGCTGGCCGAGGGCCAGGCTGCGGGCGAACACCGAAACGCAGTCGAACGAAGGTGCTGCCGGGACCACGCCGGTCTTCGGCACCAGCCCGAGGGTGGGTTTGAGCCCGACCACCGCGTTCAGCGCCGCGGGCACCCGGCCCGAGCCGCCGGTGTCGGTGCCCAGCGCCAGATCCGCGATGCCCAGCGCCACGGCCACGGCGGAGCCGCTGCTGGACCCGCCCGCCACCCGGTCGGGGCCGAGTGCCGAGGCCACCGGGCCGTACGGGCTGCGGGTACCGGTGAGCCCGGACGCGAACTGGTCCAGGTTGGTCTTGCCGAGCACCACCGTGCCGGCCGCGGTGAGCCGTGAGACCACCGTCGCGCTGGTCGCGGGAACGCGGGAGAAGCCGGGACAACCGGCGGTGGTCGGCGTCCCGGCGACGTCGACGAGGTCCTTCACCGCGAGCACCGTCCCGGCCAGCGGGAGGTGCTCGCCGGCCCGGACCCGCTCGTCGACGGCCTTCGCGTCGAGCAGCACCTCCTCCCGGGCGCGCAGCGTGATCCAGATTTCGGGGCGGCCGGCCGCGGCGATCCGGTCGAAGGCGGCCACCACCCGCTGGTGCGCGCTGGGCTGGGCAACGGGGACGGGTTCGGCTTCCGGCGGGAGCGTGGTCACGGGGCGTCCTTTCCTCGGCGCTTCGAGAAAGTCCACTGTGTACAGATCCACTGCGGGCCGTCGCACCGTGCGCGTGCGGCGGCGCGGAACCTCAGGGCTCAGCACCGTCCCGGTCGGATGCGCCCACCGGTGGCCTGGGAAATACGTTAAGCAGCCCACGTTTCCGCGGCCGGACGATTCCGATTACGCCCGTGTTTCGATCCTCGATCGCCGCGCTGCCGTCCAGACGCCGGGTGCGGCCGCTTGGGCCGGGGTGTCGTCCCGGAACCGGATCAGGAGAGGTCTTTGAGGGCCAGCGCGAGCCCGGCGAGGTGGTCGGTGGCGTCGGTGAGGGCTTCGCGCGAGGCGCCCAGCCCGTCGCTGCTGGCGGCGACCGCGCGGCCCGCGGCGGCGACCAGGCCGCCGTAGCCCTCGATGCCGTCGTCGAGCTGCTCCCGCAGCTTGCCCACGGCCGCGTCGAGGGCGCCGCGCTCCCGCGACGGCGCCGAGTTGCGGCCGCGTTCGATGGCCTGGATCCGCCCGGCCAGCCCGCGCAGCGCTTGCGCAGCCTGCTCGGCCGTCGCCCGGGCGTCGGCCACCGAGATCTCCGGCACGGGCAAGGTGCCCAGCGGGGACGGCACCGAAAGCTGGTTCAGCAGCTCAGCCAGGGAGGCTTCCGATTCCGCCAGGCGCTCCATCGGCTCCCGGGCCAGGGAGCCGGCCGCGGGCAGCGGCGGCGGCGCGCTCGGCGTGGACGGCAGCCGGATCTGGTTGAGGCCGCGCAGCTTGAGCCCGGTCCGCACGCTGAACGTGCCGAACACCACCGTGGCGAACCCGGTCAGCACGGCCTGGGCCACATCCGGCCGCCCGGTGGCGAGCAGCCCGGTCGCGGCCAGCACGGTCAGCACGCCGAGCAGGATGGTGATCAGGACCCACAGGGTCAGCACCCGGGACGTACGCCGCTTGCGGCGGGCCAGCTTGGCCGCGGGCTCGTTCCACCGGTTCCACTTCTGCCGGGCCTCCGCGACCGCGGGCACCTGCCCGGCGACCGCGGCGAACGTGGTGGGCAGGGTGGAACGCCGCGGCACGAGCGGGCGCGGCGAGGGCCGGTGCTGGAAGTGCCCCGCTGAGGGCTCCGGTCGTGGTGACGGCTGAGCGGCGGGCTTCCCGCCGGCCTGGTCGGCCGGCGGGAAGTACCGCTGCAGTTTCTCCTGGGCGCGCTGGGCTTTCTCCTGCGCCCGCTGGGCGTAGTCCGGCAGCCGTTCGATGTGCTTCTCGAGCTTGGCGTTGAACTCGCTGAAGTCCCGTCTTCTGCCGCTGTTGCCCATCACGCACGCCCCCGGAGTTGGTACGGCCTCGACGCGGTGGTCAGGCCGGGTTCTTGCCCTGCTCGGCCTGCACGCGGGCCTGGATCTCCCGCTGGATGTCCGCGCTACCGGCGCTACCGGCACCACCGGCCGCCGGGGCCTTCGCCGCCGCGCCGCCGTCGGTGACCTGCGCGACCGAGTCGCCGCGCATGGAGTTGCGGATCTGCTCCAGCCGCGAGTGGCCCGCCATCTGCGTGGCCGACTGCTGCACCTCGAGCATCCGGCCCTGGACCGAGTTCTGCGCGAGCTCGGCCGAGCCGAGCGCCGTGGAGTAGCGCTTCTCGATCTTGTCGCGGACCTCCTCCAGCGACGGGGTGTTGCCCGGGGCGGCCAGCTGGCTCATCTGGTTCAGCGAGGCGGAGACCTGCTCCTGCATCTTCGCCTGCTCCAGCTGCGAGAGCAGCTTGGTGCGCTCGGCCAGCTTCTGCTGCAACATGGTCGCGTTGCGCTCGACCGCCTTCTTGGCCTGCGCAGCCGCCTGCAGCGACTGGTCGTGCAGGGTCTTCAGGTCCTCGATGCTCTGCTCGGCGGTGACCAGCTGCGCGGCGAAGCTCTCCGCCGCGTTCTCGAACTCGGTCGCCTTCTGCTCGTCACCCTTGCCCCGGGCCTCGTCGGCCAGCACCAGGGCCTGACGGGTCGAGGCCTGCAGCTTCTCCACGTCGCCGAGCTGCCGGTTGAGCTTCATCTCCAGCTGGCGCTGGTTGCCGATCACGGAGGCGGCCTGCTGCGTCAGCGCCTGGTGGTTGCGCTGTGCCTCCTCGATGGCCTGCTGGATCTGTACCTTCGGGTCGGCGTGCTCGTCGATCTTCGACGAGAACGCCGCCATCATGTACTTCCAGAACTTCACGAACGGGTTGGCCATCTCCTCCGCCTGCCTTCTTGCGTCCCACGGGCCTCAGTTACCTCGAGGTGGGGCGTCACTCCCCTAGTTCACACAACGTCCCGACCCCGGCGTTGGGTTCCATCGTGTCAGGTCGGCCGTCGTCGTTCCAGGCGACCCCGGGGGAATTCAGGGATGGCCCCGATCCGTCCCGGGCAGAAACGCACGGCCCCGGGTGACTGCCCGGGGCCGTGCGGGTGCGAAGCGTGGTCGTGCGGCGATGATCACGCAGCGATGGTCGACGCGAGCTTCGGCACGCCGATCGTGGTCCGCAGAGTGGGGTTGAGCCGCGGCGACGGCGAAAGCCGCAGGTCGGACAGGTCGTCGCCGATCAGCTCGGGTAGCAGGCTGCCGCCCTCGAACCCGCCGGTCCGGGCCGGCGCCTCCCGCTCGGGCACGGTCTCCCGCGGCGCGCCTTCGGCCCCTCGCTCGCCGACCGGGGCGACCTCGACCTTGTCGAGGGCCGAGACATCGGCCGCGACCTTGTGCAGCAACTCGCCCAGGGGAAGCTCCAGTGCGTCGCAGATGGAGGCCAGCAGCTCGCTGGAAGCCTCCTTCTGACCACGCTCGACCTCGGACAGGTACCCGAGGCTCACCCTGGCGGCGCGAGAGATGTCACGCAGCGTTCGACGCTGGTTGGTGCGGGCATGACGGAGCCGATCACCGATCGCCTCACGCAACAGCACGGTCATCACGCGCCTCCCTTCCCGAACTGGTGCCTCCTACGTTACCCAGTGCAGTGCCCCGAGCGCAGGACTTGACCCGTGCGTACGCCAAGGGCGAACGCCACGTTCAGTCTAGTTGTTCCTCGAGCAGCGTGAAGGCGGCGCTCACCGAGGCGGTCCGCACGGCGTCGCGATCCCCGTCGAACCCGAGGCTGCGGACGGTCGTCCCGGTGGGCCCGCTGAGCCCGAGGTGCACCGTCCCGGGGGCGGCGCCGTCCTGGCCGGAGGGCCCGGCGACGCCGGTCAGGCCCAGGCCCCAGGTCGCCCCGCAGCGCGCCCGGGCCCCGGCCGCGAGCTGGACCGCGACCTCGGGGTCGACCGCGCCGCGAGCGGCCAGCAGCTCCTCGTCGACCCCGGCGAGCACGTGCTTGAGCTCTGTGGCGTAGACCACAAGACCGCCGCGCAGCACGGCGCTGGCCCCGGGGATGCGGGCCAGGGTGGCGCAGACCAGCCCGGCGGTGAGGGACTCGGCCGCGGCCACCGTCTCGCCGCGGCGGGTCAGCGCTGTCACCAGGCGGGCGGCCTGCGCATCGGGGCCGGTCACGGGGTCAGGGCCGGTCATCAGGAGCCGGTGGCGCGGCGGCCGGCGGCGCGCAGGCGGACCGCGCGCACCAGGTAGTCCACGCCGGTGACCACGGTCAGCGCCACGGCCAGGCCCATCAGGACCCAGCGGACCGGGTCGGCCCCGGCGGGCAGGGGCAGCAGGTAGACCACGATGGCCAGGATCTGCGTCATCGTCTTGGCCTTGCCACCGCGGCTGGCCGGGATCACGCCGTGGCGGATCACCCAGAAGCGCAGCAGCGTGACGCCGATCTCCCGCACCGCGATCACGATCGTCACCCACCAGGACAGCTCGCCGAGCCCGCTCAGCCCGATCAGCGCCGCGCCGATCAGGGCCTTGTCCGCGATCGGGTCGGCGATCTTGCCGAAGTCGGTGATCAGCCCGTACTTGCGGGCCACCCAGCCGTCCACCTGGTCGGTGGCCGAGGCGATCACGAACAGCCCGGTGGCCACGGCCCGCCAGGCGGTGTCCGCGCCGTCGCCGGAGAACAGCGCCAACACGAACAGCGGCACCAGGACCAGCCGCGAAAGGGTCAGCAGGTTGGCCAGGTTGAGCGTGGGCACCGGGGTCGGCTCCGGCACCGCGGCCTCGGCGTGCGGCCCGGCGGCCGGGCGGGGCTCCGCGGGCCCGGACGCGGCGGAACGGGATTCGGCCCCGCCCCGGGTCATGCCCTCACCGGCGTCGCTGGGGGCGGCACTCACCGGCCGGCGCCCGCTACCGGGCGGACGACCAAGTCGACCCCGGCCGATTCGACCACTTCGCAGCGCACCAGGTCGCCGGGCCGCAGCACCGGCTCCTCCTCCAGGATCACGCACTCGCCGTCGACCTCGGGCGCCTGGTGCGCGGCGCGGCCCACCGCGCTGTCGGCATCAATGCTGTCGGGATCAGTGCCGTCAATGCCGTCAGCGCTGTCGGCGCTGTTCCCGGCGGCCCGCTCGACCAGCACGTCGACGAAGGTGCCGATGCGGTCCTCGGCGCGCTGCGCGGTGAGCTCCTCGACCAGCGCGGAGATCCGTGTGACGCGGGCGGCGACCTCCTGCGGGTCCAGCTTGCCCTCGAAGGTCTCGGCCTCGGTGCCGTCCTCGTCGGAGTAGCCGAACACGCCGACCGCGTCGAGCCGGGCGCCGGTCAGGAACCGCTCCAGCTCGGCCAGGTCGTGCTCGGTCTCCCCCGGGAAGCCGACGATCACGTTGGTCCGGATGCCCGCCTCGGGGGCGTACTCGCGGATCTGCTCGGTCAGCGCGAGGAAGGAGTCGGTGGAGCCGAACCGGCGCATCCGGCGCAGCACCTGCTCGCTGGAGTGCTGGAACGACAGGTCGAAGTAGTCCGCGACGCCGGGCGTGGTGGCGATGGCCTTGACCAGCTGCGGCCGCGTCTCGGCCGGCTGCAGGTAGGACACGCGCACCCGGTCGATGCCCTCGACCTCGGCCAGCCGCGGCAGCAGGCGCTCGAGCGCGCTGGCGCCGTCGCGGCCGAAGTCCTTGCCGTAGGAGGTGGAGTTCTCGCTGACCAGGAACAGCTCCTTCGCGCCGTTCTCGGCGAGCCACTGCGCCTCGGCCACGATCTCGTCGGGCCGGCGGGAGACGAACGAGCCGCGGAAGGACGGGATCGCGCAGAACGAGCAGCGCCGGTCGCACCCGGAGGCGATCTTCAGCGCCGCCACCGGCGAGGTGTCGAGCCGGGTGCGCAGCACCCGCGGGCCCCAGCCGTGCTGGGCGTGCCCGGGGACCTCGACCGCTTCGCTGGCGGCGGGTCGCTGGACCGGGCTGATCGGGAGCAGCTTGCGCCGGTCGGACGGGGTGTGCGAAGCGAGCTTGCGGCCAGCCACCACGTCGTCGAGCCGGTCGGAGAGCTCGGCGTAGTGGTCGAAGCCGAGCACCGCGTCGGCCTCGGGCAGGCTGTCGGCCAGCTCGTGGCCGTACCGCTCGGCCATGCAGCCCACGGCGACCACCTTGCGGCCGGTGTCGGCGGCGGCGAGCAGGGTGTCCACCGAGTCCTTCTTCGCCGACTCCACGAACCCGCAGGTGTTGACCACGACGACGTCGGAGTCCTCCGGATCGGCGGCCAGCTCCCAGCCCCCGGCCGCCAGCCGCCCGGCCAGCTCCTCGGAGTCGACCTCGTTGCGGGCACAGCCCAGCGTCACGAGGGAGACACGACGGCCCTCGGCCGGTTCGGCGGTGGCGGGCTCAGTGGTGGGAGAAGGCACGACGTCCAGCGTAGCCGCCGGGCTCGGGCCGGACGGCGACGGCGTCGCCCAGACGGCGGGACGGACCGGTGACCACGGCGGGCGGCGGGAGGCTTCGGGCCGGGCGACGGGGTGGGCGGTCACCAGTGCAGAGCCGCGGTCATCTCCTGGTCCAGGATGGGCGAGAGCGTGGTCAGGAAGGTCGCGGTGACGTGGTTGTCGTCCATGTAGACGAGCACGTTGCCGACCGTCGCCGGGCAGACCTCGCCGGTGCAGAGGTAGTCGGTGAAGTCGAGGAACGACACGTTGCCCGGGATTTCCGGCACCGCCGAATAGGACGGGTCCGCCGGCAGCAGGTCTTCGCGGTCGCGGCCGCAGGCCGGGTCGCCCGGGGTCCGTTCGGCGACGCAGGCGGCCACGTCGAAGCTGAACCGCGGGCTGTCGCGCAGCGCCACCACGGGAATGCCGGCCCGGGCCAGCCGGGACCACTGGGTGAGCAGCCCGGGCGGGGTGGTCTCGGTGACCCCGGCGCCGGTGTTCAGGCTGCCCTGCGCGACCACGGCGTCCGGGTGCATCGCCACGATCTCGTCGGCCGCGGCCTCGTTCCAGCTCGTGCAGGCCTCGTCGCCCGGCATCAGCTCGGAGGCCGCGGAGAACGGGCAGGCGCCCTTGAGCATCGCGGTCACCTGCCAGCCCTTGCTCCGGACCAGCGGCAGGAAGGCCGCGAGGTACTGCTGGATGTGCGAGTCGCCGACCAGCACCACCCGCTTGGCCGGCCGCCCGGCCGGGCTCTGGGTGCAGATGTCCAGCTCCTCGTCGCGCGGCGAGGTCGTGCAGTTGTCCGAATCGATGCCGGCCCAGTCTTCGGGCAGCTTCAACGTCGGCGGCACCACCCGCGGCGAGGGGGAGCCGCGGTAGACGAAGCCCGGGCTCTGCGCGAGCGCACCGGGGTGGTCGGGGTCGCCGAGCGCGATGGAGTAGTTGGCCTCGGCCGTGGTGTAGCCGCCCCACAGCCCGGCCGCGACCAGCACCGGCACCAGGGCGACGAGGCCGAACCGGTAGGCCCCCCAGCGCTTCACCGTGCCGATCTCCGAGAGCCGGATCGGGTTCTCCACGAAGTGGTAGGTGAGCACCGAGAGGCCGAACGAAACCCCCAGGATCACCGCGCCGCCGAGCAGCCCGACCTGCTCGCGCACCCGCAGGATCAGGTAGAACACCAGCACCGGCCAGTGCCACAGGTACAGGGAGAAACTGATCTTCCCCAGGTAGCCCAGCGGTTTCGAGCTCAGCCAGCGGTCGGCACCGAGGCCGCTGCCGGTCTGGCCCGCCACCAGCACCAGGCCCGCCGAGAGCGTCGGCCACAGCGCGATGAACCCCGGGAAGACGGTGTCGACGCGCAGCACGATGCCGCACAGCACCAGCCCGGCCACCCCGATCCAGCCGAGCAGCACGCGCAGCCGGCGCGGCAGGACGAACGCGTCCAGGAACATCGCCATCAGCCCGCCGAGCGCGAACTCCCAGACCCGGGTGAGGCCGTGGAAGTAGGCGAGCTGCTGATCGGCCGCGGTCAGGTAGACCGAGTAGGCCAGCGAAGCCGTGAACAGCGCCACCAGCATCACGTTCACGGTGCGGCGCAGCGGCCAGCCGAAGCGGCGCACGGCCAGCCCGAGCGCCACGAAGACCAGCGGCCAGAGCAGGTAGAACTGGCCCTGGACCGACAGCGACCAGAAGTGCTGGACGACGCTGGCGCCGTTGTGCTGGGCGAAGTAGTCGACCGAGTCGGCCGCGAGCTGCCAGTTCTCGTAGAACAGGGCGGAGGCGAAGACCTCCCGGACGGTCTGGAACCAGCGGTCCTCCGGCAGCAGCAGCGCCGAGGCCACGGTCACGGTGAGCAGCACGGTCATCGCGGCCGGGAACAGCCGTTTGATCATCCGGCCCCAGATCGGCCGCAGCTCGATCCGGCCCCGCAGCGACGCGCGGTAGAGCTGCCCGGTGATGAGGAAGCCGGAGACCAGGAAGAACACGTCCACGCCGCCGGAGATCCGGTCCAGCCAGACGTGGTAGACGACCACCAGCACCGAGGCGAGCGCGCGGACGCCCTGCAGTTCGGGCCGGAACCGGGACTGCTCGGCCGAGGGGGCGGACACCCGTCCGGTGGACACCGTCGTGCTCCCGGGCATGCGGGCGCCTCCCCGTCGTCGTCGCGCTCCGATGCGCGTACTGGCTGTCGGCGCGACGGTGACGCGCACGGTCGCTTAGTTGCATTAGCTATACGTGAGTTACCTGGTGTCACCGGAACCGGGGTCCCCCGATCGAGCCATCGGCACCCCCGGCGCCGTGGCTCCGGGGCTCGATATCTTGACCGGTGTGCCTTCCGACCCAGTCCCACCGGCCGTCCGCCGCGCCCGGATAGCCGACGTCCGCAAGATCAAGGCGCTCGTCGACTCCGACGCGGGCCGCGTGCTGCTCGAAAAGGAGCTGGTCACGCTGTACGAGGCGATCCAGGAGTTCTGGGTCGCCGCCGGCGAGGGCGACGAGGTGCTCGGCGCCGCCGCGCTCCACGTGCTCTGGGAGGACATCGCCGAACTGCGCACGGTGGTGGTGGACAAGGCGGCCCGCGGCCGCGGGGTCGGGCACCGGCTCGTCGGCCGGCTCGTGCAGGAGGCCCGCGAGCTGGGCCTCAAGCGCCTGTTCGTGCTGACCTTCGAGACGGATTTCTTCCTCCGGCACGGTTTCGTCGAGATCGACGGGACGCCGGTCTCCCAGGAGGTCTACGAGGAGATGCGCCGCTCGCTCGACCCCGGCGTCGCGGAATTCCTCGACCTGCCCTACGTCAAGCCGAACACCCTCGGCAACTCACGCATGCTCCTGGAGTTCTGAACCGGGCACCTGCTCCCGGGCGGCGCCAGGCCGATCCCGAGCGTCCGGCCGGGCCCTTCACCGGACGCGCAGGGTGATCCGGTCGCCGCGCGGGCTTACGCTGACCAGCTCGACCCGGGCGGCGGCGAACGTCGTGGCGTGCGGCTCGGTCCCGGTGTGCAACTGAGCGTCGGAGTGCTCCCCGCGCCCGGGCTGCGTCAGCGACACCGCGACGACGGCGTCACCCGCCCAGAAGCAGTGCCGTCCCGGCTTGCACCGGGAGTCGCCGATCAGCCGGGTGTAACGGACGGTGACGTCCTTGGTGCTCAGCTCGGCCTCCTGCCCGAGGCCGAGCGAGACGTCGTGCCCGGGATCGGCGGTGACCGTGCCCGGGGCCACCGGCCGCGGCGGGGCCGGCGCCCCGTCGTGGGTCTGCGCGAGGGCCGCCGAACCCCCCGCGCCCGCGGCGAGAACGGCCAGCGTCCCCAGGACCGGAACGAGCCTCTTGGCGTCCATGGTGCGCAGACGGAGATCACAGCAGCGGTGGTTGCACCGCCGGCCGGCCGATTTCCGCGAACGGGCCTCCGGCCGCTCGGCACCCGTCAGGAGCGGATCAGAAGTCCTCGTCCGCGGGCTCCGGGGCCGGAGCGTCGCCGCCGCGGATCATGAACAGGACCGACTCCAGCTCCTCCGGCTTGATCAGCACGTCGCGGGCCTTCGAGCCCTCCGAGGGGCCCACGACGCCGCGGCTTTCCAGCAGGTCCATCAGCCGGCCGGCCTTGGCGAAGCCGACGCGGAGCTTGCGCTGCAGCATCGAGGTCGAGCCGAACTGCGAGGTGACGATCAGCTCGGCGGCCTGCAGCAGCACGTCGAGGTCGTCGCCGATGTCCGGGTCGATCTCCTTGGCCTCGCCGGCCTTCTGCGCCGTGACGCCGTCCTGGTACTCCGGCTGCGCCTGCTCCTTGGCGTAGTTGACGACCGCGGCGATTTCCTCGTCGCCGACGAACGCGCCCTGGATGCGCACCGGCTTGCCCGCGCCCATCGGCAGGTAGAGCGCGTCGCCCATGCCGATCAGCTTCTCCGCGCCCGGCTGGTCGAGGATGACCCGCGAGTCGGTCAGCGAGGAGGTGGCGAAGGCCAGCCGCGAGGGCACGTTCGTCTTGATCAGGCCGGTGACCACGTCGACCGAGGGCCGCTGGGTGGCCAGCACCAGGTGGATGCCGGCCGCGCGGGCCTTCTGCGTGATCCGGACGATCGCGTCCTCCACGTCCCGCGGCGCGGTCATCATCAGGTCGGCCAGCTCGTCGACGATCGCCATGATGTACGGGTACGGCGCGTACACGCGTTCGCTGCCCGGCGGCGCGGTGATCTCGCCCGAGCGGACCTTCCGGTTGTAGTCGTCGATGTGGCGGACCTTGTTGACCTGCATGTCCTGGTAGCGCTGCTCCATTTCCTCCACCAGCCAGGCCAGCGCGGCGGCGGCCTTCTTCGGCTGGGTGATGATGGGCGTGATCAGGTGCGGGATGCCCTCGTACGGCGTCAGCTCGACCATCTTCGGGTCGATCAGGATCATCCGGCACTCCTCCGGCGTCGACCGCGCGAGCAGCGACACCAGCATGGAGTTCACGAAGCTGGACTTGCCGGAGCCGGTGGAGCCGGCCACCAGCAGGTGGGGCATCTTCGTCAGGTTCGCGGTGACGAAGTGCCCCTCGATGTCCTTGCCCAGCCCGATCACCATCGGGTGGTTGTCCTTGACCGTGCTCGGTGCGCGCAGGACGTCGCCGAGGCGCACCATCTCGCGGTCGGAGTTCGGCACCTCGATGCCGACGGCGGACTTGCCCGGGATCGGCGCCAGCAGCCGGACGTTGTCGGTGGCCACGGCGTAGGCGATGTTCTTGGTCAGCGCGGTGATCTTCTCGACCTTGACGCCCGGACCCAGCTCGACCTCGTACCGGGTGACCGTCGGCCCGCGGGTGAAGCCGGTGACCTGCGCGTCGATGCTGAACTGCTCCAGCACGCCGGTGATCGCCTCGATCATGGCGTCGTTGGCCTTGCTGCGGGACTTCGGCACGTCGCCGAGCTTGAGCAGGTCCGGCGGCGGGAGCTGGTAGTCGCCCTCGACCGTGCGGGTCACCGCCAGCGTCGGCTCCGGTGCCTTCTTGGGCTTCTTCTCCGGCACCTCGGCGGCGGGCGTGGGCGGCTTGGGCTTCGGGGCACGCAGCGGAGTGGGCGTCTCGGCCAGCGCGGCGTCGAGGTCCAATTGCTCGCCATCGGACTCGTCGCGGCCTTGGCGACGCCGAGCAGGCTTGCGCAGCCGTGCGGACTTCGGGTCGGCTTCGGTGACGGCGTCGGCCTCGCGCTCGGTGGCGGCCGCGTCACGCTCCCCCTCGACGTCGGCGAGCTCGTCCTCGTCGAGGCCCCACGTGCGCAGGCGGTGCGGGATCTCGCGCACCGGCGTCCCGGTGAACACCAGCACGCCGAACAGCAGCGCGAGGATCAGCAGCGGCACCGCGACCCAGCTGGTGACGCCCTGCGTGAGCAGCCCGCCGGAGAACCAGCCGATCACCCCGCCGGCGTACATGCGGCCGTCGTTGGTCTGCGGCAGCGCGGTGAAGATGTGCAGCATCCCGAGCACGGACAGCACCACCAGCAGCGTGCCGACGACCATCCGCGGCCGGGTCTCCGGATCCGGCTCCGACCGCATCAGCGCGATCGCGACCACGACCAGCACCAGCGGCAGCGTCACCGCGCCGGCGCCCAGCACCGTGCGCGTCGCGATCTCCACGCCGGCGCCGATCGGCCCGGCCGCGCGCCACCACACGCCCACGGCCGCGACGATGGCCACCGCGATCAGGCCCAGGGCCAGCCCGTCCCGGCGGTGCTCGGCCTCCAGCTCACGGGTGCGCCCGACCGTGCGGGCCACCGTGCCGAGCCCCTTGGCCAGCACGTTCCAGGTGCCGCGCACACCACGGCCGAACGCCCCGGAGGAGCGCGAACGGCCCTTTCGCGCCGGCGGCCTTCGCGTCGAGGCGGCAGGCTTGCGAGCCGAGGACGACACCCGCGTGCTACCCGAACGCGAGCCCGTCGACCGCGGCTTGGCCGGGCTGCGCGAACCGCGCGCCGGTGCCTTCCCGCCGCTGCTCGAACTGCTCCGCTTCCTCGTCGCCGACCCAGCCATGCTTCCACGGTAACGGGCGCGGGGCCATAGTCCCACGCGCCACTCGCAGCACAGGCGAAACAATCGCCCCGGAATGCGGCGCCGGCCAGGCAGCGAAGCCCCACGCGCGCCCGGCCACGGTCTGCCCCCTGACCAGTGGCAACGGCCGCCGAGCGGATCGGCGTGAGCCGCGTTGTCCCAGGTGGGCGGCCCCGTGACAAACTCTGCCCCATGTTCGCGCTGCATCAGGACGAATCACCGGCTCCGCGCCGGGCCCCGGCGATCTGGCGGACGATGCTGACCATCGATCGCGGGCTGGTCAACCTGGTCGGGAAGCTGACCGTGTCCGGGTCGGTGCCGGCCGCGTTGCGGGGGCGGCCGCTGCTGATGGCGGCGAACCACATCGGGGTGTTCGACGCGTTCGTGCTGATGGCGGCGTGCAAGCGGATCGGCCTCAACCCGCGGTTCATGCTGGCCGGGGGGATCCTCGACGCGCCGGTGATCGGGCCGGCGCTGCGGGCCAGCGGGCACCTGCGGGTGGACCGGCAGGTGGCGGCGACCGCGGTCGGGCAGTTCGCCGAGGCCGTGGCGCAGCTGCGCGAGACCCGCGAGCCGATCATCGTCTACCCCGAGGGGCGGATCAGCCACGATCCCGGGCTGTGGCCGGAGCGCGGCAAGACCGGCGCCGCGCGGCTCGCGCTGGGCGCGGGCGTGCCGGTGATCCCGATCAGCCAGTGGGGCGCGCACGAGGCCGTGTACTGGGGCACCGAGACCGTGAACGGTCCCGCCGACCTGGCGCCGCTGGCCCGCTCGGGGCTCAGCGCGCCGCTGCGGCGGCCCCGGTTCAAGGTGCACTTCGGCGATCCGGTCGACCTCTCCGGGGTCGAGCCGGACCGGCCGGGCGCCGGGGTGCGGGCGCACGCCGAAATCATGCGGGCCATCACCGGCGGGCTGGTGCCGCTGCGCCGCGACGAGCCGGTGCGGCCGCGGTTCACCGATCCGACCCGGCCGACGGACACCGTCAGCCCGTGGAAGCCCGGGCCGGCGCGCTAGCCGCGTTCCGGATCCTGGGACCGGCCCGGGGCCTGGCCTAGAGTCGCGAGGCGTGAGCACCCGCATTCTCGTCGTCTACTACAGCGCCACCGGCAACGCCGCCGCCCTCGCGTCCGCGCTGGCCGAGGGCGCCCGGGAGACCGGGGCCGAGGTCCGGGTGCGGACGGTGCCGGAGACCGCGCCGCCCGAGGCCGTGGCCGGCAACCCGCGCTGGCAGGCCTGGGTGGACGCCGGCCCGCACCACGAGTACGCGACCCTGGCCGACCTGGAGTGGGCCGAGGGCCTCGCGGTCGGCGGCCCGACCCGGTTCGGCGGGCCGGCGGCGCAGCTCAAGTCCTTTTTGGACAGCACCGGCGGCCTGTGGGCGCAGGGGAAGCTGGCCGACAAGGTCGCCACCTCGTTCACCTCGGCCTCCACCACGCACGGCGGGCTGGAGGCGACCGTGCTGGCCACCAACAACATCTTCTACCACTGGGGTGCGATCGTGGTGCCGCTCGGCTACGGCGACGCGCACCTCAAGGAATCCGGCAACCCCTACGGCGGATCGTTCGTCTCGCGCAAGTCCGCGGCGCCGGACGAACTGGCTCTCGGCGCGCTGCGGCGGCAGGGCCACCGGCTGGCCAGGGTCACCGGATACGTGGCCGCCGGGCTGAAAACCGGGCGGTAAACCAGTTCCGGTCCCTCCGGCCCCGGCCGTAGGGTCGCGGGGTGACCATCGAGCCGGCCGCGATCACCCCCCGGTCCCCCGTCCCGCACCGCGAGCGCGGCGCCGGGCTGGTCCTGGCCTCGGCGCTGCTGTTCAGCACCTCCGGTGTCCTCGGGAAGCCGGTGATGCTCGCCGGGGTGTCGCCGGAGCAAGCGGCGACGCTGCGGATCGGCATCGCGGGTCTGCTGCTGCTCGCGGGAACGGCGTTGTTCGCCCCGCGGGCGCTCAAGGTGCGCCGCGGGGAATGGCCGACGCTGCTCGTGTACGGGCTGCTCGGCGTCGCCGGGACGCAGCTGCTCTACTTCATCGCCGCCTCACGGATCCCGGTGGGCATCGCGATCCTGCTGGACTTCACCTCGCCGGTGCTGATCGCGCTGTGGGTCCGGCTCGTGCGCCGGACGCGGCTGCCGCGCGCGATGTGGGGCGGGATCGCGCTGGCCATGGCCGGGCTGGCGCTGGTCGCGCAGGTCTGGAAAGGCGTCGGCCTCGACCCCGCCGGTCTGCTCGCCGGCCTCGGCGCGGGGGTGTGCTCGGCGGGCTACTTCCTGCTCGGCGAGCGCGCGGTGGCCGGGCGCGACCCGCTGGGCCTGGTCACCTGGGGCATGGTGATCGGCGCGGCCGTGGTGGGCGTGGTCGCGCCGCCGTGGACGGTCCCCTGGCCGCTGCTGGCCGCCACTGTCCCGTTCGGACCGTGGCTGCCGCCGATCGGGCTGCTGGTGCTCGGCGTGGTGCTGTTCTCGACGGTTTTCCCTTATCTGCTGAGCATTTCGGCCCTGCGGCATCTGCCCGCCCCGGTGGCCAGCGTGCTGGGGCTGGCCGAACCGGTGCTCGCGACGGTGCTGGCGTGGGCGCTGCTGAGCGAGGCCTTGACCTGGCCCCAGATCCTGGGCGCGGTGATCCTGCTCGGCGGGGCCGCGGCGGTGCAGGCCACTTCGAAGACCGTTACGTAGGCCGGCCGGGGACAGTTCGCGGACCGCGGTTTCCGAATCATCCCGGCGGCCGCGATTCCCATCGCGCCCGCGAACGCTTCGAACGCGCCGTTCAGCATCGTCAGCGCCGAGACCAGCACCAGATCGAACCGTCCGGTCAGCGGCACCAGCGCAACCGAAGACACCGAGGCACCGAGGCACCGAGGCACCGAACAGCGAGACGGTGTGCGCAGCCAGAAATCCCCGGAACGGTGCCCGCAGCAGCGGTGAGGTGGTCAGTCGGCAAAACGCGCCACGCCGCCGCGTCCGCAGGGGGACGCGGCGGCGTGGCGTAAGGAACAGCCGGATCAGACCGGGATGACCGTGGGCACGATCATCGGGCGGCGGCGGTAGGTGTCGGCGACCCAGCGGCCCACCACCCGGCGCACCGCCTGCGCGATGCGGTGGGTGTCGGTGATGCCCTCGGCCTCCGTGCGCGCCAGCTCCATCTCCACCAGCGGCACGACCGAGTCGAGCGCCTTCGGGTCGTCGGAGAAGCCGCGGCCGGACACCGTGGGGCTGCTGACCGCGCGGCCGGTGTTGGAGTCGACGGCCACGCTGATCGAGATGAAGCCGCCCTCCCCCAGCACCAGGCGGTCGGACAGGGTGGACTCGCCGACGTCGCCGACCGAGAGGCCGTCCACGTAGACGTGCCCGACCTCGACCCGGCCGGTGCGGCTGGCCTTGCCGTCGACCAGGTCCACGACCACGCCGTCCTCGGCGATCACCACGTTCTCCGGCGCCACACCGGTGCGGATGGCCAGCTCGCCGTTGGCGCGCAGGTGCTTCCACTCGCCGTGCACCGGCATCACGTTGCTCGGGCGCACCGCGTTGTACAGGTAGAGCAGCTCACCCGCCGACGCGTGCCCGGACACGTGCACCTTGGCGTTGCCCTGGTGCACCACGTTCGCGCCGAGCCGGGTCAGGCCGTTGACCACGCCGAACACCGCGGTCTCGTTGCCCGGGATCATCGAGCTGGCCAGCACCACGGTGTCGCCGGAGCGGATCGAGATCTGCCGGTGCTCCCCGCGCGCCATGCGCGAGAGCGCCGAAAGCGGCTCGCCCTGCGAACCGGTGGAGACGAACAGGACCTTGCTCTCCGGCAGGCCGCTGGCCTGGTCGAGGTCGACGAGCAGGCCGTCGGGCACCTGCAGCAGGCCGAGGTCGGCCGCGATGCCCATGTTCCGGACCATCGAGCGGCCCACGAACGCGACGCGCCGCCCGTGCCGCGCCGCCGCCGCGAGCACCTGCTGCACGCGGTGCACGTGGCTGGCGAAGCAGGCCACGATCACGCGCTGGCCGACCCGGCGGATCACGTCGTCGAGCACCGGGCCGATGTCGCGCTCGGGCATGACGAAGCCGGGCACCTCGGCGTTGGTCGAGTCGACGCAGAACAGGTCCACGCCCTCGTCGCCGAGCCGGGAGAAGCCGGCCAGGTCGGTCAGCCGGCCGTCCAGCGGCAACTGGTCGAGCTTGATGTCGCCGGTGTGCAGGACCACGCCCGCCGGGGTGCGGATGGCGACCGCCAGCGCGTCCGGGATGGAGTGGTTGACCGCGAAGAACTCGAGGTCGAACGCGCCGACCCGGCGGCGCTCGCCCTCGCGCACCTCGGTCAGCTTCGGCCGCTGGCGGTGCTCCTTGGCCTTGGCCGCAAGCAGCGCGTTGGTGAAGCGCGAGCCGAAGATCGGCAGGTCCGGGCGGAGCCGGAGCAGGAACGGGACGGCGCCGATGTGGTCTTCGTGCCCGTGCGTGAGCACCAGGCCGTCGATGTCCTCGAGCCGGTCCTCGATCGCCCGGAAGTCCGGCAGGATCAGGTCGACGCCGGGCTGGGTGTCCTCGGGGAAGAGCACGCCGCAGTCGACGATCAGCAGGCGTCCGTCGTATTCGAACACGGTCATGTTCCGGCCGACTTCGCCGATGCCGCCGAGCGCGACCACGCGCAGGGCGCCTTCCGGCAGCTTGGGCGGGAGGTTGGTGGGGCCGGGACCGGCGGG
The DNA here is from genome assembly GCF_032335455.1 of Amycolatopsis sp. PS_44_ISF1. Taxonomy (NCBI): domain Bacteria; kingdom Bacillati; phylum Actinomycetota; class Actinomycetes; order Pseudonocardiales; family Pseudonocardiaceae; genus Amycolatopsis; species Amycolatopsis sp. PS_44_ISF1. Next base: position 461,744 of record NZ_JANUXO010000003.1, on the reverse strand, counting down.
AAGTGAGCTCACCGGGGCAGGGTCCCAACGCTGGTGTGTGAGGTCGGGGCCACGTAGGCCGCCTGGGAATCTGCTTGTGCCACCCGTGCACCATGCCAGTCCGGAGCCGCCGTGTCGCCCAGCGGCACGCCGCCCTGGGCAAGATCGGCCGCGATCAGCTGCACCTGCTCCTCGGTGGCGGGCACGACCGGCAGCCGCGGGTCGCCGATGCCGAAGCCCCGCAGACCCAGAGCGGCCTTGGCGAAAGTGACCCCGCCGACCCGCGAAAACGCCCGCAGCACGGGCAGCATGCTGCGGTGGTTCGTGCGCGCGGTGGAGGTGTCGCCGTTTTCGTAGGCGTCGAGCATCGCGCGGATCCGGCCGGCCACCACGTGGCCGATCACACTGACCACACCGGCGCCGCCGACGGCGATCCACGGCAGGTTCAGTCCGTCGTCGCCGGAGTAGTAGGCGAGCTGGCTATTCGCGATCACCTCGGAGCCGGCGATCAGATCGCCCTTGGCGTCCTTGACCGCGAGGATCCGCGGGTTCTCGGCCAGCCGCAGCAGCGTGTCGACCTCGATCGGCACGATCGAGCGCGGCGGGATGTCGTAGAGCATCACCGGCCGGTCGGTGGCGTCCGCGACCGCGGTGAAGTGCGCGAACAGCCCGGCCTGGCTCGGCCGCGAGTAGTACGGCGTGACCACGAGCAGGCCGTGGGCGCCCGCTTCGGCGGCGGCGCGGGCCTGCTCGACGCTGTGCGCGGTGTCGTTGGTCCCGGCCCCGGCCACGATCGTGGCCCGGTCGCCGACCGCCTCGACCACGGCGCGGACCAGCTCGGTCTTCTCCGCGTCGCTCGTGGTGGGGCTCTCGCCGGTGGTGCCGTTCACGACCAGTCCGTCGTTGCCCAGCTCCACGAGGTGCTCGGCGAGCTCCTGGGCCCGCTTGACGTCCAGCGCCCCGTCGCGGTCGAAGGGGGTCGCCATCGCGGTGAGCACACGCCCGAACGGCCGTCCGGGCGCTGCGGTAGGTGGGGTGGACATGGTCATGACGGTACCTCCTCGGCTCGGTCAACCCCCTCCCGACCTGGTGGGGTCCGGCGGCCGCGGAGATCTTCCGCCTCCGGCGCGCGGGGGCCGGAACTCTTCGCGCGGGACCACTCGACCTCGGTGGTGATCTGCGCCGGGATCCGCCCGTGGCCCTCCCGGGCGAGCAGGCCCCGGCTCGGCCAGGGTCGGGGCGGCCACCAGCTCCTCGATCGCCACCGAAGGAGCCCGATCACCTTCGCCTGGGGCCGCCAGGCCACGCCCACCCCGCCGCGGCCGGTTCCGCCGGGTGCGCCCGGGTTCAGCCGGTGCAGGTCAGGTAGATCAGCACCACGTTCAGCACGATGATCACCCCCGCGACCAGCCAGGCCAGCACCGTGGTCGGGCGCCGGTTGACCGCCGCGCCCATCAGCCCCGCGTCCGAGGTCAGCCGGATCAGCGGCACCAGCGCGAACGGGATGCCGAACGACAGCACCACCTGCGAGACCACCAGCGCCGCACTCGGGTCGGCGCCCAGCCCGAGCACGACGACGGCCGGGACGAGCGTGACGAGCCGGCGCAGCAGGATCGGGAACCGCTTGCGCAGCAGCCCGTCCATGATCATGGCGCCGGCGTAGGCACCGACCGAGGTGGACGCGAGCCCGGAGGCGAGCAGCCCGACCGCGAACAGCAGGGCGATGCCGGGGCCCAGCGCCGTGGCGACGGCGCCGTGCGCGCCCTCGATCGAATCGACGCCGGTCCGGCTCTGCAGGTTCGTCGCGGCGAGCAGCAGCATGCCGAGGTTGACCGCGCCGGCCAGCAGCATGGCCAGACCGACGTCCACGCGGGTCGCGCGCAGCAGCCGGTGGCGCTGCCCGGGCCCGGCCGTCCCGTGCCGGTCCCGGACCAGCCCGGAGTGCAGGTAGACCGCGTGCGGCATCACGGTGGCGCCGAGCATCGCGGCGGCGATCAGGACGCTGCCCGACCCCTCGAAGCGGGGCAGCAGGCCGCCCGCCGTGCCGGACGCCGACGGCGGCGCCACGAACAGGCTGGCCAGGAACCCGATGGCGATCACCGCGAGCAGCCCGGTGACGACCCGCTCGAACCTCCGCTGCCCGCCCCGGTCCTGGACCGCCAGCAGGACCATGGAGACCGCGCCGGTGACCAGCCCGCCGACGACCAGTGGGAGGTCGAACAGCAGGTTCAGCGCGATCGCGCCGCCGACCACCTCGGCCAGGTCGGTGGCGACGGCCACCACCTCGGCCTGGGCCCAGTAGGCCAGCCGGGCGCGGCGCGGCATCCGCTCCCGCAGCGCCTCGGGCAGCGACTGGCCGGTGACCAGGCCGAGCTTGGCCGAGAGGTACTGGACCAGCACGGCCATCAGGTTCGCCGCGACGATCACCCACACCAGCAGGTAGCCGAACCGGGCCCCCGCGCTGATGTTGGACGCCACGTTGCCGGGGTCGACGTAGGCGATGGACGCGACGAACGCGGGCCCCAGCAGCGCCGAGCCCGCCCGCAACCGGGCCAGCCGTCGCGGCCGGGCCGCTGTCGCCACCGTCATCTCGCTCACCCTCCGCCACCTGTCGGGATACCTAATTCGAATTTTAGGCGTGCCGAACTTTACCGGGCAAGGGTGTCTTCGGACACGGTGCTCTCCTGACCCGGGAACACCGAAGACCCCTCATACGGGACGAAGGGCCTTCGGCGGCGGAAGCTCAGGCGGGCAGCCCGACCTCGTGGCCGCTGTCGCGGAACGCCTTCACGGCGAGTTCGAGTTCGGCCGAGCGCACCAGGATGTGGTCGGTGTCGAAAGTGGACAGGGAGAACAGGGCGACGCCGGCCGCGGCCAGTTCCGAGGCCAGCGCCGAGATCACGCCGGTGAGCGTGAACTCCAGCGGGCCGCGGACGCTCAGCAGCCGCCAGCCGTGCTCGACCACCCCGCCCGCGGGCTCGCGCCCGGCCGGGCAGATCACCGAAAGCTCTTCCGGCGTGCGGGTGACGGAAACGAGCACCGGCTCGCCGGGAGCCAGCAGCTCGGCCGGCACCGGCGCGTCGGCGGGCAGGCGCACCACGGAGTAGTCACCGGGCCGCACGTCGATCGCGAGACGCTTCATCAGCCTTCGAGGACCTTCGGGCTGGAGGCGACCTCGGTGCCGTCGGGCAGCGTCGAGATGGTGAAGTCGGCGAACACGTTGGCCGCCGCCTTCTGCAGCTCACGCAGGCAGTCGATGGCCAGGGCGCGGATTTCCACGTCGGCGTGCTCGGTCGCGCGCATGGCGACGAAGTGCCGCCAGGCGCGGTAGTTGCCACTGACCACGATGCGGGTCTCGGTGGCGTTCGGCAGCACCGCCCGGGCGGCCTGGCGGGCCTGCTTGCGGCGCAGGGTGGCGCTCGGCGCGTCGGAGAACTTGTCCTCCAGGCCGGCCAGCAGCTCGGTGTAGGCGTCGACACTGGCCTGGGCGGCCTTGAGGAACTTCTCGTGCAGCTCCGGGTCGTTCGCGATCACCTCCGGCTCCACGAACGCGGCGTCCTTCTCCGGCACGTAACGCTGTGAAAGCTGCGAGTACGAGAAGTGCCGGTGCCGGATCAGCTCGTGGGTGAGCGAGCGCGAGATGCCGGTGATGTAGAAACTCACCGAACCGTGCTCCAGCACCGAGAGGTGGCCCACCTCGATGATGTGGTCGATGTAGCCGGCGTTGGTCGCCGTCTTCGGGTTCGGCTTCTTCCACGACTGGTAGCACGCGCGTCCGGCGAACTCGGCCAGCGCCTGGCCACCGTCGGCGTCGGTCGACCACGGCACGTCCTCCGGCGGGAAGAACTCCGTCTTGGCGATCAGCTGCACCCTCGGCGACACGGTCTCGGCCACTTCCAGCACTCCCTCTCCTCTGGCTACTCCGAACGGCAGCGTAACCGGGGCTCCGGACCTCACGGCCGTGACACCGCGTGGTGTCACCGATTTCTTGACTGACATCATTTGTGACGCCATAGTGGCGTCATGGACCTGACGCCGTACATCGCCAACCTTCGCGAGGACCTCGCGAACACGGCCTCCGCCGGGGACGAGCACACCCGGCGCGCGGCCGCCCTGCTTTCTGCCGCTCTCGAGCCCTCGGCCCGGCTGACGCTGATGAACGCGCTGGCCGACCTGGCCGCGGAGGTCACCGCCGCGCTGCCCGGCCAGGTGGTCGACGTCCGCCTCGACGGCCGTGACGTCCGCGTGGTCGTGACCGGCGCCGCCGAGGAGACGCCCCGCCCGGACCGCCCGCAGCCCTCGCCTCCCATCGACGGCGGTGACATCACGCGCATCACGCTCCGGCTCGTCGAGCAGATCAAGGGCCAGGCCGAGCAGGCCGCGGCCGCTCAGGGCGTGTCGCTGAACACGTTCGTCGCGCAGGCCGTGCAGGGGGCGCTCGGCCAGGGACAGCAGCACCACCAGCGCCACGGGCAGTGGCGCCCGGGCAGCCGCACCGAGACCAAGCTGCACGGCTGGGTCGAGGGCTAGGAGGGGAATTCATGAGCGACGAGAACGAGGACACCACCATGACCGGGGGCACGGCTTCGAGCGGCGGGGCATCCGGCGGTGCGGCTCCGAGTGCCGGGGCCTCCAGCGGCCCGGCTTCCCGCGGCCCGGCTTCCCGCGACGGGGCTTCGAGTGCCGGGGCTTCCGGAGGCGGGGCTTCGAACACCGGGGCCGAACCGGAGGGTGCGGCCGGGGCGCGTGAGGGCGGGGAAACCGGCCGGGCGGCCGGGAGCGAGGCTGGCGCAGGAGGGGCTGGCGCGGAAGGGGCTGGTGCGAAAGGCGGGACGGCCGCGGACCCGGGGCGCCCGGTGGGTGATTCGTCCGCGACCGCGCGGTCGCGGGAGTTCGACGCGGACGGGCCGCTGGAGCTGGACGTCGGGGTCACCATCGGGCGGGTCGAGCTGGTGCTCGACCGCGCGTCGGGGGCAAGGGTGGAGCTGCGGCACGACGCGGGTGAGCAGCCGCCGTGGGTCAGTGGGGTGTCGAACCTGCTGTCGTGGGTCGGGGAGCGGTTCGGGGACCAGCTGGGCGTCGACCCGGGTGGGTCGGCCGCCGACGCGGTGCAGCAGGCACGGGTCGAGAAGACGGGCAACCGGCTCGTGGTCCGGGCGCCGAAGGCGTGGCAGCTGCGCAACGTGCCGCTGTCGGTCACGGTGCACGCCCCGTCCGGGTCTCATGTGGAGGTTCGCGCGGGGGCGGCGGACGTCACGGTGACCGGTTCCGCGGGCCGGGCCGACATCCTCACCGGATCGGGCGAAGTGTCCCTGGAGCGGGCCGACGGCTCGGCCATCGTGCGCACCGGCACCGGCGGTGTGAAGCTCGGCCCGACCCTGGCCGGATTACAGCTGCGCACCGGCAGCGGTTCGGTGGAGGCGGCTTCGGTGGCGGGTTCGGCGACCCTGGCCACGGGCACGGGTGACGTCTGGCTGGGCGCGGTCGCGGGCGACGTGCTGGCCCGTACCGGCAGCGGCGACCTCTCGGTCGCCGACGCGGCGTCCGGCTCGCTCGAGCTGACCACCGGCTCGGGCGAGGTCCGGATCGGCATCCGCGGCGGCGTCGCGGCCGAGGTGGAGCTGGCCTCCGCCGCGGGCCGGGTGTCCAGCGAGCTGGACGTCTCCGACACACCACCGGCAACCGGCGCGGCCCTGCGCATCCGCGCCCGCACCGGCACCGGCAACGCGGTCGTCACCCGCGCGGCCGGCTGAAAGGGGGAGGCGGCGGGCCGTCCGGGGAACACCGGGCGGCCCGCCGCTTCGTGCGCGCAGCGATGAGGACGCGGGGTGTTCAGGTCCGGGGCGGTGCGGGCGCATAAGGTTTCAGAATCACAGGGTCACGAACACGATCAGACCCACATCGTTGCGGCGCAAAGGTTTCCGCTCACCTGGACAGCAAAAACGGTGCCAAGAAACGCTTTTGAGGTCACGCAGCGGTGCCGGGGGACCCAGCCCAGCCGTCAGCCCACCTCCCGCCGCAGGGCCGCCGCCAGATCGCCCCGCTCCCCCACCTCGACCCGGTCCAGGCCCAGCCAGGAAGCCATCTGCTTCAGCTCCCCCGCCAGCTCCGCGGCCACCCGCGCCGAATCCACCTCCGGTTCGGCGAAAGCGCCCGGCACTCGCAGGACGCCGGCCACCCGGTCGGACTTCAGGTCCACGCGGGCCGACAGCGCGCCGTCGAGCAGGAACGGGAACACGTAGTACCCGTGCACCCGCTTGGCTTCCGGCACGTAGATCTCGATGCGGTAGCGGAAGCCGAACAGCCGCTCGGTGCGGCCCCGCTCCCAGATCAGCGGGTCGAACGGGCACAGCAGGGCCCGGCCGGTCACCGTGCGCGGGGTGCGGGCGTCCTGGTGGCGGTAGGCCACCCCGCGCCAGCCCCGGACGCCCACCGGCTCCAGCGTGCCTGCCTCGACCAGCTCGCCGACGGCTTGGCGGGTCACGTCCGGGCCCAGCCGGTAGTAGTCGCGCAGGTCGGTTTCGGTGGCGATGCCCAGGGCGCGGGCCGAGCGGTCGATCAGGCCGCGCGCGCCCTCGGCCACGCTCACCTGCCGGGCCAGGATCTCCGGCGGCACCACCCGCTCGGTCAGGTCGTAGCGCCGCTCGAACGACTGCCGGGTGCCCGTGCTCAGCCGCCCGAGCCCGAACAGGTACTCGCACGCCTTCTTCACCACCGAGCGCTCCCACCACGCCCCCGGCCCACGGCCCACCACCTCGGACTCCAGCATCTTCTCGATCCCGCCGGCGCTGATCGGCCCGTGCTCCTCGACCACCGCCAGCACGTCTTCCAGCAGGCCCGGCACGGTGTCGATGTCCCTGGTGTAGTGGCGCCACCAGCCGTCGCGCTTCGCGCCGGAGCGCAGCAGCGGCCAGTCCTCCACCGGGAGCAGGCTGGCCTCGTGCGCCCACGACTCCACCAGCAGCCGGGGCCGGCGTGCGCTGTGCGACCACGCGGCCTCGTCCACCAGCGCCGGTTCGTAGGCGCCCAGGCGCGAGAACACCGGCATGTAGTGCGCGCGCACGGCGACGTTCACCGAATCCAGCTGCAGCAGCTGGACCCGCGAGAGCACCTTGGCCAGGTGCCGGCGGGTGGGGGTCGTGGCGGGGCGGGGCTCGGCGAACCCCTGGGCGGCCAGCGCCGTGCGCCGGGCGACCGGAAGGCTGATCGTCTGCATGATCCCGCCATGGTGCCAGCCACCCCCGACAGTTTCCGGCGGGCGACGGGTAGATTGCCCGCGTGAGTGCCGCCGAAGTCCGTCCCGCGTCCCCGTCCGACGCCGCCGAGATCGCCCGGATCCAGCGGCTGACCTGGCGGGCGGCCTACACCGGCCTGCTGGGCGCCGAGGCCATCGACGAGCTCGACGCCGCCGACCTCGAAGGCACCTGGACCGAGACGATCGAGTTCCCCGGTTCCCTGGTCTTCCTGGCCGTCGAAGGCGAGTTCACCGTCGGCTACTGCGTGGCCGGACCGGCACCGGAGCAGGAGGCCGCGGCCGCCGACGGCACCGCCCCCGAGGACACCACCGGGCTGATCGCGGCGCTGGTGGTGGAGCCGCGCTGGGGCCGCCGCGGACACGCTGGGCGCCTGCTCGCCACCACCGCCGCCGCGCTCCGGGAAACCGGCGTCGACCGCGGCATCACCTGGGTCGCGCAGTCCGACCACGCCACCCTCGGCTTCTACCGCCGGGCCGGCTGGGCCCCCGACGGCACCGTCCGCACCCTCGACACCGGCCGCGGCATGCTGCGCGAGGTTCGGCTCACCGGCACGCTACGGCTGGAGCTCACGCACTGACCGCTCGCGCGGCGCGAACACCACCCAGCGCAGCACGCAGTACATGAACACGCCCTCACACGCGCCCGCCACCAGCCGCGACAGGTGGTATTCGACGCCCAGCGCGGTCAGCCCGGTCCCCACGCCGAGCAGGAACGCCGCGTAGTTGACGCCGACCGCCACCGCGTAGCGCACGGCCTGACGGCCGACCGGTGCGTGCGAGCGGAAGTTCAGCGCGCGGTTCAGCACGAAGCTCAACCCGAACGCCACCACGTAGGACAGGCTGATGGCCAGCCACACCGGCCAGCCGAGCCCGCCGTGCAGCAGCGTCAGCAGGAGCAGGTCGACGCCGAAGGTGAAGCCGTTGATCACCGCGAAGCCGAGGAAGCTCGGCGCCACGAGCCGGGACAGGCCGAACGGCAGCACCCGCACGACCGCCGCGCAGGCACCGGCGAAGCGATCGGCGGAACGCGCGTCGGTCACGCCGTCAGACTGGCAGCGCCAGGTGACCGCAGCCCCACGTCCACATGGCCTTCCGGTGTCCGCCACCGCCGCGATTGGGGGGTTAACCCCCGTGACCTTTTCGTGACGGCTGCTAGCTTGGGATGACCGGGATCACTCGGACGGGATCACTCGGACGGGATCACTCAGGAGGGGAGGCACGATGGGCTGGCTGCTGATCACCTTCGCGGTCGCGTTCGGCTCGGCCATCGTGCCGGTGGTGAACGCCGAGCTGTTCGTGCTCGGCCTGTGCGCGAGCCAGCACAGCCCGCACTGGCTGTGGCTGGGCGCGGCCGTGGCGGCCGGCCAGATCGCCGGGAAGCTGCTGTACTTCCTGGCCGCGCGCGGCAGCATCAAGCTGCCGGACTTCCTGCACGAGCGGCTGCACCGGGTCCGCCTGCGCCCGCCGAGCGAGCGCCGGGAGCGCTGGCTCCAGCGGACGAAAGCCCTGCGGGCCAAGGTCGAAACCCTGCGTGAGCGCTGCCGCCGCCACCCGAACTGGATGGCCGGCACCTACGGGGTCAGCTCGCTGGTCGGGCTGCCGCCGTTCATGGCCACCAGCGTGCTGGCCGGGATGGTGCGGATGCGGATGAGCACGTTCCTGGCCGCCGGGCTCGCCGGGCGCTGGGTGCGGTTCAGCCTGCTCGCCGCTTCACCCGCGCTGTTCGCCGGCTGGCTGCACGGCTGATCGGATGTACGAGCGCCTGGGAAGGTGATCCCGGGTCTCCGGCCGGTCTGGTTTCCTTCAGCGGTCGGCGGATTCCAGGTCGACGGCCTTGCGCATGGTCGCCCGGGCCCGGCGGCGGTCGCCCGCGACGTCGTAGGCATAGGCCAGGCGGTACCAGGCGCGCCAGTCGCCGGAGTTCTGCTCGACCTCGGCGCGGCGGCCCTCGAACCACGCGTCGGCGGCGTCGCGGTCGACCCGGCCGGACGGGCGGCGCGGCAGGTCCGACACGTCGGGCAGGCCGCCCTCCTCGTCCAGCCGCCGGGAGAGCCGCTGGATCTGGACGCCGGAGCGCCAGGTCACCACGATGATCCACACGCCGAGCAGCGGGAGCAGGAACACGCCGACGCCGAGCGCGACACCGGCCGGGGAACCGGTGGCGAACAACGCCACCGCCCGGTCGGCCAGCAGCACCAGGTACACCACCAGCGCCGCGGTCAGCAGCAGCGCGACGTTGCGGGCCCTCACAGGTCGAGCACGTTCTCCAGGCCGACCGTGAGGCCGGGCCGCGAAACCACGGAGCGCACGCCGAGCAGCACCCCGGGCATGAACGAGGTCCGGTCGAGCGAATCGTGCCGGATGGTCAGGGTCTCCCCCTCGCCGCCGAACAGGATCTCCTCGTGCGCCACCAGCCCGGGCAGCCGCACCGAGTGCACCGGCACGTCCTCGACCCGCGCGCCGCGGGCCCCGTCCAGTTCGGCCGTGGTCGCGTCCGAGCCCGGCTCGAGCCCGGCGGCCCGCCGCGCGGCACCGATCATCCGCGCGGTGTGCGAGGCGGTGCCGGACGGCGCGTCGGCCTTGCGGTTGTGGTGCAGCTCGATGATCTCCGCGGACTGGTAGAACCTCGCCGCCTGGGCCGCGAAGCGCATCGCCAGCACCGCGCCGAGCGCGAAGTTCGGCGCGATCAGCACACCGAGGGAAGGCTTCGGCTCCAGCAGCGAACGCAGCCGGCCCAGCCGCTGCTCGCTGAAGCCGGTGGTGCCGACCACCGCGTGCAGATCGTGCTCCACCAGGTACTTCAGATTGTCCATGACGGCATCGGGGTGGGTGAAGTCGACGACCGCGGCGGCCTCGGCCAGCGGCGCGAAGTCCTCACCCGCGTCGAGCGCCGCCACCAGCTCCAGATCGGGTGCGCCCTCGACGGCGGCGACCACCGCCTGTCCCATGCGGCCGCGCGCGCCCAGCACGCCGACGCGGATCGGGGACTCGGTCATGACGCGATCACCTCGTGCAGGTCGTCCGGCAGGTCGTCGGCGTGAGCGTACGGCCCCACCACCGCGGCGGCCGACACGCCACCGGGGCGGCGCAGCAGAGTGCGAGCGAGGGCACACACCTGCTCGGTGGTGACCGCGTCGATCCGCGCGATGGTGTCGTCCACGCCCAGGTAGTGGGCGTAGTTCAGCTCGTTCTTGCCGATGCGCGACATGCGCGAGGCCGTGTCCTCCAGGCCCAGCACCAGCCCGCCGCGCAACTGGCCCTTGGCCCGGGACACCTCGGCCTCGCTGAGCCCGTCGGCCGCGACCTGGTCGAGCACCTCGCGGATCACGCCCGCGACCTCTCCCAGCTTCTCCGGCTGGCAGCCCGCGTACACGGCCATGTGGCCGGTGTCGGCGTAGCTGGCGACCGAGGAGTACACCTGGTAGGCGAGCCCGCGCCGTTCCCGGATCTCCTGGAACAGCCGGGAGCTCATGCCGCCGCCGAGCGCCGCGTTCAGCACCGACAGCGAGAACCGCCGTTCGTCGTGGCGCGACAACGATTTCAGGCCCAGCATCACCTGCGCCTGCTCGGTGTCGTCGGTGTGCAGCGCCAGCTTCGGCACGGTGTGGATGCGCGCGCGGCCCGACCGCGGCGGCACCGGGGTGCCCGCGCCGTTCAGCCGGTCGCGCAAAGCCTTGCGGGCCAGGCGAAGCACCTGGGCGTGCTCGATGTTGCCCGCCACCGCCAGCACCATCCGCGGCATGGTGTAGCGGCGCCGGTAGAACCCGCGCAACGCGGCCGGCGCCATCTCGGTGATGGACTGCTCGGTGCCCAGCACCGGCCGGCCCAGCGGGTGGTCGCCGAGGATCGCGCCGACGAAGGTCTCGTGCAGCAGGTCTTCGGGATCGTCGTCGCGCATGGCGATCTCTTCGAGCACCACGCTGCGCTCGGTGTCCATGTCCCGGTCGGCGCAGAGCGCCTCGAACACCACGTCGGTGACCAGGTCCACGGCCAGCGGCAGGTCCGCGTCGAGCACCTGCGCGTAGTAGCAGGTGTGCTCCTTGGCCGTGAACGCGTTGAACTCACCGCCGACCGCGTCGATCTCCTCGGCGATCTGCGTGGCGTCGCGGTTGGCCGTGCCCTTGAACAGCAGGTGCTCCAGGTAGTGCGCGGCCCCGGCGACGGCCGTCGGCTCGTCCCGCGAGCCCACGCCCACCCAGAGCCCGACCGTGGCCGAGCGCGAGGCCGGGACGTGTTCGGTGATCACCCGCAGCCCGCCGGGGAGCACGCTGCGCCTGACCACCGCACCATCCGAAGTGGACTCGAGCGTGCGGGTGCTGCCGACGGGCTGCTCGTGCCCGGAAACCTGCCGTGCCATGGGTTCCTTACTCACATGCCGTGAAGGCCCCCTTACCGCGCGGGTAAGGAGGCCTCCAAGGACAACTGCTTCCGCTGCGCACCGCGGCGAAGCGGACTTACTGGGCGTCGGCCGTCTCGGCCGGGGCGTCGGCGGCGGGAGCCGCGTCCGCGGTCTCGTCTTCCTTGACCACGATCAGGCTGATCTTGCCGCGGTTGTCGATGTCGGCGATCTCGACGCGGAGCTTGTCGCCCACGTTGACCACGTCCTCGACCTTGTTGATCCGCTTGCCGTTGCCCAGCTTGGAGATGTGCACCAGGCCGTCCTTGCCCGGCAGCAGCGAGACGAACGCGCCGAACGCGGCCGTCTTCACCACGGTGCCGAGGAAGCGCTCGCCGACCTTGGGCAGCTGCGGGTTGGCGATGGCGTTGATCAGGTCGATCGCCGCCTCCGCCGACGGGCCGTCGGCCGCGCCCACGTAGATCGTGCCGTCGTCCTCGATCGAGATGTCGGCACCGGTCTGCTCGGTGATCGAGTTGATCATCTTGCCCTTCGGGCCGATGACCTCGCCGATCTTGTCCACCGGGATCTTCACGCTGGTGACGCGCGGCGAGTACGGGCTCATCTCGTCCGGGCCGTCGATCGCCTCGGCGATGACCTCCAGGATGGTGAGCCGGGCGTCCTTCGCCTGCTTCAGCGCGGCCGCGAGGACCTCCGACGGGATGCCGTCGAGCTTGGTGTCGAGCTGCAGCGCGGTGATGATGTCCTTGGTGCCGGCGACCTTGAAGTCCATGTCGCCCATGGCGTCCTCGGCGCCGAGGATGTCGGTCAGCGCGACGTAGCGGGTCTCGCCGTCCACTTCGTCCGAGATCAGGCCCATCGCGATGCCCGCGACCGGCGCCTTCAGCGGCACGCCGGCGTTGTACAGGCCCATGGTGGACGCGCAGACCGAGCCCATCGAGGTCGAGCCGTTGGAGCCCAGCGCCTCGGAGACCTGGCGGATCGCGTACGGGAACTCGTCCCGCTTCGGCAGCACCGGCACCAGGGCGCGCTCGGCGAGCATGCCGTGGCCGATCTCGCGGCGCTTCGGCGAGCCGACGCGGCCGGTCTCACCGGTGGAGAAGGGCGGGAAGTTGTAGTGGTGCAGGTAGCGCTTGTGCGTCTCCGGGGAGAGCGAGTCGATCTGCTGCTCCATGCGGAGCATGTTCAGCGTGGTGACGCCCAGGATCTGGGTCTCGCCGCGCTCGAACAGCGCCGAGCCGTGCGCCCGCGGGATCACCGCGACCTCGGCCGAGAGCGAGCGGATGTCGGTCAGCCCGCGACCGTCCATCCGGATCTTGTCGGTGAGCACGCGCTGGCGCATGATCTTCTTCGACAGCGCCTTGAACGCGGCGCCGATCTCCTTGTCGCGGCCCTCGAAGGCTTCGCCTTCGCCGAGGCCGACCTTGGCCAGCACGGCCGCCTTGACCTCGTCGGTCGCGGCGTCGCGGTCCTGCTTGCCGGCGATCTGCAGGGCCTTGGCCAGGTCGTCGGTCGCGATCGCGGCGACGGCCTCGTAGATGTCCTGCTCGTAGGCCAGGAAGACCGGGAACTCACCGGTCGGCTTGGCGGCGTCCGCGGCCAGGCGCTGCTGCGCCTCGCACAGGACCTTGATGAACGGCTTGGCCGCCTCGAGGCCCTCGGCGACCGAGACCTCGTCCGGCGCCTTGGAGCCCGCGGCGATCAGGTCGAGCGTCTGCTCGGTGCCCTCCGCCTCGACCATCATGATCGCCACGTCGTCGCCGACGATCCGGCCGGCCACCACCATGTTGAAGGTGGCCTTCTCCAGCTGCGACCAGGTCGGGAACGCGACCCACTGGTCCTCGATCAGCGCGACGCGGACGCCGCCGACCGGACCGGAGAACGGCAGCCCGGCGATCTGGGTCGAGGCCGAGGCGGCGTTGATCGCGAGCACGTCGTACGGGTCGTCCGGGTTGAGGCTCTGGACGGTGATGACGACCTGGATCTCGTTGCGCAGCCCGTCGGCGAAGGACGGGCGCAGCGGCCGGTCGATCAGGCGGCAGGTGAGGATCGCGTCGGTCGACGGGCGGCCCTCGCGGCGGAAGAACGCGCCGGGGATGCGGCCCGCGGCGTACATGCGCTCTTCGACGTCCACGGTCAGGGGGAAGAAGTCGAAGTGCTCCTTCGGGTGCTTCGACGCCGTGGTGGCGGAAAGCAGCATGGTCTCTTCGTCGAGGTACGCGACCACGGCGCCGGCGGCCTGCTTGGCCAGGCGGCCCGTCTCGAAGCGGACGGTGCGGGTGCCGAAACGGCCGTTGTCGATCACGGCTTCGGTCTCGTGCACGGTGACTCCGGTGGAGTCGGTCATAGGGTGTATCTCCTCTTTAGTTCCTTCGTACGGCGCGAGTCTCCCATCCTGGGACCCGTTTCGCCTGAGGACGCTCGAGGAGTGAGGCCGGTCTTCGATCGAAGCCCCCGGGCCGTGGGCCCGGGAACCACTACCGAGGACCGGCGGACGGTTCCTCCAGCGCGCTCGCGCCGCCTGTGGGTGGTGCCAGACCGAGGGGGAGCGACCGGTGGTCACTCCCCCTCGGGTCGAAGCTATCGGCGCAGGCCGAGGCGCTTGATCAGCTCCCGGTACCGCGCCACGTCCACCTTCTCCGTGTAGTTCAGCAGCCGGCGGCGACGGCCGACCAGCAGCAGGAGGCCACGACGGGAGTGGTGGTCGTGCTTGTGCTCCTTGAGGTGCTCGGTGAGCCCGACGATGCGCTTGGTCAGCAGCGCGACCTGCGCCTCCGGGGATCCGGTGTCCGAGTCGTGCAAGCCGTACTCGGCCAGGATCGTCTTCTTCTCATCGGTGGACAGTGCCACTGGGGTAACTCCTCATGTTCATCAGTGCCGTGGAGCCCGCACCGCGCTGCGCGGCCGGATAGCCGGTCTCGGCCGCCACGGACTGCAGCCGGACCCGATCATCGAGGTTACCAGCCGCGTGATCAGCGGCTTCACGCGCGGTGCAGGGGGAACGCCGCGACCTCGCGGTACCGGCCGCCGCCGCTCGCCATCAGCACCACGCGGCCGGCGGACCACGGGCTTCCGGCGAACCCGGCGAGCCGCGCCGGCCACTCCCCCGGACCGCGGTCCGGCGGGAACCGGGCCAGCGTCAGGTGCGGGCGGTACGGCCTCGCAGCCCCGGCCCCCGCGGCTTCGGCCAGCTCGGCCAACCCGGCCCCGCCCGCTGCCAGCCACAGGACGCCCGGAAAGGTTCCCGCGGCGCCGAGCCGGACCTCGACCGGCGGCCGCCCGGCCAGCGCCTCCCGCAGGAAGGCGACGCGTTCGGCCGGATCGGCTTCGCCGTAGAACGCGAGCGTGACGTGCCAGCCCCCGGGCTCGGACCAGCGCAGCCCCGGCCCGCCCTCGCCGAGCGCTGCGGCCACCTCGGCGGCCACTTCGGCCGGCGGCCGCAGTGCGGAGAACAGCCGCACCGCGCTACTGGCCCGACCCGGCGCGGCGCAGCAGGTCGGCGATCGCCGGGAAGTCTTCGTCGAGGCGCTTGGCCGCCTCGGCCAGGTCTTCATCCTCGGCCAGCTCGCGCAATGCGGCGAGCACGGTCTTGTCGTCCGAGCCGAGCGGGATGTTGTCCCGGCCGACCGTGGGCCGGGCGTCGCGCACGTCCTCCAGGGCCGCCTGCATCGCGTCGCGGTTGCCCGCCGCGACCTCGGGCACGAGGATCTTGCGCTCCAGCATGATCATCCGCGCCAGCACCACGGGGTTGCCGATCTTCGCGCGGCGCCCGCTCATCACCTGGCTGAGCATCGGCGCGCTGATGCCGAGCACCTCGGCGAGGAACGCCTGGGACACGTCGAAGGCCACCACCAGCCTGCGCACACGGTCACCGAGCGGCTCCCCGTACCACTCCCGCTGCAGCGCCACGTTCCGCTGAACGATCTTGTGGTCCTCCACCCGTTCCGCTCCCCTAACCCCGCGTCGTCCGGTACCGCCGGTGAGTATCTTGCCACCGGCCGGGCCGCGCGGTGGGCGGAACTGCCCTTTCCACCCCGCGAGCCGCCCCGGCCAGGGGAACCGGTGTCAGTCTCCGGTGGCCAGCTCCCGCCGGGTGCGGTCCACGTCCTCGTCGATCTGCGTGACCAGGTCCGCCGACCGGGTGAAGCGCACCTGGTCACGCAACCGGGTGACGAAGTCGAGCGCCACGTGCTGGCCGTAGAAGTCCTCGTCCACGTCGAGCACGAACGCCTCGACGGTGCGCTCACGGCCGGAGAAAGTCGGGTTCGTACCCACCGAGACGGCCGCGCGCTGCCGCCGCCCGGGGTCCGAGGAGCGGGTGAACCAGGCCGTGTACACCCCGTCCGCGGGTACGGCGGCGAACCGCGGCGTGGACAGGTTCGCCGTCGGGTAGCCGAGGTCGTGGCCCCGGCGCTCGCCGCGCACCACGATGCCCTCCAGCCGGTGCGGCCGGCCGAGCGCGTCGGCCGCCGCCACCACGTCGCCCGCGTCGATGCACGAGCGGATGTAGGTGGAGGAAAAGGTGATGTCGTTGGCCGCGCGGTCGCCTTCGGCGAGCGAACGGCCCTGGAGCTGGGCGCCGTAGGCGACGAAGCCGAAGCGCTGGCCGAGCTCGCGCAGCAGGGCGACGTCGCCCGCGGCCTTGTGCCCGAAGGTGAAGTTGTCGCCCACCACCACGGCCGCGGTGTGCAGCCGGTCCACCAGCACCTCGTGCACGAACTCGTGCGGGCTCAGCTTGGACAGCTCCAGGGTGAACGGCAGTACGGCCAACGCGTCGATGCCGAGCCCCTCGACCAGTTCGGCCTTGCGCCGCAAGGTGGTCAGCTGCGCGGGGTGGCTGCCCGGGCGCAGCACCTCGGACGGGTGCGGGTCGAAGGTCAGCAGCACGCCCGGCAGTCCGCGCTCGGCCGCGGCCGCCACCGTGCGCGCGATCAGCGCCTGGTGCCCGCGGTGCACGCCGTCGAACACGCCGATGGTGACCACGCACCGTCCCCAGCCGCCCGGGAGGTCCCCCAGGCCACGCCACCGCTGCACTGTCCTCAACCCTCCCCGCGCCGGTCTCCGCTCCGGGCCCAGCCTAGGCGGGGAGCAGGACCACCACCGACCGGGCCACACCCTCGGTGTCGGCGGCCAGCGCGAGTACGCGGCCGTCCGGACCGAACAGCCCGTAGGTACCCTGGATGCCCGCCGCCGGGATGTGCCGGCCGTACCGGACGGCGCGCGCGGCGGCCTCGTCGAGCTCGTGGCGCGGGAACGCGGCGGCGACGGCCGCGTCGAGGTCCAGCGAAAGCTCCGGCTGCTGTTCGAGCTGGTCGAGCGTGCGCGCCTTGGCCAGGGTGAACGGCCCGACGGTGGTGCGCCGCAGCGCCATCAGGTGACCGCCGGTGCCGAGCGCGGCGCCGAGGTCACGGGCCAGCGCGCGGACGTAGGTGCCGGAGGAGCACTCGACCACGGCGTCCAGCTCGATCCGGTCGCCCTCGCGGCGGGTGGCCAGCCGGTCGAAGCGGAAGACGGTGACCGGCCGCGGTGGCAGGACGACCTCCTCCCCGGCGCGCACGCGGGCGTACGCGCGCTTGCCGTCCACCTTCACCGCGCTGACCGCGCTGGGCACCTGCTGGATGTCGCCGCTGAGCGCGGCGATCCCGGCGGCGATCCGCTCGTCGGTCACCTTCTCGACGGCGCCGGGCCCGGCTTCGGTGAGCGTCTCGCCCTCGGCGTCGTCGGTCGTGGTGGAGCGGCCGAGGGTCAGCGTGGCCAGGTAGGTCTTGCGGTCGAGGGCGAGGTGGCCGAGCAGCTTGGTGGCCCGCTCGATCCCCAGCACGAGCACCCCGGTCGCCATCGGGTCGAGCGTGCCGGCGTGGCCGACCTTGCGGGTGCCCATGATCCGCCGGGCCCGCGCGACCACGTCGTGCGAGGTCATCCCGGCCGGCTTGTCGACGATGAGCAGACCGGGCGGCGGAGCGGGGCGGCGCGGTTCCTTCGGGCGAGACACGGGCGAAACTGTATCCAGACGGGGGGAAGCGGCCTGCGGGCAGGACCGGCGCCGAGGTCTGGGGCGGACGCTGTCGAGGACGGGCGGGTGTGTGCGGTGGTGGGGTTTACGGGGTCGGTGGGATGCGTGAGGCAGGTGGGGTGCGTGGGATCGGTGGGGTTGGGTCGGAGGGGTAAGTGGGGTGCGTGAGGCAGGTGAGGTGCGTGGGATCGGCGGGGTTGGGGTCGGAGGGGTCGGCCGGGGTTGGGGGGACCAGCGAAGTGCTTGGGGGATGCAGGACGCGAGGGCCCAGCGGGCTTGCCGGGCCAGGGGGGCTTGCCGGGCCAGGCGCGGTTAGCCCGGCCCGGCGGGTTTGCCGGGCCGGGCGCGGTCGATCAGGTGGGGTCGGCCGGATCGGTGGGGCTGGGGGTCTGCGGGATCGACCGGGGTTTGCGGGCCTGGCGAGGAGACTGGGGCGCGAGGGATGCGAGGGCCCGGTGGGTTGACGGGCCGGTGGATTGACGGGTCGGAGGTTTGCCGGGCCAGGCGCGGCGGGCCAGGCCCAGTGGGGTTCGCCGGGCCTGGTGGGGTTCGCCGAGCCTGGTGGGGTTCGCCGAGCCTGGTGGGGTTCGCCGAGCCTGGTGCGGTTGGCCGGACCCGGTGGGTTTGCCGGGCCGGGTGCGGTCGGTCAGGCCGGGCCGGGTCGGTCAGGCGGCGACGGTCGTGGTGGTGGCGGTGCTTTCGGTGGCGGCGTCCCAGGGGCGGCGGCGGATGCGGACCGGCACGACCTCGCCGCGGGCTTCGGCCGCGAGCAGGTGCGCGCGGGCCCGCCGCCACCACACCAGCATGCGGGCCGTGCCCAGGGCGAGCACGGCCACGACGGCCAGCAGCGCCAGGCGGAAGTTCCCGCCCGTCCACTGCAGCAGCACGCCGACGGCCAGCGCGGCGATGGTGGTGGCGACGAAGCCGCCGACGTTCACCACGCCGGTCGCGGTGCCGACGCGCTCCATCGGGTTGTAGTCGCGGGCGAGCGCGAAGCCGATCATCGAGGCCGGACCGCCCAGCGCCAGGAACGCGAACGCGGGGATGAGCACCCCCATCGGCACCGGCCCGCTCCAGCCGAGCAGCACCGACCAGACCAGCGCGGCGCCCCCGAGGTATCCGCCGACCAGCGGCATCCGCAGCGACGGGCGGCGGCCGATCAGCGTGCCCAGCAACGGTCCGCCGGCCATCGAACCGAAGACGAACACGGTCAGCAGCGCACTCGCCGTCGCGGTCGGCAGACCCTGGCCCTGCACCAGGAACGGCACGCCCCACAGCAGCGTCAGCACGTTGGGCGCGAACATGGTGGTGAAGTGCACCCAGAAGCCCAGCCGGGTGCCCGGGACCCGCCAGACCGTGCGGACCTGGTGACCCAGCTCGGCCGCGCGCACCGGCCGGCGCACCGGCTCGGGCACGCCGAGCGGGGTGTCGCGCACCCGCAGCAGGACGGGAATCGTGTACAGCAGGGTGATCGCGCCGACGGCGAGGAAGGTGACCGTCCATCCTGGACCATCGAGCAGCAGCGTCAGCGGGACGGTGGCGGCGAGGTTGCCGACGTAGCCGATCGCGGCGGTGAACGAGGTGAGCAGCGCGTACTGCCGCCCCGGGAAGTGCGCCGCGATGAGCCTCAGCACGCTGACGAACGTCAGCGCGTCGCCCAGCCCGAGCACTGCGCGCGCGAGGAGGCCGACCCCGTAGGTGCCGGCGACGCCCAGCAGGACCTGGCCGAGCCCGAGGATGAGCACGGCGGCGGTGAGCACCCGCCGCGGCCCGTACCGGTCGACCAGCACGCCGGTGGGAATCTGCATCGCCGCGTAGACCCCGACCTGCAGCACGGTGAACGTGCCGAGCGCGGCCGAGCCGACGCCGAACCGCTCCGCCGCCTGCAACCCGGCGACGCCGAACGAGGTGCGGTGGAACACGGCCAGCAGGTAGACCGTGACCGCGGTGAGCCAGATGAGCCAGGACCGGACGGTGGCGCGGCCGGGCGACAAGGGTTCCTCCAGGAGGTAGCCGGGGGTCGGGGCCGATCACGCGCGGCCGGTGATCGGGGAAGACGCCGACACTGCCGCCTCGACCGTTGTATCGCCTCGACCAGCTCGGACCATAGCCGTCACCTGGGTGGTCTTCGCCACAGCGGCCGGTGGGCGGCCCCGGCCCCGGGGCGGTCAGGGGCGGCGGTCAGAGCAGGCGGACCGAGCCGGTGATGCCGATGACCGTGTGGCCGCCGGTCCAGATGTCGGCGCCGAGGCGTTCGACGTGGACCCGGCCGCGGCGGTGGAGGTTGGTGCCCTGGGCGGCGACGTAGGAGTCCGGGGCCTGCCCGGTGCCGATGAGCCACTGCCCGATCGCGGCGTTGAGGCTGCCGGTCACGGGATCCTCGACCGGGCCGGAGAACGCGCGGACCTCGTACGCGGCTTCGCAGCCGGGCGGGTGGGGGCCGACGACACCGACGTTGCCGATCCCGGGTTCCGGGCTGAGCGAGAGCACCGTTTCGGCGTCCTTGAGCAGCAAGGCGATCCAGCCGGGCCCGTTGTCGGCCCACTGGGCGCCGACGACGTCCTCGTCCGCCACGTGCAGGGCGCGCTTCACCTGTTCGAGGTCGGCCGCGTCGACGTCACCACCACGGATCAACGGCGGCGCGGCGAACGCGAGCCGCTCGCCCGTACACCGCACCCGCACCAGCCCGGACTCGCATTCCTGGATCAGGTGCCCGCCTTTCGGCACCCCGCCGGCCTCGAGCCACGCCCGCGCGGACCCGAGCGTCGGATGTCCGGCGAAGGGCAATTCGCCCTCGGTGGTGAAGATCCGCACCCGGTAGTCGGCATCCGCGTGCCTCGGCGGCAGCAGGAACGTCGTCTCGCTGAGATTGGTCCACCGGGCGAAGGCGGCCATCTGCTCGTCGGTGAGGCATTCGGCGCCGTGCACCACGGCGAGGGGGTTGCCGAGCAGGAACTCGCCGGTGAAGACGTCGACCTGGTGGAAGGGCAGCATGCGCCCACCCTGGCACCGGACCGGGGCCCGCAGGCCAGCGGGTTCCGGCACCGGGGCCGGGACGGGGTTGGCGGGTGGCAGCGGTGGGGCGGCGAGGTCCGGCACCTGGGTAGGCACGGTTGCTGGGGTCGAAAGCCGGGGTGCGGCAGCGGCGGGGAAGGCCCAGACCAGGTGCGGGGCCAGCGGGCCCCGGTCCCGGGACCCGGAGCGGGTAAGGGCTCGGCACCGGGACGGCCGGTCGCGGGCCAGGTGCGAGGCCAGCCGGGGCCCAGTCTTCGACCGGGTTCCTGGCTAGGAGAACCCGGGCTGGCCGGACTTGGAAGTAGCCGAACCCGGAAGTGGCCGGACCCGGAAGTGGCCGGACCCGGAGGTGGCCGGGCTCGGAGATAGCAGGGCTTGCAGGCAATTGGGCCCGCAGGCAGCCGGACTCGGCAGAAGGCGGCAGGCCCCGATTCGGGCCAGGACCGGATGGCTGGTTGGTCAGGCTCGAGATAGCCGGACTCTCAGGCGACCGGGCCCGCAGGCGACAGGACTCGGCAGCGGGACGGCAGGCTTAGGGCCGGGGCCGGGGGCCGGGAGTGGTGGCGGGCGGCGGGGGCGGGGGCCGGGAGTGGTGGCGGGCGGCGGGGCGCGGCGAAGGGGCGGGGTCAGCGGCGGGGCGGGGTCGGGTTGGCCGGGGCCGGGGCGGGCGGGGAGGGTCAGCGCACGGCGCCCGCTACCGCCCAGTGGCCGGAGCGCCAGCGGGCCAGCACGGCGGCCAGGCGCAGCACCATGAACAGCGACAGGCCGACCCAGATTCCGGTCAGGCCCCAGCCCAGGGCCAGGGCCAGCCAGATCAGCGGCAGGAACCCGGTGGCGGCGCTGGCCAGGGTCGCGGTGCGGAGGAAGGCGGCGTCGCCCGCGCCGAGCAGGACGCCGTCCAGGGCGAAGACGACGCCGGCGATGGGTTGCAGGGCCACGAAGAACCACCAGGCGTGCGGGATTTGGCCCAGCACGCCGGGGTCCGAGGTGAACGCGTGCGGCAGGGTGGTGGACAGGGCGGCGAACAGCACGCACAGGAAGCAGCCCAGCACCAGCCCGTACGCGACGATCTGCGAGGCCACCCCCCGCGCCTGCCGCACGGCCCCGCGGCCCAGAGCGGCGCCGACCAGTGACTGCGCGGCGATCGCCACGGAGTCCAGGACCAGGGACAGGAACGTCCACAGTTGCAGCACGACCTGGTGCGCGCCGACCGCTGCGGTGGACGTGCGGGCCGCGACCGCCGCCGCGGACACGAAGCAGGCTTGGAAGGCCAGGCTGCGCAGCACCAGATCCCGGCCGAGGGTGAGCTGCGCGCGCATCACGCCGAAGTCCGGGCGCAGCGGCACGCGCTCGCGAGCCAGCGCGATCAGGAACATCGACGCGGAGACCACCTGGGCCACCACGTTCGCGATGGCCGAGCCCTCCAGGCCGAGGTCGGCGCCGTAGACCAGCAGCGGGCACAGCACGGCCGAGATTCCGTTGCCCGCCAGCACGTAGCGCAACGGGCGGGCCGCGTCCTGCACTCCGCGCATCCAGCCGTTGCCGGCCATGGTGACCAGGATCAGCGGCGCGCCGAACAGCGCGATCCGCAGCCACGACACGGCGGCGCCGGCGACTTCGCCGCTGCCGGACAGGGCGCGGGCGACCGGCTCCGCGAGCAACTGCCCGGCCACCAGCAGCACGAGCCCGACGAGGATCGCCAGCCAGGTGGCCTGTACGCCCTCGCTGACCGCCTCGGTCCGCCGGCCGGCGCCGTGCAGCCGCGCGGTGCGCGAGGTGGTGCCGTAGGACAGGAAGGTCAGCTGCGTGGAGATCTGCGACAGCACCACCCCGCCGAGCGCCAGCCCGGCCAGCGGCAACGCGCCGAGGTGCCCGACCACGGCGGTGTCCACCAGCACGTACAGCGGCTCCGCGGCCAGCACCCCGAGCGCGGGCAGGGCGAGGCCGAGCACCCGGCGCGCGGGGATGCGGTCGCCGGGGCCGGCCTTCAGCGCCGGATCCGCCGAGGGCCCAGCTCCTGAAGACACCGCTGGAGACACGACTGCGGACACGGTTTCGGACGGCCGGGCTTCCGGTGGCGGGGATCCCGGCGTCGGGGCTTTTTCGGACACCTCCGGAGGGTAACCACCGGCACCGACACTTTCGGCTCGGTCGCCCGGGATCGCTGCTCACCCGGCGGAAACTCCACCGATCACCACGTCCGGCGGATGACCGGTTGCGGCGGGAAGCGAGCCGGAGCACACCGTCGACAGTGGACCCCAGAAGCTCCGGGCAGAACGGCAGCGAGCAGCTCGACGACGCCGTTTCCCAGTGCGCGCTTCGCCTCACGCGGGACTTCGGCGCGAGCGCAGTCCTGGACGAACGGGACCGGTTCAGGCCCCTCTACCCCTCGGCGCCCAGCAGCGGCGCCCGTTCCAACGCCGCCCGCAGGCCCGCGAGCACCTCCTCCGAAGTGCCCGGCACCGTGCAGCCGGCGGCCCTGCGGTGCCCGCCCCCGCCGAACTCCGAGGCGACCGCCGACACGTCGACGCCGCCCGCCGAGCGCAGCGAAACGTTCCACAGCGCAGGACCCGTCTGCTTCAGCACCGCCGCCACACCCGCCTCGCGCGTCGCGCGCACCACGTCGATGACGGACTCGACCTCTTCGCCTCGCACGGTCTCGGCCGCGGCCGACCGGACCACGGCGTGCACGAATCCGAAGCCCTGCGCGGCTTCCGGCTCCAGCCGGGCCTCGGCCAGCACCTCGGCCAGCATCGGCAGCCAGGCGAACGGGTGGTCGTCGACGATCCGCCGGGCCACCTCCGCCGGGTCGACGCCCGCTTCCAGCAGCCGCGCCGCGATCCGGTGCGTCTCGGGGCTCGCCCGCCGGAATCCGCTGGTGTCGGTGACGATCCCGGCGTACAGGCAGCGCGCGACCGGCTCGTCGATCGGCGCGCCCATCGCCTCCAGGATCCGCGTGACCAGGACCGCGGTCGCCTCCGCGCGCTCGTCCACCACGTGGTGGGTGCCGTAGCGGGCGTTGGTCGCGTGGTGGTCGACGACCAGCACGTCGCCACCGGCCGCGCGGACGGCGTCGACCCGCGCCCCGAGCCGTCCCAGCCGCGCGGGGGTCGGGGTGTCCAGCGCGACCAGCAGCCGGTCGGTTTCGGGCAGGGCGTCGGCCCTGGTCAGCAGGCCGCCGTCGTCGAGCCAGCGCAGCGTCTCGGGAGCCTCATCGGGCTCGCCGAACGACACCCGCACGTCGGCCCCGCGCTGCTGCAGCACCCGGCCGAGGGCGAGTGCGCTGCCGAGCGCGTCCGCGTCCGGGTTCACGTGACCGAGCAAGGTCACGTCGGTGGCCGCGGCCAGCAGCCGGGCCGCGGTCTCGATGTCCTGCGCCGAAGTAGCTGTCACAGTGCGTCACGCTACGCTCTGCGGGATGCCTGAGTACGTGATCCTCGTGCACCCGTCCGCCAACCGGGTCTACGCCGCCTCGTCGCCCGCCCTGCTGCGCGCCGAGCTGGCGGTGTTCGGCGCGGCCGGGCTGGCGGCCGGGCTGACCGAGGTGGAGGAGGTGGAGCTGGGCGGGGTCGGCTACGTCAAGTTCACCAGCCCTTCCCCGCTCACCGCGGACGACCTCGCGCTGCTGTCCAACCTCTCCTCGCTGTACGCGCTGTTCGAGCTCGGCGAGGGGGTGCTGCGCCCGGTCACCGTGACGCCGCTGGCCAAGACGGACTCGGACCTGCTCACCATCCAGAAGTACCCGGGCAAGACCAACGAGCAGTTCACCAAGCTGCTGCTCAACATCACGCTGCTGGCCACCGACGTGCCGGCCGCGTGGCCGAGCCGCCCGCTGCGCCTGCTCGACCCGCTGTGCGGCCGCGGCACCACGCTCAACCAGGCCATGATGTACGGCTTCGACGCCACCGGCCTCGACGTGGACGGCAAGGACTTCGAGGCCTACGAAGCCTTCCTCAAGACCTGGCTGCGGAACAAGCGCGTGAAGCACACCGCCGACTCGGGACCGTTGCGGCGCAACAAGATCCGGCTCGGACGGCGGCTCGCCGTCGAGTACGCCTTCGACAAGGACGCCTACCGCTCCGGCGAGACGCGCCAGCTCACCTTCTTCAACGCCGACACCCTCACCGCCGACGAACTGCTGCGCCCGGCGTCGGTGGACATCGTCGTCACGGACGCCCCGTACGGCGTGCAGCACGGCAGCCACCGTGAGGCCGGTCTCACCCGCAGCCCGCGCGACCTCCTGGCCGCCGCCGTTCCGGTGTGGACGCGCGTGCTGCGGCCGGGCGGCGCCCTCGGGATCTCCTGGAACACCCACGTGCTGCCCCGCAAAGAGCTGGTCGCGGTGCTGAAGCGGGCTGGGCTGGAGGTCCGCGAGGGCGGCCCGTACGAGCAGTTCGCGCACCGCGTGGACCAGGCCATCGTGCGTGACCTCGTGGTGGCCGCGAAACCGGCCTGAAGCCGCCCCGCCGCTAGCTCACAGCCGCGCGACCGCGTCGCCGATGGCCTCGTCGAGGATGGACAGGCCCAGCGAAAGCTCCTCCTCGGTGGCGGTCAGCGGCGGGGCGATGCGGAACACCCCGCCCATGCCCGGGAGCTGCACGATGTTCAGGTGCAGACCCAGTTCCAGGCAGCGGCGGGTGACCAGGGCGCCCAGCTCGTCGGAACCCTGCTTGGTCTCGTGGTCCACGACCAGCTCCAGCCCGGCCAGCAGGCCGCGGCCGCGGATGTCGCCGACCACGCCGTGGCGCTCGCCGATCCGCTCCAGTCCCGTGCGCAGGAACGCGCCGAGGGCGGCGGCCCGCTGGTCGAGGTGGTCGCGGACCAGCACGTCCAGCACGGTGTTGCCGACCGCGGCGACCAGCGGGTCCGAGACGTGCGTGGTGAGGAACAGGAATCCGCGCTCGTGCGCCTGCCCCTCGATCTCCGCGCTGGTCAGCACGGCCGCGAGCGGCAGCCCGGCGCCGAGCGTCTTGGACAGGGTGAGCAGGTCCGGGACCACGCCGTCGCGCTCGAACGCGTACCAGGTCCCGGTGCGGCACAGGCCGGTCTGCGCCTCGTCGAGGATCAGCAGCATGCCGCGCTCCCGGCACTTGTCGCGCAGCGCCGCGAAGTAGCCGGGCGGCGGCTCGATCACGCCGCCGGAGCTGAGGATGGGCTCGACCAGGCAGGCAGCCAGGTTCCCGGTCGACTGCGCGTCTACGAGGTCGAAGCCGAAGTCGAGCTGACGGCGCCAGTCCAGCTCGCCGTCGGGGGTGGTGAAGTCCGGCCGGTAGGCGTGCGGGGCGGGGATGGCGAAGTTGCCCGGCGCGGCGGGGCCGTAGCCCTGGCGGCCCGCGCTGTAGGTGGCGCCGGCCGCGCCCTGGGTCATGCCGTGCCAGGAGCGGGCGAACGAGACGATCTCGTGCCCGCCGGTGACCAGCTTGGCCATCCGGATCGCGGCCTCGTTCGACTCGCCGCCGGTGGTCAGCAGCAGCGCCTTCTCCAGCGGGGCGGGCAGCGTCGCGGCCAGCCGCCGGGCCAGGTCGACGACCGGGCGGCTGACCATGCCGCTGAACAGGTGGTCCAGCTCGCCGACCTGGCGCCGGACGGTCTCGACGACCTCCGGGTGCGAGTGCCCGAGGATCGCGCTCATCTGGCCGGAGGTGAAGTCCAGGATCCGGCGGCCGTCCTCGGTGTGCAGGAAGCTCCCTTCGGCGCGGGTGATGATCTCGCGGGAGAAGCCGCCGGTGCCGAGGTACCGGACCAGGTGGCGCTCGGCGTCCTCCCAGAAGGGCCGGGAGGACGGGGTGGACAGCGGGGCGGAGGTGGGGGCAGCCATGCTCTCGACGGTAAAGCCGGTCCGAGCGTCACGTCCAGCTCACGATTCCGGCCGTGCTGTTCGGCTTTACCGAACGATCGAGGTCCCGCACACTGGGCGGATGCTGAACCCGTGGCGGCTTTCGCTGCTCAGCCGGCTCGACTCGCTCGGCACGATCCGCGCGGTCGCGCAGGCGTCGAACCAGAGTCCGTCGAGCGTGTCCCAGCAGCTCGCGGTGCTGGAGACCGAGACCCGCACCCAGCTGCTGGAACGCACCGGGCGCCGGGTCCGGCTGACCCCGGCCGGGCTCATCCTGGCCCGCCGCGGGCGCGCGGTGCTCGACCACATGGACGCCGTCGAGGCGGAGCTGCGCAGTCTCGGCGAGGAGCCGGTCGGCCGGGTGCGGCTCGGCGCCTTCCAGAGCGCCGTGCCCACGCTGGCCATGCCGGCGGTGACCCGGCTGGCGCAGGCGCACCCGCACCTGGAGGTGCAGTTGCTGCACCTGGAGCCGCACGAGAGCCTGCCCGCGCTCCGGGCCGGCGACGTGGACATCATCATCACCACCCCGGATTTCGTCGAACAGCCACTGGGTCCGGACCTCGATCTCGTGCCGCTGACCACCGACCCGGTCGTGCTGGTGCTGCCGCCGGGGCGGGCCGGGCGGGGGCCGGCCGAGCTGTCCGCGTACGCGGACGAGCCCTGGGCGTTCGAGGCGCCCCAGTCCTACATGGCCAACCTCGCCACGCGGCTGTGCCGGGAGTCGGGTTTCGAACCGCGGGTGGTGTGCCGGTTCAGCAGTTCCGTGCTGACGCTCCAGCACGTCGAGGCCGGGCTGTCGATCGCGCTGCTGCCGGGACTGGCCGTGGACCCGCGCTACCACGTCACGACGCGAGAGCTGGCGGTCCCGGTCACGCGCACGATCACCGCCGCCGTGCGCCGCGGCTCTCCCCCGCGCGCCGCGGTCAACGTGGTGCTCGACGCGCTGCGCCACCCGGTGGAAGGCTGACGCCCGCGGCAGACGAGGCGGGGCGCGGCCCGGTTCAGTAGGCTCCCACGGGTGATCAAGAGAACCGCTCTCGCGACCGCGGCCCTCGTGCTGGTGGCCGGTCTCACGGCCTGTTCGAACCCCACCGGCAAGTCCTGGGCCATCAGCTACGAACTGACCGGCCAGAGCCCCGGCTCGGTGACGAAGCTGAGCTACGCCGAGTCCGTCGACCGGTACCAGGACCAGGTGTCCCAGCACGAGCTGCGCGGCCCGCTCGGCCTGCCGTGGCGGCTGGACGTGGTCGTCAGCGCGGGCCAGGAGGCCAAGGTGACCGCCACCCCCTCCGGTGACGCGGCGCTGACCTGCCGGATCCTGCTGGACGAAACGCGGGAACTGGCCAAGACGACGGCCGCGGCGGGCCAGCCGGTGATCTGCGCCAAGACGACCGACAGCTGAGAAAGGGCCAAGGCCCCCGGGTCCACGCCCGACGTGGACCCGGGCGCCTTGGCCGCTAACGGGAAACCGGTCTTCACCCGGGCCCGAGCGGGTTCAGGGCCGGCGGCCCGGCGGCCGGGGCTGCCGGGGCCGTAGGACCCACCGGGGCGGGGCGCCCGGAGCAGGGGGCGACAACCGGCGCGGAGCGGCCGAACAGCATGCCGCTTCACGAGACATCGGGCCCCCACCACAACGCTTCAGCCCCGGGTCTCCTCTTCCACGAAGTCCTCGTCGTCCTCGTCGACGCGTGGGGCCTTGTACGGGTCGGGCTCGCCGGCGTGCTGCGCGCCCGCCGAGCGGCGGGCCACCTCGGCGTCGGCCTCGCGGGCCTTGGCCAGCAGCTCCTCGATCCGGCGGGCATCGTCGGGGATGCTGTCCGCGACGAAGGCCAGGGTCGGGGTGTAGCGGACCCCCGTGCCCTGCCCGACCTTGGTGCGCAGCACCCCACGTGCGGATTCGAGCGCCGCCGCGGCCCCGGCGAAGTCCGGTTCCGCGTCGAGGCTCTCGCCCAGCACCGTGTAGTAGACCGTGGCGTCGTGCAGGTCCGCGGTGATCTTCGTGTCGGTGATGGTCACCGAGTTCAGCCGCGGGTCCTTGACCTCGTGTTCGATGGCGGAGGCCACGATCTGCGAGATCCGCTTGGCGAGCTTGCGAGCCCGAGCCGGATCGGCCATGGAACTTCTCCTTCTGGCAGTGCTTGTCTAATCGTCCGGGCCCAGCAGCCGGCGGTGCGCCGACAACAGGACGAACTCCGGTCGCGAGGCCACGAACCGCTCACAGGAGTCGAGCACGTCACGGACGTGTTCGCCACCCGCGGCCACGACGGCCACCCCGATCAGCGCGCGGCGGTGCAGTTCGAGATGACCCGCTTCGCTCACCGAAACGGCGAAGCGCCTGCGCACCTCGGCCACCACCGGCTTGATCACCGAACGCTTCTGCTTCAACGAACGGACGTCGTCGAGCAGGATGTCGAGCTCCAGGGCTCCGACGTACATAGGCGGTGAATGTTGGGCCGTACCGGCCCGGTCCGGGGTGCGGCGCGAAACCGCACCCCGGACCGGAGGACCGTTACGCGCGGGGCTTCTCCCGCTGCTCGTAGGTCTCGATCGAATCGCCGATCTTGAGGTCACCGTACGAGCCCAGCGTCAAACCGCACTCGAACCCTTCGCGCACCTCGACCGCGTCGTCCTTGAACCGCCGCAGCGAGCTGATCGGCAGGTTCTCCGCCACGACGGTGCCGTCGCGGAGCAGGCGGGCCCGGGCGTTGCGCCGGATCTCGCCGGACATGACCAGGCAACCGGCGATCGTGCCGATCTTGGAGGACTTGAAGACCTCGCGGACCTCCGCGCGGCCCAGCTCGACCTCTTCGTACTCCGGCTTGAGCATGCCCTTCAGAGCCTGCTCGATCTCGTCGATCGCCTGGTAGATGACCGTGTAGTACCGGACGTCGACGCCCTCGCGGGTGGCCCGCTCGGTCGCCTTGCCCTGGGCCCGGACGTTGAACCCGAGCACGATCGCGTCGGACGCGGTCGCCAGGTCGATGTCCGATTCGGTCACGCCACCGACACCGCGGTGCACCACGTTCAGCTCGACGTCTTCGCCGACGTCCAGCTGCAGCAGCGCCGCTTCCAGCGCCTCGACCGTACCCGAGTTGTCACCCTTGATGATCAGGTTGAGGCTGCTCGTCTCCTTCAGGGCGGAGTCGAGGTCCTCGAGGCTGACCCGCTTGCGACGCGACGCGTTGAGCGCGTTGCGGGTGCGGGCGGAGCGGCGCTCGGCGATCTGCCGGGCGACGCGGTCCTCGTCGACCACCAGGAAGGTGTCGCCCGCTCCGGGCACCGAGGTGAACCCGATGACCTGGACCGGACGCGAGGGCAGCGCCTCGGTGACGTCCACGTTGTGCTCGTCCACCATGCGGCGGACGCGGCCGTAGGCGTCGCCCGCGACGACGGAGTCGCCGACGCGCAGCGTGCCGCGCTGGACCAGCACGGTGGCCACCGGGCCGCGGCCGCGGTCGAGGTGGGCCTCGATCGCGACGCCCTGGGCCTCCATGTCCGGGTTGGCCCGGAGGTCCAGAGCGGCGTCCGCGGTCAGCAGGATCGCCTCGAGCAGTCCGTCGATGTTGATGTTCTGCCGCGCGGAGATCTCGACGAACATGGTGTCGCCGCCGTACTCCTCGGCCACCAGGTTGTACTCGGTGAGCTGCTGCCGGATCTTGTCCGGGTTCGCGCCCTCCTTGTCGATCTTGTTGATCGCCACCACGATCGGGGCCTTGGCGGCCTGCGCGTGGTTGATCGCCTCGACCGTCTGCGGCATGACGCCGTCGTCGGCCGCGACCACGATCACCGCGATGTCCGTGGAGTTCGCACCACGGGCTCGCATGGCGGTGAACGCCTCGTGACCCGGGGTGTCGATGAAGGTGATCAGCCGCTCGTTGCCGTCGAGCTCGGTCTCGATCTGGTAGGCGCCGATGTGCTGGGTGATGCCACCGGCTTCACTCTCGCGCACCTTCGTCTTCCGGATCGTGTCCAGCAGGCGGGTCTTACCGTGGTCGACGTGACCCATGATGGTCACGACCGGCGGCCGGATCTGCAGGTCGTCCTCACCGCCGGCGTCGTCGCCGTAGGTGATGTCGAACGTCTCCAGCAGCTCGCGGTCCTCCTCCTCGGGGGACACGACCTGGACGACGTAGTTCATCTCGCCGCCGAGCAGCTCGAGGATGTCGTCGGACACCGACTGCGTCGCGGTGACCATCTCGCCGAGGTGGAAGAGCACCTGCACCAGCGAAGCCGGGTTGGCGTCGATCTTCTCGGCGAAGTCGGTCAGCGAGGCACCACGCGGCAGCCGGATCGTCTCGCCCTGCCCCTTGGGCAGGCGGACGCCGCCGACGCTGGGCGCCTGCATGTTGTCCATGTACTCCTGGCGCTTCTGCCGCTTCGACTTGCGGCCCTTGCGCGAGGGACCACCGGGGCGCCCGAAGGCACCCGCGGTGCCGCCACGGCCACCGGGGCCGCCACGGCCGCCGCCACCGCGGAAACCGCCGCCGCCGGCCGGGGCACCCGTGCCACCGCCGGGACGGAAGCCGCCACCGGCACCGCCGCCGCCACCGGGACGGAAGCCGCCACCGCCGCCACCGCCACCGGGACCGCCGCGGAAGCCACCGCCGCCGCCACCGGGACCGCCCCGGGCCCCGCCACCGGGGCCACCACGGGCTCCGCCACCGGGACCACCGCGGGCGCCGCCACCGGGGCCGGCCGGGCGCTGGGTCCGGCCCGGCATCATGCCGGGGTTCGGGCGCGGGGGCATGTTGCCCGGGCTCGGCCGGTTGCCGCCGGCGCCGCCGCCGGGACGCGGCGCGGGCCGGTCACCGGTGCCACCGGCACCGCCGGGACGCGGGGGCCGGGTGTCGCCGCCCTGGCCACCGGGGCCGGGACGCTGCGGCGGGCGCGGGGCCGGGGAACCGGAACCGACGCCGAACGGGTTGTTGCCGACGCGCGGGGTGCGCGGGCCGGGCTTCGGACCGCCGGGCTTCGGACCCTGCGGGCGCGGCGGGACGACCGAGCCGGTCGAGCCGGTCGAAGCAGCCGCGTCCTGCTGCTGCGGGGCGGGCTTGGCGGGCTCGCTCGGCGCGGCCGGGGCCGCCGGTGCGGCGGGCTCGGCCTTGGCCGCCGGGACCTCCGGGGCCGGAGCGGGCGTGCGCGGACCGGGCCGGGGGCCGGGTCCGGGGCGTCCGCCGCCGGGCTGGGCCGCGGGGCGCGGTCCCGGCGTCTGCGCGGGAGCGGCCGGGGCCGCCTGGGCGGCCGGCGCCTGCTGGTTGTGCTGCGGACCGGGCGTGGCGGGCCGGGGGGCCTGCGGGGTGCTCGGGGCAGCGGTCGGGCTCCCGTTTCCGGCGGGCGCCGCGGGGCGGGCCGGCGGTCCGGGAGTGGGGGCGGGCTTCGATCCGCCCTTGGCCGGGTAGGCGTCGCGCAGCCGGCGGGCGACGGGCGCCTCGACCGTGGACGACGCGGATTTCACGAACTCACCCTGCTCCTTGAGCTTGGTGAGAACTTCCTTGCTGGTGATGCCGAGCTCTTTCGCGAGCTCGTGTACACGGGCCTTGCCTGGCACAGCTCTCCTCATCTAGGGGAGGCCAGGCGGTGAAGACACCCGCTGACCTCGTCCTTATTGTCGCGCGTTCATGGCTTCAGCTTCACGGCTGACTCATGACGGGTCGACCTGCTTCCTTGATTCCTGTCGGCCCCGGGTACGTCCCGGGTCCGGTCTCCATGACGGGCCCTGTGGGCCCTGCGAGTGCCGGGTGCTCGCGCAGCCCCGCCGCGTCGAGCGCGCCCTGGGCCCTGAGAGCCCGGGGGAACGCCCGCCGCCGCTCGGCCTTAGCCAGGCAGTCCGGCCCGGGGTGCACCCATGCTCCCCGGCCCGGCCGCCGCCGACCTTCGTCGACGACCAGCCGCCCGGCCACCGCGACCACTCGCAGCAGCTCACCGATCACGGCCCGCCGCTTGCACCCGACACACGTGCGCACCGGGGTACCCGGGTCGCACTGGGGGTCGGCTGCCCGCCGCGGGCCTTGAACCACCTCCGAGTCTAGCGCTTCGACCCTCACTCAGCCGAACCGGTTGTCGCAGCGGGCCGCTCCGGTCCGGCGTGGGCTTGGTCACCCTCGTCCTCGGCGGGGGCCGAATCGCTCCGGATGTCGATTCGCCAGCCGGTCAGGCGGGCCGCGAGGCGGGCGTTCTGGCCCTCCTTGCCGATCGCCAGCGAAAGCTGGAAATCGGGCACGACGACCCGGGCGGTCTTCGCCCGTTCGTCCACCACCCGGACCGAGACAACCTTCGCGGGCGACAGCGCATTCCCGACGAAGCGGGCCGGGTCCTCGGAGTAGTCGATGATGTCGATCTTCTCGCCGGCCAGCTCGCTCATCACGTTGCGCACGCGCGCGCCCATCGGGCCGATGCAGGCGCCCTTGGCGTTCACCCCGGCGATGGTGGAGCGGACCGCGATCTTGCTGCGGTGCCCCGGCTCGCGGGCCAACGCGGAGATCTCGACCGCGCCGTCGGCGATCTCCGGGACCTCCAGCGCGAACAGCTTGCGCACCAGGTTCGGGTGGCTGCGCGAGAGCATGATCTGCGGACCGCGGTTGCTGCGCGAAACGCCGACCACGTACGCCTTGATCCGGGTGCCGTGCTCGTAGGACTCCCCCGCGACCTGCTCGGCCGAGGGCAGCACGCCCTCGGTGTCGCCGACCTGGATCACGACCATGCCGCGGGCGTTGGCGCGCGCGTCGCGCTGCACCACCCCGGCGATGATCTCGCCCTCCTTGGCGGAGAACTCGCCGAAGGTCTTCTCGTGCTCGGCGTCGCGCAGCCGCTGCAGGATGACCTGGCGCGCGGTGGTGGCGGCGATCCGGCCGAAGCCCTCCGGGGTGTCGTCCCACTCCTCGTCGACCTCGCCCTCGGCGGTGAGGGTGTGCGCGAGGACGCGGACCAGGCCGGTCTTGCGGTCGATGTCGATGCGGGCGTGGGGCTGGTGGCCCTCGGAGTGCTTGTACGCGGTGAGCAGGGCGGTCTCGATGGCCTCGATCACCGTGTCGAAGGGGATGTCCTTGTCTTGTTCGATCGCGCGCAGCGCGGCGATGTCCACGTTCATTTCGGCTCCTCCTTCGCTTCGGTCCGGCCGGCCGCGTCGTCTTCCAGCAGTTTCAGGTCCGCGGCCGGTGGTTGCTTG
Source organism: Amycolatopsis sp. PS_44_ISF1 (assembly GCF_032335455.1). Classification (NCBI taxonomy): domain Bacteria; kingdom Bacillati; phylum Actinomycetota; class Actinomycetes; order Pseudonocardiales; family Pseudonocardiaceae; genus Amycolatopsis; species Amycolatopsis sp. PS_44_ISF1. The sequence goes on along the minus strand of NZ_JANUXO010000003.1, from coordinate 428,124 downwards.
AACTCGATCTCGATCACGGCCTTGGCCACCGACGCGTAGGCCACGTCCTGGAGGCGGCCGTCGGCGAGCACGCGCACGGTCTCGTCGCCGGCGCGGCCGACGCGCACGACGTACTCGGCGCCCTCGGCCGGGGTGACCCGCACCAGGCGGAACTTGGCGCGCCGCCAGTGCCGCGGCAGGGTCAGCGGCCGGTCCAGGCCCGGCGAAGTGACTTCGAGGGTGTACGCGCTCGCGAGCACGTGCTCGTTTTCGTCGAGCACCGCGGAGACCTTGCGGCTGACCTCGGCGACCTCGTCCAGCCCGATCCCGTCGTCGGAATCGACGACGACCTTGACCAGCTGGCGCCGGCCGGCCTGCTGCACCTCGAGCGAATCGAGGTCGAAACCCGCGGTGCTGACGGCTTCGGCCACTAACGGCTCCAGCCGGCTGGCGAGTTCGTTGGGCACGTGGAGCACTCCTGTTCGGCGGTGGTGACGCGGGCTGGTCACGACGGGTGGGCGGTGGTGGACCAGCTTATCGTGCGGCCCCGCCGGGACGCGCGAGCGGCGGGGCCGGGGCCGGGCCTGGCAGGATGGGCCGACGTGACCGCAAGACCGACCGACCTCAGCCGGCGCCGCGTGCTGCGCCCCGGCGCCGTCGCCGCCGTGGCCCTCCCGCTGGCCGCCTGCTCCACGGGCAACTACGAAGAACCGGACCCGCTGGCCCCGCTGCTGGCCGCCGCCGACGCGGACGCCGCGGCCGCGCGGAAGCTCGCTTCCGGTGAGGGCGGCGACGTCGCCGCCCAGATCGCCGACGCGCGCGCCGCCCACGCCGCCGCCCTGAAGCCCGAGGTGGACCGGCTCAACCGGCCGAAGCCCGCGGCGAGCACCGCCCCCGCGGCCGGGCCGGCGGACGTGGCCGGGTTCAAGGACCGGCTCGCCGCCGTGCGCCAGCAGGCCGAGGACCTGGTGCCCGGGCTGCCCGCCTACCGCGCCGGGCTGGCCGCCTCCGTGGCCGCCGGCTGCGCGGCGCTGCAGCGCGTCTCGCCGTCGATCGGCGGCGGCGAGGACGCCAAGCCGATCGCCGCGCCTTCGGGCAAGCTGCCCGACGAGGCCGTCGACCCGTTGCAGAAGGCGCTGGCCGCCGAACACGCCGCGCTCTGGGTCTACGGGCTGGTTTCGGCCTTCCTGTCGGCCGAGTTCGGCAACGCGCTCAAGAGCGGGCGGGCCGAGCACACCGCGCGCCGCGACGTGCTGATCCAGGCGATCACCGCCGCTTCGGCCACGCCGGTGGCGCCGGAGGCCGCGTACGTACCGGCCAAGCCGGTCACCGATGGCCCTTCGGCCGCCTCGGTGGTCGCCACGGCCGAAGCGGACTGCGCCGCGGCGTGGCTCGGAGTGGTGACGCACACCGACGACGCGGGCGTGCGCGGCCTGGCGCTGCAGGCCCTCGTCGCGGCGGCCCGGCGCGGCACCCCGTGGCGCCAGCAGGCCGCCGAGAAGCCGGTCGCGATCGCGCTGCCCGGACAGCACTCCTGAACCGCCGGGACGCCCGGCTCCCCCGCCGTCGAGGAGTCAGCGCAGGCCGGCGGACAACTGGAGGGCGTCCTTCGCGATGCGCTTGAGCAGGACCGGGTCCTTGTGCTTTTCGAAGAAGTCGGTGAGCACGATGGTGACGTCGGAGCCGGCGACTTCGGACTCGTACGCGGCCTTTTCCCCGCTCACGCTGGGTGCGCCGGAGGCCTTGTAGGTGTGGTCGCGCACCAGGTCGGTGATGTTGCCGGTGCCGTCCTGGTCGGTCAGCTTCTTCAGGTCGGCCGCCTGGCTCGCCTGCGGCATGGAGACCAGCGCCACCGAGACGAGCGCCTTCGCGTCGCCGGACTCCACCGTGTACAGCGCCCGGGCGAGCGAGGCGCACGGCGTGTCCGTGAAGAAGCCCTGCGCCTTCCCGTAGGAGTTCGCCGCGCAGTCGGTGGACTTGCTCGGGCCCTCGACCAGCTTGAAGTCGAACTGGCTCGTCTTCGCGGGCGGCTGCGCGACCGGATCGGGCGCGCTGTCGTGCCGGATCAGGAACCAGACCAGGCCGGACACCACGGCGATCGCGACCAGGCCGGCGCCGCGCAGCAGCAGGGTGCGGTTGTCCCGGGCCGGGCCACGGCCAGGCGCAGGCGGCCCCGGGTGAGCGGGGACCGCGCCGAGCGGTGCCGTGTCCGAGGGATCGGAGGAGAAATGGGGACCAGCCACGGGCACATACCGTAGTTCACCGCGTCCGGCGGCTTCACCCGAATGCGGTGAGAAGGCGTTCGACGTCGTCAGCGGTGTTGTAGAGGTGGAACCCGGCGCGCACGCGGCCGGCGCGCACCGAGGCCACCACCCCCGCGGCGGCGACCCGGGCCGGATCGGCCTCCAGCGCCACGATCGCGGACCCGCGCGCCGGCCGGCCGAGGGCCCGGAGCAGGGAATCGGCCAGTCCGGTGGTGTGCTCGCGGACCGCGGCGAGGTCCAGCCCGGTGACGTAGTCCAGTGCCGCCGCCGCGCCCACGTGGGCGAGCCAGACCGGGGAGAGGTCGAACGCCCGGGCGTCGCGCGCCGAGCGCAGCGGCAGGCCGTAGACCGAGGCCCGGGGGTCGTCCCCGGCGTACCAGTTGGCGGCGACGGCCCGGGTACGCTCGTGTGCCCGGGGGTGCACGGCGAGCCAGGCGCACCCGCGCGGGGAGAACAGCCACTTGTACCCGGCGCAGACGACCCAGTCGGCCCAGGCGAGGTCGAGCGGCAGCCAGCCGGCGGCCTGCGTGACGTCCAGCAGCACGCCCGCGCCCGCGCTCTCCGCCGCCGCCCGCAGCGCCGCGAGGTCGAGCACCGAGCCGTCCGAGGACTGCACCAGGCTCACCGCCACGAGGTCGTGCCCCTCGACGTGGTCGGCGAGCTTCGCCATCGGTGCCTCGGTCAGCCGGGTGCCCGGCCGCGCGGCGAAGGGGAAGGTGACGCTGGTGAAGTCCTTCTCCGCGACCAGCACCCGCGCCCCCTCCCCCAGACCGCCCGCGACGTTCGCGATGAGCTGGGAGACCGACGCCCCGATCGCCACCCGCTCCGCCGGCACCCCGGCCAGCCGCCCGAACCCGGCCCGGGACCGCGCGACGTGTTCGTCGAAGTCCGGCGCCCGGTCGCTCCCGGCGCGCCACCGTGCGACCGCACCGGCCACGGCGTCGGCGACCGCGGCGGGCGGGATCCCGATGCTGGGCGTGTCCAGGTAGCCCTCGGGCACGGCGAACCGGCCGCTGCCCCAGATCCGCGGGCGCACCGGGTCAGTCCACCCGGACGTCGGCCGGGTAACCCTGCTCGGGCCGCAACAGGTCCGGGCGCGGGCCCGCGAACTCGTGCACGTAGCCGCAGGACCCGCAGATGACGGCGACGGCCGACCGGTTGGCCCAGCCCAGACCGAGGAACTCGGCGCCGGAGCTGTTCAGCTTCACCTCACGGGAGGAGAACTCCCGGTCGCCGCAGACCAGGCACCGCAGCGCGCGCCCGCGCACGGTGACCAGCCGAAGTCGTGGTCCCATGGCCCCATGATGCCCGGGCGGGCGCCGCCGCGGCCCCGAGTTGCCCGAAGGGCTGATCCGGGGCCCGGCGCGGCACCGGGTGACCACTCGGTGCGGTGGCCCCCGTACCGGGCACCTTGCCCCGGGTCCGGCTGGGTTCATCCGTCCATCGAAAACGGCGGAAGCGCGGGCGAGGCGGTGACCGCGTCCGGCCACCGCCTCGTCACCCCCGGACGCCCCCCAGGATCTCCATGCCCCGGCCCGCCTCAGCCCCCGGGGTTCACCGCCCAGGCCCGGGCGAGGCGCAGTCCCCGGACCAGGTGCCGCAGGGCGGGCACCGCCGGGCCCGCCCGCTCCCCCAGCTCGGCCAGGCGCCGCGAGTGCGAGCGGGCCTCCCGGCGGGACAGGCCGAGGGCGGCCACCGCGGCGAGGGCGGCCACCGCCGCGTCTCGTTCGTCCACATCGGACAGTGGGGTGCGCAGTGCGGCTTCGGCCCGGACGCGTTCGTGGTGCGCCACCGCGGGATCGGCGACCTCCAGCACCGGCCGGCCGAGGAACCTCGTGGGGCGCCGGCGGAGCAGTCCGGCCGCGGCGAGCTGGAGTTCCAGCGATTTCAGCGTGTCCGGGCCGTCACGGCGCACCAGTGAGCGCCAGGAGCGCGCACCGTCCTCGGCGAGGCCGGCCAGCACGTCGTCGAGCAGCAGGTCGCCGGTCGCGCCCCGGCCGGTGACCGAGACCTCGCCGTCGTGGTCGGCGATCCGGCCGTGCAGCAGCAGTTCGGTGAGCACGGCCGCGCGCACCACCATCGCGACGCGGCGCCGATCGTGGATCCGCCCCCGGCCCCCGGCACCGGCGAGGAGGTAGCAGCGGGCGGGCAGGGAGAGGATCACTGCGTCTTCACCGCCGGCCAGATCCGGTCCCAGGACTGCTTGCGCCCGGAGTAGAGCCACATCAGCCCGGGCGAGACCTCGGTCACCGAAGCGAAGTACGGGCGCAGCAGGTTCGGGTCGAAGCCCTGGAACAGCACGTCACGCGCCGAATCCGGCGGCCGGTCGAAGTACCAGTACCCCCGGTGTCCACTGTAGACGTCGGTGATCCCGTACCGCGGTCCGTAGTACTCGTCGGCGGCGGCGAACGGGTAGATCTCCGAGTACACCGCCGTCTGCTCGCGCACCCGCGGCGGCAGCGCGGCGTAGGTCCGGCCCAGCCCCTCGGCCAGCTCCTTCTGCGCGGTCTCGCCGCCGGCGAACCCGCTGCCGAGCGGGACCGGGCCGAACGAGGTCGTCTTCATCGAGGCCGGCCAGACCGGGAGCCCGGCCACGACCACCACGGCCGAAAGCGCGAAGGCCGGCCACACCGGGACCTTCCACCACCGCACCAGGTTCCGGCGGGTCAGCTCCGTCGCCGCGGCCGCGAACGGCAGCGCGAACAAGCTCATCAGGTAGTACGACCGGCCGTGGGTGAGCAGCACCGCCAGGGCCACCAGCGCCAGGGCCACACCCAGGTAGCGGTACGGGCGCAGCTCGGGCGAGCGCACCAGCCGCCACCCGCCGTACAGCAGGGCCGGCAAACCGATCCCCAGGCCCGCGCCGAGCAGCCCGTCCCGGACGAACGGGAAGTAGCCGGGGAATTCCGCCGAGACGACGTCGGCCATGTGCGCGTACGGCCAGCCGTGCCGCCACTGCCAGACCAGCGTGGGAATCGTCGCAGCCACCGCGATCAGCGCGCCCAGCCGGAGCTTCGGCCGGGAGAGCAGCCGCCGCGGGCCGAGCACCAGGGCCGAAAGCGCCACCGCGGCCCACAGCGCGGGGATCAGGAACTTGGTCTCCAGGGACACCGCGGTCACCACGCCCGCCCACACGAGCAGGCCGTCGCGCCGGGTCCGGGTCCAGCGCACCAGCAGGAAGACCACGACCGTCCACAGGAGAGGGTCGAGCACGTAGGTGCCCATCCAGTGGCTGATCACGATCAGCCCGGAGGTGGCGTACGCGCCCGCCGCCATGGCCTGGGCGCCGCGACCGCCCCCGAGCTCACGCGAGATCAGCGCGGTGACCACCACACCGGCCGCCGCGGCGAGCGCCATCGGGGCGCGGAAGGCGATCAGCGAGCCGGGGAACAGCCGGTCGAGCGTGCCCGCGAGCAGGGGCACCAGCGGGGGCTGGTCGAAGTACCCCCAGGCCGGGTGATCCCGGCCGGCCACCAGGAAGTAGAGCTCGTCGAACCCGTGCGCGTACCGCGCGCTGGTCGCCACCAGCACGGCCGCCACCAGCACCGCGATCGTGAACACCGGTCCGCGGGCGAACGCCGGCACCTCCCGCGCCGCGGCGCCGACGTCCGGATCCCCCGTGGTGAGCCCTGCACTCGTCATGGGCCGAAGTCCACCGCGCCGGGCCGGGCGCGGGTAAGCGGGCCCGGTAGCCGATCGGGTCGACGAAAGTCGCCCGCCGGGGCGCGGGGCGCAACTTTCGTCGACGGCGCCTCCCCCGCCGGTGGATGATCCGGCCCGGACGCGCGGGCCGGCGGATACCGTGGCCGGGTGACGGACTCCCCCGCCCGGCGCCCGCTCTGGCCCCGGCCGGCCGACGGGCTCTGGCTGCTGGGCGCGGCGCTGGTGTTCGCGGCCCTCGACACCGGGCTGTTCCTGGCCTCGGGCCCGAGCCCGGGGCCGCTCGGCCCGTACGCCCCGCTGGTGCTGCAACTGGTCTGCGACTTCTCCCTGCTGCTGCTGGTGCGGTACCCGGTCCAGGTCGGGGGCCTGCTCGTGGTGGCCGGGCTGGCGATGCTGGCCTCCGATCTGTTCTTCCCCGGCCTGCTGGTGCCGGTGGTCAAGCCGACGCTGATGACCGTCCCGACGGTCACCTCGGTGGTGCTCGGCAACGGCGCCCGGCTGCTGGACCGGCGGCGGCTGCTGTGGCTGGCCGGCCTCCTCGTGGTGCTGGCGACGCGGCCGTGGGAACCGGCCTGGAACACCACCCCGTTCGGGCTGGTGGCCACCGCGCTGCCGGTGGCGATCTCGATGTACTTCGAGGCCCGGCGGCAGTTGCTGCGGTCCCTGCGCGACCGCGCCGAGCGGGCCGAGCGCGAGCAGCACCTGCTGGCCGAGCGGGCCCGGGCCGAGGAGCGGCGGCGGCTCGCGGGCGAGATGCACGACGTGGTCACCCACCGGCTGAGCCTGATGGTGCTGCACGCGGGGGCGCTCGGCGTCACGTCGGCGGACCCGGCCGTGCGCACCGCGGCCGAGGACATCCGCCGTGAGGGCGCGTGCGCGCTGGACGAGCTGCGAGACCTCGTCGGTGTGCTGCGCAACGGCGCCGAGACCCCGGCCGGCTCGCCCCCGGCCGCCGCCCCGGCCGGTGACCCGGCCGAACTGGTGGCCGAGTCCGTGGCGGTCGGGGTGGCGACCGGGTTCTCGGTCACCGGCGAACCCGGCCCGGTCTCGCCGGCGATCTCGCGCACGGCCTACCGCGTGGTCCAGGAGGCGCTGACGAACGTGCGCAAGCACGCGCCGGGCTCGACCGCCGAGGTCTCGCTGCGCCACCACGCGGGCGGGATCGACGTCGAGGTCACCAGCACCCGCGCCACCCGGCCGCCCGACCCGGCGCTGGCCGGTACCGGCTCGGGCGCCGGGCTCACCGGGCTGCGGCAGCGGGTGGAGCTGGTCGGCGGGCGGTTCGAGGCCGGTCCCGGGCCGGGCGGCGGGTTCCGCGTGGGTGCGATACTGCCCGCCTACGTCCCGACGAAGGAGGGTCTTCCGCGGTGATCACGGTGGTCGTGGCCGACGACGAGCCGATGGTCTGCGCCCACCTGCGGACGATCCTCGGCTCGGCCGGCGACATCGACGTGGTGGCCCAGGCCCAGGACGGCGCCGCGGCGGTGGAGGCGGTGATCCGGTACCGGCCGCGGGTGGTGCTGATGGACCTGCGGATGCCCGGGGTCGACGGGCTGAGCGCGATCGAGCGCATCACCGCCCTGCCCGAGCCGCCGGCGGTGGTCGCGCTCACGACCTTCGACGCCGACACGTACGTGATCCGCGCGCTGCGCGCCGGCGCTTCGGGCTTCCTGGTCAAGTCGACGCCGCCGGAGGACCTGATCGGGCTGGTGCGCGTGGCCGCCGACGGGCACACGGTGCTCTCCCCCTCGGCCGCGCAACGCCTCGTCGCCCTGTCCGCGGACGGCCGCGAACGCGGCGACGAGGCCCGCCGCCGCACCGCCGCCCTGACCGAGCGCGAACGCGACGTGCTGGCCGGCCTGGGCGCGGGACTGTCCAATGCGGACATCGCCGCGCGGCTGCACCTGGCCGAGGCCACGGTGAAGAGCTACGTCTCCCGGATGCTGGTCAAGCTCGGCTGCGCCAACCGGACCCAGGCCGGCCTGCTCGCCCACGAAGCGGGGCTGGTCGCGCGCTGAGCCGGCGCTCTCGGCCCGGGCCGGTCCGGGGGCCACCACCACTCGGACGCCGGGCTCAGGCCGAGGCGGCGGCCTGCTCCGCGTCGAACGCTTCGCGGGCGGTCTGGACCTGGTCCATGTGGCGGCGGGCCCAGCGGTCGAGCAGGTCCAGCGGCTCGGCCAGGTTGTGGCCCAGCGCGGTCAGCTCGTACTCGACCCGCGGCGGGATCACCGGGTACGCGGTGCGGGTGAGGATGCCGTCGCGGACCAGGCTGCGCAGGGTCTGCGTGAGCACCTTCTGCGAGATGCCCTCCACCCGCTTGCCGACCTGGGTGAACCGCAGCGGGCCGTCGGCCAGAGCGCCGACGATGAGCACCGTCCACTGGTCGCCGATGCGGTCGAGCAGCTGCCGGGTCGGGCAGTCCGGGTCGTACGGGTTCCCCGTCATCTGGCCGCCTCACTCGTCCGGAAGTCGCTTTCCCCTGGAGAGTAACAGGCTCAGGCGGACTCCAGCAGGGCCGTGAAGAGCACGCGCAGGTGCCGCTTGGCCCGGCCCCAGCGGGCGCCGAGGTCTTCCCGGTCGCGGGTGGCCCAGCTCGCGATCAGGATGCCGCGGATCACGTCCATGGCGGTGTACACCGAGTGCAGGAACTCGCCGTGACCCGCCTGGTCCGGCAGCACCGCCCGGCCGAAGGCGACCAGGCTCTCCGTGGCGATCGGCTCGACCAGCGCCATCTGGCGGCGCAGGTCCGCGTCGGTGCGGGAGGCGACCCACAGCTCGACGGTCGCGGTGAACACCGGGCCCTGGTGCATCTCCCAGAGCAGCTGCAGCGTGTCGCCGACCGGGTCGGCCGAGGCGCGCAGCCGGTCCAGCTCGGCCATCGCGACCTCGGTGCGCTTCTCGGCCAGGTGCCGGATCGCCGAGGTGACGAGGTCGGCCTTGGCCGGGAAGTGGTGCACCTGCGCCCCGCGCGTGACCCCGGCCCGGACGGCGACGCGGGTGGTGGTGGTGCCCGCGTAGCCGTACTCGACCAGGCAGTCGATCGTGGCGTCGAGCAGCCGGACCCGCATCGCGGCGCTGCGCTCCTCCTGGGTGCGGCCGGTGCTCCCCCGTCGTGGCGCTGACATGCGCCCACTCTATTCGGGCGCCGGTCCGCCCGCGCCGGTAGCCGGGACCGGGCCCGTGGCCGGGCCGCGGCGCTCGGCGGCCCCCTCGTGAACGCCCGGTGGGCTTTACCGAACCCGAACATTCGCCCCACACCCCCCGAACACCGGACCCGCAGTCTCGAATCCGTACCCGGGACGACCGCCGGGGTCACGACAAGGAGCACCGAGCATGCGAGGAACCACTTGGACGCGACGGCTGACGCTGGCGGGCGGCGGGGTCGCGGCCGCCCTGCTGGTGGCCGCGCCACTGGCGTCGGCCCAGAGCAGCACCCCGGCGCCGGCACCCCAGCCGGTGGCGCCGGTCACGCTGAGCCCCGAGGAGTCGCAGCAGGTCTGCGGGGACTGGGTGCCGAAGCTGCAGAAGCACGCCCAGAACCTGACCGAGCGGATCAACGGCGGCGCCGAGGTGTCCGGGTCCGTGGCGAACCTCAAGGCCCGCGCGGCCGACCAGAAGGCCAAGGGCCACACCGCCGCCGCCGACCGGCTGCAGAAGCGCGCCGAGCAGCGCCAGGGCAAGGTCGGCCAGCTCGCCACCGCCAAGCAGAAGCTCGACGCCTTCGCCGCGGCGCACTGCAAGCCCGCGGGGACGAAGTGAAGCTCGCGGCCGTCGCGGGGATGGCGGTGGTCCTGCTGCTGGGCACCACCGCCTGCGACAACGGCACCCCGGCCGCGAACGACGGCGGCGGGGCCGCGGCCACCAGCGAGCTGAACGGCATCCAGTCGACCCTCGACGGGATCGACTCGGACATGGCGCGCGACGGTTCCCCCTGACTCGCGTAGCGTCTTCCCCGACGTAGCCGGCGAGGAGACGGGAGCCCGGATGGGGTCAGCGAACCGCGGCCTCGTGCTCGTCGTGGAGGACGAGGCCGCGATCGCCGAACTCGCCGCGCTGTACCTGCGGCGCGACGGGTTCGGGGTGCACGTGGAGGCCGACGGCGCGGCCGCGCTCGCCACCATCCGGCGGCTGCGGCCGGTGGCCGTGGTGCTCGACATCGGACTGTCCGGAATGGACGGTATCGAGATCTGCCAGGCGCTGCGCGCGGCGGGCGACTGGACGCCGGTGCTGTTCGTGACCGCCCGCGACGACGAGCTGGACCGCCTGCTCGGCCTCGAGATCGGCGCCGACGACTACCTCACCAAGCCGTTCAGCCCGCGGGAGCTCGCCGCGCGGGTGCGCACCGTGCTGCGCCGCGGATCCGGCCCGGGCGGGGCCGGTGACACCTACTCCTGCGGCGATGTCCGGGTGGACGCCGGCGGGCGCCGGGTGTGGGCGGGCGAGCGGGAGGTGACGCTGACCTCCACCGAGTTCGACCTGCTGGCGCACCTGGTCCGCCACCGCGGCCAGGTGCTTTCGCGCGAGCAGCTGCTGAGCGCGGTCTGGGGTTACGCCGCGGCGGCCGGCACCCGCACGGTCGACGTGCACGTGGCCCAGCTGCGGGCGAAGCTCGGCGAGCACAGTCCGATCAGGACGGTCCGCAGCATCGGCTACGCGGCGGACGCCGGATGAGCGGGCGCCGCGGCACCCTGGCGCTGCGGATCACCGTGGTGTGCCTGGCCGTGGCCGGGGTCGCGGTGATCGTGGCCGGACTGGTGGCGGCACGGCTGGTCCGCACCACCGGCGACACCGTGCTGCAGCAGTCGCTCGAGGCGCAGGCCGACGTGGTGGCCAGCCAGCTCGACCCGACCGGCATCGGCAACCGGCTCGGCGTCGGCAAGATGGCCGACGTGGTGCGCGGCCAGGGCATCGCGGTGGTCGTGCGGCGCCCGGGCGGGCAGGACTTCGGTGAGGCCGTGCCGGTGCGGGCGGCCGTGCGGGCCGGGCTGGCCTCCGGTCAGGACCGCTCGGCCCGGGTGAGCGTCGACGAGCAGCAGTACCTGGTGGAGGTCCGCTCGGTCGGCGCGGCGGGATTCGCGCTGGTCCAGCCCACGCGCAGCGGTGAGGGCACCCAGCGGGCGCTGGTGCGCAACATCGCGCTGGCCCTCGGGATCGGGCTGCTCGTGGCCGCGGTGGCGGGGTTCGTGAGCGGGCGGCTGCTGGGCCGTCCGCTGCGGCGGGCGGCGGCCGTCGCCGGCAGCCTGCGCACGGGACGGCGGGACGTGCGAGTGCCGGTGGAGGGCCCGGCCGAGGTCGCCGAGGTCGCGGACTCGCTGAACGCGCTGGCCGACGCGCTCGCCCACAGCGAGGCCCGGCAGCGCGAGTTCCTGCTGTCGGTTTCGCACGAGCTGCGCACCCCGCTGACCGCGGTGACGGGCTTCGCCGAAGCGATCGCCGACGGGGTCGCCGAAGGCCCGGACGCGCGCCGCGCCGGGCAGACCATCCACCGCGAGGCCCAGCGGCTCGAACGGCTGGTCAGCGACCTGCTCGAACTCGCCCGCCTCGGCGCCGACGAGTTCCGCCTCGACCTCGCCACCCTCGACCTCACCGCCCTGGTCCGCGACTGCGCCGAAGTCTGGCGGCTGCGCTGCGGGCGCGAGGACGTGCCGCTGACCGTCGAAGTCCCCGACGGCCCGGTCCCGGTGCTGGCCGACGCGCGGCGGCTGCACCAGGTCGTGGACGGGCTCGCCGAAAACGCGCTGCGCGTCACCCCCGCGGGCGCGCCGATGGTCTTCGCCCTCACCGCGGGACCGCAGGCGCGGCTGTCCGTGCGCGACGGCGGCCCCGGCCTCGCCCCGGAGGACTACGAAGTGGCGTTCCAGCGCGGTGTGCTGAACGCCCGCTACCGCGACCGCCGGCCGGTCGGCTCCGGCATCGGGCTCGCGCTGGTGCACGGGCTGGTCACCCGGATGGGCGGCACGCTGGCGGCGGGCCCGGCCCCGGAGGGCGGGGCGGCGTTCACGATCACCCTGCCGGCTGCGTGGTGATCGGCCCGGCCGGTGACCCCCGGCGGCGGTTTCCGGGCCGGAAGGCCCACCGGGCGGTGTGCGTCGGCCGGTTCCCGTCCCGATCGAGCAGAAGCGGCGGGCGGGGGCGCGGGACGCCCCGGACGCGGCGCGGTACCGCCGGTTTCCCCCGGCCGCCGGCGCGAACGGGAACCGGGATTGTCCACTTCGGACGATCCGAGCGGGCGGACCGGTGAGCCGGACCGCGGTGGAAGGACCACCGCAGCCGCGCCCCGGCCCGGTGAACCCGGTCACCACCACGCCCGCACCCGCCCGGCCCGGCCGCCCCGGGCGGTTAGGCTGACCGGTGTGGAGATGCTGCACCTTCGATACTTCGTGGCGGTCGCCGAGGAGCTCAATTTCGCCGCTGCCGCCCGCAGGCTGCACATGGCCGCGTCGCCGCTCAGCCAGCGGGTCAAGGACCTCGAGCACGAGCTGGGCCAGCAGTTGTTCGACCGCAGCACCCACCACGTCACGCTCACCCCCGCGGGTACCGCGCTGCTGCCGCTCGCGCGCGAGGTCCTGGAGCAGGTCAACGCCATCCCCTGGCGGCTGCGCGAAGCGACCGAACCCCGGCGCAGCACCGTGTTCCTCGGGATGCCGGCCGGGGTGCACCCGGACCTGCGCGAGCGCGTGAACGCCCTGGCCGAGCGGGTCCGCGACCGGTTCGAGCTCAAGCGGTGGCCCGGGGCGAGTCCCGACCTGCTCACGGCCGTGCAGGACGGGAAGCTGGCGCTCGCGCTGGCCCGGATGCCGGTCACCGACCCGGCGCTCGACGCGCTGCCGGTGATGACCGAGCGGCTCGGCGCCGTCGTCCCGGCCGACCAGTTCGCCGGGCGCGAGGCCGTGAGCCTGTCGGAGCTGAGTGGATACGCCTACGTCGCTTCACCCGAGGAATCCACTCCGGCCTATTTCGAACAGCTTGATCACCAGCTGGCCTCATTCGGCATCAAAAAGCGGATCAAACTGTCCAACACCGGATACGGCGGCGTCTCCGAAATCATTTCCTCCGGTCTGGCCTTCTCCATTTCCATGCTCGACGAAGCCAGCCCCATGCAGTTGTACCGGCTGGAGAACGTGACCGTGCTGCCGTTCACCGATTTCCACGCCGAACTGGACACCAACCTGGTCTGGCGACGGGACCGGGGCGAATCGGGCGACCTGGCCGCACTGGTCGCCGCCGCCCGCGAGGTCTTCACCGAGCCGCTGACCAGCTGAATTCTCGGAGAGAAATGGCATGACCGCCGCGGTCATGCCATTCCGAGGTTTTCGATCATTCCCTTTCCCGGGCGGCGCCACTAACTTCGGTGGCAGAGCAGGAACCGCAGTCGCGAAGGGAAGAAGATGGACGTCGCCAAAACCGCCGCCGGCCCGCTGGACGGGGTGCGCGTGATCGACCTTTCGACCGTGGTCATGGGTCCGTACGCGGCGCAGATCCTCGGCGACCTGGGCGCCGACGTGATCAAGATCGAGTCGCCCGCCGACACGGTGCGGGTCGGCTCGTACCGCACCACGCCGGGGATGACCCCGCTGAACCTCAACGTCAACCGCAACAAGCGCAGCGTCGCGCTGAACCTGAAGGACGCCGGCGAGCGCGAGCAGGCGCTGGCGCTGATCGAGACCGCCGACGTGCTGATCACCAACATGCGCCCCGGCGCGCTGGCCCGGCTCGGCCTGGACCACGACCAGGTCGCCGCCCGCAACCCGCGCCTGGTCTACGCCCACGCCCAGGGCTTCCGCAGCGACTCCGACCGCGCCGGCCACGCCGCCTACGACGAGACCGTGCAGGCCGCCTCCGGGCTGGTCGACATCGCCAACCGCGCCCTCGGCCGGCCGGTGTACCTGCCCACGATCCTCGGTGACAAGGTCTCCTCGCTCACCATCGCCTACAGCGTGCTCGCCGCGCTGCTGCACCGGGACCGGACCGGGCAGGGCCAGCGGGTCGAGATCCCGATGACCGACACGCTGATCGCGTTCACCCTGGTCGAGCACCTCGCCGGGCACGTGTTCGAGCCCGCCGAGGGCCCCACCGGCTTCGGCCTGTCGATGTCGAAGGGCCACCGCGCCGCGCCCACCAAGGACGGCCTGGCCTGCGTGATCCCCTACAACCCGCGGAACTTCCGCGACTTCTTCGCCGCGGCGGGCCGGGCGGACCTGGCCGAGGACCCGCGGGTGAACGGCGAGGCGATCGACAGCGCCGACGTCGACGCGCTGGCCGAGCTGATCGACGAGTGCGCCCCGGCGCTGACCACCGCCGAGTGGGCCGAGGTGTGCGCCGAGCACAGCATCCCGATGGCCCCGGTGCTGGAGCTGGACCAGGCCCACGAAGACCCCTACGTCCGCGAAGGCCACCTGCTCGACACCGTCGAGCACCCGACCGAGGGCACCATCCGCACGGTCGGCATCCCGGTGCGGTTCTCCGCCACCCCGGCCTCGATCCGCCGCCCGGCCCCGGTCGCCGGGCAGGACACCGCCGAAGTGCTGGCCGAGCTCGCGAACCGCTGAACCACCCTGGTAGCCGGAAAGAAGTGAAGTCATGAGCACCGAGGTGCGCACCGAACGGGTCGGCGGGACCCTGCTGATCACGATCGACCGGCCGAAGGCCCGCAATGCCGTGAACGCGGCGGTCGCGGCCGGGCTGGCCGGGGCGCTGGACACCCTGGAGGCCGACCCCGGGCTGCGGGCCGGCGTCCTCACCGGCGCCGACGGCACGTTCAGCGCCGGCATGGACCTCAAGGCCGCGCTGAACGGCGAGTCCCCGGAGATCCCGGGCCGCGGGTTCGGCGGGCTGACCGAGGCCGCGCTGACCAAGCCGCTGATCGCGGCGGTCGAGGGCTGGGCCATGGGCGGCGGGTTCGAGCTGGCGCTGGGCTGCGACCTGATCGTCGCCGCGGAGGACAGCCGCTTCGGGCTGCCCGAGGTCAAGCGCGGGCTGATCGCCGCGGGCGGCGGGGTGATCCGGCTGCCCCGGCGGATCCCGCACCACCTGGCCCTGGAGCTGCTGCTCACCGGCGAGCCGGTGAGCGGCCGCCGCGCGGGCGAGCTGGGTCTGGCCAACCGGGTGGTCCCGGCGGGGGACGCGGCCGGTGTGGCCCTGCAACTGGCCGAAGGGCTCGCGGCGAACGCCCCGCTGGCGCTCGCTGCCGTGAAGAGGATCGTGCGCGCCGCCGACGGCGTGCCGGACGCCGACGCGTTCGCCGCGCAGCGCGAGGAAATGGGGCCGCTGATGGCCTCGGCCGACGTCCGCGAGGGCATGACCGCCTTCGCCGAGCGCCGTGCTCCGAAATGGACGGGACGGTAAGGAAACCATGAAGGAATCGGAAGTCCGGAACCACGTCACCACCCCGCTGGCGAACCCCGCGTTCGCCCCGGTGGTCCCGCGGTTCACCGACCGCGAATACCTCAACATCGTCTACCGCACCGACCCCGGCGCCCTGCGCGCCGTCGTCCCGGAGCCCCTGCGGATCGAAGAACCGCTGGTGCGCTTCGAAGTGATGAAGATGGGCGACGTCAGCGGCTACGGCCCGTACACCGAGTCCGGCCAGGCGATCCCGGTCGTGTTCGAGGGCGAGCGCGGTGAGTACCTGCACGCGATGTACCTCGACAACTTCCCGGCCACCGCGTCCGGCCGCGAGGTCAGCGCCTACCCGAAGACCGTCGGGGCGCCGAACCTCTATGTCGACAACGGTGCCCTGGTCGGCACGCTCGACCACGGCCGCCTCCGGGTCGCCACCGCGACCATGGGCTACAAGCACCACCCGCTCGACCCGGCCGAGGCCACCGCGCAGATCACCGTGCCGACCTTCATGCTCAAGACCATCCCGGACTACGACGGTTCGCCCCGGGTGCTGGAGCTCGTGCGCACCCAGATCACCGACGTCGTGGTCAGCCAGGCCTGGACCGGGCCCGCGCGGCTGCAGTTGTTCCAGCACGTGCTGGCGCCGCTGGCCGACCTGCCGGTGCTCGAGATCGTCTCGGCCAGCCACATCCTCACCGATCTGACCCTGGCGCCGGTCGAACCGGTCCACGACTACCTGACGGGAGCGCGGTCATGAACCCGGAATTCACCCACGCCGCGGTGATCGGCGCCGGCACCATCGGCCTGTCGTGGACCGCGTTGTTCGCCGGGCACGGGCTGACCGTCCGGGTCAGCGACCCGCGGCCGGACCTGGCCGAGGCGGTGGCCGCCGCACTGGCCGAGTTCACCCCGCACCTGGCCGCCCGCGGCCTCGACGTCGCCGGTCTGGCCGGCCGGGTGCACCTCGCCGGCAGCGTGGCCGAGGCCGTGCGGGACGCGGACGTGGTGCAGGAGAACGGTCCCGAGAGCGTCGAGTTCAAGAAGGACCTGTTCGCCACCCTGGTGGCCGAGGCACCGGCCCGGGCGTTGCTGCTCAGCTCCTCCTCCGCCATCCCGGCCACCGCGTTCACCGGCGAGCTGGCCGACGCCTCGCGGGTGCTGATCGGGCACCCGTTCAACCCGCCGCACCTGATCCCGCTGGTCGAGGTCGTGCCGGGCGAGCGGACCGGCGAGGACGCCGTGCGGGCGGCCATGGACTTCTACCGGTTCCTCGGCCGGGTCCCGGTGCTCGAGCGCAAGGAGATGCCCGGCTTCGTCGGCAACCGGCTGCAGAACGCGCTGAACCGTGAGGCGATCTACCTGGTCGAACAGGGTGTCGTCACGCCGGAGGAGCTCGACGCGGTAATGACCAACTCGCTCGGCATCCGCTGGTCCACGGTCGGGCCGTTCCTCGGCTCGCACCTGGGCGGCGGCCCCGGCGGCTACCGGCACATGGCCGAGCACATCGGCGGGTCGATGAAGAAGCTGTGGGACGGGCTGGGCCACCCGGCCCAGGGCCCGGAAGAGACCGAACGGCTCATCGAAGCCGTGGAAAAGGCTTACGGCTCCTCCACGTACTCGGAACTCGCCGGGACGCGCGACCGCAAGCAGCTCGCTGTGCTGTCCGCTTTGGACAGTGCTCGCCCGGAGGAGGACTGACATGACCACCACCCTCGAAGACCAGCTCGTGGCCGACTTCTACGACTACGAGTCGCTGCTTTCGGACGAGGAGCGCAAGCTGCTGCTCAAGGCCCGGGCCTTCATGCGCGAGGAAGTCAAGCCTCTGGTGAACGAGAACTGGGCCGCGGGCACCTTTCCGAAGGAGCTGATCGGGAAGTTCCGCGAGAGCGGACTGGCCGGCCTGCCCTACGAAGGCTACGGCGAGCACCGCCCCGCGGTGAGCAACCTGCTGTCGGGGCTGATGGCGATGGAGATGAGCCGCGTCGACGCCTCGGTCGCCACCTTCTTCGGCGTCCACAACGGACTCGCGATGTACTCGATCCACTCGGGGGGCAGCCAGGAGCAGCGCGACCGCTGGCTCCCGGAGCTGGCCGCGATGGACAAGATCGGCGCGTTCGCGATGACCGAGCCGCTGGGCGGGTCCGATGTGGCCGGCGGCATGCGCACCACCGCGCGGCGCGACGGCGATTCCTGGGTCCTCAACGGCGCCAAGCGCTGGATCGGCAACGCCACCTTCGCCGACTACGTGGTGGTCTGGGCCCGCGACGTGGAAGACGACAACGTCAAGGGGTTCGTGGTCGAGAAGGGCACCCCGGGCTTCTCGGCGGTGAAGATCGAGGGCAAGCTCGCGTTCCGCATCGTCGAGAACGCCGAAATCACCCTGACCGACGTCCGGGTGCCGGAGGCCGACCGGCTGCAGGGCATCGCCTCCTTCCGCGACGTCGCCGAGATCCTGCGGGCCACCCGCGGCGGGGTCGCCTGGCAGGCGCTGGGCGTGATGATCGGCGCCTACGAGCTGGCCCTCGATTACGCCGGTCGGCGCGAGCAGTTCGGCCGCCCGATCGCCCGGTTCCAGCTCGTGCAGGACCTGCTGGTCAAGAGCCTCGGCCACATCACCGCTTCCTGGGGCATGCTGGTGCACCTGGCCCGCCTGCAGGACGCCGGGGTGTTCAAGGACGAGCACTCCGCTCTGGCCAAGGCCTTCGTCACCGCGCGGATGCGCGAAGTGGTGGCCTGGAGCCGTGAGATCTTCGGCGGCAACGGGATCGTGCTGGACTACGACATCGCCCGCTTCTTCGCCGACGCGGAGGCGATCTACTCCTTCGAGGGCACCCGCGAGATGAACACCCTGATCGTCGGCAAGGCGATCACCGGGCAGAGCGCCTTCGTCTGAGCTGTCCGCACCACCGGCTCGTGGGTGTCCACAGCGGCACTCACGAGCCGGGATGCGTCAACCGGAGCCCCGCCGGGCAGGGTGGACCGGCTTTAGTTCACGCAGTCGGCGGCGTTCGACGTCAGCGGCTGCTGCGGGGTGCCCGAGGCCGGCGGGGCGGCCGATTCCGTCATCGCGATCGGGCGGACGCCGGTGGTGCGCCCGGGCGGGGTGGTCAGGCGGCCGTTCCCGGTGCCGTTTCCGGTGCCGTTCACGGTGCCGTTCTCCGTGCCGTTCTCAGTGCCGTTCTCCGTGCTGTTTTCGGTGCCGCCACCGGCGGCGGAGCTGGCCACGGAGCCGACCTGCTCCTGCACGAACGCCTTGACCTGCGCCGGGTCGACCTTCACCGCGTCACCGTCGGACGGGGTGGACAGCGAGAGGCTCTGCACCGGGATGGTGACGAAGCCGAGCGAGCCCGAGCTGAGGCCGTGCAACTGCTGGGCGAAGCTCAGGATGTTCCAGCCCTGGTCCAGCACGACCGAGCCCTGCAACGCGCTGACCAGTGCGGACAGCTGCGCCGGGTTGGTCAGGGTGCCGGCGCTGAGCACGTTCTGGGCCATCCCGGACAGGAAGGCCTGCTGGCGGGCGATGCGGTCGAGGTCGCCGTTCGGCAGGCCGTGGCGCTGCCGGACGAAGGCCAGGGCCTGGGCCCCGGAAAGGGTCTGCCGCCCGGCCGGGAAGTGCGCGCCGGAATAGCTGTCGTTCACCGGCTCCTTGAGGCACACCTGCACCCCGCCGACGGCGTCGCTGAGCGCGGCGAACCCGGCCAGGTTCACCGCCGCGTAGTGGTTGATGGTCAGTCCGGTCAGCCCCTCGACCGCGGCGATCGCGGACTTCGCGCCCTCGGCGTCGGCCGCCACCTCCAGCGGCGGGCCGCTGAGGCCCTGGGCGGACAGGTGCGGGCGCGCGGCGGCGCGGGCGCGGCTGTAGGCCGAGTTGATCTTGTGCTTGCCGAACCGCGGGATGTCCACATAGGAGTCACGCGGGATGGAGATCGCGGTGGCCGCGCCGCCGCCGACCGGCACGTGCACGACGATCATGGTGTCGGTGGTGTCGCCGCCGTCCGAGCCGCTGCCGGCGTGCAGGGTGTCGAGCACGTTCTGGGGCAGCGGCTTGCCGTCCGGGCCGGTGCGCGAGTCGAGCCCGACCAGCAGGATGTTCTGCGCGACCCGCAGCGGCTGGCCGGACTGGGCCTCGGGCAGCCGGGCCGAAGGCGGGATGAGGTCGGCCGTGACCAGGCCGTCGTCCAGCCGGCTCAGCTGCGCCCAGGCGTACCCGGTGGCGGCCAGCACCAGCGTCGACACCACGCCCACCGCGACGCGGCGGCCCACACGGCTGCCCCGAGACGTGACCGGCACGGCAGATTCCCCTTAGCTTCCCGGAAGAGACCGGCCCCGGTGATCGGGGGCCGCTCCTTCGAGGATCACCGCGTTTGCTGGGAATAAGCTGAGAATCCGGTCGTAAACCTGTGATGAACCCCGTTCGGCGCAGCCATTGTGACCGGCGCGACAAGGCTTCGCGACACCGTGTGCCGCTTCGGGTACCCGGAGTTCTGACGAGGGCGTCGCACCACACGCGCGCGGAGACGGCGGTTTGGGGCTCGCTGCGCGGATCGTGACGGACGGGGCTGGTGTGACTGCGGCTCAGCGCGGCATCCGCCGCCACACCGCGCGCGGCAGCAGTCGCAGCACGGCGAACACCAGGCGCAGCACGCCCGGTACCCAGACCACCTCGCGCCGCCGCCGCAGCGCGGCCACCGTGGCGTCGGCCACCTGGTCCGGGGTGCTGGAGAACGGCGCCGGGCGCATCCCCTCGGTCATCCGGCCGACGACGAAACCCGGCCGCACGAGCAGCAGGTGCACGCCGGTGCCGTGCAGCGCGTCGGCGAGTCCGGAGGCGAAACCGTCGAGGCCGGCCTTCGCCGAGCCGTAGACGTAGTTGGCCCGGCGGACGCGGATTCCGGCCACCGAGGAGAACACCACCAGCTGCCCGGATCCCTGCGCGCGCAGCAACTCCGCGGCGTGCGTCAGCACCGCGACCTGCGCGAGGTAGTCGGTGTGCACGATCGCGGCGGCGTGCGCGGCGTCGGTCTCGGCCCGGGCCTGGTCGCCGAGGATGCCGAAAGCCAGTACCACCACGTCCAGTGGTCCGTGCTCGGCGATCAGCCCGTCGAGCAACGGGCGGTGCGCGGCGAGGTCGTCGGCGTCGAAGCCGGCGGTCACCACCGTCTCGGCGCCGGCCGCGCGCAGGTCCGCCACCTGGGCCGACAGCTCCGAACCCGGCCGCGCGGCCAGCACGAACCGCCGGGCCCCGCCCGCGGCCAGCCGAGCCGCGACCGCCGTCCCGATCTCGCTCCGGCCACCCAGCACCAGCACAGTTCCGTTCACGCGCGGTAGTCTGCCAGCCCCCGGACGGTCACGGACGAGTGGCTTCCGCGCACCCCCACCGACCCGCGTCACGGCCGAGTGTTTCGCGTCCAAAGAGGACTTCCCGGCGAGCGCGGTGGTCGAACCCGTTTCTCCGCACCGAAACGATCCGATTCGGTTTCGCTGCGCTCACGGTCGACCACGGATTGGCAAGGGCGGCAGCCGCGTTCGAAACACCGCCGCATTCGGATGGGCCGGAGATCTTCGGGTGATGGCGAAGGGCCCGGTCCGGCGATTCGCGGTGGAATCGCCGGGCCGGGCCCGATGCCGGATCCCCAGTGGTCTTCCGGGAGAAGCGCTCTCGCCCTCGTCGCCGGGAAGTGGTCACCGGCGCGCGGTCAGGCGGCGCGGTGCCGTTCGCCGGCGGCGGCGGTCCTGGTGCGGACCAGCTTGCGTCGCTCCACCTCGGTGGTACCGCCGAAGACTCCGTTGTCCAGCCCGTTGTCGAGGGCGTAGGAGAGACAGGCCTCGCGGACCGGGCAGCGCGCGCAGACCGCCTTGGCCTGAGCGACCTGCCGGGCGCCGGGCCCGACCTCGGAGATCGGGAAGAACAGTTCCGGATCCTCGTCCTGGCAGGCTGCGCCAGACAGCCAGCCGGTGGTCGTGAGTTCCATTTTCGCGTTTCACCTCCTGCCATTCATGGTCGTTGCCCGGTCAACCGGGTTCTTCCGGGCGCGGCACGATTCACCACGTGCGGCACTCGATGGGTTCCCGGTGGCACGGCCCCGGCCCGAACCGGGCGGGTGGGCAACCGAACATCCAACGTACCAGGGATGGCGAATCTTCCCAGTCCTTCCGCTCCAGGTCACACCCCGGGTTTTCCGCACCACACCAGCGACCGGGTCCGAAGACCCGGCGCCCGGCGCTGTCCAGCGCGACACGCGCGGACCGGCGGAGAAATCCGCGGCGAACCGTTCCTTCTTCGTGGCCATTCCGGGAGGTACCCCGACGGGTGCGGAGTCATGCGTGCTTCCGTGATCCGATCGTTACACCTGGCGGGCCGCTCACCGCACCTGAACTCAACGAGGGCGGTTTCCCGGACGGTGGGGTGGTGGAGCGGTGGGGGTGGAGGACTTCTTCCGCTCGGAGTACGCGCCGCTGGTGGCGTTCCTGTGCAAGCTGGGGCTGGAGCCCACGCTGGCCCGTGACATCGCGGCCGAGGCGTTGTCCCAGGCCGCGGCGGCCTGGCCCCCCGCCGAAGACCCGCGGGCCTGGGTGCGGCTGGCCGCCGCGCGCGTCGCGGACGAGCAGTCCTGGCTCGAAGAGGACCAGCCCGGGGACGGGGACCAGGCGCTGACCGCGCTGGTCGAGCCGAACGCCGGGGTCATCGAGGTGCTGGCGGCCCTGCCCGACACCCAGCGCACCGTGCTGGCCTGGTCACTGGACGGGTTCACCCCGGCCGAGGTCGCCGCGGCCCTGCGGATGCCCCCGGCCACCGTGCGCTCCAACCTGCGCCACGCACGGGACCGGCTCCAGCGCCGCCACCCCGGCGTGCGCGGCGAAGCGGAGGAAGCCGTGGTGCTCGAAGCGGACGCTGCCCTGCTCGGCTCGCTCAAGCTCGGCCTCGACGTGGAAGCGGCGCTGATCCGGGCGAAGGAGCAGGCGCGCGAGAAGCCGGCGCCCGCGTTCCCGGCGGAGTGGCTGTCCCTGGACGGCCCGGTGGCCGGTGCGGTCGCCGGGGACCCCCAGGCGGCGGCCCGGCTGCTGGAGATCATCCGGCCGCTGGTGGTCCGGTACTGCCGCGGCCGCATCGGCGGCCTGGAGCGCGGGTACGCCACCGCCGACGACCTGGCCCAGGAGGTGTGCCTGGCGGTGTTCACCGCGCTGCCCGGCTACCGCGACCAGGGCCGCCCGTTCCTCGCCTTCGTCTACGGCATCGCGCAGCACAAGGTCGCCGATGCCCGCCGCGCCGCGGCCCGCGACCGCGCCGACGCGGTCCCCGACCTCCCGGACCGCGCCGCGACCGGGCCGGGCCCGGAACAACTGGCCCTGCGGGGAGAGCTGAACGACCGGCTGTCCCGGCTGCTGGAGGTCCTGCCCGAGCGCCAGCGCGACATCGTCCTGCTGCGGGTCGTGGTCGGCCTTTCGGCGGAGGAGACGGCTGACGCGGTCGGCTCGACTCCCGGCGCGATCCGGGTTTCGCAGCACCGGGCGTTGCTGCGGCTGCGGCGGCTGCTTTCCCGCGGACGGCCGGACTGAGCCACGGCCGGTGGGACAGGCCGGGGTCGGCGGGGCAGACCACGGTCGGTGGGGTAAGCCGGGGCCGGTGGGGCAGACCACGGTCGGTGGGGTAAGCCGGGGCCGGTGGGACAGGCCGGGGTCGGCGGGGTAGACCACGGTTGGTGGGGTAAGCCGGGGTCGGTGGGGCAAGCCACGGCCGGAGCGTCCGCCGGGGCCGGGAGCCGGGGCGGGCGTCAGCCCTGCGCGCCGAGCCGGGCCCGCACGAAGTCCGCGAGCGCCTGGGCCGGTCCTTCCGCGTCGTCCTGCGACAGCAGCATGAATTCGACCTCACCCGGGTCCGGGAGGGTGGGCCCCACCGGCAGCGCGAGCAGTCCCGCCGGGACCAGGCTGCGGGCGTGCACCGTGACGCCGAGGCCCGCGGCCGCCGCGGCGCGCAGGCCGGTGAGGCTGGAGGTGAGGCAGGCCGCGCGCCAGTCCAGGCCCGCGCGTTCCAGCGCCTCGACCGCGAGCCGCCGGGTGACCGACGGCATCGGGTACTGCACCAGCGGCACCGGCTCGCCCGGCTCCAGCGCGGTGGCCTCGGAGCCGATCCAGACCAGCGGCTCACGGCGCAGCGGCGGGCCGGGGCCGGTACCGGGCCGCCGCTTGCCGAGCACCAGGTCGAGCCGGCCCTCGGCGAGGCGCTGGGCCAGCACGTCGGACAACTCCACGTGCAGTTCGACGTCGACCAGCGGGTGGCTGCGCCGCAGCCGGCGCAGGAGCTCCGGCAGCACCTCGAGTGCGAAGTCCTCCGAGCAGCCGAACCGGACGCGCCCGCGGACCTGCGCGCCGCGGAAGTGCCGGGCCGCGCGCTCCTCGGTGTCCACAATGGTCTGGGCGAAGCCGAGCATGGCCTGGCCCCGCGCGGTGAGGTCGACCGCGTGGGTGTCGCGGGCGAACAGCAGACCGCCCGCCGCCGCCTCCAGGCGCCGGATGTGCTGGCTGACGGTGGGCTGGCCCACCCCCAGCCGCCGGGCCGCGGCCGTGAAGCTGCGGCTTTCGGCCACCGCGAGGAACGAGCGGCACAGACGGGGATCCAGCACGCCGCCCATCCTATCGGAATTCGCAATGACAGTCAGTATGGTCATCGGGGTTCCGAATGATCATCGTCGGGGCGAGGATGAGCGGGAGAGGAGTTCCATGACCACCGTGCTCGCGCCCCTGACCCGCCCCGTCGCCACCCTGCTGGCCAAGCTGCGGATCGACCCGTTCATCGCGGCCATCCTGGTCACGGTCGGCATCGCGTCGCTGCTGCCCGCTTCCGGCGCGACCGCTACCGGCTTCGGGATCGCCTCGAACGTGGCCGTGGGCCTGCTGTTCTTCCTCTACGGTGCCCGGCTCTCCGGTCAGGAGGCGCTCGACGGGCTCCGCCACTGGCGCCTGCACGTCACGGTGCTGGCCGCGACGTTCGTGCTGTTCCCCCTGCTCGGCCTCGCCACCTCCGTGCTCTCGCCCGGACTGCTGACCGGCCCGCTCTACACCGGCGTGCTGTTCCTGTGCCTGCTGCCCTCGACCGTGCAGTCCTCGATCGCGTTCACCTCGATCGCGAAGGGCAACGTCGCCGCCGCCATCTGCAGCGCGTCGGTGTCGAACCTGCTCGGCATCGTGGTGACCCCGCTGCTGGTCGCGGTCCTGCTCTCCGGCGACGGGCCCGGGGTGAGCGGTGCGGCGGTGCTGAACATCGTGCTGCAGCTCCTGGTCCCGTTCGTCGCCGGCCAGCTGGCCCGCCGCTGGATCGGCGAGTGGATCCGGAAGCACTCGGCGCCGCTGAAGCTGGTGGACCGCGGCTCGATCCTGCTGGTGGTCTACACCGCGTTCAGCGCGGGCATGACCGAGGGCATCTGGCACCAGCTCGACCTCGGGCCGCTGCTCGTGCTGCTCGCCGTGTGCGTGGTGCTGCTGGCCGTGGTGCTCGCCGTGACCGGCACCGGCGCGAAGCTGCTCGGCTTCGACCGCGCCGACCGGATCACCATCCTGTTCTGCGGCTCGAAGAAGAGCCTGGCCAGCGGCCTGCCCATGGCCACCGTGCTGTTCGGTCACGCCCAGGTCGGGCTGATCGTGCTGCCGCTGATGCTGTTCCACCAGATCCAGCTCATCGTCTGCGCCACACTGGCCCGCCGGTACGCCCGGGAAGCAGCCGGAGCCGAGGCCCTCGCGTCGGCCTGACCAGCGGTTCACACACCCCGGGCGAGAAAGCCTTCCCCTCGGCCGGCCGGCCCGCCTCAGTCGTCGAGCGCGCGCTCGACCCGGCCCAGCAGGTCGTTCAGCGTAACGCGTTCCTCCGAGGACAGCAGGGAAAGCGCGTCCTCCTGCAGCCCGCGGCTGACTCCGGGCACCACCTCGCGCAGGCGTTCGCCCTTGCGGGTCAACCAGACTCGCACCCGGCGGCCGTCGCGTTCGTCCGGATCGCTGCGGACCAGGCCGGTGGTGGTCATCCGCTGGACCGCACGGGTGATGGTCGGGGCCTCCACGCCGATGCGCGTGGCGAGCTGGCCCGGGGTCAGCCCGTCGCGCTCCCACAGGCAGCCCAGCACGAACTGCTGGCCGGCGTGCACGCCGTGCGTCCGCAGGCGCCGCTCGGTTTCGCTCTTGAGCCGGCGCGAAACGGTCGTGATCCGGGTGAGGAACGCGTCGTCGCCTCGCATCCGGGCGATGCTAGCGGTTCTTGCGACCGGCAACGACCGCCGGAAGCCGGGCGCCACCGAGGTTCCGGGAGAAAGTGCGGCCCCGGCCCCGGATCGGCGCGTGGCCGGCCACGGCCACCCAGTGCGCGGAACGCGGCCGGCGCCGGATTTTCGGCCGCTTTACGGAGTGTGTCACCGAAATGAGCCGGGATATCGAAGAGTGTGCGGGCATCGTGGCGCTGGGCCTCGCGCCCGGAAAACGCGGCGGCCGGCTCGGCGTGTCATCGGCGGCGGGCCGGCAATACCCGACCGGCGACCAGGACCGGCACCGTCATCAGCGCGACCGCGGCCCAGGCCAGCAGTCCCGAGGCCGAGCCGAGCAGGACGCCGCCGATCAGCGCACCGCCGGCCACGGCGCCGTTCCAGCCGGCCACGGTCACCGACTGCGCCAGATCCGCGCGACGGCCCGCGAGGACCGCGGTGACGGCCTGGAAGGAAGTCGGGGCACCACCGAAAGCCAGTCCCCACAACGCACTGGCCGCCAGCAGCACCGCCGGGTGGTCACCGCCGACGGCGAGCACGACGAAGCAGCCGACGACGGTCGCCGCGCAGCCGAGGAGAACCGCGCGCGGGTGCCGGTCGAGGGTGAGCCCGACCAGCCACAGCCCGGCGACCGTGGCCAGGCCGAACAGCAGCAGGCCGGTGCTGAGCAGACCGCCGTGCCCGCGCCCGGCGTAGAACGGGCCCAGGTAGGTGTAGAAGATGTTGTGCGCCAAGGAAAACGTGACCACCAGCAGCAACAGCGGGCGCAGTCCGGGCGTCGCGAGCACCGGGCCGAGGCGGGCCCGCTCGCCGGGCGGCTCACCGGGCAGCGGCGGGACCACCGCGAGGATCCACCAGAGCAGGGCCAGCGCGACGAGCGCCATCCCGGCGAACACCCAGCGCCAGCCCACCAGCTCGCCGAGCGCGGCCCCGGCCGGCACCCCGAGCGCGAACCCCAGCGGGGTGCCGGCCATGGCGACGGCGAGCGCGCGCCCGGAGCGTTCCGCCGGGACCAGCCGCATGGCGTAGTTCGCCACCAGCGACCACAGGACCCCGGTGATCGCCCCGGAAGCCACCCGCGCCACCAGCACCAGGGCGAACCAGGGGGACACCGCGACGGCCAGGTTCGTCGCCGCGAACCCGGCCACCAGCACCAGCAGCAGCTTCCGGCGCGGCATCCGCGCGGTCGCCGCGGTCAACGGCAGCGCGGTGACCGCGGTGGCGATCGCGTACCCGGTCACCAGCTGCCCGGCCAGCGAAGGCGACACCCCCAGGTCGGCCGCGGCCGGGAGCAGGATCCCGGCCGGCACGACCTCGGTCAGGCAGCCGAGGAACACCGAGGTGGCCAGCGCCAGGAGCGCGGGCAGCGGGCGCGCCGGGAGCCGGGTGGCCCGGCCGGGTGACACGGTGACGTCCATGGTCGGTTCCCCTCGTCGTGACGGCCACCCCCGGGTGAGGCGGTGCGGGGCGGCGCGGGCCGCACCACCCCGCGCCCGCCGGTTATGCCGTGTGCAGCAGCAGGTTGTGCGAACCGTCGCCCGGGTCGGTGACCTCGTCCTTGGTCGCGGCCGTGGTCAGCGCCGTGGTCACCTCGTCCGGACCGGCCTGCGGGTGCGCGGACAGGTACATCGCCGCGACCCCGGCCGCTTCCGCCGACGCGATCGACGTGCCCGAGACCGTGGTGCACGCGGTGTCGCTGCCGTTGCCCGCGGTCCGGATGCCCTCGCCCGGCGCGTAGAGGTCCACGCAACTGCCGAAGTTCGACCACGGCAGGCGGCGGTCGGCCCGGTCGGTCGCGCCGACGGTGATCCCGGTGGTCTGGCGGGCCGGGGTGGTGTCGCAGGCGTTGACCCCGGCGCCCGGCGAGCCGTTGCCCGCCGCCGTCGTGTAGGTCAGCCCGAGCTGGGTCATCTTGTACAGCTGGATGTCCAGCACCGTGCCGCTGGGGCCGGCGAAGCTGAGGTTGAGCAGCGCCGGGCGCTGCGCGTTGAGGTTCACCCAGTCCAGCGCGGAGAGGATCTGCTCGGAGGTGCCCCGGCCGTCGCAGCCGAGGGTCCGCACCGATTCGACCGAAGCCGCCTTGGCGACGCCGAAGTACCCGCCCGCGATCGTGGCCGCGACCTGGGTGCCGTGCCCGTTGCAGTCGGTGCCGCTGCGGTTGCCGCCCGGGTCGACGGCGTCGAAGGCGGCGTGCGCCCGCCCGCCGAAGTCGTGGTGGCTGGTGCGCACCCCGGTGTCGAGCACGTAGACGTGCACGTTCGCCGCCGTGTTCGGGTAGGTGTAGCTGTGGTCCAGCGGCAGCGCGGCCTGGTCGATCCGGTCCTGCCCCCAGGACGGCGGGTTCGCCTGCGTGCCGGCCGCGGTGTAGACCTGGTTGTCCCCCACCGTGGTCACCGAAGCGTCGGTCAGGTAGTCGTCGTGCTGCTCCTGGCTCAGGGAAACGGAAAAGGCCTGCGAGACCGAGTAGTAGACGCGGCGCAGCGTGCCACCGTACTTGGCGATCAGCGCGTTCGCCGCGGCGGTCACCTTGCCCTTGTCCGCGGCCATCGGCTTCAGCCGCACGATGTACACCGCGGTGTCGCCGGCCCGGGCGCTCGCCGGAGCGGGAGCCGCGGCCGGGGTGCCGGCGGCGGCGGGACCGGCCGGCAGCACCCCGGCCGCGGTGGCCAGCAGAGCCACCAGCACGGCGGTTTTCGGTTGGCGCATCATGGAAGTACCCCTTCGAGGAAAGCCGGATGGCGATCGCCGCCGGGGCGCGCGGCCCCGGCGGCGATCAACGGGTCAGAGCTTGTTCAGCCAGGTGCGCAGGTCCTTGGGACCGCTGCCCTCGTCGAAGCCGACCACGCGGCTGCCCTTCTCCTGCCCGCTGGCGATGTCGATCAGCGTCGGGATGTACTCGATCCCGTACTTGTCGGCGATGTCCTTGTTCTGCCCCTGGTTGCTCACGTCGACCTTGGCCCAGATCCACTTGCCGGCGTCGGCGGAGTGGTACTTCTCCAGGTACGGGGCCATCTTCTGGCAGGGGCCGCACCAGCTCGCGTAGAAGTCCAGCACCACCGGCTTGGTCTTGGACATGGCCATCACCTGGTCGTAGTTGGCCGAGGTCACGTCGATGACGGTGCTGTCCTGGGGCGCGAGCACCGCGGGCGCTTCCGCGGCGATCGCCGGGGTCGCCGCCACGCCGCCGAGCACCCCGGCCGTCATCGCGAACGCGGCCGCGAAGACACGAATCCTGGTTCCCATTTTTTTCTCCTTACTCGCTGCGGTTTGAAGAAACCGGCGCCGGCGACGCCGGAGACCCGTGGCCGGACTCGGTGCGATGCCCGGCCGCGGCCCAGTCTTCGATCCCCTCGCGGTACTTGCGCACGTCGGTGTAGCCGAGTTCGAGCAGCCGGTTGCCGACGAATTCGCTGTTGCGGCAAGGGGTGTTGGCGCAGTACACGACGATCGCGGCGGTCTTGTCCGGCACGACGCGCGGGGCGTGGCTATCGGTGAACTCCGCCGCCCGCTCGTAGGGGAAGCCCGGGATGTTGCGCGCGCCGGGCAGGTGCTCCCGGGCGTAGTACTCGGCCGGCATCGTGTCGACCACGATCACCGTGCCCTCGTCCATCGCGCGCTTCAGCTCGTCACGGCCGATCAACGGCACCACGGTGGTTCCTCCTGTTCTCCGGCGGCGGGCGCGGGCGAACCGGCCCGCCGCGAGGTAGCAGACAAACGCCACGACCACCGAATTGATCGTGGGGATCCCGAAATCGAAGAAGATCGCGCACGCCGTTCCGAGCGCCCAGCTGACCAGCGCGGCCGGCACCCAGTCGCGGCCCGGTTCCGCCCGCCCCGCCCGCACCGCGGCCAGCGCCGGACGGCAGTCGCGGAGCACGAAGTACTCCGCGATGAGCACCCCGGCGACCGGCGGGGTGAGCACGCCGACCGCGGTCAGGAAGCCCGCGAACTGCCCGGCGATGCCGAACCCGGAGGCCGCCGTGCCGAGCACGCCCAGCAGCAGGACCGTGTGCACCCGGCCGATCCGGCGGCCGAACAGCACGTCGACGACGTTGACCAGGCCCAGCGACGAGGAGTACAGGTTCCAGTCGTTGATCTTGAGGATCGCGGTGGCCAGCACCAGGGTGCCCAGCACCCCCGAGGACGAGGTGACGATGCCGACGATGTCGGAGGTCGCGGCGGCGTGCGCCAGCAGCACGCCGATCAGCCCGATCAGGTACTCGCCGAGCGTCACGCTGATCAGCGTCTGCTTGACCACGTCGGCGGGGGTGCGGTTGAAGCGGGTCATGTCCGGGGTCATCAGCGCGCCGAGGATGAACGCCCCGGACACCAGCGTGGTCCCGGCGCCCAGCGACAGCGCCGGTCCCGGCGGCGGCGCGGACACCAGCGCGGCGAGGGAGTGGTGGCCCAGCGCGTCGATCACGGAATACCCGGCCAGCAGCAGGAAGGCGGGCACGGTCAGGTAGGCGGTCCAGGCCATCAGCCGGAAGCCGTAGACGGTGATCGCGGTGATGGCGACCCCGCCGGCCACCGCCCACGCCCACTCCGGCATCCCGCCGCCGAGCGCGTGCATCCCGTGCGCGAACACCCCGTTCTGCACCCCGAACCAGCCCGCGAGGCTCACCGCCACGAGCAGGCCGACCAGCGCGGAGCCCTTGCGGCCGAACCCGGCCCAGCGGGCCAGTACCGAGGTGGAAAGCCCTTCGCGGACTCCGGCGATCCCGAGCAGCACGGTGATCACCTCCAGCAGCACCGAGCCGATGGTGATGGCCAGCACCGCGTTGCCGAAGGTCATGCCGTACCCGAGCAGGGCGCCGACGATGAACTGCTGGAAGGAGGAGACCTGGCCGAAGCGCTGGACCGCGACCGAGGGCCAGGACCGGCGCTCGGCCGGCGGTACCGGGGTGAGCGAGTGGTCGTCGTGGCGGTCGGTCATCGGCCGCTCACCTCCAGCGCCGCTTCCCGCACGACCAGGAAACCCTGCCCCGGCTCCGGCCGGAAGCCGAGCTGCCGGTCGAAGAACTGCTGCAGGAACGGCACGCGCTGGTGGTAGACGAACATCGACCGCGGGTGGCCGGTGATCAGCCCGGAGCCGGCGAACAACGGGAGCTCGGCCAGGAAGTAGCGGACCGCGAGCCGGATCCGGCCCTCGTCCGGCAGGGCGCCGGCCTTGTCCTGCAGCACCCAGGTGGAGGCGCCGTAGCACGCGGAGCGGAATTCGAGGTCGGTCTCGAACCGGTGCTCCACCTCGCGGGCCAGCCGCCGGTAGCCGGGCAGCTCGCGCAACCGGGCCATCCCGAGGATCCGGGAGCCGGGGTCGGGCACCCCGAGCGCGCTCAGCGCGGCGCCGATCTTGTTGTGCAGGTGGCAGGATTGCCGGTGGGCCTTCTGCCGGGCCCGGGCCGGCGGGTAGCCCAGCGCTTCGAGCGTGTACGCGGTGACCTCGTCCGGGATGAAGAAATGGAAGTGCTCGAAGTGCTCCGCGGTCCACGCGGCCAGCCGGACCAGCCGGTCCGCGGTGAAATAACCGTTGAACGGGCTCACCCCGACGCAGGCGTGGGATACCTCCGGATACAGCCGGGCACAGTCGGAAGAGAGCGGAGTCGCGTCGAACATGAGGGACTTCCACCTTTCCTGGGGTCGTTTCCAGAGTTTTTCCGTCGGCACTGCCTTCGCTGGCCTCACCACTGTCACCGGATTCGGCGGCCCCGGGTAATGCCTGCGGGTTATGCCGCGGTGGAATCCGCGCTTCGGAAGGAGCATTTCCTACTTTCGCCGGTGCACCCGACCGGCCCGGCGTCATACCGTGATCATCCGTGGAGTTGGAACTGAAGCATTTGCGTCACCTCCAGGTGATCGCGAGAGCCGGCAGCCTCAACCGGGCCGCCACCCAACTGGTGCTGCCGCAGCCCGCGCTCAGCCGTGAACTGCGGCGGGTCGAGGAACTGCTCGGCCGCCCGCTGTTCGAACGGGAACGCACCGGGGTGCGGCCGACGCCGTTCGGGCAGCTCATTCTCGATTACGCCGAAGGGATCCTCGCGCGGACCGCGCGGATCGGCCCGGACCTCGCGCACCAGTGCGCCCAGCGGGCCGGCGCGTTGCGCGTCGGCTGGGCCGAAACCGCGTTTTCCGGTTTCCTGCTCAACGCCCTGGACGGCGCCGGGCTCGGCGACCAGGCGGAGATCCGGACGGCCGAATCGACCGCGCAGGTGCTGGACTGGCTCGGCCGCGGGAACCTCGAACTCGCGGTGCTGTCCGAACAGTGCGACGTGGAGCTGCCCGCCGACACCGGCCGCGTCGACCTCGTCGAAGACCCGCTGATGGTGATGCTGCCGGACTGGCACCCCCTGGCTTCGCAGCCCGCGGTGCACCTGCCCGAGCTGGAGCACGAGCGGTGGATCTCCTCGGTGGGCCCGGATCGCTGCCGCGAGTTCCTCGCCCGGGTCTGCGGGCCGTTCGGCTTCGCCCCGGTGATCGCGCACCACGTGCCGGTCTCCGGACCGCGCGACGACATCGTGCGCTACCAAGGGGATGTGACGCTGGTGCAGCAGTCGCGTCCGCTGGCGCCCGGGGTCGTGCACCGGCCGATCCCGGACCTGCTGGTGCGCACCAGCCACTTCCTGCTCTACCGCGAGGACAGCCCGGTCGCCGGTCGCGTCGAGCTGCTGGCCGAGCTGATCCTCGAAGCCTCCTACGAGGACCGCGGCCGGATTCCCGGTCCGCGCGGGCGGGTGGGGGAACTGCCGTGGCTGGCCGCCCGCACGAGCTGACCCCGGCCTGGGGACCACCGGACATCGAGCTGCGGCAGCTGAAGATCCTCGTCGCGGTCGCCGAGGCCGGGAGCGTGACCGCGGCGGCGGCCGTGCTCGGGACCACGCCGGCGAAACTGGCTTCGCGCCTCCAGCGCCTGGAACGCATGGCCGGCGCCGCGCTGCTGGCCGACGGCCCGGACGGCGGCCTGTTCACCGAAACCGGGGAGCTGCTGCTCGAACACGCCGCGGTGGTGGTCCCGCAGTTCGACCGGATGCTGGCCGCCGCGGCCGCCGGGCCCGGGTACGACCGGATCCGGATCGCCGCGGTGGCCAGTCCCGTCCTGCCGGGGCTGGTCCGCGAACTCACCGCGCTCGACCCGGCCGCCGAGCTCTCGGTGCGGATCCTCGATCCCGGGGCGGAACCGGCCGAGGCCCTGCTGGGCCGGGAACTGGACCTGGCGCTGGTGCGGTGTCCCGCCGGGCACGAGCCGGCGCCGGTCCCCGCGGGCGAGCCGGGCCTCGCGGGCACGGCGGTGGCCGCGGAACCGCTGCTGGTCGGCATTCCGCACGGCCATCCGCTCGGCGTCCCGGACCTGCTCACCCCGGCGGCGCTGTCCGGGTACCGGTGCGTGCTGCTCGACCAGGCGGCGCAGCCGCTGACCCGGGCGGTGCTCGCGGCGTTCACCGATTCCGGCGCCGACCCGCGCCTGAGCTACGCGAGCACCGAATGGGCCGCGCTCTGCCTCGGCCACGGCGCGGGAATCCTGACCTTGACCACCCCGCCGACCACCCCGATGCCGGACACCGCTTACCGCCCGTTGCAGTGCGCGGCCACGGTTTCCACGCTCGCCCTCGTCTGGTCCCCGGACGGCCCGCTCGCCGCCTGCCTGCCGCGCGTCCGCGACGCCACGGCCCGGGCGCACGCCGAATGCCTGACCGCGCTGCTGGGGCGGGGCCGGTAGGTCTTCGCCCCGACCCGGGGCGACCGGCGCGCGCCCTCGTCCAGCCGGGCCGTTTGGGAACGGCCTCGGCCGCGGCGCCCGCGTACTTCCCGTCGAACGGCCACGGCGCCTCGCGCAGCAACGCGCACCACCGGCCAGCTCCGAACCGCACTGGGCCCGGCCCCCGGTCACGGTCGTGGACGCGGCCCGCGCGTGAGGTGCTCGGTCAGGAACCGGGTCTGGTCCCGCACCGCCCGCTCGAACACCTCGCCCTGGTAGATCCCGAAGTGCTCCCCCGGATAGGTGACCAGGCGGCCCCGGGGTGCGGCCCCGGCCGCGGCCACGATCAGGCTCCGGGGCGTGATGTCGTCGTCCTCGCACGCGCAGAACAGCACCGGGCAGGCGATCTCCCCCGCCACGGTGCCCGGCCGGTAGCCCGGCAGCCGCAGGATGATCCGCGCGGCGACGGCGTTGCGCCACTGCGCGCCCGGCTCCAGCAGCGAGCGGAACCGGGCCTCGGCGGCCGGCATCGACAGCAGCGCGCCGGACCCGGGCTCCCCGATCGCCGGGACCAGCACCGGGGACCGGGCCCCCGCCACCCGGTCCGCCAGCGCCTTGAGCACGAGCTTGACCAGCCTCGGCTGGGGCAGCGCGCGCTTGCGGACGAGCCCCAGGTAGGGCACCTGGGAGACCACGGCCGCCACCCGGGCGTCCCGCGCCGCGAGGGAGACCACGTGGCCCCCGCTGAAGGACGACCCCCACAGGGCCACCCGATCGGGATCGACCCCGGGCCGTCCGCGCAGATCGTCCACCGCCGCCGACCAGTCCCGCAGCTGCGCGTCGATGTCGAGCACCTGCCGGGGAAACCCCTCGCTGTCACCGAAACCCAGGTAGTCGAACACCAGGACGGCGAACCCGGCCGCGGCGAACCGGCGCGC
The DNA here is from genome assembly GCF_032335455.1 of Amycolatopsis sp. PS_44_ISF1. NCBI lineage: Bacteria > Bacillati > Actinomycetota > Actinomycetes > Pseudonocardiales > Pseudonocardiaceae > Amycolatopsis > Amycolatopsis sp. PS_44_ISF1. The sequence continues at coordinate 394,001 of NZ_JANUXO010000003.1, read as the reverse complement.
GTAGCGGTCCAGCCCCAGCGCCCGGACGGCCCCGAACCCGTGCGCCATCACCACCCCCGGCACCGCCTCGGCGGTCTCGGTGGTTCCGGTGGTCTCCGGCCGGTAGAACCAGGCCGCCCGGCGCTGCCCGGCGGCTCCGAAGCTCACTTCCTCGCGGACCATCGCGTCTCCTTCCGCAGTGACCGGGCCGATCGCATCCGGTCAGGGCTTCGCGCTCAGCGGGAAACCCACCCCGGTCAGCCGCTCCGACGTCTCCCACAGCCGCCGCGCCAGCACCGGGTCGCTGGCCGGTGCCGACCGGCCGACCAGCGCCGGGTGCCCGTGCAGCTCGTAACGCCCGTCCGGGCCGACGTAGCTGGCGCCCGGCAGGTCCTGGGTCGCGGCGTACAGCGACGGCAGCGCGCCCTGCGCCTCGGTCTGCGCGAGGTAGCGACCGGCCAGGTGAACGATCTTGACCAGCTGCGCGTTGCGGCCCTTGGTCCCGAGATTGGTCGCCGAATAGCCGGGGTGCGAGGACAACGCGCGCACCGGCGAACCGGCTTCCCGGCACCGCCGTTCCAGCTCCAGGGTGAACAGCAGGTTCGCCAGCTTCGACCGGCCGTAGGCCCTCGCCGGGTGGTAGCCGGAGCGGGCGTAGTCGAGGTCGTCGAGGTCGAGCCTGCCCGCCTTGTGCGCCCCGGAAGCCACGGTGACCACGCGGTCGGTGATCGAGGGCAGCAGCAGGTTGGTCAGCGCGAAGTGACCGAGGTGGTTGGTGCCGAACTGCAGCTCGAACCCGTCCGCCGTGTGGCCGTGCGGGGTCATCGCCACCCCGGCGTTGTTGACCAGCACGTCGATCCCGCCCCGCCACGCCCCGGCGAACGCGTGCACCGACGCCAGGTCCGCCAGGTCCAGCTGGCGCACCTCGGTGTCCCCGGGCATCGCGGCCGCCGCCCGCTCACCGGCCGCGACGTCGCGCACCGCGAGCACCGTGCGCGCCCCCGCTGCACTGAAGGCCGCCGCCGTGCCGCGGCCCACCCCGCTGGCCGCGCCCGTCACCACGACCGTGCGCCCGCTCAGGTCGGGAAGATCAGCGGCGGTCCACTTGTGCTTGGTCACGATCACCAGCTTAAGCGCCCGTCCGAAGCGACGGCGCCGCCGCTCGTCCGACGGCCGCGTACCGTGAGGGCGGAGAAGCACTGGATGGGACCTGAATGCCTGAACGGATTTTCCGATGACCGGCCCGTCCGGGAACGGGAACGGGCCGGGGGCGGCTCTGATCACCGGCGGTGGCGCCGGGATCGGACGCGCGCTCGCGCTCGTCCTCGCCCGGCGGGGGGTGCCCGTGGTCGTCGCCGACTTCGACCAGGCCGGCCTCGAAGCCACGATCGCGGCGGTCGAGGCCGAAGGCGCAAGCGCGTCCGGCCGGTGGGTCGACGTCACCGAGCGCGGGCGCCTCACGAGCCTGGTCGAGGACGTGGCCGCAAGCCACGGGCTCGGCTACCTGTTCAACAACGCCGGTATCGGGGGCACCCTGCCGTTCGACCGGGCCACCCCCGAGCAGAGGGACCGGATCCTCGAGCTCAACCTGCGCTCGGTCATCGAGGGCACCACCGCGGCCTACCGGGTGATGACCGCGCAGGGCCACGGCCACATCGTGAACACGGCTTCGGTGGCCGGGCTGGTGCCCGTCCCCGGGCAGACCCTCTACAACACGACCAAGTTCGCGGTGGTCGGGCTGTCCAGGACGCTGCGGATCGAAGCCGCGCCGCACGGGGTCCGCGTCAGCGTGGTGTGCCCCGGGAACGTCGCGACGGACATCTTCGCCAAAGCCATCCTGCACACCCCGGCAACGACCCGCACGAGCCGGTCCGCGGCCGGTGACGCGAACGTCCCGGCCGACGCGATCTCCGCGGCCGAGGCCGCGGACGAGATCGTCGGCGGCGTGGATCGCAACGAAGAGGTGATCGTCTTCCCGCGCTCGGCCCGGCACCTGACCGAGCTGTGCGCCACCGAACCGGAGCAGTGGAACCGGTGGGCCACGCGGACCCTCCGCCTTCGCCAGGGCGGAGGGTAGCGACGCCGGGCGGCCGAGGGACCGGGGTCAGCGCCCCCGCAACCGCGGCACGGCCAGACCGACGACCGCGAGCACGATCATGATGACGGCCAGGACCGCGACGAGGACGGTCAGGTACACGTTGCCCACCGTGTGGGTCGTCAGGTCGGCCACCTCCAGGGCCAGCAGGAGCACGCCGGCCACCAGGCTGAACCAGCAGCCGCCCCGGGTGCCGGGGATGAAGGTGAACCGCCGGTGGGTCTTCTCGTCCATCACTACCTCCGCGTCGTCCGTACGGCGAACACGGTAGGCGCCCCGGCGCCGGGGGCCCTCGACCGAGCGGACGATCTTGTGCGCGCACCCTGGCCGAAAGCATGAGAACCGGCGGGCGGGCTACCAGGGCACGGGTCCGGCGTCGTCGAACAGGCCCCCGGTCGGCCCGTCGTCCGCCTGGGTGGCCAGCCGGATGGCGGCCCGGGCGCCCTCCGCGGGGGTGCTGGTCCCCTGGAACGCGTTGAGGTCGGTCGCGACGTAGCCGGGACAGACGTTGTTGATCTTGAGGGTGTCGCCGAACTCCTTGGCGTACTGGACGGTGACCGCGTTGAGGAACGTCTTCGACGGCGAGTAGGCCCCGCTGGCCGCGCCGAAGCCGGCCCCGGGATCGGTCTGCCGGGCCAGCGACCCGACGTGGCTGGACTGGTTGACGATGCGCGGGTGCCCGGAGCGGAGCAGCAGCGGCAGCATCGTGTTGATGACCCGGACGACGCCGATCACGTTGGTCTCCACCACGGCCCGCAAGGCCGCCGGGGTGAGGGTCGAGGGCGGATCCGGCCACGCCCCGGCGGTACCGGCGTTGTTGACCAGCACGTCGAGCCGTCCCGCCCGCTCCTCGATGAGGGCCGCCGCGGCGGTGACGCTCGCGTCGTCGGTGACGTCGAGCGGCACGCCGAACGCGTCGATCCCGGCCGCGCGCAGCTTCGCCACGGCGTCCGCGCGACGCTGCTCGTCGCGGGCCCCGACGCCGACGCTCCAGCCCAACGCGCCGAGCCCGGCCGCGATCTCGTAACCGATTCCCTTGTTCGCCCCGGTGACCAGTGCGATCGTCTGTTCGCTCATGCCCTCGATCGTGGCGGCGAACCGGCCGGGGACCAACACCACCGGCGAACCCGCAGCGATACCCGGGCGGCATCGATCGCCCGGTAGCCTGGGCCGGTGGAGACCCGGGAGCTTCGATGCTTCGTCACGGTCGCCGAGGAACTGCACTTCGGTCGCGCCGCCCGGCGGCTGGGGATCGCCCAGCCGCCGCTGTCGCGCACGATCGCCCGGCTGGAACGGCGGCTCGGCGTCGCGCTGCTGGAACGCACCAGCCGCCGGGTCGGCCTCACCGAGGCCGGTGCGGTGCTGCTGGCCGAGGCTCGCCCGATCCTGTCCGCGCTGGCCGCGGCCGAGCGGCACACCCGGCACGCCACGGCGAGCCGCCCCGCCCTCGTCCTGGCCGCCAAGGCCGGCGCGGGTGGCGAACGGCTGGCGAAACTGCTCGCCGCGTACGCCGCCGAACCGGACGCCGCCGCCGTCGAACTGCTGCTTTGTGAATCCCAGCCCCACCAGCCCCTCCGCGACGGCCGGGCCGACGTCGCCCTGCTGCACCAGCCCTTCGATTCGACGACCGGGTTCGACACCGAAGTCCTGGCCACCGAAGCCCAGATCGCCGTCCTGCCCACGGCCCACCCCCTCGCGCTGCGGCCGCACCTGAGGCTGGCCGAGGTCACCGGGCGGCCGGAGCTCCCGCTCGCCCGCTGGCCCGGGCCCGACGGCAGCTACCCCCAGGGCCCCGGCGCGGAAGTGCACAACCTGACGCAGCTGTTCCAGCTCATCGCCCTCGGACGCACCACCGTCGTCCTGCCCGAATCCAGCCGCACCACGCTGTCCGAGGGCCTGACCGCCGTGCCGGTCCTGGACGCACCGGCGGTGACGACGGTCATCGCCTGGCCGCCGCACAGCCGCTCCCGGGCGCTGGCCGCACTGGTCCGCGTGGCCGCCCGCGCCTGAGCGTCCCGGCCGGGCGCCGGACGTCCATTGTGGATCGAAAGCCCGGGGCGGGCGCGGTCTTGGTCCGAATGGCGGCATAACCCGGCCGGCGGAAAAAACCCGATGACCACCCCCACCAGCGGTGATACCGAAGACCCGCCGAAAGTCGGTGCCAGGTAACGGAATCGCGGACCTAACATCCAGTTCTCGCGGACCGGCCCCACTCCCCCTCCCCGCCGTCCGCGCGTGCCCTTCGCCACCGACGAGGAGATGCCTCGATGCGGAAACTCCCTGCCCTGCTCACCTCCCTCCTGATCGCCGCGGCCGTCACGGCCGCCGCCGGCAGCTCGCCGGCTTCCGCCGCGCCGGCCGGCGGCGTGGTGCCCGGACTCACCGGCGCCGCCGCGAAAGCCGCGGCCGGGCCCGCCGCCGACCGGTTCCTCCAGATGCGCCGGACCCAGGCGCACCGGGCCGGCACCGCCCGGCCCGACGCGCAGCAGCACACCTTCTGGGGACCCGAGCCCCAGCTCTCGACGGGCGCGGACGGACTGGTCGTGACCCACAGCGTGGTACCGGACCTGCGGATTTCGAACAGCTCGGACGTCGTCTACGCACCGACCGTGAAGCCCACCGGGCACTCCTGCATCGAGGTCGTCACCGCCTACGGGCTCGGCCAGGCCGGGCAGGTCTGGGCCTGGGACTGGTGCCGGTCGGTGTCCCCGGCGAAGGTCGTGCCCATCGACAGCTCGTTCCTCTCCCGCTACACCAGCACGGTGGACGGGCACCCGGCCTACACCGTGCAGGAGGTCAAGACCAATTCCGGCAGCAACGGCTGGACCGCCTCGCTCTACAACGTGAAGACCGGCGCGTGGGACACCCTGTTCACCCAGAGCGGGAGCGACCAGAGCGGTCTCGACGAAGGCTGGGACATCTTCGAGCTGTACTCGACGGTCGACCCTTCGACCGATGAGGCGTACTACTGCGCGGACGCCCGGGGCAAGGTGTTCGAGTCCAGTTCCCTGAAGCTGCGCGTCCGCGGGAGCTGGGTGGCGGCGACCCCGTCGAACTCGCCGTTGCGGCCCACCGCGCACCCGAACCCCGGCAGCTACGACTGCTCGTCGCTGCGGTTCGAGGTCCCGGCCCCGAACAGCAACTGGCGCGTCAGCGTCTGAGCCCGCCAGGCCCACTCGCGCGCCACGGCCGGACCGATCCCCTCGGTCCGGCCGGGGCGCGCGAGGGTTCGGAGGAGCCGGCCGACGAGACGAACACCACCGGGCCCGAATTGACCACGGGACCGTTCCGGGTTATTTTCGATACGAAACCGTAGCGTATCGAAAGGGAGGTGACCCGTGGGGAGCGCACCGACCGGTTCGAGCAGGGGCGGCCCGGGGCGGCCGCGCGACACCAGCCGTGGTCTGGCCATCCTCGAAGCGACGCTGGCGCTGATGACCGAGGTGGGCTACGAGCAGTTGTCCATGGAGGCGGTCGCGAGCCGGGCCGGGACCGCGAAGACGACGATCTACCGCCGCTACCGCGACAAGGCCGCGCTGGTCGCGGCCGCGGTCGAGCATCGCTCCCCCGCCACGCCTCCCCCGCCGGCCGCGGGCGAGCTGAGAGGAGACCTCCTCGGGCTGGTCACCTGGCTGAGCCGGCAGATCGCCGAGCAGCAGATCGGCCTGCTGGGGGCCCTGTTCGCCGGGATGCGCAGCGATGCGCGGCTGGCGGAGGAGATGCGCCGCATCCTGCGCCGGGACGAGGCGGCGATGACCGGCGGGCCGCTGCTCGAGGCCGCCCGGCCCGGCGAGCGGCTCTCGCCCCGGGCGGCCGGGCTCTTCGCCGAAGTCGCTCCGGCGGTGATCGTCCACCGCATCGTGATCGCGGGCGAAGCGTGCGACGAACCGTTCCTCGAGCACCTCGTCGACGACATCCTCCTGCCGCTGTTGCGCGACCACTGAACTCACCGAAACCTCTCCGCGGGGCCCGGCGCACCGCGGTAACGAAAGGAAGACCCTCGTGATCGTCGTCACCGGAGCGACCGGCGCCCTGAACGGTGCCACCGTCGAACACCTCCTCGCGCGCGTGCCCGCCGAGCAGATCGGCGTCAGCGTCCGCGATGTCGCCAAGGCACAGCCCTTCGCCGACCGCGGGGTGCGGGTCCGCCAGGGGTCCTACGAGGACCCGGCCGCCCTGCGGCACTCCTTCGAGGGCGCCGAGCAGGTGCTGCTCGTCTCCTCCAACGACCCGCACGCCGACGCCGTCGCGCTGCACCGCGTCGGTATCGAGGCCGCCGTCGCCGCCAAAGCCGGGCGCATCCTCTACACCAGCCACCAGGGCGCCGGGGCCGACAGCCCGTTCCGCCCGGCTCGTGACCACGCCGCCACCGAACAGCTCCTGGCCGATTCGGGCGTGGCGTGGACCGCGCTGCGCAACGGCTTCTACGCCCACAGCCTCGCCTGGCTGCTGGGTCCGTGGCCGCAGACCGGCACCATCACCGCCCCGGCCGACGGACCGGTCTCCTGGACCGATCGCGCGGATGCCGCCGAAGCGGCGGCGGTCATCCTGGCCGGCGACCGCCCCTTCGACGGCCCGGTCACGCTCACGGCCGGCCGGGCCGTGACGTTCGACGACGTCGCCGCGCTGGCGTCGGCGGCCAGTGGCCGTGAGATCACGCGCGTGACGCTGGACGACGAAACCTGGATCGCGGCCAAGGTCGCCGCCGGCACTCCCGAGGCGATGGCGCGGATGACGCTCACCACCTTCCAGGCCGCCCGCGAAGGCCGCTTCGCGGCGGTCGACCCGGTGCTCGCCGAACTGCTGGGCCGCGAGCCCCGCAGCGTCGCCGGACAGCTCGCGGATGCGAACTCCGCCTGAACGAGGGCGGCGGCGGGCCCTTTCACCCCGCCCGGCGCGCCGGGGCACGATCACCGGCGGCCGGGCGGTGGCGGTGGTTCCGGGCGGGGTACACCCTTCGATTTCCGGGATTTCACCCACTGGGGCCGATAAACCGGAGTTATGCACGTGCAGCCGCGCGGTAACGGGTCCACGATCGTCGAGTTCGACCCGTTCTTTTCCCCCGTCCGAGCCGTGCGAGCCGCCCGAGCCGCCCGTGCCGCCCGTGCCGCCCGTGCCGCGGCGAAACCGGGTGGTCGCTGGAGAAAGCCTAGCCGCGGATGGTTCGCGGCCGGTGGTCCCCGGACCCGCAGGCCGGACCACCGGCTACGGCAAACGGGGCGGGGTCTGGTCTATCCGGGTCGCCATCCTGACGCAGAGCTGATTTTCCCGTTTTAAACCACCGATTTTCCCGCCGGTACCGCGCGCGCCGGGGATTCCGCCGGTTCGCGCGCCGGTGCTTTCCGTGCCAGAATCATTCCTGGCTCGAATACCGATCCTTGAGGGCTCGTGAAGTCCGCTGACGCGGAGGCTCCCGAAGGCGCTATCGCCCGGGAGCACCTTGGAGAATCAGCACACCCACCTTGGAGATTTCCATGTTCGCTGTTCTTTTCGGCTCCATCAGTTCGCTCGCCGACAGCTCCGAGCTCCAGCGCGAGGCTTTCAATCAAGCCTTTCGGGAGCACGGCCTGAGCTGGGAATGGGATCCCGAAACTTATCGCGCCCTGCTGGAGAAGAGCGGTGGCCGGGACCGGGTGGCCGAGTACGCCCGGTCGCAGGGCGAGACCGTCGACGCGGAAGCGGTGCACGCCACCAAGTCCGCGTTGTTCCAGCGCAACCTGGCCACGGCCGGGCTGAGCGCGCGTCCCGGGGTGGCCGAGGTCATCGCCGGCGCGAAGTCGCGGGGGTGGCCGGTCGGGCTCGTGACCAGCACCGCGCGCGCCAACGTCACGGCGCTGCTGGACACGCTGGAACCGCAGGTGCGCGCCGCGGACTTCGACGTCGTGGTCGCCGCCGAGGATGCCGAGCAGCCCAAGCCGGCACCGGAGGTGTACCGCCTCGCCCTGGACGAGCTGGGCCGTGAGCCCGGTGAATGCGTCGCCGTCGAGGACAACCTCGGGGGCGTCGAGGCCGCGCGGGCGGCCGGCATCACGGTGGTGGCGTTCCCCAACGAGAACACCCGCGACCACGACTTCGGCGACACCAAGGTCGTGCGGCAGCTCGAATTCGGCGAGCTCGCCGCGGCGGGCGAGCACCGCTGAATGGGAGGCCACCTCATGTCCACCGAGGCCACGCACGCGCTGACCACCACGGACTCGTCCTTCGCCGTGGAAGCGCTCCAGCCGATCAGCTACACCCTGACCCTCGTCGACGGGGTGTTCGACGTCGCGAACACCGGGCTCGCCGAGACCTACCGCGAGTGGAACCGCTGCCTCGCGATCGTCGACGCCACCGTCGCGCAGCTCTACGGCGAGCGGATCCGCGCCTACTTCGAGCACCACGGCATCGCGCTGGTCCTGTACCCGCTCGTGGTCTCCGAGACCGGCAAGACCCTGCGGACCGCCGAGCGGATCGTGGACGTGTTCGGCGAGTTCGGCCTGGTGCGCAAGGAACCGGTGCTGGTCGTCGGCGGCGGGCTGACCACCGACGTGGCCGGTTTCGCCTGCGCGGTGTTCCGCCGCTCGACCAACTACATCCGGGTGCCGACGACGCTGATCGGGCTGATCGACGCCAGTGTGGCGATCAAGGTCGCGGTCAACCACGGCAGCGCCAAGAACCGGCTCGGGGCCTTCCACGCCTCGCACCAGGTGCTGCTGGACTTCTCCTTCCTGCGGACGCTGCCCGCCGAGCAGATCCGCAACGGCATGGCCGAGCTGGTCAAGATCGCCACCGTCGGCAACGCCGAGTTGTTCGAGCTGCTGGAGAAGTACGCCGAGGATCTGGTGAGCACCCGCTTCGGTCATCTGGACGGCACCCCGGAGCTGCGCCGGATCGCCGATCGGCTGACCCACGGGGCGATCAGGACGATGCTCGAGCTCGAGGTGCCGAACCTGCACGAACTGGATCTGGACCGGGTGATCGCCTTCGGCCACACCTGGAGCCCCACCCTGGAGCTCACCCCGGCGGTCCCGTTCTTCCACGGCCACGCGATCTCCGTCGACATGGCGCTGTCCACGACGATCGCGCAGCGGCGGGGCTACATCTCCGCCGGCGAACGCGACCGGATCCTGTGGCTGCTGACCAAACTCGGGCTCTCGCTCGACAGCGAGCACCTGACCCCCGAGCTGCTGGCGCGGGCCACCGCCCAGATCGTGCAGACCCGCGACGGCCGGCAACGCGCCGCGGTCCCGCGCCCGATCGGGCACTGCGACTTCGTCAACGACCTCACCGAGATCGAGCTGACCGAGGCGCTGAGCGCGCACCGGCAGACCTGCCGGATCTACGACCGCGACGGGATCGGGCTGAATCCGTTCCTGGCCGCCGAAGGCGCGATCGGGCCCGCCTCGTGAGCGCCGCCCCGCCCGCGGCCCGTCCGGTCACCCCGATCGGCATCCTGGCCGCCCGGCTCCACCGCCTCGCCGCGCTGCTCGACGAGGCCGGGGTCTCCTCCGAGATCGAGCGGGCGGTCCGCGAAGCCGAACAGCTCGCCGCGGGACTGGACCCCTACCTGGAACGGCACACCACCCCGGAGTCACCGGCGCTGCGGGCGCTGGCCGCGGCGACGGCCGGGCACGACTGGAGCGGGACCGGCCGGGCCGCGGTGGTGCTGGAGCGGGAGATGCTCTCCGGGCACGTCGAAGGCCAGCTGCTCAAGACCCTGGTCCACCTGACCCGGGCGCGCCGGGTGCTCGACATCGGCATGTTCACCGGCTACTCGGCTTTGGCCATGGCCGAGGCCCTGCCCGCCGGAGGCCGGGTGGTGGCCTGCGAGCTCGATCCCGCCGCGGCCGCCTTCGCGGCGGAGCACTTCCGCGCGTCGGGGTGCGGCGGCCGGATCGAGGTCCGGATCGGCCCCGCGGCCGCCACGCTGGCCGAGCTGGGCGCGACCGGCCACCGGTTCGACCTCGTGTTCCTCGACGCGGACAAGGCGGGGTACCTGGGCTACCTCGCCACGGTGCTGGAGCGGGACCTGTTGTCCGCGCACGGGGTGGTGTGCGTGGACAACACGCTGATGCAGGGCGAGCCGTGGACCGGCCGGCGATCGCCGAACGCGACGGCGATCGCGGAGTTCAACGCCGCGGTGGCCGCCGACCCGCGCGTCGAGCAGGTCCTGCTCCCGCTGCGAGACGGGGTGACCTTGATCCACCGGGTGGACGGCCGATGACCCGGCCGCCGGATCACCCCGGCGGCGGTCCGGAAAGGGAGGCGGTCATGCGGATCACGGTGCTGGAGCCGCTCGGGGTGGAGCTCACCCGGCTGCGGCCGGCCGAGCTGGGAGACGCAGAAATCGGTGTGCTGGCCGGGTTGCTGGCCGAGCACGGGTTCGCCGTGCTGCCCGGCCAGGACCTCGACGACCGCGGTTTCACGCGGTTCCTGGGCCGCTTCGGCGAGCTGGTGTTCACCGCCGGGGAGACCCCGGTGCCCGGGCACCCGGACCTCAACCTGGTCACGAACGCGGGACGATCGGAGCCACCCCGAAGCGTGTTCCACGTCGACACCAGCTACGTGCGCGAACCTCCGGCCTACACCGCGCTGCGGGCCGTGACCGTCCCGGAACGCGGCGGGCAGACCTTGTTCACCGACCAGTACCGCGCGTTCGACACCTTGCCGGGCGAGCTCCGGGCCCGGCTGGCGGGCCGGACCGTCACCCACCGGGTCACCGGGGTCGATCCGGGCGGTGCGCAGGAGAGCGAGGCCGAGCACCCCCTCTTCCGGCGGCACCCGATCACCGGGCGGACCAGCCTCTACCTCTCGTCCCCGCAACGCTGCCCGGCCATCAGCGGGCTCGACGACGAGGAGGCCGCCGAGGTGATCCGGTTCCTCTACGCCCATTCGACCGCCGAGGCCGGCACCTACCGGCACACCTGGTCGCCCGGTGACCTCGTCATGTGGGACAACGGGTGCGTTCTGCACCGGGCCGACCACAGCGACGTCGTCGGAACCCGCACCCTGCACCGCGGCATGGTCGCCGCCTACCGGGGGACGCCATGAGGACGAACCCACCGGTGGGCCCGGGGAAGCTGCGGACCGCGTCGAAAACCCTGGGAACGCTGGCGTTGCTGCAACTCGTGCTGCCGGTGAACCTGGTCCTCACCGCCGTCGCGCTGGTGTGGCCGCGCCGCGACGCGCCCGCCGCTGCTGCCCCCGGCACCTCGTCGAAGACCATTCTGATCAGCGGCGGCAAGATGACCAAGGCGCTGCAGCTGGCCCGGTCGATGCACCGGGCCGGGCACCGCGTGATCCTGGTGGAGACGGCCCGCTACCGGCTGACCGGGCACCGGTTCTCCCGCGCCGTCGACCGGTTCCGCACCGTCCCGCCGCCCACCGCGCCCGGGTACGCCCAGGCCCTGCTCGACATCGTGCTCGCCGAGGGCGTGGACGTCTACATCCCGGTGTGCAGCCCGGTGTCGAGCTACTACGACGCCCTCGCCAAACCCCTGCTGGAGCCCCACTGCACGGTGCTGCACCCGGAGGCCGAGGTGGTCCGCGCGCTGGACGACAAGTACGAGTTCACCCGCATGGCCCGCGCGGCCGGTCTGTCCACACCGGACTCCCATCGGGTCACCGAAGCCCGGCAGGTGACCGAATTCGACTTCGCGGCCGGGCAGCGGCCGTACCTGCTCAAGAGCATCGCCTACGACCCGGTCAACCGGCTCGACCTGACCACCCTGCCCCGGCCCACCCGGCCGGAGACCGCCGCCCACGCCCGGTCCAAGCCGATCTCGCCGCGGAACCCGTGGATCATGCAGGAATTCATCGCCGGCCAGGAGTACTGCGTGCACACCACGGTGCGGGACGGCGAGATCAAGGTCTACGTGTGCTGTGCGTCCTCCGCGTTCCAGGTGAACTACGCGAGGTCCGACCATCCCGGGATCGAGGCGTGGGTCCGGCGCTTCGCCTCGTTCCACCGGCTGACCGGCCAGATCAGCTTCGACCTCATCCAGGCCGAGGACGGCCGGGTGTTCCCGATCGAATGCAACCCGCGCACCCATTCGGCCATCACCCTCTTCCGTGACCACCCGGGCCTGGCCCCCGCCTACCTCGACCCCGGCGCACCACCGGTCACGCCGCGGCCGGACAGCCGGCCGACCTACTGGACCTACCACGAGCTGTGGCGGCTGCTGCGGCGGCAGCGTGGGCTGCGCGAAGGGCTGCGGGTGTTCGCCCGCGGCACCGACGCCATCTTCGACCGATCCGATCCGCTGCCCTTCCTCCTGGTCCACCACGTGCAGATCCCGGGGCTGCTCCTGCGCAACCTGGTCACCGGCCGCGACTGGCACCGGATCGACTTCAACATCGGCAAACTGGTCGAACCGGCGGGTGACTGATGGCGGCTCTGCGCGTGCTGCACCTCACCGGATCGGCCGAGAGCGCCTTCTTCGCCGAGCTTTCCCTGCTCTACGCCCGTGACTGCGTCGAGTCCGTGCGGGATCCGCGGCGGTACGAAGTCCTCCACGCCCACGTGACCCCGGACGGCCGCTGGCGCTTCCCGTCCGGCCTTTCCGAGAGCGCCATCTCGGCCGCCGCACCGATGACGTTCCCGGCCGCGCTCGCGCACACCGACGCCCTGCGCCCCGACGTCGCGGTGCCGCAGATGTTCTGCCGCCCCGGGATGACCGCCTACCGCGCGGTACTGGATCTGCTGGGCATCGCCTACCTCGGCAATGCCCCCGAAGTCATGGCCCTCGGCGCGGACAAGGCCCGGGCGAAAGCCGTGGTCGCCGCGGCCGGTGTCGCGGTCCCGGCCGGTGACGTGCTCCGCCGGGGGGACCGGACGGACCGGCCGTTGCCGGTCGTGGTCAAACCGGCCGACGCCGACAACTCCACCGGCGTCTCGCTGGTGACCGAGCCCGGCGGACTCGAAGCCGCGCTCGCCGGGGCCTTCGCCCACGGCCCGGACGTGCTGGTCGAGGACTTCATCCCGCTGGGCCGGGAAGTCCGCTGCGGAGTCATCGACCGCGGGGGCGAACTGGTGGTCCTGCCCCTGGAGGAGTACGCCGTCGACCCGGTCACCAAACCCATCCGGCACCGGGCCGACAAGCTGGCGGCGGGCGGCTCCCGGGAACCGCGGCTCAAGCTGGTGGCCAAGGACGAGACGCACGCCTGGATCGTCGATCCGGCCGACCCCGTCACCGCCGTGGTCGGCGAAGCGGCGAAACGCTGCCACCGGGCCCTGGGGTGCCGCCAGTACAGCCTGTTCGACTTCCGCGTCGACCCGGCCGGGCGGCCGTGGTTCCTGGAAGCGAGCCTGTACTGCTCGTTCGCCCGAGCCAGCGTGCTGTGCACGATGGCCGCCGCGGCCGGGATCGAGGTGCCGGAGCTGTTCTCCGATGTGCTGGGCCAAGCGCTGGGTGGGCGGTGAGTGCCGGCGGCAGGCGCCCCGCCCGGCCTCGTCCGGGATCTTCGGGGGGAGCGCTCGCAGCGCACGAACGTCGCCCGCGCCGCACAATGGTCTGGTGATCGAGGGTGTGGGGCGGGCCGGCGGCGAAGGTGCGGTGGCGTGGCCCGACCGTCGTCGCTTCCTCCGCCTGGCCGGGGCCGTGGCCACGGCGGCATCGGCGGCGGCCTGCGGTTTCGTGCCCGGCGAACAGGCGGCGGACGAACCGGACGTGCTCACCGTGGCGCTCTGGGGTACCGAGGCGGAGCTGGCGGCGTTCCGCGCGCTGGCGGACCTGTTCGCCCGGCGGCACCCCGGGGCGCGGGTCGCCTTGGACATCGCCCCGTACGAGAACTTCTTCACCAACATCGACGCCCGCCTGCAAGCCGGCCGCCCACCCGACCTGTTCCGCGTGGACTACGACACCTTCGGGGTGTACGCCGGTGCGAAGCAGCTCCTCGACCTTTCGAAGCTGCTTCCGCCCGGGTTCGGTGAACGCTTCACCCCGGCGATGTGGCAGGCGGTGTGCGTGGGCCGCACCCCCTTCGGCGTGCCGCACCACACCGACACCTCGGTGATCCTCTACAACGTCGAGGCGCTTCGGGCCGCGGGCGTGACCGAAGTTCCGCGCACGCCCGAGGAAGCGTGGACCTGGGAGCAGTTCGACCAGGTCGCGGTGAAGCTGCGGCGGAGCGCGCCGGCCGGCCGTTACCCGTTCGTGGTGAACTGGCAATCGACCGGGGTCACGCGCTGGCTGACGTGGCTCTTCGCCGCGGGAGGCCGGTTCCTCGGGCCCGACCTGCGCACCCCCGCCATCGATGCCGCCGCCGGGCGGGCGGCGCTCGACTTCACGCGGGGCTTCTTCCAGCGGGGGCTGGTGCCCCCGAACTCGTCGGTCAAGGCGACGACCTACGCCAGCGACACCTGGTACGCCCAGACCACGGCGATGACCTTCGGCGGCGCGTTCCTGCTGCCGGACGCGAACTCGACCCTGGATTTCGCCTGGGGCGCCACCTACGCGCCCCGGCACGTGCGCGCGGGCAGCGATCTCGGTGGCAACGCACTGGTGGCGACCGCGGCGACCACCAAACCCGCGCTGGCCGCGGCGTTCCTCGACCTGGTCACCCAGCAGGAACCGATGCGGCAGTTCTGCACGGCGTCCTCGGCCCTGCCCACTCGCCGGGACCTCACCGCGGCGAACCTGCGGTTCACCGCCCGGCCGGAGCTGACCCCGGTCTTCCTCGGGCAGGCGGCGACGGTGCAGCCGCAGGACGCCGCGCAGGTCGCTTCGCCCGCCATGGACGCCATCAACCTGGTGCTGAGTGACCAGCTGGAGGAAGCGTTCGTGGGCGGGCAGGACACCGGCAAGACCCTCGCGGCCATGGCCGAGGGCATCGCGGCGGCGACGGCGAGGCGGCCGTGAAGCCGGTGGCGGTGCGTTCTCCCGGTGAGGGGCCGCGGCGGCGACGTCGAGCCGGTGAAGCTCGTGCGGCGTGGGCGTTCCTGGGGCCCTACCTGCTCACCCTGGCGCTGTTCATGGTGCTGCCCCTGTTCTGGGCCCTGACCATCAGCTTCCAGCAGGACAACGGGTTCGGCGACGCGCGCTGGAGCGGACTGGACAACTACGTGCGGCTGGCCACCGACGTCCACTTCTGGCTGGCCGCACTGAACACGGCCCTGTTCACCGCGGTGGTGACCCCGCTGTCGATGGCCCTGGGCCTGGGCGCCGCCACGCTGCTGAACCCGGTGCTGCCGGGCCGGGCGGTGTTCCGGTCGGTGTTCATCCTGCCCATGGCCGTGTCGGGCGTGGCGACCGCGCTGACCGGGGCCCTGGTCTTCAACGAGAACAACGGGATCTTCAACGCCCTGCTGGGTTCCCTGGGGCTCGGCGGGGTGCAGTGGCAGTCCGGCGGGGTGGCCGCGTTCGCGTCGGTCGCCCTGGTCACCCTGTGGTGGCGAGTGGGTTTCAACATGCTGATCTACCTCGCCGGACTGCAGGGCATCGACCCGGTCCTCTACGAATCGGCCCGGCTCGACGGCGCCGGCCGCCGGCAGCGGTTCCGCTACATCACCGTGCCCATGGTCGGCCCGTCGTCGTTCTTCCTGGTGATCATGAACGTCATCTACTCGTTCCAGGTGTTCGACATCGTGTTCGTGATGACCGGGGGCGGGCCCCGGGACGCGACGTCGGTGCTGGTGACCTACGCGTACGAGACCGCGTTCACCACCCGGGACCACGGCTACTCCGCCGCGATCGGCATGGTCCTGCTGCTGCTGACCTTCGGGTTCACCGTGGCGCGCTGGCGCACCGGCCGCACCGCGGACGTGACCGGATGACCCCCCGGGAGCGGGCCCGCCGCCGCCGCCGGACGCTGCGGCTGCTCATCGCCGTACCCGTGGCCCTGGTGCTGCTGTTCCCGCTGTACTGGATGGCGGTGGTGGCGTTCTCCCCGCGCGCCGACCTGCTCGACGGCGAAGTGCGGCTGTGGCCCGAGCACCTCACCACCGGCAACTTCACCAGCCTGTTCGCCACCTACCCGGTGCTCACCTGGCTCGGCAACTCGCTGGCCATTTCGCTGGTGTCGGCCGTGCTCACGGTGGTGGTCAGCACCGCGGCCGGCTACGCACTGGCCCAGCTGAGGTTCCGGGGCTCGAACGCGATCTTCCTGGTCGCGCTCGCCACGCTGATGGTGCCGGTGCAGGTCATCATGGTGGCCCAGTTCAAGCTGGTGATCTCCCTGCACCTCTACGGCACCTACTGGGCGGTGATCCTGCCCGCGGTCGCCTCGGCGTTCGGCGTCTTCCTGGCCCGGCAGTTCATGCTGGCGATCCCGCGTGAGCTCGTCGACGCCGCGCGCATGGACGGCGCCGGCCAGTTCCGCACCTTCGTCAGCGTCGTGCTGCCGCTGTGCAAACCGCTCCTGGCCGTGCTCCTGCTGATGTCCCTGCTGCAGAACTGGAACGATTTCGCCTGGCCACTGCTGGCGCTGAAGGAGAACCGGCTCTTCACCGCCCCCGTGGGCCTGCTGTACCTGCAGGGCCAGTACGGATCCGACTACGGCGGCACCATGGCGTTCGCCCTGCTGAGCGTACTGCCCATGGTCACGCTCTTCCTGGTGTTCCAGCGGTTCTTCGTCCAGGGCTTCACCCGCACCGGGCTGAAGTGACCGCGCCGCGCGCCCGGTTCGGCCGCTGCTTCGGCAGAGGGTTCGTGCTGGTCCCATGACGATCTGGATCTGCGGGACCTGCGGGGTCGAGCACCCCGACACCGGTTCGCCCCCGGCCGGGGTGTGCGCGATCTGTTCGGACGAGCGGCAATGGGTCCCCGGATCGGGCCAGTCCTGGACGACCCTGGCCGAGCTGTCCGCCGGGGGTCCGGCCCTGGTGCACGAGAAACTGGAGCCGGGCGTCCACCGGCTCAACCGGGAACCGGCGTCCGCCATCGGCCAGTGGACGCACCTGGTCCAGACCAGCGGGGGCAACCTGCTGTGGGACCCGCCGAACCACCTCGATCCCGCCACGGCCGCCAAGGTGGACGAACTGGGTGGCGCCGCGGTGATCGTGGCCAGCCACCCGCACATGTACGGCTGCCAGGTCAGCTGGAGTCATCGGCTGGGCCACGTTCCCGTGCTGGTCCACTCCGCGGACCGCGAATGGGTGCGGCGGGAGGATCCGGTGATCCGGGAGTGGGCCGGGGTCCGGGAGGTCCTGCCCGGGATCACCCTGATCGAAGCGGGCGGGCACTTCCCCGGCGCGGCGGTGGCGCACCTCGCCCACGCCGCCGGGGGCGCCCTGCTCGCCGGGGACACCATCGTCCCCGTACCCGCCGAAGGCTGGGTGACCTTCATGCGCAGCTACCCGAACAAGATCCCCCTGTCCGCGGGTCTGGTGCGCAAGATCGCCGACCGGCTCGAACCCTACGATTTCGACCGCCTGTACGGCCTGCTGGGCGGCGTAGTACCCCACGACGCCAAGAACGCGGTCCGGCGGTCCGCCCAGCGCTACATCGCCTGGGTCAGCGGAGCCAACGACCACCTGGGCTGAGCCAGGCGAACCCACACCCCCGGCGACCGGGCACGGTGCGGTGACCGGGCTTCCTGTGGAAGGCTTGCGTGAAGAGCGGGAGGAGAGCCGGCTGTGGTCACCAGGCGAAAGCGGCAGTGGCGGGGTTTCGCGGTGGAGATGCTGGTCCTGGCGATCTGGTTCATCGCCTATCCGCTCCTGATCCGGCCCCTGCTGCCCAGCAGCGACGTGCTGGGTATCGCGATCCTCGTGGTGTTGTCGCTGGCCATCTTGGCTGTTCCGATCGTCACCGCGTTTTACCGCCGGAAGCGGCGAAGCACCTCCGGCCGGGGTCGTCGGTAGCGGAGGCCGGGGCTCTGGCGGCGTCGAATACCGAAGGCCACCGGTCAGCGGAGCGGGTAGCCGGTCGCGGCGACGCTGTCCGCGATGGCCGCCAGGGTGGTCGCGGGGTTGAGCGCGGTCACGACATTCGCGGTCAGCGGGTACCCGGCGTAGACGTGACGCACCGCGTCGAGGTCGATCGGCTTTTCGTAGTAGCCCTGCGCCCACTTCTGGAACGCTTCGGGGGTGCCGTCGGCCAGCAGCGCGAACATCCAGCCGGCCCCGTCGCCGCCCCCGCCGGGGAACTCGATGACCCCGTGCTGCCAGCCGGTGTCGCGGTGCTCGCGCCACAGGCACACCGTGACGCACGGCGTGCCGGACTCGTCGGAGAACGCCGGCTCCGCCACGCACTTGCGAAACACTTCGGGCACCGCGTCGAGCACACCGGGCCACGGTTGCTCGTCGTCGGTGGCGTAGGGACTCATCGGTGACTCGTGGTCGAAACCGCGGACGTACGCACCCGCGGCCGTGAACACGACGGAGTATTCGTTGCCCGCCCCGTCCCGCATGGAGGCCAACTCCTCGCCCGGCGCCCACGCAGTGTCGTAGAGGTGGTACCGGTCGTCGTCATCAGGGCTCAACACGACGTCCAACGCGGCCAGCGCCCGGCACAGCGCGCGAAGCTCGGCAACGGCGGGCAAGCGGCGGGCGAGGTCGTACACGGTCACCTCGACATCCAAGCAGGCCGCTCGAACGCCCGGTCAAGCCCATCACACCGGCTCGTCGCCGCGAGTTTCCCGCATCGTCCACTTCGGATGGTGCCTCGGCGCGGCCAGCGGTACGGGCAAGGAGTCAGCGCCAGGGCCGGATCGGCGGTGGTGGTCCGGAAGAACGAATCGGGCCACCCCGCGGGTGACGCGGGGTGGCCCGATTCGTTCTCGGGATCAGGCCCGGTAGTCCCGGGTCTTCCCGGTTGCCGGGTCGTGGTCGATGATGCCGTGCTCGAAGGTGCTGCGGCGCAGGGTCCCGACCGAGGCTTCGTCCGCGGTGGGGAAGCCGAGGTAGGACCGTTCCCAGTCGAGCTGGGCCCAGCGCTCGCGGATCGCACCGTAGATCAGGTGCGCGCCGGTGGCGGGCGAGAAGTAGATCGAGCCGCCGTTCGCCACGTGCGTGAAGCTGCCCGCGACGTTCGGCGTGGGTGTGGTGTCGATGATCGGCAACTGCCAATGGTATTCGCCGACGCTTTCGTACTTCTCCAATGCCGCACCAGTGACCGCGTGCGCACCGGTGGCGGCGCTCCAGTACATCCGGCCGCCTGCGTAGTCGCGGTAGCGGACGCCGCCGTTGAACGCGTCGTACACCTCGGGGGCGACCGGAGCGCCCAGGATGACCCGGATGGCGTCGTCGTTCTTCCAGCGCGAGACGATCGGCGTGGTCACCTCCGGATCCGGGTCGACGACCGACCAGGTGATGTCCTCCTTGAACAGTCGGCTGGCGTTGTAGCCGGCGTCGTCGGCGCTGGTGGCGGCGTAGACCTGGCCGCCCCAGTGGCGCAGGAAGTGGCCGCGGTGCGAGTAGGACTCCAGAGAGACCCCGGAACCCGACTGGCCGGGGCTGGAGCACCAGGTGGCGTCGTTCTTGAACGGAGTGCCACCGTCACTGGCGGCGAGCTTCACGACGTCGCCGTCCGTCCGCAGGTAGCTGCCCGCGAGCTGGGTCGACTCCAGCGAAAAGCAGTTCGCGTCGGCCAGGCCGTCCCTGATCTTCCAGGTGGCTCCGGTCAGCTTTGCGCTGCCCTGGGTGCCGGGGTCACCCCCGACGACGTAGGTGTTGCCGCCGTTGCTGGTGACGTACCCGCCGCGGGAACCCCGCGTGGTCGCCTCCAGCGACTGCGCCGGCGCAGCATCCTGGCCGGTCAGCAGGAAGGTCTCGACGTCGGAGTCGGAACCGGCGAGGGCGGCCGCGGCGGCCGCGACCAGGCGGGGCCGCATACCACCGTTCTCGGCTCGGGCCTTGATCTCCCGTGCGACCCGCCGGTTCTCGGCGGCCTTCTTCTCGTTCTCGATCGCGACATCGCGATCGCGCGCGGTGTAGATGCCGCTCGCGATGTAGGCCTTCCAGTCCGCCGGGTTCGCACTGTTCAGCGCGGCCTGCCCGGCGATCGCGACCTGCGTCCCGGAGACGGCCTTCTCCAGCAATTTGCGGATGAAGAAGTCATCGGCCAGGTCGAGCATCACATCGGTGGTCGTCAGCCCGACGACGGTCGCCGCGTTCTCCCGCGCGGCACGGGCGATGAGCCGGGCCTTCTCCGCCTCGGTGCGGTCCTTGTCGGCGTTGGCGGCGTCCACCTGGTCCTGCCGCTTCGCTGCGAGCAAGCCGCTGGCGAGGAACGTCTTCTGGTCCGCCTCGGGCGCGTCGAACGCCGCCAGCGCGGCGGCCTTCACCTTCGGGTAGCCGGTGACGAAATGCCACAGCTCGTAGATGAAGTCGCGGTAACCGAGATCGAGCTGCTGCTCGGTGACCGGCATGGCCATGAGCGCCGCGGCGCTCTGCTTCAGCCGCCGAGCCTGATCGCGTTCCAGCTGCCCGCGCGCGTAATTGTCCCGGTCACGCCCGGCAACGTCCGTCACCCCGGACCGGATGAACAGCGTCGACGCAGTGTCTCCGTCGCGGTACGCCTGGAGCGCACCAGCCTTGACCATCGGGAAACGCGCCGGGTCGGCGGTGTCGAAGATCTTGAAGACGAAATCCCGGTCACGCAGCACGAGCCAGCCGTTGTCGATGTCCAACCCCAGCGACCGGACTGCGTTGACCTTCTCCTCCGGCGTCGCCTCCGGCAGTGCGGCTGCCGCCGGACCCGCCGGAGCCTCGGCCAACACCTCCGCCGACGGCACCGACGGCACCGACGGCGCCGTCGGCGGTGCAGCCGGCAGGGTGGCCGCCGACGCGAATGGCGCTCCCAGTCCGATGAGCAAGCCGGCCGTGGTAGCGGCGACCACCGCACGGGCCAGCCGGCCGGCTCTCTTCTTGTCCATGACAGGCTCTCTCATTTCCCCTGTTTTCCCTCTTGCCCAGTGGTTCGGCCCTGAAGGCCGATGGTCAGTCCCCGTTGATCCACAAGTAGCCGCGTTCCCGTTCGATCGACTCGAACAGCGCCCGGAGATGCGCCACTTCGAATGCCAGCTCCGGTTTCCGCCCGGCGATCTCCTCGAGCTCTTCGCCGGCCCTGCGCAGTTGCACGGTGTTGAACATCGTGTCGGCGTGGAGTGCCACGGTGTGGAGCAGGCTGTCCGGGCGCACGTGAGCGAGCACCTCAGTCAGGTACCGCCCGGTCGAATCGTCGAGATACACCTGGTCGTGGACCTGGTTGCGCCGATAAACGGAAAGTCCCATGGTTTTCTCTTCCGGCTCAGTTCGGTACCTGGATCGGCTTGGGGACCGGGTACATCGACATGATGCCGCCGTATCGGTCCTGCACCATCATGTACCAGTTGGTCGACAGCCCACCGAGATCCTGGGACACCGTGCCGACGGGGCTGCCGTGATCGACCAGCCGCTCGAAGTTGCCGTTCTTGTTGGGGCCGAGGCAGGCGCACAGGTTCGCTTGGTCGACCAGCGCGTCGAGATCGACGTTCGCCTCGAAGAGGCCCTTCTCCCTGGTCGCCTTGGCCCCGCCGGGCATGTGCGTTTCGCGGATCTTGGCCTCGGACGCGTTGTCCAGCCCTGCATCGACGCAGGCGGTCCGGTTGTGGACGAGCACGCCCACCGTCGACCCGCCGGCCGGGCCGGCGTGGACGTAGTAGGTGTGGATGCCTTCGACCGTCAGGTTGAAGACCTCGAGCGGGGCCGACCACGCCCTCGTGGCCGAGATGGTGGCCGACCGGCCCTCGGGGG
The DNA here is from genome assembly GCF_032335455.1 of Amycolatopsis sp. PS_44_ISF1. Classification (NCBI taxonomy): domain Bacteria; kingdom Bacillati; phylum Actinomycetota; class Actinomycetes; order Pseudonocardiales; family Pseudonocardiaceae; genus Amycolatopsis; species Amycolatopsis sp. PS_44_ISF1. The sequence continues at coordinate 372,273 of NZ_JANUXO010000003.1, read as the reverse complement.
TGCGAAGCTGCTCCCCGGCCTGCAGGTGCCGCGCGGCCAGCCAGCCATGCCGGTCGGCCACCCAGAACGGGTGTCCGTCCGTGGCGTCGATGTCGGCGGTCGCGCCCCCGGCTGCGCCATCGGTGTCGACGGTCACCGTGACCATCGACTTCACCCCGGTGCCGCGGATGACTTCCTGCACTGGGCGGGCTTCGGTCCGCCCGCTGGCCGGATCGGTCGCGACGACCAGGTCGCCGATCGCTACCTTCCCGATCGGTCGCCAGCGCCCGTCCGCGAGGAGTACCGGTGTTTCCGCGGTGAAGCTGTTGCCGCCACACACTTTCCTGAGCTTGTCGACCAGGTCGCCAGCCTTTTCCAGCAGCTTCTGGCCGGCGGCTGAACCCTCCAGGAACTTCGTCAGCCCACCGGCGATCTTCGCGATGGCCCCGCTCACCGCCGGGAGCTTGGCGACCAGCGCCAGCAGCGAGCCGACGTTGACCACAGTCCACAGGCAGGCAGCTACATCGCCGTCGCCGAAGCACGTCTTGGCGTCGGTGTACCCGATGACGTCGAGCAGGACCTCGCCGCCGTTTTCGATGATCCAGTCGAGAACGCTCTTCTTGGCCTGGTCGTAGGCGGAGTGGTAGTCCGCCAGGCACTGGTCGACATCGCGGGTCTGCTCCCGGCAGGCCGCCAGCAGCGCGCCGTCATCCCCGACCGAGAGATCCGGACCGGCTTGCCCCGCCTGGTCGGCGAGGTTCTTCCGGTCGGACGCCTGCCGGTCCCGCTCCGCCTGCTCGGCGCGGTCGGCGGCGTGACCCGCGTCGACCGCGCTCTGCATGGCGTTGCGCGCGGCCTGGGCGGTGTCATCGGCGTGGGTCTGGGCTTCCGACGCGGCCGTCTCCGCCGCCGATGCGTCCGACTCCGCCCGGCTCGCCGCACCCCGGGCCGCGGCCGCGTCGGATTCCGCCCGGCCGGCGGCCGCTCGGGCGGCGGTGGCCTCGGCCGCGGCCGAGGAGGCCGAGCGACCGGCGATGACCGCGTCGTTGCTTGCCGCGTTCGCCGCGGCACGGGCCTTGACCGCGTCCGCATGGGCCTGGGCGTCCGCGTTCGCCGCCCGGGAGGCGGCTGCGCGGGCGGCGGCGCCGTCGACGGCCGCGTCCGCTGCCGACTGCTGGGCTTCTGCGGCCGACTTCGCCGCGGCCGCAGCTGACCGCGCCGCCGCGGCGGAAGCGGCATAAGCCGGTTTCACCTCACCCGCTGCACGGTCCGCCGCCTCCTGCGCGAGCCGCGCAGCTTCGAGTGCTTCGGTCGCGCGTTGCTGCGCCGCCTTGGCTTGCTCCGCACCGACAGCCTTGGCCTGATTCGCCACCAGCAGCACGAAGTCGGCGCCAACGTCCCCGGCGGTGAACGGCGCGACGACCGTGATAGCCGTGTTCGCCGGATCGGTGATCGCCTGAGCCGACGTCCGCGCCGCGACCGAGGCCTGTACCGCCAGCCCGGCCTGCGTCGCCGCCGACACCGACTCCGCCGCTGCCGCATCCGCCTCAGCCTTGGTCCGCTCAGCCGACCGGACCGCCTGCACCGCTTCCGACGCCGCCTGCTCGGCCAGCGAAACGGCGTTACGCGCGGCCTCGGTCGCCTGCGCTTCCGAGAACGTCGCGTCCGACGCCGCCGACTGGGCCTTCAACCGCGCTGCATGTGCCACGGCCGCTTCGGCCTCGGCCTGGTTCGCTGCCGCATTCGCCCGTGCCGCCGCCGCGGCCGCCTGCTGCGCGGCGGCCCGAGACCGGGCCGCATGCGCACCCGCTTCGGTCGCCGCCGCGCGGGCGCCCGCCGCCGCACCGGTCGCCGTGTTCGCCGCACCCCGCGCCGCACCCGCCGCGCCACGAGCGGTCACCGCGGCGCCGCGAGCCTCATCCGCCGCATCCTGAGCCGGTTTCGCATACTGCCCACCGCGCGCCGCGGCGGCCATCGCATCCGTCGCCGCCGCGCGAGCCTCAGCCGCTCGCTGCTCCCGTTCGGCCCGGTACGCCCGGTCCCGCGCGTCCGCCGCGTTCTTTTCCTCGCCCCGCGCACGACCTTCCGCGTCCGCCGCGCGGCCATTCGCCGCATCGGCGACACCCCGGGCCGCCGACGCGATCCCGGCCTGCCGGTCCGCCTCGGCCCGCGCCGAGTGCGCTACCGCCGCCTGCTGATCGGCCCGCGCGCGGGCCGACGCGGCCGCCGCGCGCTCACGCTCGGCCGTCGACCGCGCGGCCGCAGCATTGGCTGCCTCACGCTCCGCGGTGACCCGCGCAGTACGCGCCCGCTCGGCCGCAGCCCACGCCTGGGCCTCGGCCGCCTCCGCGACCTGCCGGGCCGACTTCGTCCGCGCCGCCGCGTCCTTCGCCGCCTCCGCCTGCACACGGGCTGCTTCGGCGATCTGCGCCGCCGCGCGGGCGTGCTCTTCGGCGTGCAGACGCCACTGCTTCGCCTCCTCCGCGTGCCGCTGCGCCTTCTCCTGCGCGTCACGGGCCTGGTCGGTGAACGCCGTCGCGTCGATCGCGTGCTGAGCGGTCTCCGATGCACTCGCCGCCGCCTGCGCCGCAGCAGCCATTCCGGTGGCCATCTGCGCCCACTGGATGCCGTAGGTCAAGCCGGTGTCGATCAGGATGCTCGCCTGCACCTTCGCCGACGCCGCGGCCTGCTGCGCATCGGTCGCGGCCTGCCGTGCGTAACCGAGTTGGCGGGTGACCTCCGCCTTCTGCCGGTCGAACGCGTCCGCCGGGTGCTGACCGCCCGCGGTGTTCGCGGCGAGGACCTGCGCGGCCTTGCGCGCCTCGTTCCCCGCCGAGATCAGCGCGTTCGACGACTTCTCCAGCGCGTGAACGCCGTTTCCGTGCGCCACCAGCAGATCGCGGCGGGCCTGCGCGGCGCGTGCCGCCCGGCGCGCGAGTTCGGACAGCTCCTCGGCGGCCTTGGTGCGGGCCTCCTCGTCCTCGATCTGCTGTTGTCGCGCCTCCGCGTCGATTTTGGCCGCCGCCAGGTAACCGGTCTGGAGGAACGCGGCGACGGCGATGTCCCCACCGTCCAAAGCAGACTGGGCCGCCCGCTGGACGGCCGGACCGGCGACGCCGACGAGCATCTGCACGCGTGCCCGGTCGCGGTCGCGCACGTCCTGCGCGCCCTTGGCCGTATCGGCGTCGCGCTGGTCCGCGATGTCCTTGCCGTAGGCCAGGAACAGCCTGCGGTCGTTCGCGCTGCCCGCGAGCACCCGTTCGACCTCGGCCTTGAGGTACGGGCCACCGGTGTCACGCAACGCTTGTACCTGCGCCAGTTCCGACCGCGCCGTCTCGTCCTTGCGGGCCTGGGCCCTGGCCCTCGCCTCGGTGATCCCCCGGTTGAGGAAGTCCATGATGGCCGAGTTGCCGCCGGCGGCGAGTGCGGCCGCCGCAGCGTCGCGAACCTCCTGGTCCTCGGCCAGCTCGGCGTTGTCCACCACGATCTGGCGGAACCGCGGGTCACCCCAGTCCGGCACGCCCGCGGAGCCGTCCCACTCCTGGTACGGGTCCGGCGGCATCGGCCGAGCCGGACTGTCGGCCGGCACGTCGGCCGGCGACGAGGCAGTCCGGACCGGCACGGCCGACGCAGCATTTGACTGGACCAGCCCGGCGAACACCGCGAACACGAGGAAGACCATCATCAGTCTTCGGGCGTGCTTCACCAGATCCCCCTGTTGTAGACCATTCCGGATGCGCCTGAAGCGCACGGAGAAATACGAAATAAACGAATTCAGGCGGCGCGGACGCGCTGTTCACCGTCGCGAGCTTGCTGCAGCAGTGCGGTCCAGTACTGGGCCTGCTGCGTGGCAACCTTGCCTTCCTCGGTCCACGCACCCTGGTTTTCCTGCGCGGGTCCGGCCATCGCGGCCCAGTTCGGGCCGCTCGCCGCGTTCACCGCGGTCAGCACCGCAGTCCAGTTGGCGGCCTGCCGGTCGGCCAGGAGCCGGGCCTCATCCCAGTAGGAACGTGCGGGCGTGGTCTGCTCGCCGACGGCCTGCCACGCCTGCACCGCGGCGGCGCGGGCCTTCTCGGCGAGGTCGCTCGAGGCGTCTCGTGCGGCCTGTTCGGCGGCGGCCGCCTCACTCAGCAGCCCGGAAAGGGCCGCTCGCCAACGCATCTCGTCGTCGGCGCTGCGCAGGCGGTGCGCGTCCAGGTCGAGCTTGGCGCCGAACGCCCAACCGGTGGCGAAGAAGTCGACGACGTCGCTGTCGGTCGCGCCGACGCGAACGGCATACGCCGCGCTCACCCGCACCTGCTCGCCGAGGTCGTCGACACTGAGGGCACGGACGAACTTCCGGTCCTCCTCCGCCAGTGCCTTCGCCTGCTCGCCCTTGACGTCGCGGGCTGCGCTGTCACGCTGCTTGGCCGCCGCGAAACCGCCGTTGGCGAAACGCTCACGGTCGGCGTCGTCACGGCTGTTCGCCGCGAGTTGCGCCGCTGCGTGCACCTCCGGGGAGAACTCCGCCGGATAGGTGGCCAGCACCCGCCTGGCGAAGTCGGCGTCACGGGCCTTCTTCTGCGCGGACAGCTTGACCGCATAGTCGTAACCGGAATCCTTGAACTGCTGGATCGCCGCCTCCGGCGCGCTGGACAGCAACGCCTGCCACGCGGAGATGCGCACGACGGATCGCGGATCGTTGAGCGCCAGGTACTGCACCCATGCCTTGTCCGCACCGAAATCCTGAACAGCGGCAGCAGACGCCAACGCCACCGACGGCGAAGCCGCCGAGCCGAGCGCGATCGCCGTCGACAAGCAGACCGCAGACACCAGCGCGCGTTTACGCATCGGTTCCCCTCCCCCGGGACCGCGGGCGAAATCGCCGAACGCGGATAAAGTGAAGGTAATGGAACGGTCTAGCACAGACCAGTGAGACGATCATCACGGGCCAACCCACCGGACATCCGGTAACGAAACGAGTGGGCGAACCGAACACCGCAATTGCATCATCCTCAGGGAGGCACGAAGCCCGAAAGGCCCGGGCGACCACGTCAACCCCGTTACCCTCGATCCCGTGCACCCAATATCGGACGGTTACCCTGCGCACGCTTCCGCTCGGTGCCCCGAGTAGCAGGCCCTGCTTGTGCAGAAGGAGCCCGACCGGCTGCGGTTACTGGTGCCCGTAGTCGTCGGCTTGGTGCCGACGGGGTGTTCGCGCTGACCCGGTCCCCCACCCGACGCAGCCTTGGGACGGGGCAGTCGGCGCTGGCCGCACCGGTGGTGGCGGTGCCGTAGGTTCGCCTTCAGCTGGGTGATGCCCGGCTCGGCGGTTCCGGGTCCACCCATCATCAAAACCCTGCGGAAGTCCTGAGGCGCCTGGGCTCCTCAAACGGCGCTGTGACGTACGCGGGTCAATACCCCTAGGCAGCCTGGCTGTCGTTCCTGCCCACCGCTCTCGGCGCCCTGGCCTTCTTCGCTGGGCTGCCCGCGCTGGCCCGTCGTGGCCCGGCCTCGGCCGTGCTGTTGCCGCTCGGCGCGCCCGTCCCGGCCGGGGCCCTGCACCACCCGGCCTGCTCGCTGCTGCACTTGCCGGGACGGAGTCCCCGCCGTCTTGACCGCTGTGGCACTGGTGGTCGCCGACGGGGGAAATTACGTCTCGGCTGGGCTGTCGCGGCAATTCGCGCCCATCACGATGAATCACACGACCACGACGCAGCACAAGCGGATCGGACCCGAACTGAGCCGGCTGATCGGTCACGGCACGGTCGCGCAGCGGCAGTGAGATCGGTGCACTGAGCCGAAGATTGCGGCTGCTCGATCGTCGACCTGTTCGACGATCGCGGCGCCGTCGGCCCGGCCATCGAGAAGCACAAGGCGGCCTCGAGCGCGCCCGGCCGGAAGCCGATCGACCCGGACTTCGAGCACTTCCGTCACGACGTTCCGCTGTCAGCCTGCCGGACGTGAGCGGGTTCGAGGTGTGCGAACGGGTCAAGGGCAACCCCCGCACCGCGGCGCTGCCGGTCATCCACATCTCGGCCACGGCGATCGAGCCGCAGGACCGCACCACCGGGCTCAACCGCGGGGCCGACGGGTACCTGACCGAACCGGTCGACCCGGCCGTGCTCGTAGCGACCGTCGAAGCGGCGTTGCGGTACTACCGGGCCCGGGCGGCGGCCGAGCGCCTGGCGCGCCGGCTCGCGCTGCTGACCGCCGCGTCGATCGCGATCAACTCCGCCGCCACCTTCGACGAGTTCCTGGTCGCGGCCGCGACGGGCACGGCGGCCGTGCTCGACGGCGCCGCCACGGCGCTGGCGCTGACCCCGCTCGGGGTGCTGCGCACGGCCGCGGTCGAGGTCCCCGGCGGCCCGGTGCGGCTCGGCTCCGAGGCCGCGCCGGTCCTCGACACCCTCAGCGACGCGGTGTTCGGCTCCGACGCCAGCATCGCGGTGGCCGAGGACCGGGAGCTGGACTGGCGCCGGGGAGCGGCCTCGACCCTGGTGCTCGCCCGCTCCACCCCGGCCACGCCGGCCATCTGCATCGCGGTGGACCGTGCCGTCGCGTCCGCCGACCAGGACCGTGACCTGCTCACCCAGCTCGGCCAGGCGGCGGCTCTGGCCTACGAGGGCATGCGCGCGCTCTCGCAGGAGCACTCGCTCGCCGTCACCCTCCAGCAGAGCCTGCTGCCCCGCGAGCTGCCCAGCCCGCCCGGTCTCGAAATGGCCGCCCGCTACCGGCCCGCGTCCCGGCACGCCGAGATCGGCGGCGACTTCTACGAGGTCGCCGAGCTGGGCGGCCGGACCTTGATCGCCGTCGGCGACGTCACCGGGCACTCACTCGAAGCGGCCACCGTGATGGGCGAGGTGCGGCACGCGTTGCGCGCCTACGCCGTGGAGGGCCACGGCCCGGTGGAAATCCTCGACCGTCTCGACGCCATGCTCCAACGCTTCCACCCGCGCGACCTCACCACGATGTGCCTGATCCTGCTCGATCCGGAGAGCGGGGCCGTCGACATCGCTTCGGCCGGGCACATCCCGCCGCTGACGGCCGACGCCCGCGGGACCCGGTACCTCGACGTCCGCGGACCGGTGCTGGGCATCGGGCTGAGCCGCCCGCAGCCCACCCGGTGGCAGCTGGAACCCGGTGCGCTGGTGCTGCTGGTCACCGACGGGCTCATCGAACGCCGGGGCGAGACCATCGACGACGGGATGGCCGCCCTGGCCGCGGCCGTCACCCACGACACCGGCCTGGACGAACTCTGCGACGGCCTGCTCGACCGCTTCGGCCGCGACGCTCAGGACGACATCGCGCTGCTGGCGTTCCGCCGCCGGTAGCGGCTTTCCTCGTCCTGGACACCGGCGCGCGGCGGGCCGTTCCCCCGATCAGCGGGGCGGGCCCAGTTCGGCCACCACCGCGCCCGAAAGCAGCTCCCGCGCCCGGGCGGCGGTGATCGAGCCGCTCAGCCAGCGTTCGCTCAAGCCCTCGACCAACGCGGTGAGGCGCTCCGCAGCCTCGTCGGGCTCCGCTTCCGGCTTCGCGCGGCCCGCCGCTTGGGCCGCGCGGATCAGCGCGGAGACGTCGTCGGACCACTCCTGGGTGCCGGCGCGCAGCCGGTCGCGCAGCTCGTCCGCGAAGACCGCGCTCGCGCGCAGCTCACCCCAGGCGATGCTGTTTTCCCTGACCTCGCCGGTGTCCTGCACCTCGTTCAGCAGCACCTGCTCGAGCTGCGTGCGCGGGTCCGCCGAGGCGGGCGCGGTGTAGCGCACCGCGCGCTCGTTGATGTGGTCGAGCGCGTGGCGCAGGAGGCCGGCCCGGTCCTTGAAGTGGTAGTAGATCAGCGCGGTCGACACCCCGGCCTCGGCCGCGAGCCGGTCCACCCGCAGGCCGCGCACGCCGTCGCGGGCGAGCACCCGCACGGCGGCCTGCAGGATCTGGGTCTGACGCTCGGACACGGGAGCTCACCTTAGAGCGGGTTCCTGCTGGGTCGTGCAGTGGATGCCACCCCCGCCCGAGGCGATGCCGTCGATGTCGAGCTGGACCACCTCGCGGTCCGGGAACAGCCGCCGCAGCGTGGCCAGCGCGGCGGCGTCGGCCTCGGGGTCGCCGAACTCCGGGGCGAGCACGCCGCCGTTGCAGAGGTAGAAGTTGACGTAACCGGCGGCGAAGTCCGGCCCGGCCGGCTCCCTTCGCAGCCGGGTCGGCGCCTCGATCACCTCGACGCGCAGCTCACGGCCGCGCGCGTCGGACGCCGAACGCAGGATTTCGAGGTGGCGCCGGGTGACTTCGTGGTCGTAGGAGCCCGGATCGGGGTCGAGCCCGGCGACCACCACGCCCGGGCCGGCGAAGCGGGCGTAGAAGTCGGTGTGCCCGTCGGTGATGTCGTGCCCGGCGATGCCCGGGAGCCAGATGATCTTCTCCAGGCCGAGCAACCCGCCGAGCCGGTCTTCCACGTCCTCTTTGGACAATCCCGGGTTGCGGTTCCGGTTCAGCACGCAGCTTTCGGTGATGATGGCCGTACCCTCGCCGTCGACCTCGATCGCGCCGCCTTCGAGGACCAGTCCGGTGTGGACGGCCCGCGCGCCCGCCCGGGCGGTGACCAGGCCGGCCAGGCGGCGGTCGTTCGAGTGCTGCTGCTTGCCGCCCCAGCCGGTGAAGTTGAAGTCCACGGCCGCGCCGCCGGTGACGAACACCGGACCGGTGTCGCGCAGCCACAGATCGTCCAGTTCGGTGGCGACCAGCTCGACCTCGGCGTCGCCGAGCAGCCCGCGCGCCAGGTCCCGCTCCGCCGGGCGGACCAGCATCGTCACCGGTTCGAACCGGGCCACCGCCTTCGCGATCGCCGCGAGGTTCCGCTGGACCACGGGCACCTGGGCCGGCTCCCAGACCCGGTCGCTGACGCCGAACGCCATCCACGTGCGCCGGTGCGGGTCACCTTCGTCGGGCATCACCCGCCGCACCCCGGGCGCGGGCGCGGCGGCGGAAGTCCGCTCACCGCACGCGGCCACCAGCGCCCCACCGGCCAGCGACATGACCGACCGGACGAACCGACGTCGTTCCACTGTCCACTCCCCTGCCGTTCGAAACGGTTCGACCAGGGACCATACCCTGACTGATTTTTCAGTCAGCAGCGGAACCACAACCGGCCGACGCCGGCGGAAGCCCGAGGCGGACGGGGGGGAAGACCGAAGCGGGCTCAAGCCTCGTCCGGTCACGGCTCCACCCCGGCCACGGCATGCGCTCGGGCCGGCTCGATCACCCGACCGCGCGCACCCGCTCCGGACCGGACCCCGCAAGGGCCGCCGTGCGCAGCGCCCGCAGGAGGCGGTCGTGGTCGGCGTCGGCCTGCGGCGGGGTGAGGAAGCGGCGGCGCAGGAAGGCGTAGGACAGTCCGCTGCGGGGATCGGCCAGCGCCTGCTGGCCGCCGGCGCCGCTGTGCCCGAAGGCACCCTGCCCCAGCCCCGGGTAGGTCTCGGCCGCGGCGTGGAAGCCGACCGCCCAGGCTTTCCGCCGGCGCAGCACGAGATCCCAGCCGTCGGACTGGATCTGGCCGAAGACCGCGGCGGTGTCCGGGGTGAGCAGCGGGGCCCGGCCCCCGACCGGGCCGATCGCGGCGGCGTACGCCTTGGCCAGGTCACGGGCGGTGCCGACGCCGCCGAAGGACGCCGGGCCCCGCCGCCGGACCACGGGCCGGTTCGGCAGCTCCCAGACCTCGGGGTGGCCCGGGTGGTGGCGGTTGAAGGCCAGGCCGCCGACGCTGTCCGGGGCGGTCGCGGCGGCGGCGAGCTCACGCAGCCGCTCGGGCGTGCCCACCATGGGCTGCACGGGCCGGAACCGGTGGTCCTGGCTCTCGGGCAGCCCGAGGTGCAGGTCCAGTCCGTACGGCTCGCGCAGGAGCTGGGCGTAGCGGCTCTGCACCGTCTCACCGGTCGCGCGCCACACCACTTCCCCGCTCAGCGCCGCGATGACCAGGGCGTGGTAGCCGGACGCGGTGGCCGGTCGCCAGTACGGGCGCTGGGCGCCGAGCCGTTCGGCCACCACGCGGTCGTCGGCCAGCTCCTCCACGGTGAAGCCGGCGTCCGCCCCGACCAGCCCGGCCTGGTGGGAAAGCAGCTCGCGCAGCCGGATCTCGCGCTTGCCCAGCACCGCGAACTCCGGCCAGTAGTGGCTGACCCGCTGATCGAGGTCCAGCACCCCGTCCTGGACGAGCCGGGCCACCACCAGGTGGGCCAGCCCCTTGCTCGCGGAGTAGATCCCCAGCAGCGAATCGCTCCCGGTCTCCGGACCGGCCCACAGGTCGACCACCAGCTCGCCGTGGTGGTAGGCCGCCACCTGGGCGTCCAGTTCCACCCCCTCCGCCGCCAGCACCGCCGCGAACTCCTCGCGGACGGCCTCGTACCCGGCCGCCACCGTGCCCCGAACCTCGGTCATCCCTACCTCGCCACCTTCCGCGCCGACCCGGACGCCATCAGGCTAGCGCTTTAATGACCATTGGTCACTAATCAGCGCGGTGACGCCCGTCGCACCGGGCCGGGCCGGTGTCGTACGGTTCCGGGCATGACGGATCCGGGGCCGGCGCGCCGCTCTCCGGGCCGCCCGGCGCGGATCAGCCGGGACCGGATCGTGGAAGCCGCGTCCTCGGCCGGGAACCTCGACACGCTGACCATGCGCGAGCTGGCCGGGCGGCTCGAAGTCAGCCACGGCGCGCTCTACCGCTGGGTCAGGAACCGCGACGAGCTGTTCGACCTGATCAGCGCGGTCCTGGTCGACCGGGTCCTGCCCCCCGGGGCGGACACCGGCCCGGACTGGCGGCCGAGGCTGGAGCGGATCGCCCGGGCCATGCACGGGGAGTTCCTCGCGCTGCCCGGGTTCGCGACCCGGCTTTCCCGGCCGCACCAGCACAACGAGGGCGCACTCGGCCGGCTGCGCGACGCCGTGGTCGCGGCCTTCCTCGACGCCGGGATCGACCCGGAAACGGCCCAGCAGAGCTGGTACGTCTTCGTCACCTCGGTGGTCGGCTGGCTCGCCTTCCAGGAGCACCGGCTCGACCTCGGCCCGTCCGCCCCGCGGTTCGACCTCTTCCTCGGGGTTCTGCTACGCGGGCTGCCGGCCGGCGAACCCGGCCAGCAGTGAGCGCAGCGGGGTCGCCGGGCGCCCGAGCAGTTCGCCGAGGGCGGGGCCGGTCACGGCGAACTCGCCGCGGCGCGCGGCGCGGAACAGGCCGAGGCTGGACTCGGCCCGGGCCTCGGACAGACCCTGCTCGACCTGGGCGGCCCGCCACTCGTCGTCTTCGGCGACGACCCGGTTGATGGTCCGGCCGGTCAGCTCGGACAGGATTTCGGCCACCTCGGCCAGGTCGAGCGCGTCCGGGGCGGTCAGGGGCGGGGTGACGCCCTCGAACGGGTGCTCCTGCGCCAGGACGACGGCCGCGGCTTCGGCGAGGTCGGCGTGCGCGGTCCAGGACACCGGACCGTCGGCGGGCGCGGAGAGGGTGCCCGTCTCCAGGGCCCGGCCGATCAGCCACGGGACGGTGCTGGCGTAGAAGCCGTTGCCCAGCGCGGTGAACTTCCCGCTCTGGCCGGCCAGGTACTGCTCGGTGGCCGCGTGGCTCCGCATCGGGTCGAACCGGGAGTCCGCCGCGGACGCCTGGTGACTGGTGTAGACCACGCGCTCGGCCCCGGCCGCGCGGGCCGTGTCGATGGCGGTTTTGTGCTGGGTGACGGCATCCGCGCCGGGATCGTTGGACGAGACGATGAGGACTCGCGAAGCTCCTTCGAAGGCGTGGGCGAGCGAGGCGGGGTCGGAGAAGCCGGCCTCCCGGACCCGCACCCCGCGCGCCGCGAGCCCCGCCGCCTTGGCCGCGTCGCGGACGCTGACCGCGACCTGCCCGGCCGGGACCCGGGTGAGCAGGCGGTCGACGATCTGCGAGCCGAGCCGGCCGGTGGCTCCGGTGATGACGATCATGGGCTGCCTTTCGCATTAACAGTGGAACGCCAATTACGTTATCACCGTTAATACGATGGAATCAAGGATGTGTTATCGTCGATAACACGGGTGGCGGTGCGGCCACAGTGGACGAAGGGCTCAGACGCTGCGCAGCACCGAAACGACGGTGCCCAGCACGACGGCCCGGTCGCCGTCGATCACGTCGTAGGCCGGGTTGCGCGGTTCGAGGTAGACGTGGCCGCCCCGGCGGCGGTAGACCTTGACCGTGGCCTCCTCGTCGATCATCGCGGCGACGATCTGACCCGAGTGGGCCTCGGACTGCTGGCGCACCACGACGATGTCGCCGTCGCAGATCGCCGCGTCGACCATCGAGTCACCGCGCACCCGAAGCCCGAACACGGTGCCCCGCCCGGTCAGCCCGCGCGGCAGCGTGAGCACGTCGTCCACGTGCTCCTCGGCCGAGATCGGCGTCCCCGCCGCGATGTGGCCGACCACGGGCACCGGCACCGAGTCCCCGGACTGCTCCCGCGCCGCGGACCCGTCGAGGAACAGCCGCACGTCGATCGGCCGCGACACCGTGGTGCCGCGCCGGAGGAATCCCTTGTCCTCCAGGCTGGCCAGGTGCCTGGAGACCGAGGAGGACGACCGCAGCCCCACCGCTTCCCCGATTTCCCGCGTGCTCGGGGAGTACCCGTGCCGGACCACCCAATCACGGATCGTCACCAGAATCTGCTGCTGGCGCCGGGGCAGGGAGGAGGCGTCCAGGTGGTCGAAGGTGTCGTCGTAGGCGGTCACCGGCGAAATGCTAGTCGTCACCGCCCGTGACCCCCGCGGCGGCACTCCCGGCCCAGCGCCCGCGCGCCCGGAGCGCGGCGTCCTGGGCCGGACCGGGCCCCTGTGATAGTTTTGATCGAACTGGGGCTCATGTGCTAAAGCAAACGAGTGCCGGTCGACGGGGCGGTAGCTCAGTTGGTTAGAGCAGGGGACTCATAATCCCTTGGCCGTCGGTTCGAGCCCGACCCGCCCCACGGTTTCGCCACTCAAGAAGTTGATCGGACACAGCCACAGGCCGTGACCGAGGCGGTGGGCGTAAGCATCGAACGCAGGCAAGCCCGCCCGGTCCAGCTCAGGATCATCGCAGCCGAGATGGCCAGTCTTCTCACGTACTCACGGTGAACAAGGCCAGCCGCGACACGCTGCTCCGGGCAGTCGAGACCGGCGACCCAGGAGTCTTGCGGACGAAGTCCACTGTGCACCGTACCGGCGTCGAGCTCGGTAATCACGTCACGGAGGCAGGCGCCGCGATGTTCCGTCAGTGGGCGGTCGACGGCGATACGGCGACCCTGCGCACCAACTCGCTAAGCGTCATCGCCAAGCTACCCGAGCAGAACAACGCGGACCTCGTCGACCATGGTTTCCCCTGTTCAGCACAGCGCTGAGGCGCCCGGTACTCATAATCCCTTGGCCATCGGTTCGAGCCCGACCCGCCCCACCACCCGCGGTTCTATCCGCCAACGCCAAACCTCCTGTCCACAGTAGACTTTCCCGCATCTTGAGAAGATGGTTGCACGATGTGGGACAGCCATGGGAGCTTGGCCGGTATGAGCGACGCCGCGCAGTCCTATGGTCAAGGGCACGCCGAGAGCGTGGTGCGCTCCCAGCAGTGGCGTACGGTCGAGAACTCCGCCGCCTACCTGCGGGCCGAGCTCCGTCCCGGGCTGCGGGTGCTGGACGTCGGCTGCGGGCCCGGCACCATCACCGCCGACCTGGCGCGGCTGGTGGCCCCGGGCCGGGTCACCGGGCTCGACGTCGCCGAGGAGGTCCTCGGCCAGGCTCGCGCGCACGCGGCCGGCCACGGCAACGCCGAGTTCGTGCTCGGCGACGTGAACGCCCTCGATTTTCCCGACGGCAGCTTCGACGTGGTGCACGCCCACCAGGTCCTGCTGCACCTGCGCGACCCGGTCGGCGCGCTGCGCGAAATGCTGCGGGTGACCGGATCCGGCGGCGTGGTCGCCGTGCGCGACACCGACTACCTCGGCGCTCTGTGGTTCCCCGCCGACCCACGCCTGGACCGCTGGCGCACCGTCTACCGCGCGGTCTCCCACGCGAACGGCGCCGAGCCCGACGCCGGCCGCCGCCTGTTGTCCTGGGCGCACGCCGCCGGGGCCACCGACGTCACCCCCAGCGCGTCCATCTGGAGCCATTCGACCCCGGCCGAACGCGCCCGGTGGGGCGGGATGTGGGCCGAGCGCATCCTCGACTCGCGCATCGCCGCGCAGGCGGTGGAGGGCGGCCACGCCAGCCCCGGGGACCTGCGGGAGATCTCCCAGGGCTGGCGGGAGTGGGCGCAGCACCCGGACGGCTTCTTCGCCATCCCGCACGGCGAAGTGCTCTGTCGCAAGTAGACGGTCACAAGTAGACAGTCGCAAGCAGACACCGGCGCTACGCCGGGATGATCTCCACACTGCCCTCGACGGTCCCCGTCACGTAACGCACACCGGTGGCCGGGTCGACCGCCACCGTGTTCGGCTGGCGGACCGTCGGGAAGGTGGCCACCACGCGGGGTTCGGCGCCGGAGAGGTCGATGCCGACGAGCTGGTTGCGAGCGGTCAGGGTCACCCACAGCCGGTCGCGGTTCGCGTCGTAGGCGACGCCGTACGGGGTGCCGGGGAGGTCGAGGCGGCCGAGGGCGTGGGCGGGGGCCGCGGGATCGTAGGTCAGCACGGCGCCGCCGCGGGTGTCGATCACCGCGAAGTGGCCGCGGCGGTCGGCGACGACGTGGGTCGGGCCGCCGCCGGCGGGCAGGCGGGCGACCCGGGTCAGGGTGGCCGCGTCGTAGACCGACAGGTCGTTCTGGCGCACGTCGACCAGGCCGACCAGGTTCCCCACCGCGGCCAGCCCGGCCGGCTGGGTCACGTCGGTGAAGGTGTGCACGAGCTTCCCGCCTTCGACCACGGCGACGCTGCGGCCGTTCTCGTTCGCGGCGAAGACCCGGCCGTTCGCGGCTCGGGTGGCGTCGTGCGGCGAGGAGCCGGTGGGGATCTCGCCGGTGACCCGGCCGGACGGCAGGTCGATGCTCAGCAGCCGGTTGGAGTTCTCGTCCGGCACCAGCACCGGTCCGCCGGGCGCGGCCAGCTGCAGGTGGCGCAGGTGGCCCGGCAACGGCACCGACGCCGTGGTGCGGCCGGTCGCGGCGTCGAGCACGGCGAGCCGGTCCGGGTTGCGCACCCCGACCGCGACCAGGTGCGTGACCGGGTCGGCGACGATGCCCTCCGGCAGGTCGCCGACGCGCACGACCGTCCCGGCGGGCGCCGCGGCCGTGGGCGGCGACTGCGCGGGTTCCGCCGCCGGGGGCAGCGACGGCGCGGCCGGAGGCGGCGGTGGTGGCGACCCGCAGGCCGTCACGACGGCGAGCAGGACCACGGCGAACGGCAGGAGTTCTCGGCGCATGTGCGCCCACGGTAGCCGTAGCGCGACCGGTTGATGACCATGTGTAAGAACTCGGTAACCTGGCTACCCGCACCCATCCGGCGTGCGGCGAAGGAGCGAGCCACGATGACGACATTCGGCCTGCGGACGAACAGCCGGCTCTCGATCCGGGTGCAGGTCGCCGACGGCACCATCACCGTCACCGTCTCGGGCCGGCTCACCGAGCCGGACCTGCCGTCCGTGGTCGCCGAACTCGCCGCGGCGTACGAGCTCTGCAGCGGTGTCGTGGTGCTGGATCTGCGCACCGGCACCGGCGATCCCACCCTGGTGGTCCGCGCGATCACCGGCGCCGCGATCCGGGCCCGGCGGACCCAGTGCGGCGTCCGCGTGAGCACCGCGGACCGCGTCACCGCCGCCGCGCTGGAAGCGGCCGGTGTGGCGGTCACCGCGCCCTGACCCTCAGCCGCCCGAAGATCCCCTCGCGTGGGACCGGCGGGTGACTTCCGCCGGAGTCCGCTGCTCGCCGGTCCGCTGAGCCGGAAGGGGGCGAAGACCCGGATCCGGACTTGCCGGGAGACGGGCCGGGGCCGCCTTTTCGGACCTCGAGGACGAAGGTGACCGTGCCGGTCTTGTCCGCGCTCTTTCCGGTGACGGTGATCGGGTAATCGCCGGCCGGGGTCGACGGGCTGGTCGCCACCGTCAGCGACGAGAAGTCGCCGATGCCGATCGAGGCCGGGCCGAACTGCGCAGCCGCTCCGGCGGGAAGCCCGGAAGCGGTCAGGGAAATTTCCCCGGCCGGGTCCGTGGGGCCCCGATGCGCCTCGCTCGCGCCGGAGTGGGTGCTCGCCCGAGAGTCGCCGGATCGGCGGTGCCGGGCGCAGTCCGGTTCGGCCCACGAATCCTGGTTTCCGGACCAGGACCCGCTTTCCTCAAGGTCGGCGCGCCCGCGAGCGGACCGCTTGTCCCCCGGGTCGTCCTTCCCGTGGGTGGAGGTCTCCGGCGGGCTTTCGTCCACTGTGGACGGACTGCTGCCAGCCGCCTCGGGAGTGGCGTCTCGGGCCCCGGTGATCGCCACGGCCTTCACCGTGGTCTGGGCCGGCTGCCCGGCGTCGGCCGGGCCCGGAGCCGGTGAGACGGCCAGGGAGAATTCGCCCTGGTCCGCGCGGTCGACCGTCAGGGCAACGGTCGCGGTGTGGCTGGCGTCGGTGCCCTTGCCGGTCACCGTGACCGGGGTGGTGCCCGGCGGGGCCGTGGCCGCGGCGGTGAGGGTGAGCGTCGAGGAGCGGCCCGCGGTGACCGTGGCCGGTTCGAACGAGGCGGTGACCCCGGACGGCAGGCCGGCGGCCGCCAGCGTGACGTCCTGCGCGCTGCCCCTGATGACGGCGGTGGGGATGACGGTGGTGACCGACTCGCCGGGCTCGACGCCGACCGGGGCGGGCGGGGCGACGGAAAAGTCGGGGCCGGGCGCGGGAGCCGCGCCGTTGATCAGCGGGTCCGCCAGGTTGTCGCCCTGCATCGAGCCCCAGCCGGTGCACAGGTCGTAACCGGTTCCGGCGCCGTGGGTGCCGCTGCCGCCCGTGGTGACGTCGTGGAAGGTCGAGGAGTACCGCGGGGAACCCGCGATCGAGTAGAGGGTGGGGTTCATCGCGCCGAGGGCGTTCTTGCCCTCGCTCTGGGCCTTCTGGTCGACCAGGGCGACGTAGCCGGCCCAGAGCGGCGAGGACAGGCTGGTGCCGCCGGCGTCCTGCCAGCCGCCGTTCACGTACACCGACAGGGCTCCGGCGCCGTAGTCGGCGTCGAGGGCGACGTCGGGCACCGAACGGAACCGGCTGTCCCCCGGCTGCCAGTCCGGCTTGGCGAAGATCTGCGAGTACCCGCCGCCGGAGCGGGTGGGGCCGGAGCCGCCCTCGCTCCAGCAGCTCTCCGCCTGGTAGGTGCCCGCGCCGTCACCGGTGCGCAACTGCGTGCCGCCGACCCCGGTGACCAGCGGGTCGCTGGCCGGGAAGTCGGCCTGAACGGTGCTGGTGTCGCCGTCGTAGCCGCAGCCGGTCGCACCCCAGTCACCCGAGGCCGAAAGCAGGGTGATGCCCTGCGCGGCCATCTGCGTGTAGGAATCGTGCGAGGCCCCGATGGGCGGGGAACCGCACTTCTCGCCTTCGAGCCAGGAGCCGGACAGGACGGTGATGCTGTCGTCGCTGGCTATCTTCGCCAGCTCGTCGACCCAGGCGTCGTCGCGGTTGGGCGCCTCGTACACGGTCTGGGCCGCGCCCGGGGCGGTCGCCGCCACCGCTTCGACGTCGAGGGTGACTTCGAGCTGATCGCGGCCGGGCCGGGGGACCCCGCCGTCGACCGGCACGACCTCCGGCCGGACCGGGGGCTGGTCGAAGTTCCTCGTCCAGCCGTCGAGATCGGACTGCTCGAACGCGTCGAACTCGATCAGCCCGACGCGCCGGCCCGCGCCGGTGTAGGCGCCGGACAGCTCGTCCATGCGGTAGGCGGTGCGGAACTGGGCCGGGGTGTAACCCCCGCCGGGACCGCCCGGGCCGGCGCCGGCCGGTTTGCGCCGCAGCACCGGGGGCCCGGCCCGGTGCGCGACCGGGCGGTCGGAGAGGCCGGTCACCGCCCGAACGATCCCGGTCAGTCCGGCCGGGATCGACGCGGCCGTGTCGTTGGCGTAGAAGTGCGCCCCGCCGGGACCGGTGTAGTTCCCGAGGGAGGTGCCGAACGCCGCCTCGACCGCGCCGGCCGAGCCCGTCGCGTCGACCACCTGCCGGTTCCCGGCCACTCCGGTGATCAGGAAACCCTGGTCCCGCAAGTAGTTCGTCACCTGGTCCACGTCGGAGGCCCGGGGGGCGAAGCGGGCGTTGTAGTCCGCACTGCTCAGGTAGTGGCGGTAGGCCGGGGAACGGGGGTCGCCCACCGACGCGACGAACCGGTTCAACCCGGCCTCGTCGTGCGGTTTGAGCGCGACCGCGACACCGATCCGGCGCCCGCCCGCGACCGCGCCGTCCCGGTGGGCGGTGGCCGGGGCCGGGGCCGCGCCGGCCAGCGGCACGAGGGGGTTCCGCGCTTGCGCGGCGGCCGGTCCGGCACTCATCATGGCCGCCGCCACGAGCAGGGTGGTCGCCGCGGCGGCTGCCCTGCTCGCGCCGGGGAACAGGGACATGCGGGCCTCCGAAGGTGCGGTAGCGGCGTCTTCCGGCCCGACGGGGCGAGCAGCCGGCACCGGAGAACCGCCCACCGTAGGCGCGGCCGATCGCCGGGTGAAGGACGGCCTGAACGTTCGGGCTTGTCCACCGAGACCTGGCCCGGTCCCGTTCCCGGAGCAGGCCGGCGGCCATTTCCGTAGCCAGATCTCCACAGCCGGCGCCGGTCGTTCAGTTCACCGGCACCACCGGGGTGCGCATCCGAATGATCCGCTATGCGGCGAATCCGCCTTTCGGCCCTACCACTTTTCGCGATCACCCGGCTACCGTCCGCGGACGCTCGGAGCCAGTGAGCTTGGAGGTCCGATGACGGGAACCACCCTGGCGGCGATCCCGATGGACCGCGAACTGCGCCGGCTGCTGCGCCACGGCACCTTCGCCCAAGCGCTCGACCGCGCCCTCGTCGTCCGCGGACTGAGCCTGGAGCAGGTGCAACGGCGGCTGGCCGACCGCGACGTGCGGGTGAGCCGCGCCGCGCTGAGCTACTGGCGGCGCGGGCGGAGCCGGCCCGAACGGGAGGAGTCGCTGCGGGCCGTGCGCGCGCTGGAGGACCTGATCGGGCTGCCCGCGGGCTCGCTGGTCGTGCTGCTCGGGCCGCCGCGGCCGCGGGGCCGGATGGCCGACGCCGAGCCCGGCGCCGTGGACCGCGCCCGGCTGTGGCCGTCCTGCGGGCCGGCGCTGGCCGCCATGGACGCCCCGCCCGAGGGCCAGGTCCGCTACCTGGACGTGCACGAGCACGTGCTGGTCGACGAGCACCGCCGGCTCGCCGAGGTCCGGACCACGCTGGTGATCGAGGCGACGACCGACCGCACCGACCGCTGCGTGGTCTACGAGTGGGCCGAGGAGTCCTCCCGCCCGGTGCTGAGCGGGCTGCGGTACTGCCGGCAGGGCCGGACCCGGCCGCAGGAGGCGAGCACCGCGACGGTCTGCGAACTGCTGCTGGAGCAACGGCTCTCGGCCGGGGAGCGCACGGTCGTCGAGTACACCTGGTCCTACCCGTCCGGTTCGGTGCTGACCTCGTTCCACCGGCGGTTCACCCGGTCCGCGCGGCTGTACCTGCTGCAGGTCCAGTTCACCGGCGAGGTGCCGCCGCACTGCGTGCCCTACCGGCAGCCGACGCTGAACAGCCCCCGCCGGCCCGGCAAGCCGCTGTGGATCGGCGGCTCGGGCACGGCCCACCTCGCCGTGCCCGACACCGGCCCCGGACTGCTCGGCCTGCAGTGGGAATGGGACTGACGGCGTTCACCGCCGTTCACATTTCCCGCGCGGGATTTCGGCGGTTCCCCCAGTTCAGCGCGGGTCGCCGTTCACAATGGAGCACTTTCGTCCACATTAACTGGCCGTCGGGCGATGTCGGTTATTACCGTATTGGCATAT
The DNA here is from genome assembly GCF_032335455.1 of Amycolatopsis sp. PS_44_ISF1. Classification (NCBI taxonomy): domain Bacteria; kingdom Bacillati; phylum Actinomycetota; class Actinomycetes; order Pseudonocardiales; family Pseudonocardiaceae; genus Amycolatopsis; species Amycolatopsis sp. PS_44_ISF1. Next base: position 352,360 of record NZ_JANUXO010000003.1, on the reverse strand, counting down.
TCCCGACCTTCCCGAGAGGACAGCAATGTCTCGCAAAACCACTCGTGGCCTGATCGCGGCCGCCGCTCTCGCCGTCGGCCTCGCCACCGCGCCCGCCGCCACCGCGGCGCCCGCCACCGCCGCCCCGCACGCCGCCCAGTCGATGGCCGCGCTGCTGGGCACCAGCACGCCGGCCGCGGCCCCGGCCACGACCATCGGCGACATCTACCCGGCGAAGTGGCGCAACGCGCCCCAGGACTCGATCGTCGACGACTGGAACATGTACAACCGCGAGTGCGTGTCCTGGAACGCCTACAACATCGCCCGGCACGGCAAGAGCGCGGCCAACTACGGCAACGCCAAGTACTGGGACGACAACGCCCGCCAGAACGGCTTCCGGGTCGACAACAACCCGACCGTCGGCTCCACCGCCCAGACCGACGCCGGCCAGTACGGCCACGTCGCCATCGTCGACAGCGTCAACGGCAACACGGTCACCGTCGAGGACTACAACTGGGACGGCACCGGGCACTACCTGCAGCACAACATCAACAAGAACGACTTCCGCTACATCCACTTCTACAGCTGACCCACCCCGGCGGTGGCCCGCCGCCCGTCCCCCGGCGACCCGATGGCGGGGGCCGGGGGGCGGGCCGCCGCGTCCGCCCGGCGGCGCTCAGCGCTTGTGCACCCAGGCCGCGCCCAGGCAGTACGCGCCGAACGCCGCGAGGCCCAGCGCCACCACGGTCAGCAGCACGGTGCCGAAGGGCTGGGCCGCGAGCGTGCGCAGCGCGTCGTCCAGCCCGCCGGCCTGCTTCGGGTCGGCGGTGAACCCGGCGTAGCCCAGCAGGATCGCGGTCACCGCCAGCACGACGCCCTTGGCCAGGTAGCCGGTGGTGCCGAGCCAGCCGATCCAGCGCTTCGCCTGGCCGGGCAGGTTGCCGGGGTCGAGGTCTTCGAGGAAGCTCTGCTTCACGCCCTTGACCCCGGAGGCGATGGCGACCCCCAGCACGGCCACGGCGGCGATCACCACCAGGGCCGGGCCGGCCGGCAGCCGGAGCAGCTTCGCGGTGAACTCCTGCTGGGTCTGATCGCTTGAGTTGCCCGCGCCGCTGCCCGTGGCGAGCCGGAACGCGCTGACCCCGAGCGCGAGCACGACCACCCCGCGCGCGCCGGCCCCGATCCGCTTGCGCGTGCGCTTCGAGCCGCTGGTCCAGCTGTAGCCGGTGGCGGCCATCAGGAACTGCCACAGCCCGAACGCGACCAGGCCGATCGCGAGCACCCAGAGCATCACCTGCCCGAACGCGGTGGAGCCGACCTTCTGCAGCGCGCCCTTCTGATCGGCCTGCTGCCCGCCGCTGCCGAACGCCACCTGCAGGGCGAGGTAGGCCAGGATCAGGTGCACGACGCCGTAACAGGCCATCCCCACCCGGCCGAGCAGTTGCGCGGTGTCCGTCTTCTCGCTTCGTGCGACCGTGCCCGTTATCCGGTTCATGCCCTTCTGGTACCCACCGAGAGCCCGGCGCCGCTGGGCCGTGCGGCCCAATTCACCTCGGCAGCAGGCCCAGTGGCGCCGGGGTTCCCGCCCGGGTGATCGCCGGTATCCTCCAGACGACCACGTCCCGGCGAACGGAGCACCAAGATGGCCGAACTGTCCCCGGCGAGCAGCCCGCGGCGGGTGTTCCCCCGGCTGCTGGGCGCCGCCACCGCCGGCTACGGGGCGGCGGTGCTGGCCCGGCCCCGGGTGCTGGCCGGACCGTGCGGGCTGATCGAGGCGGACGGGCGGCTGTCGAAGTCCACCACGGTCCTCTCGCGCGCGGTCGGCGCGCGTGACCTGGTGTCGGGCCTGGCCATGGCCGTCGCGCCGAGCCGCCTGGCGATGACCGTCGCGATCGGCGTGCGGGTGGCCTGCGACGCGTCCGACGCCGTGGTGTTCGGCCGCGGGCTGCCGGAGGCGAAGGCCCGGCGCAACGCCGCGCTCGTGGCCGGCGGGTGGGCCGCGGTGTGCGCCCTGAGCTTCGTTTCGGTCCGGTCCCGCCGCTGACCTGCGGGGGGTCCGGCGGGGTGTCCGGCGGCGGCGCGGCGAACCGCTGGTGCCCGGCCGGGTCCGGCCGGAGGGCATAATTTCGCCGGGCACGAGGTTCGCCCGGTCCGGTTCAGGGGAGGTCACGCTCGATGCTGTCGGAGTACCGCTGGCAATTCGTCACCGCGTTCACGGTCGTGGCCGCCGCGGCGCTGGTGTCCGCGGCCGTGCTGGGCGGGCACCGGGAGCCCTCGGACCGGGCCGTGGGCACCTCGGCTTCGCCGGCCGATCCGGCCACCCCGCGCGAGGGCCGCCCCCGCGCGAACGCCCCCACCTCTCCCCCGGCCTCCAGCCTCGGCCCGCTCCCGGCCACCCCGTACCCCTCGGTGGCCCGGCCGGGCCCGGCGGCCCTGCCCGGCGTGGGGCCGGAGGCCGCGCCCGGAGCCCCGCCCCCGCCGGTGAACTGCACCTCCGACGACGTCGCCCTCCGCGTCGTCGCCGGCGGCACCTCGACCGGCAACCACAACGCCGCCGTCCAGCTCACCGCCAAGCCCGGCCGGCGTTGCCTGCTCAAGGGCGTGCCCGACCTCTCGCTCTCCGGCGGGGACAACGTGCGGGTCGAGGACCAGGCCCCGGCCAACGCGCCCGCCGTCCTGATGACCGGCGGCTCCTCGGCCTACATCCCCCTGCGCTGGACCACCTTCGAGCCCGACGACCAGCAGCAGACCCCGAACGGCCTCACCTTCGCCGCTCCGTCGGAGAAAACCCCGCGCGGTGAGTACGTGAACCCCAACACGCTGCTCGACTGGACCCTCGGCCCGGTCGACGCGAACCCCTCCCACGCGGGCGGGCTGGACATCGGCGCGGTCACCCCGGGCACCGCCCCGGCCTGATCACCGGCTCCGGGCCCGGCGGGGCTCGCACGGGCTCCGGGTCGCCGGTGTCCAGGGTGGCCCCGGGTGCCCAGGCGGTGTCCTGTGAGTCATCGGAGCCGGAGCGCGATGACGGCGATGGTCGGCTCGGCCTGGGAGTAAGCAGCGCGTTCGACGCAGCGGGTGGTGGTCTCCCGCCGCGCGAGCCTGTGGCGACGCGGCGGGCGATCCGGTCATCCCGCCCCGGGCCGACGAAGCTGACCCGCCGGTCCCCGCATCGCCCGGCGGGCCGAGGGATGCGGATACGCCTTGTCCGCGATCACGGTCTCCGGCCGACACCGCGGACGTCCCCGGCCCGGCCCGGGCGACAAGAGCGAGGGCTTCGCCGGTCCAGGATCCGGCTCCCCTGGAAGGTGCCGCCCTCGGCCCGCACGGCGCCGTTGCGGAGCGGTCCGGCTCGTGGCCGCCCTCAGCGCAGCCGCCACAGGTGGTCGGCCGTGCCGTTGTCGGTGAACTGCACCACCGGCGCACTGTCCGCTGTGGACATCCGGTCCACCCCCAGCACCTTGCCCGAGGTGCGGTTGACGATCCGGAACCAGCCGCTGCCGTCGTCGAGCAGCCGCCACTCCCGGCCGGGCGCGGCGTCGTCGCCGGACTGCACGATCTGAGCACTGTCCGCCGTGGACATCTGCTCGACGCCCAGCACCCGGCCCGAGTTGACGTTGCGGATCAGCAGCCAGCCCGCCGCGGTGGGCTGGAAGGTCCACCGGTGGTCCGCGGTGCCGGTGTCGCCGAACTGCACGACGTGGGCCCCGTCGGCCGTGGACATCCGGTCGACGCCGAGGATCTTGGCCGAGTTGCGGTTTTCGATCCGCACCTGGCCGTCCGGGATCAGCTGCCACAGGTGGTCGGCGGTGCCGGTGTCGGCGAACTGGACCACCGGCGCACTGTCCGCAGTGGACATCCGGTCCACCCCCAGCACCTTGCCCGAGTTGCGGTTCTTCAGCCGCCACCAGCCGTCGCCGTTGTCGATCAGCTGCCACAGGTGGTCGGCGGTACCGGTGTCGGCGAACTGCACCACCGGGGCGCTGTCCGCAGTGGACATCCGATCGACCCCGAGCACCTTGCCCGAGTTGTGGTTGCGGACGCGGTACCAGCCGTCGCCGTTCGCGACCAGGTGCCAGACGTGGTCGGCCGTGCCGTTGTCCGCGAACTGCACCACCGGCGCACTGTCCGCAGTGGACATCCGGTCCACCCCCAGCACCTTGCCCGAGTTGCGGTTCACGATCCGCCAGCCCGCCCCCGCGCCGCCGGACGACCACGGGTGACCCTCGGGCGAGGCGGTCGGGAACGAGGTGACACGCAGCCGCGCCGCGCCCATCGGGATCAGCGTGACCGGCTCGACCGGCGCCGTGCTCCGCGCCGGTGAAGCCTGCAGCGGGGTCACCACGTCCTGGTCGTCCGCGGTCCACTCGGCTATCCGGCGGGCGGGCGCGGTGATCCGGACCGGGACGGCGCCGGGGGTGAACGGGTTGTCCGGCAGGGGCCCGCCGGTGGCCGCGAACGTCATGGCCGAGGCGGCGGTCGCCGGGTCCACGGCCAGCCCGTAGTTCCACGGCGTGGTCGCGTGCACCGCGTACTCCGGGAACTGCCCGGTGCCGCCGAGCAGCTCGTACCGCTCCCCGATCTCCAGCGAGTAGGTCAGCGGGCCGTGGTCCACCGAGAGCGAGTCGTGGTTCGCGCTCCACGTCCGCACCGCGGTCTGCTGCGGCAGGGTCAGCGTGACGACGTCGCCGTCGTTCCAGGTCCGGTCGAGTTTCACGAACGCGGGCCCGGCCGGCGCCGTGACCGGTGCGCCCGCCACGGTCAGCCGTGGTGCCGCGCACCAGGCCGGGATGCGGAGGTACAGCGGGAAAGCCAGCGGCTTCGGTGCCCCGACGGTGAAGGTGATCTGCTCGGAGAACGGGTAGGTCGTGTCCTCGGCAATGGTGACCGAGGTGCCGTCGGCGACCTTCGCCGTGACGCTGCTGGCCGCGTACATGGCCGCCGCCAGCCCCTGGTCCGGGGTGGCCAGCCAGAGCCCTTCGGTGAAGTACGGCCAGCCCATGCCGTAGTTGTGCGGGCAGCAGCGGTACTGGTCGACGGCGGGCAGGTAGGCCTGCATCGCGAAACCGTTCTGGAACTGCCCTTCGGTCTTGGGCACGTCGTCCAGGTCGACGCTGTTCGCGCTGGTGATGTAGTGCACCGCGCGCCCGGCCGGGTCGAGCGCGGCGGGCAGGGAGTTGAACGCGAGGTCTTCGCAGCGGTCGGCCCACACCGGGTCGCCGGTGAGCCGGGTGAGCAGCTGGTGGCTGGCCATGAACTCGACGATCCCGCAGGTCTCGAACCCCTGCCGCGGGTCGCCGTAGCCGGGCCGCGCGTTCTCGTCCCCGGCGAACCCGCCCCCGGCGAACTGGCCGTAGGCGCCCATGACCGTGTCGTAGTCCTGGTAGGTCGCCCGGACCAGGCTGGCGTCGCCGGAGCGCAGCGCGTACTGCGCCGGCTCGCGGAAGCCCTGCGCGACGTTGACGTTGTGCAGGCTCGGCAGGGTGGCGACCCAGTCGGCGCCCCACCGGTGGATCTTGTCGGCCAGATCGAGCAGGAACCCGTCGCCGGTGCGGTTGTACAGCCAGAACACGCTGTCCAGCCCGTCCCCCCAGCGCACCGACACCCAGTCCGAGTCGAACGCGTCCTGGCCCTGCGCGTTCATGTACCGCAGGAACGAGGTCAGGAACGGCACGATCCGCGCGTCGCCGGTGTACTCCTCCCAGGTCCGCAGGGCCTGCATCATCGGCAGGTGGGGCCAGAAGTCGGGCCCGCCCTTGAGCTGGGTCCGCAGGCCGGACGGGCCGAAGAAGCCGTCGGGCTGCCGGGTGGCCAGGATCGCGTCCACCCAGCGGCGGGCCGTGGCCAGCGCGGTGGCGTCACCGGTCACGGCGGCGAGGTCGATGTAGCCGCGCAGCCAATACGGCACCTCCTCCCAGCCGTCGTACTGGGGATGGACCCAGCCGGTGGTGTCGAAGTCCAGGAAGTGCGACGTCTCGGCGTAGTGCCCGCAGAGCCCGTCGAGCTGCCGGCGAAGCTGCCCGGCCAGCCAGCCGCGGGGCGTGACCGCGCCGGGTGGGAGCTTGAGGAACGCGGTGGGCTGGAGCGGGGCCGCGTTCGGCGCGTAGAGCCCGCCCCGGGCGGGCGCCACCGCCGGCCCCCTGAGCACGGCGGCCCCGGCCTTCGCCGGGCTCGCCCCGGCCAGCAGGGCGGCGACGGCCCCGGTCACGAAGTGTCTGCGGTTCAGCGGCACGGGACGGGCCTCCGCTCGTCGTTACAACGTTGTAAAAACAACAACTACCCGGCCGCACCCGGTTCTACAACCGCCGTTCGTCGGAGGTCAGGCGTTCCGGTACCGGCCGGCGAGCTCCGGGCTCTGGCCGCCGAACGCGGCGAGATCGGCCTGGAAGACCCGGTCGAGCAGGCTCGCGTCCTCGACCCCCGGGGCGCAGACGACCTCGCCGAGCTCCAGCCCGCGCAGGGACGCGGTGACCACGTCTTCGGCGCTCATCCGCGGCACCGCGCCGAGGTCCAGCCCCTGCCGCTCGTGGAACTCGGTGGCGACCACGCCGGGGCAGACGACCTGCACCCGCACCCCGGTGCCCTCGAGCTCCGCGGCGAGCGTCTGGGACAGCGCGACCAGGTGCGCGAGCGTGCCGGCGTAGACCGCGCGCCGCGGCATCTGCGAGTGCGGCGCCGGCCCGCTGAAGGCGATCATCCCGGCCACGTTGACGATGGTGCCCCGGCCGCGCTCCTGCATACCCGCGACCGCGGACCGGGCCAGCAGCGTGGGCGCGAGCACCTTGACCCCGAGCAGTTCGCGGGCCTCGGCGGCGGGCAGCTCGGCCAGCGGCTTGTAGTGGGCGACCCCGGCGTTGTTCACCAGCACGTCCAGCGGCTCGGCGGCGCAGATCCCCGCGACGGCGTCGATGCCCTCGTCGGTGGCCAGATCGGCGGCGACCGGGCGGACCTCCACCCGGGGGTGGGCGGCGGCGAACTCCGCCAGCCGCTCCCGCCGCCGCCCGACCACCACCAGGTCGTACCCCTCGGCGGCGAACCGTTCGGCGAACGCCCGGCCGATTCCGGAGGTGGCGCCGGTGATCAGTGCGAGTTTGCTCATTTTCCGATGTTCCTCACCTGTTGTCGTTGCCGGGATTAGCTGTTGTTGCCGGGTCGCCGGATCGCGGCGGCCGGAAGGACCCGCGCGGTGCCCGCCACCGCGGTGACCCCATCGTCGGACGCCGGGGCCACCGGCGCCAGTGCCCCCGCGGGCCGGGGAGGGACAGGGCCACCTTCGGGTGCATTCCGGGAAGCCGTGACCGGCGGGCCGCCCGCACCGGACCGTCCACCAAGGCCCGATCGGCACCCCCGGCCACCCCTTGACCGTTTAATGATGACGAGTAACATCAAAAATGACCGAGAACCCCGTCCGGACGAGGAGCCCGACATGAACTGCGGAACCATCGGGGCCGGCACGGTGGCCGAGGCGATCGCCGCCCACCTCGTGGCGGTCGGCCACCCCGTGATCCTCAGCAACCGCCGCGGCCCGGCGACGTTGCGCGACCTCGTCACCCGGCTGGGCCCCCTGGCCTCGGCCGGAACGGTCGCGGAGGCCGCCGCCGCGGACCTGGTGTTCCTCGCCGTCGGGTGGGCGGAGGTGCGCGACGCGCTGGCCGGACTGCCCCCGTGGCACGGCCGCATCCTGGTCGACACCACCAACGCGATCCCGGCGCCGGCCGGGCTCGGCGCGGAGACGGCCAGCGAGTTCGTCGCCGGACAGGCGCCCGGGGCGCGCGTGGTCAAGGCGTTCGACACGTTGTTCGCCCGGTACATCGCCGCCGATCCCCGGCATCCGGCGGGCCGGCAACTGCTCTTCTACGCTGGCGACGACGACGGGGCCAAGGACACGTTCCACTCGATCGCCGACGAGATCGGGTTCGCGCCGGTCGACGCCGGAACGCTGCGCGAGGGCGGCCGGCTGATGCAGGTCGGCGGACCGCTCTCGGCCCTGCACGCGCTCAAGCAGGACTGACCCCCCGCCGGGCCGGGCCTCAAACAGGACGGAGCAGCACCGTGAAAGCAGCGTTACCGTGAAAGCACTGGCCTACACCCGGGCGCACCCGCTCGAAGCGTTCGCGATCGAGCTGACCGACGTCGCCGAGCCGCGCCCGCGGGCCGGCGACCTGCTGGTCGACGTGCGCGCGATCGGCATCAACCCCGGGGAGGCGGCGATCCGGCGGACCCGCAGCGCCGGACCGGGTGACCGGGTCGTCCTGGGCTGGGAGTTCGCCGGCGTGGTGGCCGCCACCGGGCCGGAGGCCACCGGTTTCGCGGTCGGCGACCGCGTGCTGGGCACCGGCGACCTCACGCGGGACGGCGCCTGGGCCGAACGCGTCGCGGTCGACCACCGGGTCGTCGCGAAGATGCCGGACGAGCTCACCTTCGCCGACGCCGCGTCGCTGCCCATCGGCGTGCTGACGGCCTGGGAGGCGCTGTTCCGCGACGGGGACGGCCTGCCGCCCGGTGTCGGCCGGGTGCTCGTCGTCGGCGGGGCCGGCGGCGTGGGCTCGCTGGCCACCCAGCTGCTCAAGACCCGGACCCCCGCCTTCGTGATCAGCACGGCTTCCCGCGCCGCCTCACGGGAATGGGCGGCGAAGATGGGCGCCGACCTGGTCGTCGACCACCGCGCCGACGTGCCCGCGCAGCTCGGCGGCCACGTCGACCTGGTGCTCTGCACCACCGGCACGAGCAGTCACCTGGGCTGGATCACCGAGGTGCTGCGGCCGTTCGGCCACCTCGCCGCCCTCGACCTCACCGCCCCGTTCGACCCGGGCGCCTTCACCGCGAAATCCCTTTCGCTGCACAGTGAAATGGTCTTCAGCCGGCTCATCGCCGGATCCGGCGCCGCCGCGCAGGGCCGGATCCTGGCCCAGGCCGCCCGGGACGTCGCCGCGGGACGGCTGCGTCCGATCGTGACCACCATCCTCACCGGACTGACCGCGGAAACCGCGCGGGCGGCCCACACCCTCGCCGAAAGCGGCCGGACGATCGGCAAGACCGTGATCCTCACCTGAGCCCGGCGGGCCCGGGTGAGGATTTCACCGCAGGCCGGGCGGACGCCGCCGGAGGTCGGGGCGGGCCAGCGCGGGCGGCTGGTAGGCCACGTCGATCGGGCCGACGTCGGTGCCCGGGGGCACGATCTCGTCGATGCGGTCGAGCACCTCGTCGGAAAGCGCCGCACCGGCGCCCGCGAGCAGTTCGTCCAGCTGATCGGGGGTGCGGGGGCCGAGGATCGCCGAGGTGACCGCCGGGTGGGCGGTCGCGAAGGCCAGCGCGAGGTGCGGCAACGGCAACCCGGACTGCTCGGCCACCACGGCCAGGGCCTCGACGGCGTCGAGCTTGCGCTCGTCGGTCAGGTGCCGCCGGGCCCAGTGCAGGCGGCCGGGTGACGCCGTTTCCGCGTTGCCGCGGCGGAGGCGGCCGGCCAGCAGGCCCATCGCCAGCGGACTCCACACCAGCACGCCCAGGCCGTACCGCTCGCAGACCGGCAGGACTTCGCGTTCGATCCCGCGGTTGAGGATCGAGTAGTGCGGCTGCTCGGCGCGGAAGCGGGCCAGCCCGCGCCGTTCGGCCACCCACTGGGCTTCGACGATCTCCGCCGCAGGCAGGTTCGAATGGCCGATCGCGCGGACCTTGCCCGAGCGGAGCAGTTCGGTCAGCGCGCCGAGGGTCTCCTCGACGTCGGTGCCGGGCTCGGGGTGGTGGGCCTGGTAGAGGTCGATGTGGTCGACGCCGAGGCGGCGCAGCGAACCCTCCACGGCGGACACGATCCAGCGCCGGGAGCAGCCCTGCCGGTTGGGGTCGGAACCCATGGGGCCGTTGAACTTGGTGGCGAGGACCACGTCGTCGCGCCGGCCGCGCAGGGCCCGGCCGAGGACCCGCTCCGACTCGCCGTCGCCGTAGACGTCGGCGGAGTCGATGACGTTGATGCCGCCGTCGAGGGCGCGGTGGACGATGCGCGCGCACGCGTCCGGATCGGGGTTGCCGTACGGCCCGAACATCATCGTGCCCAGCGCGTAGACGCTGACCTGGATGCCGGTCCGGCCGAGCGGGCGGGTTCGCACCGGGGTTCCTCCTGGGTCGGGGAAGGGCGCGACCGGGACCGGCCGCGCCCTTCGGGGTGAGAGGTCAGGCCGGTTCGTACGCGGCCGGGACGTTGACGATCCAGGTGACGCCGAACCGGTCGGCCAGCAGGCCGAAGGCGGGCGCCCACTGCGCCGGGCCGAACGGCTCGATCACGGTCGCGCCCTGGGCCAGGCCCTCCCACACCGGGGTGGTCTCTTCGACGCTTTCCCCGCTCACGGACAGGAAGAAGCGCTCCTCGGTGATCGTGGTGCCGTTTTCCCGGCGCGTGGTGGGGGTGCCCGGCGCGGCCGGCGCGCCCGGGCCGGGCACGTCGTAGGCCATCACCTGGAAGCCGTTGTCCGCGACCAGGTGGCCGAACACCACGTTCGCGGCCCCGGGCTGGTCCGCGGGCCGGCCGAAGTCGGCGTAGGTGGCGATGCTGAGCCGACCGCCGAACACCGACTGGTAGAACTCGAGAGCTTCCCGGGCCTGGCCGGCGAAGTTCAGGTGGGTGACCGCGTTGAGCGACATGGATTCCGGTCCTTCACGAGGGTTTCCGCCACCGGCGACTTCCGGCGGCGAAGACCACGGTGCCAGCCGTAGCGGTCAGGGAACGTCCGCTACTCGTGGCATTCTGAAGACATGCCCCTCGCCTCCGCGACGACGACCTCCAGCCGGCTGCTGTCCCTGCTCTCGATGCTGCAGGCCCGCCGCGACTGGCCGGGCGGCCTGCTCGCCCGGCGGCTGGGGGTCAGCGAGCGGACCGTGCGCCGAGACGTCGACCGGCTGCGCGAGCTGGGCTACCCGGTCCAGGCGGTCAAGGGCCCCGACGGCGGTTACCGGCTCGAAGCGGGCAGCCAGGTGCCGCCGCTGCTGTTCGACGAGGACCAGGCGGTCGCGCTGGCGGTGGCGCTGCGGATCGCCGTCGGGACGGGCGCGGGCATCGAGGAGGCGGCCGCGCGGGCCCTGGCCACCGTGCGGCAGGTTCTGCCGTCCCGGTTGCGCCGGCGCGTCGACGCGCTGGAGGTCAGCGCGGCCGGGCGCGGCGCCGAGCCCCAGGCCGACACCGGTGTCCTGCTCGCGCTGAGCGCCGCCATCCGCGCCGGTGAGGAGCTGCGCTTCGACTACCGCGCCCCGGGCCGTCCGGCGGACACCGGGCCGCACCCGCCCCGGCGGGTGCAACCGCACCACCTGGTGGTCCGGACCGGGCGCTGGTACCTGGTCGGCTGGGATCCCGGCCGTGAGGACTGGCGGATCTTCCGCGCCGACCGGATCACCCCGCGGGTCCCGAACGGCCCGCGGTTCCCGCCGCGGGAGGTGCCGGGCGGCGACGTGGCCGCTTTCCTCTCGGCCCGGTTCAAGGGCTCGGACCACACGGACGCCTGGCCCTGCCTCGGTGAGGTGATCCTCGACCGGCCCGCGGCCGAGGTGGCGCCCTTCGCCGGAGACGGCGTGGTCGAGCCGGTCGGCGCCACCCGGACCAAGCTGACCACCGGGGCCTGGTCCTGGCCCGCCCTCGCCGCCTCACTGGCCCGCTTCGACACGGAGATCGAAGTGCTCGGCCCGCCCGAGCTGCGGACGGCGTTCGCCGAGCTGTCCCGCCGCGCCGCCCGCAGCGCGCGGGACTGACCGGTCCCCCGGGGGTGTCGACGCCGGCGGCCCGAGCCGGCTTTCACCACCCGAGCGCCGCGGTCATCGCCCGCTCCAGAACCGGTGCGAGCGTGGCCATGAAGGTACCCGTGACGTGGTTGTCGTCCATGTAGACCAGGACGTTCCCGACCACCGCGCGGCACTCCAGCCGTCCGCAGAAGTAGTCGCTGAGGTCGAAGAACGTCACGTTCGCGGGAATTCCGGCGATCTTGTCGTACGGGGGTGTGCCGGCCAGGAGCTGATCGCGGGGGACGCCGCACCGGCTGGATTCGCTGCCGTGGGCGCGGATGCACTCCGGCGGGGAGAAGCCGAGGCGGGGGTTGTCGCGGACGGCGAAGACCGGGATGCCCGCCTGGTCGAGCTTCTTCCACTGGTCGACGAAACCCGGCGGGGTCTGCTCGGTCAGGCCGGGGCGGACGTCACGGCTGGCGAGGGTGAGCACGGCGTCGGGGTGCCGGTCGGTGATCTCCCGCTCGGCCGCGGCGTTCCAGGCGATGCAGGCGGGGTCGCCGGGCATGGCGTCGGCGGTGGTGGAGAACGGGCAGGCGCCCTTGAGCATGAACGTGATCTGGTAGTCGTGCTTCGCCGCGATCGGCCCGAGCGCGGCGAGGTACTGCTGGATGTGGGAATCGCCGACCACGACGATCCGTTTCGCCGGGGGTCCGGTAGTCCGGCTGGAGCACATTTCGAGCTCGGCGTCCAGCGCCGACCGGACGCAGTCGGCGTCGGCGATGCGGGCCCAGTCGTCCGGGACCGCGATCACCGACGGCCCGCCGGCGGACCCTGCAGTGGGCCCTGTGGTCGGTGCTGTGGCGGGCGCTGCGGTGGCGGTGGGGCCGGTCGCGAGGTCCGCCTTCCGCAGGTCGACCACCTGCCAGGTTCCGGCGACCAGCAGCACCGGCAGCATCAGCACGAGCGCGAACCGGGGGGTGCCCCACCTCGTCGTGGTCCCGAGGGCCGAGCGCCGGATCGGGTTCTCCACCAGGTGGCGGGTCAGCACCGCCAGGACCACCGAAGCACCGGCGACCACCAGGCCGCCGAGCGGCCCGACCTGCTCGCGGTGGCGGACGAGGAGGTAGAACACCAGCACCGGCCAGTGCCACAGGTACAACGGGTAGCTGAGGTCGCCGAGGTAGGCCGCCGGTCGGGAGCCGAGGACGCGGTCGGCGCCGAGCCGGCTGCCCGTGGCGCCCGCGAAGATGACCAGCGCGGCCGACAGCGTCGGCCACAGCGCGGCTCCACCGGGGAAGACGCGGCCGGCGTCGAGCACCAGCCCGCAGGAGACCAGCCCGGCAACCCCGGCCCAGCCCGCCACGATCCGCAGCCCGCGGGGCCGGCTCACCGCGTCGATCGCCAGGGCGAGCAACCCGCCGAGCGCGAACTCCCACCCCCGGGCCAGGGAGTCGAAGTAGGCCGCGGGCTGGTCGGCGGAGGTCAGGTGGACCGAGTACGCCAGCGAACCGGCGAACACCACGGCCAGCACGACGGCCAGGGAGGCGCGCACCGGCCGGCGGATCCGCGCGGCGACGAAGGCCACCCCGGCGGCGAGCAGGGGCCAGACCAGGAGGAACTGGCCCAGCACGGAAAGCGACCAGTAGTGCTGGACCACGCTCGCGGTGTCGTCCTGGGCGAAGTAGCCGGCGGCCGGACGCCAGTTCTCGACGGAGAACAGGGCGGCGAACACGTCCTGGCCGGTCCGCGGCCACCGGTCCACGGGCAGCAGCAGGATGCTCAGCCCCGTCACGGCGAGCAGGACGGTCAGGGCGGCGGGGAACAGCCGCCTGATGCTGCGCCCCCACAACGGCCCCAGCTCGATCCGGCCTCCCTGGGCCGCGCCGGCCAGCCGTCCGGTGACCAGGAACCCGGAGAGGAGGAAGAGGGCGTCGACGCCGCCGGAGATGCGGCCCAGCCAGACGTGGTAGACGACCACCAGCCCGACCGCCAGGGCGCGCAGCCCCTGCAGTTCGGGCCGGTGCTCGCGGCGCACCGGCCCGGCCGGCGCCGGGCGGTCGGCGGGGTGCTGGGCAGTCATCGTCGTTCCTCGGGTGGCGGACCGGTCGGCACGGAGGGTCGCACCGGCCGGCCCAGGATAACCAGCGCCTCCCCCGTACCGTCACCGGTGCGGCTCAGCCCGCCGTCGGTGCGGCCGGGGCGGCCCCGCCGGATCCGTGGCCGTGTACCCCGGGGTACCGCCACCTCCCCCGCACCCTCGTTTCCGGGAAAGCCGCGTTCAATCGGCGATCGGCCGAAGCGGCCGGGCCGTGCTCCAGTGCTCGATGATCCGGCCGTCCTCGAAGCGCAGGAAGTCCATCACGTGCAGCGCCACGCGGCTGCCGGTGGCGGCCTGCCCCAGCCAGTCGCCCACGTGGCGCCCGCGGATGATCTTGTTGGTCGCGACGACCCCGTCGTGCTCGAAGCAGTGCACGACCTCCACCCGCACGTCCGCCAAAGCCCGGTGCAGCAGGGTCATCGTGGCCCGGGCCCCGTCGCGGCCCCCGGCCAGGCCGGGCTCGGCGCTGTGGTTGCGGAACTCCGGGTGCACGAACTCGTCGAACCGTTCCACCCGCCCCTGCTCCTGCACCAGCCGGACGAACTCCCGCGTGCGGGCCACGTTGCCGATCTCTTCGGTCATCACCCGATCCTAAGGCGTTCGGCCCGGTCCTCCCGTTCCAGCCGGACAGCGGCGAACGAGAGGCAGAAGACCCCGGCGGCCACCACCAGCACCACGAAGACCCAGACCGGCCACGCGCAGGTCTCGTGCAGCGCCCAGGTTTCCTTCACGGCGAGCAGAAATCCGCCGGAGCCCACGAACGACCATCCGGTGGTCTTGTGCACGTACCGCATCAGCTCGCCGCGCCGGACCGGGTCGAGCGCCGCCATCATCGCCTGCCGCCGGTCCTTCCACCGGCGGCGTTCCCGCAGGTAGCGCATCGGCGGCAGCAGCCACCACCAGGGCGAGACCGGCGGCGGCGCCGGCCGGTCCTCGAGCACCTGCGCGACCTCCGCACGCAGGTGCTCCTGCTTGCGCAGCTCCAGCGCCGCCTGGAACGCCGAGCCGGCGACCAGCAGCCAGGCCCCGACGAAACCGAACCACTCCACTTACCGACTCCCGAGGTGACTTGGTGATCGCGGCCGGCCCCCCAGTGCGGGAAGCCGAAGCCGTGGTCGTGCTTGAGGACCGGCGGCGGCGCGGCGTGCGCCAGGTGCCGCACGACGCTGCGGTCTCCGGACCCGGCCGGACACCGCGCCGGAATGCGCCCTAGACCTGAACCGAGCC
This sequence comes from Amycolatopsis sp. PS_44_ISF1, assembly GCF_032335455.1. Taxonomy (NCBI): domain Bacteria; kingdom Bacillati; phylum Actinomycetota; class Actinomycetes; order Pseudonocardiales; family Pseudonocardiaceae; genus Amycolatopsis; species Amycolatopsis sp. PS_44_ISF1. The sequence goes on along the minus strand of NZ_JANUXO010000003.1, from coordinate 337,350 downwards.
GAGGAAGGCCTGGATCAGGGCGACGGTCTCGGCGGGGAACTGCACGTGCGGGTAGTGGCCCGCGCCGGGGATCAGCTCGAGCCGGCCCACTCCGGGCGGCATCGCGGCCACGATGGCCTCGCCCTCGGCCTGCGGGGACGCCCAGTCGGGGTCGAGCGTGCCCATGACCACCAGCGCCGGGCAGCGGACGCCGGACAGCGCGGGCCCGGAGTCCGCGGTCCCCGACCGGCCCATCGCCCGCAGGGCCTTCATCCGGCCCGGCTCGCGCAGTATCGCCGTGGTGCGCTCCAGGCTCTGCTCCCAGTCCGCCGGCTTCGGGCCCGGATACGCGTTCTCCAGGTACTTCTTCCAGGCCCCGACGCTGCCGAGCTCCGTGCCGGCCATGGTGAGCGCGCCCCGGCGATAAGCCGCGTTGCGCAGGTCGCCGAGGGAGAAGGCCAGCTTGCGGGTGAACGGGCCCAGCTCGACCACCGCGCTCACCAGCTCCGGCGCCCGGGCCGCGACGATCGTGGCCGCGCCGCCCGAGAGGGAGTGCCCGACCAGCACGGCCGGGCCGCCCAGGTGGCGGATCAGGGCCATCAGGTCCCCGGCGACCTCCGCCTGGCCGTAGGACTTCCAGTCCACACTGGACTCACCGCAGCCGCGCAGGTCGACCGCGGCGACGCGGTACCCGGCACCGGCCAGCGCCGGCGCGACGAAGCGGTACGCGTCGCGGCTGTTGCCGATCCCGTGCGCGAGCAGCACGAGCGGACCGGGGCCGCCGGTCACCTCGTAGGCCAGCGTTCCACCGTCGACGGACAGATGTTCGGTCATGCCACCCTCATCACTCGAAGGCTACTCAAATTAGCCTTTAAGGGTGACTCTAGTTAGCCTTCGGGCGTTCGGCAAGTAGGATCGGGCGGCCCAGTCCCAGGAGGCCCGTTGCCCGCCCACGCGCACACCTCGAACGCCGCGATCGTGGCCGCGGCCCGCCGACTCCTCGAGGAGGTCGGCCTCGAGGCGCTGACCATGCGGGACGTCGCCCAGGCGGTCGGAGTGCGCACCCCGTCGCTCTACAAGCGGGTGAGCGGGCGCTCGGAACTGCTCGAACTCATCCTGGAGGACCTGGCCGACGAGCTGACCGCGGTCGTCGACGCGGCCGCCGGCACCGGCGATCCCGCGGCCGGCCTGCGGGCCCTGTGGCACGCCTACCGGGGGTTCGCCCACGCGAACCCGATCGCCTACACCCTCCTGTGGGCCCCGCAGGCCGTGCCCGGTGCGACCGGCCGGTACCAGCGGACCTCGGTCACCCTGCTGCGGCTGGTCACCGACCTGGTCGGCCCGCAGCAGGCGCTGCCCTCGGCGCGCACGATCGTGGCCTGGAGCCACGGCTTCATCACCATGGAGCTGGCGGGGGCCTTCCGCCTGGGCGGTGACGTCGACCAGGCCTGGGACTTCGGCCTGGACCGGGTCCTCGACGCCATCCAGCCCGCCGGCGAGGCCCGGGGTGGAGCAGGGCGGCACGGACGGGCCGCTCCCTCCGGGCGGGTCACCGACGGCACGGGCCGCCACCGCTAGAACTCGATGCGGCCCTTGCGGTCGTGGAATTCGCCGGTCGGTCCGTCTCGGCCGATGGTCGCCAGGGCCACGGTCGCGTCCGTGCCCTCGGTGACGGTCTGGTGGCCGCTGTGGCGGTTGAAGTCGGTGGCGGTGTAGCCGGGGTCGGACGCGTTCACCCGCATGTCCGGCAGGTTCTTGGCGTACTGGACGGTCAGCGCGATGAGCGCCGCCTTCGACGCGGCGTAGGGCACGGCTTTCACCGGGTACTCGTCGTGCGTCTCGTCCACCAGGTACCGCGGCCAGCCCACGCCCGAAGCCACGTTGACGATCACCGCGCCGGCCGAACGGCGCAGCAGCGGCAGTGCGGCCTGGGTCACCCGCACGACCCCGAGCACGTTGGTTTCCAGCACGGAGGACAGGTCCGCCACGTCGAGGTCGTCGACGCCGAAGGCGGTGCCGAGGATGCCGGCGTTGTTGACCAGGACGTCCAGTCCGGGCAACCGGGCGAACGCGGCTTCGACCGAGGCGGAATCGGTGACGTCCAACTGGAGGACGTGCGCGCCGAGCGCGCGGGCCGCGTCCCCGTCGGCGGGATCGCGCATCCCGGCGTGGACGGTGTGGCCGGCGTCGATGAGCCGGCGGGTGGTCTCGAGACCGAGGCTGCGGTTGGCCCCGGTGATCAGCGTGATGGTCATGTCCCCCACCCTGCGGTCCGGCCGGTGGGCCAGGGTAGGCCCTGCCGGTACCAGCCTCGGCCCGCTCCGGCGCGGCATACTGGCGGGGTGCAGGAGTTCGCGGAGGCGCTGAGGGCGTGGCGGGACCGGTTGAGCCCGCAGGCGGTCGGCCTGCCCCCGGGCCCCCGTCGGCGGGCGGCCGGGCTGCGCCGCGAGGAGCTGGCCGGGCTGGCCGGGGTGAGCGTGGAGTACCTGGTGCGGCTCGAACAGGGCCGGGCGCGCAACCCCTCGCCCCCGTTGCTCGGCGCGCTGGCCCGGGCGTTGCGCCTGACCGACGAGGAGCGCGATCACCTGTTCCGGGTGGCCGGGGCCGCCCCGCCGTCGCCGGAGGTGGTGCCGCAGCACATCGGACCGGGGGTGCAGCGCATGCTCGACCGGCTCGGCGACGTGCCGATGGGCGTGTTCTCCGCGGCGTGGGACCTGCTGTGGTGGAACCCGCTGTGGGCCGCGCTGACCGGTGACCCGTCCCCGGACCGGGGCCTGGACCGCAACATCGCCTGGCGCCACTTCATGAACGCCCCGAGCGCGATGGACTTCGACCACGCCCACGCGCAGGAGTTCTCCGACGACCTGGCGGCGGACCTGCGCGAAGCCCTCGGCCGCTACCCCGCCGACACCGCGCTCGAAGACCTGGTCGCCCGCCTGCGCGCGGGCTCGCCGGACTTCGAGCGCCGCTGGCGCCGAGCCCACGTCGCCCGTCACCGCTCGAGCACCAAGACCGCGACCACCACCCCCGCGGGCCCGATCACGATCGACTGCGACGTCCTCACCGCACCCGGAACCGACCTGCGCATCGTGATGTACACCGTGGAGCCGGACTCCGAGGACGCGTCCAAATTGGACCTGCTGCGAGTGAGCGGCACCCAGGCCCTGACCTCTCCGTCCACGTCGTGACGGGGCTTGACCGGCAGTGCTCACCCGTGCGCGCGCACAGCTGTCCGCAGTATGGGCAAGAGCACGACCACCGCTGATCTCCTCGCCGCCCCTTCGCGTCCGGGGCGGCTGAACCGGGTCCGGGGTTCCTCCTTCGAGCGCTAGCCCGGCGCCGGGGCCGCCGTCAGGGCCTGGCGGTCCACCTTGCCGGCGGAGGTTCGCGGCAGCTGCGCCAGCACTTCGACCGTCGCCGGGCGCATCGCGGGGGGCAGGCGCTGCGCGAACCAGGTCCGCAACGTCCGTGCCGTCACCCCGCCGGTCACGTACAGCGCGATGTGCGCCGAAGCCGTTTCGGCGTCTTTGAGGACCGCCACCGCCGAGGTCGTTTCCGGGCAGTCTTCCGCGACCGCCTCGATCTCGCCCAGCTCGATCCGGTGGCCACGCAGCTTGATCTGATCGTCCTCCCGGCCCCAGTACTCGAGGGCGCCGTCCGCGCGGTAGGCGGCCAGATCGCCGGTGAGGTACCGGCCCGCCGGGAAGCGGGCCGCCGTCAGCTCGGGGAGGCCGAGGTAACCCGAGGCCAGGCCGTCGCCGGAGAGGACCAGGTGTCCCGGGGTGCCCGGTGCCGTGATTTCGGTGCCGTCGGCGGCGAGCAGCCGGACCTGCGTTCCCGGCAGGGCCGTGCCCAGGGACACCGACGACGGGTCCGTGATGTCGGCCGCCGTGGCCCAGATCGTCGCTTCGGTGGGGCCGTAGACGTTCCACAGCCGCGCGCACCGCGGCCGCAGCTTCGCCGCCAAACCCGGGGTGAGCGCTTCGCCACCGCACCAGATGCGTCCGGCCGGGGCCCCCGGCCAGCCCCACGCCAGGGCCAGCCGCCAGAAACTGGGGGTGGCCTGCAGAACGGCCGGGTTCATCGAAGCGGCGACCCCGGCGAACACCTCCGGATCGAGGCGGGCGGCGGGCGGGGCGGGGATCACCGTGGCCCCCACCGTGACCGGGAGCAGGAGCTCCGCGAGCGAGATGTCGAAGGACAACGCCGTCATCGCCAGCATCGACTCCCCCGCGGCCAGCCCCGGCACGCGCGCCAGCCCGGCGAGCCGCGAGACGAGCGCGGTGTGCGGGACGAGCACCCCCTTCGGCCGGCCGGTGGAACCCGACGTGTACATCACGTATGCGGTCTCGCTCGGCGCGGCGTCCTCGGCGGGGAAACCGAAGTATTCGGTCGGGCGCACCACGCAGCCGCCGTCCTCCTCGGTGACGACGAGGGCCGGCCGCGCGTCCGCCAGCACCAGCGCACGATGCGGCGGCGGGCTTTCGGCGCTCAGGGGCAGTGCCGTACCCCCGGCGCGGACGACGGCCAGGAACGCCACCAGCCCGGCCGCCGCGGTGTTCACGTCGATCGCCACGAATCGGCCGGGGCCGCAGAACCCGGCGATCGTGCCCGCCAGCGCGCCGACCCGCTCGGCCACTTCGGCGTAGGTCCACGGAACCACCGCCACGGCCTCCGGGGTCCGCGCGGCCTGGGCCTCGACCACGTCCCACACCGTCGCGTTCACCGGCGGCCTCCCACCACGAATTCGCGGAACCCCCGGGCGTGGCCCCCCAGGTCGAGCTCCACCCGCGGCGGCACCGGCTCGTCCGGCCCGGCCAGCACCGCGTGCACGAACACCGGGCCCCCTCCCCCGGCCAGCGCCGTTCCCACGGCGGAGCGCAGCCCCGCCGCGTCCACTGTGGACATAACCTGGTGGTACCCGCAGGCCCGGGCCAGCGCCGGCAGGTCGGCGCGCGGAGTCGCCTGGCCACCCGTGGAGGCGTAGCTGCCGTCGTCGAGCAGGACGTGGACCAGCGGCAGGCCCGGGACCGTCCCGGCGGTCAGCGGGCCGACCGGGTTCATCAGGAACGCGCCGTCGCCGTCGACCACGACCGCGGGACGCCCGGTGGCCCGGGCGAGCCCGACGCCGATCGACGAAGCCAGTCCCATCGACCCGGTCATGTAGAAGTGGCCCGGCCGGTCGGCCAGGTGGCGCGCGACGCGGCAGGCGTAGCCGGTGGTGAACACGACCGGGCGGCCCGGGGTCACCGCCAGCACGGCCGCGATCGCCGTCGTCTTGTTCATGCCCGCCACCCCAGGGCGGCCGGGGGCACCAGCAGCGCGGCGGGACCGTCGCCCACGACCCGCCGCAACCGCCCCGCCTGCGCTTCGAAGGCGTCGCCGTCGGCGGCCAGGACCTCCGCCGGCACCTCCAGACCGGCCAGCAGCGGCTCGGTGAGCTCGCCCATCAACCGGTTCTCCGGGGTCGGATCGCCTTCGGCCCCGCGCAGGCTCACCACCAGCAGCATCGGGATCCGGTACGGGACCGCCAGCGACGCCAGCGCGTTCACCGACTGGCCCAGGCCGGAGTTCTGCATCAGCACGGCCGGGACGTGCCCGGCCAGCGCCGCGCCCGCCGCCACGCCGACCGCGTTGTCCTCCCGGGCCACCGTGAGCAGTTCGGGCAGCGCCGCGTAGAGCGGGGCGAGGATGCCGCAGGGCGTGCCGAAGAACGGCGCGAAGCCGGCTCCGATCAGCGCGCCGGCGACGCGGTCGGCGGTGGCGACCGCGTCCAGCCGCGGGGCCGTCACCGCGGCGCGCCCGCGTGGCGGTGCAACCGGTTGATCAGGTCCATGGCGAACGCCTCCGGCCAGTGTCGGAAGTAGAAGTGGTCCCCGGGGAACATCCGCGACTCGAACGGGCCGGTGGTGAACCGCGCCCAGCCCGCCAGCCGCTCCTGGTCCAGGTCCGGGTCCTCGCGGGAGCCGTAGGCCACCAGTGGGCACGGCAGCGGCTCGCCCGGGTCGAACTCGTAGGTCTCGCACAGCACCAGGTCCGAGCGGATGATCGGCGCGAACAGCGCCCACAGCTCGCGGTCCTCCAGCACGCCCGGCTCGCTGCCGCCCATCGCCGACAGCGCCTCGCGCAGCCGGTCGTCGTCCATCCCGGCGTAGTTCGAGTGCGCGGCGAACGAGTCCGGCGGCTGCGCGCCCGAGACGATCAGGCAACGCGGCGCGAGCGCGTACTCAGTGTGCAGGACGCGAGTCAGCTCGTAGGCGAGCACCGCGCCCATGCTGTGGCCGAACACCGAGAACGGGCCGGTGAGGTGGGGGGCCACCTCACCGGCGACCGCCCGGGCCAGCTCGCGCAGATCGGTGGGCAGTTCCTCGTCGAAGCGGCCCTCGCGGCCGGGCAGCCGCAACGTCATCGGCAGGATGTCGCGGGGCAGCAGCCCGTGCCAGACGTCGTAGGCCTTGGCGCCGCCGCCGGCGAACGGCGCGCACAGCAACGGCGTCCGCCCCGCCCCGCCGCGCGGCGGCCGGTTGAGCACCCGGATCGTCACCTCGTCCCCCTTCCGGTCACGGGAAATCGATCTCCACGCCCGCGCCGGCCTCGACCGCCCGGCGGTAGATCGCGTCGCAGGCCAGGGTGTCCTGGATCGGCAGGCCCAGTGACTCGAACACGGTCAGCTCGTCGCCCAGCCGCCCCGGCGCCCCGGCCAGCAGCTCGCCGAGCTCCCCGGCGATCGCGTCCTCGGTGATCACGCCGTCGGCCAGCGGCAGCATCAGGTCACCCGCCTCGGCCAGCGCGGACTGCCGGCTGTCGACGAAGATCCGCGCGCGGGCCACCAGTTCGGGCGGCAGTTCCCGGCACCGCGGCCCGAACGCGCCGATCGCGTTGACGTGCACCCCACCGGCGGCCACGTCGGAATCGGCCAGCACCGGCGAGCAGGCGGAGGTCACGGTGCAGATGACGTCGGCGTCGCCCAGCGCCTCGGTCGGCGAGGCCGCGACCTCGACTCCGTCGATGCCCTCGCCGGCGGCCCAGCGGGCCAGGTCCTCGGCCCGGTCACGGCTGCGGGAGAACAGCCGGACCGACTTCCACGGCCGCAGCCCCGCCAGGGCCCGCAGGTGCCCGCGGGCCTGGACACCCGCGCCGATGAGGCCCAGGTTCACCGCGTCCGGACGGGCCAGCTCATCGGTGGCCAGCGCGGTCACCGCGGCGGTGCGGATCTCGGTGACCGAGACGCCGTCGATCACGGCGAGCGGTTCGCCGTGCACCGCGTCGACCAGGATGATCAGGCCCTGGACGCTGGCCAGGCCCTTTTCCGCGGCGCGCGGGAACATGCTCAGCAGCTTGAGGCCGAGCGAGCCGGACGCGGCGGCGGGCATCAGCAGCACCATGCCGCGTTCGCCGTCCGCGCCCGGCGGCTCCACGGTGATCCGCGGGTGCTGGTAGGCCGAGCCGTCGCTGAAGGACACCATGGCCCGTTCCATGGCCGGGATGGCGTCCTCGATCGAGTACAGCGACCTGACGGTCTCGCCGTTGATGATCCGCAGCATCGGGATTCCTCTCTTGTCGGCCAGCTCAGAAGGCGAAGCGGGACAGGTCGTGCTCGGTCCGGCCGTCCACGACGAGGTCGACGCACGCGCGGCCGAGCAGCGGGACGTACTTGAAGGCCCAGCCCGCGCCGTGCACGACCACGCGTTCGGCGCCGGGCGGGCGGCCGAAGTAGAACTGCCGGTCCGGGTCCTTCGGCAGGGCGATCAGGCAGGAACCGGGCCGCACCGGGGTGGGATCGAGCGACGGCAGGTGCGCGGCGACGTACTCCGCCGTGCGCGACAGGTGGACGGGGTTGGCGGTGTAGCCGGCCTCGTAGGCGTCGTGGAACTCGCCGACCTCGAAATCGGGCGAGACCCGGACGAGGTCGCCGGCCGCCCACGGCAGCCGGCCGAACCCGTAGAACAGGTTGGTGTCGTCCTCGGTGGGCGGCTGGAAGGCGAACCAGGTCGGGTAGTCGAAACCCGGGTCCAGCGCCCGGAAGTACGTCGTGGTCATCTCGTACAGCTCGACGTCGAAGCGCACGCCCAGCGGCTCCAGCAGCGGGCCGGTGAACGCGCCGGCGGTGACCACCACGTGGCCGGCGCGGTGGCGGTCGTGTCCGGTGTGGACGGTCACCCCGTCGTCGTCCGGCTCCAGCTCGTGGACCCGGGTGTGGTCGCGGAACTCCACGCCCAGAGCCCGCGCCTGCTCGTGGAGCACCCACAGCGTGGCGCGGACGTCGACCATGCCGCCGTCGGGCTGGATGAACCCTTCGTACGACGAGGGCAGGCCGGCGAACCGGTAGCGGTCCTCGATCTGCCGGGCCGAAAGCCATTCGTAGGGCAGGCCGACCCGGTCCAGCACGTCGACGGCCGCCGTCACCTGCCCTTCGTTGGTCGCCGTGGTGGTGTCGCCGAACCAGAGGCTGCCGGTGCGGTGGACGAGCCGGCGTCCGGCCGCCTCCTCCAGCTCCGCCCACATCGGCAGCGCGGCGACCGTCAGCCGCGCCAGGTCCTCCTGGGAGTACTGCAACCGCCATTGCCGTTCGGCGCCGCTGGAGCTGCCGCGTTCGTGCAGCAGGGCGAACTGTTCGAGGACGAGCACGCCGAGACCGCGGCGGGCGGCGGCAACCGCCGCCGCGAGCCCGATCGCGCCGCCGCCGACGACGATCACGTCGTGATGGTGGGTGGGCACACCGTCTCCTTTCGTTGCGGGTTCTAAACCGGCCTCAGCGGCCGATCACCTTGCGCAGCGCGCAGCCGAGCGCCGTGGTCAGCAGCTCGACCTGCGCGTCGGACAGGCCGGGGTGGCAGGGCAGGTTCATGTGCTCGGTGAACCACTGGCGTTCCGCGACCGGGCACTCGCCGAGGCGGTGGCCGCGGGCCCGCCACTCCGGGAGCAGGTGCAGCGGGAAGTACCGCAGGTAGGTCTGCACGCCCTCGTCGGCGAGGCAGCGGACCAGCTCGTCGCGGTCGACCCGCGCCGGGTCGACGTAGAAGGTGAACAGGTGGTAGGCGTGCTCCACCCCGGCCGGGACGGGCGGGAGGCGGACCTCGCCGAATTCCGCGAGCTCCGCGGTCAGCCGGTCGGCGACCGCCCGCCGCCGGGCGGTCAGCCGCGGCAGCTTGTCCAGTTGCACCAGGCCCACCGCGGCGGCGGCCTCGCTCAGCGTCGCGTTGGTGCCCGCCCGCCGCACGCCCCGGCATTCGTGGGTGTAGGCGTCGCCGGGGAACAGCGCGCCCGGTGGCGGGCTGGTGGAATCGCCGAAGGCGGTCCCGGCCGCGGTGAGCAGCAGGTCGGCCTGGTTGCCGCGGACCAGCCGCAGCCGCCGCGCCCAGTCGTCGCGGTCCAGGGTGATCATGCCGCCCTCGCCCAGCGTCGAGATGTTCTTGCTGGAGTGGAAGCTGAAGCAGCCGACGTGGCCGAGCCCGCCCGCGGCGCGGCCGTGGTGGCGGGCGCCGAGAGCGTGCGCGGCGTCCTCGACCACGACGATGCCGTGCTCCTCGGCCAGGCGCATGATCTCGGCCATGTCGGCGGGCAGGCCGCCGTAGTGCACGAGCACGATCGCCCGGGTGCGCGGGGTGATCAGCTCGGCGATCCGGTCGGGGTCGATGTTGGCGGTGTCCGCGCGGACGTCGGCGAAGCGCACCACGGCCCCGGTGTCCAGCAGGGGCTGGATGGTGGCCTGGTAGGTCTGCGGCGTGGTGATCACCTCGTCCCCCGGCCGCAGGTCCAGCAGCCGGATCACCAGTTCCAGCGCGACCGTGCCGCTGGTCACCGACACCGCGTGCCGCACGCCCACGTGCTCGGCGAACCGTTCCTCGAACCGCTGCCGCCACACCCCCTGCGACAACGGCAGCCCCGACGTCAGCACCTCCCGCACCGCCGCGGTCTCCCGTTCGTCGATGACGGTGCCGATGGCCATGTACGGCACCGCGAACCGCCCGGTCTCCGTCTCGGTCACCACGCCTTCGCCCCCAGCCTCCACTGCGCCCTCCCCGCTCGTCGTCACCACAAGCCGTCACCACAAGCCGGCACCACGGCCCATCACCGCAGCTCGGTCGTGACCTGTTCGTCCGGCATCCGCTCGATCTCGGCCCGGACCGCGTCGGCGACCCCGGCGGCGAGCTCGGCGACGGTCCGCCGCTCGAACACCACCCGCATCGGCAGCCGGACCCCGAAGGCGTCCTCGATCCGGACGATGACCCGGGTACCGAGCAGCGAATGCCCGCCCAGGTCGAAGAAGTCGTCGTGCACCGCGACCCGGTCCAGGCCCAGTACCTCGGCCCAGATCCCGGCGATCGCCGCCTCGACCGGATCGCGGGGCGCCACCCCCGTCCCGGCCGGGCGGGGCGCGGCGGGCAGCGCCCGCCGGTCGAGCTTGCCCGACCGGGTGCGCGGCAGCCGCTCCAGCGGGACGAACACGGCCGGGATCAGGGGCCGGGGCAGGACTTCGGCGAGCCGGGTGCGCAGTTGCGCCGGCTCCGGAGGGTTCCCGACGAGGTAGCCGGTGAGCCGGTCGCCGGAGACCGCGACCGCGGCGGCGGTGATCCCGGGACACGCCAGCAGCGCGGCCTCCACCTCGCCCGGCTCGATCCGGTAGCCGCGCACCTGGAGCTGGTCGTCGAGCCGGCCGAGGAACTGCAGCGTGCCCGACGGGAGCCACCGCACCAGGTCTCCGGTGCGGTACAGCCGGGCGCCGGGCTCGCCGAACGGGTCGGGCACGAACCACTCCGCCGTCATCGCCGGCTCCCCGGTGTAGCCGCGGGCCACCCCGGCGCCGCCGAGGCACAGCTCGCCGGGCAGGCCCGCCCCGACCGGCCGCAGCCCGTCGTCCAGGACGTACGCGCGGACGTTGGCGATCGGCGCCCCGATCGGCGGCACCCCCCACGGCGGCCCGAGCGGGCCGGTGGCCGTCGCGACCACCGCGTTCTCGGTGGGGCCGTAGTGGTTGACCACCGGTACGCCGGGATCGTCGCCGGGACGGGGCCGCAGGGCGTCGCCGCCGGTGAGCAGCGCGCGCAGGGGCGGGCCCAGCGGTTCGGCCAGCAGGGCTTCGGCCAGCGGCGTGGGCACGAACGTCACCGTGGTGCCGGCCTCGGCGAAATGCCCGGCCAGCGCCGACGGCACTTCGGCCGTCTCCTGGGGCGGGATGTCCAGGCACGCGCCGGACAGCAGTGCGGGCCAGATCTCCCAGCCGGCGGCGTCGAACGACGGGCTGGCGACCTGGCTCACCACGTCGCCGGGGCCGAGGCGGTAGGTGCCGAGGTGCCAGTCGACCAGGTTGAGCAGCGACCGGATCGCCACCGCCACGCCCTTGGGCCGCCCGGTGGACCCGGAGGTGTAGAGCACGTACGCCAGATTGTCCGGTGTGGACGGTGGTGGCGGGACGGCGGCCGGGCGCGGGTCCCCTCCCACCGGGGTCACCCCGCCGTCGTCGACGGCGAGCCGCACCCCGGCGCGATCGACCATGTGGGCGACGCGATCGCCGGGCAGGTCCGGATCGACCGGCAGGTACGCCGCCCCCGCCTTCACCACCCCCAGCAGAGCCGTCACGAACGCGGCGCCGCGCGGCCGCACGACGGCCACCACGTCGTCCGGGCGGGCGCCGCGTTCCCGCAGCCGGGTGGCGAGGAGATCGGCCTCGGCGTTCAGCTCGGCGTAGGTCAGCCGCTGCGCGCCGGACACGGCGGTCGCGTCGGGCGTGCGGCGGACCTGTGCCTCGAAGCGTTCGGCGAGAGTGGCTTCGCCGAGCGGCACGGCTGTGTCGTTCCAGCCGGTGAGCACCTGGCGCAGTTCGGCCGGGCCGGCGACGGGAATGTCCCGCACCGGGCGGGCGGCGTCGCGGGCCACTTCGTCGAGCAGCGTGGCGTAGTGGCCGGCGAACCGGCGCGCGGTGTCCGCCTCGAACAGGTCCGTCGCGTACACCAGTTCGGCCGTGATCGTCCCGTCCGGCTCGGTGAGCAGGTGCAGTTCGAGGTCGAAGCGGGTGGTCCGCGCTTCCCCCTCGAACGGCGACACGCGCACGCCGGGCAGCCTCAGCTCGTCCAGCCCGTCGGTCTCGAACAACTGGAACCACGCCTGGACGACCGGGTTGCGGCTCAGGTCGCGCGGCGGTGCGAGCTCTTCGACGAGCTGCTCGAACGGCAGGTCCTGGTGGGCGAAACCGGCCAGGGTCGTGTCGCGCACCTGCGCCAGCAGCTTCGTGAACTCCGGCGCCCCGGACAGGTCGGCGCGCAGCGGCAGCACGTTCACGAAGAACCCGACCAGGTCTTCGACCTCGGCCCGGGTCCGGTTGGCGGTCGGGCAGCCGACCACCACGTCGTCGGTGCGCGCGTACCGGCCGAGCAGGGCCTGCAACGCCGCGAGCGTCGTCATGAACAGCGTGGCCCGGTGCGCCCCGGCCAGCTCGCGCAGGGCGGCGGTGGTCGCCGCCGGGATGGCGAACTCGACCGAGGCGCCGCGCGAGGACGGCATCGGCGGGCGCGGGTGGTCGGTGGGCAGCTCGATCGCCGGCGGGACGTCGCGCAGCGCCTCCCGCCAGTAGGCGACGCGGTCCTCGACGGCCAGGTTCTCCCGTTGCCAGGCCGCGTAATCGGTGTACTGGACGGGCAGCGCCGGTCGTGGCTCGGACCGGTAGGCCGCGGCGAGGTCGCGGGTGAAGACCTGCCGGGAGACCCCGTCGAACACCGCGTGGTGCACCACGACGTGCAGCACGTGGTCTTCGGCGTCGAGCCGGAACAGGGTGCCCCGCAGCAACGGTCCGGTGGCCAGGTCGAACGGGACCGCCGCGGATTCGGCGGCCCGCTCGCGCGCCGCCGCGGCCGGGTCCGGCGCACCCGAGAGGTCCACCAGCTCCAGCGGCACCGGCTCGGCGCGGACGACCACGGTCTGCTCGTCCGGCAGGTGCGAGCGCAGCACCGAGTGCCGCCGCTGGACCTCGCCGAAAGCACGGGCCAGCGCCGGCGCGTCGACCGGTCCGTGCAGCCGGTAGGTGCAGGGCACGAGGTAGGCGGGCGTGCCCGGCTGGAGTTGCTCGAGGAACCACAGGCGCCGCTGCGCCGACGAGGGCACCAGCGGGGCGTCCGCGGGCGCGGGCCGCAGCGGGCGCGCGGCGGGCTCGGCCGTGGCGATCAGGTCGGCGAGCCCGGCCACTGTGCGGTGGCTGAACAGCGAGCTCAACGGCAGCTCGACCGCGAATTCGCGGTTGACGCGGCTGAGCACCTGCACGCACAGCAGCGAATGGCCGCCGAGGTCGAAGAAGCTGTCCCGCACCCCGATGTCGTCGCGGCCGAGGACTTCCCGCCACACCGCGAGGATCCGCTCGTCGGTTTCGTGACGCGGGGCCGCGGACCCGGCCGCCCCGGACGCGGGCACGGGCAGGGCGGCGCGATCGACCTTGCCGGTGCTCGTGAGCGGCAGCCGGGGCAGGACGACCAGGGCGTCCGGGACGAGCTGGTCGGGCAGGCGGCGGCGCAGGTGCTCGCGCAGCCCGGCGTCGTCCACCTTTCGTCCCTCCACCGGTGACACGTAGCCCGCGAGACGTGGCCCGGCGCCGGTGCGGTGCGCGACGACCACCGACCGCCGCACCGCCGGGTGCTCGCGCAGCACGGCCTCGATCTCCCCCGGTTCGACCCGGTAGCCGTGCACCTTGAGCTGGAAATCGGTGCGGCCCAGGAACTCCAGGGTCCCGTCCGGGCGCCACCGGCCCCGGTCGCCGGTGCGGTACATGCGGGCCCCGGGGCCGGTGAACGGGTCGGGCAGGAACGCCGCCGCGGTGCGGCCGGGGAGGCCGAGGTATCCGCGCGCGGGCTGCGGCCCGCCGACGTACAGCTCACCGGGGACGCCCACCGGCACCGGCCGCAGCCGCCCGTCCAGGACGTGGATCCGGCCCCCGGACACCGGCCCGCCGATGCCCGGCGCGTCCGGCCAGTGCTCCGGCGGCGGCTCGAGCCGCTGGGCGGTGACCACGTTGACCTCGGTGGAGCCCCACTGGTTGTCGACCGGTACGCCGAGCGCGCGGATGGCGTCGGTGACCGCCAGCCGGTCGCCGGTGGTGATCACCTGGCGCAGGCCGCGCGGACGGCGGGCGGCGACCTCGTCCAGCATCGCGCCGGGCAGCAGGACGGTGGTGACGCCGTGCCGCTCGATCAGCGCCGCCACCCGGTCCGGATCGAGCCGGTCGGTTTCGTCGGCGAGCACCGCGCAGCCGCCCGCCCACCACGTCGACCACAGCTCGTAGCTGCAGACGTCCGAGGTCACCGGGAAGTACTGCAACGCGACGGGGGCCTGCGGGTACCGGTCCTCGGCCCAGCGCATGAGCGTCGCGGTCGGGCCGTGCGGCATGACCACGCCCTTGGGACGCCCGGTCGAACCGGAGGTGTAGACGACGTAGAGCGCGTTTCCCGGCCCGGTCGCCGCGACCGGCGCGACCGGCGCCCGTTCCAGGTCCGTGACGGTGACGACCGGGGCCGGGTAGCCGTCGTCCTCGTCCGCGATCACCAGCAGCGCGCCGGAGTCCGCGGTGAGGCCGTGCCGCCGCTCGGCGGGGTGGGCGGGATCGAGGGCCACGTAAGCGGCGCCCGCCGTCGCCACGGCCAGCAGGGTCACCGGCAGGTCCGCGGTGCGCCGCAGGCTCACCGCGACCAGCGTCTCCGGCCCGGCGCCCCGGGCGGCGAGCGCCCCGGCGAGCCGGGCGGCCCGCTCGGCGATTTCGCTATAGGACAGCCGGGTGCCGCCGGCGATCAGCGCGGGCGCGTCGGGGGTGCGGCGCGCGACGCGGGCGAACCGCTCGGTGACGGTCTCCGTCGCCGGCTCGGGCAGCGCGGCGGCGTCGTTCCAGCCGCGTATGCGGTCCAGTTCGGACGGTCCGGCGAGCGGGAGCTCGGACGTCGGGCGGTCGGGGTCGTCGGCGACGGCCGCGAGCAGCGTGGTGTAGTGCCCGGCGAAACCCGTCATCGTGGCGTGGTCGAACAGGTCGAGCGCGTAGACCAGGTCACCGGTGAGCCCGCCGTCGGCGTCCTCGGCCAGGTGCAGTTCGACGTCGAACCGGGTGGTGGCCCAGGGCGGGGTGAACCGCTCGGTGCCCGCACCGGCCACCTCCAGCGCGCAGGACGGGGTGAACAGGTCGAACCAGGCCTGCACGACCGGGTTGCGGCTCAGGTCGCGCGGCGGGGCCAGTTCCTCCACCAGCCGCTCGAACGGCAGCTCCTGGTGGGCGAAGGCGTCCAGGGTGGTGTCGCGCACCTGGTCCAGCAGCCGCGTGAACGACGGGTCGCCGGCCAGGTCGGCGCGCAGCGGCAGCGAGTTGACGAAGAACCCGACCAGCGGCTCCAGCTCCGGCCGGTCCCGGCCCGCGGCCGGGCAGCCGACGACGACGTCGTCGCTGGCCGCGTACCGGCCCAGCAGCACCTGGTAAGCGGCGACGGCCAGCATGAACAGGGTGGCGTCGTGCCGGCGGGCCAGCTCGCGCAGCCGGGTCACCAGGGTGGCGGGCAGCGTGAACCGGACCGTGGCGCCGCGGTGGGACGGCAGCGGCGGCCGTGGCTTGTCGGTGCACAGTTCGAGCGCGGGGGGCGCCCCCGCCAGCCGGTCGCGCCAGTAGGCGGCGTGCGCGGCGATGACCTCCTCGGTCAGGGTTTCCCGTTGCCACGCCGCGAAATCGGCGTAGTCGACGACCAGTGGGGCCCAGCCGGGGTCCGGGCCGCGCAGCGCGGCGCTGAGGTCCGCTTCGAGCACGCCCATCGACCAGCCGTCGAACACGCTGTGGTGCACGGTCAGCTGGAGCACGTGGTCGTCCTCACCCAGCCGCAGCAGCGTCGCCCGCAGCAGCGGCTCCGTCAGGGTGAACGGTTCGCGGGCGGCGGCCAGGGTGAAGTCCAGCGCCGCGGCCGCCGGGTCCGGCTCGCCGGTGAGGTCGTGGTGGCGCAGCGGGATCGCGTCCGGGGGGTCGAACACCAGCCGCGGCTGCCCTCCGTCCTCGACGAACCGCGACCGCAGCACCGCCTGGCGCTCGATCACGCGGTGCAGCGCGGTTTCCAGCGCCACCGGGTCCAGCGGCCCCTGGATCCGGTACGTGGTGTCCGGCATGACGTAGGCGACCGAGCCGGGTTGCAGCCGGTCGATGAACCACAGCCGCTGCTGGGCGAAGGACGGCAGCGCCGGTCCGTCCCCGGCGCGAGGCCTCAGCGGCGCGCGGGTCGGCGCCGGGGCCGGGCCGCCGTGCACCGCGGCGGTGAGCCGGGCGACCGTGCGGTGGCTGAAGATGGCACGCAACGGCAGTTCGAGGCCGAACTCCCGGTTGACCCGGGCGATCACCCGGGTGGCCAGCAGCGAGTGCCCGCCCAGCTCGAAGAAGTCGTCGTGCGCGCCCACGCGGGGCAGTCCGGTGACCGCCGCCCAGATCTCCGCCATCGCGGCCTCGGCCCGGTCGCGCGGCGCGGTGTACCCGCGGACCGCACCGGCTTCCCGGTCGGGCCGCGGCAGCGCCTTGCGGTCCAGCTTGCCCGGTCCGGTCAGCGGCAGCGAGGGCAGGAACACCAGGTAGCCGGGCACCATGTAGTCCGGCAACCGCTGCTCCAGGTGGGCGCGCAGCACGTGGTCGGGCGGTGCTTCCCCGGCGGCCACGACATAAGCGGCCAGGCGCAGGTCGCCCGGGACCAGCTCGACCGGCACGACCGCGGCTTCGCGGACCCGGGGGTGCGCGGCCAGCACGGCCTCGACCTCGCCGGGTTCGATCCGGTACCCGCGGATCTTGACCTGGTCGTCGGCCCGGCCGTGGAACCGCAGCGCGCCGTCGTCGCCCCAGCTCGCCACGTCCCCGGTCCGGTAGAGCCGCGCCCCGGGCTCGGTGCCGAAGGGGTCGGGCCGGAACCGGTCGGCGGTCAGGTCGCTGCGGTTGAGGTAGCCGCGGGCCAGGCAGACCCCGCCGACGTAAACCTCGCCGGGAAGGCCGACGGGCACCGGCCGCAGGTCCTCGTCGAGCACGTGGACCCGGGTGCCGGCGATCGGGGTGCCGACGGGCGGGGCGGCGGGCCAGCCGTACGGGTCCCCGGTCAGCCGGTGCGCGGTGATCACGTGCGCCTCGGTGGGCCCGTACTGGTTGTCGACGCGCACATCCGGGAGCCGGTCGAGCAGGTCCAGCACCTCGTCGCCGAGGTGGAGCTGCTCACCGGCGGTCTGGATCTCGCGCAGCGGCGGCAGCACGTCCCGGTCGGCGGCCGCCTGGGCGATCTGCTCCAGCACCATCGGCGGGCAGAACAGCCGGCGGGTCCCCGCCTCGATCATGGCGTCGAGCAGCTGGCCGCCGTCGCGGCGCTGCTCCTCGGTGACCAGTGCGACGGACTCGCCGCCGAGCCAGCTGGTGAACAGCTCCTGGAACGAGATGTCGAAGTTGATCGCGGAGAACTGCAGGGTCGGGCCCGCCACCCCGCACCGGCCGAGCTGCCAGGCGATGAGGTTGCGCAGCGGCCGGTGGGCCATGGCCACGCCCTTGGGGCGGCCGGTCGAACCGGAGGTGTAGATGACGTAGATCAGGTGGTCGGCGGTGGTGACCCGGGGCGGGTTGCCGGTCGGGGCGCCGCCGCCCAGGACCGGGCGGACTCCGCCGGGGAGGCGGGCGGCCAGCTCCTCGTTCGTGACCGCCAGCGTCGTGCCGGCGTTGCCGAGCATGTAGTGCAGGCGCTCGTCGGGCAGCTCCCGGTCCAGCGGCAGGTAGGCGCCGCCCGCCTTGAGCACGCCCAGCAGGGCGACGATCAGGGCCGGGCCCCGCGGCAGCAGCAGCCCGACCACGTCGTCCGGTCCGACGCCGTGCTCGCGCAGGGCCCACGCGATCCGGTTGGCGCGGGCGTTCAGCTCGCCGAAGGTGACGCGCTCGCCGCCGCTGACCAGGGCGAGCGCGTCCGGCGTCGCCGCGGCCTGGTGTTCGAAGGCGTCGGTGACCGTGCCGCCGGGTGCCGTGCTCGCGGTTCGTGCGCCGGGGTCCGGGCCGTTCCCCAGGTACCGCAGCCGGTGGCGTTCGCCCTGGTCGGAAAGGACGACGTCGCGCAACGCCAGCCCGGGCTCGGCCGCCACGGCTTCGAGCAGGGTGCGGTAGTGGCGGGCGAACCGTTCGGCTGTAGCGCGCTCGAACAGGTCGACCGCGTAGACGAGCTGCCCGGCGAGCGTGCCGTCGGGCTGGTCGTGCAGGTGCAGCTCCAGGTCGAACCGGGTGGTGGTCCAGGGCGGCGCGAACCGCTCGGTGACGGCGCCGTCGACGTGCAGGGTGGTGCGCGGGGTGAACAGGTCGAACCAGGTCTGCACGAGGGGGTTGCGGCTGAGATCGCGTTCCGGGGCCAGGTCCTCGACCAGTTTGTCGAACGGCAGGTCCTGGTGGGCGAACGCGTCCAGCACGGCTTCGCGCGTCGAAGCGAGCAGTTCGGTGAACCGCCGCTCGCGGCGCACGTCCGCGCGCAGGGGCAGCGAGTTCACGAAGAAGCCGATCAGGTCTTCCAGCTCCGGGCGGGTACGGCCGGCGGTGGGGATGCCGACCACCACGTCCGAAGTCTGCCCGTAGCGGCCCAGCAGCACCTGGTACGCGGCGAGCGTCGTCATGAACAGCGACGCGCCGTGCTCCCGCGACAACGCCCGCAGCGCCTCGGCGGTCGCGGCCGGGACCGTGAACCCGATCGTCCCGCCGCGCTGTGAAGGCACCGGCGGACGAGGCCGGTCGGCGAGCAGCTCCAGCACCGGGGGCGCCCCGGCCAGCACCTCCCGCCAGTGCCGCGAGGCGGCTTCGGTGGCGGCCCCGGAAAGCACTTCTCGTTGCCAGGCCGCGAAATCCGCGTAGCTCACGGGCAGATCCGGCCAGTCCGGTTCCGTGCCGCCGAGCACCGCGCGGTAGGCGAGACCGAGGTCGCGGCCGTAGACGTCCATCGACCAGCCGTCGAAGACGCTGTGGTGCGCGGTGGTCTGCAGGACGTGGTCCTCGGCGCCCAGCCGCAGCAGCGTCGTGCGCACCAGCGGGCCGGTGGCCAGTTCGAACGGCGTGCCCCCTTCGGCGCGGGTGAACTCCGCCGCCGCGGCCACCGGGTCGGGGGCGCCGGTGAGGTCGACCCGGCGCAGCGGAATGCCGTCCACGTGCTCCACGCGGGGTCCGCCCTCGGCCTCGGGGAACCGCGACCGCAGCACCGGGTGCCGGTCGAACACCAGCCGCAGCGCGGTTTCCAGCGCGGCCGGATCGAGGGGACCGGTGATCCGGTACGTCGCCTCGGGCATGACGTAGGCGACCGCGCCGGGTTGCAGCCGGTCGAGGAACCACAGCCGCTGCTGCGCGAACGACAACACCGGCGCCGATCCGGCCGGGCGCGGTTCCAGCGCGGGGCCGGTGGGCCGGTCCAGGCCCGCCTTCGAGCCGCGCAGCAGCCGGGCGAGCAGGGCGTTCTGCTCGTCCGACAGGTCCGGGCGTCGCGTCGACATGCGCTCTCCTCGGGTCAGGACTGCGGACGCGCCAGCGCCTCCCGGACGCTGCGCGGGGTGATGTCGGTCCACACCTCGGCGATGTGCGCGAGGCAGTCGTCCTGGGGCCCGCTGAAGCCTTCGTCGGACCAGCCGGGCGGGTTGTCCCGATCGGCCGGCCAGATCGAGTGCTGGTCTTCGTGGTTCACCACGACCCGGTACCGCGTTTCCCCGTTCACGATTCCTCCTTTGTGGACATCCGATCCGGACGATCGCGCCGCAGCAGCACGGCGGCGCCCGCCACCGCGGCCAGGACCGCGGCGACGACGACGAGGGTGAGATGACCGGCCACATTGGTCAGTCCCGCCCCGGTGAGCAGGGCGAGCACCGAGGGGCCGAACAGCAGCATGTAGAGCCCGGAGGCGGCCCGGCCCATCAGCTCGCCGGGGGTCCGCCGCTGCATCAGCGTGATGGCGCCGATCAGCATCCAGGCCAGCCCGACCCCCCGCAAGGCGTTGCCGGGCAGCACCACCGCGACGGACGGGACGGCCAGCAGCGCGGTGCCGGCGGCGTTGAGCACCGCCGCGCAGCCGACCGTGCGCGCCTCCCCGAGCTTCGCGATCAGCCGCGGCGCGAGCAGCCCGCCGACGACCGAGCCGATGCCCTGCATGCTGGTCACCACGCCGAGGAACGCCGGAGCCCGGCCGAGACCGGTGCTGACCACGCCGAACAGCGCGGTGGTGACGAACCCGGCGGTCAGCATGATCACCGCGGCGGCGCCGACGACCACGCGCAGCTCGGCGACCTTCGCCAGGTGCCGGAACCCTTCGGTGAGTTCGGCGCGCAGCTTGGCGTGCCGGGGCTTCGGCGCCGGTTCGGGCACCTTGATCTTCCACAGCACCGCGCACGCGACCAGGAACGTCAGCCCGTCGAGCAGGCCGATCAGGCCACCGCCGACCCAGACGAACAGGGCGGCCCCGGCGGCGGGCGCGAGCACCTTCATCCCCTCCTGCATGGAGGTGTAGGTGCTGTTGGCCGTGCCCAGCAGCCGTTCGGGCAGCATCGTGACGAACAGGCCGCTCTGCGCGGCCGCGAGCACCGCGATGGCCACGCCCGAAGCCAGCATCACGAGGTAGACGAGCCAGACGTCGTTCGCGGCGTGCACGAACAGCAGCGACGGCACGATCACCGCCAGGCACGCGTTGGTGGCGATCATCAGCGACCGCTTGCGCACCCGGTCGGCCAGCACCCCGAACAACGGCGAGAACAGCGTCGGCAGCAGCAGGAAGAACGACACGAGCCCGCCCGCGCCGTCGTTGCCGGTGAGCGTCTTGACCCAGACGCCGGCGGCGAGGGTCAGCACGTTGTCCCCGAACAGGGACACCCCCACCCCGAGGAAGTACGCCCGGGCCCGCGGTTCGCGGAACAGGTCTCCCATCGTGGGCGGGTGTTCGGTGGTTCCGGACTTGCTCACGCATACTCGCTCTCTACGGACCGGTCATTGCACGCCTCGATGAGCGCGAGCTCTTCGGGGGTGATCAGGGGGACCCGGCCGACCCGGACCCCGGGGTCGGCCGCGACCGCGGTCAGCATGGCCAGGAAGTGCCCGGTGAACCAGGACATCGTCCGGTCGTCGAAGAGGTCGGCGGCGAACACCACGCGTCCGTCGAGCCGGTCGCCCTCGTCGACCAGGTGCAGTTCGAGGTCGAAGCGGGTGGTCGCGGCGGCGGCGCCGAACTCGGCCGCCTCGATCCCGGGCAGCCGGGGCACGCCGGCCCCGGTTCCCGCGCCGAGCACGTTGAACAGCACTTGCACGATCGGGTTGTGCGAGAGGTCCCGGCGATCGGCCAGGTGCTCCACGAGCCGGTCGAACGGCAGGCGCTGGTGCGCGGTGGCTTCGGAGAAGCGGTCGCGGACCCGGTCGAGCAATGCGGCGAAGGTCGGCTCGCCGCCGCAGTCCACCCGCACGGGCAGGGTCTGGGCGAAGAAGCCGATCATGTTCTCCAGCTCGCGCCGGTCGCGCCCGGCGACCGGCACGCCCAGCACCACGTCGGTGGTGCCGGCGTAGCGGCCGATCACCGCGTGGAACGCGGTGAAGGTGACCAGGAACAGGCTGGCCGAACGGGCGCGGGCCAGCTCGCGCAGCGCGGTGGTGGTCGCGGCGGGCACGGTGAACCCGGCGGCGCCGCCGCGGGCGGACGCGATCTTCGGCCGGGGCCGGTCGGTGGGCAGGGCGAGGACGGGGGCGAGGCCGTCGAGCCGCTCCCGCCAGTAAGCCAGGTCTTCGGCCACGCGTTCGTCGGTGAGGTACCGGTGCTGCCAAGCCGCGAAGTCCGCGTACTGCACCGGCTCCTCCCCCAGCTCCGGCCGCCCGCCGCCGGCGATCGCAGAGTACGCCTCGGCCAGCTCGCCGGAGAACACGCTCAGGGAGGCGCCGTCGAAGACGCTGTGGTGCACGGTGATCAGCAGGACGTGGTCGGTGGCGGCCAGCCGCAGCAGCTTGGCCCGCAGCAGCGGTCCGGCGGCCAGGTCGAAGGTGCTGTACGCCGCTTCGGCCACCACCTCCCGGGCCCGGGCCACCGGGTCGCCGGAGCCGCTGAGGTCGTCGAGCGCCAGACCGGGCCAGTCCGGCGCGATGTCCTGGTACGGCTCGTCGCCTTCGACCGGGAACCGGGTCCGCAGCACTTCGTGCCGGTGGGTCACCGCGGCCAGCGCACCGTGCAGGGCACCGACGTGCAGGGCGCCGCGCAGGCGGTAGGCGATCGGGATGGTGTAGCCGGGACTGCCCGGCTGGAGCCGGTCGATGAACCAGATGCGGCGCTGGCCGTGCGACAGCACCGGCCGGCCGGCCCGGGCCCCGGCGGCCGGTCCGTCCGGCCGGGACCGGGCCCCGGCCAGCCGCCGCCGCAGCAGCTCTTCGCGCTCGCCCGACATGCCGCTGGTCATCGCGGATCACCCCACTGCGTGAGAGAGAGTTCGGAGGGGAAGGAAGCCCGACCGGGTCCGCCGCCGGGCCGGCCGCCGAGGTCTACACCTGGCACGGCCGCGCGCAGCCCAGCTCGGTCGACGAACCGCCGGGGGCGCCGCGACCCCCGGGCCCGGTAGCCGGCGGGCCGGCCGGTGCGGTCCGGGTACGGCGGGAAGCCCTCCACGCCTTCCGCACCCGGCCCGCGGCGCTCGGCCTCCGGGCCGGACCGGTGGCGGTGCGCGTGGTCGGCCGGTCCCGTCACTCGTCGGTGCCCGCCGCCGAAGTGATGCTCTCCGCTCCGGCGCAGATGGGCGGTGCACTGGTCGTGGCGCGGGCCGATTCGTGCCTCCCGGGCCATCCCCGGCCCGGTTTCGCCCGCGCCACCGCCAAGGCCGTCGACGCGCTCGCCGGGGTGGGACGGCAGCCGCCGGAACACCGCGACCGGCTCGCCCCGATGTCGCCGTTCGGCCCCGCCGCCCTGCGGTTCCGGCGGCACCGCGGCGCTCTGGGGCCGGACCCGGCCGGGCCGATTCTCGAGCCGGCCCGGCCCGGGGGAACCCGGTCGATCACCGGGAAAGCCGTGCTGCGACGGTGCTTTCGGGATCGGCTGCCGCAGTGCGTTCCGGTCGCCGAGCAGATCGAGCGGCCGCGCCACGGCCTCACCTCCGTGCGGGAGTTCCGGACCGGCCGGGAGCGGCCGGGCGTGCTCGGCGAACGGGACGCGGGCGTCCGGTACGTTCCCGAGCCCGTCGAAGACTGGCCGCGCTTTCGGCCGTCCGATGCGCTCGGCCGGCGGCTGGGTCCCGGTCACGAAGGCGTGCACGTCGAGCAGCTTGCCTTCGGCGCCCGCCACGGCAACCCGGCCCGCCGCCCCGGCCTCGAACCCACCCCGAACGGGGGAATCGCGTTCCACCACGAAGAACTGGTGCGCACCCCAGGGCGGTTCGACGACGCCCCGGCTCCGGCCGCGAGGCCGGTGGCCTGGGCGTAAGCCGTCGTCTTCGCCGCCGCTCCCGGCCGGGGCCAGAGCTGCTTCGGGGGCCAGGCGAGAGCGGCCGATCGGCCCGCCGTTCAGCCGAGCGCGACGTCGTAGGCACGCAGCCATCGATCCACCTCCAGCAGTGGCAGCAGCAGGTGCAAGGTGTCGGCGACGGCCATCAGCGGACCACGGCGGTCTCGCAGGGCGTACACCTTCTCCTTGTCCAGCAACGGGGTCAGTGGCGAATCCGGGTCGGCGAGCAGCGCGTCGAGCTCGCGGCGCACGGCCTCGCCGTAGGCGGGGGCGAACGTCGACGGGTAGGCGCTCTTGCGTCGCCGCAGCACCGGTTCGGGCAGCAGATCGGCCACGGCCGCACGCAGCAGGCTCTTCTCCTGGCCGTCGAAGGTCTTCATCTTCCACGGCACGTTCCACACGTACGACAGCAGCCGGTGGTCGCAGAACGGGACTCGTACCTCGAGCCCGACCGCCATGCTCATCCGGTCCTTGCGGTCGAGCAGGTAGGTCAGCGGCCCCTGCAGGCTCAGGTAGAGCACTTCGCGCATCCGCGCGGCCAGCCCGGTTTCGCCGGTCAGGCGGGGGACGCGGGCGAGCAGGGTGGCGTAGCGGTCCGCCTCGTCCTCGGCGGGCCGGACCCGGGCCAGCACGTCCGGCGCCAGGCAGCCGGTGAGCCGGGGGCCGTTGCCCAGCCAGGGAAAGGTGTCCGCGCCGACGGTCTTCGGGTCGAGGAACCACGGGTACCCGCCGAACACCTCGTCGGCGCCCTCGCCCGAAAGCGCCACGGTGAACCGCTCCCGCACCTGCCGGAACAGCAGGTACATCGACGTGTCGAACTGCCCGAGGGTGGGCAGGTCGCGGGCGGCCAGCGCGTCGGGCACCGCCCCCGGCAGCAGCTCCGGGTCCAGGACGACGTCGGTGTGGTCGGTGCCCAGGTGCGCGGCCGCGGCGAGGGCGAACGGGCTGTCGCGCTCGGGCCGCAGCGGGGTGGGCCGGAAGTCCCCGGCCGAGCCGGCGAAGTCCACCGAGTACGTGCTGAGCCGCTCCGGCTGCCGGGCGGCGGCGAGCGCGGCCACCGCCGTGGAGTCCAGGCCGCCGGACAGCAGCAGGCAGCGCGGCACGTCGGCGACGAGTTGTTCGGCGACGATCTGCTCCAGCAGCTCCCGGACGGTGCCGATGGTCGTGTCGAGGTCGTCGGGGTGCTCGTGGCTGACCAGGTGCCAGTACGGCAGCACGTGCGTCCCGGTCCGGTCGATCCGCGCGAGGTGACCGGGCGGAAGCTGGTGCAGGCCGGTCAGCGGCGTCTCACCGGGCAGGGCGAGGCGGGGGTTGAACAGGATCGGCAGGTCTTCGAGCCGGGTCCGCGGGCGGAACCCCGGGTTCGCCAGGATCGCCTTGGGCTCGGACGCGAACAGCACGCCGTCCGGGCGCGGGTGGTAGTACAGCGGCTTGACCCCCAGCCGGTCCCGCACCAGCAGCAGTTCCTCGCGGTGGACGTCCCAGACGCCGAAGGCGTACATCCCGGCGAGCCGGTCCACGCACCCGAGGCCCCACTCCAGGTAGGCCCGCAGCACCACCTCGGTGTCGGACGTCGTGGTGAACCGGTGCCCGAGCCCGCGCAGCCGCGCGCGCAGTTCGCGGAAGTTGTACAGCTCGCCGCTGTAGACCAGCACGACCGGCCGCCCGGCGGGCCCGGCGGCCACCATCGGCTGGGCGCCGCCTTCGAGGTCGAGCACGGCGAGCCTGCGGTGGCCGAGCGCGGCGTGCGGGGACAGCCACACGCCCTCGCCGTCGGGACCGCGGCGGTGCAGGGTGCGGGTCATCGCCGCGACGGTGTCCCGTTCGCGGGTCAGGTCCCGGTCGAACGCTATCCAGCCGGCGATGCCGCACACGGCGCACCTCCCAGGAACCCGCCGAGGTCGACGATCCGGTGCCCGTGCACGCCTTCGGTCCGCCACTGCAGGTCGAGCCGGGGCGCGCGGCCGGCGTCGCGGAAGTACCACGCCTCGAACCCGCGGCCCGCGGGCACCAGGACCGGGTTGGCGACGAGGAAATCGCGCACGGCCGGGGTGTCGCGGCGCACGCACAACCGCAGCCGCTTGCCCGCGAAGTGGTTGGCCGGCAGCCGGACCAGCGGGTGCAGCTTGCGCTTGAACTGGAAGATCCCCTTGCTGAGGAAGGGTTCCGTGCCCGACAGGTCGACCTCCGGCACGGCGTTGTCCGCCGCCCAGGCCAGGATGGCCACGTACAACCCGAGGTAGGTCCCGGTGCGGTAGGCGTCCGCGCCGCCGCCGAGCACGCCGGCCAGCCTCAGCACCAGCGCGCCCGGCTCGCGCCGGCACAGCATCCCGGCGACGCGTTCGCCGTGCTCGCGCAGGAAGAACAGCACCCCCCGGCCGAACAGGCTGTGCCGGGCGAGGGCGAAGGGCTCCGAGCGGGCCGCGTCGCCGTGGCGGCGGCGCATGGTCGGCACGTGCATCCGGTGGTAGAAGTACTCGAAGTCGGCGCGTCCGGTCGCGACCTCCAGGCTGCGGTCCCGGCTCCGCTGCTCGCGCTGGTACTGCTGGCGGGCCTTGCGCGACAGCCGCGCCGGCACCGCGGCGGGGTCGTTCCCGGGGCGCACCACCAGGTGCACCCGGAACGGCAGGTCGACCTGCGCCCGCCCGGCCGGGGCGGGCGGGCTCCCGGCCAGGTACCCGACGAACAGGAGGTCGGCCTCCGCTGCGTCCAACCGCGCCCACGTGCTCCGGTGCCGGCGCCGGCGCCGGGTCTCCCCCCGCCGTTGTTCCGCGTAGGGCAGGACGTGCCGCAGCCCGTCGTCGATGCCCGCGTAGGCCAGCACCGGTCCGTCGCCGGCCGGGTACGAGACCGTCACCCGGGGACGCGCGCTGGCCAGCCGGTCGAGGCGCCGGTGCCAGTCGCCGACCCGCGGATCGGTGCTGTTGTGCCACCGGTAGCGAGCTTCACGCAGGGCAGCGGTCATGCCAGTACCGCCGCGGTCAGCGCTTCGGCCAGGTCCGCGGCGTTCGCCGCGGGGGTCGTGTGGGCGGGGTCGAGCGGCGGCACCAGCTCGTCGGTGTAGTAACCCGAGGCGTGGGCGATGATTTCGGTGCCCGCCGGGACGAGGCCGCGCTCGCGGGCGAGGAGCACGCCGGTGAGGACCTTGACCAGCGACCACTCCCGGATCAGGGCCGGGTCGGCGGTGATGCCGATCCCGGCGTTCGCGGCGAGCGAGCGGACCTCACCGAACCGGTCCAGGCATTCCCGGCGGGACACCACGATCCCGCCGCCGCCGTGACGGGCGATGAGCGGGTCGATCTCGGCCGAGGTCGGCGGGTTCTTCGTGTAGAACGTCGCGTCGAGCACCTCGCCGGGGTCGTCGGTGACGGCGGGGAAGGCCGGGTCGGCCGGCTCCTCCTGCCGCCAGGTGCCGCCGGGGCCGGGGGCGTACGGGCGGGGTTCGCGGCCGAGGGCGCTGACCACCATGTCGGCCGTGGCCAGCTGCTGCACCAGCAGGAACCCCGGGTGGCGCGCGGGTTCGGCGAACTCGGGGTACTCGCGGGAGGTGAGCAGCTCGTGCCCGAAGTGGTAGCCCAGCAGGCCGTAGCCGCTGGAGACGGCGTGGGCGTGCCAGCGGGGCGGGGAGTCCGGGGTGATCGGCGCCAGCTCGGCCTCGACGAACGCGCGGACGACGTCGGCGGCCCGGTAGTTGTCCAGGTCCAGGGTGTACCAGCAGGTGAAACCGGTCTTGCCGGCCAGCCACGGCGACACCTGCGCGAGGACGTCGGTGGCCAGCCGTTTGACCCCGGCGGGCCGCTCGACCGCCGCGACCACCACCGGGTTCGCCGCGCGCAGCTGCGGGTCCGCCGACAGCGGCCCGCCGCGCAGCTTGGCCCGCGAGGCGGCCGGCACCACCACTACCAGCCGCAGCTCGTCGGGGGTGGCGAGCCCGCTGGCGTAGGCCCTGGCCACCGCGTCGCGCAGGGCCGTGCCCTTGTTGCCCGAGGTGGGGGTGAGCAGCACGAGCCGTTCGCCGGTGGTGCGGATGTGGTGCACCGCGCGGGCGACCATGGTCAGCGACGCCACGGACTTCGTGGTGCGGGTACCGGGGTTGCGCATCAGGTCCAGCAGGTGCAGGCCGGGATCGACCTCGGTCAGGCCGATGTCGGTGACGTCGGCGAAGCGGCGGAAGTCCTCGCTGGGGTGCTCGGGCAGGTCCAGCGCCACCGCGGGGGTGTCCCGTCCGGCGCGGCGGGCCGCGGCCCGGCGCATGGCCGTCCGGACGCCGGCGTAGTAGCGGACGAGCGCCCGGGGTATCCGGGTGTCGGTCGTCTGGTTCTCCACGGACATGGCGGGATTGCACCCTTTCTGCTCAGCGCTTCGCGTTCGACGCTTTCCGTTCACCGTTTTCCGTTCGGCGCCGCAGGTCCGGCAGGACGTCGGCGGCGACGCGTTCGAGCACCGCCGGGTCGGCCACGTGGGGTGGCCCGGTTCTCGGGTAGGGCACGACCAGGTCGCTCAGGCCCGCTTCGGCGTAGGCCGCGGCCAGCTCGGCGAACTCGCCCGCCGAGGCCAGCGCGGAGCGCGTCCGGTCGGCGTGGAACACCAGGCGGGCGGGCTCGGCGGGATCGCGGCCCTCGGCGAGGCAGGCGTCGGTGAAGCGTTCGGACTGCTCCCGCACGGTCTCGACGTCCACGACCGCGGCGCGCAGCCCCGGCTCGGGGGTGTGGCCGTTGGTGATCCAGGTGTCGGCGTGGCGCGCGGCGACGCGCATGGTGCGGGGGCTCGGTGCCGCGACGGCCAGCGGCACTCGCGGCCGTTGCGTGCAGCCCGGTGTCAGCCGCGCTTCCACGGCCCGGTAGTGCTCGCCGGTGAAGTCGGTGACGTCCTGGCGCAGCAGCCGGTCGGTGAGGGCGGTGAACTCGGCGAACCGGGCCGCTCGCTCGTCCCGGCCGGGCCGGGGCCGCCCGAGCACGCGGCTGTCGGGTCCGTCGACCCCGGCGCCGAGACCCAGCACGAGGCGGCCGCCGGAGATGTCGTCGAGCGCGACGGCTTCCTGGGCCAGCGGCACGGGATGGCGGTAGTTCGGCGTGCACACGAGGGTGCCCAGGCGGATCCGGGTGGTGACCGCGGCCGCCGCGGCCAGGGTCGGGACGGCCGCGAACCACGGCCGGCCGGCCAGGTCGCGCCAGGAGAGGTGGTCGTGCACCCAGGCGTGGTCGAAGCCGAGGTCTTCGGCGGTGCGCCACAGCCGGGCGGTTTCGCGCCACGGCTGGGCGGGCAGGATGAGCAGCCCTACTCGCACGGACCCTCCCCGGTGGCCAGCGCGGTGCTCAGCTCAGCGGCGCTGAGCGCCCGCACGCGGGCGACGAGCGCGTCCTCGACGACGGCCGCGAGGGCCCGCGGGGTACGCCCGTCGAACACGGACCGGACTTCGATCTCGACCCCGAACTCGCCGACGAGCGCGGTGACGAGCCGGGTCGCGAGCAGCGAGTTGCCGCCCAGTTCCAGGAAGTCGTCGACCGCTCCGACCCGGCCGGCGCCGAGCACCTCGGCGATCAGGCGGCACAGCACGGCTTCCTGGTCGCTGACCGGCGGGACGTACGGCGTGGCCGGACGGCGCCCGGCCACGGGCCGCGGCAGCGCCTCCCGGTCGAGCTTGCCGTTGCGGTTGAGCGGCAGGACGTCCAGGACCTGCAGCGTCGCCGGGACGAGGTAGTCCGGCAACCGGTGCGCGGCGAAGGCCCGGACCGCGGCGAGGTCGGGGGTGGGCCCGGCGGGCAGCAGGTAGCCGTCGAGCCGTACGGACCCCCCGGCGTCCTCGCGGGGCACCACGACCGCCTGCGCGACCCCGGGGCAGGCCGCGAGCACGGCTTCGGCGTCGCCGGGCTCCACGCGGAAGCCCCGGACCTTGACCTGGCTGTCGAACCGGCCCAGGAATTCGAGCCGGCCGCCGCGGTCACGGCGGGCGCGGTCGCCGGTGCGGTACATGCGGGCGCCGGGCGCGCCGTCGAACGGGTCGGGCCGGAACTTCGCCGCGGTCAGCCGCGGCCGGCCGAGGTAGCCCCGGGCCACGCC
The DNA here is from genome assembly GCF_032335455.1 of Amycolatopsis sp. PS_44_ISF1. Classification (NCBI taxonomy): domain Bacteria; kingdom Bacillati; phylum Actinomycetota; class Actinomycetes; order Pseudonocardiales; family Pseudonocardiaceae; genus Amycolatopsis; species Amycolatopsis sp. PS_44_ISF1. Next base: position 307,873 of record NZ_JANUXO010000003.1, on the reverse strand, counting down.
GCGGCCACCGATGTACACCTCGCCCGGTTCCCCGTCCGGCACCGGGTTCAGGTGCTCGTCGAGCAGGTGCACCGCGGTGGCGGGGATCGGCCGGCCGAGCGGCGGCTCGCCCGGCCAGTCCGCCGGCGCGCCCGGGAGCGGGTGGGCCGTGGCCTGGTGGGTTTCGGTGGGGCCGTACTGGTTCTCCAGGCGGGCGCCGGTGGCGGCGCAGAATCGCCGCACCTCCTCGGTGACGCACAGCCGCTCGCCGGCCGCGACGACGTGCCGCAGGGAGCCGAGGTCGGGTGTGCGCTCGCGGGCGAGGTAGGCGCTCGCGAACTGCTGCAGGAATCCGGGCGAGAGGTAGAGCCGTTCGACGCCCTCGGCCGCGACGAGGTCCATCAGGAGGTAGGGGTCCCGGCGCCGGTCTTCGTCGACGACCACCAGCCGTCCCCCGCCGAGCAGGGTGCCGAAGATCTCCTGCAGCGACATGTCGAACCCGAGTGAGCACAGGTGCGCGCACACCAGGGGTCCGGCCGAGCCGGCGATCGCCCAGTCGGCGACGTTTTCGATCGGCCGCGAACCGAGCCCGACCCCCTTGGGCGCTCCGGTCGAGCCGGAGGTGAACAGGACGCACGCGAGGCCGTCCCGGTGCGCCGGACGTGGGCCACCCCCCGTACCGTCCACATCGGACGCACCAGACCCGTCGGACCCGTCGGACCCGTCGGACCCGTCGGGAACGTCGAGCGTCGGCAGCCGCGGATCGGGCGAGCGGCCGACGACCAGCCGGGCCCCCGCGGTGGCGAGCATCCTCCTCAGCCGCGCGTCCGGGTGGGCCGGGTCCAGGGGCAGGTAGACCCCGCCGGCTTCGAGGACGGCCAGCAGCGCGGTGATGGCCGGGATCCCGCGGGCCAGGCCCACCCCCACGACCACCTCCGGGCCGACGCCCAGCCCGGCGAGGCGGCGGGCGAGGCGGGCGGCTCGGGACGCGAGCTCGCCGTAGGTGATCCTCGTCGCGCCGTCCACGACGGCGATCGCGTCCGGGGCCGACGCCACCCGGGCGGCGAAGCGGACGCCGAGGGCGGTCATCGCCGGCCCACCCCGATCCGTGCGCGGGCGGCCCGGGCGATCAGCGCGGCCAGCCGGCGGTGCAGGCCGTGGTCGCTGCCGGCGAAGGACTCCACGACGCGGTCGCAGACCTCCGGCTCCTGTTCCTGGCTGAGCTTGAACATGCCGTCCGCGGTGGTGACCGCCACCTCGAACGCCCCCACCCCGGGCAGCAGCGTGCCGAAATAGCCCCGTGAGGAAGTCTGGTCCCAGCCCGCGCCGAAGCGGTCTTCGAGGACCCGGGCGGTCGCCCGGACGATCCGCATGGTGTGGGCGGAGCCGGTCAGCGGGCGCAGCGCGCCGCGGACGTGCACGGCGGTGAAGTCCCAGGTCGGCGAAGCCGGGGTGGTCCCGTAGACCGCCGGGGACACGTACCCGTGGGGGCCGTGGAAGACGACGAGCGCGTCCGCGCCGCCGGCCAGCGCGGGCCAGTGCGGGTTGGCCCGGTTGAGGTGGCCGTACAGGGTGGCCCCCGCGAGGGTGCCCGGCGGCTCGGTCCCGTCGACGTCGGCGGCGAACACGATGGGCAGGTGGGTGGCCAGCGGGCCCGCCGGGCCGGGGGTGACCAGGATCGCCAGCGGGTGCGCCCGCACCAGCTCGATCAGCCACGCCGGGTCCGGCGCCCGGTAGATCTCAGGAACGAACACCGGCCCGCTCCTTCCGCCCGGCCGCGACCGAATCCACGATCTCCCCGGCCCGCACGGCGGAGGTGGACAGCAGCGACGAAGAAAGCCCGTGCGAGTGCTCGGTGCCGCCCTGCAGGTAGATTCCACAGTGGACGTTGTCGCCGGTGGTGATCCGGTAGTCCCGCTCGATCCGGAACTGCCCGGACCCGGCGCGCTTGCACAGCTCGGCCGCTTCGCCGAGCACCGCGCCCGGTTGCATCGGCCGGTAGCCGGTGGCGTAGACGACGACGTCGGCTTCCAGCTCGTGCACGGTCTCCTCGGCCATCGCCCGCACCTGCAGCACCACGCTCCGGTCGCGTTCGTCCACCCGGGCCACCTGGGACAGGTGGTGCAGGTGCAGCCGTGGCCGGCCGGCCACGCGCTCCCGGTACACCCGGCGGTAGAGGTCCTCGATCAGCTCGATGTCCACCACCGAGTAGTTGGTGTTGCCGTGGTAGTACCGGAACTTCTCCTTCACCGACTCCGGCGCGACGAAGAACTCGTCGACCGCGGCCGGGTCGAACACCCCGTTGGCGAACGGGGTGTCGTCGGCCGGGCTGTAGCCGAAGCGGGAGAACACGGCGTGCACCTGCGCGTCCGGGACCTGCTGGTGCAGGTACGCGGTCACTTCGGCGCTGCTCTGCCCGGCGCCGATCACCGCGAAGCGGGCGGCGGCGCGGCCCTCCGGCCCGGCCAGGTTGCCCAGCAGTTCGCTGCTGTGCCACACCCGCGCCGAACGGGTGACCCCGGGCGGCAGCACCGGCTCGATGCCGGTGCCGATCACCACGTTGCGCGCCCGGCGGACGGTTTCGCCGGCCGGTCCGTCCGCGACGACGTCCAGCGCGACGACCCGCTCACCGTCGACCACCGGCCGGACCCCGGTCACGGTCGTGCCGTAGGCGACCTGCCCGGTGAACTCGGCCGCGGCCCATTCGAGGTAGTCGTGGAACTCCAGGCGGGTGGGGAACAGCGTCTTGTGGTTGATGAAGTCCACCAGCCGGGACCGTTGGTGCAGGTAGGTCAGGAAGGTGAACCGGCTGGCCGGGTTGCGCAGGGTGGCCAGGTCCTTGAGGAAGCTGATCTGCATGGTGGCGTCGGCCAGCAGCATCCCGCGGTGCCAGCCGAAGCGCGGCTGGCGCTCCAGGAACGCCGCCCGCAGCCGCCGGCCCGGTGCCGCGGCGGCGTTGTGCTCGTGCACGGCGATGGCCAGGGCCAGGTTGGCGGGCCCGAAGCCGACCGCCACGATGTCGTCGGTGTCGTCCATGTGCTCCCCCCGGTTCGGTGGCTTCGTTTCAGGCGTGGTCGAGGTGCCGGCCGGCCACGCCCAGGCGCACCCGGTCGGCCAGGGTCATCACCGTCTGGGCGTCGAACAGCGCCCGCATCGGCAGCGCGGTGCCGAACGCCTTGTTGATGCGGTGCACGACCGGCGGCACCAGCAGCGAATGGCCGCCGACGTCGAAGAAGTTGTCGTGGATGCCGATGTCGGTGTGGCCGAGCAGTTCGCACCACAGCGCCAGGATCTCGCGGTCGGTGTCGTCGCGCGGCGCCACGTGCGCCACGTCGAGGTCCGGTTCCGGCAGCGCGGCCAGGTCGACCGCGCCGGAGGCGGTGAGCGGCAGCTCGTCGAGCACGGTGAACGCCTGCGGGACGAACTGGTCGAGCAGGCTCTGGCGCAGCCAGTCGCGCAGCGGCGCGGGCTCGGGCACGGTCTCGCCCGCCGCGGCCACCAGGTGGGCGGCCAGGCGGACGCCCACCTCGGTGTCGTGCGCGGTGACGGCCGCGGCGGCGATCGCCGGGTGCTCCAGCAGCACGGCTTCCACCTCGGCCAGGTCGAGCCGGTAGCCGCGGACCCGCAGCAGCCGGCCGGGCCGGCCGAGCCGCTCCAGCGACCCGTCCGCCCGCCACCGGGCCAGCTCCCCGGCCGGGTAGTAGGACTTCCCGCGCACCGCAACGGGTTCCGCGTCCGTCTCGGCCGCGGTGTAGAGGTCGCCGGGGACGTTGACGGGCGCCGGTTCGAGCCGGTCGTCGAGCACGAGCACACCGCCCGCGCGCTCGCTCCACTTCCCCAGCACCTGTTCGCGTTCACCGGCGGTCGCCACGGCCAGTTCTTCGACGCGGGCCGCGGGATCGGCAGCGACGGCGGCGAGGAGGGTGGTGTAGTGCTCGGCGAAGCGGCGGACGGTGGCCTCGTCGAACAGGCCGGTGGCGTAGACGACCTGGCCGTTCAGCCCGCCGCCGGCGGCCACCTGGAGCTGTAGCTCGAGGTCGAAGCGGGTGGTGGTGGCCGTGTCGAGGTCGAGGAACTCCGACACCGACAGCCCCGAGAGGTCGAACCGGTCCAGCGACTCGGCTTCGAACAGCTGGAACCACACCTGGATCACCGGGTTGCGGCTCAGGTCCCGCGGCGGCGCCAGCACCTGCACGAGCTGTTCGAAGGGCAGGTCCTGGTGGGCGAAGGCGTCGAGGGTGGTCTCCCGCACCTGGTCCAGCAGCCCGGTGAACGGCTGCGCGCCGGACACCCGGGCCCGCAGGGCGATCGAGTTGACGAAGAAGCCGACCAGGTCCTCCAGCTCGGGTTCGCTGCGGCCGGAGACCGGGCAGCCGACGATCAGGTCGTCGGTCCGGGCGTACCGGGCCAGCAGCACCTGGAACGCGGCCAGCGTGAGCATGAACGTGGTGGCCTGCCGCTCGTTGGCGATCTCCCGCAGCCGCCCCACCACCTCGGCGGGGACCGAGAACGGCACCGCGGCGCCCAGGTAGGTCGGCACCGGCGGGCGTGGCCGGTCGGCGGGCAGCTCCAGCACCGCGGGCGCGCCGCCGAGCTTGGTCCGCCAGTAGCCCGCCTGGTCGGCGCTCGCGTCCCCGGAGAGCAGGGCGCGCTGCCAGGCCGCGTAGTCGGTGTACGCCACGGCCGGCTCGGGCAGCTCGTGCGGTTCGCCGGCCAGTTCCGCCCGGTAGGCGCGGGACAGCTCCTCGCTGAGGATCTGCTGCGACAGGCCGTCGTAGACGGCGTGGTGGATGACGGTCTGCAGGATGTGGTCCTCGTCGGCGAGCCGGACCAGCGCGACCCGCACCAGCGGGCCCGCCGCCAGGTCGAACGGGGTTTCCGCGCGGCCGCGGAGCAGTTCCAGCGCGGCCCGCTCGGGCTCCGGCTCGCCGGAGAGGTCGATGCTCTCGACGGCGATGCCGCCCGGGGCGGCGAGCACGATCGCGGGTTCGCCGTCGACCTCCTCGAAGTGCGAGCGCAGCGTCGAATGCCGGGTGAGGATGGTTTCGAACGCCCGCCGCAGCGCCCCGGCGTCCAGCGGACCGCGGAGGCGGTGCGCGCGGGGCAGGTTGTAGGCGGTCATGCCCGGCTGCAACTGGTCGAGGAACCACAGCCGCTGCTGCGCGAACGACAGCACCCGGGGGCTCCCGGCCGGCTGCCGGGTGAGCTTCGGCTGCCCGCCGGCGCGGGCCCCGGCCACCACTTCGGCGAACTCGGCCGGGGTGCGGTGGGTGAACATGGCCCGCAGCGGCAGCTCGACGTCGAAGGCGCGGCCGATGCGGGCGACGACCTGCACGCACAGCAGCGAATGACCGCCGAGGGAGAAGAAGTCGTCCTCCGGGCCGATGCCTTCGCGTTTCAGCACGGTCTTCCAGACCTCGATGATCTGCCGTTCGACGTCGTCGCGTGGTTCGGTGCGCACCGGCGCCGGCTCCGCACCGGCCTCGGGCAGGCGCGCCCGGTCCACCTTGCCGGTGGCGGTCAGCGGCATTTCCGCCAGCGCCAGCACGACCGCCGGCACCATGTGCTGCGGCAACTCGCCGCGCAGGTGCTCGCGCAGCCCGGCGGTGTCCACTTCGGACTCACGCGGGGTGACGTAGGCGACGAGCCGGACGTCGTGGGCGCTCCGCCGGGCCACGACCGCGGCGCGGGCGACCGAGGGATGGGCTCGCAGCACGCCCTCGATCTCACCCGGTTCGACCCGGTAGCCGTGCACCTTCACCTGGAAGTCGCCGCGCCCCAGGAATTCCAGCGTGCCGTCCGGCCGCCAGCGGCCCCGGTCGCCGGTGCGGTACATGCGGGCGCCGGGAGCGGGGGCGTACGGGTCGGGCCGGAACGCGGCGGCGGTGAGGTCGCCGCGGCCGAGGTAGCCGCGGGCGAGCTGATCGCCGCCGACGTAGAGGTCGCCGGCGACGTTGACCGGCACCCGGTTCAGGTGCTCGTCGAGCACGTGGATCCGCCCGCCCGACACGGGGGAGCCGATGGACGGCGTGCCCGGCCAAGCGTCGGCCGGTCCGCTGAGCCGGCCGGCGGTGACCACGTTGACCTCGGTGGATCCCCACTGGTTGTCGAGGGTCACCCCGCGGCACAGGCGGCGCAGGTCGTCGCCGACGGTGAGCCGGTCGCCGGTGGTGACCAGCTGGCGCAGCGTCGCGACCGCGTCCGGGTCGGCGGCGCTATGCGCGGCCAGGTCGGCGAGCACGGCGCCGGGCAGCAGCGCGGTGGCGACGCCGTGGCGGCGGATCAGCCCGGCCAGCCGGGCGGCGTCGTAGCGATCGTCCTCCTCGACGACGACCACGCAGCCACCCGCCCACCAGGTGGAGAAGATTTCGTACGCGCAGACGTCCGAGGTCACCGGGAAGTACTGCGGCACCGGACCGGTGAGGTCGTAGCGGCGAGCGGCCCAGCTCATCAGCCGCGCGGTGGGGCCGTGGGTCATGACCACGGCCTTCGGCCGGCCGGTGGAGCCGGAGGTGAACACCACGTACATCGCGTTGCCCGGGCGAGCGCGCGGCAGTGGGCTGCCGTTCTCGGTGTTTTCGGTGCGGGCCAGGGCTTCGACCGTCACCGCGGTGGTGTCCCCGGCCCACGCGGCCCCCGGCTCGGCGATCACGCAGTCCGCACCGGAATCCTCGACCAGCCGGCGCAGCCGATCGGCCGGATGGGCGGGGTCGAGCGCGACGAAGGCCGCGCCGGTCTTGAGGATCGCCAGCATCGCGACCGGGAGGTCGGCGGTCCGCTCGAGGCACAGGCCGATCCGGGACTCCGGGCCGGCGCCGCGGGCCCGCAGCCCCGCGGCCACCCGGGTCGAACGGGTCTCCAGCTCGGCGTAGGTCAGCCGGTCGGCGCCGCACGCCACCGCGGGCGCCGACGGGCGCGCGGCCGCCTGCTCGGCGAACCGGTCCAGCACGGTCTGGCCGGCGGTCATCCCAGTCCCCTCCCCCTCACCGGTCGCCACCCGACCGGAAACGGCCACGAAAAGAATTGTCCTTCCACCGATGCGCACGCACCGTAGAATCCGTTTTCCGAATAACGGGACAACACCGGTACCGGCGGATCGTGACCGGGAAGGCAATCGGCGACCGACGGCCGGTTGGTCCATTTCGGTGAACGGGCCGAGCACGGCCCAGCCCCATCGCCCCGCCCCGGTAACCCCACTGCCCCCGCTGATCCCCGCTGCCCCTGCTTCCCCAGTTTCCACTGTGCGACAACGTAAATCTTATTATCCGATGGTGATCGCCACCGTCGCACTTCATCCCAGAGTGGCCCAGGACCCGGGCTCTGTCAACCAACGTCCGGCCAATTTCATCGAGGACCGACAATCCTCCTCCGCCGTTCGAATCAACTTCCTTGCCCGGATGGGAAGACACTGGTAGGTCTTGAAAAGCCGACAAGATTCGCCGCGAACCGATGTGCTCGAGCGCGACATTTCCAGCCGGGACGGCTTTCCGGGCAGCACCACTCGAATGCGGGCAGAACCAGCGGGGGAGGATTCGCCATGGCGCACGTCCGGTTGCCGGACTTCGTCTCGCGGGAGGGGCCCGGTGATCCGGACCCGTACGAGAACCTGGCGTGGCTGCGCGAAGCCATGCCGGTGGCGACGGTGCCGGGCCCGGACGGTGAAGGCACGGTCTGGCTCGTCACCACCCACTCCGATGCTCGCGCGTGCCTGGCCGACCGGCGGCTGAGCCACGACCGGCGGCACGCGGGCAGGCCGGGCCACGGCCCCGAGGACCACGGTGACCTGCTGGGCAAGGACCCGCCGGACCACACCCGGCTCCGTCACCTGGTCAGCCCCATCCTCAGCCCGGGGGCGACCGAACGCCTGCGCCCGAGGGTGATCGAGACGTGCACCGCGCTGATCGACGCCTTCGCCGGGCGGGGCCGGGCCGATCTGGTGGCCGACTACAGCTGGCCGATCCCGTGGGCGGTGATCCACGACTACTACGGGATCCCCGAGGACCAGCGGCTGGAGGTCAGCCGCTGCATCGACCGGTTCCTGGTGGCCGGCTACACCGAAGCCCCCTACGGCGGGGGCCCGGCCACCGACGAGCTGATGGCCTACGTCCGCGACCTGATCGAGTACAAGCGCCACCACCGCGACGACGACGTCACGACGATCATGATCGAGGGCCGCGAAAGCGGGATCGTGCACAGCGAAGCGGAGCTTGAGGGCATGCTCTACGTCCTGCTGGGCGCGGGCATGGTCAGCACCGGCCCGCTGATCGCGGCGGCGGGGCTGCGCCTGCTCCAGCACCCGGACGAGCTGGCGAAGCTCCTGGACGGTTCACTGCCGTGGAAGATCGCGGTCGAGGAGTCGCTGCGCTACGACTCGCCGGTGCAGACGTCGGTGAACCGCTGGGCCATCGAAGACCTCACGTTCGGCGACACCACGATCAAGAAGGGCGACGCGGTGGTGATCTCCCTCGCCGCGGCCAACCGCGACCCGGCCCGCTTCGCCGACGCGGAACGGTTCACCGTCGAACAGTGGCGGTCGCACCTGGCCTTCGGCCACGGGATCCACCTCTGCGTCGGCGCGCCCCTGGCCCGGCTGGAGGGGGAAGTGGCACTGGAGCTGCTGTTCCGCCGGTTGCCCGACCTCAGGCTGGCCGAGCCCGCCGAAGACCTCGCCTGGACGCTGGGTCCCAAGCTGCGCAGCCCCCGTGAAGTGCCCGTGCTGTTCGAGCCGTGCTGAAGCGGTGACCGGCACCGAATCCCCCCGGGAGGCGGGCGGCGGTCGCCCGCCACACCCGGCCCACCGTCAGAATTCGTTGCGCATGAAGCAAAACCGCACTGTCCACTGCGGACGCCCCGAATCGAGCCGGACGCCCGCGACCGGCGGCGGCCTCACCCGGGGTGAGGCGGTGAATCGGAAAGCATTTCCTGGGCTCGGTACATGACTTCCAGCTGGGCCGGGTTGTACAGCTCGCGCATGACGGTTTCGGTGGTTTGCCGGGTGAACTTCGCCCCCTTGGGGGCGTGGGCGTACAGGTCCGGCAGATCGGGGTGGTCCCGGTACAGCCGGCGCAGGTAGGGCACCATGCGCCCGGCCAGATCGCGGCGGAGTTCCCCGGGGGCGTCGGCGGGCAGTTCGTCGAACTCGCGGCTGGTCGGATGGGCCGGCAGGGTGCGCAGCATCTCCCCGTAGGCCTCGAGCTGGCCTTCGTCCATCAAGCGGGTCATCACGAGCACCAGCGACCGGTCGGCCTTCGACAGCGACGCGTCGACGTCCGGGGTCAGCTCCGGCGGCAAATCGGCCGGCGCGCGCCGGTCGATCATCGCCGCCAGTTCGAGGCGGGCCCGTTGCAGCCGCTCTATGGTCGCGGCCAGCTCCGCGTCGAGCGTGCGCAGCGCCTGCCCGGGGTGCTCGCTCTCGTCGATGGTTTCCGCGATCCGGTCCAGCGAGAATCCCAGGTCGACCAAGCGCTTGATCCGCAGCAGCCGGACCAGGTGCGCCACCCCGTACTGCTTGTAGCCGTTGGCGCGGCGCTCGGGCTCGTCCAGCAGGTTGACCTCGTGGTAGTGCCGCACGGCCCGGAGACTGAGTCCGGCCAGTTCGGCGATCTCGCGGGTGCTCCAGCTCATCGGCTCAGCCAACACTGCGCCGTTGCGGCATTGTCAACGAAAAGTGATGCGGAACATAGATCGAGCGTTTCGGGTTGAGTGTGCCGCTACGTCACGCGTTTCGATCGTCCTTCGCACCCATGACCGACGGAGGATCGATGAGCTCCACCCCTGAGCGCCGTGAAGACGGGAAGCAGACCGTGCTCGACCAGCTGGGCGGCCCGCTGGGATTCGTCTACTCCACCGTGCCGGTGGTGGTGTTCGTGGCGGCCAACGCTTTCCTGTCCCTGCCGCTCACGATCGGCATCGCGCTCGGGACCGGTCTCGCGCTGCTGGTGTTCCGGCTCTGGCGAGGGGAACGCCTGCTCTCCGCCCTCGGCAGCGTGATCGGGGTGGCGGTGGCGGCCGGGATCGTGGCCTGGACGGGTTCGGCCCGCGACTTCTTCGTGCTCGGGATCTGGGCGTCGCTGGCCGGGTTCGTGGTGACCGCCGGTTCGCTGCTGGTACGCCGCCCGTTGACCGGCGTCGTCTGGAACGCGGTGCACGGCGGCCACCACCCCTGGCGCGCCGACCGCGCCGTGCTGCGCGCGAACGACCTGGCCACCCTGGCCGCCGCGCTGGTCTTCGGCGCGCGGTTCGTGATCCAGCAGTGGCTCTACCTGGCCGAAAGCACCGGCGGGCTGGGGATCGCCCGCGTCGCGATGGGCACGCCGCTGACCGTGCTGGCCGCGCTCGTCGTGGTGTGGGCCTTCCGCCTCAGCACGAAGCACCTGCGCGCCGCGACCCCGGCGCCGCCCGCCGGAGACCGCTGACCCACTGTTGCGGAGACCACAGTGGACTTGAGTGTGCCGCCACGGCCGGGTGTCTTGTGGGCCCATGTCCACCTCAACGGCAAGACTGTTCCGGTTCGGGTCCGCGGCGCTGGTCGCCGCCGCCGCGCTCGGCGCGTGCGCGGCGCCCGCGCCCGGCCCGCAGCAGAACGCCACGCAGCAGTTGCAGTTCGGTTCGTGCGGCGGCTACGCGAAGACCGCGGCCGACGAAAAGCTCTTCGCCGCCGGCGCGGCCTACCAGTGCGCCCGGATGACCGTGCCGCTGGACTACGACCACCCCGAAGCTGGAACCGGGCAGATCGCGATGCTGCGGGTGCCCGCCCGGGGCCGGTCGCAGGGCACACTGGTGCTCAACTCCGGCGGGCCCGGCGGGACCGGGATGAACTTCGCCGCCACCACGGCGGCCGCGTTGGCGCACAGCCCGGTCACCGAGCGGTTCGACCTGGTCGGTTTCGATCCCCGCGGAGTGGGTGCCTCGACCCCGGCCGCTCGCTGCTTCACCACGCAGCAGTACCTCGCGGGCGATACCCGTACCGAGTTCTTCTTCTCCGCTCGAAGCTGGAGCGCCGAGGACGCTCGCCGGCTCGCCGGGCAGTGCGCTGCCGGTTCGGGGGGCGAACCGGCGCTCAAGAGCTTCGCGTCCCGGGACACGGTGCTCGATCTGGACCGCCTGCGCGCCGCGCTCGGGCCGGAAAAGCTGACTTTCCTCGGGCAGAGCTACGGCACCCGCATCGGCGCCCTCTACGCCGCCGCGTTCCCGCAGCACGTGCGGGCCATGGTGCTCGACGGCGCGGTCGACCCCCAGGCCGGCGCCGAGCGGCGGCTGGCCCAGTACACCGGTTTCCAGGCCACCTTCGAGAAGATGGCCGCCGACTGCGCCGCCCGCCCGGACTGCGCCCTCGGGCCCGACCCGGCGCGGGCCACCGACCGCTTCCAGACCATCGTACGGCCGCTGCTGGACCGGCCGGTGCCCTACGGCAACGGGCGGCAGCTGACCTACGACGACGCCATCAACGCCGTCGTCGGCGCCCTCTACCACAAGGAGAGCTGGCCGGGGATCTCCAAGGGGCTCACCGAGTTGCAGTCGGGGAACCCCGCGCGCTTCGCGCAGATCAACCAGCTCTACAGCGGCCGTGAGCCGGACGGCCGGGGCAGCGATTTCGACAGCGCCAACCTCGCGATCACCTGCATGGACGAGCAACGGATGAGTCCCGAGCAGGCCGCGGGGTTCCGGGACCGGATCCACCGCGCGGCCCCCTTCGCCGACCCCGGGCGGGGAAGCGCGGGGGCGAGGGACGCCTGCGAGGCGTGGCCGGTCGCGCCGAAACCCACGTACCCGTTCCCCGACCGGGTCGCCGGTCTTCCCCCGACGCTGACCATCTCCCTCACCGATGACCCCGCCACGCCCTACGACGGGGCCGAACGGATGGCCCGGGCGCTCGGCGGCCGACTGCTCGCCGTCGACGGCGACGGGCACACCCTCGCCTCCTCCGGCACCAACGCCTGCGTCAACGACGCGGTCGCCGCTTATCTGACCACCGTGCAGGCTCCCCCGGCCGGCACGCGTTGCTCTTCGTGACGATCGGGGCGGCCGCGACCCGGTAGCTCCGGCCGGACCCATTTTGCTGACCGATCGTTCTTGACTGATCGTTCCTTAAAGCGTTAGGTTCCGGGGGTGGGACGGCGACGGTCATTCGAGGTGGACGCGGTGGTGGCGGCAGCAGCGGAGCTGTTCGCCCGCCGGGCCTACGACGGGGTTTCCGTCGACGACCTGGTCACCCGGCTCGGCGTGCACCGCAACAGCCTCTACGGCGTGTTCGGCAGCAAGCGCGGCCTGTACCTGGCGGCGTTGCGCCACCACGTCGAGCACGGGGTCCGCCCGCACCTGGACGAGGCGGCCCGGCCGGGTCACGTGCCGGGGTGGGACCTGCTGTTCGTGGCCGCGGTCGATCGGGCGCCCGAGGATTCCGAGGTCGCCGCCCTGGTGTCCGCGGTCTTCGAGGAGCTGGACCGGGCGACGGGCGACCCCCGGGCCACCGAGGCCCTGCTGGGCCGCTGGCTGCGCCGGCGGCCGATGACGACGAAGGAGATCTGACGTGGCAGTACTCAGCGTGCAGGGCCAGGACCTGGTCGTGGACCTGGTGGGCCTGGACAAGTTCTGGACCCTGAAGAGCAAGCTGACCATTCCGCTGGCGCACGTGCGGGGCGCCACGGTGGACCCCGGCATCCTGGACGAGCCCAAGGGGATCCGGGCTCCGGGCACGCACCTGCCGGGGGTGATCACGGCGGGCACCTTCCGCCAGGACGGGGAGAAGGTGTTCTGGGCGGTCCACGACGCGCAGAAGGCGGTGGTCGTGGAACTCACCGGCGACGAGCGGTTCACCCGCTTGGTGATCGAAGTGGACGACCCGCGCGCGGCCGTGGCCCTGGTCGAGCGGGCGACGGGCCGGTGATCGGCCGGTTAGCGTTCCTGCTCGCGGCGATCTCCGCCGCCACCGTCACGGTCGCGGGCCCGGCGGCGGCCAAGCCTGGACACGAAGCGAACTGGCTGCCCGCGCACGACGAGCAGGTGTCGTTCGTCGTGGAGGGCACCACCACCTACGGCACGCTCCACGTACCGGCGCGGCACCCCGGCGAGCGCCTGCCCGCCGCCCTGCTGCTGCCGGGCAGCGGCCCCACCGATCGTGACGGCAACCAGCCGCCCGGGCTCACGCCCGGCACCCTCCGCGCTCTGGCCGGGGCGCTGGACCACGACCGGGTCGTGACCCTGCGGTTCGACAAGTACGGCACCGGCCGCACGGGCTGGGGGGTGTGGGCGGGACGCCCGCAGGAGCTCGACTACCCGGCCTTCGTCCGGCAAGCCGCCGCGGCCCGGGACCACCTGCGGCACCGGGCCGAAGTGGCACCGGGCCGGGTGGCGCTGATCGGGCACAGCGAAGGAGCCATGACCGCCTTGGTGCTGGCCGCGCAGGCCCCGCCCCATCGCCGGGCCGCGGCCCTCGTCCTGCTGCAGCCCCAGGCGTTGCGGTTCCTGGACGTGGTGGCCGGGCAGCTGCACGACCAGACCGCGCAGCTCGTCGGGTCCGGGCAGCTCGCCCCGCCGGAGGCCGAAGCCCTCGACCGGGCGATCGACGTCGCCGTGGCGGACCTGCGCGGCGGCCGTCCGGTCGACACCTCGGCCATGCCGGCGCCGATCGCCACGCTGTGGCAGGCCCTGGCCGGACCCAACCGGCGGTTCGTGCTGACCGATGACGCGGTCTCCCCGCCGCACGTCGCCCGGCGGCTGCCGCCCCGGCCCGTCCTGCTGACCTGCGGCGCGCTGGACCCCCAGGTGCCCTGCTCCGCCACCGACCAGCTCACCGCCGCCATCAGCCGGCACGGCCACCGCGTGGTCCTGCCCGGCGTCGGCCACCTGATGACCACCGCCGACGGGGCCCTCTCCACCGAGCTGACCAGGGCACTGGGCGAACTGCACTGGTGACCGGTCGCCCGGTCGTCCTCCACCACCCGCACGCGGGTGACCCGTCCTCCGACGGAGTCGTCGCAGCGGTCGGCAGTGCGGCCCCCGCGGCGTCGCCGGCGAACGCGGCGCGCATCAGCCAGGGGCGTCGGGCCAGGGCTTGACCTTCTCCAGTTCCTCGTGCAGGAGACGCAGGAAATCCCGGACCTGGGTCTCGGTGTAGGGCGGTCCCAAGGCCGCGGTCACCGGGTCCGGCTGCGCCAGCGCCTGCTCGATGGCCGTGGAATACGCCGCCATGCTGTGCGGGAAGTACTCCCCGCGGGTCATCGCCCGCACCAGGGACGCGGCCTCGTCCCGGTCGAGGCCGGGCGCGCTGAACAGCGGGTAGACGAGCGCGTCCAGCTCGCCGCGGTGCTCGATGGTCATCGAAGGATCCCCCCTGGGCCGTTGAGCTGGTGTCCGCCGAAGCCGAAGTTGGGCGGGTCGATGCCGTGGCTCTTGAACTCGTCGTAGATGTTCTGCGACTGGTCCAGCTGCGGCTGGTAGTGCCCGCTGTTGTTGTTGACGTGCGTCACGGTGCCGTTCTTCACCGTCAGCTCGCCCGCGGCCGAGACGGGCTGGCCGTTGGCCAGTGTCGAGTGGTGGAAATCGCCGGCTCCCTGGTAGTTGGAGGCGTAGATGTTGCCGTGGCGGTCCATCGTGAAGATCGCCCGGCCGTCTCCCGACTCGTGGTGAATGTCGGTGGCGTTGCTGGTGTCGAAGAGGGTGCCGTCCTTGGCGTTGCGCATCTTCCCGGAGCTGTCGAGGTAGACGCGGTGCTCCTCCCGCTGCTGGTCGTTCAGGCGCTTCACCGACTGGCCGGGGAAGGGTTCCCTCGCCGGGTCCGTCTCGTGCTCGTAGTTGTCCCGCATCGGCCGCTCCTTGGAGTACTGGTTGCCGGACTTCGGCGGGGGCGGCGGGTTCGGGTCCGTGTGGGGCGGCGGCTGGTCCGGGTTCTTCTTCTTGAACGGCTTGCGGAACCAGTCGAGGATCTTGCGGGGGATGTTGCCCGCGCTGGTGCCGCCCCCCGGCCGGTCCTTCGTCTTGGCCTTGCCGCCGGCCCCCTTCTTCCCGCAGGCCAGGCCGAGCAGGTCCCGGTCGGCCAGCGGGTTGCCGACGTAGGCGGCCGGGTTGGGCGCGGGACCCAGCCCGAGCGGGTCCTGGCTGAGGTACCGGCCGGTCGACGGGTCGTAGTAGCGGTAGAGGTTGTAGTGCAGCCCCGATTCGGCGTCGGCGTACTGCCCGGGGAACCGCAGCGGGGTGGCGGCCGCACCGGTCTCCCCGCCCCACAGCCCGGCATTCCCGTGCCACACCGGCGATCCCGCCGCGTCGACCAGGTCGGTCGGCCGGCCGATCAGATCGGTGACGATCGCGAAGAACCGCTCGTCCAGCGTCGCCGAGCGCTCGACCTGGACGACCGGGCGGTCGTCGTCGGGGTGGTGCGCCCAGACGGTGACGTGCCGGGTCTGCGACGGGTCCACGTAGACCTGCTCCACCAGCAGCGCACCGCTCCAGGTGAATTCGTAGGACTCGGCGGCCACGCGGGCGCCGGTGGCCGAGGTGACGACGCGCTGCTTGCCGATCCGGCGGCCGATCGGGTCGTACCGGTATCGCCAGTGCTCGCCCTCGGGGGTCACGACCGCGAGCAACCGGTCCTGCCCGTCCCACAGGTACTTCCAGACCCGGCCGCCCTCGCTGCGGGTGACCACCCGGCCGCAGACGTCGTGCTCGAACGAGACGGCCCCCGCGGACACCAGCCGGTTCTTCTCGTACCGGCGCACCCCCGCGCTCGGCCCGTGGCCGGGTTCGCGGGTCTCCAGCACGTTCCCGGCCGGGTCGTACCGGTAGGTTTCGCGGCCGGTCGTGCCGTGCACCTCGGCCACCCGGCCGGCGGCGTCGAGCACGAGCCGGGTCGGGCCGGTCACGTCGTCGTCGATCCCGGTGAGCAGCCCGTCCGGCCGGTAGCTGAACCGGCGGCGCCGCGGCGGCGCCCCCGCGGCTTGCACGGACTGGCCGACCAGGTTGTCGTCGGCGTCGAAGGACTGCGTGAGCGCGAAACCGGCATCGACGGTGCGGGAGATCTCCCGGCCGCCCGCGTCGTGCTCGAAGCGCACGGTGTGCCCGGCGATGACGAGCGACGCCGGGCGCCCGTTCCCGTCGAAGGTCCACACACTGTCCACTCCGGACGGTGTCCGCCACCGCACCGTACCGTCGTCGGAGTGGGTGCAGGTCAGGGTCCGGCCGTCCACGGACTCGCTGAGGACGTTGCCCTCGCCGTCGTAGGTGACGCGAAGCTCGACGTCCGCCTCCCCCGCGCCGGTCATCCGGCCGACCGCGTCGTAGGCGAACCGGGTCGTGCCGGCCGGGCACCGGCGCTCGACCACGTTGCCGAGCCCGTCGTAGCCGTATTCGGTCCGCTCACCCGCCCCGTCGGCCGACCAGGCGAGCCGGCCCGCCGCGTCGTAGCCGAAGCGCAGCGTGCGGCCGTCGAAGTCCGTCTCCTCGACCAGCCGCCCCGCCGGGTCGTAGCGGTAGGTCCAGCTCTGCCCGAGCGGGTTGGTGACCGTGACCGGCCGCAGTTCGGTGTCGTAGGTGTGGCTCGTCCTGGCCCCGGACGGGTCGATCGTCGCGGTGACCAGGTCGAACGGGCCGTATTCGGTCCGTTCGGCCAGCCCCGCGCCGTTGACGTGCTCGACCTCGTTGCCCTCCGCGTCGTAGCGGCGGGTCTCGCGGACCCCCGAGGGCCGCACCCGCAACCGCTCGCTCCCGTCCACGGTCCAGCCGAGCACGACGTCGCGCTGGGACCGGTTGAGCACCGACCGGGGCCGCCCGAACACGTCCCGGTCCGCCGGCGCCGGCGCCTCGGGCCCGCGGGTCCACGCGGCCTGCGCGGAAGTCAGCGCCCGGGCGATGCCGAGCGTCTCGGTGAACGGGTCCGGGGCCTCGTCGCCCGGGTAGAAGCGGGAAAGCACCGTGCCGTCTTCCGCGTCGGCCTCGATGGTCAGACCACCGGCGTCCTCGGCGACGCGCAGGACCGAACCGTCGGGGCGCGTCACGGATTCGAGCACGCCCCGCTCGTCGTAGGCGAACGAGGTCGTCTGCCCGAGCGGGTCGGTGCGGGCCAGCAGCTTGCCGTAGCGCTCCCACGTCGACCGAGTCACGTGGCCCAGCGGGTCGGTCTCGCGAACGACCTTGCCCTCCGGGTTGCACTCGTACTCCGAGACGTGCCCGAGGGAGTCGGTGAAGCGGGTGATCCGCGCCTCGCGGTCGTACTCGAACGCCCCGTCGAAGAAACCCCGGTCGCCCACCGTGCGCACGCACCGGCCCTCGGCGTCGTAGACGTAGCGGTACCAAACCCCGTTGCGGTCCTGCCAGCCGGTCAGCCGGCCCTGCCGGTCGTAGTCGAACCGCAGCGGCTTACCGGAGGAGTTGACCACCTCGGCGAGCCGGCCTTCGGCGTTGTAGCGGTAGCTGCGCACCACCACGTCGGAGGATTCACCGTCGCCGATCATCCGCAGCTCGGTCACCCGGCCGGCGTCGGTGCGGAACCCGACCTGGAGCCCGCTGGAATGCGCCAGCCGGGTCGGTGCCCCGTTCGCGGCGTAGGACAGCCGGGTCTGCGAACCGTCGGCGTCGTCGATCTCCCGCAGCAGCAGCACCGGTCCGGCGAACCGCAGCGTGCGGCCGAGCGATGCCTGGCCGATGGTGAAGCTGCCGTCCTCGTGCTGGGCCAGCGGCCACCGCGCGCCCTCGACCGGCAGCACCGGCGCGCCCACCGCCGGGCGCGGGTAAACCAGGATCACGCCGTTGGGGCCGAAGTAGCGGACGCCATCCGCGTCGGCTTCCAGCCGCTGGTCCAGGGTCGAGGCCCAGGACGGGCCGAACCAGTGCCCGGACCGGTAGGAGGACAGGTGCACCCGCTCCACCAGCAGCTCCGGCAGGTCGAGGTCGATGGCCTCGAAGATGACCTCACCGCTGGAGAGGTCGACCGGGTCGGTGAGGCACGGGCGGTTGTCCGGGTCCTCCGCCGTCCGCTTCGGGTCGGTGGGCCCCTTTCCGCCGGGGCCGCCGGTCTCCGAGCCGCTGGTGGAGGTGTGATCGCCGTCCTGGTGATGATCGCCGTTCGAGCCGCCGCCGTTGTGGTCGTTCTCGTTCTTGCCGCCGGCGCCGGAAGCGTGGGTGTCCTGGTTCGGGCCGCCCGGGCCGCTGCCGCCGCCCTTGTCCCCGGCGGTCTCGGTGCCCTCGTCCTTGGGGTGCGGCTTGGGGTCGGGGGAACCGCTCTTGATGTCCTTGGGCTTTTCCGGGGCCTTGACCTTGCCGCCCTTGAGGCCCTTCAACGCCTTCCCGGCGTCCTCGAACAGCGAGCCGGCCTTCTTCAGCAGCGGCATCAACGCCTTCATCGCCTTCACCAGCTTGGTCGTGACACTGGTGATCTTCGACGCCGTCTTCGCCACCGCCGTCACCACCTGCGGCACCACCCACGCCATCCCGATCCCCAGCGTGAACACCACCTGCAACGCCCACGAAATCAGATGCCCCACCAAATCCGCGATCGTGTCCCGCACCAGCGACCGCACCGCCGCCACGATCTCCCCCGCCGTCTTCACCCCACTGCCCGCACCCTCACACCCCTTCTGCGCACTGGAAATCAACTTCGACACATCATCAGCCTGCGCCCGATACGCATCCGCCGCGTCACCCGACCAGCTCTGCAGATCCTTCTTCACCACATCGGACAACTCCGCGGCCACACCCTCGAGCTCCTTCGCCACATTGGCCCAGGTCTCAGCGTGCGCCTCGATCTCATCCGCATTACCGGTCAGCGCGTCCAACGCCTCCTTCAACGGACCGACGTGCTCCATCAGCCAGCCCACCCCCGCCGCGAAAATCGCCCCGAACGGGTCCAGCACCGCAGTCAGCACATCCAGCGCAGTACCAACCGCACCAATCGCGACCGCCGCCCAATTCTTGCTCTCGATCGCCGACTTCAACCCCGTCGCATCCTCCAGCAACGGCACCCCCGACGCCGCCGTCGTCGAATCCTTCACCGGCGCAACCAGCGGATTGCTCAAACCCACCATCCCCCATGATCGGATCCGGAGACCTCTCCTGATGCGACCGACAGGATAAGCGCGCGGCCGGACTCCGGAGCCCGGGCTTGCCCGAAATGGCGCACAGTTGTGCCCGGCCCGGCCCAGCACCGCGGTCCTCGGCTACCGGGCGGCCACCTCCCCGGCGGCGCGCTCCCGCGCCACGCCGGCCGGCACCTCCTGCGGCTTCAGCTTCCCGGCTGCCCGACGATGAGGACCGGTGTTCCGGAGACGGTGACGGTGTCGCCGGCGTGGAGCGGACGACCGGTGCCGTCGAGTTCGCGGAGTTCCCGGGTGTGCGCCGGGGCCGGGGTCATCGCGGTGCCCTCGTCGGTCCAGCGGATGGTGAGCAGTCGTCCGTCGTCGGCGGTGAACTCGCACTGCCACACGGCGGCCGGCAGGTCGAGGGCGAGCCCGTGACCGCAGGACCGGGTGCTGGTGCGGGTCAGCCACCGTTGCAGTTCCTGCACCGCGAGCGCGGCCCGGGTGGGCGCACCGCCCACGGCCTGCAGCGCGATGGGCAGGCTGCCACTGCCCCAGTTGTAGAAATAGGCTCGTTCCAGGCCGAAGCCGGAACCGTAGATCGCCACCAGGTAGAACCGCGTGGCGTAGTCGATCGCTCGTCGCTCGTCCAGCCGCTCGTCGCGCACGTATTCGTAGGTGACGCCGGTGTTCCACAAGCGCGGGTGGACACCCACGTCGTGGAAGGCCCCGTCGATCTGCTGCAGGCGGCCGAGCATGGTCTCCGGCGGGTCGGCCGCCGTCTGCTGGGACAGGTTGATGCCCGCGACGTCGCAGTGGTCGTACCCGCGCAACCCGGCGAACCGGCGCAGCACGGCGCGGCCCTCGTCGGTCCACAGCCGGGCGATCGACGGGCACACCACGACCGCCTCCGGGTCGGCGGCCTTGATCGCGCGGGCGGCCAGCCGGGTCATCTCGACCAGGGTCTCGATCGAACCGGAGAAGTAGCGCTGGTCGTTGGCGTGGGCCCACACCTCGTAGGCGTCGATGCGGCCCCGGTACCGGGTCGCCAGCGCGCGGACGAACTGCTCCCACCCGGCCAGGTCGCCGGGTGGCGCGCTGCGGGAACCGTCGGCGTAGGGAGCTTTCCGGCCCTCGGGCGCGGCCCATTCCGGTGTGCCCCCGAGGACGAGCGTCGAGGGCAGCCCGGATTTCCGCGCACCGTCGGCGAGCCGGTCGAGAACGTGCCAGTCGTAGGTGTCGCGCCGCGGCTGCAGGTTCGCCCACCGCGTGCGGCTGTCCCAGAACCGCAGGCTGCCCACCTGGAACGACGGCATCACCCCACTCGCCGAGGACACCGTCACCCCGAACAACGACGGCGCCAGCGGCTGTTCGCGCTGCCACGCCGGGCCCGTGATCTGCTGCCGGGCGGGCACGGTCCCGATCTCCGTGCCGCTGGCCGTCACCAGCGCGAGCACGAGCACCAGGACCAAGCCGGCGGACACCGCCGAAAGCGTGCCCGGACGAAGCAGCCGCCGCGAGCGCGACGCCGGGGGCGCGGCCTCCGGAACAACCGGGGCCACCAGGTCCGGCCCCACGGCCTGCCCGGACGCCGCCTTCCACTGCGCCAGCAGCTCGACCAGTTCCCCGTCACCCGCCGAACACGCCGTGGCGACCGCGACCACGGTCCGGTAATCCGGCGGAACCGTCGCCCCCGAGCAGTACCGGTGCAGGGTCGAACCGCTGACGTGCGAAGCCCGGCCCCACTCCGCGTAACTCAGCCCGCTGCGCTGCTTGAGCGCCGTGAGATGGCGCGCAAGCGGACCCCTATCCTCCGGCACCCCCACCCATTCCTCCCCCGGCCTTCGGTGTCGCAGGCCAGTATGACAGCCATCCCACGCCCCTGGATATCGCCTGGTCAGGGTCTGTCAGACCATCCCAGGACACCGAAGCGTTGCCCGGCCGCGGGGCTCATCGGCATCGTTGATCCCGACCGCACCCGGCGGATTTCATCCCCTGCCTCTTCCCCCCGGAGCCGCGTGTTCCGGCCCGGTCGAGGCACATCGATCACTCAGGAGGACTCCGGTGTCGACGTTCAACAGGACGCTGCTTCAGCTCGCGGCATCAGTCGCGGCCACGGCGGTGGCGTTCACCGCGGCGCCGGCGGTCGCCACCGCGGCACCGCAGGCCGAATCGCTGTACTGGATCAGGTTCGCGGACAACTTCGCCCGCTGCCTGGACTCCAACACCCAGGGCGACGTGTACACCCACAACTGCCAGGACGGGAACAACTACCAGAAGTGGGACAACTACGCCCCCGGGAAGTTCAAGAACAAGAGGACCGGCCTGTGCTTGGCCGGCGGCCAATCGTCGGTGTTCACCACCTCCTGCACGGTCAACGCGACCGACTGGCGGACGTCCTCCGGGACGAAGAAGCGCTTCACCAATGTGTCGACCGGTCTCTGCCTGCACAACCAGGGCGGAGACGGGCAAGCGGTCGGGCTGCGGGCCTGCGTCTCGGGAACCGCGTACTGGACCGAGACGAAGTTCAGCAGCTGACCGGCGGGGGCTTCCCGGCGGCGCGATACCCGGCACCATCCGAACACGAGGAGAAACCATGGTCGTATCGGCAATCATCAAGTCCGGGCGGGCCACCGCGGTGGCGGCACTGACCTGCGCCGGGGTGGCGATCACGCCGGTGATGGCGCACGCCGCCGTGGCTCCCGCCGCACCGGCGGCCTACGAGTGCACCGCCGGTTACGTGTGCTTCTACCAGGGATCCAACGGCACGGGAAAGCGCTGTCAGTACTCCCAGAACAACCCCAAGGCCAACGAAATCTGCAGCTGGGGGCTGGTCAACCCGAAGTCGATCAGCAACCGCACCACGAAGAAGGTTACCTACTACACCGAGCAGAACTACAACACCAAGATCGGCAGCACCACGGCCGGCAACAGCGGCAACCTGGCCGGTAACTACACGGTGCGATCATTGAAGTTCTGACGGCACCAGGCATCGGTGGGCCGCGCACGAAGGCTGCCCGCACCTCGATCGGCGTCGCCGGGCGCGGCGAACGGCACCGCAGTGGCCTCTCGGGAGCCACGGTTGTCGGTCCCCCGTGTCCGGTAGCGCTGAGCAAGTCGAGGCTGCGGGCAGCCGCCGCTCGAACGGGCTCAGCTCACCAGCACGGCCCGCAGCCCGGCTAGCGACGCGCCCGACCGGCCGCGTCCGATCGGGCAACGGCCACCGGGTGACTCGCTCCGGTTTCGGATCAGGAGCGGCGGTAGACACCGACCAGCACACCGTGCTCCGTCTCTCCGGGATGAGCCGGAACCAGGTTGTGCACCACGCTTTCCAGGTGGTCCCGCAGCGCCCGGGCCTGCTCGGCGGTGAGCCGGACGACGCGGTGCGCCAGCAGGTGCTCTTCGTCGACGGGGATCTCTTCCGCCACCGTCGCGAGCATCGCCTTCGTCGCTTCTCCGTTCTCGCCCGCGCTGAACTTGTACCTGCGGGCCGTTTTGACGAAGTACTGCTCGGTACCACCGCGGACGGTCCGGGTGAGACCTTTGCGGACCAGCCCGGCCTGCACCAGCACACCGAGGTGGTGGGCGACGTTGCCCTTGTTGAGGCCGAGCCGGTGGGCGAGCTGGCTGATGGTGGCCCCGTCCTCGCCGAGGCCCCGCAGGAGCCGGTGCCGGGTCGGGTGGGCGAAGGCCCGCGCCTGCGCCGGGCTCGTGGCGTCGATGACCTCGTACCGGGATGAGCGCGTCATCCATCAAGCGTCAAGGACAGTTGTCGCTTGGTCAAGCGATTTGCTTGGCTACGGCCATGACCGAAAACGACGCTGCACACCTGATCGGCCGTGTGCAAGAACTGGTGAGCGCTCGGTACATCCTCCAAGACCGCGCTCCCTCCATCGTCTCCCACCTCTCCGCCGGCGAGGCCGAGCTCACCGGCCTCGACCCGGAGACGACGGCCACGGTTCTGACCCGGCGCCTCCACCGGGCCAGCAACGACCGTCACCTACGAATCCGGTACCGACCCGACGGCGCAGCACCGAATTTCGCCGGCGCCGAGCACGAAGCGCGTCACGCAGCCGAAGCACCACGCAAAGCGGGCGGCCTCCGCCGAGTCGAACTGCTTGCCGACGGAATCGGCTTACTGCAGATCGCACCCTCACTGTCACCGGTTCACCTCGCCGAACCGTACGTCCGAGCGGCCTTCACCCTCCTGTCCTCGGCCACCGCGCTCGTACTCGACCTGCGCGAGGGCCGCGGCGGCACCCCGGAAACCGTCGCGCTGATCTGCGGGCACCTGCTCGGCAACGTGCCCGTGCACCTCCAGGACGTCGAGGAGCTCTCCGGCCCGCCACGGCAGTTCTGGACCACCCCCGCCGCCACCCGGATCAACGGCCCGATCCGAGTGCTCACCAGCCACGCCACCTTCTCCGGCTGCGAAGAACTGGCCTACAACCTGCAAGCTCTAGGACGAGCCACAACCGTCGGCGAGACCACCGGCGGCGGCGCACATCCGGTCGAGGCATTCCGGCTCACCGACGTCCTGGAACTGCACCTGCCCGTCGCCAGATCGGTCAACGCCATCACCGGCACCAACTGGGAACAGCTCGGCGTCCAGCCCGACCTACCCTGCCCCGCCGACCAGGCCCGCGAGACCGCACTCCGCGATCTGCGTTCGACCGTGCCCTCACCATCAGGCGATACTCCCCACCCGGAACAGGGTACTGGCTGATCACGGCGAGCCCGCCCGGCCCCGGCAGCCCGGGCGCACCACAGCGGAATGGTGTAGTGCTCCAGGTTTGAGCATCGTCCGGCTAATTTTTCCCGCTCTCCCTGAGCCTCGAAGCGGCTGTGAGCGGTGACCAGCGAAGCAGTCTTGGCGACTCGGCCGGTCACTCCACATTCGGACCCGGACGGAGACAGCGCGGCCATATTAAACATCACGCTTCAGGTCATAAGCAGACGCGCGCAACCTCAATCAGCCGCCAGAAGTATATTCCAGCGTCATCAATCGAGAACAGCCGGTTGACCATCGGCTGACATTAGAGTCGTCGACAATGGCAACGGCCTGCCGCCGTCCAGGAAGGTCGGCCCATCGTGATGGTATCCGTCGCCGGAACAACCAGGAAGTGTCAGGGCAAAATACTTCGACTGGTCAGAGTCCATTCTCATTTAGCAATGCGCGGGCGTCCAGGTCGCCCCATTCAGCGCCTCGCTCCAAGACCGCACGAGCTTCTTCCCGCCGACCGAGTTCGATCAGCAACTCGCCGAGCCCCAAGCTCCAGTTTGGTTCGTCGGCGTCGAACGCGAGCCAGAACTGCCGTTCCGCCGCCACCGGATCATTCCGGCCAGTCCAGAGAAACCAGGCATAAGCCTGGTGCGACTTCGGAGATCCGACTTCGATCCCCTGCCGGAACAAATCGTCCGCCTGTTCAAGCCGACCGGCTTTGGCGTAGGCGGCAGCCAATGCCGGGTACACAGAAGGCCGTCCGGGATCGACGTAACGCTCACCAATTTCGATAGCCGTGGACAGATCGCCCAGCTCGTTGGCATACGTCGCGACCAGGTTTCCTGGGGCCAGTACATCTCCAAGTTCGCACGCTCGGCGAAGGATTTCGATCGACTCGCGGTACCGCTCCTGCCCGCGAAGAAAGATCCCGTAATCGTTCAGGGCGGAAGCGTCGCCCGACTCGATGGCAGCGCGATAGGCACGCTCCGATTTCCTCGCGTCACCGACCTCTGAGGCGAGGGAAGCCAGCAGACTGTAAAGATCCGTCCTACCCCGCTTGACGGCCTTCTCGACAACCCGCACAGCTTCCGCAGGATCTCGCGAGTTCAGCAGCGCATAAGCAAGTTCCGGAAGGGCATCCGGTTCACCCAGGTCGACGGCCTTCCTCAGCAGCGCAACAGCTTCATCGTCACGGCCCTCATATCGAAGGTCGATGGCCTGCTCGGTAAGCGAACCCTCTCCCTCACCCACTGCTTTCCTCCCTGGATCCACCGGACGACTGACACCCGACACTCCTCACGTTACGGCGTCAACACGCTACCAGCTGAATGCCATCCCAGCGTCGCCGTTGCGAAGTTTGTTCGTATTTACCGGTTCGACGAAAGCTTCTTCTTGGCGAACGCTGGCCGCATGGCCACTCGCACCTTGCCAACCCTGCTGTCGAATCGCGCAGCAGTTCGGGAATTCGCTTTCACCACCCTGCTGACGTACTTGACCGCTGTCATCGCCACGCCTATGCACTTGGCCGCTCCCATAGCGAGAGTCCCGGCCGCGAACATCGCTGCGCGACCCCAGTTGCCCTGAACCGCGTTGCCCACCGCAACAACCCCGCTTGCGATCGCTCCGATCGGACCAAGAACCCAGGAGACCACCTTGGCGACCTTGGTCACGACACTGACCAATGAACTGAACCACCCGTGACCATCGAGGTCGAGAGTATTGATGGGGTCGCCGGCGACATAGTCGTAGTCATTGGCGGAGCCGCCTTCTTCGGGGTCGACAGAGAGGAAACGACCGAGTAGCGGGCTGTAGGGCCGGATGCCCATCTGCACCAGGGCGAGGGCGCCGGTGTGCTCATAGGGCCGCCGGTGCTGGCCGATCCGCGGACTTGCCGTTGCCAGTGAAGCCATAGCGGACGACAGTGTCGTTCTAGCAGCCGCGTGATTCGCTGCGGGCGATATTGTTGATGGCGTCGCGGGCATGGCGACGCTAGAGAATCTAAATATTTACCTGTCACATCGGCCATTTCCTTCCGGAACTATACCTTTTCCGCCATTTGGCATTTTCGAATAATAGGATGCCGATGAATTACCGATTGCATCTCGAACTTTTTTTTATCGTCTCCTTGAAGCCATCGTATAGTGAAATCAACACCCCACCAATCGATAACTCCACCATCGAGCTCCGCAAGTGTATCGTAGTCATCTGGATCAATCCGGTCACTGTAGCGCCAAGGAAGCTCATCATCGAGAGATCCTCGGAAGAACTCCATCTCGATCCACGGAGACTCTTTTTTCACTTGCTTTACTTTAAGAAAAATATAACCCCATTTGGCGCCATATTTTTCTAAGGAAGCAATTTTGCCGTCAAAAGAACCAACTCGGGTGTCAGCGCAATCAGACATACATCATCCTAGCAGTGCCCATCCGCTTCCAGCTGCGACCTCTTCCATTGCCGAAGTCCATCTTTCGACACGCGGAGCATTTTATCTTTTGGCCACTCGGCCCCTCGGCCAAGCTACATGCGTGCAGCAACCCTCGAAGTTAGGCGGTAGCGACCTTGACAATTCTGCGAGCCACCGCGCCAGGCCGACCGCGGGCTTCGCGGAGGTGACCTGCTTGGCCATCCCGCCCTAGTTCACCGCGGTGCTGCCGGCCACGCACGGGTTCGCCCCCTGTCAGAGGCGGGCGATGGTCCGGGCGAGGTGTCCGGCTCCGTCTTCGTCGGCGAGGTGCCCGGCCAGTTCTGTGGCTCGCTGACGGTGTTCGGCCGCTTGGCGCAGTGCCGTCGTCAGCCGGGGTGCGGTCAGGTGGCGGGCCGAGATCGGCGGTGGGCTGACGCCGAGGGTGGCCAGGCGGCCGGCCCAGAACGGCTGGTCGAGCCGGACCGGAACCGCGACGGACGGCACTCCCGCGCGCAGGCTCGCCGCCGCTGTGCCGACACCGGAGGCGTGGACCACAGTGGACAGCCGGGGGAACAGCCAGTCGTGCGGCACCTCCCCGACGGTCAGCACGTCGTCATTGTCGCAGGCTTGCAGTCCTTGCCAGCCGCTCTGGATGACGGCTCGTGCTCCGGCCGCCCGCACCGCGGTGAGCACGGTCTCGGCCAGACGTTCTCGGTCGGTGAAGAACGCGCTGCCGAAACTCACCCCGATCGGGGGTGGTCCCGCCGCGAGGAAGTCGGCCAGCGAAGCGTCGGGTTCCCAGCCGGCCGCGCGAGCCGGCCACAGGAAACCCACCGGTCCCCAGCCGGGATCCCAATCCCCGGGGCGGGGCAGGACAATGGGGCTGAAGGCATAGCGCAGAGGCCAGTCGCAGCCTCGACGGTGCAGGGCGGGCCTCGCACCGGTGACGGGAAGACCGAATTCCGAGCGCAGCCTCCGGAGGATGGGCTCGTACTCCCGGTCGGCCACGGCCGACATGATCTGGCCGGCAACGCGATTGCCCCATCGTCCCAGCGAGCGAGAGCCGCTGATGACCGGGGGAAAGTCCCCGGTGGGAGAAGCCGGTAGCAGCAGCACACCCATGCTGGGCACGCCCAGGGCCTCACCCACCAGGTACCCCACCCGGGTCACCGGGGCGGCCACGAGCAGCAGGTCGGTTCCTCGTTCGGCGGCGGCCAGCGCGTCGCGAGCGATGCCGGGTATCAGGGAACGGCTGAGCCGACGCATCTGCCTCATCCGGGCGAAACCGGAACGTCCGGTCGAGTTCCGGCTCGATTCCGAGGCCAGGAGCGCCTCGGGGTCGCCGCTCAGCGGGCGGAACTCGATGCCGCAGGCGCGCACCGGCCCGGCCAGTCGTTCGTGGGTGGCGATGGCGACGTGGTGCCCGTCCTGCCGGAGCCGCACCGCGAGTCCGGTATACGGCGCCACATCCCCCATCGTGCCGATGGTCAGGATGAGGATCCGCACTACCGCTGTCCCCTCGCGCCCCGGCTTGGTGCCCATCCCGGTCCAGGTCCGCCGGTCGGGGTGGCCGCGTCTGGTCGCTCGCCGAGATGGGCGCTCAGCCAGTCGTGCACCACGCGTGCGGTGGACGCGGCGTTCTCGTTCAGGATCGTCCAGTGATCGCCGGGCACGTAGAGGGTTTCGTGCGGGTAGTCCCAGGCCGCACGCCAGTACTGCTCGGAGACCGCGTCGCCTTCCCACTCGGGCATCGGCCGTTCCGCCCGCACCAGCAGGACCGGGGTGTCGATCGCCCCGGGGGTCCAGCCGTGGAAGAGCTGGAAGTAGTGGGCCATCGCGGTGAGCTGATCGTCGGTCGTCAGCGCTTGTGCCTGATCGCTCACCGCGATCGTGCGCAGCGGTGCTTCGATCCGTTGCCAGGCTTCGCCCGTGACGGCGAGTGAGTCCAGGAGCAGGACCAGATCGGCGGGACGGCCCAGTTCCTCCAGCCGTTGCGCCACCGCGTGCGCGCACCAGCCGCCCGAGGAGTACCCGGTCAGCACGATGCGGCGATCCGCGAAGCGCCGGCACAGCACGTCGGCCTGGGCTCGGATCAGCAGGGCGGCATCCGCCGGCAAGACGTCACCGCGGAAACCCGGGTGGCCCAAGGCGAAAGTGTCCCGACGCCCGGCGAGGTGGTGCGCGAAGCGGGCGTAGTTGTGCGGCCCGGACGGCGCGACGAACGGCGGCAGGCAAACGATGGCGGCGGGTTGAGGTCCGGTGGACTGCTGAAGCAGCTCGATGCCGGAAACCAGTTGCTCGACCTCGTGGGTGACCGGCCTCAGCCGGGCCGCCGCCTGGAGGAAGGTCAGGCCGTCAGCCAGGTTCTTCCCCTCGCAGGCCCGGCGGAACAACGCCTTGATCCCGGATCGGCTCTGCGGTTCGTGGCCGGACGGGCACGCGGTGCCGTCGCCGCCGGCCGTGACCTCACCGAGCATCGTGTGCAGGAACGCGGCCAGCTCGGTCGCCGTCGGGTGATCGAACACCACCGGCGCGGGCAGTTCCCGGCCGATCGATGCCGACAACCGCCGACGCAACTCCGCCGAGGCCAGGGAATCGAACCCGAGGTCGAGAAACGGCCGGTGGACGTCGATGTCCTGCTCCCCGGAATGCCCCAGGATGTCGGCCGTCTCGACGCGCACGAACCGCAGCAGCTCCGCCTCACGATCCGCGCCGGACAGACCGGACAGCCGGTCCGGCAAGGTCGGTTCGGCCGGAGATGACGCCGGCCTCGAGTCCGTGGCGCTTTCCGATAGCTCGGCGAACAACCGGGTGGGCCCGCCGGCGGTGAAGGCGGGCAGGAACCCGGTCCAGTCCACGTCGGTGACGATCGCGCCGGCCTGACCGGATCCCAAAACCCGTTCCATCGCGTCGATCGCCTTCGCCGGCGGCAGGGCGTTCAGGCCGCGGCGGGCGAGGCGATCACGGACAGCCGCGTCCGCGGCCATACCGCCTTCCGCCCACGGCCCCCAGGCCAGGGAGAGCGCCGGCCGGCCCTGAGCCCGCCGCAGCTCGGCGAGACCGTCGAGGTAGGCGTTGGCCGCGCTGTACCCGGCCTGTCCGCCACTGCCCCAGATCCCGGCGATCGACGAGAACAGCACGAACGCGTCGAGGTGCCGGTGGGCGAGCAGCTCGTGGAGGTGGGCCGCGCCTGCGGCCTTGCCTCGCAGCACCTCGGCGCATTCGGCCCACCCGGTGTCCGACAGCGGGACGACCCCGCCGGCGACACCGGCCGCGTGCACCACCGCGGTGAGCCCGTCGATGCTCTCGATGAGCGCGGCGACCGCGGCGCGATCGGCCAGGTCGCAGGACACGACACTGACCTGCACACCGGCCGCGGCGAGTTCGCGGGCCAGCTCGCGCGCACCGGCCGCCGCCGGGCCGCGACGGCTGGCCAGCACCAGATGGCCGGCCCCGGAGCGGGCCGCCCACCGGGCGACGTGCACGCCGAGCGCGCCGGTGCCACCGGTGATCAGCACCGTGCCACGAGGGACCCACCCCGCCGCGGCGGCCGGCCGAACACCGCGGCGGACCCGCCGCGCCAGTACGTCGGTGCCGCGAAGGGCGACCTGGTTCTCCGGGCCGCCGGCGGCCAGCACCGAGCACAACCGCTCCAGCGAGATCGCGCCCGGGTCCGCCGGCAGGTCCACCAGCCCGCCCCAGCCCCCCGGATGTTCCAAGCCGGCCACCTGGCCGAGGCCCCACACCATCGACTGGAGGGCGTTGATCCGCTCACCACTGCGCGCCCCCACGGCCGCGGCCCGGGTGACCAACCACAGCGGTATCGACCGGTCGATCTCCTTCAGTGCCTGGGCCAGGGAGAACGTCTGATGCAGACCGACCGTCGGCACGGCCTCGGCGGTATCGGGTTGCTCATCGAGAGCGAGGAGGGACAGAACGCCCCGGGCCGGGAGCGCTTCGGTGGCCTCGGTCAGGGCGTGACGAATCGAGCCTCGATCGGTCTCGTCCGCGCCGAGCGTGACCGGCACGACCTCGGCTCCCCGGCTTCGCAGGCTCCGCGTCACCGCGGCCACGAGCCCAGCGCTGGCTCGATCCGCGGGGGCCACGAGCAGCCAGCGACCCTGCAGCCGCGAGGTCGCGATGGTGACAGGCCGCCATTCGACCCGGTAGAACCAGCCGGGATCAGCAGCTGCGGCCGCGTCGCGGGCGGAGCTTCCCAGCGGGGCCGGATCCGAGCCGGTTCGAGACGAAGCCAGCCAGTAGCGGTCGCGCTGGAACGCGTACGTGGGCAGATCCACCTGCCGGGCACCGGGGAACAGGCCGGTGAAATCGACGTCCACCCCGCGCACGTGCAACTGCGCCGCGGCGGTGAGCGCGGCTCGGTCCTCCGGTTGCCCAGCCCGCAAGAGCGACAGCAAAGCCAGGTCGGTGTCCTCGGGCAAGCAGGACCCGGCGAGGGCGGTGAGCCCCGCGCCGGGACCCAGTTCCACGAACGTGCGCGCGCCGAAGTCGTAGAGGTTTCGCACGCCGTCGAAGAACCGGACCGTGCTGCGAACCTGCTGCACCCAGTAATCGGGGGAACAGTACTGGTCTGCGGGAGCGACCTTGCCGGACACGGTGGACACCACCGGCAGCCGCGGAGGCCGATAGGTGAGCGTGTCGGCGATCTGCCGGAACTCCCTCGCCATGGCGTCCATGTGGGAGGAGTGAAACGCGTGGCTGACGCGTAATCGCTGAGTGCGCACGCCTCGCTCTCGCCAGCGCCGGGCCAGCTCGCCGAGGACCTCGGTGTCGCCGGCGATCACCGTGTTCGAAGGACCGTTCGCGGCGGCGATGTCCACGGGCCGGGGATCATCACCCAGCAGCTCCCGCACCCGTTCTTCACCGGCCCACACGGTGAGCATGGCGCCGTCCGCCCGGCACCGCTGCATCAACCGGCCCCGGGCGGCGACCAGCGTGCACGCGTCGGGCAGGGACCACACACCGGCCACGTAGGCGGCGCTCAGCTCGCCGATCGAATGGCCGACCACCGCGTCGGGGCGCACGCCCCAGGACTCGACCAGCCGGTGCAGCGCCACCTCCAGGGCGAACAACGCCGGCTGGGTGTAGCGGGTCTGCTGCAGGAGCGAGTGCTCCGGGGTGGATTCGCCGGCGAACATCACCTCACGCAGCGGCCGGTCCAGCCACGGGTCGAGGTGCGCGCACACCTCGTCCAGCGCGGCGGCGAAGGCCGGGAACGCCGGGTACAGCTCCCGGCCCATCCCGGCGCGCTGACTGCCCTGCCCGGTGAACAACAGCGCCAGCCGGCCGGGAGCCACGGCCTCACCGGTGATCATCCCGGGCGCCCGCCCCTCCTCGGCGAACGTGCGCAGCCGAGCCGCTCTCCGCCCCCGGTCGCCTTCGAGCAGCACGGCGCGCCGCTCGAACCGGCCGCGCCGGGCCAGGGACAGGCCGACGTCGGCCAGGGACGGCCCGGAGCGGGTCTCCACGTGCTCGGCCAGCGCCGCGGCCTGGGCGCGCAGCCCCGCGACCGTGGGCGCGGACACCACCCACGGGGCCGGTTCGCGGCCCGTTCCGGGCTGCGGCCCCTCCGGCCGGTCCGGAAGGCTCACCGGCGGGGCCTGCTCGAGGATGACGTGGGCGTTCGTGCCGCTCACCCCGAACGCGGACACCGCGCAGCGCCGGGGCCGGCCGGTCTCGGGCCACTGCGTGGTGCCGGTGAGCAGCCGGACCGCCCCGGCGGACCAGTCCACCAGCGGGGTCGGTTCCCGCACGTGCAACGTCGGCGGCAGAATTCCCGCCCGCAGGGCGTGCACCATCTTGATGACGCCCCCGACCCCCGCGGCGGCCTGGGCGTGACCGATGTTCGATTTCAGCGAGCCCAGCCACACGGGCCGTCCGGCCGGTCGGTCCCGGCCGTAGGTGGCCAGGATCGCCTGCGCTTCGATCGGGTCCCCCAGCCGGGTGCCGGTCCCGTGGGCCTCGACCGCGTCGACGTCACCGCCGGTCAGCCGCGCGTTGGCCAGGGCCTGCCGGATCACCTTCTGCTGGGCGTGCCCGCACGGCGCGGTCAGCCCGTTGCTGGCTCCGTCCTGGTTGACCGCGACCCCGCGCACCACCGCGAGGACCGGGTGACCGTGGCGGCGGGCGGCGCTCAGCCGCTCCAGCACCAGCATTCCCGCCCCCTCCGCCCAGCCGGTGCCCGCCGCGTCGGCCGAGAACGAGCGGCACCGGCCGTCGGCGGCCAGCCCGCGTTTGCGGCTGAACTCGAGGAACACCCCCGGCGTGGCCATGACCGTCGCACCACCGGCCAGGGCCAGCTCGCACTCCCCCAGGGCGAGCGCCTGAGCGGCCAGGTGCAGGGTCACCAGCGAGGACGAGCACGCGGTGTCCACGGTCAGCGCCGGCCCCTCCACGCCGAGGGTGTAGGCGATCCGTCCGGAGGCGGCGCTGGTCAAGCTGCCCATGAGCAGGTGCCCGGCGAAGCCCTCGGGCGCCTCGCACCAGTCCGGCCCGTAGTCCGAGTAGGCGATGCCGGTGTAGACCCCGACCGCCCGGCCGCGCAGGGAAAGCGGGTCGAGACCGGCTCGTTCCACGGCTTCCCAGGCGGTTTCCAGGAGCAGCCGCTGCTGGGGGTCCAGCGCGGCGGCCTCACGCGGGCCGATGTTGAAGAAACCGGCGTCGAACCGGTCGGCGTCGGCCAGGAATCCGCCCCGCCGGCAGTACGTGGTGCCCGGGTGAGCGGGATCCGGGTCGTAGACCGCGTCGAAATCCCAGCCGCGCCCGGAGGGCAGCTCGGAGGTGACATCATCGCCGCGCAGCACCAGCTCCCACAGCTCGTCCGGGGTGCGCACGCCGCCGGGAAACCGGCAGCCCATACCGATGATCGCGATGGGATCGCGGTCGAGATCCGCACCCCGGGGCTCCAGCGGCAGCGCGGCGGCCGGACTGCCGGCCACCTCACCCCGCAGGTACTCGGCCAGAGCCTCGGGCGTCGGATGATCAAAGAACACCGTGGCCGGCAACGTCACCCCGAAGGTCAGCGCAAGGTTCTCCCTCAGCCGCTCGGCCCGTACGTGAAATATCCCCAGCCGCCGCCAGGGTGCGTTGCGCCCGAACGGAACCGTCCGGCCGGGTTCGCCGGGCCCGTTCAGCACGGCATCGATTTCCCGGGCGATCACCGTCAGCGCATCGCTGGTCCAGGCGGTACCGGGACCTGCCGCGAGCAGACGGCGGCCGGCGGCGGGCTCGGCGGTTTCTGTCACTGTCCACTCTCTCCAGGTCCGAAACCGGTCTTCCGGCGGCGGGTTCGCTCTGGCAGGTACCCGGACCCGCGACCGCGGCGGCCCGCCGTGCGGTCACCGTGGACGACAGCGCCCCCGGAGGTATCGAGCCCTTCCAGAGAAGCCGGGAAGACCAGGCGAGGAAGACGTCAGCGCACCAGACAGGTTTACCGGGCAGATCCGGTGACCCTTCTCGAAGTTCCGCACCACGGCCGCGCACCACCGGCACCACTTGCCGCAAGCCAGGTCGAAGCGGCTTCACCGTGCCGCCAGGCTCAACCGCGTCTCCTCGTCTTCGATCCAGCTGCGTGATGCTCGACCTATCCGAGATCGGTTCACCCAGGCCGAAGTTGAGTCAGAACGACCGATGACCACCCAAAGGAGTGACAGCGTCCTGGTCCCCTGGGTAAGCGTTCGTACGCTGGGATCACCTGGACGCTCGCGTAGACCGTCGAGATCCAGCGTTCGCAGCGGCCGACGAGCTATCCAGCGCCCATCATCCGATCGAACGGTGGGAGACCGAGGACTCGCGGGGCCGGCAACGCGACCGGTACGGCCGATTCCCTCCCACCTGCCCCGCTCTTGGACGAACACCTCACCCTCTGCCCTGGGTGAGCCGACGGTCGCGTAGTTGCGGTGGGCTTCGGTCCAAGCCTGTACGTGCCGCGCTGTGACGTGAACCACGCCGCGCTCTGGAACTTCCGTAGCTGCCGGTCCGACTTCCTTTCCATCGCCGCCAGACCAGGTGGCGGCTACGGAGGAGTGCTGTGCGTTCGAAGGTTCGGCGATCGGTGCTCGGTTTTGTGATGCTGTTGATCGCCACTTCAGCGTGCTCGGGCACGAACCCAACGCAACCTTTCCCCTCGCCGGATAGCGGCGACGCCTCCGGTTACCCGGTGACGCTGCAGAATTGCGGCCGGACGATCACCGTACGTTCGGAACCCCGGCGAGTGGTGAGCCTCTGGCAGTCGGTCACCGAGATGCTGCTGGCTCTCGGCCTGCGGAACCGCATCGTCGGCGTGCAGAACAACTATGCGCCCTACCCTCCATCGGTGGCGGAGGCGGCAAAGGGCTTGAATGCGATCGGCAGCTCGATGTCCTTCCCCGCCAAGGAGGTGTTGCTCAGCGAGCGGCCCGACTTCGTGGCGGGACAGGAGCTGGCGGGTTTCGCCTTCGATACCTCGCAGGGTTATGCGTCGGTTCAGCAGATCGAGCAGACCGGGGCGACGGTCTACGGGGCGAACATCTGCAACGCGCAGGACGCGCAGGACGTCAAGGTCTGGAACGTCGACACCGCGGCGAAAACGCTGACGGACTTCGGCCGCATCTTCAATGTCCGCAGCCAAGCGGCGAAGGTCGTCGCGAGGCTCGATGCCGACAAGCAGAAGGTGGTCGCCGCGGTGAGGGGTGAGCCGACGGTCAAGACGGCGTACTTCAACGGCGGCACCGGTCCGGTGATCGTGCTGGCAGGCGGCGTCTACGACAGCTTGATCTCCACCGCCGGCGGCACGAACGTCTTCCCGCCCAACGCTGTCTACATCAGCAAAGAGACCTTCGCCGCCTGCGACGCCGACGTGATCCTGGTCGGTACGTTCCCAGGGCAGAGCTTCGCGCAGGAGAAGGCGTACCTGGAGCAGACCTTCCCGAATGTCCCGGCGGTGAAGAACGGTCGCATCAGTGAAATGCCCACCGAGCAGACGGACTCCTCGATCTCGGTCATGGCCGGTCTGACCGAGATCGCCGATGCGCTCCACCCCGGGCTCGACCTTCCTGTTCCGGCCTCATGACCAGTACGTCCGCCCGCCGCCCCCGCATCGTGATCGGGGTGCTGCTCACCGCCTGCGTCGCCGCCGTCGTGCTGTCGGTCGCGGTCGGCAGCGTGGCGATCTCCCCGGTCCGCGTGATCTCAGTGCTGGCCGCCCACCTCACCCCGTGGAGCGGTGGTCACGCGGGGAACGGGCTCGACGATGAGATCGTGTGGGAGTTCCGGCTGCCGCGCGCGCTGCTCGGGCTCCTGGTCGGTGCCGCGCTCTCGGTCGCCGGAGCGGTGCTGCAAGCCCTGGTGCGCAACCCGCTGGCGGACCCGTTCGTCTTCGGTGTGTCCTCCGGCGCATCCGTCGCCGCGGTCGCTGCGCTGACGCTCGTCACCGGGCTCGCCGCAACGGTGTCCACCTCGGTCGCGGCGTTCGTGGGCGCACTGGTGACCACGCTGCTCGTCTTCCTGATCGCCCAACGCGGCGGCCGCGTGACGCCCAGCCGGCTGGTGCTGACCGGGGTGGCGATGTCCTATCTGCTCAGCTCGATCACCAGCTACCTCGTGCTGCGCTCCAGCGGACCCCAAGGCGGTGTGCAGCAGGTCCTGTCGTGGCTGGCCGGCAGTCTCGCCGCCGCGCGATGGACCGATCTCGGGCTGCCGGCCCTCGTGCTCGTGACCGCCGTCTTCGTGCTCGTCCTGCTCGCCCGGATTCTCGACGCGTTCCTGACCGGCGACGAGACCGCCGCCAGCCTCGGCGTCGACGTCGGACGGGTGCGGCTGGTGCTGTTCGTCATCACCTCGCTGCTCGTGGGCGTGGTCGTCGCAGTCAGCGGTTCGATCGGGTTCGTCGGGCTCGTCGTGCCGCATGCGGTGCGCCTGGTGATCGGTTCCGGCCACCGGTGGGTGCTGCCCGCCGCCGCGCTGGCCGGAGGACTGCTGCTGGTCGTCGTGGACACTGCCGCCCGGCTGATCCTGGCCCCCAGCGAGGTACCCGTCGGGTTCCTGACCGCCGTCATCGGCGCCCCGTTCTTCCTGTGGCTGCTCCGCCGCTCCGGGCGGGCCGCATGACCGGCCACCGCGACGCCGCCCGGCTGAGCATCGAGGACGTCAGCGTCGACATCGCCGGCCGCCGCATCATCGACCAGGTCGCGTTCTCCGCGCAGTCGAACATGGTGGGGCTCGTCGGCCCCAACGGAAGCGGCAAATCGACGCTGCTGCGCACCGTGTACCGGATGCTGCGGCCCGCCGCCGGACGAGTGGTCGCCGACGGCCACGACGTGTGGACGATCCCCGCCCGTCAGGCCGCCCGGGTCACCGCGGCCCTCGTGCAGGACAGCCCCGCCGACCTCGAACTCACCGTTGCCGACTGCGTGGCGACCGGCCGGCTGCCGCACGGCCGGCTCCTGATGGGCGATCCCGCCGACGACAGCCGGATCGTGCGGCGTGCCATGGCAGCCGCCGGCGTCACCGAGTTCGCCGACCGCGACGTCAGCACCCTGTCCGGCGGTGAACGCCAACGCGTGCAGCTCGCTCGTGCGCTGGCCCAGCAGCCGCAGATCCTCGTGCTCGACGAGCCGACGAACCATCTCGACATCCACCACCAGCTGCAGTTGCTCGCGCTCGTGCGCACCCTGTCCGTCACCACCCTCGTGACCCTGCACGACCTCAACCTCGCGGCTGCCTACTGCGACCAGGTCGCCATGCTCGAACACGGACGCGTCGTCGCCTTCGGCCCTCCGGCCGAGGTGTTCACGCCGCACCGGCTGCGGCGCGTGTTCGCCGTCCACGCCAGCACGCTGACCAACCCGCTCACCGGTCGTCTCCAACTGGCCTACGCCGACGACGAAGCCGCTACTGCCGAAAGCGACCGAAAGCGACAAGGGAAGGATTTATAAGGTGACCGCTGAGACCACCAAAAGGGCGGACCACACGGCCACCCACGACGTCACCGGTAGCACCTTGTTCACCGTCATCCGTGACGACAGGGCCAAACAGGCCGTGCCGAGCAGCAGCGGCGCCGCCCTCGTTCCCACGATCACCCTGGACCAGCCACCCCTCTCCCCGACCGTGATCCTCGTGCCCGGCGGAGACACCGGCATCCTGCTCAGAGACGCGCGCGATGCAGGCGTTGCAGCAGCGGGGAACCCGCGCCCGGTACGTCACCAACGTGTGCTCCGACTCGCGGCCCACCTCTGCGGCGACGACTTCGCCCGCCTGCTCGAACTCGGCGCCGAGCACGCCCCTCAACCACCCTTCGGCACAGGCACACCGGACCAGGCAGGCCCGGCTCTGACCGAGCTGCCCCGCGATCTTCTCGCCCCCTGGTGGAAGAACGGCGAGCACCCGGCGAGAAAACCGCCCGGACGCGCCCGCCATCGACCTGACCCGCCCTGCGTCACCGCAGCCCATCAATCGGTCCTCGGGTCGACCGAAGACTGAACTGGTCGGGCTGACGTGGTGGCCCTTAACAAGACCGGGCCAGGCGGTTTCGTCGTCCCGCACCCCGACCCGCAACAGCGACCGGACCTGATCAAGCGCTACAGCCACGGCTGGCGCAACGGCCCCGCCGGAGACGCCCAAGCCTTCCCCGCCTTCGGCGCCGGGCTGGGCGATGGGCAACGCCGGGATCATCCGCGAACTGCTGCGCTTCACCAGAATCCACGCCGACCGCGTCCCGGCCTACGCCACACCCTGTCCGGCCTGTGCTGTCGAGCGGCGCGTTGAGGACGGACAGCCCTCGACACTGGCCGGGGCTGTCGGCCAGCAGTAGCGCGGTGACGTTGTCATCGATGACCGCGATCACCACGGACGCGGCGGCGAGCTGCCGACGGTCTCCGACGCGGCCGGCGAGATCCGATTCGTGCGGGGAGGGAAGGCCGGTCGACGAGACCTGAGTGCGGGCGAGGACGAGTGAAACGGTGAAGCCTGTAATCGGAACCCTTGACGTTCAGATGGTCACGGCCACAGCTGCGGTTGGTGGGTGCGGTGAGCAGCCATGGCCTGCGCGACGACGCCGACGGCCGAGTCCAGCAGCCATCCGGCAGGCAGCACGTACAGGCCGCGAGCCGGGCCAGGCCGCAGCAAGCTGAGCATGACCTCGCCGATGACCTGGCGGCAAGGTTGAGCAAAGCTCAGTACATGCGCCGCGGCGCCGGCCACGGCGAAGCGGAACCGACAGGTTTAGTGCTCAGTTCACGCGCGAGCAGCGTCGAGAAGCGCCTTACCCAGATAGCTGTCGGGAAGATCGCCGGTACCGGGCAGCACGAAGAAGTAGCCGCCTCCGAATGGCAGGATGTACTTGTCGAGAGCCTGTCCGTTCAGGTGTCTCTGAGCGGTGGCGAAGCCGCGTTCGAGGTCTTGCTGGAAACAGACGAAGATCAGCCCCTCGTCCCGGGCATCCTTTCGGTAGGAGTAGCCGCGGCGGAGGATGCGATTTCGCTCGGTCTCCGCCGTGCGCGGGTTGGCTCGTCGGATGTGCGCGTCCAGTGCGATCGCCTGGCCGGACTGGTCGGTGGCGTAGTCGAACGCCGCTGTCTCGCCGGTCTGGCCCAGTGGTGAGCCGTCGGTCTTGCGCCGTCCGATCACCGCCTCCTGGCGGGTGAGGGGCTCGGCGTCCCACAGGGCCGGCGCGAACTGGATCATTCTCACGACTTGGTAGGTGCCCCCGGCCGTCCACGCGGGTTCGTCACTGTTCGCCTGGACCCAGACGAGCTGATCCATCAGATCCGGGTCGTGTACGTCCGGGTTGCCCGCTCCTTCGCGGAATCCGAACAGATCTCTCGTCGAGGGCCGGCCGTCGGCGGTCAGGAAATTCTCGTCGCGGAAGCCGTCGATCGTCCATTTCGACCGCAGCCGGGCACCCCCGGCCTCCAGCACCCGCCGAGTTGCCTCCGCCACTGAGCGTGCGTCGGCAGCGCACACCTGCAACAACAGATCTCCGTCACAGCGGGCCGAGTCGAGAGCATCGTTGGGGAAGCTCGGCATCTTGGTCAGCCGCCGCGGTACCAGCCGCTGCAGCCCGAAACGCTCGTCGAACAGAGACGCGCCGACAGCCAAAGTCACCTCGGCTCCCGCCACGGCGCCACTCATCACACGGAACAGCTCACTCAACGCGTTCCGGTCGGGCACCTCGACGTCCAGGGCCGTGAATACAGCCGCTTTCGGTGGTGCCGAGACCACGCCGGCCTGCTTTGCGAGTGCTCGTTGTAGTGACGTGTCCGATGGTGGCGGGCCAGGGGCAGCGCACGCAGTGAGCAGGGCCCCGGGCACAATCGCCCCGAGGACAGTTCTGCGCGAAAGTACGGTCTTCCTGGTCAACCACGACTCCATCTTCAGGCGATTCCGGCCGGGCGGACCCGTCAGCGTTCGTGCCGACGCTCGAGCTGGTACAGTACTTGGATCGACAGCGCCATAAATTTGCCAGTCGATCCTTTTCCGATGCCAACGTGGATGCGGCGCGGGAAATCTTTCGGACAAATTCCCGTCTCGGATCCAGAACGATATTCGCCTCTCGAACCGTCATTTATTCCGATACTGCCGGATGTGGTTCCTTCGGTCAAATACCACCCAGCATGGTTTCCTCATCGAATCCTAGGACTTCTTCGTTTCCTAGTTCCACGGCGGCGTGCCAGCGCACCGGTGCCGGCCATTCATCGGAAGTAAGCTCGGCCAGAATTTCTCGAGATTCAGAGGTGCCGAGTGCACCCAAAGCTTGGGCGCACTTCACACTGATGCCGTAGTACGGGGACGGTTCCCTCAGGATAATCCTCTTCAAATAATCGAAAATCGGACTGGCAGCCGGTGCATATCGAAGATCGCCGAGTATCTCCACCAAGTCCTCCGCGCGCTCCCCGATTTCCGCACAGTTCAGCGCTGCGACCAGGAGATCGCCCAGTCCCTGCACATGAAGATGCGAGCCGATATTGCTGACCTTGATAAGCGGTCCCCACCGCTTCCTCGCCAACAAATAGCCAAGGAGTGGGACAATCTTATCCTCAACTCCTGGAATCTCGGCTTCTACACGCATTGCCTCCGGTTCACCAAGGTAGCCATTACCGACAATCGAGGAAATCTTCTCAAGAAGTTCTTCTTGTATCGATTCCTCACTCACCAGAATCCCAACCAATCTCCCTGAAACCCATTATTCGCGAATTGAACACGTCTACCGATCCGGTCCGAAGTCCGAAATTCAAACCACCTCGCTCGATCTTGACGTGCACGAAATCCTTGCTGGATCCTATTTCGCCCAGATCCAAACCGAACTCTTCTTTGATCGTAGCACGGTTATCACCGGATCCACGGCCAGCCTGAATGAGCGCGTCCGTGGTACCGGGCTCCATGTCGTACTGGATCAAGTGCGTGTACTGCTGGGCGTTCCTTCCCCCGCGGGCCGCGAATCTGTTGCGCAGACCCTCCACATAGTTGCGGTGCGAGGTGACAAAGTTTTCCCCACGAGGCGTGATCTGCCCGCGTGGTCCGAGATTGTTGAACTCGCCATCACCCATACCGCGGTAGAACGTCTCGGCCGCGGCTATGTCTTGAGGTTTCGTCCCGAGCGGGTCGACGAGGTTGGTCGGCCGATTGACCACGTAGCTGTAGAGATCGGTGTCGCCAGCCCCCTGCCCGAGCGGATCCTGGCTGAGGAACCGCTGGTCCCCCGCCGAGTAATACCGGGCGCGGTTGTAGTAGAGGCCGGAGCCGTCGTCGTCGCGGCCGGCGAAGCGGGTGGGGTTGCCCGCGTCGGTGCCGGTGAGGGTGGTGGTGCCGAAGGGCTGGTAGGTGTACTCGCCGGTGACGGTGCCGGTGGAGTCCGCCACGCCGAGGGTGCTGCCGAGGCGGTCGGTGAGCAAGGACTGCGTGCTGCCGCCGGACGTGCGGGCGAAGACCTCGTCGAGGCCGCCGGTCAGGGTCGTGGCGGTGACGGTGGTGCCGGACAGCTCGGCCGTGACGTCGAGACCGTCGTAGAGGTAGTTCCTGGTGGCCCCGCCCACGGTCTTGGCGATACGGCGGCCGAGACCGTCGTATCCGTAGGTCGTGGCCTGCCCCGCCTTGGTGGAGCTGGTCAGCTGCCCCCTGGCGTCCCAGTTGTAGCCGGTGGTGGCGTCGGCGGAGAGGTTACCCGCCTGGTCGTAGCGGTAGGAGGTGCCGGCGAGCGCGGTGAGCTGGTCGCCGTCGTCGTAGGTGGCGGGGCCGTAGGCGGCGGGGATGGTGGCGCGGGCGTAGCTGCCGCCGACGTGCGAGGGCCGCCCGGCGCCGTCATAGGTGTAGGTGAGGTTGCCCAGCGTGCTGGAACCACGGCTGTAGCCGATGGAGGTGAGCTGGTCGCCGTTGTCGTAGCCGTAGGTCTGGACGATCCCGTTCGGCAGGGTCACGGTGGCGCGGCGGCCGGCGCCGTCGTAGCCGATGGTCGTCGACGTGCTGCCCTGGCCGACGCTGGTGGGACGGCTCGCGTCGTCGTAACCGTAGCTGATCTGCGGCCGACCGGCGGCGGTCATGGTCTTGCGGCGGCCGGTGTCGTCGTAGGTGTAGCTGACCTGGCCTTGCGGGGTGGTGCTCTGGTCGAGCTGGTCGTAGTCGTTCGGGGTGAACGTGGTGGTGCCGGCGATCGAGTCGGCGGCCGAG
The DNA here is from genome assembly GCF_032335455.1 of Amycolatopsis sp. PS_44_ISF1. Lineage (NCBI taxonomy): Bacteria > Bacillati > Actinomycetota > Actinomycetes > Pseudonocardiales > Pseudonocardiaceae > Amycolatopsis > Amycolatopsis sp. PS_44_ISF1. The sequence continues at coordinate 266,103 of NZ_JANUXO010000003.1, read as the reverse complement.
GTCAGCCGGTTGGCTGCGTCGAAGCCGTAGGTGGTCTGGCTTTCGGCGCCGGTCTGGGTGACGCCGTAGCGGACGGTGGAGACGCGATCGAGGGCGTCGTGGTCGACGGTGGTGGTCTTGCCGCGGGCGTCGGTGGTGGTGGACAGGTTGCCGTTGGCGTCGTAGCCGTAGCCGGTCTGCCGGTTCAGCGGGTCGGTCCGGGACTTGACCCGGTCCAGCAGGTCGTACTCGTAGACGGTGGTGTGCTGCCGCGGGTCGGTGACGGTGTGGACGTTGCCGTTGGGGTCGTAACCGTAGGACGTGGTCCGCCCCAGCGGGTCGGTGACCGCGGCAATCCGGTCGAGCGCGTCGTAGCCGACCGTGGTGGTGGAGCCGGTGGGGTCGCGGCTGCCGGTCACCCGGCCCAGGCTGTCCACGACCTGCTTCGAAGTCCGGCCGAGCTCGTCCGTGGCGCTGGTGAGGTCGCCGCGGGTGTAGCCGTAGACCGTGCCGTGGCCGAGGTTGTCGGTGACCTTCTTGAGCTGCCCGTTGTCGAAGGTGTCGACCGTGGTGGTGCGGGCCGTCGGGTCGGTGACGGTGTGCAGGGCGCCGTTCGGCGAGTAGCCGTAGACGGTGGCGTGGTTCTGCCAATCGGTGGTACGGCTGACCTGGTCGAACGGGCCGTCGTGGCTGATCGTCGCGGTGCGGGCTTTGGCGGTGCCGGTGAGCTGGGTGAGGCTCGTCAGGTTGCCGAACGGGTCGTGGCCGAGGTCGGTCCGGCGCCCGAGGGCGTCGGTCACGCTGGTGACGACGTTGCTGGCCGGGTCGCGGGCGATGGTCGTGGCCTGCGCGAGCGGGGTGCCGAACGCCGCGGTGTCGCTGGTCGCGAACCCGGCGGCATTGAACGTGAGACGCCGGACGTTGCCCCGCGGGTCGGTCAGCCGGGTTTCGGTGACGTTGCCGGAGGAGCCGGTGACGTAGTCGATCTTGAAGAAGGTGCCGTCGACGTTGGTCTGCTTGGCCACGCGGCCGTTGGCGTCGTAGGTGTTGGTGGAGTAGACGCTGCCACGGGCGTCCTTGCTCGTGGCGAGCCGGCCGGCGGAGTCGTAGCCGTAGGCGGTGACGTTGTTCGCGGAGTCGGCGAACTGGGTCAGGTGGCCGTTGGTGTCGTAGTCGTAGCTGACGGCCCGGCCGCTGTTGTCGGTGGCCAGGCCGACCTGGTGGTCGCTGTCGTAGGACAGGGTGAGCCATTTACCGCTCGGGGACGTCACCTGCGTGACCGGCCCCTTGGCCCGCACCCGCCCGTCGGGGTCGGCCGCCGCGCCCGCGCGGTGGATGGTGATCGTGTTGCCGAACTTGTCCCGGATCGCCTGCAGCGGCGCTTCCTCACCGAAGACGTAGGTGGTGCCGTCGCGCAGGCGGACGTCGAAGCCGTTGCCGTTCCAGGCCAGCACCGATCCGCTGAACTTCGTCGGCGTGGGGTCGGCGTCGAACACGGCGTCGAGGAAATCGCCCGGACCCGTGCCGCCGGGGGTGATCCGGTGGTACCGCACCCGGCCGCCGTCGGGCAGGATCAGCTGCCCGTCGATCCACTGCTGGTCGGAGTAGAGGTACATGTTGTAGTCGAAGTCGCCGCCGACGCCGAACGTGCGCTGGGCGGTGTCGCCCTGCTGGTAGGTGCGGTTGATCGCGATGGGCAGGGTGTCGTCGACGGCGAGATCGGTCTGGGTGCCGGTGAGCAGGCCGGTGGCCAGGTCGACCGGGTCGGCGGCGCTGACGATGCCGCCCGGCTTGGACGCGACCGCGGGCGGCGGCGGGGTGCCCGGCTCGATCAGCATCGCCCCGGTGAACTGGTAGACCTCGGTGCCGGCGTCGGGCACGACCTGCTTGCGGTCGGCGGTGACCCGGCCGTGGCCGTAGACGAACCAGCCGCGTCCGGCCGGGTCGTAGTGCCAGAAGTCCATCACGGTGCCGGGCGCGGCGCCGGCGTAATTCGGGTACACCACCCGCGCCCCGGTCGGGAAGACGTAGGCGCTGCCGGGCTGGACGGTGAAGTACACCGGCACGTGGGAGTTGGGCAGCGGGAACGGCGGGCGGTCCAGCGGGATCGCGGTGATGCCCAGCTGGGTCACCGGCTGGCCGTTCACGTCGCGGACCACCGCACCGGCCGGGAGGTGCACCTCGAGCCCCGGGATGGCCGGATTGGTCACGACCACCTCGCCCGGGGTCGGCGAGGCGAACTTGACCGTGTGCGCGGTGTCCAGCGCGGTCAGCCAGATCGGGTAAGGCAGTGCGGTCGTGCGTCCAGCGGCGAGGTCGACGCCGATGTCGTACAGCCCGAACGAGGCCTTCGGCGTGTTCGCGGTGGCGCCGTCCACACGCAGCACCCGGTGACCGGCGCCGACGCCGGTGAGCAGGAAACGCCCGGTGACGTCGCTGGTGGTGCGGGTGCCGTCGATCGAGACAGTGACGCCGGGCAGGCCGTGGCCGTCGAGGCTTTGCACCCGGCCGGCGACTGCGGTGGTTCCGGGCTGCGCCGCCAGGGCGGGCAGTAGTTCGGCCGTGGCGGTGGAGCGGTGGGTCGTCCAGTCCTTTCCGGACAGGTTCGCCCGGTCCGGTGTCCAGCTCTGTGCGCCACTCAGATTGGCGGGGGTGGGCTGCTGGAAGCCCGACGGAACGCCGCCCGCGCGCTGCGGCATGGCGTCCGCGTTGGACAGCAGCAGCGGAGCACCCGACGCAGGCGAGGCGGAGTTGCCGGGCACGGTCGGGGCGCGCGGCTGTGCGGACGATCGTGCTGACGCGGTGGCGGGAGCGAGCACGATCGTGGCCGTGCCGGTGTTGGAGTACGGGCCGAGGACGATCTCGTAGCTGCCGGTGGTGGGCAGCGCGGGCAAGCTGATCTTGGCCGCTCCCTGACCACTGGCCAGCACGGTGCCGTCCGGTTTGGACACGATGTAGTACGGATAGGACGGCAGGGTTGCGCCGGTCGTGTTCAGGGAGAGGCTCTGCCCCGCGGTCCCCGCGTAACGGACGCGGTTTTCCTGCCCGGCCCGGGGGAAGGACAGGGTCTTGACGGTGTTGAGCTGGATCGTGCCGGCGTCGATCTGCTCGGAGAAGGTCGCGGTGACCGAGCCGGTGGCGAACCCGGCCGGGGTCACCACGATCCGGTAATTCCCGGCGGTCGGAGCGGTGAAGGTCGCGGCGCCGCCCGGGCTGACTCGGTTGTCGAAGACGGCAGCGCCGGTCGGTCCCAGCACCCGCACGCGCAGGGCAGTGCCGGCGGGGAACGTCGAACCGGTGAGGCCGAGGTCCAAGCGTTGCCCGGTGGTGGCGGTGAAGCCGGTCTCGGCCAGTTGAGCGCGTTGCGCCATGGTGAGGGTCGTGGCCGCTCCGCCAATGGTGATGGTGCCCGCGTCGACGCGCTGCTCGAGCGTCAGCTGTGCGGATCCGGTCTCAGCGAAGGGGTAGACGACGATCTGGTACGTGCCGGTCGCGGGCAGCGGGTCCAGATCGACCTGAGTCTCGGTGAGGTTGCCGTCGCGCATGACCGTGTTGTCGGGCCGCACGACCTGCACCCGGAAGGTGTGCGCGAAGGTCGGGGTGCCGAGGTCCAGGCTGAGGTGCTGCCCGGCGGTGCCGGCCACGGTGAATCGCGTGCTCTGCCCCGCTCGTGGCGCGCTGACCGGCTTGGTGTCCCCTACCGCGAGCGCGCCGCCGGCCTGCTCGTTCGACAGTGTCACCGTGACCGAGCCGGTGCTGGTGGCGTCGTTGAGGGAGAACTCGAGCCGGTAGGTCCCGGTGGTGCGAGGGGTGAAGAAGAAGGAACTCAAGGAGCCGGCCGCGGTGGTCCGCACGGCCACGGCGCCGTCGGGACCGACGACCTGCACCCATAGCGTCGCCGATGCGGGGAACGACCATCCCGAGAACGCCACGGTGACGGTCTGGCCGGCCGTTCCGGGGAACGAGGAGACCGCGGTGTGCCCCGGCTGGGCCAGGGTGATGGCGGTGGCGCTGCCGGTGGCGGTGAGCGCGCCCGCGTCCTGCAGAGTGGTCAGCCGCAGCCGGAACGCGCCGGTGCCGGAGAACGAGTCGACGGTGATCGTGTAGGTACCGGTCGCAGGCAGGGACGGGACTTCCCAGTGGTAGGTCGAGGCCAGTCCGGACGTGACTACCGCTCCGTCCGGGCCCGTGACGGTGACGAACGGGGCGTAAGCGAAGTTGTAGCCGGTGAAGTCGAGACTCAGCGCCGTGCCCGCGGTCCCGGCGTAGGTCAGCCGCGCGTCCTGACCGGGACGGTCCACTGACACGGTCTTGTCGGTTCCGAGGCCGATCCCCCCGGCTTCGAGCGCAACCGAGGCGGTGACGGTGATCGATCCGGTGCTCTGGTCACTGGAACCGAACACCACGGAGTACGTTCCGGTTTCCGCGGCGGTGAAGTCGAAGTTGCCGTTGCCGTCGAGCCGGATCTGCCCGCTGGTGACGCCCGGGGACCATTGCAGCGCCACCCCGTGCGGTTCACGGATCGATGCCGTGGCCAGGGTGCCGGCCGCGAAGGTGGAGCCGCTGAACCCGAGGTCGAGGTGCTGGCCGGCCACCGCCGCGAACGTCAGCTCGGCCTGCTGGCCGGGCTTGGCCAGCGTCACCTGCGTGCCCACGGCGGACGTGCTGAGTGCTCCGGCGATTCGGCTGGACAGGGTGGCCGTGACCGAGCCTGATCCGGTAGCGGCCGGGGTCAACGCGATCTGGTACGTCCCGGTGCTCGGCAGCGGTGGGAGTTCGTAGCCGCCGCCGAGCTTGGAGTAGGCCCAGAACTGATCGTAGGGCGCGCGGGCGAACTTGGCGCCGTAGGGGGTGAACGCCCCGACGCCGAAGTCGGTGGTGAACGTCGATCCGGTCAGCCCCAGGGTGAGCCGCTGGTCTTTCTTACCACTGAACCGCAGCAGGGCGATCTTGCCCGCCGTCGGGACACTGACCACGGTTCCTGCGCCGTCGGCCGTCAGTTTCGGCGTCGTCGCCACCGCGGTCGCGGCAAACCCGTTCGGGGCCACGACGACCTCGTCCGTGCTCGTGGCCGCCCCGCCGGGTGTCTCGACGGTGACCGGCCCCGGAGCGGCGTAGTCCGGCAGCTCGACCGTCAGCGACGTCGCCGAAGCGGTCTTCACCTTTGCTCGCAGCGCGCCGACGGACACCACGTCGTTCGCGGGAGCGGTGTCGAATCCGGAGCCGGAGATCGTCAGGGTCGAACCGCCGGTGAGCACGGCGGGACTGAAGCCGGTAACTGCGGGGGCCGGGACCGGGGAGTCGACGGTGAACGGCTGCTGGCTGCTACCGGATCCGGCCGACGTCGTGACCGTCACGGTCCCGCTCGTCGCACCGGCCGGCACGGCCACCGCCAGCGAAGTCGCGGTGGCAGCGGTCACGGTGGCCACCTTGCCGGCGAACGACACCGTGTTTCCGGAAGCGGCAGTGGCGAACCCGGTGCCGGACACGGTAACCACGGCCCCGACCGGAGCGTGCGCGGGCACGACGCCGGTGATCGACACGGTCGATGACGCGTATCGGTCGATCGAGGTCAGGTTGCCGGACGCGTCGTAGTTGTACCGGCCGGTCGTCCCGCCGGCACCGGTCTGGGTGACACCTTTGAGCTGCCCTGCGGCGTCGTAGGAGTAGTCCACCGGGTTCGACGGCAGCGCAGCCGCCGTCCGTGGCGCCGACTCCACTGCGCCGTCAGCCGGTACTTGCGCACCGGACAGCACCAGGATCGCGGACAGACCCAGCACGAACGCACGCCGTATCACCGGCACGATTCCCCCCACGGAAACAAGACATGAACGGTTCCCGACCAGCAAAAACCGCACTACAGATCTGCGGACAACTCTGCCGTCCTTTGAGAGGAACCGGCTATGCGACGCTAGATCACCCGCCCCGACGCACACAAGATCACCCGCGAAGGTCACATGAGAAAAGGGAAAAATCAGGTCTCATCACCCGAACGGACCACGACTTTAGCATTGAACGACGCAACGGCACGGAAATTACTGACCGACATTTATGAACAACGGTCACCAGGTAACAGGACGTCTTGGCGCGGAGATCAGTCATGATCGAGTACCTCGACCACGTCGCGTTCTTCCACAGTCGGAGCATGGTCCGTCCAGGTGCCGAAGTCCTCGCAGCACGGCGCCGCCAGAAACTTGTCCTCAAAGTCGAATCAGCAATGCGTCCAGGTCAATCGTGTTTCGACGGGAAGTGGCGGTCTTACCGAAACCGGTGGCTGTGGCGCGGAACTGTGTGCGGCGGTTGAAGAAACGTTCGACGACGTTGAGGTATCGGCAGGCGACGCAGTCGAAAGCTGATGGGCGTCCGTCGGTCCAGCTACGGCGCAGCGGTTGGCCTGCCGATCACGGCGTTCGGAAATGACCGCTGGGATGCGCCGCCGACGCAGATGGGACCGGATCGTGCGACTCGAACACGCGGGCCGTGACACACCAGGTATTCGCGATCCAAACCTCTCGGCCGCTGGGTACTCCCTGGTCGCAGGCAGGTGGGTGTCCCGGCGTTTCCGACGACCATCGTCGGACACGGCCGGACCACCGACGGCTGCCTGCGAGCCATCGGCTTTCCCGAGGTCGAGGCCGAGACCGCGCAGCCGCGGACGGGGTGGGATGACCGCCCGATGGCTGAATTCGGCCCCGCCGCCGAGGCGGAGGAGACCGCCGGTTCCCCGAGCCCGGTGCGGTGCTCCTGCTCGTCGCCGGCGGACTGCTGATCATCGGTGCATTCTTCGACCTGGGCACCATCAGCCTGACCCTGGGGCACAGCGAGGTCGCCTACCACGTCACGGCGTGGTCGACCGGAATGCGGAACACACCGTTCTCGATCCCGCGGTACTTCGGCGGGCCGCTGTCCCACCCGGACACGGCGGCCGGGCCGGACATCGTGGTCCATCAGCTCCCGCACGACGACCCCGTACCGCGCTAGCCGGACCACCGCGATCAGCGCCGCCACCAAGAACCCGGCGAAGGCCACCGCGAGCCCCGGTCCGGCAGACGTCGGGCAAACTGCCGCAGCAGAAATGCCCTACACAGCAGGCCGTTCAAGGCGCAGATCGGGGTCGCCGGTCGACGAGATCTCTGCACCGGCGTTTCGCAGCTACCGCACACAAGGTGCTGAGGGTGAAGTCGACCGTGATCGGTGGCGCGCTATCCCCGCGCGGCTGCCCAGCACTGGTGGTAAGCATGGCCGAACTCGCCAGCCAGCTCGTGGTGACCACCAATCCCCGATTTTGCTCGCGGCGCCCGGATCCTGCCGATCGACGCCGAGCTCGAGCAGGCCGGCTACGACGGCGCAGAGAGCCGTGAGGCTACCGGCCCACCGAGGCAATGACGAAATCGCCGACGGACGGCTCGGTCACCAAAGGCGACTCGACTGAAGCGTCAGGTTTCCCGTGCGTCCGCAGCTCTTGCCCAACAACCCGGCACAAACCGCACCGACGCGACCGGGCCCAGGCTTGCCTCGGCTGCATCGGCACCACCCGCCGCCGTGAGCGGCCACCCCCGTGCAGCCCCTCATTGGACGATCGTCAAAACCGGCGGCAAATCGCGCCTGTCCGTGGACAACGAAAAAGCCCAGGCCATCGGCCTGGGCTTTGCTCCCCCGCTTGGACTCGAACCAAGAACCCTCCGGTTAACAGCCGAATGCTCTGCCAGTTGAGCTACAGGGGATCATCGTTCTCAGTCGGATCGCTCCGGCTGATGGAGAAACTTTAGCGCACGCCGTGAGGGGACGGACACCGGCCCCCCTCCTGGCCGATCACCGCGGGTGGCGGGGGTTGCTGGACAATGGGCGGCCGGGAGTCCGACTGAGGAAGAGGTGTGGCCGTCGATGAAGAAGTTCCTGCTGGGTGTGGGCCTGGGGTACGTACTGGGCGCCAAGGCCGGGCGCGGGCGGTACGAGCAGTTGGTGCGCGCCTACCGCAAGCTGGCCGACCACCCCATGGTCCAGGGCGCCGCCGGGGTCGCGCGGGCCAAGGTGAGTGAGAAGTTCGGGCGGCGCTGAACACCGCACCCGGTCAAGCCGGGGTCTGCGCGACGAAGAAGATCCGGCGGAATTCGAACCACGTGGTCCCGTCCGCGCGGGGCGGGTAGGCGGCGTCCAGCCGCGGGGCGAGCTGCTCCCGGAAGGTGTCCCAGTCCGCGTCGTCCAGGGCGGCGCGGACCGGGCGCAGCGCGGTGCCCGTGATCCACTCCAGGACGGCTCGCTCGCCGGAAAGGCGCTGCATGTACGTCGTCTCCCAGGCGTCCACCGCGCAGCCCTCGTCGGCCAGCAGGCCGGCGTACGCCTGCGGGGTGGCGACGGCGTCGTCCTCGCGCAGGACCAGCGCCCCGAGCCTGGAGGACCACTCCGGAGAGCCCGCCAGCTCACGCGTGAGGCGGTGGGACGGCGCACCGAAGTTCCCCGGCACCTGCACGGCCAGGAACGCCCCCGCCGGCAGCCGACCGGCCCAGCGGCGCAGCAGGTCCTGGTGGCCCGGAACCCACTGCAGCACCGCGTTCGACACCACCACGTCGGTGTCCAGGCTCGGCTGCCAGTCACGCACGTCGAGGACCTGGGCGTCGACGCCCCGCTCGCGGGCGGCCTCGACCATTTCCGGGGAGCTGTCGGACGCCTCGAGCACCGCGCCGGGCCACCGTTTCGCCAGCTCAACCGTCAGATTCCCGGGGCCGCAGCCCAGATCGGTCACCCGTCGGGCGGAACCGGCCGGGACGCGCGCGATCAGATCGTGGAACGGGCGGGCGCGCAGGCCGGAGTAGTGGAGGTAGCTGGCCGGATCCCACATGGGACGTCCTTCCGCTCGGCAAGCAGTACGAACGTACTGAGTACAAGCGTACTGCTAGCTCGCCGGGTCCGCCAGCTTCTCCGCGACCTCCTCGGCGATGGCCGTGACCAGCGCCGGGTCCGTGCCCGGGTCCGGACGGACCTGCAACACGGTGCCGTCGTGGCCGGGCACCTTCCGCTGGACGAACCAGGCGCCGCCGCCGGGCAGCTCGTGGCGGTGGCGGGTGCGCACCGAGCCGTCCACGCGCAGCCGCACCTGCTGCGGGACCTTGCCCGGGTCCGGCAGGGTGAACGGCGCCGGCGCCAGGTCACGCAGCACGACGACCCCGCCGGCCCGCTCGGCCTCGGCCGATTCGGTGAGCGTGAACACCCCGTCGGCCCAGGTCGCCTTGGCCACCAGGTGCCAGCCGACCCGGCGCGCGCCGCCCCCGCCGTCCGGGACCCACAGGCCCAGCGACGTGACGACCAGGTGCCCGCCGCCCTGGACCCCGGCCACGGCGATCAGGTTCTCCCCCGGTTCCAGGTGCCCCGGAAAACCCCCGGGGACGCCGTTACCGAGGATTCGGCTCAGCCAGCCCATCTCAGCCCCATCCGCTGTCGGCCGCCTGCCGCAGCGACTTCCGGTACTGCTCCAGCGCCACCAGGTCGCCGAACAGCGCGCGGTAGTCGTCCGGCGCCTCGACCGGCGACAGCCGTTGCAGCTTCGACTTGATCTCGCCGATCTGCCGGCCGACGAGGCTCTCCTGCACCCCCGCGAGCACCCCCGAGATGTACCGGGAGTCCACTTCCCCCAAGGCGCGCAACGGTTCCACCGAAAGCTCGCTGAGCACCCGCCGGACCGTCCCTTCCGGACAGTGCTGCGCGGTGGCGTCCAGCAGCGCCGGTCCGGTCAGCCCGGAGGCCGCGCCGCCCGCCTTCAGCACCGCCAAGTGGATCGCGACGTACACCGGGTGGGTGAACGCCTCCTCCGGCAGCGAGTCGTACTCCGGTCCGGCGATCGCGGGCTGCTGAAGCGCGGCCTTGAGCGCCTCGCGCTGGGCGATGAACCGCGGGTCGCCCGGCGCGGGCCGCGGCAGGTCCTGCTCTTTGGCCTCCGGTTCGGGCTCCGGGCGCGAGGCGGGCCGGCGCAACGCCGGTCCGCCTCGCTTGGCCGTGGCGCCCGCGCTGCCGCGCACCCGGTTCACCACCTGGGCCACGTCCTGCCAGCCCACCCACCAGGCCAGCTTGGACGCGTAGCCGTCCCGGCTGGCGCGGTCCTTGATCGAGGCCACCATCGGCACCGTCTTCTGCAGCGCCGCCACCTGCCCGTCGACCGAGTCGAGGTCGAACTGCTTGAGCGTGCTCTTGATGGCGAACTCGAACAGCGGCGTGCGGCGCGCGACCAGGTCCTTCACCGCCGCGTCGCCCTTCGCGATGCGCAGCTCGCACGGGTCCATGCCGTCCGGCGCGACCGCGATGTAGGTCTGCCCGGCGAAGGTCTGGTCGCCCTCGAACGCCTTGAGCGCGGCCTTCTGGCCCGCCGCGTCGCCGTCGAAGGTGAAGATGACCTCGCCGCGAAAGGCGTCGTCGTCCATCATCAGCCGGCGCAGCACCTTCATGTGGTCCTCGCCGAAGGCCGTGCCCGAAGAGGCGACGGCCGTGGGCACGCCGGAAGCGTGCATCGCCATCACGTCGGTGTAGCCCTCGACCACGACCACCTGGTGCCGTTTCGCGATCTCGCGCTTGGCCTGGTCCAGGCCGAACATCACCTGCGACTTCTTGTAGATCGGGGTCTCGGCGGTGTTGAGGTACTTGGCCTCGATCCGGTCGTCGTCGAACAGCCGGCGCGCGCCGAAGCCGACCACGTCGTTGCCGACGTCGCGGATCGGCCAGACCAGCCGCCGGTGGAAGCGGTCCATCGGGCCGCGCTGGCCCTCCTTGGACAAGCCCGAAGCCAGCAGCTCCTTGACCTCGAACCCGTGGTTGAGCAGGTACTTCGTCAGCTTGTCCCAGCCGCCGGGGGCGTAGCCGCAGCCGAACTGCTTGGCCGCCGCCGCGTCGAAGCCGCGCTCGGCCAGGAAGTCGCGGGCCGTGCGGGCCTCGTCGGTGACCAGTTGCTCGACGTAGAACGCGCTCGCCGCCCGGTGCGCCTCGATCAGCCGGGCGCGGGTGCCGCGGTCGCGCTGGGCCGCCCCGCCCCCGCCGCCCTCGTAGGTCAGCCGGAGCCCGGCCCGGTCGGCCAGCCGCTCGACCGCCTCGACGAACGAGACGAGGTCGATCTTCTGGATGAACTTGATGACGTCGCCACCCTCGCCACAGCCGAAGCAGTGGAAGGTGCCGTGCGAGGGGCGCACGTTGAACGACGGGGTCTTCTCGTTGTGGAACGGGCAGAGGCCCTTCAGGCTGCCTCCACCGGCCCGCCGCAGCGCGACGTACTCCCCGATGACCTCGTCGATCCGGTTGCGCTCACGCACCTCCGCGATGTCGCTCTCCCGAATGCGTCCTGCCACGGCCTCCACTCTAGTTCTCCCGCTCCGGCGGTCGTGCGGCACACTCTCCCCTCATGCGCACCCCTTCGGCCCTGACCGGTCTCGCCGACGAGTTCGCGGCGCACCGGGCGCACCTGATCGGCGTCGCGTACCGGCTCACCGGCACGCGCGAGGACGCCGAAGACGCCGTGCAGGAGTCGTGGCTGCGGCTGGCCTCGCTCGACGACGCGGGCCGCGCGGCCATCCGTGACCTGCGCGGCTGGCTGACCACCGTGGTCGGCCGGATCGGCCTGGACCGGCTGCGCTCGGCGGCGGTGCGGCGCGAGCGGTACGTGGGCCAGTGGCTGCCGGAACCGATCGTCACGCCGTGGGGCGCGCCGGCCAGCGAAGACCCGCTCGAAGCCGCCGTGCGCGACGACGGGCTCCGGCTGGCCGCGATGGTGGTGCTCGACCGGCTGACCGCCGAGCAACGCGTCGCGTTGGTGCTGCACGACGCGTTCTCGGTGCCGTTCGGGGAGATCGCGGAGATCCTCGGCTGTTCGGCCGACGCCGCGCGCCAGCACGGCTCCCGCGCGCGGAAGGCGCTCGCCCGGGCGGACCCGCCGGGGCGCGTCGACCCGGCCCGGCAGCAGGAGCTGCTGGACCGGTTCGTCGCCGCGCTGCTGGCCGGCGACATCCGCGCGATGACCGAGCTGCTGCACCCCGACGTCGTGCTGATCGGCGACTCGAACGGCAAGGCCCGCACCGCCCGCCAGATCATCGCCGGCCCGGACAAGCTGGCGCGCTTCCTGCTGGGGCTGATGAAGAAGTACGAGCCCGGGCTGTTCGGCCACGGCGCCCCGGTGCTGGTCAACGGCGACCTCGGCCTGTGGCTCCCGCCGCGGCCCGGGCCCGGGGGCTTCTTCGACCTCGACGAGCGGGTGCAGGGCATGAGCGTGCGAGACGGCCGCATCGCCGCCATCTACGACATCGTCAACCCCGACAAGCTCACCCGCATCACGCGTCCCCGGCGGCCCTGAACCGGGTCACGGCAGGCCGCATCCGAGGTGAAGCTTTGGTCGGTGGGGCCGAGCGCGCGGTTCACCCGGGCCCGGGAGTTCTCCAGGCCGAACTCGGCCAGCTCGTGGGCAGCAGCCGGGGGTGGTGCGCCACCACGGTCATCGGCGCGGCGGCCCGCGATGCGGTGAACGAGCTTCGGCAGCGGTCCGGCCTCGGAACATGGTCGTCTCCTCCACCGGTGCGGTCCGGGAGGAGGACGGGGCGGCGGCGGGAAAGGTGATGCCAGCTCAGCGGGCGGCGGTGATCGGGCGCACGTCCCACACCCACACGCCGTCGACGAACTGACCGGGCTTGCGCAGCAACAGGTCCACGGTGGCGCGGTAGGCGTCGTCGTTCTTGCGCGGGATCAGCACCAGCACGCTGGCGTGCCAGAAACGCAGGTCGTCGAGGGCCTGGTCCCGGTCGCGGTCGCCGATCGGCACGGCGGCGCCCGAATCGCGGATCCGGTCCAGCAGCGCCGAAGTGGGCCGCTGGGCGGCACCGTAGCGGCCCCGTTCGTCGTCCGGGCCGCTCGGGCCCACGAAGTAGCCTTCCGCCATCTTGTAGCCGAGACCGGCGTCGACCTGCCAGTGCAGCGGTTCGGACTCCCCCGAGCTGGGCAGCGGCACCGGCACCACGGTGCCGCCCGGGGCCACGTACGTCCGCCAGGTGCCGTCGGCGAAGAACGCCGGAGTGGACGGGCGCTCCTTGACCAGCAGCTGCGTCGGGGCGATCGGCAGCAGCACGGCGGTCACGGCGCCGAACCAGATCAGCCGCACCGGCAGCCGCGACCGGCCCTCGCCCGGCTCGGGCAGCTCGGCCGCCGCCGTGACCACCCGGTCGGTGGCGATCGCGAGCAGCGCGCCGATCGCCGGCACGCAGGCCATCGCCAGCCGCGACTCCAGCAGCGATTCGAACAGCGGCAGCTTCGCCAGCAGCTTCCACGGACCGGGCACCCCGGTGTCCACGTGCGCCACCACCAGGTCCACGCCGAGCGAGAGCCAGGCCATCAGGACCATCGAGATCGCCACCGAGCGCGCGACGACCTCCCGCCGCAGCCAGATCGTCACCACCACCACGAGCACGATCAGCGGCCAGCCGAAGAACGCGTTCTCCTCGGTGCGGTTCATCGACACGTCCGCGGCCTCGACCGGCTGGCCGGCGATCGACTGCGTGGCGAACCGGGTGAACGCCGCGGTGTCGTTGCCGACCTGGCCGTGTTCGAGCGCGGTGTAGCTCTGCGGGCCGAAGAACTGCCACCACAGCGGGAACGCGAGGAGCACCAGCGCCAGCCCGAGGGCGATCCCGCCCCCGATCAGCGCGGGCCGGACCATCGCCTTGAGCTCGCCCGGGCGCGAGGCGCAGTAGGCGACGGCGAAGATCACGAAGCCCATCGCGAAGATCAGCAGCGGCTCTTCGCCCAGGAACACCTGGTACGCCGTGAGCACGCCGAGCCAGATCCCGTTGCGCACCGGTGTGACGCCCTGGGCGATCCGGATCAGCTTCAGCGCCAGGAACGGCAGCACGAACCAGGCGACGAAGTTCGGGTGCGCGTTGGCGTGCGAGATGATCGGCGGGGAGAACCCGGCGACGGCGCCCCCGATCGCCGCGGACACCCGGTGGCGCACCAGGTGGCGCGAGAACACCCAGTACCAGGCGGCGGCGGTGCCGGCCAGGCTGCCGGTGAGCACGATCGCCCAGGTCGCGGTGGGGCCGAAGGCCAGCGTGATCGGCGTGAGCGGGATCGACACGCCGAGCATGGCCGTGTTGGCCATCATGTTCACGCCGAGCGGGTAGTTCTGCAGGTCGGTGGTCAGCGGGTTCTGCAGGTGCAGCACGGACCGCGCGGTGACGGCGAAGAACCACTCCCACAGGTTCTGGTCCGACGCGCTGTTCCACAAGTAGCCGTGGCCGAGGTCGGCCCAGAGCCCGCCGAACAGCACCACGGAGAAGGCCAGGTAGGCGCCGATGATGCCCGCGTCGGCCCACGAGCGGCGCATCGGTGCCCGGAGCCCGGGCGTGGCCGGCTCCGGGACCGCCTCGATCCGCTCTCCCGGTTGGAACAGGCTCACTACGGCCGCACCACTCGAGCGAAGAAGTAGACGGCGCCGCTGCGGGCGTGCCGCACGAGCAGCAGGAACGGCCGGTCGACGGTGACTTCGACCGGATCGCTGGAGTCGAGCGACATGGTGCGCATCTGCACCGCCGTGGCGGCGGCGCCCTCCAGCCCCTGCTCGTCGAGCCGGAGCACGGCCTGGTGCAGCACGCTGTGCACCCAGAAGGGGCGGGTCTCGGTGAGCCCGGTGAGATCGGCGTCCGGGGTGAACAGCTCGCGCACGCCGAGGGTCTTGAGCGCCCGGTCGAGGTCGGTGCGGACGTCGAGCGAGACCTTCGGCAGCGCGAGGCGGACCTTGCGGCGCTGCGCGCCCTCGATCAGGGCGGCGAGACGATGCTCGTCCAGCGCCGCCTCGGCCGGTGGGAGCTCCCCGTCCGGGAGCAGGACGACGGCCTGGACGCCGCCGGCCGCGTTCAGGACGGCGACCTGCCAGCCATCCGCGTGCTGGTAGCCGAGGGTCTCCTGCAGGCGCATGGTCGGCACCTCGCGCGCGCCCTCGGGGCCGTGGAACGCGGCGGGCGCGGTGGCGCCTTCGGGGAACGGGAAGCGCCAGGCGGTCTTGAGGTAGAGCGCGTTGACGATGCTGGCCCGCACGTCGGCGTCGAGGGCCCCGTCCGGCAGCAGTTCCGGGATCAGCCCGCGGGTGGTGCGGTCGACGTCGGCGTTGATCAGCCTGCGGGCGGCCCCGGGGTCGCCCGCGAACGGCGCGGTCTCGGCCCGGCCACCGGGCCAAGTGGCCAGCTCGGCCTGGAAGCCGTCCTCGACGATGATGGAGTCCGAGGCCCAGAGGGTGTTCGCGACGGCCAGGATCGCGGCTTCGTCGTCCAGCTCCGCGGCTTCGCGCAGGAGGCGGGCCTGCGGTTCGAGGTCGGTGTCCTCGCCCGTGCCGGTCCCGGCCAGCAGCTCCAGCACCTCCTCCGCGCTACGCCCCCGCGCGGCCCGGCTGACCAGCCCCAACGCACTGGCGACGGAATACGGCGAAAAACACGCGTCGGCCCCGCCCGCCGCAGCGGCCCGGTGCAGTGCGAGCGTGAACCTGAGGTGGCGGTCGACGGCCATGCGGCGACCGTACCGGAACCCCCCGGCTCCGCGGCAGGGAACCGATCGGCCCCCTGCCGCCACCACCCCGGCCACCGCACCTCCGGCCCACGGCAATCCCCACGCCCCCGACCACCGCGCCCCCGCATCCCGGCCCACGACAACTCCCACGCACCGCGGCCACACGCATCCACATCCCGACCCACGACAATTCCCCCGCACCCGTCCCCCGCCCCCGCACGCCGCCGCCCAACCAACTCCAGCCACCGCACCACCACACCCCCGCGCACGGCCCACCAACAACTTCCGCGAGTCCCGACCACCGCGCACGTCGTCGCCCGACCGACTCCCGCCGCCACACTCCCGCGCACGAGCCACGACCAACTTCCGCACACCCCGGCCACAACACTCCCGCACGTCGCCGCCCAACCAACTCCCGCCACCGCACCACCACGCTCCCGCGCACGGCCCCCAACCCCTGCACGCCCCCAGGCACCACACCACCGCATCCCCGCCCGCGACCCACGACCAACCCCGAGCGTCCCCCAGCCACCGCGCCCCGCACCCGGCCGCTAAGCAACTCCGGCGTCACCCCCAGCCACCGCGCACTCCACCGCTCAACCGCCTCCCGCGAGCACCCCCGGCACCGCAACTCCGGCGCTCAGCCCACCCGCCAACGCCCACAGCCCCGTCGATCACCGCGGACAACCCACCCGATCAGCCGCGGCCCCGCGAGTCCGGGTGGCCGGAACCGGTGAACCCGCTCAGCCCGGCCGTCCCACGAGCCAGCGATGCCACTCGTGTGCCTGCGCGTCGGTCAGCGAAGCGACCTGGTCGATCAGCACCCGCAGCCGGGCGGCGTCGTCCGGGGCGGCGAGCCAAGCCGGGGCGAAGAGCGGGTCCAGCGGCCCCGGGGCGCGCTCGCCGAGGGCGGCGACCAGCTCGGCGATCAGCTCGCGCTGGCCGTCCTGCATGGCCAGGCGGCGGCGGTCGCTCATCACGTACCGCAGGGCCAGCGCCTTGAGCAGCGCGACCTCGGCCGCGACCTGGTCCGGGACGGCCAGGCGGGCGCCGTACCGGGTGAGCGGGCCCTCGCCGTACGCGCCGCGGGTGGCATCGACCACCGCGGAGGCGAAACGGCCGACCAGCTCGCTGGTCAGGCGTTTCAGGGCGACCTGCGCGCGCAGCGAGCGATCCGGGGCCGTCCGGACCAGTTCGGCCACCACGGGCAGGTCGAGCAGTTCCTTGGCCGCACCCTCCAAAGTGGACGCCGACTGGGTGGAGAAGTGCCGCGCCGCCGCCTCGGCCACGGCCGCGCGCTCGTCCGCGTCGGCCAGCACGCTCAGCCGGATGCGCCCGGCCAGGACCCCGTCTTCGACGTCGTGCACCGAGTAGGCCACGTCGTCGGACCAGTCCATGATCTGCGCTTCGAGGCACCGCCGCCGGCCCGGCGCCCCGGCCCGCACCCACTGGAACACCGGCACGTCGTCCGGGTACACCCCGTACTTCGGCGAGCCCGGGCGGCGCTCCCACGGGTACTTCATCGTCGCGTCCAGCGCCGCGCGGGTGAGGTTCAGCCCCGCCGTGAAGCCGTCCTCGGCCACGGCCTTCGGCTCCAGCCGGGTGAGGATGCGCAAGGTCTGCGCGTTGCCCTCGAACCCGCCGCAGGCCTGCGCGACCTGGTTCAGCGCCTTCTCGCCGTTGTGCCCGAACGGCGGGTGGCCGATGTCGTGGCCCAGCCCCGCCGTGTCCACCAGGTCCGGGTCCGCGCCCAGCTCCTCGGCGATGCCCCGGCCGATCTGCGCGACCTCCAGCGAATGCGTGAGCCGGGTCCGCGGCACGCCGCTGACCTCGGCGCCCTCACCCGGCCCGACCACCTGGGTCTTGCCCGCGAGCCGCCGGAGCGCGGCCGAGTGCAGCACCCGCGCGCGGTCGCGGGCGAACGCGCTGCGCCCCTCCGGCCGCACGTCCGCCAGTGCCGCGCCCTTGGGTGCCTCGGCCAGCACCCGGGCGCGGTCGTGCTCGCTGTACCCGTCACTCACCGGCCCAGCTTAAGCGCGGGGTACGACAATTCAGCCGAGCATCGTGTCGAACAGCTCGTCCGCGGGCGACTTGGTCAGCTTGTAGAACAGCAGCGCGCCGGTCTCGCGGAAGATGTAGCGGGCCTGCGTGCCCCGCTCCTGCACGATCGGCCCGCTGTGCGTCGGCGCGGTCCACGCCTCCAGGCCGAGGTCTTCGGCCATGGTCCGGCTGCGGAACGAGTGCCACGGATCGCTGACCAGCACCGCCGTATGCCAGCCGCGCGCCTGCACCCGATCGGAAACCGCGCGCAGGCTGCGCAGCGTGTCACTGCCCTCGCCGACGGCGATGGTCGCCGAGCGCGGCACTCCGTGCCGGGTCAGCCACAGGGCGCCCGCCTGAGCCTCGGTGAAGTTGTCCGCGGCCTTCTTCCCGCCGGCGGTGACGATGGTCTTCGCGACCCCCGCGTCGTAAAGCTGCTTCGCCTTCTCCAGCCGCGCGGTGAAGATGTCCGACGGCTTCCCGTTGTACTGCGCGGCACCGAGCACCACGATCACGTCGGCCTGCGTGCGGTCGTTGCCGCGCGCCACCTGCCACACCCGGAACGCCGTGCCGCCGACGACGACCAGCAGCACCAGCACCGCACCGAAGGTGGCCCGCCGCAGCCAGCTCGCGCGCGTCGGCCTGGTTCTCGGGGGTGCGGCGGAACTCATGCGCGCCATCCTGGCAGAGCCGCGTTCGGGCCCGGCGCCGACACCCCGGCCCCTAAAGCCAGCCGCGCTCTTCGGCGAGCCGCACGGCCTCGGCCCGCGTCCGCGCCCCCGTCTTGCCGATCGCGGCCGACAAATGGTTGCGCACAGTGCCTTCCGAGAGGCACAGCGCCTTCGCGATGTCGGCGACGGTGCTGCCGTCCTTGGCCGTGCTCAGCACATCGCGCTCACGAGCGGTCAGCAGGCTCGCACCCGTGGCCAGCGATTCGGCGGCCAGCGCCGGGTCGACCACCCGAAGTCCACTGTGGACACGACGGACGGCCTCCACGAGCTGTTCCGGCGGCGCGTCCTTCACCACGAACCCGGCCGCGCCCGCCGCCATGGCGCGCGCCAGGTAGCCGGGGCGGCCGAAGGTGGTGCAGATGATCACCCGGCAGGACGGCAGCGCCCGGCGCAGCTCGGCGGCCGCGGTCAGGCCGTCCATCCCCGGCATCTGGACATCGAGCAGCGCGACGTCCGGCTTCGCCGACCGGGCCTCGGCCACCGCCTCTTCCCCGGAACCGGCCTGCCCCACGACCTCGATGTCGGCTTCCAGGCCCAGCACGGTGGCCAGCGCACCGCGCACCATGGCCTGGTCGTCGGCCAGCAGCACCCTGATCAAGCGAGTCCTCCCGCAGTCTCGGTCCGGACCTGCGCGACGGCCGGTCCCGGGACCTCCGCCCGTACGGCCAATCCGCCCCCGGGCCGCGCCGTCGTGCGCAGGGTCCCCCCGACCGAGTGCAGCCGCTCGGCCAGCCCGCGCAGTCCGTTGCCCGCCACCACCCCGGTCGCCGTGCCGTTGTCCTCGAGTTCCAGCCAGTCGCGGCCCAGCCGGACCCTCACCCGGCTCGCCCCCGAATGCCGCAGCACGTTCGTGACCCCCTCGCGCAGCACGTAGCCGAACGTGCTCCGCAGTTCGGCCCGCACGTTGTCGACCGCGTGCGGCAGGTCCGCCTCGATCTCGGCCGCCCGCAACGCCGCCCGCGCCCCGGCGATCTCCGCGGGCAGCGACACCTCGCGGTACTCGGTGACGGTGGCCCGCACGTCGGACAGCGCGCTGCGGGTCAGGCCCTCCACCTCTCGGATCTCCTCGACCGCGCGCGGGATGTCGCCGGAGCTTTCGAGCACCCGCCGCGCCAGGCCGGCCTTCACGGTGATCGTGGTCAGGCTGTGGCCCAGCAGGTCGTGCAGGTCGCGGGCGACCCGCTCGCGCTCGTTGCTGACGGCGAGCGCGGCGATCTCGCGGGTCGCGATCTCCAGCCGCCGGATCGCGCGGATCAGGTTCGACATGAAGAACATGGCCGCGGTGATGCCCGCGACCGAGCCCAGGTCACCGGCTTCGTTCGCGAGGCGCCCGGTCGCGAGCAGCAGCAGCGCCATCAGCCCGAGCCCGCCGAGGTCGAGGATCAGCGCCCACGCGGCGGGCAGCAGGAAGGCCAGGGTGGCGGTGACGTAGAGCAGCACGAACGCGCTGACCCCCTGCGCCGCGACCGTTCCGAAACCGGCCGCCAGCATCGCCCCGGCGAACAGCAGCTTGTACCTGAGCCGCTGCCCGAACAACAAGGGGAACAGCAGGTAACCGGCCGCGTAGCCGTAGAGGAGCCCTCCTTCGGCCACCTTCACCGGGGTGAGCGGCGAGGCCAGCAACGACCGGGTGACCGGGTACAGGTACGGCAGGAGGAAGAGGATGCCGACGAACCACCACCGCCCGGCGTGCGGACCGCCGTCGGCCGAACCGTCCAGCGGATCGGCCCACCAGGTGTCCCGATCGGCCAGCAGGGACAGCTTCACGGTGTCCTCCTGTGCCACTTCGGCCACCCCCGTCCGGTTCCCGCCCGCCTCAGACCCGTGCACTGTCCTTACGGTAACGCCTGATCACGAGCGTCCCGAGCACCACGGTCCAGGCGCCGAGCACGCCGGCCGCCGCCGGGAAGCTCACCAGCAGCTCGTCGGTCACGGCCGGGCGCACCAGGCCGATCACCCAGTAGGTCGGCATCACCTGGGCCAGCTCGTGCATCCAGCCGGGCATGCCCTCGATCGGGATCCACAGCCCGCCGAGGAAGCCCATGCCCAGCATGACCAGCATGTTCACCGGCTGCATCGACTCCGGTGTGCCGTACTGGCCGAGCAGCAGGCCGAGCAGCACGAGCGGGATGGTGCCGAGCCAGATCCCGGCGACGATGCGGACCCAGCCGGCCGCGCCGAGGTGCACCCCTTCGGCGAAGATCGCGATCAGCGGCACCAGCACCAGCGCGGGCAGGCCCACGAGCAGACCGGACAGCGCCTTGCCGCCGAGGTAGCCCGCGCCGGAGAGCGGGGTCAGCCGGAGCTGCCGCTGCCAGCCGGTGGCGCGTTCGGCGGCGAGCTTGGCGCCGTTCATGGTGGCCGCGGCGAACGTGCCGAAGGCCATCATGTTGACCATGACCACCGCGGTGACGGCCGCGTGACCCGGATCGCCGGCCTTGGTGAAGACGTTGGCCTGCAACAGGAACATCACCGCGGGGAAGGCGACCACGAACACCAGGAACCGCGGGGAGCGAAACAGCCGCCGGATCTCGACGGCGAGGTAGCCAAGGCTCATCGGACTGCTTCTTCCGTGCTGGTGTCGCTCGCGGTCAGGGAAAGGAACGCGCCTTCGAGGCCGACGGCGCTGATTTCGATGTCCCGCACGTCCGGCACGGCCGCCATCAGGGCCCGCAGCGTGGCATCGGAGGCGGAGCTGGAAATGGCGGCACGCTCACCGCGCAGCTCGAACTCGGTCACGGCGGGCAGCCCGGCCAGCATCGGCCCGGTGGCCTGCGTCGCGCCGGGCAGCACGGCCCGGATGGTGCGCCCGCCGGCCAGCGCGCGGACCTGCGCCACCGTCCCGTCGGCGACGACGCGCCCGGAGCGCATGAGGACCACGCGGTCGGCGAACTCCTCGGCCTCCTCCAGGTAGTGCGTCGCGAACAGCACGGTCCGCCCGCTCTCGGTGAAGGCGTACATGGACTTCCAGAACTCCCGCCGCGTCCCGACGTCCATCGCGGCGGTCGGCTCGTCGAGCACGAGCAGGTCCGGATCGGCCACCAGCGCGACGGCGAACCGCACCCGCTGCTTCTGCCCGCCGGAGAGCTTGTTGGCCCGCCGATCGGCCAGCTCGGCGATACCCGCCCGCTCGAGCGCCTCGGCCGGCGGCATCGACCGGCGGTGCAGGTTCGCGACCAGGCCGACGGTCTCGCGCACGGTCAGGTCGTCGAGCAGCGTGCCGCCCTGCAGCATCGCCCCGATCATCCCGTCCCGCACGGCCCCGGCCGGCGTCCGGCCGAACACCCTGACCACCCCCGCGTCGGCCCGGCTGAGCCCCAGGATCAGGTCGACGGTGGTGGACTTGCCCGCACCGTTCGGCCCGAGCAGCGCCACGACCTCCCCGGGCGCGATGCTCAGGTCGACCCCGTCGACGGCGCGCACCCCGCCGTACTGCTTCTTCAACCCGCTCAGGTGAACGGCCGCCCCAGCCGCGACGTCCTGCGCCTCGCGCCCGGCCTGTGTGGTTTCCATGCGGTCAAGCCTGCTGGACGCAGAACGCCAGAGCACAGGTGTTGCGTCACGACGTGGGCATGACAGGTGTCAGGGGTGCGGCATTCACCGCCTCGGGCAGGCCCGGAAAAAACGGGCAGAGCCAGCTACTGGCGCCGGTGGGCTTCCTGGCCAGACGCAACGAGGGGCCCACCGACAGCTAGGCCATGCAAAGTCCGAGGCAAGCCGTCCGCCGAGAAGACCTCAGCAGCCGATCAGCCGCGCGCCCAGGTAGGACTCCACCTGGTCGATCGCGATGCGCTCCTGCTTCATGCTGTCGCGCTCGCGGATGGTCACCGCGTTGTCCTCCAGGGTGTCGAAGTCGACGGTGACGCAGTACGGCGTGCCGATCTCGTCCTGGCGGCGGTAGCGGCGGCCGATGGCCTGGGCGTCGTCGAAGTCGACGTTCCAGTGCTTGCGCAGGGTGGCCGCGAGGTCGCGGGCCTTGGGCGAGAGGTCGGCGTTGCGGGACAGCGGCAGCACCGCGGCCTTGTACGGGGACAGGCGCGGGTCCAGGCGCAGGACCGTGCGCTTGTCCGTGCCGCCCTTGGCGTTCGGGACCTCTTCCTCTTCGAACGAGTCGACGAGGAAGGCCATCATCGAACGGCCCACGCCCGCGGCCGGCTCGATCACGAACGGGCGGTAGCGCTGGCCCGAGGCCTGGTCGAAGAACGACAGGTCCACGCCCGAGTGGTTCGAGTGCGTGGTCAGGTCGAAGTCGGTGCGGTTGGCGATGCCTTCCAGCTCACCCCATTCCTGGCCCGCGTTGAACGCGAAGCGGTACTCGATGTCGACGGTGCGCTTCGCGTAGTGCGAAAGCTTTTCCTTCGGGTGCTCGAAATGGCGCAGGTTCTCGGCCTTGATGCCGAGGTCGGTGTACCACTTCGTACGCGTGTCGATCCAGTACTGGTGCCAGGTCTCGTCCTCGCCCGGCTCGACGAAGAACTCCATCTCCATCTGCTCGAACTCGCGCGTGCGGAAGATGAAGTTGCCCGGCGTGATCTCGTTGCGGAAGGACTTGCCGACCTGGCCGATGCCGAACGGCGGCTTCTTGCGCGAAGCCTGCTGCACGTTGTTGAAGTTCACGAAGATGCCCTGCGCGGTCTCCGGGCGGAGGTAGTGCAGGCCGTCCTCGGACTCGACCGGGCCGAGGTAGGTCTTCAGCATCATGTTGAAGTCACGCGGGTCGGTGTACTTGCCGCGGGTGCCGCAGTTCGGGCACGGCACGTCGGACAGGTCGTCCTCCGAGGTCTCCTTGCCGCTGCGCTCCGCGTACTCCTCGGCGAGCTGGTCGGCCCGGAACCGCTTGTGGCACGAAAGGCACTCGATCAGCGGGTCGGTGAACACGTTCACGTGCCCCGAGGCGACCCACACCTGGCGCGGGAGGATGACCGAGGAGTCGAGGCCGACCACGTCTTCGCGGCCCTGCACCATGGTCTTCCACCACTGGCGCTTGATGTTGTCCTTCAGCTCCACGCCGAGCGGCCCGTAGTCCCACGCCGACCTGGTGCCGCCGTAGATCTCCCCCGACGGGAAGACGAAGCCACGGCGCTTGCACAGACTGACGACGGTTTCGATGGTGTTGGCGGGCACTCCACGCTCCGGACGCATGCGGGGACGGTTATCGGACTTAGAACGTCCAGCCTATCCGGCCGCCCTCGTGGCGCCTGCGGCGGAGGTGAGAAGCGGTCAGGGCCGGGTCACGAGTTCGGCCGCGGCCACCCGATTGTCGTCGTAACCCTCGGTACCGCCGACGTAGTCGCCGCCGCAGGTGACGAGGACCAGCCGGTGCGGCCCGTCGGGCGAGAACAGCTTCTCCGACTCGGCCGCCAGGCCCGACTTGTGGATCGTGCGGACCTCGTCCACCCGGTAGCTCCACCGCGCGCCCGCGGTGTCGGTGACGGTGACCGTCTGGCCCTCCTTCAGCTGCCACAGCTGGTTGAACGGACCGGTGCGGCCCTTCCAGTTGACGTGCCCGGAGAACAGCGTGACGCCCCTGGCCGCGCCGAGCCCGGAGCCCCACCACGCCGCCTCGTCGAGACTCGGCGGGATGACCAGCGCCCCGTCGGCGCCGACCTCCTCGGGCACCAGCTTCGCGGTGCCACCGGCGGGCAGGCTGACCGTGCCGGGCGTACGGCCGGGATCCGCCTGCGGCTGCGGCCCGCCCGGGCCGGCGGACGGGCGCGACGCGGACGCAGGCAAGGACCCAACGGACCCGGACGACGGCGACGGGCCGGCCGAGCCGCACCCGGTGACCAGCGCGGCCACCGCCGCCAGCCCGGCGACCAGCCGCGCCCCTCGCCACGAACCCCTCGCGGTGTGTTCCTGTGTCCCCTGCATCGTGCTCCCTGGTTCGGCGGGTACTCGCCGGGAGACATGCCGCGGGAGGCCCCGGGGGTTGCACCGGGTCGGCGGGCTCAGTCCGGGCGCGAAACCAGGTTCGCCGTCACGATCCGGTTCTCGTCGTAACCTTCGCGCCCACCGACGTAGTCGCCGCCGCAGGTCACGAGTACCAGCCGGTGCGGGCCGCTCTGCGCGAACCACCGCGGGGCCTGCGCGGGCAGCTCCCCCTTCGCCACGGTCATGGCTCCGGTCACGCGGTAGAGCCACCGGCCGCCGGCGGCGTCGACGATGCTCACGTCGTCGCCGGTGCGGATCCGCCACAGCTCGTCGAACGGCCCCTTGGCGCCGCCCCAGTTGACGTGCCCGGACAGCACCGCGGCGCCCTGTTCGGCACCGAGCCGGGCGCCCCACCACGCCGCGTCGACGAGCCCGCGCGGGATCGGCAGCACGCCGTCGCGGGTCACCTCGGTGCGCACCAGGCGCGACTCGGCGCCACCGGGCAGCCGGACGGTGCCGGGCCGCTGCTGCCCCACCGCGGAGCTGTCGGCGGGCAGCACGGCGGGCGCGCCGTCCTCACCGGGCAGTGAGCCCGGCGGGGGCTCGGCCGCGGCGACCGGCGCCGGGGCGGGCGCCCAGGTCAGCACCACCACCCCCGCAGCCAGCCCGAGCACGGCGAGCCCCGAGAACAGCAGGATCAGCGCTCGGCGAAGCACGGTTACTCGCCGCGGGCCACGCGACGGCGTCCGAGCCCGATCGCCAGCGCGCCGAAGACCAGGCCGCCGCCCAGCAGGCCGAGACCGATCGGCACCCGGCGGCCACTCGGCGGCGCGGGCGCGGGGGCCAGGTACCCAGCCGGGACCTCGGTCGGCACCGGCGGCTGGTTCACCTTCGCTCCACCGCTGGTACCACCGGCGGGCCGGGCCACGAAGTCCTTCGGGATCGAGCAGCTGACGCCGCCGAGCACGATGGTCGTCGGCACGTCCTGGAGCTGGACGTCCGCCGCGTCGTGCACGTGGGTGGTGATCCGGACCCGCCAGCCGGCCACCGCGGTCACGTCGCCGGCCCGCCAGCCGTCCTGCTTGATCAACTGGTCGAAGGCCGAGACCCGGGACACCTCGAGGTCCGACACCGTGGTGTCGCGGCTGGCCTGCGGAACGGAGCCGGGCGCGCCCATGCGCAGGTTGCTCACGCGCAGCGTGGCCGAGCCCTCGGGCACGGCCACCGGGCGCAACGCGTCGCCGTCGCCGCGGACCCACAGCCGCGTGACGCTCGTCGTGCCGGTGAGCTTCCTCGGCGCAGCACAGTCGACCGCGCTGCGGGCGCCTTCGAGGACCAGCACGGTGTCGTCGACCGGTCCGGCGCCGCCGCGGGCGTGGTCACGCAGCGCGTAGTTGGTCTCGGCGACGGCCCTGGGCACGTCCGTGGCCTGCAGTTCCGCGACGACGTCGTGGTCGCGGCTGGCGATGCCGGCCGGGTACGGGCTCGGCGCGCCGCTGCCGTACGGGCCGAGGTCGATCTCGTAGTTGCCGCCGAAGCTGGCGCGCTCTCCGTCGTTCTTCGGCACGGAAACGCGGTCCTCGCCGAGCTTCGACCGGCCGGGGCTCACCGGGGAGCGCTGGGTTTCGGTGATCAGCGCCCCGCCGTGCTGCGCGTCCGCGCCGAGCCGCACCGAGGCCGCGTTGGCGAACGACACCGGGCCGGTCCGCTCGTCCACTCCCGCCGCGGTCCGGGCCGAAGCCGTGACTGGCGCGAGCACGGGCAGTGCCGCGCAGACCGCCACCACCGTCTTGGTCACGAAACGGGTCATGTCTCCCCACTGCCTCCGGCTCACCACGCGCGGGTCGTCAGCGTGGCCAGCAGCGACGAAACGCCCCGCGACACCAGTGCACCGTAGGCGACCGGTTGCGAAGCCGTGGTGCCAATCCTTCACGGACTCACCCGCGCGGGTGAGTCCGGACTGCGGGGGCGGTGGCCGCGCGCGAGGGCGGGGGAACACTACGATGGTGGCGACCGTTACCGGTAATGACATCCGGCTTCGGAATCCGGCGCCCCGGATTCCCGGGTGATCGAGACGTGACTGGAGGCAGCGATGGCCACGGCGACTTCGGGCGCTCTCTCGGCCGGCCCGATCCCCCCGGAGGCCGAGCCGCACTCGCCCGGGCGTCCCGCCGCCGCCCCGCTCGGCGCGTCCGCCGGCATCCTCGCCGACGCCGGGGACCTGCTGCGCGCGCTGGCCGCGCCGGTCCGGATTGCGATCGTGCTGCAGCTCCGGGAGTCGGATCGGTGCGTGCACGAGCTGGTGGACGCCCTCGACGTGGCGCAGCCGCTGATCAGCCAGCACCTGCGCGTGCTGAAGACCGCGGGCGTGGTGGAGGGCGAGCGGCGCGGCCGTGAAGTGGTCTACCGCCTGGTGGACGACCACCTGGCCCACATCGTCGTCGACGCGGTGGCCCACGTGCAGGAAGGGAAATGACGATGACCTCGGCCCCGGTGCCCGGCCGCCGCTCGACCAAGCAGCGCACCGCGGTGGTGGACCTGCTCAACACCGTCGACGACTTCCGCTCGGCCCAAGAACTGCACGACGAGCTGCGCAAACGGGGCGACGGAATCGGCCTGACCACCGTCTACCGCACCCTGCAGTCCCTGTCCGAGGCCGGCGAGATCGACGTGCTCCGCACCGATTCGGGTGAGGCCATCTACCGCCGCTGCTCCTCCCACCACCACCATCACCTGGTCTGCCGCGTGTGCGGCCGCACGGTGGAGGTCGAGGGCCCCGCGGTGGAGCGCTGGGCGGAGAAGATCGCTTCGGAGAACGGGTTCTCCGACATCAGCCACACGGTGGAGATCACCGGCACCTGCGCCGAGCACGCGGCCGGCGCGGCTCGGTAAGTCGGACAGGACAGCTCAGCCCGGGGCCACTCCGCCACAAGTCGAGCGAAGCGATGTCGCCAGACGGCGCTCGGTGTCGATGGGCGGGCAGCGCGCTTCAGCCCAGAGCGATCCGGGCGCGACAGGTCGCACGGCGAGACTCGGCCCAGCGCGATCTGACAAGACAAAGCGTGCAGCACAGCTCGGCCCAGCGCGATCCGATATGGCCAAGCAAGCAGCGCAGCTCGGCTCTGGTTGATTCGACGCGACAAGCCGGAGAGTGCCGTAGGGCCAGAGCACTCCGGCACCCATTCGGCGGGCCCGGCCACGCTCGACCGGGCTTAGCTCGCCGCCCGGCCCGGCCCAAGCCGCCAGCGCCAGTGACACCGGCCCGCCGGACGTGGGCCCGCTCGGCGTGGCGCAGGTGACCCCGGATTTCGGCGCGGATGCGTCGGCTCGCGGCCTCAGTACTCGTACGGGTCTTTCGGCGCCGGGATGCGCTCGATGGTGGCCAGGGTCAGGTCCGGGGTGTAGCTGTTGGCCTCGCTGGCGGTGCCGGGCACGACCTGGCCGGTGACCTGGAGCCAGGTGTCGCTGGGGAAGCGGTCGGCGGCGGGGCCCTTGAGGTGGACCGTCACCGGGGAGGCGTCGGCGGCGCAGCAGCTGATCACCAGGCGCGCGAGCAGGGTCTGGCCCCCGGCGTGGACGACGAAGCCGGTCATCGACACGGTGCGTCCGTTCAGGGTTCCGTTCGAGTCCCAGCCGGCCCGGCTAACCACCTCGTTCATCGCCATCGGCACCACCGGGCCCGCGGGCAGCGGCGGGAACGCCGCGGCCGAGGTGTTGGCCGCGCTCTGCGGGATCCGGGCCTCCGTGCGGGTCACCGAATCCGCGCCCAGCGCGGGCGGCGCCACCAGGAACACCGCGAGCACCGGCACCACCAGCAGCCACGCGGACCGCACGGTGTGGGAATGCCCGTGGCCGTCGTCTGCGTGGGCGGCGTGGGCGGGCTCCGCGCCGTGGTCCGGGCCCGCCGCCGAGGCCGCACGGGTGGTGGCCCGGGCGGTCAGGACGTCGCTGACGATCGCGACGCCGCCGAGCACCAGCATCACCGCCCCGCCGAGGATGATCCACGGCTGCTGTGCGGGCTTGACGTAGCGCAGGTAGTCGCCGTTCAGGGCGATCTTCACCAGCGCGCCGCCGAGCAGGATGAGCAGCACGTTCTGCGTTTCGCGCCTCATCGCGCACCCCCCAGCACCAGCAGGCCGGCGACGCTGCCGCAGGCCAGCGCGACCACGAAGGTCACCGGTGCGAACCGCGCGGCGAAGGACCGGCCGAACGTGCCCGCCTGCAGGGCGAACAGCTTGACGTCGATGGCCGGCCCGACCACCAGGAAGACCAGCTTCGGCAGCATCGGCACCGCCGTCAGCGACGCGGCGACGAACGCGTCCGCCTCACTGCACAGCGCCAGCACCACGGCCAGCACCGCCATCACCAGCACCCCGACCACGACCTGGTCCGACAGCACGCCGAACCACTTCTCCGGCACCAGCACGTTCAGCGTGGAGGAGATCAGCGCGCCCAGCACCAGGAACCCGCCGGCCTCCACCAGGTCCGTGCGCGCGGTCTCGGCGAACACCTTCCAGCGCTGCCCCGGCGCGACGTCGGGCAGCCGCCGCAGCGCGCGCTCGGTGATCCACGACAGCTTGCCCCAGCGGGCCCAGATCCAGCCCATGGTCATCGCGGTGGCGAGCGAACCGGCGAACCGGGCCAGCACCATCTCCGGCCGCCCGGGAAACGCGACCGCGGTGGCCACCAGCACCACCGGGTTCACCGCCGGCGCGGCCAGCAGGAAGGTCAGCGCGGCCGCGGGCGCGACGCCCTGGCCGATCAGCCGCCGCGCGACCGGCACCGAAGCGCACTCACAGCCGGGCAGCGCGACCCCGGCGAGCCCGGCGACTCCGACCGCGGCGCCGGCCTTCTTCGGCAGCACCCGCTCCAGCACCCGCGCCGGTACGAAGGCCGCGATCGCGCCGCTGATCAGGACCCCGAGCACCAGGAACGGCAACGCCTGCACGCACACCGCGACGAACACCGTGGAGCCGGTGCGCAGCGCGGGCACGTCGAAGGCGTTCTGGAGCCAGCCCTGGGCCAGGATGGCGACCAGCAGCACGGCGCACAGGATCTCGATGGAGCTGATCCGGAACCGCCGCGTGCGCCGAGGCTCCTCGGTCGTGGTGCGGGAGAGGGTTTCCACGAGCCCGATGATGCCAGTGCACCCCGACGAGATCACAGCCGCACGCGTCGCGAACGGTCCTCTCGCGACGGTTTCCGGGGATTTTCACCCGGGCGGCGATCCCAGGAGCGGCAAACCGGGCAGATCCGGCCGGGCTCCGAAGCTCAGGAGGCCGCACGGGAACCGCGCCGGCCCGAACTCAACCGTTCAGCCCGCCGCCCGGGACCGGGCAGACTCACCCGGCCTACACCGGGAGGCGGGCGGACCAAGGCCCTCAGCCCCCGCCGGGGGTGAGCCCGGGCAGTTCCGTCCGCAGCTGCGACGCCGTCGACACCACCAGCATCAGCAGGGTGCCCAGCGGCGAAAGCTCCATGCCCTCGGCCGGGAACGCGTACCGCAGCGTCACGTCGAGCCCGTTCTCGGTGTGCCCGACGCCGAGGGTGCCGAACAAGCCCTGGCCCGCCCGCTCCGCGACCGCCACGGCGAGGGCCGGGTCCTCCGGCAGGTCCCAGGCCACGACGCAGGTCAGGCTGAGCACCGTGAGGCCCTCGGCCAGCCGCGTCGCCTGGATCACGCACGGCACGTCGGCGTGGGAGAAGGTGATGGCGCCGTCGTCGTCCACGCGCACGTCGAGGTAGCGCTCCAGCGCCTCGCGGGCGAGGGTGAGCAGTGCGCCGGTTTCGGCGGCCTCCGCGGTGGTCATGATGCCTCTCCTTCCGCGGCCGCCCGCTCCGCTTGGTCGACCGCCGCGCCGAAGCGGCGGTCTCGCTTCGCGAACTCCAGGCAGGCGCGCCACAGGTGGGTCCGGTCGAAGTCGGGGAACAGCGTGTCCTGGTAGACCA
The DNA here is from genome assembly GCF_032335455.1 of Amycolatopsis sp. PS_44_ISF1. NCBI lineage: Bacteria > Bacillati > Actinomycetota > Actinomycetes > Pseudonocardiales > Pseudonocardiaceae > Amycolatopsis > Amycolatopsis sp. PS_44_ISF1. Next base: position 236,014 of record NZ_JANUXO010000003.1, on the reverse strand, counting down.
TCTCGGCGTACGCGGACTGCCACAGCAGGAAGTTCGACGTCCGCTGCTCACCCGAAGGGCGCAGGAACAGGTCGACGTCGGGCATTTCCGGCTGGTACAGGTACTTGCCGATGGTGCGCTCGTCGATCTTGTCCGGGTTGATCCGGCCCGCGGCCACGTCCTGGCCGATCCGGCGCATCGCGTCGCCCAGTTCGGCGCGGCCGCCGTAGTTGACGCACATGGTCATGGTGAGCGCCGTGTTGTCCTTCGTCTTCTCCTCGGCGACCTGGAGTTCCTTGATCACGCTGGCCCACAGCTTCGGCCGCCGCCCGGCCCAGCGGATGCGCACGCCGATCGAGCCGAGGTAGTCCACCTGGCGCCGGATGGTGTCGCGGTTGAAGCCCATCAGGAACCGCACCTCTTCGGGGCTGCGCTTCCAGTTCTCCGTGGAGAACGCGTACACCGAGAGCCATTTGACGCCGAGTTCGACCGCGCCGCTGGCCACGTCGATCATCACGGCCTCACCGCGTTTGTGCCCCTCGATCCGGGGCAGGCCGCGCTGGTTGGCCCAGCGGCCGTTGCCGTCCATCACCAGCGCCACGTGCTGGGGGACCAGCTCCCGGGGGATCTCCGGGGGCCGGGCCCCGGACGGGTGCGGATCGGGCGCCCGCTGCTCGTAGCCCGACACCCGGTTCTCACGACCCCTGCGCAGCACTGAGCGCCTCCTCCGAAGGGTGAATCTTCCTACCAGGAGGACCCTACTTGCCCGGTGCCGTGACCTCCCGGGCGCGCCGCTCCACCAGGGGCAGGGACCGGAGCTGACGCTCCAGATGCCACTGCAGGTGGGCCGCGACCAGCCCGGACGCGTCCCGGCGGGTGATCCCGGGCGCCGCCTCCGCCACCGGCCACTCGCCGTGCAGCAGGGCTTCGAGCAGGACCAGCACCTCGGGCGCGGGGTGCACCGAGCCGGCGAGGCGGCAGTCGGGGCACATCGAGCCGCCCGCGGCGACGTTGAACGCGGCGTGCGGGCCCGGCAGCCCGCAGCGGGCGCACTCGGTGATGGCGGGCGCCCAGCCGGCGTAGGACATGGCGCGCAGGAAGAACGCGTCGAGCACCAGGGAAGGGTCGCGCTCGCCGCCCGCGAGCGCGCGCAGGGCGCCGACAGCCAGCAGGTACAGCTTCAGCACCGGCTCGCCCTCTTCGGCCGACAGCCGGTCGGCCGTCTCCGCGATGGCGCTGGCCGCGGTGTAGCGCTGGTAGTCGGCGACCAGCGGCAGCGCGAACGCGTCCACGGTCTCGACCTGGGTGATCACGTCGAGGGTGCGGCCGGTGTAGAACTGCACGTCGACGTGGCCGAAGGGCTCCAGCCGGGCGCCGAACCGCGAGGAGGTGCGGCGCACGCCCTTGGCGACGGCGCGGACCTTGCCGTGCCGCCGGGTCAGCAGGGTGATGATCCGGTCGGCCTCACCCAGTTTGTGCGTGCGGAGCACCACTCCGGTGTCGCGGTACAGGTTCACCACCCCGACATCGTCCCACTTCCGGGCGACATCGGGGCGGTGACACCCTGGTTCAGCAGTAGTAGCCGCTGCAGTAGTGCGTGCTCACCGACGCGGCGGCGGCGATCGAGACGATGACCATGATGATCCCGAACGCCCACCCGATGGCGCCGATGATGGTGGCGATCAGGCACAGCGTCTTCGTGGTCTGGGAGGCCTGCTCGGCCATCACGTAGTTGCCCTGCATCTTGAAGGTGCGGACCTCGTTCGACTTCATGATGGCGAAGATCGCGAGGATCCACATCAGGAAGATGCAGCCGATCGCCCAGCCCTTGTACTCCTTGATCGAGTTGATGTCGCCGCCGCCGGGCAGGCCCATGCCCATGCCCGGTCCGCCGTAGGCCGGCTGGCCGTACGGGGCCGGCTGGGCGTACTGGCCCTGCGGGGCTCCGTAGGCGGGCAGGCCGCCGGACGGCGGGCCGTAACCCGGCTGCTGCGGCTGGCCGTAGGGCGGCTGCTGGCCGTAGGGCTGCGGCTGACCGTAGGGCTGCGGCTGACCGTAGGGCTGCGGCTGACCGTAGGGCTGCGGCTGACCGTAGGGATTGGTCATGACTGGTTACCCCAACTTCTCGTGGTCCCGGCGAGCTCCCCCGCCGCGGGTCTTTCCGGATGGACGGCTCAGTTCCGGCCGGACTGCTCCGGCGGGAGGTGCTGCGTGGCCTCGGACCAGCCGGGCTCGGCCGGTCCCGGCTTCAGCGCCTGGGTGCGCTCGGCCGGGTCGGACGCGCCGCCGTCCGGACGGCCCGGCGTGATCATCCGGGTCGCCTCGGCCTGCTCGAAACCGGACGCGCCGGAACCGTCCGGCTGCGGCCGGCCGAACGGCTGGCCCGGCTGACCGAACCCGCCCGGCTGCGGCTGGCCCGACTGGCCCGGCGGCGCGAACCCGCCCGGCTGCTGGGGCCAGCCCCCGAAGCCCGGCTGCGGTCCGGCCGGGGGGAACCCGCCGCCGAACGGCTGCTGAAGCTGGCCGAAGCCCGGCGGCCCGTACGGGGCGGCTACGGGCGCGGCCTCCGCAGGCACGACGATGGTGCCGATGATCTTGTCGGAGAAGGTCTGGGACTTGTCGTCCCACAACGGCCACAGGAAACCGAGGTAGCAGATCGCGCTGTCGAGGACGTGCGCGAGATCGCGGACGAAAGCCATACCGGCGCCGAGCGGCTGGCCGGTGTCCTCGCGGATCAGCCTGATGCCGAGGATCCGCCTGCCCAGCGACTGGCCGGTGGCGCCGGCCGCGATCCAGCGGTTGTAGACCGTCCAGCCGAGGAAGCCCAGGAGCGCGAAGAGGTAGACGATCGTGCCCGCGGAGGTGCTGGCGATGGTGACCAGGAGGGCCACGATCATGCCCGCGATCAGCGGCGCGATGTCGATCAGGTACGCCCCGGCGCGCTGGCCCCAGTTCGCGTAACCGCCGGGAGGACCGTACGAGCCCGGCATCCCGTACGGCGCGGGCGGGCCGAAAGCCGTCGGCTGACCGTACCCACCGGGCGACTGGCCGTAACCCGGCTGGCCGAAGCCACCGGTCACGGGCCGGCCGGGCTCGCCGGGCTGGGGGAACCCGCCAGAGGGCGGTTGCCGGCCGAAATCACCCGGCGAGCCGTACGGCCCGCCGGTGGGCGGCCGGCCCTGCGGCGGGCCGGTGGGCCGGCCGTAGGGATCGGTCATCGGGTATTCCCCCTCGTTCGTCGTTCACCCGCGCGATGCTTCGCACGCGGGACCGGCCGTGGTCGCGCTGGTGGCCGGTGCGCGGGAGCGTACTCGGTCACGCCCGCCGCCGGTCCGGGCAGGCACCCGTGGTTGCAGGCGGGCCGGACTCCTGCGACGGGGGCGAGCCCGCCCCGGTTCCGCCCGGGGGCGAACTTCAGACCGCCAGTCCGGTGAACGGCGGGAACGGCAGGTTGCGCACCACGAACCAGAGGCAGAACACCACGGCCACCACGAGCGGCGTCCGGCGCCAGTGCAGCCACGAACGGACCGCGCGGCCCCGCAGCCGGCCGAGGGTCCACGCGGCCCCGCTCCAGGCGAGCAGCACCACGAAAACCAGCGAGACGGCGTTGTAGTGCAAGGCCCCGGCCCAATCGCCGTGCATCAGGCTGTAGGCCATGCGCAGGCCGCCGCAGCCGGGGCAGTCGATCCCGAACAGGTACTTGGTCGGGCACACCGGCAGCGGCCCGCCGGGGGTGGTCGGGTCGCCCAGCCACACCAACGCGCAGCAGACGCCGAGGCCCGCGACGGCGGCGGCGGGCGGCGCGAGGGCCCGTGCCTTCGCCCGTGGCCCTCGCGCCGGAACTCCCGTGTAGACGGTCGTCATGGTGTGTACTCCGAGGCCGAACCCCCGGCGACCACGACCATCACCACGATGAACACCACGTACAGCGCCAGGAGGCCTCCGGTGGTGATGGCCGACCACAGGGCCCACTTCCGCGCGTCGGCCGCCGCCTGGTGCGCCTCCGCGTGGAGGCCCTGAAACCACAGGCTGTTGACCTGCCCGGACTTCACGATCGAAACGATGCCCAGCGGCAGGCAGCACAGCACGGTGGTGAGGACGGCCCAGACGAGGTTGTTGTCCGGCGGCGGTCCGTAACCGTTCTGGCCGTAGCCCGGGGCGCCGGGCGGTGGGTACGGGCCGGTCATGGAAATCCCCCTGGTGGGTGTTCGCCGTCAGTAGGTGCTGACGTTACCGCCGAAGGTGAGCGCCCCCGTGGCCGACAGGATCACCGCGATCACGATCCAGATCACGCCGATCACCGCCGAGATGATCGCCCACTTCTTCGCCGACTGCGCGGCCTGCTGCGCCGCCGCGGTCTGGCCCTGGGCCCACAGCCCGTTCACCTTCGCGGCCTGGACGATCGACACGATGCCGAACGGCAGGCAGCAGAAGATGGTCGTGAGAATGGCCCACACGAGGTTGTTCGACGGCGGCGGTCCGGGCTGGTAGCCCTCCTGCGGTCCGCCGGAGTAGGGGGGCAGGCCCTGGTCACTGGTCATGGTGGGGGAAACCCTTTCCTGGTCTTCTCCTGGATCGCCGCCGCGGCTGCCCGATCAGCCGGCGGTGGCACGAAGCTGCGACTTTAGGGGCCGCTGCCCGGTTCCCGCCGGGAAAAGACGGTCCCGCGATCCAATCGAGACATTGCGGCCACCGGCCGTTCGCGAAAGGCGCTCAGAAACCCAGCCGACGCAGCTGGCGCGGGTCGCGCTGCCACTCCTTGGCCACCTTCACGTGCAGGTCGAGGTAGACCTTCGAACCCAGCAGGCCCTCGATCTGCCGCCGTGCGGTGGCGCCGACCTCGCGCAGCCGCTCGCCCTTGTGCCCGAGGATGATGCCCTTCTGGCTCGGCCGCTCCACGTACAGGAACGCGTGCACGTCGATCATGTCGTCGCGGCCCTCGTGCGGCAGCATCTCTTCGACCGTGACGGCGATCGAGTGCGGCAGCTCGTCGCGGACGCCCTCCAGCGCGGCCTCGCGGATCAGCTCGGCCACCAGCGTCTGCTCCGGCTCGTCGGTGAGCTCGCCGTCCGGGTAGAGCTGCGGGCCCTCGGGCAGCCGGGCCACCAGCAGGTCGGCCACCGTCTGCACCTGGAAACCGTCCACAGCGGACACCGGCACCAGGTCGGCGAACTCCATCACCTCCTGCAGCGCCAGCAGTTGCGCCGCGACCTGCTCCGGCGGCACCAGGTCGGTCTTGGTGACGATGCCGATCACCGGCGTCCGCTTCGCGATCTTGGCCAGCTCGGCCGCGATGAACCGGTCGCCGGGGCCGACCTTCTCGTCGGCCGGCACGCACAGCCCGACCACGTCCACTTCGGACCAGGTCGAGTGCACGATGTCGTTGAGCCGCTGGCCCAGCAGGGTGCGCGGCCGGTGCAGGCCTGGGGTGTCGATGATGACCAGCTGCGCGTCGTCGCGGTGCACGATCCCGCGGATGGCGTGCCGGGTGGTCTGCGGCTTGCTGGAGGTGATGGCGACCTTCGAGCCCACGAGCGCGTTGGTCAGCGTCGACTTGCCCGCGTTGGGCCGTCCGACGAAGCAGGCGAAGCCCGAGCGGTGCGGTGCGGTCATCAGGCGAGCACCTCGACGACGTTGCCCTCCGGGTCGGCCAGGATGATCGAAGCCGTTTCGGCCAGGTCGCGCACGGCGTGCACGGACGCCTCCTGGACCAGCGCGTCGGACGTGACGACGGCCGCCGCCTCGAGCCCCTCGGCTCCGCTCGACAGCGCGGCGGCCACGGCGGCCTGCAGCGCGGTCAGCTTGAACGAGGGCTGGTCGATGGTCGCGGCCGTGTACGTCCGGCCGTCGGTGTCGCGCACGGCGGCACCTTCCGCCGTGCGCGAGCGGGCGCGCGACGACCGGGCCAGCGTGACGAGCTTCTGGTCCTCGGCCTCGAGGTCAGGCATGTTCGACTCTCCTGTCGCGTTCTTCGGGCTGGGGCACCCTGGTGCGGCGGCGCGCACCGGATTCGGTCACCGCCTCGGCGTCGGCCGGGTGCACCACCACCGAGGTGATCCGCATCCGGCCGCGCCGGTCCTTGCCGCCTTCGGCGAACAACCGCAGGCCGGCGACCTCGGCTTCGGCTCCCGGCAGCGGGACCCGGCCCAGCCGCTCCGCGAGCAGTCCGCCCACGGTCTCCACGTCGTGGTCTTCTTCGAGGTCGATCCCGAACAGCTCGCCGAGGTCGTCGATGCCGAGGCGGGAGGACACGCGCACGGCGCCGCCGTCGAGCTCCTCGACCTCGGGGCGCTCGTCGGTGTCGGACTCGTCGGTGATCTCGCCGACGATCTCCTCCAGGATGTCCTCGATGCTCAGCAGGCCCGCGGTGCCGCCGTACTCGTCGACCGCGATCGCCAGGTGGTTGTGCGTGCGCTGCATCTCCTTGAGCAGCTCGTCGAGCCGCTTGGAGTCGGGCACGTAGCTGGCCGGGTTCATCACGGCGTCGACCACGGTGCTGGGGCCGTCCGGGTCCATGAAGGCGGGCATCAGGTCCTTGATGTTGACCACGCCGACGATCTCGTCCACCGACTCGCCGATCACCGGCAGCCGGGTGAACCCGGTGCGCAGCGCCAGCGCGAGCGCCTGGCGGACGGTCTTGGTGCGCTCGATCCAGACGATCTCGGTGCGCGGCACCATCACCTCGCGCGCCACCGTGTCGCCGAGCTCGAACACCGAGTGGATCATCTCGCGCTCGGAGTCTTCGACGACGCCCCGCTCCTGGGCCAGGTCGACCAGCTCGCGCAGCTCGACCTCGGAGCTGAACGGGCCCTCGCGGAAGCCCTGGCCCGGGGTGATCGCGTTGCCGATCACGATCAGCAGCCGCGAAAGCGGCCCGAGGACCGAGCCGAGCACGCGCACCAGCCCGGCCACGGCCGTGCCGACGCGGTACGGGTGCTGGCGGCCGATGGTGCGCGGGCCGACGCCGATGAGCACGTAGCTGACCACGACCATCACCACCGCGGACAGCAGCACGGCCGGCCACAGCTCGCCGAACCAGTGCCCGAACGCCACCGTGACCAGCACCGTCGCGGTCAGCTCGCAGCTCAGCCGCAGCAGGAGCAGCAGGTTGATGTGCCGGCGGCGCTCGGCCACCACGGCGGCGAGCTGGCGCGCACCGGGCCGCCCGATCCGGACCAGTCCGTCGGTGCGGGCCTGCGAGACCGTGCTGATGGCCGCGTCGGCCGCCGCGAACACCCCGGCGAGCAGGACGAGCGCGATCGCGACGACCAGCTGCGTCGTGGGACTGCCCATGACCGTGCGCCTAGGAGGTTTCCCCGGCCGCGGGCGCGTCGAGGCCCGCGATGCCGAGCACGCGGTCGTCCGCGTTGCGCTGGGCGTTCTTCCGGTCCAGCTCGGCCACGGCCGCCTGGAACTCGGTGAGGATCCGCTTCTGCAGGCCGAACATCTCGCGTTCCTCGGCCGGCTCGGCGTGGTCGTAGCCGAGCAGGTGCAGGCAGCCGTGCACGGTGAGCAGGTGCAGTTCGTCGATCAGCCCGTGGCCGGCCTGTTTGGCCTGGTCCTGGGCGAACGCCGGGCACAGCACGATGTCGCCGAGCAGGGCGGGCGAAGCGTCGGGCGCGTCGGGGCGGCGGGAGGAGTCCAGCTCGTCCATCGGGAAGGCCATCACGTCGGTGGGACCGGGCAGGTCCATCCACCGCTCGTGCAGGTCCTCCATCACCTCGAGGGTGACCAGCAGGATGGACAGCTCGGCCAGCGGGCTGACTTCCATCTTGTCGAGCGTGAAGCGGGCGGCCGAGACGATCGACGCCTCGTCGACGTCGACCCCGGACTCGTTGGCGATCTCGATGCTCATCGGCGGTTGCCCTTCCAGCCACCGGACGGCTGGTCCTGGCTGTCCTGCACGGCCTGCCACTTCTCGTAGGCGTCGACGATGTCGCCGACCAGCCGGTGACGGACCACGTCCTGGCTGGTCAGCTCGCTGAAGTGCAGGTCTTCGACCCCTTCGAGGATTTCGCGGACCACGCGCAGTCCGCTGCGCTGGCCGCCGGGCAGGTCGATCTGGGTGATGTCGCCGGTCACCACGATCTTGGCGCCGAAGCCGAGCCGGGTGAGGAACATCTTCATCTGCTCGGGCGTGGTGTTCTGGGCCTCGTCCAGGATGATGAAGGCGTCGTTCAGGGTGTTGTGAGTGACCAGGTAGTCCTCGGTGACGTAGAGCGAATCCTCGGCCGCCACCTGAATACAGACGGCCTCGGCTTGCCCGGCGGCCTCGATGCGGTCGATGAAGCGCATCGGCCTGCCGCCGCCGTCCTGGTCGTACTTGCGCAGCTTACGCTCCAAGCGGAACGGCTTCAGGCCAGCAGGAAGACGGATGTCGAGGACGAAGGCATCGTGCCGGTAGGCGACGTCCTGGCCCTTGGCCCGTCCTGGTTTTCGTCCTTCGGCCGGACGGCACCCGGAGTAGGCGACACCGCCGAGTGACCGCACCAGGCGGATCACATCGTCCTTGAGTTTCGGCGAGGTCGTCGTGTACTGGATTCGGCAACTGCGGGCCCGTTGCGCGACCGGACCGCCATCGGAGTCCAGCAGCCCTTGAAGCAACGAGAACCGGACCGCCGCCGAGTTCTGCAGGTACTGCTCGGGAATGAACTTGGTGTGGGACCGGGTGCCGATGAGTCCCAGCGCTCGCAAAGCCCCTGTCACCGGGTTTTCGAGGGTGATGGCCTCGCCGCGGTGGCGCTCCCGCTTGATCACGTAGTCGACCAGGGATTTCCGGACCACCTGGGTGCCAGGAAGGGCAACGGCCAGCGAAGCAGCCAGCTCCTCGTCTTCGCTGCTAAAGGCGGGGGTGGTCGAGCCGGTCAGGCACCCGTCGCCGATCAGCAGACCCAGGGCGTACGGATCCATCGGTACGCCGCGCTCCGGGTGGCAGACCGGCGCCGTCAGCATCGGCAACTCATACCGCCGGGTGTGAGCAGCGCGGAGCTTGCCGATCATCTGCTTGGTCTCGAGGATCCGCCAGGGCTTGTTCCGGCGCTTGTCGGCATGGGTCTTGACCGCCCAAAGGTGATCCCCACAGCACAGCGTGGACGAGCCGTCACTGGCCGTGACCCGGTAGATGTCCTTCTCGCCCTGCGGGTAGACGCCCAGCACCGGGGTCGGCTCACCGTTTGAACCGGTCACCAGGTCGCCGACCTGGAGTTCACCGATCGGCCGGAAGCCGTCCGGCGTCATTACCTGGGTGGACAGCGGCTGCGCCCGCCCGCGCATGTAGGCGAGCGGGGCGATCTCGATGGTCCCGGCCTGCATCAGCCGCGGGATCGACTCGGGCTCGACCATGTCGTGCAGCGCGTCGTAGAGCGGGCGCAGGTACGGGTCGATCTTCTCGTTCAGCGTGCCGGGCAGGTAGCCGAGCCGCTCGCCGGCCTCGACCGCGGGGCGGGTCAGCACGATCCGGCTGACCTGCTTGGCCTGCAGCGCCTGCACCGCCTTGGCCATGGCGAGGTAGGTCTTGCCGGTACCGGCCGGGCCGATGCCGAAGACGATGGTGTGCTTGTCGATGGCGTCGACGTAGCGCTTCTGGTTCAGCGTCTTGGGCCGGATCGTCTTGCCGCGGCGGGAGATGATGTTGAGGCTGAGCACCTCGGCCGGGGACGCGTCGCCGGAGGAGAGCATGCCGACGGTCCGGCGCACCGTGTCCGGGCCGACCTGCTGGCCGCCCGCGGCGAGCTGCAGCAGTTCGGTGAAGACGCGCTCGGCGAAGGCCACGTCGGCGGCCGGCCCGGTGAGCGTCACCTCGTTGCCGCGGACGTGCACGTCCGCGGCGAGCAGCTCTTCGGCCACGCGCAGGTTCTCGTCACGCGAGCCGAGCAGGCTCAGCGCCGCCCCGTCGGGGATGGGGAAACGGGCCTGAGCCTGGGCCGCGACGCCTTCGGCAGCAGCCGGCTCCCCGCCCTTCGACGCCGAGCTCTTCGACGCCTTCGATGCCTTCGACGCGGGATTGTCGGGTCGGGCGGCTCCACCCGGTGCGGTTCCGGCCACGTGGCCTCTGGCCTGCTTTCTGCGCTTCTGCACGGCTCGGTCGACTACATCGACTTCACGGACAACGAATAGTTCTCCCCCGATGCTACTGGCACCGCCCCCACCACCGCAGGCCGGTTTCCCCACCCCCCGCGGGCCCGGCCGCCGAGGGCTCAGCTCCGCCCGAACGACCCCAGCGGCTCCCCGCCCAGTACGTGCGCGTGCACGTGGAACACCGTCTGCCCCGCGTCCCCGTCGGTGTTGAACACCACCCGGTACCCGCTCTCCGCGATCCCCTCGATCTCGGCCACCCGACGGCACGCCTTCACCACGTCCGCCAGCAGCCCGCCATCCGCTTCCGCCAGCTCCGCCAGGTTCCGGTACCGCACCCGCGGCACCACCAGCACGTGCACCTCGGCCTGCGGGTTCACGTCGCGGAAGGCGAACGTCCGCTCGTCCTGGTACACCACCTGAGCCGGAATCTCCCCGTTGATGATCCGCTCGAACACCGTCTCCGCGTCACTCATGGGCCCCACCCTACAAACCCACTCCGACCCATCGACCACGCTGGCCGGTGCCGTCACGCACCGCGTATCGGCGAAGACGCCGCGGGCGGTGGAGCCTGGGGGTCGCTCCACCGCACCGCGGCTCCGCCGGACCGAGGGGGGAGGTGCCCGGCGGGGTTTTCGGGTACGCGCGCACCAGAGCACTTTCACCCAGTGGCGCGCCGAGATCTGGTTTCTCGCGCGTTGGTCACGAGCGTAGCCGCCCGGAGCGTGATCGCGCCATAACTCGGCGCAAATGCGTGGCGGTTTCCCTGGCCCGGCTCAGGGTCTCCGGTGCGGTGTTCCCGGCTCAGTGCCAGCGGCCGGTCAGCGCGCCGAGAGCGCCGAGGGCGACGGCGGCGGCGGTGGAGGTGCGGAGCACGGCCGGGCCGAGCCGGACGGCGATGGCGCCGGCGGACTGCAGGGTGGCCAGCTCCTCGTCGGTGATGCCGCCTTCGGGGCCGACGACGAGCAGGATGTCGCCGGTGTCGGGGAGTTCGGCGTCGATGAGCCGGCGGGTGACCCCGGATTCGAGCACCAGGGTGCGGGACATGGTGGCGGCGAGCTGCGCGAGCTCGCGGGTGTCGACGGGCTCGGTGACGTCCGGGACGTGGGCGCGGCGGGCCTGTTTGGCGGCCGAACGGGCGGTGGCGCGCCAGCGGGCCAGGGCCTTGCCGCCGCGGGTGCCCTCTTCCCAGCGCGCGACGCTGCGGGCCGCGCGCCAGGGCACCACGGCGTCGGCACCGGCCTCGGTGGCCAGCTCGACCGCCAGCTCGCCGCGGTCGCCCTTGGCCAGCGCCTGCGCGACGTGCACGCGCAACGCAGGCAATTCCTCGGTCCAGCGTTCGACGACGGTCAGGGTGAGCTGGGCTTCCCGCCCGGACTGGACGGAGTCGACGGTGCAGCGCGCCATCGCACCGGCGCCGTCGGAGAGCACGAGCTGCTCGCCCACGCGCAACCGGCGGACGGTGGCCGCATGCCGGGCTTCCTCGCCGTCGAGCACCGCCCGCCCGGTTTCGGGCAGGACGGGGGCGAGGAAGACCGGCAGCGTCGTGTCGGGCACGGTTCCGGCTCAGCGGTTCTTGGTGCGGAGCTTGGAGAACAGGCCGCCGTGCTTGCTGCCGTTGGACGCCAGCGTGGGCACCTCCTCACCGCGCTGCTGGGCCAGGTCCACGAGCAGCTCGCGCTGGGCCTCGTCGAGCTTGGTCGGGACCACGACGTCGACGTGCACGTGCAGGTCGCCGCGGCCGTCCACGCGGCCGGACGAGCGCAGCCGCGGCATGCCCTTGGCGGTGAGCACCAGCTCGGTGTTGGGCTGGGTGCCGGGCTCGATGTCCAGCTCGTAGTCGCCGTCGACCAGGGTGGTGATCGGCACGGTGGCGCCGAGCGCGGCGGTGGTCATCGGGATGCGGAAGTTGCAGTGCAGTTCGTTGCCCTCGCGGACGAACACCTCGTGCGGGGTCTCGTCGATCTCCACGTACAGGTCGCCCGCCGGGCCGCCGCCGGGGCCGACCTCGCCCTGGCCGGACAACCGGATGCGCATGCCGTCGCCGACGCCGGGCGGGATCTTCGCCGTGACGTTGCGCCGCGCGCGGATCCGGCCGTCGCCGCCGCACTGGCGGCACGGGTCGGGGATGACCTCGCCGAGCCCGCGGCAGACCGGGCACGGCCGGGCCGTGACGACCTGGCCGAGGAATGAGCGCTGCACCGACTGCACCTCGCCGGCGCCGCCGCAGGTGTCGCAGGTCTTGGTGGTCGTGCCCTCCGCGGCGCCCGCGCCGCGGCACAGGTCGCAGACCACCGCGGTGTCGACCGTGATCTCACGGTCGGAGCCGGTGGCGCACTCCTCCAGCGTGAGCGCGAGCCGGATCAGCGCGTCGGAGCCGGGCTGCACGCGGCTGCGCGGGCCCCGCCCGCGGCCACCACCGCCCCCGGCCGCGCCGAAGAACGCGTCCATGATGTCGCCGAGGCCGCCGAAGCCGGCGAACGGATCGCCGCCGCCCCCGCGCGCCCCGGAGTCCATCGGGTCGCCGCCCAGGTCGACCACCTTGCGCTTCTGCGGGTCGGAGAGCACCTCGTAGGCGGTGGTCACCTCGCCGAACCTGTGCTGCGCGTCCTCCGACGGGTTCACGTCGGGGTGAAGCTCACGGGCCAGCTTGCGGTACGCGCGCTTGATCTCCTGATCGGACGCGTTCTTGGCCACCCCGAGGATCCCGTAGTAGTCCCTCGCCACCGTCTTCGCCTTCTCCTTCTGCTCCGCCCGGCCCGCTGGTCAGCGGGCGGACAGGATCTGCCCCACGTAGTTGGCCACCGCGCGGACCGCCGCGATGGTGCCCGGGTAGTCCATCCGGGTCGGTCCGACGATGCCCATGCCTCCCAGGATCATGTCGTCGGCGCCGTAGCCGATCGACACCACCGAGGTGCTGCGCATCTGTTCGTCCTCATTTTCCCCACCGATGCGGACCGTGACCGCACCGGGGTAACGCGCCGCCGCCAGCAGCTTCAGCACGACCACCTGCTCCTCGAGCGCCTCCAGCACCTGCCGCAGGGATCCGGGGAAGTCCGCGACGTTGCGGGTCAGGTTGGCCGTGCCGCCGAGCACCAGCCGTTCCTCGGGGTGCTCGACGAGGGTTTCCACCAGCACCGTACAGATACGGATGAGGCTGTCGCGCAGCTCGGCCGGGGCCGCCTCCGGCAGTTCGGCCACGCGGGCCGCGGCCTCGGCCAGCCGGCGCCCGGCCAGCGCGCCGTTGAGCACCGCGCGCAGCCGCAGCACGACCTCCTCGGCGACCACGTCGCCGAGGTCCACGGTGCGCTGGTCGACCCGGCCGGAGTCGGTGATCAGCACCAGCATCAGCCGCGCCGGGGTGAGCGGGACCACCTCGAGGTGGCGGACCGCGGCGTTGGTCAGCATCGGGTACTGCACCACCGCGACCTGCCGGGTCAGCTGCGCGAGCAGCCGGACCGAGCGGCGGAGCACGTCGTCGAGGTCGGTGCCGGAGTCGAGGAAGCTGGTGATCGCGCGGCGTTCGGCCGTGGACAGCGGCTTGATCTCCGAGAGCCGGTCGACGAACAGCCGGTAGCCCTTGTCGGTGGGGATGCGCCCGGCGCTGGTGTGCGGCTGGGCGATGTAACCCTCCTCCTCCAGCACCGCCATGTCGTTGCGGACCGTGGCGCTGGAGACACCGAGGTTGTGCCGCTCGACGATCGTCTTCGAGCCCACCGGCTCCTGGTTGGAGACGTAGTCGGCGACGATCGCGCGAAGAACCTGGAAGCGACGTTCGTCCGTGTTCGCCACCCGCACCTCCCTGGTCTGGCCCTGCTGCCCACCGAGAGTTTACGGAAGCCTGAGGGCCCGGTGCTCAACCCGCCGGGCTCGCCGCCGCAGCACGGGCCCAGAACCATTGTTAAACGAATGGCAAAATCCTCTTAAAGGCAGCGAACCGGACAAATCACGACTTCGCTTGCCGAGGGAACCGGAACCGGGTTTGCTGCCTCAGAACGAGCATGGTGGAACCGAGGACCCGAGGTCAGTCGTGGACATGAACGCAGGCGCACCCAACAACGCCGACATCGCCGAGATCGGACAGCGGGCCGCCGAGGCCCAGGACCGGCTGAAGCACGTCTCCGCGACGGCCACGAGCGCCGACGGGGCGGTCACCGTCACGGTGAACACCGCCGGGGCCCTGCAACAGCTGGCTTTCGGCCCCCGGGCCGATGAGCTCCCGCGCGCCGCGCTGGCCGCCTCCGTGGTCACCACCGCGCACCGCGCGCAGGTGCAGGCGGCCCAGCAGCTGACCGCGATCATGGCGCCGCTGATCGGGGAGAACAGCGACGCGATGAAATTCCTGGAAGAGCAGATTCCCGCCCCGGAGGTCGAAGAGGAACCGCCGCCGGCCGAACCGCGGCGGCAGTTCTTCGACCGCGACGAGGAAGTCCCGCCGCCGGCCCGGCCGGGCCCGCCCGCGCCCCCGGCCCCACCGGTCCCCCCGCGCCCGCCCCGGCCCACCCGGCCCCCGGCAGGCACCACCGATGACGACGACTACTACAACGGCGGCTCGTTCCTGGGGAGGGGTAACTGATGGCCGGAGGGCAGAAGGTCAACCTGACGGCGCTGCAGGCGCACAAGGGTGAGGTGCAGGACATCGGCGAAGGCGTCCGGGCCGGGGCCCAGGCGACCGCCGGGGCCGGGCAGGCGATGGGCGACAACGCGTTCGGCCTGGTCGGAGCGCCCTTCGGCGCGGCCATGGAGATCTGGACGGCGATCGCGTCCTCGTTCATCGGCGACGTCGCGAGCTCGGCCGAGGACATCGCCGGCAAGCTCCAGCAGGCCCACGACATGTACGACGACCACGACAAGCAGACGGCCGGTCACATCAACGGTCTCGGAAAGGAGCTGCCGCGATGACCGAGACGCAGGAAAACCCCCTGGTCGCGAAGTCCGAGTCGCCGGGCGGCTCGATGACGAACCTGGGCTCGTCCGACAACGAGTGGGACAACCTCAACGCCCAGACCTCCGGCGCGGGCATCCTCAACGACGTCGCCTCGTCCATCACCGACTTCCGCAACGGCGACTGGCTCAACCTCGGCGTGGACGTCGCCACGGACGGCCTCGACCTGCTCGGCGCGGCGATGGACCCGCTCGGCACCCTCGCGAGCGCGGGCGTCGGCTGGCTGATCGAGCACATCAGCTTCCTCAAGGACGGCCTCGACCAGCTCGCGGGCAACCCCGAAGCGGTCACGGCGAAGGCCACGACCTGGGAGAACGTCTCCAAGCAGCTCGCCCAGAGCGCCGAGGCGTACGACCAGGCGGCGGCGAAGGTGGCGCCCGAGTTCCAGGGCCAGGGCGGGCAGGCGTACCAGGACACGGCCAAGGGGTACGCCGCGACGCTGCGCGGGGCCTCGGGGCAGGCCCACGCCGCCGGGATCGGCATGAACGTGGCGGCCGCCCTGGTCGGCACCGAGCGCGGGCTGATCCGCGACATGATCTCGTCCTTCGTGGGCGAGCTGATCGTCAAGGGCCTGGCCGCACTGGCCGCCTCGTGGTGCACCTTCGGCGGCACGATCGCGGCCTTCATCGCCGACACCGTGGTCGAAGGCGGCATCCTGGCCGAGAAGATCGGCACCCGCATCGCCAAGGTCGTGGAACAACTGGAGAAGCTCGCCCAGAGCGCCGGCAAGTCCAAGGCGGCCATCGAGAACGCCGCGAACGCGCTGAAGAAGCTCGGCAAAGCCGCGGACAAGGTGACCGACAAGAGCGTCGACCTCGCCGCGAGCCTGGAGAAGAAGGGCAACGAGCTCACCGACTCCGCCCGCGCCGCCGGGAAGTCCCATGTGGACGAAAGCGTCGCGGACAAGAACGAGCGCTGGGGCACGGCGTGGGAGAACAAGGTCCCGGGCCGCGAACACCTCGAAGGCGCGGGCGACAAGGTCTCCGAGCACGGCCGGAGCTTCCTCGACCAGAAGAAGTGGCGCGAACACGACGGGGAAACCCCCCGGTGGAACACTGCGGACACGGTGGGCGCTGCGACCGAAGCGCGCCGTCAGGAGAACGAGCAAATCGCCCGGAGCCACGAGAGCGCCGAAGCCTACGAAAAAGAGCACGGCGAGGAAGGCGGCGGGAGCGAGAAGCCAGAGTGACCGTCGGGCACGGGTGAGGCCGCCACCGTGACGCATGGTGCCAGCACAGGAATGTCCAGTACAGGAATGGAAGGTGCCGAGGAGTGACGACTCCGGCAAGCCCGACGGAAGTGAACGCGGCGAACCTGGCCGGTCGCCTGCACCCGTCCCAGCGCGGAGAAGTGCTGGACGGGTACTTCTGGACCTCGCTCGTGGCCGGGGTGCTGATGGTCCTGCTGCTGATCTTCCTCCCGCTCACCACGGACGCGTTTTCCGGCGCCCACGCCGGGGAGAGCTACGCGGCACTGCCCTTCGGCGTGCTCCTGGTGGTCGCCTGCCTCCTGCTCTGCTGGCGGCGGTACCGGGACCTGAACCGGCCGCTGACCGTGATCGGCGGGTGGACGCACGATTTCGGCGGCGGCCGGTTGACGGACGAGTATCCGATCGGAATGCGGTTCCGACCGCAAGCGTACAAAACCGCCGAACGACGGGAAGTGCGCGCCGGAGGAAAGACCTATCAGCTGACCCGGGAGATGTGGGCGCGGCTCCAGCCGGACCGGAACAACACGCTCTGCGTGCTGCCCCGGACCAAGGTGGTGGTCAACGTCATCCCCTCCTGAGCCGCTCAGGAGTTCCCCGGGAACCCCAGGTTCACCCCCGCGTGCGAGGTGTCGGGCCATCGCGAGGTGACCACCTTCGTCCGCGTGTAGAAGTGGAATCCCTCCGGGCCGTAGGCGTGGCTGTCCCCGAACAGCGAGTCCTTCCAGCCGCCGAACGAGTAGTACCCGACCGGTACCGGGATCGGCACGTTGACGCCCACCATGCCGACCTCGACCTCGTTCTGGAAGCGCCGCGCGGAGGCGCCGTCGCCGGTGAAGATGGCCGTGCCGTTGCCGTAGGGGTTGGCGTTGATCAAGGCCAGGGCCTCGTCGTAGGAGGCGGCGCGCGCGATCGAGAGCACCGGGCCGAAGATTTCGTCGGTGTAGATCGACATCTCCGGGCGGACGTGGTCGAACAGGGTCGGGCCGAGCCAGAAGCCGTTGCCGGGGACCTCGAGCCCGCGGCCGTCCACCACCAGGGTGGCGCCCTCCTCGACGCCCGCGTCCACATAGGACTTCACCCGGGCCTGGTGGGCCCGGGTGACCAGTGGGCCCATCTCCGACTCCGGGTCACGGCCGTCGCCGACCCGGAGCCGGGCCATGCGCTCGGTGATCTTGGCCGCCAGTTCGTCGCCGGCCGGGTCCACGGCGACCACCACCGAGACCGCCATGCAGCGCTCCCCCGCCGAGCCGAAGCCGGCGGACACGGCGGCGTCCGCAGCCAGGTCGAGGTCCGCGTCGGGCAGCACGACCAGGTGGTTCTTCGCCCCGCCGAGAGCCTGCACGCGCTTGCCGTGCCGGGTACCGGTCTCGTACACGTAGCGCGCGATCGGCGTCGAGCCGACGAAGGAGATCGCCTTGACGTCGCGGTGTTCCAGCAGCCCGTCGACCGCCTCCTTGTCCCCGTGCAGCACGTTCAGCGCCCCCGCGGGCAGCCCGGCTTCGGCGAACAGCTCCGCGATGAACAACGCGGCCGAAGGGTCCTTCTCGCTCGGCTTGAGGACCACGGTGTTACCGCAGGCCAGCGCGTTCGGCACGAACCACAGCGGCACCATCGCCGGGAAGTTGAACGGCGAGATCACCCCGACCACGCCCAGCGGCTGCGCGATCGAGTAGACGTCGACGCCGGTGGACGCGTTTTCGCTGAAGCCGCCCTTGAGCAGCTGCGCCGCGCCGCAGGCGTACTCCACGTTCTCGATCGCCCGCGCGACCTCGCCCCCCGCATCCGACTCGACCTTGCCGTGCTCGGCCGTGACGATCTTCGCCAGCTCGTGCCGGCGCGCCGAGAGCAGCTCCCGGAAGGCGAACAGCACCCGGGTGCGCCCGGCCAGCGACGTCGCGCGCCAGCCCGGCAGCGCGGCCGCGGCGGCGGCCACCGCCTGGTCCACCTCGGCCCGCCCGGCGAAGTCCACCTTCGCCCGGACCTCGCCGGTCGCCGGGTCGAACACGTCCCCGGTGCGCGCGGCGGACCCGGTGAACGGCTTGCCGTCGATCCAGTGGCTGATGCGGTCGGTCACGACGTCGGCTCCTTCGGGTCCCGGGCTCACGGTCCACCCGAGTCTCCGGCCGGGCGCCACGCGGGCGCCATCGGCAACGTGTACGGACAACCCCGCCCGGCCGTACAGTCTGTGCCTGCCGGTGCGGAAGGAGAGTCGAGAACCCGATGTACCCGACCGTCGCCGAGGTGCTCGCGCTGCCGGTGCTGCGCCACGGCCGGGCCCGCGTCGTCGCGGGCAGTGCCGGGCTGGACCGGCCCGTGCGGTGGGCGCACGTGGCCGAGATCGCCGAGATCGCGCCCCTGCTCCGCGGCGGCGAGCTGGTGCTGACCACCGGCGTCGCGCTGCCGGACGACGGCGCCGCGCTCACCCGCTACGTCGCGGACCTGGCCGAGGTCGGCGTCGCCGGGCTGGTGGTGGAGCTGGTGCGGCACTGGAGCGACCGGCTGCCGCGCGTGCTGGTCGAGGCCGCCGAGAAGCACGGGCTGCCGCTGGTCACGCTGTCGCGCGAAACCCGCTACGTCGCCGTCACCGAAGCGGTGAACGGGCTGATCGTCGACGCTCAGGTGGCCGAGCTGCGCGTCGCGGAACGCGTGCACGAGACGTTCACCGCGCTCACCGTCGCGGGCGCCGAACCGGGGGTGGTGCTGGGCGAGGTCGCGCGGCTGGCCGGGCAGCCGGTGGTGCTGGAGACCCTGGAGCACGAGGTGCTGGCCTACGACGCCGCCGGGCTCGACCCCGCAGAGCTGCTCACGGGCTGGCCCGCGCGCTCGCGCGTGGTGCAGCTCGGCGAGCGCACGGGCTACCACGCGGCGGCGGGCCGGCTGGTCACCGTGGTCGGCGCGCGCGGGCACGACTGGGGCCGGCTCGTGCTCGTCTGCGCGGAGCCGCCGCCGCACCGGTACCGCGTGGTCGCCGAGCGGGCCGCCTCGGCGCTGGCCGTGCACCGGCTCCTGGCCCGCGATTCCGATTCGCTCGAACGCCAGGCCCACCGCGCCGTGCTGGCCGAGCTGCTGGCCTCGCCCGCGCCGTCGGCGGAGGTGCTGGCCCGGGCCTCGGCGCTCGCCGTGCCGCTCGCCGGGTGTCGGCTGATCGGGCTGGCCGTGCGGCCGAGGGTCACCGCGACCAGCCGGCCGGCGCTGTCCACACCGCCGCTGCTGCGCGAACTCGCGGAGGCGACGGCGTTGGCCGCGCGGCGGGCGAAGGTGTCGGCGCTGGTGACGACGGACGAGACCGGCGTGCGTGCCCTGATCGCGCTTTCGCCCGAGGCCGCGGCGGAGGCGGTGCTGTCACGGCTGGCCGCCGACATCCACGAGGCCCGCGCGAGCGCTCCGTGCGTGATCGCCGTCGGCACGACCGTGACCGGGCCCGCGGAGGCCCGTCGGACGCTGGTCGAGGCCGCGCAGGTGGCCGCCGCCGCGCTGGGCGAGAGCGTGGACCGGCCGTTGCACCGGCTGCACGACGTGCGGCTCCGCGGGCTGCTGCAGCTACTCGAAGGCGACGAGCGGGTGAGCGCGTTCGCCGCGCGCGAGCTGGGGCCGCTGCTGCAGCGCGACGCCGCCTCGGGCAGCCGGCTGGTCCAGGCGCTTCGGCACTACTGCGCGAACGGCGGGAACAAGTCCGCCGCCGCGGTCGCCGCCCACACCTCGCGCACGGCGTACTACCAGCAGCTCGCACGGATCGAGCAGGTGCTCGGCGTGCGACTGGAGGACCCGGAGTCGATGCTGTCGCTGTACGTCGCGTTGCTCGCGCACGACCTGGCCGAGGGCACTCGGACGAGCGAGGAAACCTCACCCGGAAGAGGAGCACAGTAAACGGGCTTCGGCGGCCGATGACTCCAGTATGGTTCTTTCCACTTTCGCCCCGGCCGCCGCGTGCGTGCTGGGCCTCAGCGGGCTCGCCGGAGCGGTCACCCCTCCGCTGCCGGTTGTGCCGGCCTCGATGCTGCAGCTGACCACGCACGAGACCTCCGGCCGGACCGCGACCGCCTCGCTGACCTGCCTCCCCACCGGGGGCAGCCACCCGAAGCGCGACGCCGCGTGCGGCACGCTGATCGCCGCGGACGGCGACTTCGCCCGGATCAAGCCGCGGCTGCAGCGCTGCACGATGATCTATTCGCCGGTGGAGGTGTCGGCCGTGGGCACCTGGGCGGGCCGGCCGGTGTCGTTCCACACCACGTACGCGAACAAGTGCTCGGCGGACGCCCAGTCCGCCGGCGTCTTCGCGCTCTAGGCACAGTCCACAGCGGACAGCCGGGCCGACGGCGGCGGCTCGGCCGCGGGTACGGCCGCCGCGAAGCTCGCCTCAGCGGCCGGTGCAGCCGCGGGACCTGGTTCGGGTGAGGTCCGCTGCGCTTCTTTGCGGTGAACGCCATGGTCGCTTCAGCGGAGATGGAGCGACCAGCTCGTAGTGGCCGGGAAGAAGCCAAGGAGGAGCGGGGGTCAGGGGCTGGGGCCAGAGGGCCGGAAGTCAGGCGGGCCGGGGACCAGTGGGCCGGAGGACCGGCAGGCCAGCTACCAGGCGGAGCGGAGACCAGACGGGCCAGAGGGACTGGCGGGCCGGAAGTCCCGCAGACCGGAGACCCGGAGATCGGCCGGGCCCGAAGACCAGCAGACCGGAGACCCGGAGATCGGCCGGGCCAGAAGACCAGCAGGCCGCAGACCCGGAGATCGGCCGGGCCAGAAGACCAGCAGGCCGCAGACCCGGAGATCGGCCGGACCAGAAGACCAGCAGGCCGCAGACCCGGAGATCGGAGAGCCGAAGGTCAGGCGGGCCAGAAGACCGGCAGACCGGAGGTCCGAAGGTCAGGCGGGCCGGAGGTCAGGCGGGCAGGGTTACCCGGATCCGGCATCCCTCCGAAGGCGGGCCCGCGGCCGGTGTCGCGGCGATCTCGGCTCCACCGGTCAGCGCCGGGGTGCCGGGCGCGAGCACCGCGATCGATCCTCCGTGCAGTTCCACCACCCAGCGGGCGATGGCCAGGCCCAGGCCGGTCCCGCCGCCGTCGGCGCGTTCGCCTCGGGTGAAGCGTTCGAAGACGCGGGCTCGATCGGCCGGCGGGATGCCCGGTCCCTCGTCGCGGACTTCGATGTGGGCCAGGTCCGCGTCGACCACCGCGCGGAGCTCCACCGAGCCGCCCGCCGGGCCGTGGCGGGCCGCGTTCTCCAGGAGGTTCACCACGACCTGGTACAGCCGCGCGCGGTCCGCCGTCACCGCCGCGCCCGGGGGCGACACCGCCACGGCGAACCGCACGCCCCGGCCCGCCGCGGTGGCCATGGCCTCGGCTTCCGCCGCGACCTCGGCGAGCAGTTCCGCCAGGTCCACCTGGGAGAAGTCCAGGGCCAGGGTTCCGCCGTCGATGCGCGAGAGGTCCAGCAGTTCCGCGACCAGGCGCCCCAGCCGCTCCGTCTGGTGCAGTGCCGTGCGCAGGGTGGCCGGGTCCGGTGCGGCGACCCCGTCGACCAGGTTCTCCAGCACCCCGTTCAACGCGGTGATGGGCGTGCGCAGCTCGTGCGAGACGTTCGCGATCAGCTCGCGGCGCTGCTGGTCGGCCGCGGCGAGGTCGGCGGCCATCTGGTTGAACGCGTGGGCCAGCGAGCCCACCTCGTCACGGGCGGTGGCGCGCACGCGCCGGGTGTAGTCGCCCTTCGCCATCGCGCGGGCCGCCGCCGTCATCTCGCGCAGCGGGCGCGTCATGCCGTGGGCCAGGATCTGCGAGGTGACCAGCGCGATCAGCATCGCCGTCACCGTGGTCCTCGGCGGCAGCCAGCCGATTCGCCAGTTGAAGAAGGCGAACGCGATCCCGCCCGAGGCGAGCAGCAGGACGGCCAGTTTCAGCTTGATCGACCGGATCGGGTCGAGCGGGCGCGGCAGCAGGTCCACGAGCCGGCCCAGGAACACCCTCACGCCGGCACCTCCAGCGCGTAGCCGACCCCGTGCACCGTGCGGATCAGGTCGGCGCCGAGCTTGCGCCGCAACGCCTTGATGTGGCTGTCCACCGCGCGGGTGGTCGCGCCGGCGTGCACGTCCCAGTGCCACACCTCGGCCAGCAGCCGTTCCCGCGGCTGCACCGAGCGCGGCCGCCGCGCGAAGTGCACCAGCAGGTCGAACTCGATGGGCGTGAGCTGCGCGGGCTCCCCGGCCCGGGTCACCCGCCGCTCGTCGAGGTCGATCTCCAGCTCCCCGAGCACGATCCGCTCCGGCGCCGGTTCCGCGGACGAGCGCTCCACGCGCCGCAGCAGGGCGTGCACCCGCGCGGTCAGCACGCGCAGGGAGAACGGCTTGGTCAGGTAGTCGTCGGCGCCGACCCCCAGCCCGACCAGCAGATCGGTTTCGTCGGCGCGCGCGGTGAGCATCAGCACCGGCACCGGCCGCCGCGCCTGGATCCGGCGGCACACCTCGAGCCCGTCGAACCCGGGCAGCATCACGTCGAGCACCACCAGGTCCGGTCCGGCCGCGGCCTCCGCCGCCACCGCGGCCGGCCCGTCGTGGGCCAGGTCCACCGTGAACCCCTCGGCCCGCAGCCGGGCGGTGATCGAAGCGGCGATGGTGAGGTCGTCCTCGACGACCAGCACCCGCCGTCCCCCTCTGTCCATGCCGACGACTCTAGGGAACCGGCGTGGAGGCCATCCGGATGAGCTGTGGAGATCCGGTGGAGGGCTCCGCTCGGGTTTCGTGCACTTTGCGCGAATGCTACCGGCAGATTGTGACCCAGGTCATGCACTCCGGTGGTGGTCCGCGCAATCGACAGACTGCGCCGAGGGCGGGCGATCGGTGAACAGTCTGCCTCTGCCACCCGCGCGCACCCGGCGCGCAGGATTCCGCCATGGAGCCGACCACACGGGTGCACGCCGACGGCCGGGTCGAACTCGGCGACGTCCGGTCCCTGCGGGGCAGCCGGTTCTTCAACGAGGAGCTGGCCCCGGTCCCGATCGGGAAGCGGACCTGGAGCACGTACAACTACTTCGCGCTCTGGATGGGGATGGCGCACAACATCCCCAGCTACGCGCTGGCCGCGTCCCTGATCGCGCTCGGCATGAACTGGTTGCAGGCGCTGATCACGATCACCATCGGCAACCTCGTGGTGCTCGCCCCGATGCTGCTCAACAGCCACGCCGGCACGAAGTACGGCATCCCGTTCCCGGTGTTCGCGCGCGCCTTCTACGGCCTGCGCGGGGCCAATCTGGCCGCGCTGCTGCGCGCGTTCATCGCCTGCGGCTGGTTCGGCATCCAGACCTGGGTGGGCGGCGAGTCGATCTACGTGATCACCAGCCGGCTCGCCGGGTCCGGCTGGCGCGATTCGGCGGTGGTGCTCGGCCAGCACTGGACGCTGTGGCTGAGCTTCGCGGTGTTCTGGCTGGTGCAGATGCTGATCATCTGGCGCGGGATGGAAGCGGTCCGCAAGTTCGAGAACTGGACCGCCCCGCTGGTTTCGGCCGGCTTCCTGATCCTGCTCGGCTACGTGCTGGTCAAGGCGGGCGGTCTCGGCCCGATCCTGGCCGACCCGGGCAAGCTCGGCTGGGGCCCCGGGTTCTGGAAGGTGTTCGCGCCCTCGCTGATGGCGATGATCGCGTTCTGGTCCACGCTCTCGCTGAACATGCCGGACTTCACCCGCTTCGGCGGCAGCCAGCGCAAGCAGGTGCGCGGGCAGATCCTCGGCCTGCCCACCACGATGACCTTCATCGCGGTCGTGGCCATCCTGACCACCTCGGGCGGGCACGTGCTCTACGGCCAGGACATCTGGGACCCGGCGCAACTGGCCGACCGGTTCTCCAGCCCGGTCGTGGTGGTGGTCGCGCTGGCCGCGCTGGTGCTGGCGACGATCTCGGCCAACCTGGCGGCGAACGTGGTCAGCCCGTCCTACGACTTCTCCAACGCCTTCCCCCGGCGCATCACCTTCGCGCTCGGCGGGCTGATCACCGGCGTCGTCGGGATCCTGATCCAGCCGTGGCGGCTCTACTCCGACCCCGGCATCTACATCTTCGCCTGGCTCGGCTTCTACGGCGGACTGCTCGGCGCCGTGGCCGGGGTGCTGGTGGCCGGCTACTGGGTCGTCGCCCGGACCGAGCTGAATCTGAAGGACCTCTACACACCCGGTGGGGTGTACTGGTTCGCCGGGGGCTGGAACTGGCGCGCGGTGGCCGCGACGCTGGCCGGCGCGGTGCTCGCGGTCGGCGGGGCCTACGGCGGCCCGTTCCCGGCCGGCGGCCTCATCCCGTTCCTCAAACCGCTCTACGACTACAACTGGGTGGTGGGCCTGGCCGGCGCGTTCGCCGTCTACGTCCTGACCTCCCGGTCCGTCACGAAGGAGGAGACAAGTGAGCGACCTGGTCCGAGCCGGATTGATCCAGCAGCGGTGGACGGGTGACAAGGACTCGATGATCGAAGGCGCCGTCGAAGCCATCGGCCAGGCGGCCTCGCAGGGCGCCCAGGTCGTCTGCCTGCAGGAGCTGTTCTACGGCCCGTACTTCTGCCAGGTCCAGGACGCCGACTACTACTCCTACACCGAGGCCATCCCCGACGGCGCCACCACGAAGCTCATGCAGGAGGTGGCCGAGCGCCACGGCGTGGTGCTGGTGGTGCCGATGTACGAGCAGGAGCAACCCGGCGTCTACTACAACACCGCCGCGGTGATCGACGCCGACGGCACCTACCTGGGCAAGCACCGCAAGAACCACATCCCGCAGGTGAAGGGGTTCTGGGAGAAGTTCTACTTCCGGCCCGGCAACCTCGGCTACCCGGTGTTCGACACCGCTGTGGGCCGCATCGGCGTGTACATCTGCTACGAGCGGCACTTCCCCGAAGGCTGGCGCGCGCTCGGGCTGGCCGGGGCGAAGATCGTGTTCAACCCCTCGGCGACCAGCCGAGGGCTCTCGGAGTACCTGTGGCGCCTGGAGCAGCCGGCGGCCGCCGCGGCGAACGAGTACTTCGTCGGCACGATCAACCGGGTCGGCGTGGAACCGTTGGGAGACAACGAATTCTACGGCCAGTCCTATTTCGCGGACCCGCGCGGGCAGCTGGTCGGCGAGGCCGCTTCGGACACCGACGAGGAAATCGTCGTCCGCGACCTCGACCTGGGCCTGCTCGCCGAGGTGCGCGACCTGTGGGCGTTCTACCGCGACCGCCGCCCGGACAGCTACGGCCCGCTGACGGAGGCCTGATGACCACGCTCATCCAGGGCGGCCAGGTGGTTTCCCCGGCCGGCGCCGTCGAGGCCGACGTGCTGGTCGACGGCGAGCGCATCACCGCCGTCGCCGCGCCCGGCGTGCTCACCGGCGACGAGACGATCGACGCCGCCGGGAAGTACGTGCTGCCCGGCGGGATCGACGCCCACACGCACATGGAGATGCCCTTCGGCGGCACGCAGTCGGCCGACAGCTTCGAGACCGGCACCGTGGCCGCGGCCTGGGGCGGCACCACGACGATCATCGATTTCGCCGTGCAGGCCAAGGGCACCTCACTGCTGTCCACACTGGACAAGTGGCACGGTAAGGCCGACGGCCACTGCGCCGTGGACTACGGCTTCCACATGATCGTCTCGGACGTCAACGACGCCTCGCTCAAGGAGATGCGGGCCTGCGTCGAGGCCGGGGTGGGCAGCTTCAAGATGTTCATGGCCTACCCGGGCGTCTTCTACTCCACCGACGGCGAGATCCTGCGGGCGATGCAGCAGGCGCGCGAGATCGGCGCCACCGTGATGATGCACGCGGAGAACGGCATCGCGATCGACGAGCTGGCGGCGCAGGCCTACGCCGCGGGCCGGGTCGGACCGGTCGAGCACGGGCGCACCCGGCCCCCGGAGCTGGAGGGCGAGGCGACCTCGCGCGCGATCCGGCTGGCCGAGGTGACCGGCTCGCCGCTCTACATCGTGCACCTGTCCGCGGCGCAAGCGCTGGCCGCGGTGGCGCAAGCGCGTGACGAGGGGCAGAACGTCTTCGCCGAGACCTGCCCGCAGTACCTCTACCTGTCCATCGAGGACCTGGCCAAGCCGGGCTTCGAGGGCGCGAAGTACGTCGCCTCGCCGCCGTTGCGGGAGAAGCCGCACCAGGCCGACCTGTGGCGCGGGCTGCGCACCAACGACCTGTCCGTGGTGTCCACCGACCACTGCCCGTTCTGCTTCAAGGACCAGAAGGAGCTGGGCCGCGGCGACTTCCGCGCGATCCCGAACGGCATCCCCGGGGTCGAGCACCGGATGGACCTGCTGCACCAGGGCGTGGTCGCCGGGGAGATCTCGCTCGGGCGCTGGGTCGAAACCTGCTCGGCGACGCCCGCGCGGATGTTCGGGCTGTACCCGCGCAAGGGCGTGATCGCCGCGGGCTCGGACGCGGACATCGTGATCTACGACCCGGCGGCGAAGCAGACCTTGTCCGCCGAGACGCACCACATGAACGTGGACTACTCGGCCTACGAGGGGTTCGAGCTCAGCGGGAAGGTCCACACGGTGCTCTCGCGCGGCCGCGTCGTGGTCTCGCCGGAGGGCTTCAGCGGGGGCGCCGGCCACGGGAAGTTCCTCTCCCGCGGTCTCAACCAGTACCTGAACTGAAAGGGCTGAAGCGTGGATTTCGGGATCGTGCTGCAGACCGACCCGCCGGCCGCCGAGGTCGTGCGGCTGATGAAGGCGGCCGAGGACCAGGGTTTCCGCTACGGCTGGACGTTCGACTCGGCCGTGCTGTGGCAGGAGCCGTTCGTCGTCTACTCGCGGATCCTGGCCGAGACCTCGTCGCTGGTGGTCGGGCCGATGGTGACCAGCCCGGGCACCCGCGACTGGTCGGTGCTGGCCTCCACCTTCGCCACGCTGAACGACATGTACGGCAACCGCACGGTCTGCGGCATCGGCCGCGGTGACTCGGCGCACCGGGTGGTCGGCCGCCCACCGTCCACATTGGCCACGGTGCGCGACTGCATGCGGGTGGTGAAGGATCTGGCCGAAGGCCGCGAGGTGACGATGAACGACACGGCCGTGCGGATCCCGTGGGTGCGGGGCGGGCGGCTGGAGATGTGGATGGCCGGCTACGGCCCGAAGGCGCTGAAGACCGCCGGCGAGCACGCCGACGGCTTCATCCTGCAGTGCGCCGACCCGGCCATCGCCCGCTGGACGATCGGCGCGGTGCGCGACGCCGCCCGGGCGGCCGGGCGGGACCCGGCCGGCATCACCATCTGCGCCGCCGCCCCCGCGTACGTCGGCGAGGACCTGGCCCACCAGCGTGAGCAGCTGCGGTGGTTCGGCGGGATGGTCGGCAACCACGTCGCGGACCTCGTTTCGCGCTACGGCACTTCGAGCGCGGTGCCCCGCGAGCTGACCGACTACATCCGCGACCGCGAGGGCTACGACTACCGCCACCACGGCCGCGCGGGCAACCCGTCCACCGACTTCGTCCCGGACGGGATCGTGGACCGCTTCTGCCTGCTGGGCCCCGCCTCGGCGCACGTCTCGCGGCTTCAGGAGCTGGCGGAGCTGGGGGTGGACCAGTTCGCCCTGTACCTGATGCACGACGAGCGGGAAGAGACGTTGAGCGCTTACGGGGAGCAGGTGGTGGGGAAGCTGACCGTCTGACGCCGGAGCCCGGTGGATGCCCTCGGCCGCGGTGGAGCGAACGCCCGCGGGCTGCGGCTCAGCCGATCAGGGCCTGGTAGACGAGCTGGCGCAACTGCTGGCGGATCGGGTGCACGCTGGAGGGCAGCAACTGGGTGTAGAACGCCACCGTCAGCTCCTCGCGCGGGTCCACCCAGAACGCGGTGGACGCGGCGCCGCCCCAGGCGTACTCCCCCGCGCTGGACAGGGTCTTCGCCTTCACCGGGTCCTCCAGCACCGAGAAGCCCAGCCCGAAGCCGAAACCGTCGAACAGCATCTCGGCGAACAGCGGGCGGCCGTAGGCTTCGAGGTCGACGTGGCCGGGCAGGTGGTTGCCGGTCATCAGCTCCACCGTGCGTGGTCCGAGCACCCGCGTGCCGTCGAGTTCGCCGCCGCGCAGCAACATCTGCGTGAAGCGGTGGTAGTCGCCCGCGGTGGAGACCAGGCCGCCGCCCCCGCTGAAGGCGTCCGGGCGGACGGTGCCCACGCGGCCGAAGACGTCGTTGCGCACGGCCCGTTTCGTGCCCGGCTCCGGCACGTACAGCGCGGCCAGCCGCTCGGTGTCCTCGGCCCGGAAACCGGTGTCGGCCATGCCCAGCGGACCGAAGACCCGCTCGGCGAGCACCTCGTCCAGCGGCCGGCCGGCGAGCACCTCGATCAGCCGGCCGAGCACGTCGGTGGACACCGAGTAGTTCCACTCGCTGCCGGGCTGGAACACCAGCGGGAACCCGGCGTAGGCGCGGCTGACCGCGGCCAGGTCCATCCCGGCGGGGGTGCCCCACTCGTGCCCGGCCGCGCGGTAGATCGCGTCGACCGGGTGCGAGTGGTGGAAGCCGTAGGTGAGCCCGGAGGTGTGCGTGAGCAGGTGCCACAACCGGATCGGCTCGGTCGCCGGCTCCGTGACCGGAGCCAGCGCCGAGCCCTTGGTGTGGACGCGTGGCCCGGCGAACTCCGGCAGCCAGCGGGAGATCGGGTCGGTGAGGTCGATCAGGCCCTCTTCGACGAAGGTCATCGCCGCCACCGAGGTGATCGGCTTCGACATCGAGAAGATGCGCCAGATCGTGTCGGTCTCCACCGGGGCGCCCGCTTCGAGATCGCGGTGGCCGTGGGCGGCGACGTGCACGATCCGGCCGTGCCGGCTCACCACGGCGAGGTAGCCGGGCAGCCGCCCGTCGTCGACGTACCGGTCGAAATGCCGGTCGATGCGGTGCAGCCGCCCACGGTCGAACCCGGCCTCGGCCGGATCGGTGTCCACCTTGATCTCAGTCGCCATGCGGCGAGATTACGCTTTTTCGCGGGCCCGCTCGGCCGCCTTCTCCTCGCGCCAGGCCTCGTCGTCCTTGCCCTCGCGCCAGTACCCGGACAGGGAAAGCGACTCGCGCGAGACGGCACGCTCGTCGAGCAGGTACCGGCGCAGCTCGCGGACGAACCCGGCCTCACCGTGCACGAACGCCTGCACGTCGCCCTCCCGCCAGGACAGCGCCTTCACCGCCGCGGTGAGGTCGCCGCCCTCGGCCCGGTGCAGCCAGGTGATCTGCGCGTCGGCCTTGGTGGCCAGCGGCTGCTCCTCGGCCGAGTCGGCGACCAGCACGAAAACCCGCGCGGGCGCACCGGCCGGCATGGCCTCGAGCGCGGCGGCGATGGCCGGCAACGCGGCCTCGTCCCCGACCAGCAGGTGCCAGTCCGCGTCGGCGCTCGGCGCGTAACCGCCACCGGGTCCGGCCAGCAGCAGCTCGTCACCGGGCTCGGCGCGCAGCGCCCACGGGCCGGCCAGCCCCTCGTCCCCGTGCACGACGAAGTCGATCACCAGCTCACCGGCGGCCTCGTCGTAGGAGCGGACGGTGTAGGTGCGCAGTCGCGGCGCGTGCTCGCGCGGCAGCTCGGCGCGGACCTGCTGCAGGTCGAACGGCTCCGGGTACTCGACCCCGGGCACCTTGAACACGACCTTCACGTAGGCGTCGGTGAACTCGTTCGGCGAAAAGTCCCGCAGGCCGTCGCCGCCCGCGACGATGCGGATCATGTGCGGGCTGAGGCGCTCCTTGCGGAGGACCTGGAGCCGCACCGCCGGCCTCCCCTTGCGCGCCGGAGCATCGGCCATCGGAAACCATCCTCTTCAGTAAGGCTTACCTAATATCGCCTCCACCGTACGCGCCTCCCACCCGGTTCGACTAGACCGGTTCCGGCTCCAGTTCCGTCGGCGGCACCGCGAAACCGAGCCCTCGGTGGCGTCGCTGTACGCGGACGTCGGATCGGGGAGTCCTGGCTACGCGCCCGGGGAATTCTTCACCGCCGAGGCGAGCGTGGCCCGCTTCGAGTTCGCGCCGGAGGTGGTCGTGACCGGGATGAAGACCCTGGTCAGGGCTTGAGCACGAGCTTGCCGCGGGTGTGGCGCCGCTCCAGCTCGCGGAACGCGTCCTGCACCTGCGCCAGCGGGTAGACGGCGGCGACCGGGACTTCGAGCAGGCCCTTGCCCGCCAGCGCGGCCAGGTCGCGCAGGACTTCGGCGTTCGCGGCGGCCGCGTTGCCCTCGGCCTTGACCCGGTACTTCTCCACGGCGGCGAAGTCGATCACCGTGTTGATGCGCCCGGTGTAGACGCCCAGCCGCAGGGCCAGCTCCACGTAGCCGTCGCCGTAGGTGTCGATGAAGGAGTCCACCTCGCCGTCGGCGGCCACGCGAATCCGCTCCTCGACGCCCTCGCCGTAGGCCACCGGGATCACGTCCTGTTCACGCAGCCACGCGTGGTTGGCTTCGCTCGCGAGACCGATCACGGTCGCGCCGGTGAGCTTGGCCAGCTGCACCGTCAGCGAGCCGACGCCGCCCGCCGCTCCGGAGACGACCAGGATGTCGCCTTCCCGGACACCGACGGCGCGCACGGCGGCGTACGCGGTGGTGCCGGCCACGGCCAGCGCGCCGGCGGCCTCCCAGGAGAGCCCGCTGGGCTTCGGGACCAGCTTCGCGGCCTCGGCCACGACGTACTCGGCGTGGCTGGCGCGGGTGTCCACGAAGCCGAGGACTTCGTCGCCCACCTGGATGTCTTCGGTACCGGGCCCCAGCTCGGCCACGACCCCGGCCAGGTCACTGCCCTGCCCGGAGGGGAAGGTGGACGGCCACTGCCCGGCGAACGCGCCCTCGCGGATCGCGGCCTCGCCGGGGTTGATGCCGGCGGCCTTGACCTCGACCAGGACTTCGCCGGGACCGGGGTGGGGCCGGGGCACGTCCGCGACCCGCAGCACGTCGATCCCGCCGTGTTCGCTGTACCTGACCGCCTGCGGCATGCGCGACTCCCTCACTCGTGGACACTTGCACCAACCAACTATCGGCCGCGTTTATGCCCGCGAGGCGAAAATTCCCGCGTGATCCGGCGTCGGTCAGCCCGCCAGGCGGCGCACGACGCCGTCGGCGAGCAGCCGGCCGCGGTCGGTCAGCACGGCGCGACCGCGACCGTCCAAAGCGGACTGATCCAGCAGCCCCTCGGCCGCGGCGGCCCGCGCCTGCGCCACCCCCGCGGCATCGAGCGCGTCGAGGGGAAGCCCTTCGGCGACCCGGAGTTCGAGCATGATCCGTTCCAGGTGCCGGTCTTCACCCGTCAGCAGTTCACGGCCCGCTTCGGGGCTTTCGCCCTCGGCGAGCCGGGCCGCGTACCGCGCCGGGTGCTTGACGTTCCACCAGCGCACGCCGCCGACGTGGCTGTGCGCGCCGGGCCCGGCGCCCCACCAGTCGCCGCCCTGCCAGTAGCCGAGGTTGTGCCGGCAGCGCGCGGCGTCCGAAGACGCCCAGTTCGAGACCTCGTACCAGCCCAGGCCCGCGGCGGCGAGGGTGGCGTCGATCAGCTCGTAGCCGGTGGCCAGCACCTCGTCGTCCGGGGCGGGCAGCTCGCCGCGGCGGACCCGGCGGGCGAGCGCGGTGCCCTCCTCGACGATCAGCGCGTACGCCGAAACGTGGTCGACCCCGGCGGCGAGCACGGCGTCCAGCGAGGCCCGCAGGTCCTCCGTGCGCTCGCCCGGAGTGCCGTAGATCACGTCGAGGTTCACGTGCTCGAAGCCCGCGGCCCGCGCCTCACGGGCGGCGTCCACCGGCCGTCCCGGCGTGTGGACGCGGTCGAGCACCTGGAGCACGTGCCGGGCCGCGCTCTGCATGCCCAGCGACACCCGGGTGTAACCGGCCGCGCGGATCCCGGCGAAGAACTCCGGCGAAGTCGACTCCGGGTTGGACTCGGTGGTCACCTCGGCGCCGGGCGCCAGCCCGAACACCCCGCGCACGATGTCGAGCACCTCGCCGAGCCCGTCCGCCCCGAGCAGCGAGGGCGTCCCGCCGCCGACGAACACGGTCTCCGCCGCGGGCGGCGCCTCCAGCACCCGCGCGGCCAGCTCCAGCTCCCGGCGCAGCCCGTCCAGCCACGACCGCGGCGAGGCCGCGGAGCCGAGCTCGCCGGCGGTGTAGGTGTTGAAGTCGCAGTACCCGCAGCGGGTGGCGCAGAACGGCACGTGCACGTAGACGCCGAACGGCCGGGTCCCCAGTCCTTCGAGGGCGCTGCGGGGCAGTCCGGCGGCTACGGGCTCGGTGGTCTGGCTGGTCGCGGGCACGACGTCCATTGTCCACCGCGGCCCACCGCGCTCCCGGCCGGTCCGGCGCCGGGCGGGCTTGTACCGGCCCCACCCGGTCGCATTGTCCCCTCAAGATGGGGCTGCTCCCACCATCCGGGCAAGCCTGGACCACATGGTGGACGCGTGGCACGCTCACGGGTGTGAGTCCCGCCGGTGTTCCGCTCGTGGCGCGCCGCCACGTCGACTTGGTGCGCGTGGCCAGCGCGCTCTGCCGGCCGCTCCGCTGACTCCCGACGCCCGACCAGCCCACCACGTCTGGACCGCCGGCGCCGGACCGCCGCGCACCGGCCCGCCCTGATCGAGGGGGCCCGTGCGGTGACCGGTGCCACGACCGCCCCCGGAGGACCCGCCCCATGGCCTCACCCACGCGTGAAACCCCCGCGCCCCGCGCCCGGCCGAAGCGCGGCGAGGGCCAGTGGGCGCTCGGCTACCGGGAACCGCTGAACCCGAACGAACGCGCCAAGAAGGACGACGACCCGCTCAACGTCCGCGCGCGGATCGAGAACATCTACGCCCACCGGGGCTTCGATTCGATCGACCCCGGTGACCTGCGCGGCCGGTTCCGCTGGTTCGGCCTCTACACCCAGCGCAAGCCGGGCATCGACGGCGGCCGCACCGCCACGCTGGAACCCGAAGAGCTCGACGACCGGTACTTCATGCTCCGCGTCCGGCTCGACGGCGGCGTGCTCACCACCCGGCAGCTCGCCGTGCTGGCCGAGATCTCGCAGACCCACGCCCGCGGCACCGCCGACCTCACCGACCGGCAGAACGTCCAGTACCACTGGATCCGGATCGAGGACGTGCCGACGATCTGGCAGAAGCTGGAGAACGCCGGCATGACCACGATGGAGGCCTGCGGCGACAGCCCGCGCGTCATCCTCGGCTCCCCCGTCGCCGGCATCGCCGAGGACGAGGTGATCGACGGCACCCCGGCGATCGAGGAGATCAAGCGCCGCTACCTCGGCGACCCGCGCTACTCGAACCTGCCGCGCAAGTTCAAGACCGCGATCTCCGGCCAGGCCGACGTGGCGCACGAGATCCACGACATCGCGTTCGTCGGGGTGCACCACCCCGAGCACGGTCCCGGCTTCGACCTGTGGGTCGGCGGCGGACTGTCGACCAACCCGATGATCGGGCAGCGGCTCGGTGCCTGGGTGCCGCGCGAGGAGGTGCCCGACGTCTGGGAGGGCGTGATCAGCGTCTTCCGCGACTACGGCTACCGGCGGCTGCGCGCGCGGGCCCGGATCAAGTTCCTGGTCAAGGACTGGGGTGCGGAGAGGTTCCGCGAAGTCCTCGAATCCGAGTACCTCGAGCGCAAGCTCGTCGACGGCCCCGCGCCCGAGGTGCCGCCCGCCCCGATCGACCACGTCGGCGTGCACGAGCAGGTCGACGGCCGTTACTACGTCGGGGCCGCGCCGGTCGCCGGGCGCGTGAACGGCGAAACCCTGCTGGCCGTGGCCAAGGCGGCCGAGCGCGCGGGCTCCGACCGGGTTCGGCTGACCCCGCAGCAGAAGCTCGTGGTCCTCGACGTGGCCGGGTCCGAGGTGCCGGCCCTGGAGCGCGAGCTGGCCGAGCTGGGCCTGCACACCCGGCCCTCACCGTGGCGGCGCGGTGTGATGGCGTGCACCGGGCTGGAGTTCTGCAAGCTGGCGATCGTCGAGACCAAGGCCCGGGCCCGGGCGCTGGTGGCCGAGCTGGAGACGCGGCTGGCCGGCCTCCAGGGCGATCTCGACGCCCCGGTGAGCGTGCACCTCAACGGCTGCCCCAACTCCTGCGCCCGGATCCAGACCGCGGACATCGGCCTCAAGGGCCAGATCGTCACCGACGCCGAGGGCCGGCAGGTCGAGGGCTTCCAGGTGCACCTCGGCGGCGGGCTCGGCCTCGACGCCGGGTTCGGCCGGAAGCTGCGCGGGCACAAGGTCACCGCGAGCGAGCTGACCGGCTACGTCGAGCGGGTGGTCCGCGCCTACCTCGAAGGCCGGGAAAGCGGCGAGCGGTTCGCGCAGTGGGTCGCCCGGGCCGAGGAAAGCGTGCTGCAGTGACCTCGACCGAGCGCGCGGTGCCGTACTACTGCCCGTTCTGCGGCGACGAGGACCTGCGTCCCGAGGAGACCGGCGGCTGGCTGTGCACCGGCTGCCGCCGGACGTTCTCGGTGAAGTTCCACGGACTGTCCCTACCGGAGGTGTCACGCGGATGACCGCCACAGCGGATTACCGGGATCACCGGACCCTGGCCGAACGAGCCTCGCGGGAGCTGGCCGACGCCACCGCCGAGCAGGCGCTGCGCTGGACGGCCGAGACGTTCGGCGACGACTTCATCGTGGCGTCCAACATGCAGGACGCGGTGCTGATCGACCTGGCCACCCGGGTCAAGTCCGATGTGGACGTGCTGTTCCTGGAGACCGGCTACCACTTCGCGGAGACCATCGGCACCCGTGACGCGGTGCAGACGGTGTACCCGGACGTGCGCATCGTGAACGCCCGGGCTGAGCAGAGCGTCGCCGAACAGGACGCCGAGTACGGCGCGAAGCTGCACGACCGCGACCCGACGCTGTGCTGCAACCTGCGGAAGGTGGTACCGCTGCGCCGGACCCTCGGCGGCTACTCCGCCTGGGTCACCGGTGTCCGCCGGGTCGACGCGCCGACCCGCGCGAACACCCCGATCGTCACCTGGGACGAGCGCAACGGCCTGGTCAAGGTCAACCCGATCGCGCCGTGGACCGACGAGGAGTTCGCGGGCTACATCCGCGAGCACGCCATCCTGGAGAACCCGCTGGTCGCGGTCGGCTACCCGTCCATCGGCTGCGCCCCGTGCACGGCCAAGGTCGAGCCGGGGCAGGACCCGCGCAGCGGCCGCTGGGCCGGCCAGGCGAAGACCGAGTGCGGACTGCACGGCTGATGACGGACACGGAAGCGAACATGACCACTCTGGAGCCCGCGATCGCGGGACGGGACCACCTGGCCGCGCTGGAGTCGGAGGCCATCCACATCTTCCGCGAGGTGGCGGGCGAGTTCGACCGACCGGTGATCCTGTTCTCCGGCGGCAAGGACTCGACGTTGCTGCTGCACCTGGCGATCAAGGCGTTCTGGCCGGCGCCGGTGCCGTTCCCGCTGCTGCACGTGGACACCGGGCACAACTTCGACGAGGTGATCGAGTTCCGCGACCGGGTGGTCGAGCGCCACCACCTGCGCCTGGTGGTGGCGAAGGTGCAGGACTGGATCGACGACGGCCGCCTCGAAGAGCGCGCCGATGGTCTGCGCAACCCGCTGCAGACCACGCCGCTGCTGGACACGATCGCGGAGCACAAGTTCGACGCGGTGTTCGGCGGGGGCCGCCGGGACGAGGAGCGGGCGCGGGCGAAAGAGCGGATCTTCAGCCTGCGCAACGCGTTCGGCCAGTGGGAGCCGCGGCGCCAGCGCCCGGAGCTGTGGAACCTCTACAACGGCCGCCACCGCCCCGGCGAGCAGGTCCGCGTGTTCCCGCTGTCGAACTGGACCGAGGCCGACGTGTGGAACTACATCGCCCGGGAAGAGGTCGAGCTGCCCTCGATCTACTACGCCCACCGGCGCCCGGTCTACCAGCGGGACGGCATGTGGCTCACCGAAGGCCCGTGGGGTGGCCCCCGTCCCGGCGAAGCGGTCCGGGACCTGACCGTCCGCTACCGCACGGTGGGCGACGGTTCGTGCACAGGAGCGGTCGAATCCACGGCGGCTACGGTTTCCGAGGTGATCGCCGAGGTCTCGGCGTCCCGGCTGACCGAGCGCGGGGCGACGCGGGCGGACGACCGGATGTCGGAGGCAGCGATGGAAGACCGGAAACGAGAGGGTTACTTCTGATGTCCAGCCTCCTGCGCCTGGCCACGGCGGGCAGTGTCGACGACGGCAAGTCCACCCTGGTCGGCCGCCTGCTCTACGACACCAAGTCCGTCCTGGCCGACCAGCTCGACGCCGTCACCCGCGCTTCGGTCGACAAAGGACTGTCCACTCCCGACCTCTCCCTGCTCGTCGACGGGCTGCGGTCCGAGCGGGAGCAGGGCATCACCATCGATGTGGCCTACCGGTACTTCGCGACGCCCAAGCGCTCGTTCGTGCTGGCCGACACCCCCGGCCACGTGCAGTACACCCGCAACACCGTCACCGGCGCCTCCACCGCCCAGCTCGCCGTCCTGCTGGTCGACGCGCGCAAGGGCGTGATCGAGCAGACCCGCCGCCACGCCGCCGTCCTCGCCCTGCTCGGCGTCCCCCGGCTGGTGCTGGCGGTCAACAAGATCGACCTCGTCGGCTACGACGGAGCCATCTTCGCGGCGATCGCCGAAGAGTTCGCCGCCCACGCCGGATCGCTGGGCTACCCCGCCGCATCGGTCACCGCCATCCCGGTTTCGGCGCTGCAGGGCGACAACGTGGCCACTGGGTCCGGGCGGACCCCGTGGTATTCCGGGACCACCCTGCTGGAGCACCTGGAGCAGGTGCCGGTCGCCCCGGACCCGCACGAGGCCGCGTTCCGCTTCCCGGTCCAGTACGTCATCCGCCCCCGCACCCCCGAATACCCCGATTACCGCGGCTACGCCGGGCAGATCGCCTCCGGCACCGTGCGGCCCGGCGACGAGATCGTCGTCCTCCCGCACGGGATCCGCACGCGGGTCGAGCGCATCGACACCGCCGACGGGCCACTCGCCGAAGCCGGCGCCGGGGCGTCGGTCACCCTGCTGCTGACCGACGACGTCGACATCTCCCGCGGCGACCTCATCGCCGCGGCCGACCGCCCGCCCCGCGTCACCGACGAACTCACCGCCACCCTCTGCTGGCTCTCCTCCACCCCGGCGAAACCCGGCGCGCGCGTGCTGGTGAAACACGGCGCCCGCACCGTCCAGGCCATCGTCACCGGCCTCACCGCCCGCTTCGACGAGCAAACCCTGTCCAGTGTGGACTCACCCGGCACGCTGGCCCTCAACGACATCGGCCAGGTGGACATCCGCCTGGCCGAACGACTCGGGATCGACGACTACACCGACAACCCCCGCACCGGCGCCTTCCTGGTGATCGACCCCAAGGACGGCGACACCCTCGCCGCCGGGCTGGCCGGTGAACGGTTCCCGTGAGCACTCCCCTGGTGCCGGTCGCGCACGGCAGCCGCGACCCCCGTTCGGCCGCGACCGTGCGGGAGCTCGTGGAGCGCGTGCGCGAGCAGGCGCCGGGAACCGAGGTGCACGAGTCGTTCCTGGACCTTTCGGAACCGCTCGTCACCGACGTGCTGCGCCGGCTGCACCAGCGGGGGCACCGCCGCGCCGTGGTGGTGCCGCTGCTGCTGGGCAGCGCCTTCCACGCGCGGGTGGACCTGCCCGCGCTGGTCGCCGGGGTCCGGGCGGACTGCCCGGGCTTCGACGTGCGGGTGTCCGACGTGCTCGGCGTCGACCCGGTGCTGGAGCAGGTCGCACTCGACCGGCTGGCCGGGGCGGGCCTCGGACCGGGCAGCGGGCTGGTGGTGAGCGCCGTGGGCTCGTCCGACGCGGGCGCGAACGCGGCCGTGGCCGGTCTGGCCGCCCGGTGGGAGGCCCGGCTGGGGATCCCGGTGACCGAGGCGTTCGCCAGCGCGGCCGAGCCGGACGTGCCCTCGGCGGTCCGGCGGCTGCGGGCCCGCGGGGTGGGGCGGGTCGCGCTCGCGTCCTGGTTCCTGGCGCCCGGGCGGCTGCCCGACCGCATCGCCGCGCTGGCCCGCGAGGCCGATCGCGAGGTCTTCCTGGCCGAGCCACTCGGCCCGGACCCGCGCGTCGCCACCGCCGTGCTGCGCCGCTACGAAGCCGCCCAAAACCGCGTACCGGCCCGGTAGCGAGCGGCCGCGCCGGGCCCGGCGGACTCCGGTCGGGACCCTCGGCCGGACGCAGGTCACACCGGAGGAGCGCGCCGGTGTGCGAGGGTGATCGCATGGCTGACGAACTGGTGCACTACGACGTGGTGGGCGGCACCGCCACGATCACCCTCGACTCCCCGCACAACCGCAACGCGCTGTCCGCGCAGCTGCGCCGCGAGCTCAGCGCCGCCCTGGAGAGCGCCCGCGAGGACGACGCCGTGCGGGTGGTGCTGCTGACCCACACCGGTCCGGTCTTCTGCGCGGGCATGGACCTCAAGGAGGCCCGGGGCGCGGGCGCGGGGGCGCAGGGGGTCAACGAGTTCCCGAAGATCCTGGACCAGCTCTGGACCAGCCCCAAGCCGGTGGTCGCCCGGCTGGCCGGTCCCGCCCGCGCCGGCGGCATCGGCATGGTCGCCGCGTGCGACATCGCGGTAGCGGTGCCCGAGGCCACGTTCGCTTTCTCCGAGGTCCGGATCGGCGTCGTCCCGGCGATCATCTCGCTGACCGTGCTGCCGCGCCTGAACCCCCGTGCCGCCCACGAGCTGTTCCTCACCGGCGAGGTGTTCGACGCCCGCCGCGCGGTCGAGATCGGCCTGCTGAACGCCGCCGTCCCCGCCGGGGAACTGGACGCGAAGGCCGATTCGTACCTGAAGTCCCTGACCCTGGGCGGCCCCCGGGCCCTGGCCGCCACCAAGGCCCTGCTCAGCCGGCCCCGGCCGGCCACCCCCAGCGAGGGCTTCGCCGCGATGAACGAGCTGTCCA
Organism: Amycolatopsis sp. PS_44_ISF1; assembly: GCF_032335455.1. NCBI lineage: Bacteria > Bacillati > Actinomycetota > Actinomycetes > Pseudonocardiales > Pseudonocardiaceae > Amycolatopsis > Amycolatopsis sp. PS_44_ISF1. The sequence continues at coordinate 196,971 of NZ_JANUXO010000003.1, read as the reverse complement.
CCGGCTTCTTCGCCGGCGAGGAGGGCCAGGAGGGAATCCTGGCCTTCGCCCAGAAGCGCAAGCCGAACTGGGTCCCCGCCGAGGACTGAGGCGCGCGGGTCCCGGGCCGTCACCGGCCCGGGACCTCGTTCAGGAGGCGGCCAGCACCACGGTCAGCCGCCGAGCCCCCAGGGTCGCGTCGGCGGCCAGCGCCCGCTGCGCGTCCGAAAGCACGCTGCGGATGGCCAGGTAGGCCTGGGGCTCCGCCCCGCGCAGCCGCTCGGACCCGGTCCAGATCAGCACGTGCTCCCCGGCCGGAAGCCAGGACAGGTCCGTCAGCAGGTCGTACAACGCGTCCAGATTGCGCCCGAAGTAGCTCGGGAAGGACATCGCCTCGGCGATCGCGTCCAGCGCCCCCGCCTTGTCCGGCGTCCGCCCGCCGTCGACCTGGTGCGGGTGCGCCCCCCGCGCGAGAGCCGCTTCCGCGGCGGCCTTCGCCTCGCTGCCCGCCGTCATCGGCCCGGGTCCACGACCACGAACGACGCGTAGTGGTCGCCGGTGTAGAACAGCTCTTTCGCCTGCCCGCTGACCAGCCGCCGCGGCCCGCGGTCGGGACTGCCGGGGGTCTTCACCGTGAACTCGTGGTAGTACCCGGACTGCCGGCGCGGCAGCACTTTCTCGCGGTTCTCGAACACCACCCCGTCGTTGCGGGGATACGGGTACGGCCCCCCGGACTGGATCAGCTTCCACGTGTCCCGCGCCTGGGCGGGCAGGCTGGACAGGGCCTGGACGCGCAGCCCGGAGTCGGCGCCGGGCAGCTTCGCCCCGGACGCGCCGCCGCTGGCCGAGCTGGAACTGCCCGGCGCCGGGGCGGGAGACGAACCGTCGAGGGCGTCCTTGACCAGCCAGCCCCCGAACACCAGGACCAGGAGACCGACGAGTGCGGCGGTGATCCGCCTGCGGTTGACCATGGTGGGTCAGCCTAGGAGGAGGGGCGGTCGTCGTCGTGAGCCGGGCCGAACCAGTGCGCCAGCCGCCCCACCAGCTTGTCGATGGCCCAGGCCGCGAGCAGGCACAGCGGCACCACCACGACCATCACCAGCACGAACTGCACCGGGAACCAGGCCTGGGCGAGCCACAGCTCGACCCCGTCCCACCAGTCGGCCAGCCCGTTCACCACGGGTGTGAGCCTACGCGCGCGGTGCTGCGCCGCCCCGCCCAGGGGCGGTAGGTTGCCCTCATGTTCGCTGTTTACGCGAAGGAACCCAACGCCGATTCCCCGCTCGACTCGCTGGTCGTCGGCGAGCGGCCGGAGCCCGAGGTGCCGCCGGGCTGGGTCCGCGTGCACGTCAAGGCGGCCAGCCTCAACATGCACGACCTGTGGACGCTGCGCGGGGTCGGGATCAAGCCGGACAAGTTCCCGATGATCCTGGGCTGCGACGGCGCCGGGACGCTCGACGACGGGTCCGAGGTCGTGCTGCACTCGGTGGTCAACGCCCCGGGCTGGCAGGGCGACGACACCCTGGACCCGAAGCGCTCGCTGCTCACCGAGGTCCACCAAGGCGCCTTCGCCGAGCAGATCGTGGTGCCGGCCCGCAACGTGGTGCCGAAGCCGGGCGGGCTGAGCTTCCCCGAGGCCGCCACCATGGGCACGGCGTGGCTCACCGCGTACCGGATGCTGTTCGTGAAGTCCGGGCTCCGGCCCGGCCAGACGATGCTGGTGCAGGGCGCCTCCGGCGGGGTGTCGACCGCGCTGATCGCCCTCGGCCGCGCCGCCGGGTTCCGCGTGTGGGTCACCGGCCGCAGCGAGGAGAAGCGCGCACTGGCCGAAAGCGTCGGCGCGCACCAGGCGTTCGAATCCGGCGCCCGGCTGCCGGAACGGGTCGACGCGGTGTTCGAGACGGTCGGCAAGGCCACCTGGGCCCACTCCCTCAAGTCGCTCAAACCGGGCGGGATCGTCGTGGTGTCGGGCGCCACCAGCGGACCGGACCCGTCGGCGGACCTGCAGCGGGTGTTCTTCCTGCAACTGCGCCTCACCGGGTCCACCATGGGCACCCGCGACGAGCTGGCCGATCTGCTGAGCTACCTCGACCTCAAGGGCATCAAGCCCCTGATCGGCCGCGAACTTCCGCTGGAAAACGCGGCCGAGGGCTTTCGCGCGATGCTCGACGGAGAGACCGCGGGCAAGATCGTCTTCACCCGCTGAGCCTCCTGGCCTGGGCCTTTCCGCCACGGATCGCCCAGGCCAGGGGGTTCTACGGGACGTCTGGTAAATCGTCAACACCCCTGGTTCGCAATCAGCTTGTTATCCGCGAAATTCCACCAGAAGTCGACCTTCGACGGTTAACCTGTAGGACATGACCGCGACGAAGCGGCCCGCCCCCGCTGATCGGGGCGGCCGGCCCAGTAGCGAACCGGATCCGGTGCGGGTCTCATTCCGGCGCTTCGCCGGAGTGCGCACCCGCGTGCTCGAGGTGGGCCCGCCGGTGGTCGAAGCCGAAGGCCCGAAGCGCATCCGCAAACGCGCGGCCGAAAAGCCCCGCGCGCCCCGGCTCGTCCTCCTCCACGGCTACTGCGACAGCGCCGACACGTGGCGTCCCGTCCTGGCCGAGTTCGCCGCGGCGGGATTCGCCGCGGTCGCGGTCGACCTGCCCGGCTTCGGCGAGGCGCAACCGCTGCGGCCCGGGCCGATCCTGCCGCAGCTCGACGCGTTCACCGCCGCCGTGGTGCGCGAACAGGCCGTGCTCGGCCCGGTGGTGCTCGCGGGCAACTCCCTCGGCGGCACGATGAGCCTGCGGGCGGCGCAGAACCCGCGGCTGCCGATCACCGGAGTGGTCTCGATCGCCGCGCCCGGGTTCCTCGACTCCTGGCTGGTCCGCGCGGTCGCGCGCAACCCGCTGCCGCTTCGCCTGTTCTCCGCGCTACCCGTGCCCGTGCCGGGTTTCGTGGTCCGCGCGGTGGCCGAGCAGGTGGTCCCGCGGCTGCTCTACGCCGACGCGGCCAGGGCCGACATCAGCCAGATCCGGCGGTTCACCGGGCTCTTCCCGGACTACCGCGCCACCACCGCCCGGCTCGAGGAGGCCCGTCAGCTCGTCGCCGAGCTGGCCGAGGCCTACCAGCTCGACCGGGTCCAGGTGCCGCTGCTCGTGGTGGCCTGCGGCAAGGACAAGCTGGTCACCTCCGCCTCCGGGCGGCGGCTGCACACCCTCGTACCGCACAGCCGGCTGCTGGTGCGGGAGGACTGGGGCCACTGCCCGCAGCTGGACGACCCGCCGGAGATCGCGGAGCTGCTCACCTTCTTCGCCGCCGGCGCGATCCGGATCACCGCCGCCCAGGACCGGGCCGAGGTCCCCACCGGGGTACCGGCGAACACCGAGACCGGCTGATCGGGCACCATCCGGTCCATCGCACCCGGCATCGGTGACAGGGGGGACAGCGCCTAGTACGGTGCGCTCCCAGAGCCCGTCGACCCGGGATCCGCTGGCAACCGCATGAGGAGACACCGATGTCCGCTCCCCGCATCCTGGGCACAGGTTCCGGGATATTCCGGCGCAAACCCATCGAGACCATCGACCCCAGCGCCGCCGGCGGTCTACAACGGACGCTCGGGCTCCGCCAGCTGACCGCGATCGGGGTCGGCGGCATCATCGGCGCCGGGATCTTCTCGCTCGCGGGCGCGGTGGCCAACAAGACCGCCGGACCGGCCGTGCTGATCTCGTTCCTGATCGCGGGCATCGCGAGCGCGGCCGCGGCGTTCTCCTACGCCGAGTTCGCCGGGCTGATCCCGCGCGCCGGCTCGGCCTACACCTACGGCTACGCGGTGCTCGGCGAGATCGTCGGCTGGTTCATCGGCTGGGACCTGCTGCTGGAGTACACCGCGATCGTCTCGGTGGTCGCCATCGGCATCTCCGGCTACTTCAACGACCTGCTCGGCTTCCTGCACATCTCGCTGCCGCAGTGGATGCTCGGCGCGCCCGGGACGGAACCGGCCGGGGTCGCGTCCGGCTCCTACAAGGTGAACCTGTTCGCCGTGCTGCTGTGCCTGATCATCGCGTTCGTGCTCAACCAGGGGATGAAGAACGCCGCCCGGTTCGAGACGCTGCTGGTGTACCTGAAGGTCGCGCTGGTGCTGCTGGTCATCGTGGTCGGCGCGTTCCACATCAAGACGGGCAACTACAGCAACTTCTTCCCGTTCGGCCTCAGCGGCGCGTTCACCGGGGCCGCGACGGTGTTCTTCGCGGTGTTCGGCTACGACGCGATGTCCACCGCCGCCGAGGAGTCCCAGGACTCCCAGAAGCACATGCCGAAGGCGATTCTGTACTCGCTGGCCATCTCGATGGTGCTGTACGTGCTGGCCTGCCTGGTGCTTACCGGCATGGTGAACTTCAAGGACATCGACCCCGAGAGCGCGTTCTCCAGCGCCTTCGCCTCCGTCGGCCTGAAGTGGCTGGGCGCGGTGATCGCGGTCGGCGCCATCATCGGCATCCTGACCGTGCTGTTCACCTTCCTGATGGGCGCCACCCGCGTCGGCTTCTCCATGAGCCGCGACGGGCTGCTGCCGAAGTGGTTCTCCGGCACCCACAAGACCCGCCAGGTGCCGCACCGGATGACCTGGGTGCTGGGCATCGCGTCCGCGGTGATCGCCGGCGTGCTGCCGATCGAGGAGGCCGCGGAGCTGACCAACATCGGCATCCTGCTGGCCTTCGTGGTGGTCTGCATCGCGGTGATCGTGCTGCGGTACAAGCATCCCGAGCTGCCCCGTACGTTCAAGACCCCGGGCATGCCGGTGGTGCCCATCATCGGCGTGGTGTTCTCGCTCTGGCTGATCACCTTCCTGCAGTGGCAGACCTGGGTGCGCTTCGCCGTCTGGTTCATCATCGGCATGGGCATCTACTTCAGCTACAGCCGCCGTCACTCGCTGCTGAACCGGCCGGTCGAGCCGCGTACGGAATCCACTTCGGACTGACCGGTTTCCTGGTGGGGCCGCCTCCGGATTTTTCCGGGGGCGGCCTTTTTCTGCGCGGTCCTCTTCCTGTGGTCCTCCGCGCGACTCTTCTCCTCTCCGCACGGCCCTTTCCATGCGGTCCTTCCGCGCGGCCCTCTTCGGTGCAGCCCTTCTCAGCGCGGCCCTTTTTCCATGCGGCCCTTTTCCATGCGGCCGTTCCCGTATGGCCCTTCTCCGCGTGGTCCTACCCCGCGGCCCTTCCCGCGTGGTCCTACCCCGCGGCCCTTCCCGTGTGGTTCTCCTCAGCGCGGCCCTCCAGCGCGGTCCTTTTCCACGCGGTCCTTCCCGCGCGGCTCCTCTCCGCGTGGTCCTCTCCGCGTGGTCCTCTCCGCGCAGTCCTTCTCCGCGCGGCCCTCTCCGCAGGGCCTTTTTCCGCGTGGCCCGGCCGGTTCGGGCCCGGTCCGCCATCGGCCGCACTCGGAGTTGCCGGTGCGCGGGTCAGCGGAGCCGGTCGAGCCGGGCCGCCGCGGTGCGGGCCTCGTCGCGGAGGCGGCCGAAGATCGTGGCCGCCGGGCCGCCGGTGGCCAGCGGATAGGCCTGGCCGGCCCACAGGGACATCGCCTCGGGGTCCCCGGCCTGGCCCGCGGCCGCGCGGACCGGCTTGCTGAGGTGGTGCAGCTGGGGGTACGCGGCCGGTGCGCCGACAGACAGGCTGCTCAGCACCCGGTTCACCAGCCCCCGGGCCGGCCGGCCGCTGAACGCGCGGGTGAACGCCGTCGCCCGGTCCCCCTCGGCCAGCACCCGGCGCTGCGTCGCCGCCGTCCCGGCCTCGTCGGCCCGCAGGAACGCCGTGCCCAATTGCGCAGCAGACGCCCCGGCGGCGAGCACGGCCGCGACGTCGGCGCCGTGCACCAGCCCACCCGTCGCGATCAACGGCACGCTCGTGCGGGCACCGATCAGCCGCAGCAGCGAGAGCAGGCCGTACACCTGGCCGCCGGCCGGGTCGGCCGCGTCGTCGGTGAACAGCGCGCGGTGCCCGCCCGCCTCGAAACCCTGCACCACCAAGGCGTCCGCACCGCGCGCAACGGCGATGTCGGCCTCCTGCGGACTGGTCACGGTGACCACGACCCGCCCGCCCGCCTCGTGCACCCGGCCGGCTTCCGCCGTCGTCGGCGCCCCGAAGGTGAACGACACCACGGGCACCCGCTGGGCCACCACCAGGTCGAGCTTGGCGGAGTACTCGTCGTCGTCCCAGTGCGGCTCCCCCGGCTCGACGCCGTAACGCCGCGCCTCGACCTGCATCCGCTCGCGGTGCGCGGTGAGGTCCACCTCCGACCGGCCGCCCGGCACGAAGAGGTTGACGCCGAACCGCCCGCCGGTCCGACGCGCCGTTTCATCGACCTTGGCCGCGAGTGCCTCCGCCGTGAGGTACCCCGCGGCCAGAAACCCGAAGCCACCGGCCGAGGTCACCGCGGCGACCAGCTCGGGCGTGGTCGGACCACCCGCCATCGGCGCCACGATCACCGGGAATTCAAGGTGTTCGAACATGCCCCGAGCCTAGCTCGCAGGATGGGACGCACACCGGCCGAGAACGCGTGAGGGGTTAGGCTTAGTCATGACCGCTGACCTCAAGCACACCCGCGCGCTCGCCGGGCAGGAGAACGGGCTCGCCACCATCTCCACCGTCCGCGCGGACGGCACCGTGCACTCCTCCGTCGTGAACGCCGGCCTGATCGACGACCCGGTGTCCGGCACCCCGTCCCTCGGCTTCATCGCCCGCGGCGACGCCCGCAAACTGACCCTCCTCCGCCGCGCCGGCAACGCGACGATCACCTTCCGCCGCGGCTGGGACTGGGCCTCGGTGACCGGCCGGACCCACCTGATCGGCCCGGACGACCCGACCCGGCCTTCGACCCCGCCGGTCTGCCGGACCTGCTGCGTGCGGTCTTCCAAGCCGCCACCGGCACCCACGACGACTGGGCCGAATACGACCGCGTAATGGCCACCGAACGCCGTGCCGCGGTCTTCGTCAGCGCGGACCGCATCATCCGCAACCGCTGAACCGGCTCCCCGCCCAGGCGACCGGCCGCTAGACCCACCGCCAACTCACACCACCGACCACCGACTCGACCGGCCACCCGGGGACCACCGCCGCATCCACCGGCAACCTGGGGACCACCGACTCGACCGGGGACCCGGGGACCCGGGCTGCAATCGCTCGCAATCCGGCCACCACCACCGCGTCCACCAGCGACCCGGGCATCGCCCCGCAGGCACCAACCGCCGCAACCACCCGCAACCGGGGCACCGCCAAACGGGCGCCAACCGCCCAGCTACCACCGCCCGTCCACTCGCAACCCGGGCACTACCCCAGCGGGCACCAACCCCAGCGTTCACCAGCAGCCCGGCTACCACCGCCACGTCCACTGGCAGCCCAGCCACCAACCACCGCGTCCACCAGCGACTCGGGCACCAGCCCAGCGGCACCCGAAACCTGCGCACCGACCGTCGCGTCCGCCGACAGGGGGACCTCCGACAAGGGCCGGTCCCCGCCTCCACCTCCCATTTCGCACGACCTTCCCCGATCAGAGGAGGCTGGACACCAGCACGAGAACAGTCACCGGCACCGCGGCTCTCCCACCATGACTGTGCGGACCCGGTCCACTTCGGCCCGCACAGTCATGGCGCTGGACAGCCGTCGCCCCAACCCTTGGCCCCCAGCCCGCGGACCGCCCTCAGCCGAGGCGGCCGAGCAGTTCCGAGGGCACCACGCGGACCGGGAAAGGATTGCGGGCCTCGAACACCTCGTCGACCGCGGCCTTCGCCACCTGCTGGTAGACGCCGTCGCCGTCGAGTTCGAACACGGCCAGCGCCGGTTCCACCGGGTCGACGACCCAGTAGCTCGGCACACCGAGGCGCTCGTAGACCGCCTTCTTCGTGTTCAGGTCGTGGATGGCGGTGCTGGGCGAGAGCACCTCGACCGCGAGCACCGGTGGCTCCGGGAGGTCCTGCTCGGTGAACCCCTCCCCGCGCCCGACCAGCAGGTCCGGCTGCAGCTCGAGGTGGTCGCCGATGCGCACCGCGAACGGGGCCCCGGCGACGAAGTACCCGAGTGGGCAGGCCGCGTCCAGCACGGGATACAGCCGGTAGGCGATGGTCTGGTGTCTCAGCCCGGGTGCGGGGCTCACGACCAGCACCCCGTCGATGAGCTCGCGGCGGCGGCCGTCATCCGGCATCTCCTCGAGGTCGCGCACCGTCATGGGACCCGCCCCCTCGGGACGCCGGGTGTCCGTCATGACCGTCATGGTGCTCTCCTTCCGTCGGTCACACCAGAGGAGACCAGGTGGCACCGACAGGAAAGCCGCCCGCGGCGAGGCGGGCGGCTTCCTTCACTCGAACGTGTGGTCGACTCGGCTTACTTCTTGCGGTTCCCGTTGTCCTCAGTGGACAGTGCCGCGACGAACGCCTCCTGCGGCACCTCCACGCGGCCCACGGTCTTCATCCGCTTCTTGCCTTCCTTCTGCTTCTCCAGCAGCTTCCGCTTCCGCGAGATGTCCCCGCCGTAACACTTGGCGAGCACGTCCTTGCGGATCGCGCGGATGGTCTCGCGCGCGATGATCCGCGAGCCCACCGCCGCCTGGATCGGCACCTCGAACTGCTGGCGCGGGATCAGCTCGCGCAGCCGCGTCGCCATCCGGTTGCCGTAGGCGTACGCGGCGTCCTTGTGCACGATGGCGGAGAAGGCGTCCACCGTCTCGCCCTGCAGCAGGATGTCGACCTTCACCAGTTCCGAGGCCTGCTCGCCCGCCTCTTCGTAGTCCAGCGACGCGTACCCGCGCGTCCGCGACTTCAGCGTGTCGAAGAAGTCGAAGATGATCTCCGCGAGCGGCAGGTTGTAGCGCAGCTCCACCCGGTCCTCGGACAGGTAGTCCATGCCGAGCAGCTGCCCGCGCTTGGTCTGGCACAGCTCCATGATCGTGCCGACGAACTCCGCCGGCGCCAGGATGCTCACCTTGGACACCGGCTCGAACACGTCCGAAATCTTCAGCCCGGACGGCCAGTCCGACGGGTTGGTGACCACGACCTCGCTGCGGTCCTCCAGCACCACCCGGTAGACCACGTTCGGCGCCGTGGAGATCAGGTCGAGGCCGAACTCGCGCTCCAGCCGGTCGCGGGTGATCTCCAGGTGCAGCAGGCCGAGGAAGCCGCAGCGGAAGCCGAAGCCCAGCGCCACGGAGGTCTCCGGCTCGTAGGCCAGCGCGGCGTCGTTCAGCTGGAGCTTCTCCAGCGCCTCGCGCAGCTCCGGGTAGTCCGAACCGTCCACCGGGTACAGCCCGGAGTAGACCATCGGCTTCGGCTCGCGGTAGCCCGCCAGCGCCTCGGTCGCGCCGTGGCGCTCGGAGGTGACGGTGTCGCCCACCTTCGACTGGCGGACGTCCTTCACACCGGTGATCAGGTAGCCCACCTCGCCGACGCCGAGGCCCTTGCTGGGCTTCGGCTCGGGCGAGATGATCCCGACCTCCAGCAGCTCGTGCGTGGCGCCGGTGGACATCATCCGGATCTTCTCGCGCGGGGTGATCCGGCCGTCGACCACCCGGATGTAGGTCACCACGCCGCGGTAGGTGTCGTAGACCGAGTCGAAGATCATCGCCCGCGCGGGCGCGGCGGAGTCGCCGACCGGCGCCGGGACCTGCTTGACGACCTCGTCGAGCAGCGCGTCGACGCCCACGCCGGTCTTGGCCGAGACCCGCAGCACGTCCTCGGGCTCGCAGCCGATGATGTGCGCGATCTCACCCGCGTACTTGTCCGGGTCGGCCGAGGGCAGGTCGATCTTGTTCAGCACCGGGATGATGGTGAGGTTGTTCTCCAGCGCCAGGTACAGGTTCGCCAGGGTCTGGGCCTCGATCCCCTGCGCCGCGTCCACCAGCAGGATCGCCCCTTCGCACGCTTCGAGCGCGCGGGAGACCTCGTAGGTGAAGTCGACGTGGCCGGGGGTGTCGATCATGTGCAGCACGTGGTCCTGCCCGCCCACCTGCCAGGGCAGGCGCACGTTCTGCGCCTTGATCGTGATGCCGCGCTCACGCTCGATGTCCATCCGGTCGAGGTACTGAGCGCGCATCGCCCGGGCCTCGACGACACCGGTGAGCTGCAGCATGCGGTCCGCCAGCGTCGACTTGCCGTGGTCGATGTGGGCGATGATGCAGAAGTTGCGGATGAGCTCCGGCGGCGTGAAGGTGGTGTCGGCGAACGTCTTGGGCGCTGTCACTCGTGGGGTCCTCGGGAACGTCGATCGGGGTTGGCCACCTTCCATGGTCCCATGGAGCTCCGGGTGCGGGTGGGGGTCATCCCCGATGCGAGCCGGCCGTGACTCGTGGTGACCTCGAATCATGAGCATTCCGCATCAGCCCGCGCCGGCTCCCCGGACCGCCACGGGCACTCTCGACACCGCGTTCGACCGGGCGTTCGGCCACCCCGCCGGCCTGCTCGGGCGCCTCGGCGGGTGGGTCATGGCGCGCGGCAACGCCGGCACCGAACACCGCGTCGTCGACCTGGCCCGGCTGGAACCGGACGAGATCGTGCTGGTCGTCGGCCCGGGTCCCGGCATCGGCCTGGACGCCGCCGGACGGCTGGCGGGCGAGGTCATCGGGGTCGAGCCCTCGGCCGAGATGCGCGCCCTGTGCCTCGAACGCTGCGGCAACCGCGTGGAGCTGCGCGACGGCTCGGCCGCCCGCACCGGCTCGGCCGACGCCTCCGCCGACGTGGTCCTGACCGTCAACAACGTGGAGCTGTGGGAGGACCGCGCGGCCGCGTTCGCCGAGCTGTTCCGGGTCCTGCGCCCGGGTGGCAGGATGCTGCTTTCGGCGCACGAGAAGGGGCTGCCGGTGTCCCGGCACGAGCTGGCCGACGAGGCCGCCGCCGCGGGCTTCACCGACCTCCAGACCTGGACCTGGCAGCCCCCGGGCTTCGCCCCGCTGGCCGCCCAGCTCAAGGCGGTAAAGCCCGCTTGACCGCCCGCCCGGCTAGCGCGGGTCGGTCCGCAGCGGATGGCCGGGAGGCACCTCCACCAGCACGATGCGCGTGCCATCGGGGTCTTCGATCCAGGCCTCGTCGAGCCCCCACGGCTCACGCTGCGCTCCGCGGACCGGGATGACCCCCCGCCCGGACAGCTCGGCCAGCGCGGCCGGCAGGTCACGGACCTGCAGCCACAGCGCTACATCGGGCGTCGGCCCGGCCTCGGCCCGCCCGACCACCTCGATCGACCCGCCACCGGCGAAGAAGACCATGCCCCCGGGGAACTCCTTGTCGATCGCCAGCCCCAGCGTGTCGCGGTAGAACGCGGTGGTGGCCTCCAGGTCGCGGGGGTGGATCAGCACCCGGCTGCTCAGTACTTCCATGACTACTGCCTACCCGAGCGGCTCAGGCCACCGCAATCGCGGCGATCCCGGCCAGCACCACCAGCGAGCCGATCAGCCGGCGCACGGCGTTGCGCTCGCCGAGCATCAGCCACGCGGCGACCCCGCCGACCACGATCGACAGCTCCCGCGCCGGGGCCACCAGGCTGACCGGCGCGATCCGCAGCGCGTAGAGCACCAGCAGGTATGCCGCCGGTGAAAGCAGCCCGACGATCAGCACCTCCTTGCGGTGCTCCTTCCACAGCCGGCCGGCTTCGGCGCGGCCCCGGTAGGCCGTGCGGGACAGCAGCAGGCTCTGCCCGACCGCGCCGCCGCCGAAGTAGACCAGCGGCGGGACGCCCAGCGTCGTCACGGAGTGGGCGTCCCACAGCGTGTACGCGGCGATGGTGGCGCCGGTGAGCACGCCGTAGAAGACCCCGGCACGACGCGCGGCCCGGTCCGCCGTACCGCCGCCGACGCTGATCACCAGCACCCCGGCGATCACCAGGAACGCGCCGATCAGGCCGAGCACCCCGGGGTGCTCGTTCAGCACCAGTACCGCGAAGAGCACCGACAGCAACGGCCCGGTGCCGCGCGCGAGGGGATAGACCAGGGAGAGGTCGCCGACGGCGTAACCGCGCTGGAGGACGATGCCGTACGCGATGTGCATCACCGCCGTGACCGCGGCGGCGACCAGCCAGCTCCACTGTGGACGCTCGGGCTCGATGGCCAGCGCCACAGCGATCACCGGCAGCATCACGACGGCGGAAACGGTGTTGTAGAGCCAGACGAATCGCGGCCCGCCGAAGGTGACGCGCTTGGCCGCGAGGTTCCACACCGCGTGCAGGAACGCGGCGACCAGGACGAGGGACAGAGCTGTGGTGTTCACCGGACCCCTTGGGCGTCTTCCGCGCGTGCGGAAGACCGGGTCCTCCAGGCTTTTGTCCCGTCAGATGAACGGCAGGCCATCTTGACCCGCCGACGGTGCCGCTCGGACCAGTCCCCCCGGCCCTCGTTGTGGGGTGGGCCCGCGCGGGGCGGGCCGCGGGCCGGTCGGCGGAACCCTAGGCACTAACGTCTCCCACCGTAGCCGAACCGGCGCCCGCGGGCCGCCTGCGGGCGCCCGGAGCAGGGCTGTTAGCATTTCCCACTGTTGCCGTGCGGCATTCCGTCCTGGAGGAAACCCGGCCGTGCCCACTCGATGGGCGCTCGGGGCCACTTTCGATCTTCGACGCGGCAGCACCCTCACCGAGACCGACCTAGGAGCGCCCCCATGGCCAACATCAAGTCCCAGATCAAGCGCATCACCACCAACGAGAAGGCCCGCCAGCGCAACCTGTCGATCCGCTCCTCGGTGAAGACCGCGATCCGCAAGTTCCGCGACGCCGCCGACTCCGGCGACAAGGCCAAGGCCATCGAGGCCCAGCGCGACGCCGCGAAGAAGCTGGACAAGGCCGTGACCAAGGGCGTCATCCACGCCAACCAGGCCGCGAACAAGAAGTCCGCGATCGCGAAGCGCGTGAACTCGCTCTGATTTTTCTCCGGAAAAGGGCCCGGTGACCAGTGGTCGCCGGGCCCTTTTCGTGCGTTCACCGGTCACCGGTCGGCCGGGATCGGAAACCTGGGGAGCGCCTGCGGCCGGTAGCTCTCCGCGCTGGGCGGTGGACACCCTGCGGACAGGACCGATCTGAGCCGGGGGCGGGCCGCTCATCGGCGAGCAGATCGGGAATCGACCGAAGGCGAGCAGCGCGCAGCCGCAGACGACCGGGCTCCGTTGATGAGCGGGCTGCGCGATTGCCGAGTCGTCGGCCCGGCCCACCCAGCTCGACCCCATCCGGACCAGCCAGTCCAGACCGGCCAAGCCCAGTCAGCCCGATCAGGCCCCACCAGTCCGGCCCGGTCAACCCGGTGAGCCAGACCAGGCCAACTCGGTATGCCAACTCGGCCAGCCTCGGCCCAGCCGATCCGGTACGCCAGCCCGGGCAGTCCCAGCCCAGCCGCCGGCTCGGGCAAGTCCCTGCCAGGCCGGGCCCGGCAGCCCGGCCGAGGCCCCGGCCCAGCCAACCCGGCCCGACCAACCCGGCGCGACTACCTCGGTAAGTCAGCCCGACCGGACCAAGACCAGGCAGCCCGCTGAACCAGCCCGGCCGAGCCCTGGCCCAGCCAGCCCGACAAGCCAGCCCGGCCAGACCAAGCAGCCCGGTACGCCAGCCCGGCCGATCCTCGCCCAGCCAACCCGGCGCGGCTAACTCGGTAAGTCAGCCCGGCTAGGCAAAGCCCGGGCAGCCCGGTGCGCCAGCGCGGCCGAGCCCCGCCCCAGCCAGCCGAAATAGCCCGGTCGACCAGCCCGGTCGGGCTCAGCCCAGCTCACCCCGATGGCCCGGCCAGGCCCACCCGGCTCGGCACGACCGGCTTGGCCGGGCGGTGAAGCGGATCGGGCCGCTCGGGTCGGACGGATCAGCGTTCGCCCTTGGCGGCGACCACGTCGGTGACCGCGCGTTCCAGTGCGTAGCCCGCGTCGGCGGCGGCGCCCTTGACCTCGGCGTTCAGGCGGGCCACGACGCGCATCGCGGTGGCGAGGCCGTCCTGGCCCCAGCCGCGGGACTGGCCCTGGGCCTTGCGGATCTTCCAAGGCGGCATGCCCAGCTCGCCGGCCATCTGGTTCGGGTTGCCGCGGCCGGCGGCCGAGACGCGGGCGATGGTGCGGACCGCGTCGGCCAGCGCGTCGGCCACCAGTACGTGCGGGACGCCCAGCTGCATCGCCCAGCGCAGCGACTCCAGCGCCGCCCCGCGGTCGCCTGACACGGCCTTCTCCGCGACTGCGAAGCCGGTCACGTCGGCGCGGCCGGTGTGGTAGCGGCGGACCGCCTGCTCGTCCACCACGCCCCCGGAGTCGGCGACCAGTTGCGTCGCGGCGGAGGCCAGCTCCCGCAGGTCCGAGCCGACGGTGTCGAGCAGGGCCATCACGCCCGCGGCGTCGATCTTTCCGCCGGAGCGGCGCACCTCGTTGCGCACGAACGCTTCGCGCTCGGCTGGTTTGGTCAGCTTCGGGCACTCGATGATCTCCGCGCCCGCCTTTTTTAACGCCGCGGGAAGCGCCTTCGCCGCCTTGCTGCGGCCTCCGCCGCTGTGCACGACCACCAGCACGATGCCTTCCGCCGGCGAAGCGATATACGCCAGCACGGCGTCGGCCAGGTCTTGGGAGATGTCCTGCGCCGAATCGAGCACGATCACCCGCCCTTCACTGAACAGCGAAGGGCTCACCAGCTCGGCCAGCACCGGCGGTGTGAGTTCGGACACCCGGTTACGGGTCAGGTCGGCCGTGGGATCGGCCGTTCTTGCGGCGTCCAGCGCGGCCCGGACGGCCCGTTCGATGAGCAGTTCTTCCTCGCCGAGGACGAGCTGGAGCGGCGCGGGGGCGATGGTCACCGGGCCATCCTCTCACCCGTCCGGCGGCCGGGCCGTCCCGGTGAGGTGGGCGGCCACCATGGCACGAGGCGATCACCATGTCGTACGGTGTAGCCGAGGCAGCGCCCGGCAGGGCCGCGCCGACAACCGAATACCGCTCATCCAGAGGGGCAGAGGGAACGGCCCGACGAAGCCCCGGCAACCGGCGTACAGCCTGTCATCCCGCGATCGCGGGATAGCTGACGACCACGGTGCCAATTCCGGCCCGCTTCGGCGGGGCAGATGAGGAAAGGAACCTCGTGATGACCGTTACCCTCGGCAAGACCTCCGCCGGCAAGACCGTGGACCTGGGTCCCGCCGTCGAACTGGTGTCGAAGGAAGAGGGCCACCGGCAGCCGCTCGCCCCGGAATTCGTCTCCGCCGAGGACTTCTCCCCGCTCGAGGTCGCCTACGATTTCGGCCGCGTGCGCCGCGAGGACATCGAGGCCGGGCCGAACAACATCTGGCGCTACAAGAAGCTCCTCCCCGTCCCCTCGAACGTCGAGGAGATCCCCAACACCGAGCCCGGCGGCACCCGGCTCGTCCGCGCGGACCGGCTGGCGAAGGCCCTGGGCCTCAAGCGGGTGTGGGTCAAGGACGACACCGGCAACCCGACGCACTCGTTCAAGGACCGGGTGGTCGCCGTCGCGCTGGCCGCCGCCCGCGAGTTCGGTTTCGAGGTGCTGGCCTGCCCCTCCACCGGAAATCTGGCCAACGCGGTGGCCGCCGCGGCCGCGCGGGCCGGCTGGCAGTCGGTCGTGCTGATCCCGAAGACCTTGGAGCGCGCCAAGATCCTCACCACCGCGGTGTACGACGGCGCGCTGATCGCGGTCGACGGCAACTACGACGACGTCAACCGCCTCGCCACCCAGCTGGCCGCCGAGCACGCTTCGTGGGCGTTCGTGAACGTCAACGTCCGCCCCTACTACTCCGAGGGTTCGAAGACGCTCGCCTTCGAGGTCGCCGAGCAGCTCGGCTGGCGCATCCCCGAGCAGATCGTGGTCCCGATCGCCTCCGGCTCGCAGCTGACCAAGGTGGACAAGGGCTTCCGCGAGCTCGGCCAGCTCGGCCTGGTGGAAGCCAGCCCGTACAAGGTGTTCGGGGCCCAGGCCACCGGCTGCTCCCCCGTTTCGGCCGCCTTCCGCGCCGGCCACGACGTGGTCCAGCCGGTCAGGCCGGACACCATCGCCCGCTCGCTCGCGATCGGCAACCCGGCCGACGGCCCGTACGTGCTCGACGTGGTCAACCGCACCGGCGGCTCGATCGAGGACGTCAGCGACGAGGAGGTCGTCGAGGGCATCCGGCTGCTCGCCCGTACCGAAGGCATCTTCACCGAGACCGCAGGCGGTGTCACCGTCGCCACCGCGAAGAAGCTGGTGGAGACCGGCAAGCTCGACCCCGACGCCGAGACCGTGCTGCTCATCACCGGCGACGGTCTCAAGACGCTGGACGCCATCGAGAACCATGTCGGCCCGAAGGCAACCGTTCCCCCGTCCGCCGAAGCGGTCAGCCAGGCACTCGGCTTCTGAGTCTTGGCCCCGCGCGTTCGTGCGGGCCAGCCCCAGCGTGAAGCCCGGCTGGGCCGGAGACGAGACCTCGGTCTCCAGCCCAGCCCGGGTCTGCCGCGGCGGGGAGCCCGCTAACGGGGTGGCCCACGGGGCTCGCCCCGGCGGCTGACCGAGGGTCCGTCGGTCCCGGGCAGGACCGCGGTGTCACCGTCCACATCGGTCCGGGTCACCAGCGCGCCCAAGGTCTTCAGCACGTCCATAGTGGACTGGCTCGGATGACCGTAGCTGTTGCCCGCGCCCACGCTCACCAGCGCCGCCCGCGGTGCCGCCGCCGAAAGGAAGCCGGGCAGGGAGAACCTCGATCCGTGGTGCGGCACCTTCAGCACGTCGGCCCGCAGGTCTGCTCCTTCCGCCAAGAGATCGACCTGCGCCGCCAGCTCCACGTCACCGGGCAGCAGGACCCGGCCCGCCGGGGTCTGCGCGCGGAGCACCACCGAGCTGTTGTTGATCATCGTGCCGTCCTGAAGCGCGGGCGAGCGCGCGGTGACGTAACGCGGGCCGAGCACGTCAAGAGCGAGCCCCGGCCAGGACAACCGCTGTCCCTGGCTCAGTTCCAGCAGCGGCACACCGTGCTGCGCCGCCTCGCGTGAGACCTGCTGCCACGCCCAGCCCGGCGCACGGCCGGGCCCGACCGCGATCGCCCCGACGGCCCGGCCCTCGAACACCGACGACAGCCCGCCGACGTGGTCGGCGTGCAAATGGGAGAGCACTACCAGCGGTACCCGGTCGATTCCGAGCCGTCGCAGGCATTCGTCGACCGGCCCGGGCTCGGGCCCGGTGTCGACGACCACCGCCCGCCCGGGCTCGGCCGTGGCCAGCACCAGGGCGTCGCCCTGCCCGACATCGCACTCCACCATGGCCCAGCCCGGCGGCGGCCAGCCCGGCGCCAGCACCCGGGCCGGCACGACGGTCAGCAGCACCGCGACCAGCACCACCGCGACCAGCAGTCGCATCCGCCGGAACCGCAGCGCGAAGACCACGACCACCAGCAGCGCGGCCGCGCACAGCCCGCCCCACCAGCCGCCGGGCCAGGCGAGCGCGGCTCCCGGCGCACGGGCGCCGTGCCGGGCCACGGTGATCAGCCAGCGTGCCTCCGGGTCGGCGAGGTGGACCAGCAGCCGCCCGGCCCCGGGCCACCAGGGGCCGACGACGGTGGCCAGCACGCCGAACACCGTCACCGGTGCCACCACCGGCGCGGCCAGCACGTTCGTGACCACCGAAACCAGGCTCACCGTGCCCGCCATGCCCGCGATCACGGGAGCCGTGACGACGAACGCCGCGAGCGGAACCGCGAGCCCCTCCGCGTACCCGGCCGGGATTCCCTTCCGGACCAAGGAGTCCGCCCACCGGGGCGCGAGCAGGACCAGCCCCGCGGTCGCGAACACGGAGAGGGCGAAGCCGAAGTCCGCGGCCATCGCCGGGTCCCACGCCACGAGCAGGCACACCGTGAAGGCAAGCGCAGGCAGGGCAGACCCGCGCCGGCCGAGCGCCAGCGCGAGCAGCCCGACCCCACCCATCAGCCCAGCGCGAAGCACACTCGGCGCCGGGCCGACGAGCACGAGAAACCCGAGCAGGCAAGAACCCGCCGCGAACGCCGACAGCCGCGGACCTGCGCGCAGCAAGCGGAACAGCAGGAGGACCGCGCCGCAGACGACGGCGACGTTTCCGCCGCTCACCGCCATCAGGTGGGTGAGCCCGGACTCCTTGAACTCGCGCTCGATCTGAGGCGGGAGTGTGCTCGTGTCACCCAGTACGAGGCCCGGCAGCAGGCCCGCGGGTTCGTCTGGAAGGACGGTGCACAACTGGTGCAAACCGGATCTCAGCGCCGCGGCCGCACGTTGCCACCAGGGCGCCTCGCCGATTTCGGCCGGGGCGTCGCGCACGAACAGCACCGCCACGGTGAGGTCGCCGCCGCGCGCCGGGTCCAGCCGCCCGGACACCGTCACCCCCTGCCCGGGTAGCAAGCCCGCCCACCCGGCCGTGGGCGCGAGCACCAGCAGGCGCCCGCTGGAGGCAACCGGTCGACCGTCCACTGTGGCCGATCGCACCAGGGTTTCGACGACCACGGAACGGGTTCCCGCCTGCTGGTCGGCGTATCCCGCGCGGTGGATCGGCCGCGGCCGTTCGCTGACCTCCACCCGCACCACCGCGGTTCGCCCCTGCCGCGCCTCCGTCCCGAGCGCGTCCCGCTCAGCCGCCCGGATCCGCAGCGCGCTGGGCCCGGCCACGATCAGCCCGAGCAGCAGGAGTGCGCCGGCGGCTCCCAGCCACCGCGACCGGCCTCGCACCAGCAGGACCACCGACAGGACCACCGCCACCGCGCCGGTCGCCAATGCGGCCCACCAGCCCAGCCGCAGCCCGGCGAGCGTTCCACCCCAGGCGGCCACCGCGGCCGGAACCAGGCGCAAGTCCGGGTCTCGCCAAGCCGGGACGACCTCGGGCCCGGTCATCCGACGCTCACCTGCTCCCGCAGCTTGTCGAACTTGCTCGCGCCGATGCCGTCGACGTCGCGGAGCTGTTCGACACTGGCGAAGCCGCCGTGTTGGGTGCGCCAGTCGACGATGCGCTTGGCCGTGACTTCGCCGACCCCGGGCAGGGTGTCGAGCTGCTCGGGGGTGGCCGAGTTGAGGTCGACCTTCCCGGGGGACGCAGCGGCGCCGGCCGCGCCGGAGGGGGCCGCCGCGGTCACGCCGACCGCCAGTTGTTCGCCGTCGGTGAGCTTGCGGGCCAGGTTGAGGCCGGTCAGGTCGGTACCCGGCACGGCGCCACCCGCGGCGCGCACCGCGTCGTCGACCCGTGAGCCGGACGGGACCTTGATCAGCCCGGGGTTGCGCACGTGACCGACCACGCTGATGACGAGCTTTCCCGAGCTGGGGGCCGAGACCTGCGCCCGGGCGGGTGGCAGTGGCGGCGGCGCCTCCGCGGCGGGTGTGCTGCCGCCGAAGATCGCGACTCCAGCCAGGGCCAGGGTCACCACGGCTGCAAGCGCCGCCGCGACGAAGACCCAGCGACGTCCAGAAAGAGCGGGCAGGGCACGTGGGCCGGGGAGGGTGGGAAGGCCGGGCAGGACGGGATGGGCTCGCAGGCCGGACCGGCCGGGGAGAGAGGTCCCGGCCGGCAGCCAGCGACGTACGAGCCGGCCACCGGGCCCGGCCGTCGTCGGGCCTGCGGCCAGCTGGTCGGCCAGCCAGGCGAACCTGGCATTCACGGGGGAGCCCGGATCTCGGGCGGTCTGCTCGAACACACGATCGACGTTAGGGCGGGGTGTCGGTGGGGTGCGAGGTCTGAGGGCCGGGGTTGTGGACAACCGGTCTGCTGGGGACAACTCGGCCCGGGGTGGGGTTCGGGTGCGGTTTTTGTCGGTGTGGGGTGAGAGGCTCGACGGCCGGGGCTTTGCCGGTGGATGCGGGTGGACCACGGCAGGACGGCTTGACTGCAGTGACTCGACGCCGCCGCGCGGAACTGGTCAGCGGGTTCCGGGGTGGCGGTCCGGATCGGCGTGGCCCGGGTTTCGGCCGGGCACCGGGCGGCTGCGGGCCAGTGGCCGACTTGTTGTGGTGAGGAGCGGGCTGTCTAGGGCAGACCAGTCGTGATGAGAGGCGAACCGAACGGTCACATAGGCAAGCGGGCTTCACTAAGAAGCCCGCTGAACCACCACACCCAGCACGCCCGGTCCGGTGTGCGCGCCGATCACCGCGCCGACCTCCGAAACGACGCACCCGCCCGAGCAGCCCGGGATCTTCTCCTCCAGCCGGTTCGCCAGTTCGACGGCGCGTTGCGGGGAAGCGAGGTGGTGCACGGCCAGTTCGACCGGTCCGTCGCCCGCGGCCTGGACGGCCAGCTCCACCAGGCGGCCCATCGCGCGGTTCATCGTGCGGACCTTCTCCAGGGGCAGGATGCGGCCATCGGCCATGTGCAGCACCGGTTTCACCGCCAGCGCGGTGCCCAGCAGCGCCGCCGCCGGGCCGATCCGGCCGCCGCGACGGAGGTGTTCGAGGGTCTCCACGACGAACAGCGTCGACGACCGCCGGGCGGCGTCGACGGCGGCGGCCTCGACCGCGGCCGGAGAACCACCGTCGGCGGCCAGGGCCGCGGCGTGCAGCGCGGCGAAACCCAGGCCCATCGCCGTGGTGCGCGAGTCGACCACGCGCACGCGGTCCTGGCCGACCTCCTGGGCCGCCAGCACCGCGGCCTCCCAGGTGCCCGACAGCTCCCGGGAGAGGTGCACGGACACCACCGAATCCGCGCCCGCGGCCAGCGCCGCGCGGAACTCGGCGGCGAACTCGGCCGGCGTCGGCCTCGACGTGGTGACGATCTTGCGCTCCCCCAGCGCCTCCGCGAGCGCGATCGGGCCCATTTCCTCGCCGTCCAGGGAAACCGCGCCGTCGACGAGGACGTGCAGGGGCACCACCCGTACCGCGTGCCGTTCGGCGAAGCCTTCGGGCAGGTGGGCGGTGGAGTCCGTGACCACGGCGACCGACACGCCGTCAGCCTACGTCGCTCAGCGCCGGGGCCATCAGTTCCGCCATCGCCGCGCCGACCGCCGCGTGGCCGGCCCAGCCCCAGTGCATGCCGTCCGGGTTGCCCGCGCCGCTCAGCACGTGCTCGCCGACGACACCGGCGAGGTCGAGCAGCGGGACTTCGGCCCGCGCGGACCACGAGGCCATCGCCGTCTCCGCGCCCGGACGCGCGGTGTGTACGCCGCCGTACGCGTCAGCGCGGTGCACCGACGGCAGCATTCCGAAGATCGGCAGGTCCGGCCGCAGTGCGCGCAACGCGATCACCGCCTGGTCGAGGTAGTGCACCGTCAGCTTCGCGGGCAGGACCGCCGGACGGCCACGCAGCGCGATGGAGAGCTTCGGCTGCGCGGCGAGGTAAGCACCCCGGACAACCCGGCGCACGCCGTCCGGCCGCAGGTAGCGCAGCCCCGTGCGCAGGTAGGTCGGCAGTGGCGAGGGCAGGGTGTCCATGCTCCCGATCGCGAGTACCACGACGTCGACCCGGGGCAGGTCGGCCCACACGCGCGGATCCCCGGTCAGCGCCCACCAGACGTCGCGGGCGGTCCAGCCGATGCCCGCGACCAGGTCCGATCGACCGCCCAGACCGGTGGCGGCGACGTTCGGCCACAGGCGCGGCTCGTCCGCGGGACAAGGTCCTTCGGGACCGTGGAAGCTCAGTGAATCCCCGAAGACGAGCAGGTGTGGCGACATCGGTCAGCCGGTGATGCCCGCGTTGTACGCGTGCAGCCGCCACTTGCCGTCACGGCGGCCCAGCTCCACCCAATGGCAGTTCATGATGCCGCCCAGCGACGGCCAGATCCCGACCGGCAGCTCCAGCAGCTTCGCGGTGAGCGCGACGATCAGGCCGCCGTGCGAGGCGAGCAGCACCGCGTCGCCGACGTCGGAGTTCGGCTGCAGCAGGTCGTTGACGACCTCGCCCGCGCGCCCGGCGACGTCCACCCGCGACTCCCCGCCGGGGGGCGCCCAGGCCGCGTCGGTCCGCCAGCGGTCCCGCTCGCCGGGGTAGGCGGCGTCGACCTCGGGCCCGGTCATCCCCTGCCACTCGCCCAGGTGCGTCTCGCGCAGCCGCTTGTCGATGCGCAGCGGGACGCCGACGGCCTCGGTCAGCACGGTGGCGGTGTCGGTCGCGCGGCGCAGGTCCGAGGCGATCACCAGGTCCGGGGCGAACCGCGCGAGGGCGGGGACGGCGAACCGCGCCTGATTCCAGCCGACCGGGGTCAGCGCGGAGTCCAGGTGCCCCTGCATGCGGCCGGCGGCGTTGTAGTCGGTCTCGCCGTGGCGCCAGAGGAGCAGCCGTCGGGGGCTCACGTGTCCAGGCCGTCCGCGTCGTCGTCGGCTTCTTCGGCCGGGGGCTGGTCGAGACCCTCGACCTCGATGCGCGGGCAGTCCTTCCACAGCCGCTCCAGGCCGTAGAACGAGCGCTCCTCCTGGTGCTGGACGTGCACGACCACGTCGACGTAGTCGAGCAGGACCCAGCGGCCCTCCCGGGCGCCCTCGCGGCGGACCGGTTTGTGCCCGCCGATCCTCAGCTGCTCCTCGACGTTGTCGACGATCGCGCCGACCTGGCGCTCGTTGGGCGCGGAGGCGATCACGAAGGCGTCGGTGATCACGAGCTGGTCGGACACGTCCAGCACGACGACGTCGCTGGCCTTCTTGTCGGCTGCCGCGTGTGCGGCCGCCACGGCCAGCTCTCGTGCCTGGGACGTCGCTGCCACAATGCTCCTTCGGGATTCGGGGTATGCCCGACGAGGGTACCCGGGCGCCTTCGATCACTCACCCTGGTCCTTGCGGTAGAGGTCCTTCTTGGCGATGTAGCGCACCACGCCGTCGGGCACGAGGTACCAGACCGGCTCCCCGCCCTCCACCCGTTCGCGGCACGCGGTGGACGAGATGGCCATGGCCGTCACCTCGACCAGGCTGACCTTCCCGCTGGGCAGGTGCCGGGAGTTGAGCCGGTAGCCGGGCCTCGTGACGCCGATGAAGTGCGCGAAGTCGAACAGCTCGTCGGCCTTGTGCCAGGTGAGGATCTGTTCCAGCGCGTCGGCGCCGGTGATGAAGAACAGCTGGTCGTCCGGGTACTCCTCGTGCAGGTCCCGGAGCGTGTCCACGGTGTAGGTCCGGCCGCTGCGGTCGATGTCCACGCGGCTGACCGAGAACACCGGGTTCGACGCGGTGGCGATCACCGTCATCAGGTACCGGTCCTCGGCACGGGTGATGCGGCGCGCGGTCTTCTGCCACGGCTGGCCGGTGGGCACGAAGATGACCTCGTCCAGGGCGAAGCGCGACTGGACCTCACTGGCCGCGACGAGGTGGCCGTGGTGCACAGGGTCGAAAGTGCCGCCCATGACCCCGATGCGGCGTGGTGACATAGCACCCGAGCCTATACGCGCGGGCGCGCGTAGTCCTGCCGCTGCGCTGCGATGTCCCCTACGCGGCGCGCGGCCGGCCTCCCCGCCCCCCGGTGGGGCCGGCCGCGCTCCGCTCCCGGCGGTCAAGGGGGTCCATCGCCGGGCGACCCGTCTCCTCCCCCGAGAAGGACCGGCCACCCAGGAGAGTGACGAACCCGTACGGCCTTACGTGAGTACCAGTAGTGATTGGCGTCACAATACGGTGGGTGAACGGTCCGCTCACGTCACCACCGGCTCCCGATCTGTCGGGGGGATGGGGTAGACCGGGGACGTGGACACCACCGAAGCCCTGCGCGAACGCGCCGACACCCTGCTCCGCGCGCTCGCCGGCGACAACGCGAAACTGCGCGAGGACCAGTGGACGGCGATCGAGGCCCTGGTCGCGCACCACCGGCGCGCGCTCGTCGTGCAACGCACCGGCTGGGGCAAGTCGGCCGTGTACTTCCTGGCCACGGCGCTGCTGCGGGAGCAGGGCGCGGGCCCGACCGTGATCGTCTCGCCGCTGCTCGCGCTGATGCGCAACCAGATCTCGGCCGCCGCGCGCGCCGGGATCCAGGCGGCGACGATCAACTCCGCGAACGCGCAGGAGTGGGACCAGGTGCAGGCCGCCGTGGTCGCGGGCGAGATCGACGTGCTGCTGGTCAGCCCCGAGCGGTTGAACAACCCGGACTTCCGCGACACCGTGCTGCCCAAGCTCACCGCGAGCGCCGGCCTGCTGGTGGTCGACGAGGCGCACTGCATCTCCGACTGGGGCCACGACTTCCGGCCGGACTACCGGCGCCTGCGCACGTTGCTGGGTGAGCTGCCCGACGGCGTGCCGGTACTGGCCACCACCGCGACAGCGAACGACCGCGTCGCCACCGACGTGGCCGATCAGCTGGGCATCGGCAACGGCGGCGACACGCTCGTGCTGCGCGGCCCGCTCGACCGGGAAAGCCTGCGGCTGGCGGTGGCGGAGCTGCCCACCGACCAGGCCCGCCTGGCCTGGCTCGCCGAGCACCTGGCGGAGCTGCCCGGGTCCGGGATCATCTACACGCTCACCGTCGCGGCGGCCCACGACGTGGCGGCGCTACTGGGCGAGCGGGGCTACCCGGTCGCGGCCTACACCGGCAAGACCGACCCGGCCGACCGGCAGGCCGCGGAGGACGACCTGCTGGGCAACCGGGTCAAGGCGCTGGTCGCGACCTCGGCCCTGGGCATGGGGTTCGACAAGCCGGACCTGGGATTCGTGGTGCACCTGGGCGCGCCGTCCTCGCCGATCGCGTACTACCAGCAGGTCGGGCGCGCCGGGCGCGGGGTCGAGCGGGCCGAGGTCGTGCTGCTGCCGGGACGCGAGGACCGGGCCATCTGGGCGTACTTCGGCTCGCTGGCGTTCCCGGACGAGCTGCGGGTCTCGCAGGTGCTGGAGTCGCTGGCGTACGCCGACCGTCCACTTTCGACAGCGGCCCTGGAGCCGACGGTGGAGCTGTCGCGCTCCCGGCTGGAGATGGTGCTGAAGGTGCTGGACGTCGACGGCGCCGTGCGCCGGGTGCGCGGCGGCTGGGAGAGCACCGGGCAGCCGTGGGAGTACGACCGCGAGCGGTACGCGAGGGTGAGCTCCGCGCGCACGGCCGAGCAGGACGCGATGCTCGGCTATCTCGCGACCACCGGCTGCCGGATGGAGTACCTGCGCCGCCAGCTCGACGACCCGGACGCCGCGCCGTGCGGCCGGTGCGACAACTGCACGGGGCAGCACTGGGACACCTCGGTGTCGGAGGAAGTCGCGGGCGCGACGCGCGAACGCCTGGACCGGCCGGGCGTCGCGGTGTCCGCGCGCAAGCAGTGGCCGAGCGGGATGAGCGGCCTCGACGTGCCGCTGTCGGGCCGGATCGCGGCGGGCGAGCAGGCCGAGCCGGGTCAGGTGCTGGGCCGGCTGACCGATGTGGGCTGGGGCTCGCGGCTGCGTGAGCTGCTGGGACCGGGCGCGGCGGACACCGAGGTACCCGAGGGTGTGTTCCAGGCCTGCGTGAAGGTGCTGGCGGGCTGGCAATGGGCGGAGCGGCCGGTGGCGGTGGTGGCGGTGCCGTCGGTGACCCGCCCGCGGCTGGCGCACAGCCTGGCCACGAAGCTGGCCGAGATCGGACGGCTGGAGTTCCTGGGCTCGCTGGAATCGGCCGGGCCACCACCGCGGCAGGCGAACAGCGCGCAGCGGCTCGCCGATCTGTGGCGCCGGCTCAGCCTGCCGGACGAGGTCGCCACCCGCGTGGCTGCGGCCGGCGGGCCGATCCTGCTCGTCGACGACGTGATCGACACCGGGTGGACGGTCACCCTGGCCACCCGCCTGCTGCGCCAGGCCGGGGCGAAGGGGGTGCTGCCGTTCGCGCTGGCCAGCACGGCTTGAGCGAGGCGGAACCGGCGGCGAAAGCGACCGGACCGGATCGAGGACGGCCGCAGACGGAACGGACTGGGACCGGCCGGGGTGAGCGAGGTTCGGCTGGGTGAGCCGGACTTAGCGTGACGGGGCTGGCGTGGCCGGGCGGACGTGACGGGAGGCAGACCGGGCGGGGCTGAACGTGGCACAGCCGGACCGGGCGGGGCCGGACGTGGCGGGGCAGAGCCGGACCTGGCGAGGCTAAACGCGGCAGGGGCAGAGCCGGACTGGGCGTGACCGGGCTGGCGTGGCTGGCCGGACGTGGCGGGGCAGAGCCGGACCGGGCGAGGCTGGACGTAGCGAGGTCAGAGCCGGACCGGGCGAGGCTGAACGTGGCGGGGCCGGGGGTGGCCGAGTTGGCGTGACCGGGCGGCTCCTTGACGGCCGGTCGCGGCGTGCCGCTGGAAATCCCGCGCGGAGCTACCGGTTCCGGGAGGTTTCTGGCAGAGTGCCGTTCCCCATTCCCGCACGTGGAGGTCGCCATGGCCGGACCGACAACGGACTCGACGGATGCGACGGGTGCTACGGATGCGACGGGCGGGGCGGGGGTTCGGGCGCGGCACCGGCTGCCGGTGCGGAAGCTGTTCGCCGCCAGTGCAGGTAATGCGCTCGAATGGTTCGACTGGACGGTCTACGCGACCTTCAGCATCTACTTCGCCGGGGCGTTCTTCCCCTCTGGCAACGAAACTCTCGCGTTGATCAACACCTTCGGCACCTACGCGCTGGCGTTCTTCTTCCGGCCGCTCGGCGGGGTGCTGCTGGGGCGGTTCGCCGACGTGCACGGGCGCAAGCCCGCGATGATCCTCACCATCGTGCTGATGGCGGGCGGGTCGGTGGCGATCGGGGTGCTGCCGACGTTCGCGCAGGTGGGGTGGCTCGCGCCGGTCCTGTTGCTGCTCGCCCGGGTGGCGCAAGGGCTTTCGCTCGGCGGGGAGGTTTCGAACGCGTCGGCCTACCTCGGGGAAATCGCCCCGCCGCGCAGGCGTGGGCGGTATTCCTCGTTCTTCTACCTCGCCACCGGTTCGGCCGTGCTGGTCGCGACCGTGCTCGGGTTCGTGCTGGCGCGCACGATGGACAAGGCACAGCTGACCTCGTACGGCTGGCGGATCCCGTTCCTGCTGGGCGGGGTGCTCGGGCTGGTCGGGCTGTGGCTGCGCCGGAGCCTGGCCGAGACCGAGCTGTTCGAGGCGAACAAGGGCGCGGCCAAGCGAGTCGAACGTCCACTTCGGACCACCCTGACCCAGCACCCGAAGGCGGTCGGGCAGCTCGTCGGCTTCACCATGCTTTCGACGCTCTGCTACTACACGTTCTTCAGCGCGCTCACGTCCTTCGCCGTGAAGACCCGCGGGGTCGGCGATGTCGACGCGTTCCTCGCGCTTTCTCTTGCCACTGCCCTCTTCGTCGCGCTGCAGTACCCGAT
Source organism: Amycolatopsis sp. PS_44_ISF1 (assembly GCF_032335455.1). NCBI lineage: Bacteria > Bacillati > Actinomycetota > Actinomycetes > Pseudonocardiales > Pseudonocardiaceae > Amycolatopsis > Amycolatopsis sp. PS_44_ISF1. The sequence continues at coordinate 169,882 of NZ_JANUXO010000003.1, read as the reverse complement.
GGGCATGCTCGCCGACCGCTTCGGGCGCAGGCCGCAGCTGCTGGTCTGGTCCGGGGTGACGGCGGTGGTGATCGTGCCGCTGTCCTACCTGGTGCGGCCGGGGCTGGGCGGGGTGCTCGTGGTGTTCTGCGTCGGGCTCGTGCTCTACACGGCGATGACCTCGCTGGCGCCGGCCCTCATGAGCGAGCTGTTCCCGACCGAACTGCGCGGGCTGGGCATCGGCGCCTGGTACAACCTCACCGTGGCCGTCTTCGGCGGCACCGCGCCACTCGTGCTGAGCGCGCTGTCCGCGAGCGGTGCTTCGGTAGCGTTCTTCTCCTACGTCGCGGTCGCCGCCGCCATCGCGTTCTTCGTCATCCTGCGCATGCCCGAGACCAACGGCACTGAGCTGCGGTAATGCGGTCGTTCCGGCGTGATGCGGGTCGTTAGGCTACGGCGATCCGACCCACGTGAAGGAGGGACACCATGCAGGCGACTGAGGTGAGCGAGGAACTGGCCCGACGCGTCGTGGACGCCCTCCACCGCGCCTTGGGCGTCGAGCTCGCGCCGGAGGACGCGCTGATCACCGTGTCCGCCCGCGAAGGCGTCGATTACCAGTGCAACCTCGCCATGAGCCTGGGCAAACGGCTCGGCCGGCCACCGCGTGAGGTCGCCGCGCTGATCGTGGCGAACCTCGACCTCGCGGGGGTCGCGGAGCCGCCGGAGGTGGCCGGGCCCGGCTTCTTGAACTTCGTCCTGCGCCGGGAATGGCTGGAGCGAAGCGTTTGCGCGCTGGTCGGTGACGAGCGGCTCGGGGTCGCGCCCGTGGCCGGACCGCGCCGCATCGCGCTCGACTACAGCAGTCCGAACGTGGCCAAGGAGATGCACGTCGGGCACCTGCGCTCCTCGGTGATCGGCGACGCGATCGCGCGGCTGCTGCGCTTCGCGGGCCACGAAGTGCTGCCGCACAACCATCTCGGCGACTGGGGCACCCCGTTCGGCCTGCTGATCGAGCACCTGCTGGACGAGCCGCCCACCGGGCCCAGCGGCATCGGCGATCTCAACGCGTTCTACCAGGCCGCGCGCCGCAAGTTCGACTCCGACGAGGCGTTCGCCACGCGCTCCCGCGAGCGCGTGGTCAAGCTGCAGGGCGGCGACGCCGGGACGCTCGCCGTCTGGCAGGAGCTGGTCGACGAATCGACACGGCACTTCAACGAGGTCTACCGCCAGCTCGCCGTCACGCTCACCGACGCCGACATCTACGGCGAAAGCTTCTACAACCCGTACCTGGCCAAGGTGGTCGACGAGCTGGCGGCCGACGGTCTCACCGAGGTCAGCGACGGCGCCGTATGCGTTTTCCCGCAAGGCTTCCACAACCGCGAAGGCGACCGGCTGCCGCTGATCGTGCGCAAGCGCGACGGCGGTTACGGCTACGCGGCCACGGACCTGGCCACCGCGAAGTACTGGACGGCCGAGCGCGGCGCGACCGACCTGCTCTACGTCGTCGGCACCCCGCAGGCCCAGCACTTCGCCATGGTGTTCGCCGTCGGCCGCGCGGCGGGCTGGCTCGACGGCGTCCGCACCGAGCACATCGGGTTCGGCTCCGTGCTCGGCGCGGACGGCAAGGTGATGCGCACCCGCGCCGGCGAGACGACCAAGCTCGCCGACCTGCTCGAAGAGGCCGTCGGGCAGGCCGCGGCCGTGGTCGCCGAGCGCAGCGAACTGGACGCGGGCGAGCAGCGCGAGGTGGCGCGGGCGGTGGGCATCGGCGCGGTGAAGTACGCGGACCTCTCCGGCGACCGCGAGCACGACTACGTGTTCGCCTGGGACCGGATGCTGGCCAAGGACGGCAACACCTCGGTCTACCTGCAGTACGCGCACGCGCGGATCGAGTCGATCCTGGCCAAGGCCGGTGCGCAGCCGGCGGAGGCGCCCGTGCTGCTCGGCGAGCCGGCCGAACGCGCGCTGGCCCTCTCGCTGCTTCGCTTCGGTGAGGCTTTCCGCGCCGCCATGGCGGGGTACGCGCCGCACAAGCTGTGCGCCTACTTGTACGAGACGGCCGTGACCTTCTCGCGCTTCTACGAACAGTGTCCGGTCCTCGCCGCCGCGACACCAGAGCTGCGCGCTTCACGGGTCCAGCTGGCCACCCTCACTGCGCGGACGCTGGTACTCGGGCTCGATCTGCTCGGCATCGAGGCGCCGCGCCGACTCTGAGCCATGACTGGCCGGGCTCGGCGAAAGCGTGACGCTTCGATACAGGCCGGGGGTCGGGCCCCGGAGACGCCGAGCCGTCCGCCCATGTCACGAAGCGACGGGCACTCCGCGCCGGTTCGCAGGCGGCCGGAAACCGGTCCGATGACGCCAGTACCTTGACAAACCGGTCCAGCCTGTGTGCTTATTACTGCACATTACAAGCTGCCAACGAGCACGATCTTGCATTTCGGGAGGCTCAAGTGCATCGACGACTGGCGTACGCGGCAGCCGGGCTGGTCCTGGCCGGGACCATCGCGACTCCTGCCGCCGCAGATTCGCTCTCGTCCGTCTCGGTGCCGCGGGGCCCCGATTCCCCCGGCTACCAGCTACGCATCGACACCGCGCGGCTGGGCATCAGCGTTTCGCGTGGCGGCGAGCCGCTGCTGCGCACCGCGGCCGACGCGTTCACCTTCGACGGCGGGGTGGCGACCCGCGTCCGGTCGGTCTCGCGGGACGGCGCGGCCATCGTCGCCGAGGCCGACAGCACCGCGGGCCGCCCGGTGACCCTGCGGGTCACCCCGCACGCGGACCGGTTCGACCTGAGCTGGACGGTCGGCGGGCTCGCCGCCGGGCAGCGGGCGACCCACTTCGACCTGGCCACTTCCGGCCACTGGTACGGCGGCGGCGAGACCACTGAGGGCAAGCCCCAGCCGTACCCGCTCTCCGCCGGAGTGGTCGACGAGCCGGAGTTCTCCCCCGCCAGCTACATGATGCAGGAGCCGTACTTCTTCACCTCGAAGTCGGTGGGGCTCTACGTCCGCACCGCGCAGCCGATGAAGGTCGCGCTGGCCGGCGGGCGCGCCGACCTGACCGTCACGAACTCCGCGGAGTACTCGAGCACGGTCTTCGTCGAGTCGACCCGGCGAGCGGTGTACGACGACTACATCGGCGAAGTGGGCAAGCCCGCCAAGAGCGACGCTTCCGACGCCGAGTTCAAAAGTCCACTGTGGAACTCCTGGGCGCAGTACTACCGCGACATCGACCAGGCCAAGGTGCTCTCCTGGGCGCGGGACCTGAAGAAGGCGGGCGTGGCCGGGCACACCGTGCAGCTCGACGACAAGTGGGAGTCGAACTACGGCAACCTGACCTTCGACTCGAAGACCTTCCCGGACCCGAAGAAGCTGGCCGACGACATCCACGCCATGGGCCAGAAGTTCGGCCTGTGGACCACGTTCTGGATCAACCTCGACTCGGCCAACTACGCCTACGCCCGGGACCACGGCTACCTGGTGCACGCCAAGGGCAGCACCACCACCCCGTGCACGGTGACCTGGTGGAACGGCACCGCGGGCATCATCGACCTCGGCAACCCGCAGGCCCGCGACTGGTACACCGGCAACCTGCGCAAGCTGATGACCGACTACGGCGTCGACGGCTTCAAGTTCGACACCCGCTTCTTCGACGACCGGTGCGCCACCACCGGCACCCTGACCCCGCGGGACTACCAGAAGCTCGGTGCGGACATGACCGACGCGTTCGACCAGCAGGGCGCGGGCATCCGCACGCACTGGGGCAACCAGCGCTACGGCTTCGTGATCCGCGCGGTCGACGCGGACACCACCTGGGACGGCCTGCGCACCTCCGTGCGCCGCGCGACGGCGATCTCGACCGACGGCTACCCCTTCGTCGAGACCGACATGATCGGCGGTTCGGAGAGCATGCCGCCGCCCACCCGCGAGGTGCTCATCCGCTGGGCCCAGGCCGCTTCGCTGATGCCGCTGATGTACGCGTCCACCTCGCCGGTGACCACGGTCGACACCACGACGGGCAAGACCGTCGTCTACCCCCCGGACACGGCGAAGCTGTACGCCGACGCGGTCCGCACCCACGCGAAGCTGGCGGGCTACCTGAAGACGCAGGTGCAGCGGGCGGTCCAGGACGGCACCCCGATCATGCGGCCGGTGTACTTCGACTTCCCCGCCGATCACCGCTTCGACACGATCGACGACGAGTGGATGCTCGGCCCCGCCGTGCTGGCCGCCCCGATGCTCACCGCCGGCACCACCCGGGACGTCACGCTGCCCGCCGGGCTGTGGTTCGACCCCCGCACCAAGCGGGTCGAGGTGGGTGGGCGCACGCTGCACGGCTACCCGGTGCCGCTGGACACCGCGCCCCTGTTCGTGCGGATCGGCGCCCCGGGCTGGACCGGCCTGATCGCCACCCTCACCCGCTGACCCCGGCCGGCCCGCGGTCAGCGGCGCAGCGGCACCAGGTCGTCGGCGTGGACGACCTCGCGGCGGAACTCCGCGGGCAGTTCGGGGGTGGAGCGGCCGATCAGGGCGGGCAACTCGCCCGAGTCGAAGGCGACCACCCCGCGAGCCACCGCGGTGTCCCCGGCGTCCACCAGGTCCACCACGTCACCGGCCTGGAACTCGCCTTCGACGCCGGTGATCCCGGCGGCCAGCAGGGAGCGGCGGCGGCGCACGATGGCCGTCACCGCGCCGTCGTCGAGGCGGAGGCGGCCGGAGGCGTCGGTGGCGTAGCCCAGCCAGAAACGGCGCGCGGACAGGCGGGTGTCGGCCGGGGCGAAGGCCGTGCCGACGTCCGCCGGGCCGAGGGCTGCGGCCGCGTCCGCGGCGGCGGCCAGCAGCACCGGGATGCCCGCGCCGGCGGCGGTGCGGGCGGCGGCCAGCTTCGAGACCATGCCGCCCGTGCCGAGGCCGGAGGACGACATGCCGACGCTGATACCGTCCACATCGGACTCACTCAGCACCTCGGCGATCCGGCGGGTGGCGCCGTCGCGCGGGTCGCCGTCGTACAGTCCGTCCACATCGGACAGCAGGACCAGCGCGTCGGCGCCGATCAGGTGGGCCACCAGTGCGGCCAGGCGGTCGTTGTCGCCGAACCGGATCTCCTGAGTGGCCACGGTGTCGTTCTCGTTCACCACCGGCACGGCGCCGAGCGCGAGCAGCCGGGAGAACGTGCGCTGCGCGTTGCGGTAGTGCGCGCGGCGCACCACGTCGTCTGAGGTCAGCAGCACCTGCCCGACGGTCAGCGAATAGCGGCCGAACGACTCGGTGTACGCGTGCGCCAGCTGCAACTGCCCCACGCTCGCCGCCGCCTGCTGCGTCGCGAGGTCACGCGGGCGCTTGCCCAGAGACAGCGGCGCGAGGCCCGCGCCGATCGCGCCGGAGGAGACCAGGACGATCTGCGCCGCCCGGGCCACGCGGGCGGCGATGGCGTCGACCAGCGCGTCCAGCCTGGTCACGTCGAGTCCGCTGCCCGCCGTGGTCAGGGCCGAGGACCCGACCTTGACCACCAGCCGCCGGGCCTCGGCGATCTCCTGGCGGGTACCGCTCACCGGTCCCGCTCCACCGGATCCTCATCCGGGCCGGTCTCGGACGCCGGGATTTCGAGGTCTTCGCCGCCGTCCGGCCCGTCCCGGCGGATCCGGCGGGCCTCCTTGCGGTCACTCGCGCCGATGCGCTCGTTGCGCTCCAGCCGCACGTCCGTGCCGCGCCCGGACAGGTGCACGTGAACGTCCGGGGTCGAGGGCTGCCACTCGAACTGCACGTCGCCGACCGTGACCGGGCTGCCCGGCCGCGCGCCGAGCTTGGCCAGCTTGTCTTCGACGCCGAGCCGGTTGAGCCGGTCGGCGAGGTAGCCGACGGCCTCGTCGTTGGCGAAGTTGGTCTGGCGGATCCAGCGCTCGGGCCGGGAGCCGCGGACGATGAACGCGCCCGCCTCCTCGGGATCGGCCTCGACGGTGAACCCGCTTTCGTCCACAGCCATCGGCCGCAGCACGATCCGCTCGGCCTCCAGCACCGGCTGCGCCTCGCGGTGCTCCTCGACGACCTTCGACAGCGCGAAGGTGAGCTCCCGCAGGCCCTTGCGCGAAGCCGTCGACACCGCGAACACCTGAAGCCCGCGAGCTTCGAAGTCCGCGCGGACGAACTCGGCCAGCTCCGCCGCTTCCGGCACGTCGATCTTGTTCAGCACGACCACTCGCGGCCGCTGGTCGAGCTTGCCGCCGAGGCCGGGGGTGTACTTGGCCAGCTCGGCCTCCAGCGCGTCCACATCGGACAGCGGGTCGCGGCCCGGCTCCAGGGTGGCGCAGTCGACCACGTGCACCAGCACCGCGCAGCGCTCGATGTGGCGCAAGAAGTCCAGGCCCAGGCCCTTGCCCTCGGAGGCGCCGGGGATCAGTCCGGGCACGTCGGCCATGGTGAACGCGGTGGCTCCGGCGGTGATCACGCCCAGGTTCGGCACCAGCGTGGTGAACGGGTAGTCGGCGATCTTCGGCTTGGCCGCGGACAGCACCGAAATCAGCGAGGACTTGCCCGCGGAGGGGAAGCCGAGCAGGCCGACGTCGGCCACCGAGCGCAGCTCCAGCACCAGGTTGCGGCTCTCCCCCGGCTCGCCGAGCAGCGCGAACCCGGGGGCCTTGCGCGCCTTGGACGCCAGCGAGGCGTTGCCGAGGCCGCCGCGCCCGCCCTGGGCGGCGACGAACGTGGTGCCGGTGTTCACCAGGTCCGCGACCAGCTCGCCGTCTTCGGTGAACACCACGGTACCGGCGGGCACGTGCATCTCCAGCGCGTCACCCGCGGCGCCGTTGCGGTTGCTGCCCTGGCCCATCTTGCCGTTGCCGGCGCGGGCGTGCGGGCGGAAGTGGAAGTCGAGCAGGGTGTGCACGTTGGGGTCGACGACCAGGGTGACGTCGCCCCCGTTGCCCCCGTTGCCCCCGTCGGGGCCGCCGAGCGGCTTGAACTTCTCGCGGTGCACCGAGGCACAGCCGTTCCCACCGTCGCCGGCGGTCAGGTGGATCACCGCGCGGTCCACGAACCGGGACGCCATGACATGCCTCTCTTCACTCGCGAAAAAGCTACCGGACAAGACGAACGAGGGGTGGGGCCGGATATTCCGGCTCCACCCCTCGTTCGAAGAATCGTGCGTGTCGAAAAGCCTGGATCAGGCGTCGACGGACGCGGGCACGATGTTGACCGTCTTGCGGCCACGCTTCGTGCCGAACTCGACCGCACCGGCGGCGAGGGCGAACAGCGTGTCATCGCCACCACGGCCGACGTTCACGCCGGGGTGGAACTTGGTGCCACGCTGACGGATCAGGATCTCACCGGCGTTGACTTCCTGGCCGCCGTAACGCTTCACGCCCAGCCGCTGGGCGTTGGAGTCGCGACCGTTGCGGGAGCTGGACGCACCCTTCTTGTGAGCCATGCGGAAAGCCCTTCTTGCGAAAGTTTCAGTCTGACGAAGATCCGGCGAACTACAGGGAGATACCGGTGACCTCGACGCGGGTCAGCTTCTGCCGGTGACCCTGGCGCTTGTGGTAGCCGGTCTTGTTCTTGAACTTGTGGATCCGGATCTTCGGACCCTTGGTCTGCTCGACGACCTTGCCGGTGACCGAGACCTTCGCCAACGCGTCCGCGTCCGTGGTGACCTCGCCACCGTCGACGAACAGCACGGCGGGGAGGATGTGCTCGGTGCCCGGCTCGCCCTCGAGCTTCTCGACCTCGACGACGTCGCCGACGGCCACCTTGTACTGCTTGCCGCCGGTCTTGACGATCGCGTACGCCGACACGGAAGTCTCCTGCGTTGATCTCGGCCCGGTAACTACTGGGCATTCGGATGGGGGCTGGCGCGGACGGCCCGCCGTGGCGGCGGTCCAGGTACTCGCGCAGCGACCTGCTCTGGTGGCAGGCCGTACTACAGGTTACGTGAGGTTCCCCGGTGGATGGACACCGGGGTCCCCTACGTGGTCTTTCAGCTCTGTCCCGGGGCGCCCACCGGCGGACCGGCGGGACGCGAAGCCGCGCGGCGCGGGCGCCGCCGGGGGGCCCGCCCGGCCGGGGCCGCGGCCTCGGGCTCGGCGGACCGGTCCGTCCCGGCCGGAGTCCCGGGGCGGGTCACCGGCTCCTCGGCCGGCTCGGGCTCCGGCGTGGACTCCACGACCGGCTCCTCCTGCGGCACCTCGACCTCGTCGGCCGGGCTGGTGACCGGCTGGCCGGCCACCTCCGTGGCGGGCTCCGGGACCGCGGGGGCGGTCTCGTACACCTCGGGCGTCTCGGCGGTGTCGGTGAGCTCGGGAGCGTGCTCCTCGTGCTCCGGCCTGACCGCCGCGACCTTCGCCGCCTGGGCCATGGCCTGGACCGCCGTCACCACGGACTCGCGCTGCTCCGGCGTCGGGGCCGGCGGGGCCGCCTCGGCCTTGGGCTCGACGTGCGGCTGGACGTCTTCGCCCTTGCCGCGGCCCCCGCGCGAACGACGGGAGCCCTTGCCCTCGCCGCCGCCGTGGTTGTGGCCGTTGGTGTTCCCCCCGCCGTTGCTCCCGCCGTTGCCGCCGCCACCGGTGCGCTGCGGCTCGGTCGAGACGACCACGCCGCGGCCCTTGCAGTGCTCGCACGGCGTCGAGAACGCCTCGAGCAGCCCGGTGCCGATCTTCTTGCGGGTCATCTGGACCAGGCCCAGCGAGGTGACCTCGGCCACCTGGTGGCGCGTGCGGTCCCGGCCGAGGCACTCGGTCAGCCGGCGCAGCACCAGCTCGCGGTTGGACTCCAGCACCATGTCGATGAAGTCGATCACGATGATGCCGCCGATGTCCCGCAGCCGGAGCTGGCGGACGATCTCCTCCGCCGACTCCAGGTTGTTGCGGGTCACCGTCTCCTCGAGGTTGCCCCCCGAACCGGTGAACTTGCCGGTGTTGACGTCGATGACGGTCATCGCCTCGGTGCGGTCGATCACCAGGTAGCCGCCCGAGGGCAGCCAGACCTTGCGGTCGAGGGCCTTGGTGATCTGCTCGTCGATCCGGTGGTCGGAGAACGCGTCGCCGGTGCCGGTGTAGCGCTTGAGCCGGCCGATCAGGTCCGGCGCCACGTGCTCCACGTAGGAGTGGATGGTGTCCCAGGCCCGGCCGCCCTGGACCTCGAGCTTGACGAAGTCCTCGGTGAACAGGTCGCGCACGACCTTCACCAGCAGGTCGGGCTCTTCGTAGAGCATGGTCGGCGCGCCGCCCTTCTTGGGCGGGCCCGAACCGGCCTTCTCCTTGATCACGTCCCACTGCGCCTTGAGCCGGCGGACGTCGCGGTCGAGCTCCTCCTCGGCGATGCCCTCGGAGGCGGTGCGGATGATCACGCCCGCGTCCTCCGGGACGATCCGCTTGAGGATGTCCTTGAGCCGGCGCCGCTCGTTCTCCGGCAGCTTGCGGGAGATGCCGGTGGCCCCGCCGGCCGGCACGTAGACCAGGAAGCGGCCGGGCAGCGAGATCTGCGTGGTCAGCCGGGCCCCCTTGTGCCCGACCGGGTCCTTGGTGACCTGCACCAGCACGCTGTCGCCGGTGGAGAGCGCCTGCTCGATCTTGCGCGCCTTGCCTTCGAGCCCGGCCGCGTCCCAGTCGACCTCGCCGGCGTACAGCACGGCGTTGCGGCCACGGCCGATGTCGATGAACGCCGCCTCCATGCTGGGCAGCACGTTCTGCACCCGGCCGAGGTAGACGTTGCCGACGATCGAACCGGTGCCCGAGGAGGTCACGAAGTGCTCGACCAGCACGCCGTCCTCGAGCACGCCGATCTGCGTGGAGTCGCCCTTCTCGGCGACGACCATGGTGCGCTCGACCGACTCCCGGCGGGCCAGGAACTCGGCCTCGGACAGGATCGGCGCGCGGCGGCGGCCGGCCTCGCGGCCGTCCCGGCGGCGCTGGCGCTTGGCCTCCAGCCGGGTCGAGCCGCGGACGCTGCGCACCTCGTCGCGCGCCGGGCGCTCGCTGGGCGGCTGCTCGGCCTTGGCCTGGCGGACGTGGGTGACGGTGTTGGGCGGGTCGTCGCTGCCCGAGCCGTCGGAGCTGTCGTCGTCCCCGCCCTTGCGGCGGCGACGGCGACGGCGGCGCTTGTTGCCGCCTTCACCGTCGGAATCGTGGTCGGAGTCGCTGTCGGAGCTGTCCTCGGACTCGGCCGCGCCGGTGCTCTCCGCCTCGGCGTGCTTGTCGTCCTCGGTGTCGCCGCCGCGACCGCGCTTGCGGCCCTGCGGACGTTCCGGATGCTCGTCGGCCGAGTCGTCTTCGCCCTCGCCCGAGCCCTCGTCGCCGCCCTTACCGCGGCCACGGCCCCGGCGGCCACGACGACGGCGACGGCGACCGGCGGCCTCATCGCTGTCGTCGTCCTCGCGGTTGTCACGGTCGTCGCGCTCGTCGGTGTCTTCAGCCTGGTCCTCGGCCTGATCCTCGTCGGCCGGCGCCTCGGGCCCGCCGAAGACCGGGGCCGGCTTGGACCGCCTGGCCGGGGAGGCCTCCGTCTCGGTCTCGGCCTCGGGCGGCAGGAAGACCGGCGACGGCGCGGCGAACACCGGCACGTGGACCGGGCGCTTGCGGCGGCCGGTAGGACGCTCCGCCTGCTCACCGGCGGCTGCTTCGGCCTCCGGACGGCCGGTGCCCTGCTGGTCAGCGGCCTGCCGGGTACCGGTCGGCGGTTCGGGGACCGACGGGGTGGCGGCGGACGGCTGGGTGCCGGTCTGCGGCTGGGTGCCGGTTTGCGGCTGGGTGCCGGTTTGCGGCTGGGTGCCGGTTTGCGGCTGGGTGCCGGTTTGCGGCTGGGTGCCGGTTTGCGGCTGGGTGCCGGTTTGCGGCTGGGTGCCGGTTTGCGGCTGGGTGCCGGTTTGCGGCTGGGTGCCGGTTTGCGGCTGGGTGCCGGTTTGCGGCTGGGTGCCGGTTTGCGGCTGGGTGGTCTGCTCTTCGGCGGCCTGGTCCCCGGCGGCCTGGTCCACGGCGGACGGCTGGCCCGCCTTACGGGTGGCGCCACGGCGCACGGCTCGACGGCCGCCGGACTTGGCGGGCGCCTCGGCGGCGGGAGTCCCGGCGGTCTCGGCGGCTGGGGTGGCTTCGGCGGCCGAGGTGGTTCCGGCGGCCGAGGTGGTTCCGGCGGCCGGGGTGACTCCGGCGGCCGAGGTGGCAGCAATGGCGTCGGTGGTCGGCGCGGCACTGGAGGTCGGCGCGGCACCGGAAGTCGGGGCGGCACCGGTCCTGGCGGCCGGAGATTCGGCCGGGGTGGTCACAGTGGCCGGAGCGATACCGGTGACCGGAGCGGTGCCCGTCTCGGCGGCCGGGGATGCCGCGGCTGAGGGTTCAGCAGCGGGGGATGTGGCGGCCGGGGCCGGGGCGGCTTCCGGGGTGGCCGGACCGCCTTCCTGGGCGGCGTCGCCGGAGAGCGCCTCGGCGAGGCGGATCGCGACCTCGCGGGTCACGCTGGACTGCGCGCTGCGCGGGGCCTCCCCCATCTCGGCCAGCTTGGCCAGGATGTCGCGGCTGTTCGAGCCCAGCAGTTTCGCCAGGGCGTGCACCCGCAGGCGCGGTGGCAGCTCCCCCAGCGGACTGGTGGCGGGTGCGGCGGTGTTCCCGCCGGTCTGATCGGCGGGTGTATCCGCGTTCGGCATGTTTCTCCTCCGCCCCCGGGCGCGTCGGCCGGTGAACACCGGTGACGACGCGGCCGCGCAGGGGCCCTTTCTGTTTCGTGCCCGCCAGGTGGAGTCCACCGCCGGGAATCCTTGCCAACAGCCGTGCGGTCCACCGGTCGGCGGGACGCGCACGGCAAGGTCTGCTCGGCGGTGCGCCGGTCTGGCTCGCAACCCCGCAGGCCACCCACCACGACGTCGAGCTGCCCGGCCTCCCGGGGGCGACGCACGTGGTGCCGGTCCGGCACTCCACCGGGCCGCTCAAGCTCCGGGCAGGGTGCCCGTCGCCGAAGCGGCCGAGGTGAGTATCCCACACCGAGGTGTGCACCCGGTGTACTCGGTGCCCCACGCAGGCAGCCGGGCGTGCCGCGCTCATGCGCCCGGGCGAACTTGGGCGGGCCGCTTGTCGCGGTGCCGCGGGGTGGCTACCGTGCGCCTCGGGCCCGCGTGCGCACGACGTCGTGGCGCCCCGCGTTCCCTGCGTCCGGTGGGAGGTCCGGTGTCCCTGCTGGCGCGGCCGCTGAAGGTGGCCGTGTGCACCGTGGTGGCCCTTTCCGGGTGCCTCGCCGCCGTCCCGGCCGCGGCCTCGGACGGCGGCTCCTGCGAGTCCGCGGGCCGGTCCCTGCGCTACGTCGTGGCGTTCGACCGCGGCACGGCCGAACCGGACGCGCGCCGGCAGGTTGCGGCGGCCTGCGGTGACACGACCGTGTACTACCCGCAGATCGCTGTGGCGGTGGCCACGTCGGCGGAAGCGAAGTTCACCGCGAAAATCGGGGCAGACCGGGCATTCAGCGCGCAAGGGACCAGATTGGCGGCGCAGCGGGCGAGTGGGATCGACCCGGCTTCGCCGTCGCCGGCGCCCGCCCGGCTCGCCCCGACCGATCCGGCGCGGGTGCCGTCCGGCGACCGGTCCGGCGGGCAGTGGGACATGCGCGCGATCAACGCCCCGGCGGCGCACCGGATCACCGAGGGCCGTCGTGACGTGGTGGTGGGCGTGCTCGACTCCGGCGTCGACCCGCTGCACCCCGACCTGGCGGCCGCGATCGACCCCGCGGACTCCGCGGGCTGCCTGACCGGTGCCCCCGACCCGCGGCCCGAGGCCTGGCAGCCCACCACCTCGGTGCACGGCACGCACGTGGCCGGCGTCATCGCGGCGGCCGACGACGGCCGGGGGGTCACCGGAGTCGCGCCCGGCGTGCGGATCGCGTCGGTGAAGGTGATCGACGACCGCGGCAACGCCGACCCGGAGGCGGCGGTCTGCGGTCTGATGTGGTCGGCGGCGCACCACCTGCCGGTGACCAACAGCAGCTGGTTCGTGAACCCGTGGTCGCTCTCGTGCGTGCGCGGCGACGACCGCGGCGTGGTGCACGAGGTGCTGGCGCGGGCGGTGGAGTACTCGACGGCGGCGGGAACCCTGAACGTCGCCGCGGCGACGAACGAGGCCGTCGACCTGGCCCCTTCGGCGCCCTCGGGCACGCCCTCCGCCCCCGGCCGGTGCGAGGCGCTGCCCGCCGGGCTGCGTGACGTGGTGGCGGTCTCCGCCGTCGGCGCGGACCGGGTGAAGACCGGCTACAGCTCGTACGGCCTCGGCGTGGTCGATGTCACCGCTCCCGGCGGGGACGCCGGCCAGTGCGTGCTGTCCACGGTGCCGGGCGGGTACGCGCCGCTGTGCGGCACGTCGATGGCGGCACCGCACGTGGCCGGGGTGCTGGCCCTGCTGAAGTCCGTGCACCCGGCCGCCTCCCCCGCGAGCCTGCGCCGCGACCTGGAAGCCGGGTCCTCGCCCTTGCCCTGCCCGGACGACTACGACCTCACCGGCGACGGCGCGCAGGACGCGTACTGCGCGGGCTACGACAGCTACAACGGCTTCTACGGCCACGGACTGACCGACGCGCTCGCCGCGGTGCAGCCGCCCGCGGCCGGGCCGCCCGATCCCGTCTCCCGTTGAGCTCCCCGGCGACCGGGGGATTCAGGTGAGCAGGAGCTTGGTGATCCTCCTCGTGGAGCCCCAGACGCCGAGGCCGGCCAGCACCAGCAGGTAGGCGAGGTTGCCGAGCAGGCTCCAGGACAGGATCCCGGTGGCGAGCCCGCGCATCAGCTCGATGCCGTGGTAGAGCGGGAAGCAGCGCACCACCCACTGGATCGCCGTGGGGTAGACCGACAGCGGGAAGAACGTGGTGGAGAACAGGAACATCGGCATCAGCACGAGCTGGATGTAGTCGAACTGCGAGGTCGACTTCAGAAAGCTGACCAGCGTGATGCTGATGGCCGAGAAGGCGAACGACACCAGCAGCGACACCGGCAGGAGCAGCAGCGCCCACCACGAGGTGAGCAGTCCCATCGCGCCGGTGACGGCCATGAACGCGACCGAGTAGATGCCGCCGCGCAGCATGGACCAGCCGATCTCGCCGAGAGCGACGTCGAGCGGGCCGACCGGGGTGGCGAGCATGGCGTCGTAGGTCTTCGCGTACCGCAGCTTGAAGAACAGGTTGTACGTCGACTCGAAGACGGCGCCGTTCATCGCCGAGGACGCCAGCAGGGCGGGCGCGACGAAGGCGACGTAGCTCATCGGCCGCCCGTCCGGACCCGGCACGCTGGTGACCAGCCGTCCGAAGCCGACCTGGAAGGCGAGCAGGTAGAACAGCGGCTCCAGGGCCCCGGACAGCAGGATCATCCAGGAGCGGCGGTAGACCGTGAGCGCCCGTTCGACCAGCGCTCCGGCCCGGCCGCTGTAGAGGCCCGGGGGCAGGACGCGCAGCATCAGGCCGCGCCGGGCCGGCGCCGCGAACTCCGGGGCTTCGAACAGGGTCATGGGGTCACCGGCTTTCGGTACGGGCGCGGGGCCGAGACCGGAGGCTGCGCGTGCAGGGCGGTGCGTGACGAGGACGGTTCCGGCCATCCTGGCCACCCACGATCCGGGGCTCGGGACGGGCGTGGGGGAAAACCGGGCGGGCGGCGCATCAGTTCACCAGCCGTTGGCCGAAGTAGCGGTGGGCCAGCGCCCAGCCGACCGCCACCAGCGCGGTCAGGTAGGCCGCGTGGCCGAGCGCGGGCCAGACGCCGACGCCGCCGAGGGTCACCGCCCGGGAGAGCTGGGTGCCGTGCCACAGCGGGGAGATCCAGGCGAGCCAGCGCAGGTACAGCGGGATCTGGGTGATCGGGAAGAAGGTGCCCGAGAACAGCGTCATCGGGATGACCACGAAGCGGAAGATCAGGCCGAAGCGGGTGCCCTCGTCGAAGGTCTTCGCGGCCAGTGCGGCCATCGGGGTGGTGCAGGCCAGGCCGGTCAGGGTGCCGGCGAGGATCACCGCCAGTGCGCCGAAGTTCACCCAGGCGCCGAAGAACACCGCGATCAGCGCGTAGATCGAGCCGGCCAGGGAGAGCTTCAGCGTGGTCCAGATCAGGTGGCCGCCGAGCACCTGACCCGGGGAGACCGGGGTGGCCGTGACCGCCAGGTAGTCCTTCTGCCACTTGAACCCCGACAGCACCGGGTAGCTCGAATCGGCCACGCCCATCTGGGCCGAGCCGGCCACGAGCAGGGCCGGCGCCACGTACTGCAGGTAGGGCAGGCCGCCGGTGGCCGGGCCCGCCTGGACCTGGGAGCCGAAGCCCAGGCCCATCGCGGCCAGGAACAGCACGGGCTGCAGCCCGGTGGAGTACAGCGTGGCCAGCCAGTAGCGCCGGTACCAGGTCCAGTGGCCCTCGACGCGCAGCCACGCGCCGTGCCAGCGGCCGACCACGCGGCCGGTTGCGGATGCGGTCATCAGTCCACCAGCGTCCGGCCGGTGAGCCGGAGGAACACGTCCTCCAGCGAGCTGCGGCGGACCAGGCTGGACAGCGGCCGCAGGCCCCGCTCGTGGGCGCGGGCCAGCGCGTCCTCCCCCGCTCCGGTGTAGAGCAGCACCCGGTCGGGCAGCACCTCGACCCGCTCGGCCAGGTCTTCGACCCGCTTCGCCGCCGCCTCCTGCTCCCCCGCCGGGAACCGCAGCTCGACCACCTCCCGGGTGGAGTACCGCGCGATCAGCTCCGCGGGCGAGCCCTCGGCGGCGATCCGGCCGGCGTCCATCACCACCAGGCGGTCGCAGAGCTGCTCGGCCTCGTCCATGTAGTGCGTGGTGACGATCAGCGTGGTGCCCTGCGCCTTGAGCCGGAACAGCCGGTCCCACAGCAGGTGGCGGGCCTGCGGGTCGAGCCCGGTGGTGGGCTCGTCGAGCAGCAGCAGCTCCGGGTCGTTCACCAGTGAGCGGGCGATCGTGAGCCGGCGCTTCATCCCGCCCGACAGCGAGTCGACCGGCTTCTCCGCCCGGTCGGTGAGCTGCGCGAACTCCATCAGCTCCTCGGCCTTGCGCCGCACGTGCGCCCGGGACAGCCCGAAGTACCGGCCGTAGATGTGCAGGTTCTGCCGCACGGTCAGCTCGAGGTCGAGGTTGTCCTCCTGCGGCACCACGCCCAGCCGCGCGCGGACGCGCGGACCGGACACGTCCGGGTCCAGGCCCAGCACCCGCAGTTCGCCGTCGGTGCGCGGCGAAACGCAGGCGATCATCCGCATGGTCGAGGACTTCCCGGCGCCGTTCGGCCCCAGGAAGCCGAACGCCTCGCCCGGGCGCACCTCCACGTCGATCCCGCGGACCGCTTCGAAGTCACCGAACCGCTTCACCAGTGCCTTGGCCTGGACCAGTGGCGGCTCTGTCGCTGTGTCTCCCACACCGAAGACCCTAGGACGGGACACCGACAGTTTTCGACCGGTTTGGCCGATCACCGGCCGAC
Source organism: Amycolatopsis sp. PS_44_ISF1 (assembly GCF_032335455.1). NCBI lineage: Bacteria > Bacillati > Actinomycetota > Actinomycetes > Pseudonocardiales > Pseudonocardiaceae > Amycolatopsis > Amycolatopsis sp. PS_44_ISF1. The sequence continues at coordinate 153,490 of NZ_JANUXO010000003.1, read as the reverse complement.
GGTCACCGGGAACACCCGCGAAACCCCGTTCACCGTCACGGAAATCCGCGCCACGCCCGGGTGCAGCGCGGTCAGCGAACCGGTCGCCGGATCGTAGGAGACGACGTCCCACGGCCACGGCGGCCACGGGCCGATGTGCACGCCGGAGCCGCCCCAATCGGCGCTCACCGGGTACGCCACCGGGACCACCCGCCCGGCCTGGGTCAGCGTCGCCCGCAGCTCGGCCTTCTGGCCGGGCCGCAGCGACGAGGGCCCGGTGATCGACAGCGCGTCGACGTTCGGCCGCGTTTCGAACCGCACCGGCTGCGCCCGGTCGCCCGGGTCGAACCGCACCAGCGTCCAGCCGACGAAACCGCCGTCGCCGGGCGCGGCCGCCGGCGTCTTGCCCGAGTTGCCGTTCACCAGGTACGGCACACCGTCGGTGCGCGAAAGGCCGAACACGCCCGCGTGCGAAGCGATCGAGGCCGCCTGCTTCCCGGAGACCTGCTCGAAATCGGTGAGCCAGCCGGTGATCAGGCCCGCTTCCTTGCGATCGCCCAGCTGGGAGTTGCCGGTCGGGCTCGGATCCTTCACCGGGTGGTGCATCGCGACGACCACCCCGCGCACCGACGGGTCGCGCTCCGCGCCGTCGAGCGCGTCCCGCACCATCCGCACCTGGTCGAACCCGCCCGCGCGCAGCGAGCCGCGAGAAGAGTCCAGCAGCACCAGGCGGATCCCGTGCACGTCCACCACCCGGTGGGTCGCGCCGAACACCGCCTGGAATTGCTTCAGCCCGTCGCCGGCCTCGGCTTCGTGGTTGCCGGGCAGGTAGTACCACGGCACCCGGCCCGCCAGCTCCTCGTCGATCACCTTGCGCGCCAGCGCGAAGTCCGGTGCCGTGCCGCGGTCGACCAGATCGCCGTTGATCAGCACCAGGTCCGGCTTCGCCGCGACGGCCTCGCGCATGGCCCGGCGCGCCTGCGCGACGAGCGGGCCGTCCGGCGCGTCGGCGGTGAACTGCGCGTCGCTGACCACCGCGATGCGCAACCCGCCCGGTCCGAGCGAGCCGTCGGTGACCAGCGCCGGGTCGTGCACCGGCGGGTCCGCGGGCACCGGGACCGACGGCGCGACCTCGAAGGTGAGGTCGTCGAACACCAGCCGGCCCGAGTACTGCCGGTCCGGCCGGTTCTCCACGGCGTAGAAACGGGTCAGGGCCTGCCCGGCCGGCAGCCCGGCGGGCACGGTGGCGCTCACGTGGCGCCAGCCGGTCCAGTCCACGCTCAGCGCAAGGTCCACAATGGACGCAACGTTCGCCGCGTCGTGCAGTTCCGCGCGCAGCCAGGACCCCTGGCCGTCGCCGTTCACCCACAGCCCGATCTTCTGGGTGCCGGCCGGGACCGGGATCGGCGTCGCCGCGTTGACGTAGGCGGCGCGCGTGGCATCCGTCCCGGTCAAGCGGTAGTCGAGGCCGAGGCCCGCCCCGCCGTCACGGCCGGGAGCGGCTGAGAGCGCGGCGCCGGCCACGGCCGGGTACACGCTGGCAGTCCACCCTGCCGGACCGTCCAAAGGGGACGCGATCCGCGGCACAGCGCCCACCGAGGCGGCCAGGTGCGCGGTCAGGCCCGCCGCGTGCACGGTGATCGCCGACGCGCCCGAAGCGGTGAGCGCGGTGACGGCGAACCCGTCGGCCGAGGGCTCGACGTCGACCACCGCGGGGTCGTAGTCCAGCTTCACGTCGCGGGGTTCCAGCCAGGTTCCGTAACCGTCGGCGTCGTAGCCGTAGACCTGGAACGTGCTCTTGGCACCGGCGCCGGAGAGCGCGACCTGCCCGGTGCTCGTGCCGAGCCGGACCGGCGAGCCGAGCACGGACAGCCTGGTGTGGCCGGAGGCCCGGCCGTCGCGCGCGATCACGTCCACCTCCGCCCGCGCGTCCGGGCGGAGGTGATCGGCGTGCGCGGTGAAGACGTCCTGGGTCACGCTGCCGCGCAACGGGTTCGACGTGCTCCAGCGAGGCTGCGCCGCGACGGCCGCCCCGGTCTCGTCGTGGCCGTCCGCGACGAGCACCCGAGACAGCCCCGACAGGACCCTGGTGGCGTTCTTGGTGTTCTGCGCGGGCGTCGGGGCGAAACCGGTCAACCGTCCGCTGCCGGGCACCGTGGCGATGCCGATCCCGTTGGGCACCAGGCGTTCCCCGCCGTCCGAAGGCGAGTTGCGCACGCTCGGCGCGGTCTCGCCCTCGGTGCGGGCGAGCAGGGTGGACGAGCCGCCGCCGTCGAGGTTGATCGCGTCCTCGGCGCCGAGTGCCTTCATCTGGCGGGCCAGCTCCAGCTCGGTCATGCCCCGGCTGTCGGCCTGACGGCCGTCGATGGTCACGAGCCACATCCGCCGGCCGTCGCCGGAGAAGCCGACCGCGGTCCGCGGCGCCAGCGTGACGTCGTCGACCGGCTGCGGCCGGCCGTTCTCCAGCAGCGCCTCGTTGCCGCCGACCGCGACCGCGATCTTCCCGGCGTCCGAACGCGGCGCGTAGGAAACGCCCACCCGGTCGCCGACGTGCAGGCCGTTCACCGTGTCCGCGCCGGCTTCGCGGCCCAGCAGAACCGTGCTGCCGGCCGGGATCGGGCCGTCGGCGGGCGCGGTCCCCAGCCGGGTGACCACCCCGGCGCGGACCTCGGCCTCGGCCACGCGCCGGGCCCCGGCCACCGAGGTCGTCCGCGCCGACGCGCCCCAGAGCGGGGTGTAGACCCCGAGGGCGTCCGGGCCGAGCACGGGGCTGTTGAAGTTGGTCGCGGGCACGGCTCGGCCGCCCGGCATCGTGACGGTGGCTTCGAGGAAGATGTCCGCGAGCTTCGCCCGGCCCGCTTCGGTGATGGCGGCGGTGGTGTTGTGCCCGGCGGCGGGCGCGGTCTGCAACCGTCCGTGGTCGATGCCGACGCCGATCGGCGCGCCGGTGGCGGAGATGTCGAAGAAGTCGCCGTTCACACCCGCGACCGCGCCGGCCCGCGCGACCTGCCGGGAGAGCGGGGCGCGCGCGGAAACCGTGCCCGGGCTCAGGTAGGTCGGCTTCAGCCCGTTGCCGGACAGGTCGACGCTCAGGGTGTCGCCGCGGATCCAGCCCTTCGGGTCGAAGCGGTCGAACTGCGTCAGGTCCAGTCCGGGCGCGACGGCCGTGGTCGCGCTGCTGGTCACCAACCCGTCGTCCGGGGCCAGGGCGGCGTAGGTGATCGGGGCTTCGCGGGCCGAGGACGCGGCGGGCGCCCCTTCGACCGGCGGCGGGCCGAGCGGCGCGGCCAGCGGGTCGGCGTGCCCGGGCGCCGTGACGGCCGTGCCCAGGATCGTGGTCAGGGCACCGAGCAGTACCAGGCGGGACTTCTTCACGAGGAACCCCAGGATCGAGTGAGTGGGCTGCGCCCAGAAAAGTCCACCGGTGCGGCCGGCGGAAGGCTTCCCGGTGAACGTCGCCCGAACGGCTCAGGTCAGGGCGTGAGCGGAGCCCTCAGGAACGCCGTGGCCACGGCCTCGTCGCCGGTGATCCGCGGTTCGGCCACCGTGCGCTTCCACAGGCGCAGCACCAGGTTCCGGGCCGGGGCTTCGACGGTGGCGACGGCCTCGGCCTCGCCCAGCGCGGGCGGCTCGCCCGGCACCAGGGTCCAGGAGTGGCCGGTGTCGGTGGCGCGCAAGGTGATCGGCGCGGCCAGCGGCGGGACGGCGTGCCGGCGGGCGATCCGCGGCAGGATGGCTTCGAAGACCTCGCTGACGCCGTCGGCGGCGATCACCGGGTCCAGCTCGGCGGCCTCGGTGAGGTCGATCAGGTGCACCGCGGTCTCGTGCACCTGGCGGCGGAACCAGAACGCCTTGGTCCTGGCGGTGGCGCCGAAGTGCCAGCAGCTCGCCTCCGGATCGGCCTCGGCGAGGGCGTCCAGCAGCACGGACGCGCTTTCGGCGTACCACCCGGGCAGGTCCGCGGACGGCGGGTTCCCGAACTCCTGGGGCCGCGGCTCACCGGTGCGGACGACCTCGGCCGCCCAGCGGTGCACGTGGCCCAGGTGCGCGCCGAGGTCCGCGCGCGTCCAGCCGCCGCAGTCGGGCACCGGCGCGCCGGGCTCACCGGTGCGCAGCCCCTCGGCGAACGCCCGGGTGAGCGTGCGCAGGTGCGGCAGGTACGCCGCGGGCGGCAACGCGGTCATCGGTCACCTCACGAGGGAATGTCCGGCAGGAAAGGAAAAGCCGGGGCGGCACCACGCGGTGCCGCCCCGGCCTCAGTCCCGGCTCACAGGTCCGGGAACCACAGCTTCAGCTCACGCTCGGCCGACTCCGGCGAGTCGGAGCCGTGCACCAGGTTGTACTGCGTCTCCAGGCCGAAATCGCCGCGCAGGGTACCCGGGGTGGCCTTCTCGACCGGGTCGGTGCCGCCGGCGAGCTGGCGGAAGGCGGCGATGGCGCGCGGGCCTTCGGCGGCGAGCGCCACGACCGGGCCCGAGGTGATGAACTCCAGCAGGTCGCCGAAGAACGGCCGCTCCTTGTGCTCGGCGTAGTGCTCCTCGGCCAGCGAGCGCTCGACCGTGCGCAGTTCGAGGGCGACCAGCTTCAGGCCCTTGCGCTCGAGGCGCGAGACGACCTCGCCGACGAGGCCGCGCGCGACGCCATCGGGCTTGACGAGGACCAGCGTGCGTTCAGTCACGACGGTGCTTCTCCTTGTACTGATTCGTGGTGAGGGCTGCCGAGCCTAGCCGACGCGCCCGGAACGCCGGTTCCGGCGTGCTCAGCGGCCCTGCGGGTGGAAGGTCTTCGACCAGAGCGAGGCGCCGCCGGCGTCCCGGAGGTCGACGGTCAGGTCGCCGCTGGCGCCGTCGACGTTCAGCTCGCCGAAGTGCTGGAACCCTTGTGCGGGCGAGGAGTTCTGCGTCACCGGGGCGTGCACGAACACGGCCTCGGGCCCGAAGGTCGGGTCGAGCGCGTTGGGACCGAACGCGCCGGCGTTGAGCGGGCCGGAGACGAACTCCCAGAACGGGTCGAAATCGCCGACCGCGGCCCGGTCCGGTGAGTAGTGGTGCGCGGCGGTGTAGTGCACGTCGGCGGTCAGCCAGACGACGTTGCGCACGCGGCGGCGCGAGATCTCCCGCAGCACCCACGCCAGCTCCGTCTCCCGCCCGCCCGGGGCGCCGGGGCGGTTGTTCGCCACGGCTTCGATCGCCGTGCCGTCCGGCACCACGAGGCCGATCGGCATGTCCGCTTGCACGATCTTCCACGTCGCGGTGCTGCGGCCGAGCGCACCGGCGAGCCAGCGCGCCTGCCGCTCGCCGAGGATGTGACCGGGCGCGCCCTGGTCGGCGGTGTTGGCGTCGCGGTAGCTGCGCATGTCGAGCACGAACACCTCGACCCGGCGGCCGTGCCGGTGGCTGCGGTAGACGCGGCCGTCGACGGCCTGACGCCGGTCCATCGGGTGCCATTCGTGGAAGGCCTGGTAGGCGCGCGGGGCGAGCACGTCCACGCGCTTCTCGGTGTACTCGGGGCGGTCGTTCATCACCTCGCCCGGGTACCAGTTGTTCGAAACCTCGTGGTCGTCCCACTGGACCAGCGCCGGAACCTCGGCGGCGAACCGGCGGAAGTGCCGGTCGAGCCGGTTGTAGGCGTGCTGGCCGCGGAACTCGGCCAGGGTCTCGGCGACCTTGGCTTTCTCCGGGGTGACGACGTTGTGCCAGGTCCCGCCGCCGGGCAGGGTGACGGATTCGGTGAGCGGGCTGTCGGCGTACACGGTGTCGCCGCTGTGCAGGAACAGGTCCGGGTGGCGGTCGGCCATGGCGCCGAAGATGGTCATGCCGCCCAGCTCCGGGTTGATGCCGTAGTTCTGGCCCACGACGTCGCCGCTCCAGAGGATGCGCGTGTCGGCGTGGCCGAGCGGGGCGGTGGCGAACCGGCCGGTGACCGCTTCGCTGGTGGTGCGCCCGTCGAGGTCGACGGCGGTGACGCGGTAGTGGTAGCCGGTGCCCGGGCGCAGGCCCGTGAGGCGGACCTTGCCGGTGCCGCCGGTCTCGGGTGAGACCACCGGCCCGCTCACGCGGCGGGCCGCGCGGAAGGACGGGTCCCGCGCGAGCTCCACCACCAGCCGTGACGGCCGGTCGGCCCGCGACCAGACGATGCCGGAGCCGGTGGTGACGTCACCGGAAGCGACGCCGTGGGTGAGCACCGGGCGGTCGCGGCGGACCAGCGCGGCACTCGCCACCCCCGGGACGAGCAGGCCACCGGCCAGCGCGGACGTGGCCAGCCCGGCCTTGAGCAGGGTGCGGCGGGTGGGAGTCGATTCGGTCATGCCGGACGTTCTATCCCGCGCCCACGGCGCGGCGGCCAACGCGGGCTGACGCGGCGGTGAACGGCGGAGGGGAGCCGCTCAGGCCGGGGGCGGCTGCTGGCTCATCAGGGTCCCGGCCGCCATCCGGCGGGCCACATCCCGGCGCAGCCACAGCAGCCACAGGTAGACGGCCAGGAAGACCACGCCGATGATGGCGATCGCGGGCAGGGCGCCGGCCATCGCGATCAGGGCCAGTTGCAGGAGCAGCACCACGGGCAGGGCCCAGACGCGCTTGATCATCCCGCACAGGACCACCAGGGCCAGCGCGATGGCGAGCACCGTCCAGCCGAGGGCGCTGGTCAGGCCGGCGCCCAGCTTGTCGATCACCGGCAGGGCCAGGGCGACGGTGATCGCCTCCAGTATCAGGGTGCCCGCGAGCACGCCGCGGAAGCCCTTCATCGGGTCCTTGGGCGGCGGGGCGACCGCCTCGGCCGCGGCTTCGCCGGTCGCGGCGCCCGCCGGGGTCGCGCTCTCGGGGGTCTCACTCATGCCGGCTCCTTCCCGAACAGGGTGCGCGCGTCGCCCGCGGTGACGACCGAGCCGGTGATCAGCACCCCGCCGCCGGCCAGGGGCTCTTCCGGGTCGTCGGACTGCTCGACCAGGCCGATCGCCGTCTCCACCGCGGTCTCCAGGTCCGGTTCGGCCAGCACCCGGTCCTCGCCGAAGATCGAGATGGCCTGCTCGTTCAGCTCGTCCAGCGGCATCGAGCGCAGGGCCGAATTCCGGGTGATCACCACCTCGGACACCACCGGCTCCAGCGCGTCGAGGATGCCGCGCGCGTCCTTGTCGGCCATCACCGCGACCACCGCGACCAGGCGGCGGAACGCGAACTCCCCGGCCACCGTGGTGGCCAGCGCGCGGGCGCCCATCGGGTTGTGCGCGGCGTCGATCAGCACGGTCGGGGCCGCGCGCACGCGCTCCAGCCGCCCCGGGTTCTCCACCTCGGCGAACGCCTCGCGCACGGCCTCGAGGACCAGTTGCTTGTCCTTGCCCGCCCCGAAGAACGCCTCGACGGCCGCGAGCGCGAGCGCCGCGTTGGCCGCCTGGTGCGCGCCGTGCAGGGGCAGGAAGATCTCGTCGTACACGCCGCCGAGGCCCTGCAGCTTCAGCAGCTGGCCGCCGACCGCGACCTCGCGCTCCAGCACGCCGAACTCGCTGCCCGCGCGCGCCACCGAGGCGTCGACCTCGACCGCCCGCTCCAGCAGCACGTTCAGCACGTCCTGGTCCTGCTCGGCGATCACCGCGACGGCGCCGGGCTTGATGATCCCGGCCTTCTCCACCGCGGCGTCCACGGCCTTCGGGCCCAGGTACTCCACGTGGTCGACGCCGATCGGGGTGATCACCGCGACGTCGCCGTCCGCGACGTTCGTGGCGTCCCAGGCCCCGCCCATACCGGCCTCGACCACGGCCGCCTCCACCGGCGCGTCGGAGAACGCGGCGAACGCCATCCCGGTGAGCACCTCGAACTTGCTCATCGGCACGCCGTCCTCGCTCGCGCCGTCGACCATCGTGACGTACGGGGCGACGTCGCGGAACAGGTCCACGTACTTCGCCGCCGGGATCGGGTGCCCGTCCACGGCGATGCGCTCGGTGACGAGCTGGAGGTGGGGGCTGGTGTAGCGGCCCACGCGCAGTCCCATCCGGGTGAGCAGCGCGTCGATCATGCGCGAGACCGAGCCCTTGCCGTTGGTGCCGGCGACGTGCAGCACCGGGTAGCCGCGGTGCGGTTCGCCCAGCAGGGTGACCAACGCCTGGATCCGCGCCAGGGAGGGCGCGATCTTCGTCTCCGGCCAGCGCTGGTTCAGCTCCGCCTCGACCGCCATCAGCTCCCGCCGGGCCTGCTGGCCGTTCGGGTCGGCGAGCTGCTCCTCGACGCCCTGGTCGTCCAGCTCGTGCAGTTCGGCGTCCCCGGCCCCGAGCAGGTCGGGCACCGGGCCGGTGGCCAGGTTGTCGCCCAGCTGGCCGATGCCGCCGATCCCGCCGCGAGCACCGCCGCCCACGGTGTACGCCGCGTCGGGGGCGTCGAGGTCGGGATCGACGTCGTCGGATTCGTCGTGGGCCCGGGCGCCCAGCTCGTCGACGCCGGCGAAGCTGTCCGGATCCGCGAGGTCCCGGCGCCGGCCCGGCCCGGCCGCGCCGCCGGCCTCGTCTTCGAAGCCTTCGTGCTCCCCGGCTCCGAACCGCCCGTCCTCACCACGCGGCACGCGACCGCTCCCCTCGACACCCTGGTTCACCTGACCAGACGAGTCTACGTGCGCGGTTCCTGGCAGTCTCGGGCCATGCCGTTCGACCACAACCACCACTACCACCCGCTCCTGCTGGCCCAGCTCCCGCCGGGACCGGGGCGGGCGCTCGACGTCGGCTGTGGCAGTGGCCGGTTCGCCCGCCGGCTGGCCGCGGCCGGGCTGGACGTGGACGCGATCGACGTCTCGGCGCCGATGATCCGGCTGGCCGAGGCCACCGGCTCGCCCGGTCCCGGCACGATCGACTTCCGGCGGGCCGACATCACCACCCAGCCGCTGCCGGAGGGGCACTACTCGTTCATCTCCAGCCTGGCGTCGCTGCACCACGTGCCGTTCGACACGGTGACGGCCCTGCGCGAGGCGCTCCGGCCCGGCGGGGTGCTGGCCGTGCTGGGCCTGGCCCGCCCGAGCACGGCCGCCGACCACGCGCGCGGCCTCGCGGCGGTCCCGGTGAACGCCGCCGCCCGGTTGCTGACCCACGCGGCCGACCGGCTGGGCGGCGGGGTGGACGCCCAGCCCCCCGCCCCGGTGCACCCGGAGTTCCCCCGGTTGTCCGAGGTGCGCGCCGGGGCCCGGCGGCTGCTGCCGGGCAGCACGGTGCGCCCGCTGCTGTTCTGGCGGTACCTGCTGACCTACCGGAAACCGTTCGACGAAGGGTGAGGTTCACTCGACTGCCGGGTGAAGCCGCGCGGCGACCACCCTTTCGGCGGCAGCGACCGGTGCCGCGCTGGACCAGCGTGAACGGCGTCCACGACGCCGCCCGCAGAACGAGGTCCTGATGCGCACCACCCGGCTCCTGTCCACCGCCTTCGCGGTGGTGGCCCTGCTCGCCGCCTCGGCCACCGCCGCCGCGGCGGCCACCCACCCGGCGCGCTACCGCCACTACGTCGCACTCGGCGATTCGTACACGGCGGGCCCGCTGATCCCGTTGCCCCGGCTGGACCCGCTGGGCTGCCTGAGATCGACGGCGAACTACCCGGCGGTGCTCGCGGCCCGGCTGCACGTGGGCACCTACACCGACGTCAGCTGCTCCGGGGCCGACACCTCGGACATGACGCACGCGCAGAACGTGCCGCTCGGGGTGAACCCGGCGCAGCTCAGCGCCTTGCGGCCCGGCACCGACCTGGTGACGCTCGGCATCGGCGGCAACGACTCCGGGGTGTTCGGCAGCCTGGTCGGCACCTGTCCGTCGCTGCGCGCGAGCGACCCCACCGGCAACCCGTGCCAGCAGCACTTCACCACGAACGGCGTGGACACCGTCAAGGCGGCGCTGGCCACCACCCAACGCAACGTCCAGTCGGTGCTGGCCGGCATCCACGCGCGCTCGCCGCACGCGAAGGTGCTGGCCGTCGGTTACCCGCGCATCGCCCCGGAATCCGGCTACTGCCCGGACATCCTGCCCTTCGCCGACGGGGACTACGCCTGGCTCTCCAGCGTCGAAGAGGCACTGAACGCGGCGATCTCGAACGCCGTGGCCGCCGACGGCCACTCGTCCTATGTGGACACTTTCGGCCCGTCGTCCGGGCACGACGCCTGCGCCCCGGACGGCGCGGCGTGGATCAACGGCAAGGACACGCTGCCACTGGCCGCGGCCGCCTACCACCCGCTGGCCCGCGGGATGGCCGGCGTGGCCACCGTGATCGCCCGCCACCTGAACCGCTAGCCCCCGCGGCACCCCTCACCCAGCCCCCTCGCCCCGGGCCCCCTGAACCCCCACGCGAGATCGCCGCCGCCGTCTGGACCGAGCGATTCCGTCCGGCCCCAAGGCCGGACGGAATCGGGAGGGAAGACGGCGGCTCAAGGGCGATCTCGCCGCCTCGACGAAGCCGAGGCAGAATTACCGCAGAGCCGTCAGGCGAGCCGTAATCCGCTCGATATCAGCCACGGCCGTCTCGCGGCGCAGCTTGATCTTCTCGATCACCGGGGCCGGGGCCTTGGCGATGAAGGACTCGTTGCCGAGCTTGCCCTCGGTCTGCGAAAGCTCCTTCTCGGCCAGGCCCAGGTCCTTGCTCAGGCGCTTGCGCTCGGCGGCCACGTCGACGGTGCCGGACAGGTCCAGTTCCACCGTCACCACACCGCCGGCCAGCGCGACCTCCAGGGCGGCGCTGGCGGAGAAGCCCTCCTCAACCGGGGTGAGGCGGACCAGCGAGCGGATCGAGTCCTCGTGGCCGGACACCTCGGCGAAGCCCGGGCCGGCGACGCGGGCGGCCACCTTCTGGCCCGGTTTGAGCCCCTGGTCGGCCCGGAAGCGGCGGACCTCGGTGACGAGCTTCTGCACGTCGGCGACGCGCGCGTCGGCGATCGGGTCCGCGTAGCCTTCGAACGGCTTCGGCCACGGCGCGATGACCAGCGACTCTCCGCCGGTCAGGGCGATCCACAGCTTCTCGGTGATGAACGGGACGAACGGGTGCAGCAGCCGCAGCACCGTGTCCAGCACGTGGCCGAGCACCGAGCGCGTGGCCCCGGCCCGGGCCTCGTCGCCCTGGTACAGCTGGACCTTCGCCAGCTCCAGGTACCAGTCGCACAGCTCGTTCCAGGTGAACTGGTAGAGCGCGGCCGCGACCTTGGCGAACTGGAAGTCCTCGAACAATCCGTCCACTTCGGACACCAGCGCGGCCAGCCGGCCGAGGATCCAGCGGTCGGCCTCGGTCAGCTCGCCCGGCGCGGGCAGCTCCGCCGCCACCGTGGCGCCGTTCATCATGGCGAACTTGCTGGCGTTCCACAGCTTCGTGCAGAAGTTGCGGGAGCCGGCCGCCCATTCGTCGGCCAGCGCCATGTCCCCGCCCGGGTTCGCCCCGCGGGCCAGGGTGAAGCGGGTGGCGTCGGCGCCGTAGGCGTCCATCCACTCGAGCGGGTCGATCACGTTGCCGCGCGACTTGGACATCTTCTTGCCCTGCGTGTCGCGGATCAGGCCGTGCAGGTAGACGTGGTCGAACGGCGGGGTCCCGGCCATCTCCTGGACGCCGAACATCATCATCCGCACGACCCAGAAGAACAGGATGTCGTAACCGGTGGACAGCACGCTGGTCGGGTAGAACTTGGCCAGGTCGCCGGTCCGCTCCGGCCAGCCCAGGGTCGACATCGGCCACAGGCCCGAGGAGAACCAGGTGTCCAGCACGTCCGGGTCCTGGTGCCAGCCCTCGCCGGTGGGCGGCTGCTCGTCCGGGCCCACGCACACCACCTGGTCGTCCGGTCCGTACCAGACCGGGATCCGGTGACCCCACCAGAGCTGGCGCGAGATGGTCCAGTCGTGCATGTTGTCGACCCAGTCGAAGTAGCGCTTCTCCAGCTCGGCCGGGTGGATCCGGGTACGGCCGTCGCGCACCGCGTCGCCCGCCGCCCGGGCCAGCTCCTCCACCTTCACCCACCACTGGAGCGAAAGCCGCGGCTCGACCACCGTTTCGCAGCGCGAGCAGTGCCCGACCGCGTGCGCGTACGGCCGCTTCTCGGCCACGATCCGGCCCGCCTCGCGCAGGGCCGCGACGACCGCGGGCCGTGCCTCGAACCGGTCCAGTCCCTCGAACGGGCCGGGCACGGTGACCTGGGCGCGCTCGTTCATCACGGTCGGCATCGGCAGTCCGTGCCGCCGGCCGATCTCGAAGTCGTTCGGGTCGTGCGCCGGGGTCACCTTCACCGCGCCGGTGCCGAACTCGGGGTCGACGTGCCGGTCGGCCACGATCGGGACCGTGCGGCCGGTGAGCGGCAGCTCGACCTCCGTGCCGACCAGGTGCGCGTACCGCTCGTCGTCCGGGTGCACGGCCACGGCGGTGTCGCCCAGCATGGTCTCCGCGCGGGTGGTGGCGACCACGATCGCGCCGTCGCCGTCGCCGTAGCGGATGGAGACGAGCTCGCCGTCGTCTTCGCTGTGGTCCACCTCGATGTCCGACAGCGCGGTCTGGCAGCGCGGGCACCAGTTGATGATGCGCTCGGCGCGGTAGATCAGGCCCGCGTCGAAGAAGTTCTTGAACACCGTCTGCACGGCCTGGGACAGGTTCTCGTCCATGGTGAAGCGCTCGCGCGACCAGTCGACGCCGTCGCCGAGCCGCCGCATCTGGCCCAGGATCCGGCCGCCGTACTCGGCCTTCCACGCCCAGACCCGCTCGACGAACTCCTCCCGGCCCAGGTCGTGGCGGGACAGGCCATCGGCGGCGAGCCGGCGCTCGACCACGTTCTGCGTCGCGATGCCGGCGTGGTCCATGCCGGGCAGCCACAGCACCTCGTAGCCCTGCATCCGGCGCCGCCGGCTCATGGCGTCCATCAGGGTGTGGTTGAGCGCGTGACCCATGTGCAGGCTGCCGGTCACGTTCGGCGGCGGCAGTACGATGGAGAACGGCGGCTTGTCCGACGTGGCATCGGCCGTGAAGTACCCGGCCGCCACCCAGCGGTCGTACAGGGGCGCTTCTTCGGCGGCCGGGTCCCAGGCACCCGGGAGGTCGGTGGTCTGCTGCGGAGCGTTCTCGGTCACAATGGACAAGTCTACGAACCCGCTCCGGCGGGGTTGCGCAGGGGGAAAGGGGTACCCGGATGACCCGCCCGGAAGAGCCGGACGACCGGATCGAAACGCATCCGGACCTGATCGACCCGAACTGGCAGAAGCACGCCGAGCTGGACGCCTGGCTGGGCGCCAAGAAGGAGCTGAAGAAGCGCCGCAAGCGCGAGCGCCGCTCCGGCGCCGGCTCACCCGTGCGCTACGGCGCCCCGGCCGCGCCGAGCCGCTGGCCCGGCCTCATCGCCGTGGCCGGACTGGTCGTGCTGCTGGTCGCCGCCATCGTCGTGCACCAGGTGCAGGGCGCCGGTGTGAACGAGCAGGCGCCGGAGTACTCCTTCAGCCTCGGTGCGCAGCCGCCGCCGGTCACGCCGCTCTTCTGAGCGACCCGGGCGCGGGGCCCCCGCAGGTCGACGACGCCGGAACGGTCGCGACACCGGCCCCGGCTTGGGAAACCGGCGGCCGAGGCGCACGATGGGGGCATGACCCGTGAAGCGCCGAAGAACGACGTGGACGAGACCCGCCTCGAGGTGGGCAAGCCGAAGAGCTGGGCCGCCGGCATCCCGGGCGTCGCGGTCTCCCTCGCCCGCGGCGTCGAGCAGATGGGGGTCACCCGCACCGCCCGCACGCTGCGGCTGCTGAACCAGCGCAACGGCTTCGACTGCCCCGGCTGCGCCTGGCCCGAGCCCCGCCAGGTCGACGGCGAGAAGCGCAAGGTGGCCGAATTCTGCGAAAACGGCGCGAAGGCGGTGGCCGAGGAGGCGACCAAGCGCCAGGTCGGGCGCGAGCTCTTCGCCGCTCACCCGATCGAGGAACTGGCCGGCCGGACCGACTACTGGCTGGGCCAGCAGGGCCGCATCACCGAGCCGTTCGTGTTGCGGGCGGGCGCCGGGCACTACGAGCCGATCTCCTGGGACGACGCGTTCGGCCTGATCGCCGACGAGATGTCCGCGCTGGCCGCCCCGGACGAAGCCATCTTCTACACCTCCGGGCGCACCAGCAACGAGGCCGCGTTCCTCTACCAGCTCCTCGTGCGCTCCTTCGGCACCAACAACCTGCCGGACTGCTCGAACATGTGCCACGAGTCCTCCGGCGCGGCGCTGTCCACCAGCACCGGCATCGGCAAGGGCTCGGTCTCGCTGGCCGACATCCACCACGCCGACCTGATCGTGGTGGTCGGGCAGAACCCGGGCACCAACCACCCGCGCATGCTCTCGGCGCTGGAGCAGGCGAAGGGCAACGGCGCGAAGATCATCGCGGTCAACCCGCTGCCCGAGGCCGGGCTGATGCGGTTCAAGAACCCGCAGAACGTGCGCGGGGTGGTGGGCGAGGGCACGCCGCTGGCCGACGAGTTCGCGCAGATCCGCCTCGGCGGCGACCTGGCGCTGTTCCAGGCCGTCGGCCACCTGCTGCTGAACTGGGAGCAGGAGGCGCCCGGCACGGTCGTCGACCGCGAGTTCGTCGACGGCCACACCCACGGTTTCGAGGACTACGCCAAGAACCTGCGGGAGCTGGACTGGCCGGAGACCGAGCGCGCCACCGGCCTGCCGCGCGCGCAGATCGAGCACATCGCCCGGATGATCGCCACCTCCGAGCGCACCGTCTACTGCTGGGCGATGGGGCTGACCCAGCACAAGCACGCCGTGCCGACCATCTCCGAGATCGCGAACCTGGCGCTGGTGCGCGGCATGATCGGCAAACCGGGCGCGGGACTGTGCCCGGTGCGCGGCCACTCGAACGTGCAAGGCGACCGGACCATGGGCGTCTGGGAGAAGATGCCGCAGTCGTTCCTGGACGCGCTGGCCGGGGAGTTCGGCATCGAGGTGCCGCGCGAGCACGGCTGGGACACCGTCGACTCGATCCGCGCGATGCGCGACGGGCGCGGCAAGCTGTTCTTCGCCATGGGCGGCAACTTCGCCTCGGCCACCCCCGATTCGGCGGCGACCGAGCAGGCGCTGCGCCGGTGCTCGCTGACCGTGCACGTCTCGACCAAGCTCAACCGCTCGCACGTGGTGCACGGCCGCACCGCGCTGATCCTGCCCACGCTGGGCCGCACCGAGCGGGACACGCAGTCCTCGGGCCCGCAGTTCGTCACCGTCGAGGACTCCATGTCCCAGGTGCACGCCTCCCGCGGCCGGCTGGCCCCGGCCAGCGGGCACCTGCTCTCCGAGGTGGCGATCATCTGCCGGCTGGGCGAGCGGCTGTTCGGCGCGGGCCACGCCGTGCCGTGGCGCACCTTCGAGGCGGACTACGACCTGATCCGCGACCGGATCGCCGCCGTGGTCAAGGGCTGCGAGGACTACAACCGCCGGGTGCGCGAGCCGGACGGCTTCGTGCTGCCCCACGCGCCGCGCGATTCGCGGGAGTTCACCGGCACGGCCACCGGGAAGGGCACGTTCACCGTGTCCGAACTGGAGTACCCGCAGGTGCCCGAGGGCCGGCTGCTGCTGCAGACGCTGCGCAGCCACGACCAGTACAACACCACGATCTACGGGCTCTCCGACCGTTACCGCGGCATCGAGGACGGCCGACGGGTGGTGTTCGTCAGCCCCGAGGACCTGGCGGAGCTGGGCATCGCCGACGGCGAGATCGTCGACCTGGTCTCCGAATGGCGCGACGGCGAGCGCCGCGCGCCCCGCTTCCGCGCCGTCTCCTACCCGACCGCCCGCGGCTGTGCGGCGGCGTACTTCCCGGAGGCCAACGCGCTGGTGCCGCTGGACTCCGTGGCGGAGAAGTCCAACACCCCGGTGTCGAAGGCGATCGTGGTGCGGCTCGACCCGCACCACCACGACTGACCCCGGCGCGGACCGGCGCGAACGGGCTCGGGTGAGCGGACCGGCCCGGTGGTGCCGGGTTCAGTCGACGCAGTTCTCCCCGGCCGAGGTGATCGGGGCGTCGTCGCGGGGGCCGGCCGCCGCGCCGCCGCCACCGCCCGCCGAGGCACCGGGGCCGGAGTAGACCTGGCCGAGCAGCACCTCGATGTGCCCGGCCGGGACGTCGGCGGACTCGGTGGTGGCCAGCCCGCCGAGCAGGTCCGCCACCTGCGCGCCCGGTGCCGCGAGGCCCGGCCCGTACCGCACCAGCGAAGCGCGGCGGGCGGTGGTGTTGCCGGTCCGGCCCGGGGTGAAACCCCGCTCCTCCAGCACATCGGCCACCCGTGCGGCCAGCCCGCTCGCTTCGCCGGCGTTCGACACGTCCACGATCGGGCCCGCGGCCGGGCCGGACGGTGGCGCGCCCGAGGGCGGGGCGCCGATCAATCCGGCCGCGAAAGCCTTGACCTGAACCGGGTCCACCTGCACGGCCGTCCAGCTCGGGTGCTGCCTGCTGTAGCGGTAGTCGGGGTTGGCCACCGGGATGGTGGAGAACTGGATGCCGCCGCCGGTGATCCCCTGCAACCGGCCGACGAAGTCCAGCAGGTTCCACGTGCTGTCGATCACCACGGACTTCTTCACCGCGTCGATCAGCGCACCCAGCTTCCCCGGGTCGGCCAGCGTGCCCGCGGAGAGCACTTCGTGCGCCAGCGAGGCGAGGAAGACCTGCTGGCGCACCACGCGGTCGAGGTCGCTGCGCGGGAGGTTCTTGCGCTGGCGGACGAACGCGAGCGCGTCGCCGCCGGAGACCTTCTGCGGCCCCTTCGGGAAGTCCGCGCCGGAGTCCTCGTCCTTGGTCGCCTCCTTGAGGCACACCGGCACCCCGCCGACGGCGTTGCTGATGTCGTAGAAGCTCAGCAGGTTCACCTCGGCGAAGTGGTCGATGGTCACGCCGGTGAGGTCCTCCACCGCCTGCCGGGTCGCGCGGCGCCCGGCGGTCAGGGACTCCACCCTGAGCCTGTCCTTGTCCGTCTCACCCGCCGCGCGCAGCCGCGAAGCCTCGGCCGCCTTGGCTTTGCCGAACGCGGAGTTGATCTTGTCCGGCCCGCCCGCCAGCCGGACGTAGGAATCGCGCGGGATGGAGAACGCCTTGATGCTCTCCTGCCCGTTCGGGATGCGCAGCACGATCAGGGTGTCGGTGAGGTCGTCGCCGTTGGCCCCGGCGCGCAGCTCCTGCAGGACGTTCCGGGGCAGCGGGTTGCCCTGCGTGTCGTCGCGGGAGTCCCGGCCCACCAGCAGGATGTCGAGCGAGCCGTCGGCCGGCCGCTCGCCGGGCTTCGCCGGCTCGCCGCCGCCGAGCACGTCGCTGCGGCTGACCTCGTCGAGCGAAGTCAGGGTCGAGTAACCGTAGGCCGTACCCGCGAACGTGATCACCGACAGCACCGAAACGACGATCTTTCCCGCTATCCGCACACCTCCACCGACTCCGCGGTACGCCCGGCTGCTGCAAAAGTGACCCAGTTCACATCAGCCGGCTCAGCGTGCGAAGAGCTGCGTCTCGTCGCAGAAGGCCTTGAACTCCAGCGCGTTGCCCGCCGGATCGTGCAGGAACATCGTCCACTGCTCCCCCGGTTCCCCGGCGAAGCGCTGGTACGGCTCGATCACGAACTCCGTGTCCGCCGCGCGCAGCCGGGCGGCCAGTTCGTGGAAGGCGTCGACGTCGAGGACCAGGCCGAAGTGCGGGACCGGCACGTCGTGGCCGTCGACCGGGTTGCGGCCGGCCTCGGCCCGCGTACCGGGCACGACATGGGTGACGACCTGGTGGCCGTGGAAATCCCAGTCGACCCAGGCCCCGGAGGAGCGGCCCTCGCCGAGGCCGAGCACCCCGCCGTAGAAGGCGCGGGCGCGGTCCAGGTCGTCGACCGGGATGGCGAGGTGGAAGGCGGGGCGGGTGGCCATGGGTCTCCTCAGTGCAGTCCAGTGAGTGCAGTCCAGTGAGTGCAGTCCAGTGAGTGCAGTCCGGCGAGTAGCTGTCCGGTGAGCGCGGTCCGGGATCGGGCCGATTCACCTTGATCCGACGATGTCCGAATGTCAACATTGGCCCATGGAAGTCACCCCACTACGGAAGGCCGCCCGGCGTGGACTGGCCGAGGAAGCCGCGGACCGCGTGCGCGAAGCGATTTTCGCCGGGCACTTCGCGCCGGGCGCGGCGCTGCGGGAAGTCGAGCTGGCCGCATCGCTGGAGATCAGCCGCGGCTCGGTGCGGGAGGGCCTGTTCCAGCTCGCGCGCGAAGGGCTGGTCCAGGGTGGCTGGCACCGCCCCACCACCGTCGTCGAAGTGACGCCCGATGACGTCGAAGAGCTCTACTCCGTCCGCGCGGCGCTCGACCGCCTGGCTGCGACCACCGCGCGGGCGCGGGCGACGCCCGGCGACCTGGGCCGGCTCGACGAACTCGTGGACACGATGGCGGCGGAGGCCGGACACGCCGGCGGCCCGCGCCTGCTGGCCCTCGACATCGCCTTCCACGACCACGTCTACGCCGCCGCGGGCAACGGCCGGCTCACCGACGCGTGGCGGGCCGTGCGCTCGCAGGTGTTCCTGTTCCAGCTCCAACGGGTGTCGCTGGACCACGACCACTACCGCTCGCGGGTGGTCGCCGAGCACCGCGAGCTGGCGGAGCTGGTGCGCGACGGCGACCCGGGCGCGCTGGCCCGGGTCGCCGAGGAGCACGTCGACTCGGCCCGCCGCCGCCTGCTCTCCGGGCTGAAACCCCGCTGACCGGCTCAGCCGAACAGGTCGACCACCTTGCGGATCAGCTCGTACACCCCGTAGCCGAACGGGACCAGCACCCACAGCCACGCGATCACCAGCAGCAGGGTCCGCCCGCCCGAGCGGGCCGTGCCTTCGGTCGCCGGTGCGCTCATCACGCCTCACTCCCCACCTGGTCGCGGCCCACGGGCTCGTGGAACTTCGCCTTCACCGGACGCACGAACTCGTTGGCGGCGAAGCCGACCACGAGCAGGCCGATCATGATGAAGAACGACGTCGTGTACAGGTCCGGGCCGGACTTGCCGGCTGCCTTCGCGCGGTCGGCGATGCCGTCGACGATCAGCGGGCCGAGCACCCCGGCCACCGACCACGCGGTGAGCAGGCGACCGTGGATCGCGCCCACCTGGTAGTTGCCGAACAGGTCCTTCAGGTACGCCGGGAGCGTCGCGAACCCGCCGCCGTAGAAGGAGAGGATCAGCATCGCGCAGAGGATGAACACGACCTTCGAGGAGTTCGTGGTCAGCGCGATGACCAGGTACAGCACCGCGCCCACGCCGAGGTAGAAGCGGTAGATGTTCTTGCGCCCCACCAGGTCCGAAGTGGACGACCAGACGAACCGGCCCAGCATGTTGGTCAGCGACAGCATCGCCACGAACCCGGCGGCGGCCGCGGTGCCCACCGGGGCCGAGGTGTTCCTGAAGAAATCCCCGATCATCGGCGCGGCCTTCTCCAGGATGCCGATGCCCGCGGTCACGTTGAGGCACAACACGACCCACAGGCACCAGAACTGCGGCGTCTTGAGCGCGTTCGCGGCCGAGACGTTACCGGTGGAAACCAGCGTCCTGGCCGCCACCGCCGCCGGCTCGAAGCCGCCGGGTTTCCAGCCCTCGGCCGGCACCCGCACGATCAGCACGCCCATGGTCATGAACACCGCGTAGACCACGCCGTGGATCAGGAAGGCGGTCGCGATGTCGCCGGTGGTGGGCGTGGTGCCGAGCATGGCCGAGGACCAGGGCGAGGCGATCAGCGCGCCGCCGCCGAAGCCCATGATCGCGATGCCCGTGGCCATGCCCGGCCGGTCCGGGAACCACTTGATCAGCGTCGAGACCGGGGAGATGTAGCCGATGCCGAGCCCGATCCCGCCGATGCCGCCGTAGCCGAGGACCACGAGCCAGAACTGCCCGGTGGCCACGCCGAGCGCGGAGACCACGAACCCGGCGCCGAAGCACACGGTGGCCACGAACATGGCCCAGCGCGGGCCGTTCTTCTCCACCAGGGTGCCGCCGAACGCCGCCGACAGGCCGAGCATCGCGATCCCGAGCTGGAACGGGAGGCCCGATTGGGTCCCCGACAGGTGCAGGGTCTTCTCGAGCGGGGTCTTGAACACGCTCCACGCGTAGGCCTGGCCGATCGACAGGTGGATCGAGAGCGCGGCGGGCGGGACCAGCCAGCGCGTCCAGCCGGGCGGTGCGACGATACGAGAGCGGGCCAGGAAGCCGTTGGCCATCGTCAGACTCCTCCGAACTGTGAGGTGGTGCTGGGAATGTATTACCAAAAACCCGGCGTTGCACCGGCTGAATGTCGTACGTTCGGGCCGAATTTCGAGGAGAGGTGGGCAGATGGGCCGGGTCACCGTGCGCCGCCCGGTGCGCCGGATCTCCGCCGCGGGTGAGCGGCGGCGTCCGGACTCACTGGCGGCCGAGGAGCCGATGGAGCTGCGGGTCGGCGGAAAAGCCCTGGCCGTGACCATGCGCACGCCGGGCAGCGACGTCGAGCTGGCTCACGGGTTCCTCCTCTCGGAGGGCGTGATCGGCTCCCGCGAGGACGTCTCGGCGGCCCGCTACTGCGACGGCGTGGACGATCGGGGCCGCAACACCTACAACGTGCTGGATGTGACACTCGCGCCCGGAGTGGCTCCCCCCGAGACCGGCGTGGAGCGGAACTTCTACACCACCTCGTCCTGCGGCGTCTGCGGCAAGGCGGCGCTGGACGCGGTCAAGCTGCGCAGCCGCTTCTCCCCCGCCGAATCCACCTTCACGGTGAAGACCGAGGTGCTGGTGCAACTGCCGGACCGGCTGCGCGAGCAGCAGAAGGTGTTCGCCTCGACCGGCGGGCTGCACGCGGCCGCGCTGTTCGACCCGGACGGCGGGCTGCTGGTGGTCCGCGAGGACGTCGGCCGGCACAACGCCGTGGACAAGGTGCTCGGCTGGGCTCTGCAGGCCGAGCGGATCCCGGCGCCCGGCCTCGGCCTGCTGGTCTCCGGCCGCGCTTCCTTCGAACTGGTCCAGAAGGCGGCGATGGCGGGCATCGGGCTGCTCGCCGCGGTGTCCGCACCGTCCTCGCTGGCCGTGGAGCTGGCGGAGGAGAACGGGATGACCCTGATCGGCTTCCTGCGCGGTGACAGCTTGAACCTCTACACCGGCGACCACCGGGTGCCGGCTTAGGCCATCGGTCCTTCCGCGAGACCACGCCGGGTGCGTCTCGGCAGTGGACGCAGTGACCACTGTGGACGCGCCCGGGTTGGCGCGAAGCGGGCGTGAGCAGGACCATAAACACCGACGAAGGCAACGCCTGACCGCTGCGCCGCGTCTCAAGGGGCGTGGGGGAGGGAGACCAGGTGCGCGAAAAGGACAAACCCGCCGAGATCCCCGCTTCGGGGCCCCGGCGGGGGGTGAGCCGCCGGTCCGTGGTGATCGCGGGCGCGGCCGGGCTCGGCGTGGCCGGGCTCGCCGTGGGGACGGCCACCGGCGCGGTGCCGTTCAGCCCGGCGCTGCAACGGGTGCTGGGCGTCGCCTCGTCCACTCCGGTCACCCAGCTCGGCAGCACCCGGGTGGAACGGGTGTACTCCGCCGCCCGCGGTCGTCAGGTCGACCTCGTGCTTATCCTGCCGAGCAAGAAGCCGCCGCGGGGCCTGCCGATGTCGCTGATGCTGCACGGCCTGCACGGCAACGCGCGCACTGCCGCGCCGAGCGGGCTGATGAAGCAGCTCGCCAGCGATGTGGCCCGCAAAGCCGTGCCCGCGTACGGCTACGTCGCGGTCGACGGCGGCGACAACTACTGGCACCAGGTCCACCCCGGCGACGACCCGATGGCGATGCTGCTGGAAGAGGTCCCGCAGTGGCTGCGCGCCCGCGGTTTCGCCGGGGAGGACGGGCTGCCGTTCGCCTGCTCCGGCGTCTCCATGGGCGGGTTCGGCGCCCTGCTGTACGGCCGCCGGCGCGTCGAGCGCCGTCAGCCGCCGCAAGCGGTCGCGGCCGTCTCGCCCGCGCTCATCACGTCGTGGCCGGAGATGGCCAAGCGCCACATCTTCACCGGGAGCACCGACTGGGCCAACCTCGACCCGCTGCGCCACCTCGACGCGCTCCGGGACGTGCCGACGGCCCTCTGGTGCGGCACCGAGGACTCGTTCATCACCGGGGTGCGCCGGTACATCGCCGCCACCCACCCGGCCATCGGCTACACCGCCAAGGGCCGGCACAGCGACACGTTCTTCCACTCGGTGGTGCCGAGCCTGGTGAGCTTCGTCGGCAAGCACCGGCCGAAGGGCGACTGAGTCCTCGCCGGTCGCACTCGGTCAGTGGGAGACCCAGCGGGCGACCACCGAGATCAGCCAGAAGCCGACCATGGTCGCGACCGTGAACAGGGCGGCCCAGCGCAACTGCATCCGGCGGGTCTCCGCGGCGCGCAGCAGCCGGAGGAAGTACCAGGCGGCGCCGAACAGCGGGATCGGGATGAGCGGCAGCGCCGAGAGCCGGGTCCCGACCGCGACCAGGCAGACCGCGGCGAAGACCGCGAGCACGGAGGTGGCGGCCCGGTAGAGCCACGGGCAACGGGTCAGCACCGAGGCCACGACCCGCTCACTCAGCTCGACCAGGCCGATGGAGACGCCCGAAGGCTCGGCGGGCACCGCAGTCCCGGCCGGGTCGGTGGCCAGTTCGTCCCCGGAAGCTGCGGTCAGCGGCACGGTTGTCATCCACTCCATTATCGCGCCCGCCGCGGACGCCTCGTCAGCGGACTCCACTTCCCCCGTGGACCGGCCCCGGAACGCTCGCTTCCCGGCCGGCCGGCCCGCAACACCCCCGGTTCCGCGGTCGCCACGAGAACCCCGGCCGGGCCGTTCGGCGGCCACCCCCGGCCGGTTCAAGCCCGGGTGGCCACCGAAGCGCCGGTCAGGCCGACTTCTCGCCCCGCTCGGAGCGCGTGCGGCGGGAAGGCTGCCGCGCCACGATCGTGGGGTTCACGTTCTCCCGGACGGTCTGCTCGGTGATCACGACCTTGGCGACGTCGTCGCGGCTCGGGATGTCGTACATCACCGGCTGGAGCACTTCTTCCATGATCGCGCGCAGGCCGCGGGCGCCGGTGCCCCGCAGCACCGCCTGGTCGGCGATGGCCTCGAGCGCGGTCTTGGTGAACTCCAGCTCGACGTTGTCCATCTCGAACAGCTTCATGTACTGCTTCACCAGCGCGTTGCGGGGCTGGGTGAGGATCGAGACCAGCGATTCCTTGTCCAGGTGGTTCACCGTGGCCACCACCGGCAGCCGGCCGATGAACTCCGGGATGAGACCGAACTTGATCAGGTCCTCGGGCATCGTCTCGGAGAAGACGTCGCTGCCCTCGATCTCGGCCTTGGTGCGGATCTCCGCGCCGAAACCGAGGCCGCGCTTGCCCACGCGCTCGTTGATGATCTTCTCCAGCCCGGCGAACGCGCCGGCCACGATGAACAGCACGTTCGTCGTGTCGATCTGGATGAACTCCTGGTGCGGGTGCTTGCGCCCGCCCTGCGGCGGCACCGACGCGGTGGTCCCTTCGAGGATCTTCAGCAGCGCCTGCTGCACCCCCTCGCCGGAGACGTCCCGGGTGATCGACGGATTCTCCGACTTGCGGGCGATCTTGTCGACCTCGTCGATGTAGATGATGCCCGTCTCGGCCCGCTTGACGTCGTAGTCGGCCGCCTGGATCAGCTTGAGGAGGATGTTCTCCACGTCCTCGCCGACGTACCCGGCCTCGGTCAGCGCCGTGGCGTCCGCGATGGCGAACGGCACGTTCAGCAGCTTCGCGAGCGTCTGCGCGAGGTAGGTCTTGCCGCAGCCGGTGGGGCCGAGCATCAGGATGTTGGACTTGGCCAGCTCGACCGGCTCGTCCTTGGAGTCCTTGGGCCCGGCCTTGTCGTCGGCCTGGATGCGCTTGTAGTGGTTGTACACCGCGACGGCCAGCGTCTTCTTCGCGTCGTCCTGGCCGATGATGTACTGCTGGAGGAACTCGTGGATGTCGGCGGGCTTGGGCAGCTCGTCGAGCTTCACGTCGCCGGCTTCGGCCAGCTCCTCCTCGATGATCTCGTTGCAGAGGTCGATGCACTCATCGCAGATGTAGACCCCGGGGCCGGCGATGAGCTTCTTCACCTGCTTCTGGCTCTTCCCGCAGAAAGAACATTTCAGCAGGTCGCCGCCGTCACCGATCCGTGCCATGGCCGTTGACCTCGTCCCCTCCGGTGCGCGCAACACGCACCTGACACTGTCTCGCCGCCCCGGCCGCTGACCGACCGCACCGGGGCCTCACGCATTGCCACTGACGGTACCCGTCCGGACCCGCGAGCGGGAACACCCGCCGCCCGTCCCGGGCCCGGAGTTCACCCGGCCCCGGACCGCCCGACCCTAGACCAGAGGGCCGGTGCGTGTCGTCCTGACGACGCGCACCGGCCCCGGGAGTCAGTTGGCCGAGGCCTTCCGGTACGGGAGCACCTCGTCGATCAGGCCGTAGGCCTTGGCCTCCTCGGCGGTCAGGATCTTGTCCCGCTCGATGTCGGCCTTGATCTGGTCCGGCTCCTTGTTCGTGTGCTTGGCCAGGATGATCTCCATCTGGCGCCGCACCCGCTGGATCTCGTTGGCCTGGATCTCCAGGTCGGAGACCTGGCCGTAGGTGCCCTCGGTGGCCGGCTGGTGGATCAGCACGCGTGCGTTCGGCAGCGCCATGCGCTTGCCCGGCGTGCCCGCCGCCAGCAGCACCGCGGCGGCCGAGGCGGCCTGGCCGAGGCACACGGTGGAGATGTCCGGGCGGATGTACTGCATGGTGTCGTAGATCGCCATCAGCGAGGTGAACGACCCGCCCGGGGAGTTGATGTAGATGCTGATGTCGCGGTCCGGGTCCTCGTGCTCCAGGTGGAGCAGCTGGGCCATCACGTCGTTGGCCGAAGCGTCGTCCACCTGCACCCCGAGGAAGATGGTCCGCTCCTCGTACAGCTTGTTGTACGGGTTGGACTCCTTCACGCCGTAGCTGGTGCGCTCGACGTAGGAGGGCAGGATGTACCGCGACTGCGGGGTCTGCGGAGCCCGGAAGTCACCCGGGAGCCGGAAATTGCTCATGAGAGGTCTCCTGTGTGGTTCGGGCTTCAGTTGGACGGGTTGAGGCCGTTGCCGTCGCCCCGGCTCAGCACGTGGTCGACGAAGCCGTACTCCTTGGCCTCCTCGGCGGTGAACCAGCGGTCGCGGTCGCCGTCCTTGATGATCTGCTCGGTGGTCTGGCCGGTCTGCTCGGCCGTGATCCGGGCCAGCTCCTGCTTCCACTTGTTGAACAGGTCGGCCTGGATCGCGATGTCCGAGGCCGTGCCGCCGACCCCGGCCGAGGGCTGGTGCATGAGGATCCGGGCGTGCGGCAGCGAGTACCGCTTGCCCGGCGTGCCCGAGGAGAGCAGGAACTGCCCCATCGAGGCCGCCATGCCCATGGCGTAGGTCGCCACGTCCGGGCGGATCAGCTGCATGGTGTCGTAGATGGCGAACCCGGCGGTGACCGAGCCGCCCGGTGAGTTGATGTAGAAGCGGATGTCGGATTCGGCGTCGTCCGCGTCGAGCAGCAACAGCTGCGCGGTGATCCGGTTGGCGATCTCGTCGTTGACCTCGGAGCCGAGGACGACGATCCGCTCCTGGAGCAACCGCTCGAACACCGAGTCGGTGAGGGTGAGCCCCGCGGTGCCGGTCCGCCCCTCGGGCATGTGCTGCTTCACGTCTGCCTGCCTTTTCGCCGGCGGCGGCCCGTGTCGTACCGGACGCCGCTGTCGTCTTCAGATGCCTGACTAACAACCGACCCTAACGAACTTGGGCGGTGCAGAATGCCTGACACCGCCCAAGTTCGCTCACAGCTTCACTCCGCCGGGGTCTTGGCCGTCTCCTCGGTGACCTGCGTCTCCTCGACGCCGCCTTCGACGACCTCGGGGGTGTCGGCCTCGTCACCGGTGCCGAACAGCTCGGAGAGGTCGACCGCTTCACCCGAGGCGTTCTTGACCGTGGTGCCGCGGACCACCGAGGCCAGCGCCTTGCCGCGGCGCACGTCGGCGTAGATCGCGGTCAGCTGGCCCGACTGCTGGGCGCGCTGCACGTACTCGTCCGGGCTGACGCCGAAGCGCTGGGCCTGGTAGACGATGCGCTCGGTGAGCTCGCCGTCGTTGACCGAGGTCTTCTCCCGGTCGGCGATGGTGTCCAGCAGCAGCTGCGTGCGGACGGCCTTCTCCGACTCCTCCTGGACCTCGGCGTTGAACTCGTCCAGCGTGCGGCCCTCGGCCTCCAGCGCCTTCGAGAACTGCTCCTCGTCGTGGTCGAACGGGTGCACCGCGTCGTGCTTGCGGTTCTCGATCTCGCCTTCGAGCACCTTCTCCGGGATCGGCACCTCGGTGCGCTCCAGGAGGATGTCCAGCACCTGGTCGCGGGCCTGCACGCCCTGCTGCATCTTCTTGACCCGGGCCAGGCGCTCGCGCAGGTCGGCCTTCAGCTCGTCGATCGTGTCGAACTCGCTGGCGAGCTGGGCGAACTCGTCGTCGGCCTCGGGCAGCTCACGCTGCTTGACCGACTGCACGGTCACGGTGACCTCGGCGTCCCGGCCCGCGTGGTCGCCCGCGACCAGCTGGGTGGTGAACGTCTTGGTCTCGCCGGCGTTCGCGCCGATGATGGCCTCGTCGATGCCGTCCACGAGCTGGCCGGAGCCGATCTCGTAGGACAGTCCGGTGGTGGCCGCCTCTTCGACGGTCTCGCCGTCGACGGTGGCCGACAGGTCGACGGAGACGAAGTCGCCGTTCTCGGCCGGGCGCTCGACACCGGTCAGGGTGCCGAAGCGGGCCCGCAGCTCGTCGAGCTGCTCGTCGACCTCCGCGTCGGTGGTCTCGACGTCGTCGACGCTGACCTCCAGGCCCGCGAGGTCCGGCAGCTCGATCTCCGGGCGCACGTCCACCTCGGCGGTGAACTCGAGCACGTCGCGGTCTTCGATCCGGGTCACCTCGAACTCGGGCTGGCCCAGCGTGCGGACCTCCCCGGCGCGGACGGCCTCGATGTACTTGGCCGGGATGGCCTCGTTGACGACCTCGTCGAGCACCGGCGCGCGGCCGATCCGGCTTTCCAGGACGCGAGCGGGCGCCTTGCCGGGCCGGAAGCCCGGGATGCGCACCTGCTGGGCGATCTTGCGGTAGGCGCGGTCGAAGTTCGGCTTGAGCTCGTCGAACGGCACCTCGACATTGATCTTGACTCGCGTCGGGCTGAGCTGCTCGACGGTGCTCTTCAAGGTCTTCTCCTCGAGCGGTAAACGATTGCGGTGGGACAATCCTCGGATTGGCCCCGGTCACCTGGTCCGACCAGGACGACCGAGTCTAGGCCAGGGGTGGCGGCGGTCCTGGTCGGGGGCCACCGGAGGCCGGCCGCGCCCGAGCGGTTGCCCTGCGGGCCCGGCCGTCCCGCAGCGACGACCGCCGACGCGTACGGTCACCGCCGTGAGTGATGCTTCGGCCGTCGTTTCCCGGTTCACCGGCCGCCCGGTCACCGGCACGCGACGCCGGTCCGGTGCGCTGACCGAAGCCACCTTGGCGGGTGGGGACGTCGTGGTGGCGAAACGGGGGCACGCGCCCGGCGCCACCGCCGCCGAGGCCGCGGGCCTGCGCTGGCTGGCCGAAGGCGCAGCGCCGATCCCCGCCGTGCACGGTCACGACGAGCACTGGCTGGTCCTCGACCGGATCGCGACCGAACCGGCGCAGGAGCGGGTGGCCGACCGGCTGGGCCGCGACCTCGCCGCCCTGCACGCGGCCGGCGCCCCCGCGTTCGGCGCGCCTCCCCCGGGCGCCCCGGACCGCGCGTGGATCGGCCTGGCCCCGATGGCGAACACCCCGGGCCCGCGCTGGCCCGAGTGGTACGCCGAGCACCGGGTGCGGCCCTACGTCCGGCTGGCGCGCGACGCGGGGACGCTGAGCGCCGCCGAGGCCGCCGCGTTCGACCGGGCCTGCCACCGCTTCGCTTCGGTGTCCGGCCCGCCGGAGCCGCCGTCCCGCCTCCACGGCGACCTGTGGAACGGCAACGTGCTGTGGACGCGGGAGCGCGCGTACCTGATCGACCCGGCGGCCCACGGCGGCCACCGCGAGTCCGATCTGGCGATGCTGCGCCTGTTCGGCTGCCCGCAGCTCGAACGGGTCCTCGGGGCGTACGCCGAAGCCGCCCCGCTCTCCTCCGGCTGGCGGGAGCGGATCGGGCTGCACCAGTTGTTCCCGCTGCTGGTGCACGCTGTCCTGTTCGGACGGACGTACGCGGAGCAGGCCCTTTCGGTGGTGCACGGTCTGTTCTGAGCCCTGGGCCGGCGGGGCGCGGGACGATGACCGCCGGGTGATCAACGGGAGGTCGTTCGAGGCCAGGACCGGGGTGGCCTGGCGGGACCGGCCGATCCACCTCGCCTGCGCCGAAAGCTGATCCCGGCGATGCTTCCCGGACGCCGGGATCAGCAGGCGAACCGGCTGCGCCGCGGCCGGGCCGGTGGTCGCCCACCGGTCTTTCGACGCGTCGCTCATAAGCGCCGCAACATCGTCGAACGCTGCTCCGACCGCCTCACGCAGTTCCGTGCCATCGCCACTCGGTTCGACAAGACCGCTGTCTCCTACTGGGGCACGATCGATCTGGTCACGCTGCTCATCTGGCCCTGAGGACAGGCCCTAGGCCGACGGGCCGCGGCCGGTCCCGCTCCCCGAAGTACCGCTGCCCGAAGTACCGCTGTGCGAGGTGGCGGTGACCGAGGTGGCGGTGGCCGAGGTGGCGGTGGCGGTGCCGTCCGAGGTGGTGGCGACGACCGTCACCTGCTCGCCCTGGGTGACGCCGGTCGCGGTGGCGGAATCGATGACGTAGACCTTGGTGAACCCGTCGTCGCTGCGCGTGGTCAGCGAGGTGGCGCTCAGTGCCGTCACCTTGCCCCGCTGCAGGAACTCGGTGACGTACTCGCCCCCGCTGCCGGTGGTGACGAATTCGCCGTGCAGCGCGGTGCTCATCGTCGTCACGCCGCCCGGGCCCGAACCGCTCATCCGGCCGCCGGGCCCGCCGGTCGCGGCCGCCGCGCCGGAGTTCGAAGTCGCCACCCAGATCCCCGCGCCGCCGCCCACGACGATCACCGCGGCCACCCCACCGGCGGCCCACTTGCGCCGGCCGCCGCGGGCCGGGCCGCCGGGTGGCGCGGAGGCGGTCCCGCCCCAGGTGTCCGATGTGGCCGGTCCGGGGACCGGGAGCCGTTGTTCGCCAGAAGTAGTCATGAGCCCCACCCTGACCACCGATGCTGTGCCCGCCCTGTGGCCGCCATCGGCCGGCGCTGTGACCGCTGCGCGCGCTCGTCCCACAGCCGACTCACAGGCAGCACACATCGGACCCACACCCTGGGCCCGCACGCTCTGGGCATGGCACCTCGCGCGCAGGCAGCGCCCGCCCGGCCCAGCCGGTTCGGGCGGCTTTCGCTGCGGGTGAAGCTCACGGTGTCGATCGTGCTGCTGCTGTCCCTGGTGTGCCTGGTGATCGGGGTGGTCAGCGAGTTCGCGCTGAGCGCCTTCCTCACCGGCCAGACCGACGGGCAGCTCTACGCCGCCGCCAACCGGGCCAAGGACTTCGCCGTGCACGGCGGTCCGCGCGGCGGGAACAACCCGCTCGACGCGCCCGGGCAGGGTGCCGGGACGGTCAACGCGCACCTGTCCGGCGACCGGCTGGTCGACGGCGGCTCCCTCTCCTCGCACGGGCAGCTGGTCGCGCTCACCGCCGGGCAGCTCGACGTGCTGCAGGCGGTGCCGGTCGACGGCCGGGCCTACGACCGCACCCTCGACGAGCTGGGCGACTACCGCGTGACCGCCTCGGCCATCCCGGGCGGCGTGGTCGTCACGGGAGTCCCGCTCGCGCCCGTGCACCTGACCTTGCTGACGGTCGGGCTGATCCTGTTCGGCGTCGCCGCGATCGGGGTCACCGGGGCGGCGCTCGTCGGGGCCTACGCGGTGCGGCGCACGCTCCGGCCGCTCGAACGCGTCGCGACGACGGCCGCCCGGGTGTCCGAACTGCCGCTGGACCGGGGTTACGTCGACCTCTCCGTGCGGGTCCCCGACGGCGACACCGACCCGCGCACCGAAGTCGGGCAGGTCGGCTCCGCGCTGAACCTGATGCTGGGCCACATCTCCGCCGCGCTGGAGGCCCGGCACGCCAGCGAGACGCGCGTGCGCCAGTTCGTCGCCGACGCCAGCCACGAGCTGCGGACCCCGCTCGCCGCCATCCGCGGGTACGCCGAGCTGGCCGGGCGCGGGCGGATGGCGGTGCCGCCGGACGTCGCGCGGTCGATGACCCGGATCGAGTCGGAGGCCGACCGGATGACCACGCTGGTCGAGGACCTGCTGCTGCTGGCCCGGCTCGACGCCGGCCGCCCGCTGGAGGTGGCCGAGGTCGACCTGGCCCGGCTGGTCGCCGACGCGGTCGGGGACGCCCACGTCGCCGGTCCGGACCACGAATGGCAGCTGCGCCTGCCGGAGGAACCGGTCCTGGTGCCCGGCGACGTCCAGCGGCTGCACCAGGTGCTGGCCAACCTGCTCGCCAACGCCCGCGTGCACACCCCGCCGGGCACCACCGTGGTCACCTCGCTCGCGCGCCCGGCCGACGGCAGCGCCGTGGTCACCGTGACCGACAACGGCCCGGGTATCCCGCCGGACCTGCTCCCGACCGTCTTCGAACGCTTCGCGCGCGGCGATTCGTCACGCTCGCGCGCCGCGGGCAGCACCGGCCTCGGCATGGCCATCGCGGCGGCCGTGCTGGTCGCGCACCACGGCACGATCGAGGTGCACAGCCGTCCGGGCCGCACCGAGTTCGCCGTCCGGCTGCCGGCGGTCGCGCCCCTCGGCCGTCCCGTCCCCCAGCTCGAAGCCCGGCGGCCGGGCAAGAACCTGCGCGCGTCCTGAAACCGGCCCGGCCGGTGGCCGAGCCCCGGGGACGAACCACAGAAACCGCACAGCACGGGCACAAGACCACCCCAGCTCGGGCTCCGACGCTGGTCCCATGACCGCAGTCGTGACCCCCGCCCGCCCGGTCGCCCCCGCCCGGGCCCGCCGGCGCACCGATCCCCGCTGGGTCCGCCCGGCCCTGCTGCTCCTGCTCGCCTCGGCCGCGGGGCTCTACCTGTGGGGCCTCGGCGCCTCCGGGTGGGCCAACGCGTTCTACTCGGCCGCCGCCCAAGCCGGGGCGCAGAGCTGGAAGGCGTTGTTCTTCGGCTCCACCGACGCCGCCAACGGCATCACCGTCGACAAGACCCCCGCCGCGCTCTGGGTGATGGGCCTGTCCGCGCGGCTGTTCGGGGTGAACGCGTGGAGCATCCTCGTGCCGCAGGCGCTGATGGGCGTCGGCTCCACCTGGCTGCTGTACGCCGCGGTCCGCCGGACTTCGGGGGCCGCGGCCGGGTTGCTGGCCGGGCTGGTGCTGACGCTCACCCCCGCCGCCGCGCTGATCTTCCGCTTCAACAACCCGGACGCGCTCCTGGTGCTGCTGCTCGTGGCCGCCGCGTACGCCACCGTCCGCGCGCTGGAGAAGGCGAGCCCGGCGTGGCTCGCCCTGGCCGGGACCGCGGTCGGGTTCGGCTTCCTGGCCAAGATGCTGCAGGCCTTCCTCGTGCTGCCCGCGTTCGGCCTGGCCTACCTGATCGCCGCGCCCACGACACCGGGCAAACGCCTGCTGCACCTGGGCGCCGCGACCGGCGCGGTGATCGCCTCCGCGGGCTGGTACCTGGCCGTGGTGACGCTGTGGCCGGCCGCCGACCGGCCGTTCATCGGTGGCTCGCAGACCAACAGCCTGCTGGAACTCACCCTGGGCTACAACGGTTTCGGCCGCATCACCGGTGACGAGACCGGCAGCGTCGGCGGGGGCGCGGGCGGCGGCTGGGGCAGCACCGGGCTGTTCCGGCTGTTCGGCGGCGAGATGGCCGGTGGTATCGCCTGGCTGATCCCGGCCGCGCTGCTCGCGCTCGGCGCCGGGCTGTGGTTCACCCGCCGCGCGTCCCGCACCGATCCCGGCCGCGCCGCGCTGGTCGTCTGGGGTGGCTGGCTGCTGGTCACGGCGGCGGTGTTCAGCTTCATGGGCGGCATCATCCACCCGTACTACACGGTGGCGCTGGCCCCGGCGATCGCCGCGCTCGTCGGCACGGCCGCGGTGCAGCTGTGGCGGCTGCGCGCGGAACCGGCGGCGGCCGGGCTGCTCAGCGGCGGTGCCGCGCTGACCGCCGTGACCGGGTACCTGCTGCTCCGGGACGCTTCGTGGCCGCCTTGGCTCGCCCCGGCCGTGCTCGTGGGCGGGCTGGTCTCGGCCGCCGCGCTGGTGTTCGCCGGCCACCTCGGGCGTGGGGTCGCCGGGCTGGGGCTGGTGATGCTGCTCGCCGGGTCCGGCGCGTACAGCCTGGCCACCGCGGCGACCCCGCACAGCGGCGCTATTCCCTCGGCCGGGCCCGCGCGGGGTTCCGGCGGCGGCGGGGGCCCCGGCGGCGGGATGGCGGGCGGACTGCTCGACACCTCGCTGCCCGGCCGCGATCTCACCGCCCTGCTGGTGCGCGACGCCGGGCAGTACCGCTGGACCGCCGCGGCCGTCGGGGCCAACAACGCCGCCGGGTACCAGCTCGGCAGCGGGTTCCCGGTGCTCGCCGTGGGCGGCTTCAACGGGACCGATCCCTACCCGACGCTGCAGCAGTTCCAGCAGTACGTCCGGAGCGGGCAGATCCACTACTTCCTCGGCGACGGCCCGGGTCTGCGGGGCGACAGCGGCAGCGACTACGCCCAGCAGATCGCCGACTGGGTGGCCGCGAACTACCGGTCGTCCACTGTGGACGGTGTGACCGTGTACGACCTGACTTCCTGAAGGCCCGGCCCACAGGGCCACCACAGCCCGGCCACAAGGTGGCCAAAGCCCGCCCTCCGAAGGTGGTAACCATGAACATCACCGCTGCCTCCCGCACCGAGACCGGAGCCGCACCCGTCCCGCGGCCGGGGACCACCCCGATCGGCCGGGGCGGCCCGGGCCCGGTGCTCGACGTCGTGATCCCGGTCCACAACGAGGAGGCCGACCTCGAACCCTGCATCCGCCGGCTGCACGCGCACCTGGAAGAGCACGCCGGTCACCCGTACCGGATCACGGTCGCGGACAACGCGAGCACGGACGAGACCCGCCACATCGCCGAACGGCTCGCGCGGGAGCTGCCCGAGGTCGTGGTCCACCACCTCGACGAGAAGGGCCGCGGGCGCGCCCTGCGAGCGGTCTGGTCCGCCTCCGACGCCGGTGTGCTGGCCTACATGGACGTGGACCTCTCGACCGATCTCGCCGCGCTCGCCCCGCTCGTGGCGCCCCTGCTGTCCGGGCACTCGGACCTGGCCATCGGCAGCCGGCTGGCCCGGGGCGCCCGGGTGGTCCGGGGACCGAAGCGGGAATTCATCTCCCGCTGCTACAACCTGATCCTCCGCGGCACCCTCGCGGCGAAGTTCTCCGACGCGCAGTGCGGGTTCAAAGCCATCCGCGCCGACGTCGCCCGGCGGCTGCTGCCGCACGTGCAGGACACCGGCTGGTTCTTCGACACCGAACTGCTGGTGCTCGCGCAGCGGTCCGGACTGCGCACCCACGAGGTGCCGGTGGACTGGGTGGACGACCCGGACTCGTCCGTGCACCTCGTGGCCACGGCCACCGCCGACCTCAAGGGCGTCGCCCGCCTGACCCGCGCCACGTGCACCGGCGCGATCCCGTTCCGCCGGCTGCGCGAGCAGCTCGGCCGCGAGCCCATCGGCGTCGAGGCACCCGGCGTGCCGCCGAGCCTGGCGCGGCAGCTCGTGCGGTTCGCCGCGGTCGGGGTGGCCAGCACCGCCGCCTACCTGCTGCTGTTCCTGCTGCTGCGCACCGTCGTCGGCGCGCAGGCCGCGAACTTCATCGCGTTGCTGGTCACCGCGGTCGCCAACACCGCCGTCAACCGCCGGGTGACCTTCGGCGTGCGCGGGCGGGGCGGGGCCGGGCGGCACCAGTTCGAAGGGCTGCTCGTGTTCGGCCTCGGCCTGGTGCTCACCAGCGGTTCGCTGGCCCTGCTCAACGCCGCCACCCACCCCGGGATCGTCCTGGAGACCACGGTGCTCGTGCTGGCCAACCTGGCCGCCACCGTGCTCCGCTTCCTGTTGCTGCGCGGCTGGGTCTTCAACCCCCGCCGCGGGCCCGCCACCACCGAGGAGAACCGATGACCGCCGTCCTGCCCGCCCCGGCCGAGGGCGCTACCGTCCAGGATTCCCCACGCCGCAAGGAAAGCGGCCCGCGCTGGGTGCGCCCGTCGGTGTTCGGGCTGCTCGCGCTGACCGCCGTGCTGTACTTCTGGGACCTGACCGCCTCGGGGTTCGGGAACTCGTTCTACGCGGCCGCCGTGCAGTCCGGCACCCAGAGCCTCAAGGCCTGGCTGTTCGGCTCGCTGGATTCCGGCAACGTGCTCACGGTCGACAAACCGCCGGCGGCGCTGTGGGTCGGCACGGCCTTCGCGCGGATCTTCGGCTTCTCCAGCTTCACGGTGCTGGCCCCGCAGGCACTGATGGGGGTCGCGTCGGTCGGGCTGCTGTACCTGACGGTCCGGCGGGTGTCCGGGCCGGTGCCCGGACTGCTGGCCGGCGGGGCGCTCGCGCTGACGCCGGTGGCCGCGCTGATGTTCCGCTTCAACAACCCGGACGCGCTGCTGGTGCTGCTGCTGATCGCGGCCGCGTACTTCACCGTCCGCGCCGTGGAGCAGGCGAGCCCGGCGTGGCTGGCGCTGGCCGGCCTGGCGATCGGGTTCGGCTTCCTGACCAAGATGATGCAGGCGTTCCTGGTGCTGCCCGCGTTCGCGCTGGCCTACCTGGTGGCCGCGCCGGCCGGGCTCGGCAAGCGGCTGCTGCACCTGCTCGGCGCCGCGGCCGCGGTGGCCGGTTCGGCGGGCTGGTTCCTGGTGCTGGTCGCGCTCTGGCCCGCCGGTTCACGGCCCTACATCGGCGGTTCGACCGGGAACAGCCTGCTCGAGCTGGCGCTGGGGTACAACGGTCTCGGGCGGATCTTCGGCGGTGAAGGCAACGGAGGCGGCTCGGGGGGCGGGCCCGGCGGCGGCTCCGGCGGCGGGGCCAACACGATGTTCGGCGGCGCCAGCGGCCTCGGCCGGATGTTCGGCGCCAGCTTCGGCACGGAGATCTCCTGGCTGCTGCCCGCCGCGCTGATCGGCCTGGCCGCCGGGCTGTGGTTCACCCGCCGGGCCGCGCGCACCGACCGCACCCGCGCGTCGCTGCTGGTCTGGGGCGGCTGGCTGCTGGTGACCGGGCTGGTGTTCAGCTTCATGGGCGGGACGATCCACCCGTACTACTCCGTGCAGCTCGCCCCGGCGATCGCCGCGGTGGTCGCCATCTCCGGGCACGCGCTGTGGCGCGGCCGGGCGAGCACCGCGGCCCGGACGGTGCTGGGCGGCATGATCGCCGTCACCGGGGTGTGGGACTTCATCCTGCTGGACCGGACGCCGGACTGGCTCCCGTGGCTGCGCTGGGTCGTCGTGGTGCTCGCGGTGGTGGTGGCCACCGTGGTGGTGGTCGGGCTGCCGCCGCTGCGCCGGGCGCTCGCGGTGCTGGCCGCGGTGAGTGTGCTGTCGCTGGGCCTCGGCACCGCCGCGTACGCCGCGGAGACGGCCGCGGTGCCGCACACCGGTTCGATCCCGGTGTCCGGGCCGGCCACGCAGAACGGGTTCGGCGGGATGGGCCGGGGCGGCCTCGGGGACCGCGGTTCGGACACCGCGCTCTCGCGGCTGCTGGCCGGGACCACGACGAAGTGGGCGGCCGCGACCACCGGCTCCCAGTCGGCCGCAGAGCTGGAGCTGGCCGGCGGCAAGGCGGTGATCGGCATCGGCGGCTGGGACGGCAGTGACCCGGCACCGACCCTGGCCCAGTTCGAGCAGTACGTGGCCGACGGGGAGATCTCGTACTACGTGGCCGGTGGCCAGGGCGGCGGACCGGGCGGCGGCGGGGGCTCCTCGGCGATCACCGAGTGGGTGGCGGCGAACTTCAGCGCCACCACGGTGGGCGGGCAGACCGTCTACTCGCTGCTGTCCTGAACGAGCCGCCGCGAACAGCCGATGTACAGCCGTCCCTCAGGATCCTCCCAGAAAGGGAGCGCATCCTGGGGGAACGGGGAAACCGCGGGAAATCCGGGAGGAAGCCATGGCCGGGACTCGGCACCCACACTGGCACACCGCGAGCGCGCGAGGACCGCGCGAGCGCAATGCGGACGCGGTCAGCGCGTACGCGGCGGCCGGCGCACCGGGGATCACGTTCGCGCTCGCCGACGGCGTCGGCGACGACCCCGGCGCCGCGCGCGCCCGCGCGGACCGCCGTCGCGGCCGCCGCGCGCACCCCGCCGGCCGAAGGCCCGGTCGCCGCGATCCTCAACGCCCAGCGGGCGCTGCGCGAGCTCGGCGGCACCGGCGACGCCGTGCTGGTGGTCGCGATGCCGTTCGCCGGCGGCTACCGCATCGCCTGGGTGGGCGACGCCCGCGCGTACGCCTGGCACGGCGGCATGGTGCGGCGGCTCACCGTGGACCACACGCTGGCCGAGTACTTCCGCTCGCGCCACCAGCCCTGCACGCCGCGGATGGAGCACCTGGTCACCACCAGCGTCCGCACCGCGAAGCCGCACGAGATCGGCACTTCCGAGGTGGTCGGCGGCGGGCTCCTGCTGACCAGCGACGGGGTGCACAAGGTGCTTCCGCCCGCCACCATCGACCGGCTGCTGGCCGACCCGGAGCACGGGGCGGCGGCGCTGGTGGAGACGGCCATCGCCGTCGGCGGTTCGGACAACGCCACGGCGCTGTTCGTCGAGCCGCCCGAGGTGGACCTGTCCCACGTCGTCACGCAGCGGTTTCCGGTAGCGGCCTGAGGTTCCGGGGCCGGGCCGGAAACGGCTACCGGGCGGCGTTCCGTTCACGGCGCAGCTTCCGGTACTCCCGGAAGACGAGCACGACGATGATCGCGTCCAGGGCCGCGAAGAACGGCAGCGCGATCGAACCGGTGTTGATCGCGCGGTACACCTCGTAGACGACGAAAGCGGCCAGCACCACCATCGCCACCGGGTAGGCCCGCACCCATTTCCGGGCGAGCGCGAACACCAGCGCGAGCTTGATCAGCCCGTGCGCCAGCAGGTACACCACGGCAAAGGTCTTGCTGCTGCCGTCGGCGAAGTGCTCGGCCGCGAGCTCCAGATGCCGGGCGATCGTGCCCGACGGGTCTCCCAGCAGGTCGCGGGTGATCACCGCGTGGGCGAACCCGGTGACGAAGGTCGACGGGATGAAGGCCAGGATCAACGCCCCCACGAGCTGCAACGCACCGTCGAGCCCCTTCAGCGCGATCGCGATCCGGAACAGTCTCTCGGTCGAGGCGGCCGCCTTGTCCTCACTCATCGGTCCAGCCAACACGAAAACCCCAGGCCGCGCTCGTTCTACCCCGATTTCGGCCCCACCGGAGGCGCCCGCCCCGGCTGAACGCTCGCCCATACCACCCAATTCCCCTGCTACCGCCCCAACCGCACCAACCCGGCGCGGGCCCGGGTGGGTCAGACCTCGGGGTGCCGCACCACCGCCACCGCCCGGGCCAGGCAGGCCGGACACCGCTCGTGGCGCGCCGTCCGGTCGGCCGGATCCTTGCCGTAGAAGGGAAAGCACGCCGCACCGCAGAGGGCCAAGAACACCGCGCCACTCCGGATCGGATGAGGGCCGACCTGGTGGGCCAGTCCCGCGGCCCGGCGGCGGGCGCCCGCTTCCGGCAGCCAGCCGTGCCCGGGCAGGGTGGCGAGGAGGGCGGCGTTCACCTCCTCCGACCTTCGCAGCACCGCCTGGCCCAGGTCCACCAGCCGCTCACCGAGGTCGCGCAGGGCGTCCGGGCGCGGGGATTCTTCTTCGACGGCCCGGGTCAGGAAGGCCAGGTCCCCGGGCAGCGAGGCTTCCAGGTCCCGGATCCGCTCGAACAGCCGGGTGTCGGCCGGCGACCAGTTGACCACGACGATCACTCCATTTCGGACAGTGATCGTAGTTAACCTGTCGGCGCTTGCCGACACCTGTCGCTGGCGAGCGTGATCAAGAAGGCGGGCCGCCGTGACGCCCGGGTGGACGGCGAACCGTGGCGGCGCCCCCGGCTTCCGGGTGCCCTCGGATCTCCACCGGGACAACGGTTCGGCGGCCCGGCACCCGCTCCGTTCCCGCCGGGTGGCCCGGCCGAACCCGGTCCGGGGGCCGCCCCGGTGCGGGAGCGGCCCCCGGATCCGGCTCAGGACCGGACCAGCGCGGGCGGGGCGGACTGCGTGCCCCAAGCCGTCGGCCGGTCGGCCAGCCGCACGTGCACCGTCCCCGCGTGGAGGAAGTCCTCGTTGCTCAGCCAGCTCCGGCGCAGTTCGCCCCGGCAGGTGTCCACACCGGACACGTACTGGAGCTTCGACGCGTCGGCGCCGGGCGCCTCGATGGACACCGGGCGCCCGCGGGAGGGCCGGATCTCCACCTTTTCGAACATCGGCGCGCTGAGCAGGTACGTGCCCGAGCCCGGCTGGGCCTCGAACACCCCGGCCATCGAGAACACCAGCCACGACGAGATGGTGCCGAGGTCGTCGTTGCCGGGCATGCCGTACGGGGTGTCGGTGAACAACGTCCGCGCGGCGCGCAGCACGGCCGAGGTCTTCCACGGCGCACCGGTCCACGCGTACATCCAGGGCGCGTGCAGGTCCGGCTCGTTGTTGGGGTTGAAGGCGAAGTTGTTGTGGTAGTCGTACGCGCCGTGGACCCAGGAGTCCGCGGCGGCCTTCGCCGGGTCGGTCAGCACCAGCGGCGTGTCGAAGAACGTGTCGAGCCGCTTCTCCGCCTGGCCGGCCCCGCCCATCTGCGCGAACAGCCGCTGCGGGTCCTGCTGCGCGAGCCACTGGTACTGCCACGGCGTGCCCTCGTGGAAGCCGGTCGACTGCGCCGGGTCGGGATCGCCGACGCCGGTGCCGTCCGCCGCCCTCGTGCGCGGGAACCCGGTGAAGCCGTGCGACTGGATGCTCGGGTCCCACAGCTTCGTGAAGTTGTCGCAGCGCCGGGCCAGCGTGTCCGCCTGGTCGCGGTAGCCCAGGCCGGAGGCCATGGTGGACAGCGCGCAGTCGGCCAGCGAGTACTCCAGGGTCGCGGAACCGGCCTGGCGGCTGTCGCCGAAGGTGTAGCCCGGCCGGTCCTGGTAGCCGATCCAGCCGTTGCGCACGTAGGTCGGGTTGCCGTCCCGGCCGCGGAAGATCGACTGGTCGGCCGGGACCTCGTTGACGTTCTTCCACAGCGCGTCGAACAGCTTGCGCGCGGTGCGGTCGTCGAGCAGCCCGCGGCGGTAGTCGTCGACGATCCACGGGGTGACCGGGTCGCCGCTCATCACGTTCGTCTCGCCGCCGCCGAGCGCCCACCGCGGAACCCAGCCGCCGTCGGAGTGGATCCGCAGCACGGACTCGGCCATGTCCGCGGCTTTGTCCGGGTGCAGCAGCGCGACGAGCTGGTTCTGCGAGCGGTAGGTGTCCCACAGCGAGAACATCTGGTAGTACGGCGCATCGCTGCGGTGCACCCGGTCGTCGAAGCCCCGGTAGCGGTTGTCCACATCGGACCCGACCGACGGGTGCAGCAGCGAGCGGTACAGCGCGCTGTAGTACGTGCGCTGGTCGGCGGTGGTGCCGCCGGCCACCCGCATCCGGTTCAGCTCGTCGGTCCAGGTGCGGTGGGCGGCGGAGCGGGCGCGGTCGAACGACCGGGGCTGCTCGGCCCGGCGGTTGAGCCGCGCGCCGTCGACCGAGGTGTAGGACAGCCCGACCGACGCGCCGACCTGGTTGCCCTTGGCCGGATCGAAGGTCAGCCACGCGCCCGTGCGCTTCGAGCCGAGCGACGCGTCACGCCGGTTCGGCGTCAGCTTGCCGTCGGTCCAGGTGCCGAAGGCCGAGAAGGTCCGGTCGAACTTCGCGCTGAAGTAGACCCGGTACCGCTCCTTCTGCGTCTCCCCGCAGAAGTTCCCGCCCTGCAGCCAGCCCTCGACGGTGTCCTGGCCGACCACGTGGACGTCGCCGGCGTAGGTGTAGCCGTTGCTCTCGCCGACCTCGATCAGCACGTTCTCGCTCGCCGAGCCGGCCGGGAAGGTGTAGCGGTGCTGGCCGGTGCGCTGGGTGGCGCTCAGCTCGGCCTGGATGCCGTTGTCCAGCTTCACGCCGTAGTAGCCCGGCTCGCGGGTTTCGCCGGCGTGGCTGAACTTCGCCCCGTACTGCGCCGGGTCCGAGGAGGTGACCGCGCCGGTGGTGGGCATGAAGCGGAAGTTGCCCATGGTCTGGCAGCCGACGCCGGACAGGTGCGTGTGGCTGAAGCCGAGCACGGTGTCCTGCGCGTAGTCGTAGGAGGCGTACTTCTTCAGCTGGGTGTCCGGGCTCAGCTGCACCAGGCCGAACGGCGTGGTGGCGCCCGGGAAGGTGGTGCCGTCGCCGTTGTTGCCGATCGAGGTGTCGACCAGCTTCGCCGGGTCGGCGGCGAACCGTGGGCCACGGTCGTGGGCCGCCGCGGTCCCGGTGGTGGTGGCGCCCAGCAGGCCGGCGATCGCCAAGGCGGCGAAGACGCGTTTCCGCGCTCTCATCGCGATCCTCTCGTGCCGACAACCCCGGCAGCACCGAAAGTGCTGATGATGCTGACAACGTTGTCACCGATGTGTGGCGTCGATCCTCGCCGGTCCGGACGGTCCCGTCAATCCGTCTTTGGTCGGTCGGGTGCGGCCGGCCGGGGGCGGCGCCGGACCGGGCGGCGCCGCACCGGCTCAGGCCAGGTGGGTCGGCGCTCCCGCGAGGAAGGTCGCCGTGATCGGCATGTCCCGCAGGTCGGCCGGGGAGAGACCGGCCGGGTCGGCCGCGGTGATCACCAGGTCGGCCCGGTCGCCGACGGCGAGGCCGCGGCGCCCGCCGGAAGCGGCGGCGAGCGCGTCCGCCAGCGGGATCGCCTGCTCGGGGTGCCAGGCCGGCCGGGTGTCGTCGGTGCGGCCGACCGCGGCGGCGATGCCGTCCCACGGGTCGAGCGGCGCGACCGGCGCGTCCGAGCCGATCTCCAGGCGGGCCCCGGACTCCAGCAGCGCGCGGTACGGGTACGCGCGCCCGGTGCGGCCGTGCCAGTGCCGGTCGGCGATGTCGCGGTCGTCCGGCTGGTGCGCGGGCTGCACCCCCGCGACCAGGCCCAGCGCGGCGAACCGCGGCACGTCCTCGGCGCTGAGCAGCTGCGCGTGCTCGATCCGGCCCGCGCAGCCGAGTTCGGCGAACGCGTCGAGCGCGATCGTGTTGGCCTTGTCGCCGATCGCGTGCAGCGCGGGGTGCAGCCCGTGCTCCGCGGCCCGGCGCATCAGCGGCACCAGCTCCTCCGGCGGGAGCTCCAGCCGCCCGGGGGAATCGGTCTCCGGGTAGGGGTCGTGGCAGTAGGCGGTGCGGGTGTTGAGCGAGCCGTCGACGAACAGCTTGAACGGGCCCACGCTCAGCCGTCCCCCGCCGTCCGGCAGCACGTCGCCGGTGCGGTGGCCGCGCGCGATCGCGGAGTCGAGCAGGTGCCGCGCGATCACGCAGGAGACGCGCGTGACCGGGGCCGCCGACGCGGCCCGCCGGGTCCAGTCCGCGACCGTGTCGGCGTACTCGTAGTCGACGATCCCGGTGACCCCGCGCGAAGCGGCCGCCTCCAGCGCGTCGGCGACCCAGCGGTCCTGCACCTCGGCCGGCGCGGCCGGCAGCTCGGCCGTGGCGCTCATGCAGTCGCCCTCGATCAGCACCCCGGTCGGGTGCTCGCGGCCGATCAGCTTGAGCGCGGCCGGGCTGAGCCACAGGGTGTGCAGGTCGGCGCTGAACAACGCGACGGCCCGGCCCGGCAGCGCCCGCTGCAGCAGGTCCTTGTGCGGCCGGTCCGGCCACAGGGCATCGCGGAAACCCGCGCCCACCACCAGTTCCTCGGGCAGCCCGGGGTAGGCGGGCGCGGACAGCAGCCGCTGCAGGAGCAGTTCCACGGCCTCGGCCGCCGAGTGCGCGGTGCCCAGCGGGATGCGGCGCCGGAAGCCGGCCCACTGCACGGCGTGGACGTGCGCGTCGACCAGACCGGGCAACAGCGTGCCGCCGTGCCCGTCGACCACGTGCGCGGCGAACCCCGAGCCGGAGCCGGGCTCCTCGATGGCACGGATCCGGCCTTCGTTCGCCCGCACATCGGCGAGCTGCCCGTCCAGACCGACCCGGACGCGGCGGAGCAGGAGATCATCCATCGGGCCAGCCTGCCAGGCCGGTACCCGGGAAGGGAATCCACCCGGCCCCGGTCCGGACGGGCGGGCCGGGTCCGGAACGCGGGATTCGCGGCGGCATCCCGGCGTCCGGAGCGGCGACACCGGCCGCGCCGGGCTCGAAATCCTCGAGCTGCCGCCAGTTTCACACCACGGTTCGGCCGATCATGTTGCCGCCCAACGGAACGAGCGCACTAGGCCGTTCGGCTCACAACGATTTGCGGCCGATAGGCTAAGTGTCTGATTGCTGCCGGTCGGTCCGGACTGTGTACTGCTCGGATGACAGATTCCAGATCGCCCTGGAGACGCCGGGCCGGGATCACCCTCCTGGCCACCGCTCTCGGCGTCGCCCCGATCGCCGTGCCCGCAGCGTATGCGGCTCCCGATTCCCCTCCCCCCAGCAGCAAGACGCTCGACCAGGCCGACCGCGCCCGGGTCGCCGAGGCCGAGCGCGCCGGGAAATCCGACGTCACCTTGCTCGTCGCCGCCGAACGCGGTCAGGCCGACGCGGCCGCGAACGAGCTGAAGGCGCTCGGCGGCGTGATCCAGTCGAGCGATCCGAAGCTCGACTACGTGAAGGTCTCCGTCCCGGTCGCGAACGCCGAGAAGGCCGCGAAGCTCAAGACAGTGGACGCGGTGGACGTCGACGGCCTGATCCAGCGCGACGACCCGAAGCCCGAGGGCGCGACCAGCCCGATCCCGCAGCCCGCCCCGGGGAAGAACACCCCGCGGGTCAACCCGTACCTGCCCACCGGCGACACCTACGCCGCGCAGTTCGGCCAGACCTTCGGCAACTGGGACGGCAAGGACACCACCGTCGCCGTGCTCGACTCCGGCGTCGACCTCGACACCCCCGCGCTGGCCAAGACCAGCCACGGCGAGCGCAAGATCGTCGACTGGTACAACGCCAACGCCACCGATTCCGGCGACGGCACCTGGGTCAAGCTGTCCACCCAGTCCTACACCGGACCGTTCACCGCGAACGGCCGCTCCTGGACCGCCCCGGCCACCGGCGGCCCCTACACGTTCGGCCGGTTCAGCGAGACCGCGGGCGATCTGGGCGGAGCCGGCAGCGAGACCGGCGGCGACCTCAACCGCGACGGCGACCGCACCGACTCCTGGGGCGTGCTGCTCGACCCGGTCACGAAGCAGGTGCGCGTCGACCTCAACGGCAACGGCGACTTCACCGACGAAAAGCCGATGACCGACTACGCCAAGAACTTCGACGTCGGCTTCTTCGGTACCGACAACCCGGCCACCGACGTCGCCGAGCGAATGGCCTTCGTGGTCCAGACCGACAAGCCGGGCTTCGTCAACATCGGGATCGCAGGCGCCGAGCACGGCTCCCACGTGGCCGGCATCGCCACCGCCAACGACCTGTTCGGCGGCAAGATGGACGGGGCCGCGCCGGGGGCGAAGGTGCTCTCGGTGAAGGTCTGCCTGAGCACCTCTTCGTGCACCTCCAGCGGCCTGATCGACGGCGTCTCCTACGCGGCCAGCCACGGCGCCGACGTCATCAACATCTCCATCGGCGGCCTGCCGGCGCTCAACGACGGCAACAACGCCCGCGCCGAGCTCTACAACCGCGTCATCGCCGAGTACAACGTGCAGATCTTCATCTCCGCGGGCAACTCGGGCGCGGGTGCGAACTCCGTCGGCGACCCTTCGGTGGCCACGGACGCGATCAGCGTCGGCTCCTACATCACGCGTGAGACCTGGCTGTCGAACTACGGCGCGAAGGTGAAGGCGGCCGAGGCGCTGCACCCGTTCTCCTCTCGCGGCCCGCGCGAGGACGGCGGGTTCAAGC
Source organism: Amycolatopsis sp. PS_44_ISF1 (assembly GCF_032335455.1). Lineage (NCBI taxonomy): Bacteria > Bacillati > Actinomycetota > Actinomycetes > Pseudonocardiales > Pseudonocardiaceae > Amycolatopsis > Amycolatopsis sp. PS_44_ISF1. The sequence continues at coordinate 109,453 of NZ_JANUXO010000003.1, read as the reverse complement.
CGGACATCATCGCGCCGGGCGCGGCCATCGCGACCGTGCCGCGCTGGGAAGCTTCGGGTCCGGTGGCGGGCACGTACCCGCTGCCGGCGGGGTACGCGATGCTGCAGGGCACGTCGATGGCGTCGCCGCAGGCGACCGGGGCGGCGGCGCTGCTGGTGAGCGCGTACAAGGCGACGCACCGGGGCCAGCGCCCGGCGGTCGCGGCACTGCGCTCGGCGATCAAGTCGACCGCGCGGTTCGTGCCGGGCATCGGCGCGTACGAGCAGGGCGCGGGTCTGTTCAACGTCCCCGCCGCGTTCACCGCGCTCTCGCTCAACCCGAAGCCGGACGCGGTGACCACCGCGGTCGAGGTGCACACCGTGCAGGCGAACCTGCTCAAGACCCCCGGCGTCGGCATCGGCATCCACGACCGCGAGGGCGTGACCGTCGGGAAGTCCTACACCCGCACGTACACGCTGACGCGCACTTCGGGCTCCTCCAACCCGGTGCCGTACTTCGCGCGCTGGGTGGGCAACGACGGCACGTTCTCCTCGGGCTCGTTCCTCCAGTTGCCGTTGAACAAGCCGGTGAGCTTCGCCGTGAAGGTGGACCCGAAGTCGGCCGGGGCGCACTCCGCCCTGCTGTACCTGGACAATCCGCTGACCATCGGGATCGACGTGCAGACCATGAACACGGTCTTCGCGCCGGCGGAGTTCACCGGGGCGAAGTTCGGGGCCTCGGGCTCGGTCGCGCGCAACACGTCGGTGAGCTACTTCGTGCGCGTTCCGCCGGGCGCGAGCGCGCTGCAGGTCGACCTGGCGGCGGGCGGCGCTCCCGGTAAGGGACAGGTGCGGTTCCTGCGGTACGACCCGACCGGGGTGCCGGTGGACTCGAACACGTCCACCAACTGCTACAACCCGGACGCCGGAGCCGGGTGCGCGGGCGGCTCGCCGACCAGCCGGACGCTGGCCAACCCGGTGCCGGGGGTCTGGGAGATCACCGTGGAGGCCCGTCGCACGTCCGATGTGGACAGTGCGCCGTACCAGCTCTCCGCTTCGGTGCTGGGCACCACGGTTTCGCCGAACCCGGATGACATCGCTTCGGCCCCGGCCGGCGCCGCGCTGCCGCGGACGTACACGGTGCAGAACACCCTCGGCGCGTTCACCGGCCACCTCGTCGGCGGTCCGTTCAGCAGCGCTTCGGTGGGGCGGCCGACCATCGCGCAGGGCGCGTCCGCGCAGACGCGGCTGACGGTGGCCCCGGGTTCGACCTCCCTGACCGTGAGCATCGGCAAGACCGCCGACGTCACGGCGGACCTGGACCTGTCGGTGTACAACTGCGTGACGGGTTCCTGCGTGCTGGCCGGGCAGAGCGCCGACGGTGATTCGGAGGAGTCGGTGACGCTGGCGAACCCGGCGGCGGGCGAGTGGCACGTGGTGGTCGACGGGTACTCGGTGCCCGCGGGCACCACCGCCTACGACTACCTCGACGCGTTCGCCAACCCGGCCTTCGGCGCCGTCACGGCCGACGACCCGTCGGTGGCGCACGCCTCGGGCACCTCGTGGACCGTCCCGGCCACGGTGACCGCCGCTTCGGCCCCCGAGGCCGGCCGCGTCCTGCGCGGCGCGCTGTCGGTGGTGACCGACGCCGGCGTCGCGATCGGCGGCGGCACGGTGGTGGTGCACGCGGTGAGCTGAAATCCTCAGTGGACGGAGGCCGTCCCGGTCACCACCGGGGCGGCCTCCGTCAGGTCCGGGCCAGGAACGGCGAAGGATCGGCCAGCACCCGGTGGATCGTCCGGCCCGCCGCGCCCAGCGTGGCCGCGTCACCGGGCAAAGTGGACGGGACCAGCGTGGGCACCGAGCCCCGCAGCCGGCCCAGCCGGGCGGTGAGCACGGAGTCCGCGGCGGGTGCGAGCCAGGGGAACAGCCGGGCGAACGCCCCGCCCAGCACGATCCGGTCCAGGTCGAGCAGGTTGACCGCCGAGGCGAGCGCGTGCCCCAGCGCCTCGCCCGCCGCGGCACCGGCCCCGACGGCGGCGGCGGTCCCGGATTCCAGCGCGGCCACCAGATCCGGCACCGAAGGAACCCCGGCGGCCCTCAGCAGCGCTTCCTGGCCCGCGTAGACCTCCAGGCACCCGGCGGAACCGCAGCGGCACGCCGGTCCCGAGGGCGAGACCACCACGTGCCCCAGCTCTCCCGCCAGCCCGTGCGCGCCGCGGAAGAGCGAGCCGCCGACGACCAGGCCCGCGCCGATGCCGACTTCGCCGGAGACGTACAGGAAATCGTCGCCTCCGGCGCCGAACCACAGCTCGCCGAGCGCGCCGAGATTGGCTTCGTTGTCCAGGTCGACGGGCACCGGCAGGCGCAGCATCGCCGCCGCGCGCACCCCCTGCCAGCCGAGGTTCGGGGCGCTGAGCACCACCCCGTCGCCGACCGGGCCGGAGACCGCGAGCACCGCGCCCGCCACGGTCAGCCCCAGCGCGGACGCCTCGTCCAGCACCCCGGTGGCCAGCCCGGCCAGCTCCCGCACCACTGTGGACGGTCGTGAGCCGCGGTTGTCCCGCTCGCGGCGCCTCGTGCGGCGGACCACGCCGGCCAGGTCGAGCAGGCACACGGCCAGGTAGTCGACGTTGACCTCCAGCCCCAGCGAAGCCACCCGCGCCCCGCTCAGCACCACCTCGACCCCGGGCCGCCCGCGCTCGCCCGCCCGCGCCGGGCCGGTCTCGGCCAGCAGCCCGGCGTCGACCAGATCGCCGACCAGCTTGGACACGGTGGACTTGGTCAGCCCGGTCAGCTCCGCGAGCGCGGCGCGGGTGAGCGGGCCGCGCCGGCCGACCTCGCCGAGCACCAGCTCGAGATTGCGCGCCCGCATCGAGTCGTGCCGCACCGCCTGCGTCATCCCCGCCCCTCCTCCCCGGCACTGTAACCGGCGGCGGCACCGCGACCGGCCGCCCCTTGACGCCCGGGCCCCCGCGTCGCATATTTAGTATATAACGTGAACTAAATGAAGGGACCGTCATGGACGCCTATGCCCCCACCCCCGAGGACAAGTTCTCGTTCGGGTTGTGGACCGTCGGCTGGCCGGCCGCCGACCCGTTCGGCGTGGCGACGCGGCCGGCGCTCGACCCGGTGGAGAGCGTGCACCGGCTGGCCGGGCTGGGGGCCTACGGCGTCACCTTCCACGACGACGACCTGCTGGCCACCGAGCCGGACCGGGAGGTCGCGGTGCGGCGGTTCAAGGCCGCGCTCGAAGCCACCGGCCTGCGGGTGCCGATGGCGACGACGAACCTGTTCACCCATCCCGTGTTCAAGGACGGCGGACTGACCAGCAACGACCGCGACGTGCGGCGGTACGCGCTGACCAAGGTCCGGCGCAACCTCGACCTGGCCGCGGAGCTGGGCGCGCAGACCTACGTGGTCTGGGGCGGGCGCGAGGGGTCCGAGTCCGACGCGGCCAAGGACGTCCGGGCCGCGCTGGCCCGCTACAAGGAGGGCCTCGACCTGCTCGCCGAGTACGTCGTGGCGCAGGGCTACGACCTCCGGTTCGCGCTGGAGCCCAAGCCGAACGAGCCCCGCGGCGACATCCTGCTGCCGACCATCGGGCACGCGCTGGGCTTCATCTCGCAGCTCGAGCGCCCCGAGCTGTTCGGCCTCAACCCCGAGGTCGGCCACGAGCAGATGGCCGGGCTGAACTTCGTGCACGGCGTGGCCCAGGCGCTGTGGCAGGGCAAGCTGTTCCACCTCGACCTCAACGGACAGCACGGGCCGAAGTACGACCAGGACCTGATCTTCGGGCACGGCGACCTGACCAGCGCGTTCTTCCTGGTCGACCTGCTGGAGCAGGGTGGTTACCCCGGTCCGCGCCACTTCGACTACAAACCCCTGCGCACCGAGGACCCCGAGGACGTCTGGGTCTCGGCCGCGGCGAACATGCGGATGTACCTGATCCTGAAGGCCAAGGCGGCGGCGTTCCGGCAGGACCCGGAGGTGGCCGAGGCCCTGGCGGCTTCCCGGGTGCCGGACCTGTCCACCCCGACGCTGTCACCGGGCGAGACCCTGGACGACCTGGCCTCCGACGAGTTCGACGTGGAGGCCGCCGGAAAGCGGGGCTACCACTTCACCCGGCTGAACCAGCTGGCCCTGGAGCACCTGCTCGGCACCCGCTGAACCCCCGGCGCCCGGGCCCGGGCCGCGATCCGGGTCCGGCCGCTCCGCCGGCGCACCGGCGAAAACCGCGCGACACCGGCGCCTCCCGCTTTCTACACTCCCGGCAACGCGTTGACGGAGACGAGTAGCGCGGGGAGCACGCGAGCACCAGAGAGCCGCCGGTGGTGGGATGGCGGCCTCGCGCCCCGGGCGAAGACCCTCCCGAGTGCGGGGAGCAACGACGGCCGCGGCCGTCCCATGCCCCGCCGGCCGGCCGCCGTGACCCGGCCCGTCGAGGCCGCCGGCTCCCCCGGCGGCGAAGGTGCGGTGGTACCGCGAGTTCCCTGCTCGCCCGCACCCCCAAGGGGTCGACCGAGCACGCTCCGGGAGAGTGATGGTGTCTCGAACCCTGGTGGCCGAACTGCGTGAGCACGCGGGCGCCACCGTCAAGATCGCCGGCTGGGTGCACCGCCGGCGCGAGCTGAAGTCCGTGACCTTCGTGGTGGTCCGGGACCGGTCCGCCCGCGGCGCAGGTGGTGTTCCCGCACCGGCTGGCGGTGGCCGGGGAGACCGTGGTCGAGGTGACCGGGCGGGTGACGCTCACCTCGCGGGCGCCCGGTGGCGTCGAGCTGACCGAAGCCGAGCTGACCACGATCGCCGAACCGTCCGCGCGGCCGCCGTTCGACCTGCACCGGCCCACCGTGACCGCCGGCCTGCCGTCCATACTGGACAATGCCGCCTACGCGCTGCGGCATCCGTTGCTGCGGAGGCGGTTCGAGGTCGCAGCGGCGAGCGTGGCCGGTTTCCGCCGCACGCTCGACGGACTGGGCTTCACCGAGGTGCACACCCCGAAGCTCGTCGCCACCGCGACCGAGTCCGGCGCGAACGTCTTCGCCCTGGACTACTTCGGCCGGCCCGCGTACCTCGCGCAGTCGCCGCAGTTGTTCAAGCAGGCCCTGGTCGGCGTGTTCGAGCGGGTCTACGAGGTGGGCCCGGTCTTCCGCGCCGAACCGCACGACACCGCGCGCCACTTGGCGCAGTACACCAGCCTCGACGCCGAACTCGGCTTCATCCGCGACCACCGGGACGTGATGGCGGTGCTACGCGAGGTCGTCGCGGGCATGGCCGCGGCCGTGGCGCCTCTGGCCGAGGTGCCCGACGTGCCGGGCGAGATCCCGGCCGTCGACTTCCTCGCGGCCCAAGCGCTCCTGGCCGAGCACACCGGCGAGGACCCACGCGGCGAGCCGGACCTGGCGCCCGCCCACGAGCGCTGGCTCTCGGACTGGGCGCGGCGCGAGCACGGTTCGGATTTCCTCTTCGTGACCGGCTACCCGATGGCCAAGCGGCCGTTCTACACTCAGCCGTCACCGTCCACTCCGGACCGTTCGAACAGCTTTGACCTGCTGTTCCGCGGTCTGGAGCTGGTCACCGGCGGCCAGCGGCGCCACCGCCACGCCGAGTACCTGGCCGTCCTCGGTCAGGAGGCCGCGAACCACGCGGACTACCTGGCCGCGTTCGCCCACGGTCTGCCGCCGCACGGCGGTTTCGCGATCGGCCTGGAGCGCTGGACCGCCCGGCTGCTCGGACTGGCCAACATCCGCGAGGCCACGCTGTTCCCGCGTGACCTGCACCGGCTGCGGCCCTGAGCCCGAAGACGTTCGTCGGCGCCCGGCAACCTGGTGTCACTTCGCGGCGAAGGCCCACGGCCCGAGCGCACCCACCAGCGAGGCCGGCTCCGGCAGCTCGGCCAGTGTCGCGGCGCCGACGAGCTGGTTCGTCCTCGGGTGGGAGCCGTACTGGCGGGCCGGTAGGTCGAGCACCGTGTACTCGCTCATCGACAGTTCGTGGTCGCGCTGCAGCCGGTCCTCGATCCGCGCGACTTCGCCGAGGCGGAGCGGGCATTCACGGACGAGGACCGGACGACCTCGTCGCCGGGCGAAATCCTGGCACACCAAGGAAAACGTCGCCGGCCTACGGCTTGATCGCCACCCCGCCCAGCATCATCAGGTTCAGGTCGGTCAGCGGGGTCATCCGGGGACCGTCGGGCCACCAGTCGTGCAGGTGGGCCAGGCCCGGGTCGAGCAGGTCGAGGCCGGTGAAGAACGACTCGATCTCGGCGCGGCTGCGGTGGAACGTGGCCAGCGGGGTGCCCGCGAACTCCCGGTCCAGGGTGTGCGCGAGGGCCTGGCGGGGCGGGTCGTCCGGGGGTTCGTACTGGTGGGTGAGCAGCAGGTACGAACCGGGCGGCAGTTCGTCGACGTAGCTGCGCACGAGGTAGCGCGCGCGGTTCAGGCTCTCCACGTGGTGCAGGATCGAGCAGAGCAGCACCGCCACCGGGCGGTCGAAGTCCAGGTGCCGGTAGACCACCGGGTCGCCCAGGGTGGCCCCCGGGTCGGTCAGGTCGGCGCCGGTGATGTGGGTGTGCTCGTTCTCCTCCAGCACGGCCCGGCCGTGCACCTGCACGACCGGGTCGTGGTCCACGTAGACCACCTCGGCGCCGGGGCGGTGCCGCTGGGCGACCTGGTGGGTGTTCTCCTCGGCGGGCAGGCCCGAGCCGAGGTCGAGGAACTGGTCGACGCCGCGCTCGGCGGCCAGGTGGCGGACCACCCGCACCAGCCAGGCCCGCTGCTCCCGGGCCATGAGCTGGGCGTCCGGCGCGATCTCCAGCAGCCGGCGCAGCACCTCGCGGTCGTCCTCGTAGTGGTCCTGACCACCGAGCAACGCATCGGACAGCCGAGCCAGGTTGACCCGGCCCGCGTACGGCCGGGCCGGGCGCGCGGCCCCGGAAACCAGGTCCCCAGCCGTCATCCGGCGCCGCCCCCCTCACTGCCGCCCGCGGGGCCCGGTGTGGCCGGCGACGGACAGTGCACAGAGTACGACACCGGGTGGACCGGGAGAACCCACTCCCCGCAGCCAGACCTACCTGCAGTAACCGGCTCCCCCGATCAGGAGAAGGCCAGTTCTGCCCAATGCCCGCCACCGTCGGTCGTGCGGTACACGGCGGAGCCGCCGGCGTCGGGCGCGCCGTCCACGACCACGCCGGTGCCCGCGCCGGGGAAGTCCAGGTCCGTCAGCTCGAAACCGCGCTCGCTCAGCTCCAGCGTGCTCCAGGTCCGGCCGCCGTCGGTGGTGTGGTGCAGGAACCCGACGCCGCCGCCGACGGCCGCGACCGTCGCGTCGTCCGCCGTCGCGGCGGCGAAGCCCTGGGTGATGCCGGTGGTCGGCGCCGGCTCGGTGCCGGTGAACGGGCCGCCGAGCTTCGGCGCGCGCCAGATCGCCCGCTCGGACGAACCGGGCTGCGGCTGGCCGCCCCCGCTGTTGCACAGGACGAGCACCTGGCCGTCCTTCACCCCGCCGAGCACCGCCACGGTCCCCTGCGGGCACGGGCGCCGGGCCGGGGTGAAGGCCACGCCGTCGCCGGAGGTCCAGTACTTCTCCGTCCGGTAATCGGCGTCGAGGGCGATCTGCAGGCCGCCCCGGGTCGACACGTCACCACTGGTCAGCCCGCCGGTGACGGCAAAGCCGGGCATCGGCACCAGCACCGGCGCCCCGGTGATCCCGCTGTAGACCGCGGTTTTCACCGTGTCGTCGCCGTAAGTCGTGATCACCGCGAAGACGCGGCCGCCGGACTCGGCGATCTTCGAGACGTACCGGCGCTGTCCGGCGTCACCCGCCTGCCGCACCGGCAGCCAGTGCCGCCCGCCATCACTGGTCACGACGATCCTGGTGCCGTCGGTGACGTACCGTACTTCGTCGCCGAACGCGGTCAGCCGGACCTGGTCGTGGTTGTCCGGCAAGGAGATCGGCGGCGCGGGGAGCCGGCGCCAGCTCGACCCGCCGTCGGCCGTCTCGATCAGCGACGGGCACCAGCCGGGCGTCCCGCAGTCGGTGAAGCCGAGCACCAGCCCGTGCTCCGCGCTGCTCCAGGAAGTCGACGAGGGTTCGAAGCCGGCGGGCACCACGGACCCGGCCGAAGCCGGGGAGGCGATACCGAGCACACCGAGCACGGCCGCCGCGAGGGCCGCCAACCGAGTGGGTTTCATGCCGGGCAGACGTGCGGAACGGGGCGAGGTTGCCTGGTGAAGATCATCGGTTCCGCATCGGTCCGGACGGACCGGAGGGCGACCGCTCGGCCGGGTGGCTTCGAGACCGGACCCCGGGTAGTCTCCTCCGGCCTGCTGGGCGAGACGGAGGTGCGGGGCTGATGTCCGATGCGGACGCTGCGGACGCGGGAACCACCGCCAGGCACTTCGGCCTGGGGTCGTTCGGTCCCGCACCCTCGGTGGTCGCGGGCCGGTACGAGCTCGGCGAGCGGCTCGGCGAGGGCGCCACGGCGCGGGTCCACCGGGCGCACGACCGGGTGCTCAACCGCACGGTCGCGGTGAAGCTGTTCCACCCCGGCACGGTCGAGCTCGGCCGGGACCGGCGCGCGCAGGAGGTGCAGGCGCTCCAGGCGCTCCGCCACCCGGGTCTGGTCCGCCTCTACGCCGCGGGCACCGACGAAGGCCACGCGTACCTGGTGATGCAGCTGGCCGAAGGGCCGAACCTGGCCTCCCGGCTGCGCGGCGGCCCGCTCCCGGCCGGCGAGGTGACGGAACTGGGCGCGCAGCTCGCCGAAGCCCTCGCGCACGTGCACGCCCACCACGTGACGCACCGGGATCTCAAGCCCGCCAACATCCTGCTCACCGGCGGCCAGGCGCTGATCGCCGATTTCGGGGTGGCGCGCCTGGTCGACGCGACCCGCGTGACGGCGAGCGGGGCCACCGTCGGCACCGCCGCCTACCTCGCCCCCGAGCAGGTGCTGGGCGAACACCCCGGCGCGCCCGCCGACGTCTACGCACTCGGGCTGGTGCTGCTGGAGTGCCTGACCGGCGCGCGGGAGTACGAGGGCACGCCGGCCGAGTCCGCCGTGGTCCGGCTGCACCGGCAGCCGCACGTGCCGGACGATCTGCCGGAAGGGCTGGCGTCGACGTTGCGCGCGATGACCGCGCGCGAGCCGGAGCAGCGCCCCACGGCCGCGGCGGTGACTCGCGCACTGCGGGGCGACGCCGGTGAAGCTCGGGCCTTCGCCGGCCTGCCAGGCGGTGAGTCCGGGTCCGGTGGTCGGACGCGATCCACCAGAACCCGGCTGTTCGCCGAACCGTGGCGTCGGTTGCTCACGGGGTCGCGGCGCCGGCGGCTGGCGGTGTTCGCCTCGGTGGCCACGGTGCCGGTCGTGCTTGCGGCCGTCGGCGCCGCGCTGCTGCTGAACCTGACCACCGCCGACCCGCCCGACGACGCCGGTCTCGAACCCCCGCCGGCCCCCACGGTGAACGCTCCAGGAGTCGCGCTCCCGGCCCCGCCCATCCCGCCGACCGGCACCCCCCACCGGCCACCGATGGCAAGGGGCCAAGCCGACCACAAAGCCCGGCACCAGGCCCGGCGCTGGCCCAGCGGACCCGGTCCCCGGCACCACGGTAAAGCGCCCCGGCGAAGGTGACCTCGCGCGGCGCACCGTTGGCCCCTCAGCGAAGCTCGGTCCCGCTCCGGATCCGCCACAGCATCACCACGGCCGTCTCACATCCGGCCACCGGCCGGGAGATCCCTTGTGGACACTCCACTCAGGACGGATGGTCGTCGGTCTCCCCCGGCTCGGACGGTTTCCGATCGGCCGGGACCGCCGGGGCTCGAGGTGGACCCGGATCCTCCGCGGTGTCGGGCCGATCGGCCGGATCCGCCCGGGCCGGCGCACCGAAGTGGTCCCGGCACCGCTTGCCGTAGCGCCTTGCGTGGGCCGTCATCACGCCGCCCCTTCCCGGTTCCCGCGGTGGACCCCACCAGGGTCCCCCGCGGCCGGTGGGGGCGCCAGCCCGGCTTCGCCGCTCAGCCGACCGAGTGGCGGCCTTCGGCGAACTCCTCGACGATCTTCGCGCAGAAGGCGGGCAGGTCGTCCGGGTTGCGGCTCGACACCAGGCCCTGGTCGGTCACCACTTCCTGGTCGACCACGTTCGCGCCGGCGTTGGCCAGATCGGTGCGGATGCTGGGGAACGAGGTCAGGGTGCGCCCGCGGACCACGTCCGCCTCGACCAGCGTCCACGGACCGTGGCAGATCACCCCTACCGGCTTGCCCGCGCGTACGAAGTCGCCCGCGAACGCCACCGCGGCCGGGTCCTGGCGCAGGTTGTCCGGGTTCATCGTGCCGCCGGGCAGCAGCAGCGCGTCGTAGTCCCCGGCCGAGACCTTGGCCACGACCCGGTCGACCGGGAACTTGTCACCCTTGTCGATGTCGCCGTTCATCGCCTGGATCTCGCCCTCTTCGAGCGACACCAGCTCGACGGTGGCGCCCTCGGCCGTGACCGCCTTGCGCGGCTCTTCCAGCTCCACCTGCTCGACGCCGTCCGCCGCCAGGATCGCGACCTTGCGGCCCGCCAACGTGTTACCCATGATCTGTTCTCCTCCGGTGGTTTCCCCGCCCGGGTACCCGCCGGCCAAACCGCTCAACCGACCGCGGGCGCGGCCTCGATGGCCAGCACCGCGATGTCGTCGTGGCCGGAGTTGCCCAGCCACTCGCGGACGGCTTCGCGCAGCCGCCGCACGACCTCCCGCGCGGGCAGGCCGGCGCAGCCGGCGAGCACGGTGAACAGCCGCTCGTCGCCGAACAGCTCGGCGGACTCGGTGCGGTTGCGGGCTTCGGTGACGCCGTCGGTGTAGAGCAGGCAGACCTCACCCCGGTCGAGATGGGTCACGGCCTCGGCGAAGCGGGCCTGCGGGGAAATGCCGACCAGCGTGCCGGGCACGCTGACCTCCTCGACCGTTCCGTCCCGGCGCAGGATCAGCGGCGCCGGGTGGCCGCCGGAGGCCAGCGTCAGGTCCAGGCCGGAGTCCGCGGGCACGACCGAGCCCAGCACCAGCGTCGCGAACCGGTTGCTGCCGCCCGCGATGAGCAGTTCGTTGAGCAGGCGCAACAGGGTGCGGGCGTCGCGCTCGACCAGGTGCAGCGCGGCCAGCGAGTGGCGGACGCGGCCGGTGAGCGCGGCCGCTTCGGCCCCCTTGCCGCAGATGTCGCCGACGACCAGGAAGGCGCTGCCGTCTTCGCGGCCGAGCACGTCGTAGAAGTCGCCGCCGACCCCGAGCACGCCGCCGGCCGGTTCGTACCAGATCTCGAACCGCGCGCCCTCGACGTCCGCGGGCGGCTGCGGCCGGAGCGTGGACTCCAGCCCGCGCGTCGCCTCTTCCTGCCGGGCGTACCGCTGGGCGTTCGCCAGCGCGGTCCCCGCGGCTCGGGCGAACAGCGAGGTGGCGCGGGCCTGCCCGGCGCCGAACCCGGGCTCGCCGCGCCGCCCGATCAGCACCGCGCCGGTCACCCCCGCGCTGCCGCCGACGCCGAGTGAGACCGCGGAAACCTCGGCAGCGCCCGAAAACCGCTCGGCCACCACCGCGGGCAGCGCGCTCACCTCCGCCTCCGGCACCGGCTGCGTCTCGGGCGGGCCGACCGCGGCGAAGGTTTCGGCGACCACCGGCGCGAGCTGGGCCGGGACCCGGCGGATCCGGCCGTGGCCGGGCGCGGCGTGGTCCTCGGCGCTCCACCACTCCCAGCGGCCGCGGGTGGTGGGCAGCAGCACGAACGCGCACTCGCCGAGCGCGGAGGCGGCCAGCTCGGCGATCAGCCGCGCGGTGCCGTGCCGCCCGCGCGCAGCAGCCAGCCTCGGCCCGGCTTCGGCCAGGAACTCCTCCGGGCGTCGCGGGCTTTCGTCGACGACGGTCCAGGCGTGCCAGCCTTCGGGCAGGGCGCGGACGTGGGCCGCACGCCGGCGGCCCGCGGTGTCGATCCGGCCCGTGGTCTCGGTCACGCTCACCAGCGCCGGGTCCGGGCCGAGCGCCCGGGCCGCGGCGTTCGCCCAGCGCAGCGCGCCCGCGGGGTCGGTCACGAACACCGGTTCACGCACGTCTTCGAGCACCGGCCGCCAGAACGCGCCGTATTCGGGCAGCCCCTCGGCCGGGGCGCCGGGTGGCCGGGCCGAGGCCGGAGCGGGCCGTGACACCATGCACGAACCTCCTGCCTCCGGGTCGACCTGACTTTCCTGGTTCTGCCAGGTGGGCACCGCGTGCGCGGGCGGACTGGCTCGAAGTGTAGGGCGAACCGTGGCACGCTGGGTCGACGACCGTGCCCGGCACACGCATGGTGGAGAGGTGCGGCAGAGATGACTACGCGATCCGGGCCCGGCGGGCTCACCGGGCCGGACGGCCCCGGCTCCGGTGAGCGAGCCGCGCTGGAACGGCTCCTGGCCGCGGCCCGCGACCTCGGGGAAGGCAATTTCCGGCGCCGGCTGGTGGCCCACGGCGACGGGGTCACCGCGCAGCTCGCCACCGCGTTCAACGACATCGCCGAGCGCAACCAGCGGCTGGTGACCGAACTCCTGCGCGTGCGGACCGAGGTCGGCGAGAAGGGCCGGCTGACCGAGCGGGTCCGCGCCGACGTCGGGCCCGGCGGCTGGGCCACCGCGGTCGAGACGGTGAACGGGCTGATCGAGGACGTCAGCCGCCCCGTGGTGGAGCTGGACCGGGTGCTCGGCGCCGTCGCCTCGGGCGACCTGTCGCAGCCGATGGCGCTGCAACTCGAAGGCCGCCCGCTGCGGGGCCAGTACGAGGGCCTGGCCCGCACGGTGAACGGACTGCTCGCGCAGCTGTCCCGGTTCGCCGCCGAGGTGGTCCGGCTCTCCCGCGAGATCGCCGGGGAGGGGCGGCTCGGCGGGCAGGCCGAGGTGCCGGGCGTCGCGGGCACCTGGCGCGACCTCACCGACTCGGTCAACTTCCTCGCCGACAACCTGACCGAGCAGGTCCGCAACATCGCCCAGGTGACCACCGCCGTGGCCCGCGGCGACCTGACGCAGAAGATCAACGTCGACGCCCGCGGCGAGATCCTGGAGCTCAAGAACACCATCAACACCATGGTCGACCAGCTCTCTTCGTTCGCCGACGAGGTCACCCGGGTCTCCCGCGAGGTCGGCAGCGAGGGCCGGCTGGGCGGTCAGGCCCGGGTGCCCGGCGTGGCCGGCACCTGGCGCGACCTCACCGACTCGGTGAACCTGATGGCCGACAACCTGACCGACCAGGTCCGCAACATCGCCCAGGTCGCCACCGCCGTGGCCACCGGCGACCTGACCAGGAAGATCGACGTGGACGCCCGCGGCGAGATCCTGCAGCTGAAGAACACGCTGAACACCATGGTCGACCAGCTCTCGGCGTTCGCCGACGAAGTCACCCGGGTGGCGCGGGAGGTGGGCAGCGACGGGCGGCTGGGGGGCCAGGCCGAGGTCCCCGGCGCGGCCGGCACCTGGCGCGGGCTGACCGACTCGGTCAACCAGATGGCCGACAACCTCACCGACCAGGTCCGCAACATCTCCCACGTGACCACCGCCGTGGCCAAGGGCGATCTGACGCAGAAGATCACCGTCGACGCCCGCGGCGAGATCCTGGAGCTCAAGACCACGATGAACACGATGGTCGACCAGCTCTCCGCGTTCGCCGACGAAGTCACCCGGGTGGCGCGCGAAGTCGGCACCGAGGGCCAGCTCGGCGGCCAGGCCACCGTGCCCGGCGTCGCGGGCACCTGGCGCGACCTCACCGGCTCGGTCAACTTCATGGCCAACAACCTCACCGCGCAGGTCCGCAACATCGCCCAGGTCGCCACGGCCGTGGCGCGCGGCGACCTGACCAAGAAGATCGCCGTGGACGCGCGCGGGGAGATCCTGGAGCTCAAGACCACGCTGAACACCATGGTCGATCAGCTTTCCGCGTTCGCCGACGAGGTCACCCGTGTGGCCCGCGAGGTCGGCACCGAGGGCAAGCTCGGCGGCCAGGCCGCGGTGCCCGGGGTGGCCGGCACCTGGAAGGACCTCACCGACAACGTCAACTTCATGGCCAACAACCTGACCGACCAGGTCCGCAACATCTCCCAGGTGACCTCGGCCGTGGCCCGCGGGGACCTGACGCAGAAGATCACCGTCGACGCCCGCGGGGAGATCCTGGAGCTCAAGAACATCCTGAACACCATGGTCGACCAGCTCTCGGCCTTCGCCGACGAAGTCACCCGCGTGGCCCGCGAGGTCGGCACCGAGGGCAAGCTCGGCGGCCAGGCCCAGGTCCGCGGGGTGGCGGGCACCTGGAAGGACCTCACCGACAACGTGAACGTGATGGCCGACAACCTGACCGTGCAGGTGCGGAGCATCGCGAACGTGGCCACCGGCGTGGCCCGCGGCGACCTGTCCAAGAAGATCTCGATCGAGGCCCAGGGCGAGGTCGCGGGCCTGGCGGACACGCTCAACAGCATGGTCGAAACGTTGCGCGCCTTCGCGAACGAGGTGACGCGCGTTTCGCGCGAGGTCGGCACCGAAGGCATCCTCGGCGGCCAGGCCCGGGTGCCCGGGGTGGCCGGCACCTGGAAGGACCTGACCGAGAACGTCAACTTCATGGCCCACAACCTGACCAGCCAGGTGCGCAACATCTCCCAGGTGACCACCGCCGTCGCGCGCGGGGACCTGTCCAAGAAGATCGACGTGGACGCCCGGGGCGAGGTCCTGGAGCTCAAGACCACGATGAACACGATGGTCGACCAGCTCTCGGCGTTCGCCTCGGAGGTCACGCGGGTGGCGCGCGAGGTCGGCACCGAGGGCAAGCTGGGCGGGCAGGCCGAGGTCGAGGGCGTGTCCGGCACCTGGAAGCGGCTCACCGAGAGCGTGAACCAGCTGGCCGGGAACCTGACCACCCAGGTGCGGGCGATCGGCCAGGTCGCCACGGCCGTGACCGCGGGCGACCTGACCCGGCACATCGCCGTGGACGCGTCCGGGGAGCTGGCCGACCTCAAGGACAACATCAACCAGATGATCGCGAACCTCAAGGAGACCACCTCCGCCAACCGCGAGCAGGACTGGCTGAAGACCAACCTGGCCCGGCTGTCCGGGCGGATGCAGGGTCACCGCGACCTGGCCTCGGTGGCCGCGCTGATCCTGTCCGAGCTGGCGCCGCTGGTCAGCGCGCAGCAGGGCGCGTTCTTCCTGGCCCAGGCCGACGGTGACGGCCCGGACGCGCAGGTGCTCGACTGCATCGCCGCCTACGGGCTCGCGCGGTCGCGCGCCGGGCTGCGGTTCGCGCTCGGCGAGTCGCTGATCGGTCAGGCCGCCGTCGACCGCCAGACCATCCTGGTGCGCGCGGCGCCGCCGGAGTACGCGCTGGTCTCCTCCGGCCTCGGCGCGGCGCCGCCGGTGAACGTGATCGTGCTGCCCGTGCTGTTCCAGGGCGAGGTGCTGGGCGTGCTGGAACTGGCTTCGGTCAACGAGTTCTCCGACGTCCACCTGGACCTGCTGGAGCAGCTGCGGCACACCATCGGCGTCAACGTGCACACCATCCTGTCGAACTCGCGCACCGAGGCGCTGCTGACCGAATCGCAGCGGCTGGCGCAGGAGTTGCGCGCGCGCTCGGAGCAGTTGCAGTCGCAGCAGGGCGAGCTGCGGCGGTCGAACACCGAGCTGGCCGAGAAGGCGGCGCTGCTGGCCCAGCAGAACCGCGACATCGAGGTCAAGAACATCGAGATCGAGCAGGCGCGCCAGGAGCTGGAAGAGCGCGCCGGGCAGCTGACCGTGGCCTCGCAGTACAAGACCGAGTTCATGGCCAACATGTCGCACGAGCTGCGGACCCCGCTCAACAGCGCGCTGATCCTGGCCAAGCTGCTCTCGGAGAACCCCGAAGGGAACCTGACCGAGAAGCAGATCCAGTTCGCTGAGACGATCTGGGCCGCGGGCAGCGATCTGCAGCAGCTGATCAACGACATCCTGGACCTGGCCAAGGTCGAAGCGGGCCGGCTCGAGGTGCAGATGACCGACGTGCCGGTGCCGGAGCTGGTGACCTACGTGGAATCCCTGTGCCGCCCGCTGACCGCGGACAAGGGCCTGGAGTTCGCCGTGCTGATCGACCCGCCGGTGCCGGGCAGCGTGCACACCGACGAGCACCGGCTGCAGCAGGTGCTGCGCAACCTGCTGTCCAACGCGGCGAAGTTCACCGACGAGGGCGGGGTGCGGCTGCACATCCGGATGGCCCCGGCCGAGGAGGTCGAGCAGCAGTCCCTGCGCTCGGCGGCCGGGATCATCGCCTTCGCCGTGGCGGACACCGGGATCGGCATCCCGGAGGAGAACCTGGCGATCATCTTCGACGCGTTCCGCCAGGCCGACGGCACGACCAGCCGCAAGTACGGCGGGACCGGGCTGGGCCTGTCGATCAGCCAGCAGCTCACCGAGCTGCTCGGCGGGGAGCTGCGGGTGCACAGCGAGCCGGGCCGGGGCAGCACGTTCACGCTGTACCTGCCGGTGGGCGCGGCGAACCTGAGCGCGCCGACCGCGCCCGTGCGGTCCCGGCCGAAGCAGCCGTCGCGGCCCAGCACCACCACCGTGGCCGAGCCGGACGGCGCCCCGAAGCGCTTCCACGGCGAGAAGGTCCTGATCGTGGACGACGACCTGCGCAACGTCTTCGCCCTGGCCGCGGTCCTGGAGCAGGCCGGGCTGGAGGTCGTCTACGCCGACACGGGCGTGGCGGGCATCCGGGCCCTGGAACGGCACGAGGACACGGCGCTGGTGCTGATGGACGTGATGATGCCGGAGCTGGACGGCAACGCCACCATCGCCGCCATCCGCGCCGAAGCCGCCCACGAAGACCTACCGGTGATCGCCGTGACCGCGAAAGCCACCGCCGAAGACCGCGAACGGACCCTGGCCTCGGGCGCCGACGACTACCTCACCAAGCCGGTGGACACCGACCTGCTGCTGGACGTGATCGCGCTCCGCCTGGAAGCGGACGCGGCCCCGGTCTCTCCGACCTCGCCGACCGGCCGCCACTCGGCCAATGGAGCGGGTGACGGGAATCGAACCCGCGTAGCTAGTTTGGAAGACTAGGGCTCTACCATTGAGCTACACCCGCAGCGCCCCGGTTCGACCCGGCGGCGCACCCAGCTTAGCGTGAGGGTTAGTCTGGTCCGGCACACCCCCTCACGACACGCACCGGGGCGGGGCGGGCACCGGGATGTGGCGCAGCTTGGTAGCGCATCCGCTTTGGGAGCGGAGGGTCGCAGGTTCAAATCCTGTCATCCCGACCACAGGGGCTGGACCTGCGAGTTCAACCCTTTTTCGCGCCGTCGGACCTTTCACTTGGGCGCCGCGGCAGGACGCTGTCGCCGGGTGAGCGGCCGGTGTCTCGATGGTGCGACCCTGGTGTAGCCCGCCGTTGCGGGGGTACCCGCCCCCTTGCGACCACACCCATCGCCCAACAGGACGGAGCCTTCGATGAGTTCTCCCGGCCCGGAACCGGACGAAGCACCAGGGCTGGAGGCGGGCGGTTCGGTCCAGCCCGGAGATACCCCGCCCGACGCCGGGCAGACCTCCGGCCTTTCCCATCCCCAGCCGATTCCCTCACGGACCATTCCGATCGCGGCTCTGGTCATCATCGGTGTCATCGTGATTGCGGTGGCGGCCTTTTTCGTCGCCCGCGCCTTCGACCTCTTCGGCTGATCACGGCGCTCGACCGGCGCCGGGCCCGGGCAGAAGAGTGCCGACCGGATTCGTGGTGGGGCCGCGTCCCGGTCGGCGACGAACGGATTGCCGGACCGGCGGATCGGTAAACCTCCGCCGGTCCGGTTCAGGGGCCTGGGTTTATTCGTAGAGGATGTAGGCCGGGTGGGGGGTGAGGTTGAGGACTTGGGTGGGGGTCATGAGGGGGGCGGAGTGGCGGGTGTCTTCGTGGAAGAACAGTTTGAAGCCGGGGAGCACGGTGGGTGGTTTGGTGGTCATCAGGGTTTTCCAGGTGGCGGTTTTGGCGGCGGGGCTGCCGATGCCGTCGACGACTTTCACGGCCGAGACCCCGGGGTGGGGGGTGAGGCCGGTTTCGTCCCGGACGACGGTGGCCGCGACCTGGTGGTAGACCATGACTTTGTCCGGGAGGTGGGCGTGCTGGGCGAGGTCGCCGAGGTAGGTGGCGACCGTGTCGAGTTCGGCGCCGGTGGTGTGGCCGAATGTGCGGCCGGGTACGACTCCGGGGTCCACGGCCCATTCGGGGTCCAGTGCGACGCCGACGTCGGGCTGGGTCAGCCACTGCCGGTAGGCCTGGACCTCGGGCAGGAAGTCGGCCCGGCCGGGCTGGATGTTGAGCAGCAGCAGCCCGTGCAGGGCCCGGGCCTGGGCGAGGTAGGCGCGGATGGTGGTGTCCGAGGCGCGGCTGCGGTACATCCCGTCCGCGCCCGGTTCGCGGTGGGCGGTGGTGGCGATCAGTTCCACGACGGGGGTGACGGCCCGGTCGTGGGGGAAGTCCGCGATCTGCCGGCGTAGCTTCTGCCCGGCCGCGTCCAGGTCGCCGGTCATCTCCCCGAGGGCCTGGGTGCCCGGGGCGCCGGAGAACCCGACCAGCAGGCTGGTGGCCAGCGGGCTCGGCGGCGGGCTCGGCGGGGCGGTGACCACCGGCCGCGGCGCCGGGCGTACGGGCGCGGCCACCGGCGTCTCCCCCGCCGACACCCCGCACGCACTGACGGACAACCCGACCAACGCGACGAGCAACGCCACACGACGGGTCAGGGTCTGGTCCACGCTCACCGGAGTCCTCCTGGGGATGCCCCCACCACGCCGGCCGACGGACGACTCCGGGGATATCGCGAGGAGGGTAGCGCGCGGAGTCACCCGGGGTGATCATCGACAGACCCGGTTCGCCACGACCACCGCATCGTGCCGGAGCCGATTTCCGGCTCAACCCCTCAGCCAGCACGAACGCCGATTTTCCCGCGGCTGCCCGCCTTCCGGCGTTCACCCGAAGTGGTTCATCCAGGCGCCACCCGGCCCGGCCGGCCCCAGGATCACCGCCATGCGTCTACTTTCCCGGCTCGGGGCCGCAGCCACCGTCGTCCTCGCGGCCACCGCGTGCGGCACCACGGCAGCGGCCCCGGCGAGTTCCACCGCTGCGAGCCCCGGCACCACACCCCCACACCCCACCACCACCCGTGCCCGCATCACCGCCGACACCGCCCGCGCCCTCCACGCCAACGAACTCGGCCACATCCCCATCCTCATGTACCACCGCCTCACCCCCCACCCCACCTCCGTCTACGAACGCACCCCCGCCGACTTCACCGCAGAACTCACCCGCCTCGCCAACGAGCACTACATCCCCACCACCACCGCCGCCCTCACCACCCGCCACCTCGACCTCCCCCCGGCACCCACCCCGTCGTCCTCACCTTCGACGACGGCGACCCCTCCATCTTCACCCTCACCCCCCACGGCGACCCCACCCCCGGCACCGCCATCCGCATCCTCCTCGACACCGCCGCCACCCACCCCGGCTTCACCCCCACCGCCAGCCTCTACGTCAACCAGCACCCCTACGGCGAACCCGACGGCGGACCCGCACTCGCCTGGCTCCACCACCACGGATTCGAAATCGGCAACCACACCAAAACCCACACCAACCTCCGCACCGTCACCCCCACCGCCGCCGACACCGCCATCAGCGACGGCGACACCCTCATCCGCCACGCCATCCCCGGCTACCAACCCACCACCCTCGCCCTCCCCTACGGCGCCCACCCCCACCAGGAAAACCTCACCCTCCACGGCAGCACCTACACCTACACCGGAGCCCTCCTCGTCGGCGCCGGCCCCGCACCCTCCCCTACTCCACCCGCTTCACCCCCCAATCCATCCCCCGCATCCGCTCCCAAACCACCGGCAAAGAATCCCAATACGGCTCCACCCACTGGCTCGACCTCCTCGCCCAACCCGGAAGCCACCTCTACACCTCCGACGGCGACCCCACCACCATCACCTACCCCCACACCGAAACCACCCTCGCCCCAGACCTCACCAGCCAAGCCCTCGCCTACTGAACGAACCCATGACGTGACCCGGCTGTCGCAGCCCCGGCGCCGTCATTCGGTGCCGGGGCTGGACAAACCGGCCACATCCGCGTGCTCCACCCGGCCGAGCAGGGCGATGATCGCCGCCGACTTGGCCGCGTCGAGGAACCGCAGGCCCATGAAGTTGTCGCCGGCGGTGAATCCGGGAAGGTCCCAGATCACCTCGTACGGCAGTTCGAGCGACCGGTAGCGGCGCAGGCTGTAAACGTTGCTCCACAGGCATTTGCCGGGATCGGGGTGCCAGAGGCCACGGGCGAACGAAGGGTTGCGGAAGGCGTGTCCCACCTCGGCGGTGGCGCGAACCTGCTTGCCGCCGGTGAACAACACGACATCGCCGGTGACGACGGTGTCCATCCGGCGGTCGTACTTGTCCTTGGCGCCCCAGAATCGGGCCTGGCCGTCCGGGTGCAGCTCGTTCAGGCGGGCAAGCTCCGCGGGGTGCAGCAGGCCGGCGTATTCGCGCAACGCCACGGTCTGCTCCAGGGTCTTGGCCCCGTACCGGCGCGCTTCGGGAGTGCCGTAGGACGGCTGGATCAGTACCTGGGCCATCTCGCCGACGCTACCTCAGCCGTGGTGAGCCCATCCGCTCCAGCGTGGCGTACGCCCTGCCGTCGATGGCTCGGCCGGCGTGCTCGCCCGGATCCGCATCGCGGCGGTCGGCCGAACCGGCCGGGTGTCCGCTGAGCCTCGCGTTCCCCGGGACTTGGATTAAGCTCTGGGCCCGGAGGGGTGGCAGGAATGCTCGAAGGACTACTGTCGGCCGGAGCGGGTGCGCTGTACGACGCGATGGTGCGGTCCGGGCCGGTATCGCTGGACGATCCGCGGGCCGCCGGCCCCGAGATGCGCGAGCTGATCGACGGCGGGTTCGTCCGGCGCGACCACCGCGACGGGCCGGTGCTGGCGCCGATGGAACCGATCCGGGCGGTCGACCACGCAATCCTCGGCGCGCAGCAGCGCCTGGTCGAGCAGCAGCGCCAGATCGTGGCCGCGCGCCATCAGCTCGACCTGCTCCAAGCCGTCTACCGGACTACTTACAGCGCCGGCAGCGACGCGGCTGTGGAGGTTCTGACGGACCCGCAGCGGATCGGCGCACTGTCGCTCGAGTTGTGCCTGTCGGCGAAGACCGACTTCGTCACCTTCACCACACGCCACTTCAAGCGCAAGCCGGACGCCAACACGGCGATGTCCCTGCCTGCCGCGGTGACCGAGCGAGGCGTTCGCCTGCGTAACGTCTACGAGCGTGCCGCCCTGGAGTTCGAGGGCGCCAAGGGGGTCGTCGAGGCCAGCATCGCCGGCGGCTGGACCATGCGGGTGGCACCGGAGCTACCGATGAAGATGGTGATCGCCGACCAGCACTCGGCACTCGTGCCCCTCGACCCGAGCGGGATGGAGGGCGCGGTGTTCGTCTGCAGTCCGACCATCGTCGCGGGTCTGCGCATGTTGTTCGAGCTGGTCTGGAGCCAGGCGGTGCCGATCGGCGACGACGGCCGGCGTCATGGCCTGACCCCGGCCCAGGCCAAGGTGCTCGACCTGCTGGCGACCGGGATGACCGACGGAGCCATCGCGCGCCACCTGGAGGTGAGCGAGCGGACGGTACGCCGTCACGTGCAGGGCCTGCTGGACGCGCTGCAGGCGGACAACCGGGTGGCCGCGGTCTACGCGGCCACCCGGCGCGGCTGGCTGGCCTAGCGGAACCGAACCGGGTGGCCACGCGGCCATCCCCGGCCTCCACCGCCGGCCGGGCCTCCCGCCGCTTCCGGCTCGGCCGGCCGCCTAGCTGAGCCCGCACCCCGAACCGCCGGCAGTCCAGATCCACACGCACTTCGGCTGCGGTTTCTCCACGGCCGATACCTCCGGTGCCGCCACGGCACCGAAGGCCAGTGCCGTCATCACGACCGACACCACCCCGGTCAGCATTCTCCTGGTCATAGCGTCCTCCCCCTCCGAGCAATCTGCGATAAGTGACAGATTAGGCATCGATGTCCCATATCGGAAGAGCAGGTCCGGCCAGTGTCCGGATCCGGTCACGCCGGATCGGCCTGCGGGTCCGGGTCAGGATCCGGGTTTCGTACCCAGTGGAGGTTGTCCGGGTCGGGCCACCACCCCTGCGGGTCCGGCCGGGGATCATCCTCCGAATCGCACCTCCGGCGGGTGGGCGGTCCTTCGTCCATGGCGAGCCCGCGGGTCGTGGTCAGGTGCCGAACGGCTGGGCCGACAGCAGCGTCTGCGTCCAGCCCTGCGTATCGACCGGGTCGGCCCCGAACCCCTGGATGTCCGAGCCGTCCAGGTCGAACGGGTTGTGGTCGTGGTAGCGGTACAGCGCTCCGTCGCAGGTCTGTGCGTAGTACAGGCCGTAGCCGGGTGACACGATCTGGTCGAACGTGCTCCAGCGGTCCGCCAGCGTCGTGCCCGTCCAGGTGTAGTCGGCCGCGATGTGGTACGAGCGCAGGACGCCGGCGGTGCTGATGCCGACCAGCCAGTCGTCGCCGGTGGCGGCGATCGTGCGCATCGTGAACCCGGTGCCGATCACGGCCCGCTGGCCGATCTGGTTGCTCGCGGGCTTGGGCCGGGAGACCACATAGGACATCAGGGTGCTGCCCGCGATGCCGTAGAGGTGGCCGTGGCCGTCGTAGGTCAGCATGTCGTGGGTCCAGCCGCTGCCCAACGCGACGGGCGAGCCGAACTGCAGCGAGTTGTCGTTCGTGATGACGTCGATGCGGTAGAGCACGCCGGCGGGCGAGGTCGCGAGCACGGTGTTGAAGTTGAGCGTGGCCAGCGCCTGGGGTGCGAACCCCAGGCGGTCGGTCGAGACGAGGGTCTTGGTGCGGTCGCCGGTCTGCGAGTTGATGGTGCTGTAGGTCAGCCGTCCGTCGGACAGCGCGCCGTAGACCGAAACCGTGGTCGCGGCCGGGCTGCTCAGCTCGTCGACGATGCGCTGGGCGTCGGCGGCTTCGGGCTGGTACCGCTCGGGAAAGGCGGAGCGCTGGACCCGCTGGCACACGTCGCCGATCTTGGCGGTGCGCCAGCTCCCGTTCGGGTAGAAGCCTTCCATCGCGTCCAGGAACGCTCCGGTGGCCCAGGCCGGGTTCAGCCGCTGCGACTCGGTGCCCCACGAGTCGAGCTGCTGGAACAGCCCGAGGCTGGTGTGATCGACCCGTTCGCTGATGTTCTCGATCAGGGATTCGACGATCGTGGTGGTGATCGCGATGACGGCCGCCCGCTCGTCCAGCCCGCGGGCCTGCACGGCGTCGATCACGGCCCGGGCGCACGACACTCGGTACGGCGTCATGTGCCCCTTCAGCGCGCCGGTCAGGACACCGTTGAGCCGGGTGGCCGCGGCGGTGTCGGCCGCGGTCGGGCCACCGGTGACGCAGGGCGCGGTCGCGTAGGCCGCCAGCTGCTGCATCCGCGCGGCCGTGGCGTCGGATTCGGTCGTGGCACCGGCGGCGGTGGCGCCCGCGGTCAGGACGGCCAGGGCCACGAGGCCCGCCGCGATCGGTCTCGGGGTGAATCGCATGGGAAGGACTCCAGGTGGTCCGGCGGTGCCGCGGCCGGGCCGCGGCACCGCTCGGGAAGGGGGAACGGGTCAGGCGCCGGGCGGGGAGACGTAGCCGGAGATCAGCTGATCCTGGACGCCCGAGCGGGCGGTGCCGGGGTCGATCACCCGCCGCGTCACCTTGTTGCTGACGTTGCCGCCGACGACGGTGAGCGTGCCGTCGGGGTGCACCGCGGTGATCACATCGACGTGCCCGCCCGTGCTGCCGTCCGGCGGGCCGTAGATGGCCCAGTCACCGATTTTCGGGCTGCCGTGCGCACTGCCGGTCCGGGACTTGAACAGGCCGTGGTCGACCCCCCACGCACCGAGGCCGCGGGCGACCCACGTGCCGCGCGGAACGTTCGCCACGCCGGCTGCCGACCAGGTCCAGGTGGCGAACATCGCGCACCAGTCGTTCGCGCCGTGGTTGCAGCCGTCGTTGTACTTGTCGCAGCTCGCCTCGGTGGTGCCGACCTCCCCCGTGGCCAGGGCGGCGATCTTCGAACGCAGCGGCTTGACCGGCGGCGTGCTGGTGCAGCCGGCCGGGTCGGCCGAGAGCAGGGACTGCGTCCAGCCGCGTGAGGCGACCGGATCGTTGAGGTGGTAGGCGATGTCCGTGCCGGACCCGTCGGCCGGGTCGTCGTCCTCGTACCAGTACATGGCGCCGTCGGGGTTCTTGCCGTAGTACAGGCCGCCGCCCGGCGAGACGAGGTTTTCGAAGCTCTGCCAGCCGGCGTCGTCGAGCTGGGCGCGGGTGTAAGTGGTGCCGGTCGGCGAAACCGCGTAGCTGATCAGCTGGCCGTCGGACGCGGTCGCGAGGAGCCGGTCGTCCCCGGCCGTCGTGAGCGTCTTGAGCGAGAACCCGCCGCTGCCGATCTCCCGGCGCTGCCCGATCTGGTTCACCCCGGGCTTGGGCGCGGAAACGAGGTACTGCAGCAGCGAACCGCCGGCGGTCGTGCCGTAGAGGTGCCCGTGGCCGTCGTAGGACAGCAGGGTGTGGGTCCAGCCGTGCTGGACGTCGATCGGATCGTCGAACGTCAGGCTGCCACTGTTGGTGACCACGTCGACCCGGTAGAGGACCCCGGCCGTCGAGGTTACCAGCAGTGTGTTGAAGTTGAGCGTGGCCAGCGCTTTCGCGGTGAACCCGAGCGTCTTCGAGGACACGACGACGTGCGTGATGTCCCCGGTGTCCGGGTCGATCGCGGTGTAGCTGAGCCGGCCGTCGGGCAGTACGCCGTAGACCGAGACCCCGCTGGTGCAGGCCGCGGCGGCGGAGGCGGGAGCGGCGGTCAGCGCCATGGTGGTGAGACCGCTCAGCAGTACGAGAAACGCCAGCAGCGCGGTGCGCACTCTGTTTCCGAGCATGGGAAAACCCCTCGTCGATGGGAAGCTTGACGTCGGCCGCGACCCCCGAGAAAGCAGCTCGACGAGGCAGAGCTTAAGAGGGATTTCCGTCACGGCGCGTGCGCTAAACCGGCCATTGGCCGCAAGCGGACACGCCACATCCGCCGGCCCGCTCCCCAGCACCTCGGCCACCACTGCGGGGTGGTCCGCGGCGCACGGCTCAGCCGTTGGGGCCGACCAGCGCCGTTCGAGGATTGATCAAGACGGGATCAGCACACCGGCCGGTGGCCGGGCTCCCCGTCAGTCAAAGTCCGATGTGGACTTGAGCCGGGTCGCTCCCGGAAGTGGACCGAAACTTCGGCGACGCCGCGCCTCACAGGTGGACGGACAGCCAGATGGTCATCCACAGCAGGAAGCCCATGGCCCCGCCGACGCCGAAGGCGAGCAGCACCCGGCGCAGGCCCGCGATCTCCCCGCCGCGCCCGGTGGTCTCCGTGATTCCCGCGTGGATCCCCGCGTGCATGGCCGTCGTGTCCGTCATGCCTGCCGAGCTACCCCCGGTCCCGGCCCTTCACCCTCGCGGCGCCGATTACCGCCCGGATGGGTGAGGCCGTCTGGCGTAGATCACGCCGCGGAACCGGAAGGGCCCTCAGCTCGCGGTCAACAGCAGGAAGTGGGGCACGGCGAGGTAGCGGCCGGACGGTGCCGGGTCGCTGCCGGGGTCGCAGTGCGGTGCCTGCCAGGCGAAGGTGGTGAAACCGGCACGGGTGAGCGCCGCTTCGTGAGCGGAGCGGGACCAGCGGTGAGCGGTGACTTCCATGGCGTGCTCCCCGATGTGGGTGCGCAGGAGGAAGGAGCCACCCTCGTTCGCGGTGGCGGGGCCGGCCACCAGGTCGAAGCCGAACGGACGGTAGTAGCCCGGCTCGGTGGCGAAATCGGGGTTGAGGACGGCGGTGACGAACCGGCCCCCGGGGACCAGGGCGGTGCGGGCGGTGAGGCACATCTGGTGCAGGATCTCGGACGTCGTCGCGTAGGGCAGCACGTACACCGCCAGCACCAGGTCGCAGGAGCCAGACAGGGTCGGGTCGGCGACACCGGCACTGCCGTCCCCGGCGTGCTGCACGAGGTAGCGCACTCCGCGGGGCTCGCGGGCTTCGCGCTCGCGCGCGTAGCCGACCATGCCGGCGGACTGGTCCAGACCGACGACCGGTTCCGCGCCGAGATCGGCAAGAAGCCTGGTGTAGTACCCGGATCCACAGCCGAGGTCCAGCGCCCGCTGCCCGGCGATCCCGTCCGGCGCGCCCAGCGCGGCCAGCACCGAAGGCAACTCGATGTGCCGCCGGAACGGTAACTCGGTGAAGCTCCGCTCGTACGCTTCGGCGAGTTGATCAAATTGCGTTTCCATCAGATGGACCCTCTCTCGTCACGCACCGTGGGAAATCCCCGGGAAGCGGCTCGTGGCGGGCCTACTTTCAGGTAGGTTACCCGGATTTTCGGTTTCGGCATTTGAGATCGGAAACGACCGGTGAAACACTGGTCAGGAACCTAGCACACCACCAGGATCCGCTCTCCGGAAAAACCGCGGCCCGAAGGACGTCGCGGACACATTGCCGGTCTCGCAACAGGTATCCCCACCGTCGGAGCAGTCGGCGACCGATTCGGACGAGCCGTCGAAAATGCGCCGAAAATCTCCATTCTTCGATCGACCTCCGCCGAAATAACCGCGCGCTGCCCGGAATCGCACGATTCGTTTTAAGGAGCCCGTGACCCGTCGTGTTCACTCTCACCCCGCTGGACCGCCGGTTCTTCCCCGCCGATCCGGAGCACGTCACGCTGGGGCTGAGCCCCTGGAACGGCCGGTACAAAACCCCGTACATCAAGGAACTGGTCACCTGGGCCTACCGGCGCTTCGGCCGGCTCGACGTCTTCGTCCCCGGGTACGAGGCCGCGCACACCCTGGTCGCGGGCGGGTACCCGGTGGGCGAGTCGGTGCACCGGGCCCGCCGGGCGATCAACCGGTTGCGCAACCCCAGCGTGCGCGCGCTGGCCGAGCTGGGGGTGGCCGATCCCGCCTCGCACGTGCGGACGTGGACGCAACTGCACAACCGGCCCGCCTACGTCCACGGACTGGAGCTGGCCCGCCAGGCCTACGAATCCGATCCCGAGGCCCGGGCCGCCTGCCGGGCCACCGCGCACGGCGCCATCAGCCGGCTCGAAGACCACAGCGCGATCACCGACGCGCACGTGGACCTCGCCGTCGGCTACGCCATCGCCGAACTCCCGCTGGTCCTGCACGGACCCGAGATCTACGGGGTGAAGTCGACCCTGTTCCTCTACCACCGCGACATGGAGCTGCTGCACCCGTTCCTGCGGCCCGGGGCCTTCCTGCCGCCGGCGCCGGGGCAGGGGTACGCCATCGTCACCGACCAGGACGGCGGTGCCCGGTGAGCACCGGATCGCCCGAGCTGCCTCTGCGCTACCCGTTCCCGCTCGGCGAGCTGGGCGGGCTGCCGCCGCTGGTGCGCTGGGCCCAGGCCCACCGGCCGGTGTGCCCGGTGCTCCTGCCGTCCGGGGACCGGATCTGGATGCTCACCCGCCGCGACGACATCGCCGAGGTCTTCGCCGACTCCCGGTTCTCCCGGCGGCTGGGCGACGACTCCCCGCGGCTGGCCGGCCCGGACATCACCACCGTCGAACGCGGGCTGTTCCACCTCGACCCGCCCGATCACACCCGGGTCCGGCAGGTGGTCTCCCGGTTCTTCACCCGCCGCGCCGTGCAGGACCACCGGCGGCTGGTCACCGAGCAGGGCACGCGGCTGCTCGACGCCATGGCCGACGGTCCCGACCCGGCCGACCTGGTCGCCGCCTACGCCCAGCCCCTGCAGTTCCGGGTCATGCGCCGGGTGCTCGGTGTGCCCGAGCCGCTGTGGCCCGAGCACGAGCGGATCTTCCGCACCATGGCCTCGATCACCTCCGGTCCCGCGGAGGTGGCCGAGGAGACCGCCAACATCCGCGGTCTGGCCGCCCGGATCCTGGCCGTCGGCGAACCGTCCGGCGACAACCCCGTCGGAGCGCTGCTCGCCGCCCGGCGAGCCGGTGACCTCAGCGCCGACGAGGTCGCCGGAACGGTCTTCGTGCTGCTGTTCACCGGCACCGACGCCGTGATCGCCCCCACCGCCGAGGGCGCGCTGATCCTCATGCAGCACCGCAATCAGCTCAAGGACTGCCTGGCCGGTCCCGAGCGGTGGGCCCTGGCCGCCGAGGAGGTGCTTCGCTTCTACCACAACGGAGTTCTCGGCTTCCCCATCATCGCCACCGAGGACGTGGAGCTGCACGGCACGACGATCCGGGCGGGTGACGGGGTGGCGGCCTCGATGCAGGCCGCCACCTGGGACCCCGCCCACGTCCGGCACCCGGAGAAGTTCCGCGTGGGCCGGAAGGAAACCGCCGAGGCCACCTTCGGCGCCGGCCCCCACTACTGCCTCGGTTCGCAGCTGGCCCGCGTCTACCTCGCCACCGCGCTCCGCACCCTGTTCGAACGGCTCCCGGAGCTCTACCTCGCGATCAACGCCGAGGAAGTGCCGTGGCGCAACGACATCGTCTTCACCCGCCCGGCCATCGTCCCGGTCGCCTGGTGACCACCCGGGGGCGGCCCCCGGCCCCGGCCGCTTTCCCGGTGGCACCGGCGGCGGGGTGGTGCGCGGCCCCGCACCGGCTCCGCTCGGCGTGCGGCGCTGTGCACCGGCACATAGCATTCAGCCGGTGCGACACCACGATCTGATCGTTCTCGGTGCGGGTTCCGGGAACAGCGTCATCGACGATTCGTTCTCCGGCTCCGACGTGGCCATCGTCACCGAGGGCCCGTTCGGCGGGACCTGCCTGAACTACGGCTGCATCCCCAGCAAGATGCTCGCCCACACCGCGGAGGTCGCCGACGAGGTCCGCGGCGCCGGTACCTTCGACCTCGACGCCGAGCTTCGCGGCGTGCACTGGCGCAAGATCCGCGACCGCGTCTTCGGCCGGGTCGACGATCAGCGCGACAGCGGCGAACAAGGCCGTCGCGACAGCGATTTCATCACCGTCTACACCGGGCAGGCCCGGTTCACCGGACCGCGGAGCCTGCGCATCGAAGGGGCCGCCGGGCCGATCGACGTCGAGGCCGACCAGGTGGTGATCGCCGCCGGTGCCCGGCCCGTGGTCCCCCCGCCGGTCGAGAAGTCCGGGTTGCCGTACGACACTTCGGAAACCGTCATGCGGATCGACGAGCCGCCGCACCACCTCGCGGTGCTGGGCGGCGGCTACATCGCCGCCGAACTGGCCCAGGTGTTCGCCGCCCTGGGCAGCGAGATCACCATCGTCGAGCAGGCGGACCGGCTGCTCGGCCCGCAGGACGAGGCGATCGCGGACGCGTTCACCCGGCTCGCGGGCGAACGGTTCACCCTGCGGCTGGGCCGGGAGCTGACCCGGCTCGAAGGCGAGCCCGGCGCGCTGCGGCTGGTGCTCGACGACGGCTCGGTCGTGACCGCCGACCGGCTGCTGGTCGCCTCCGGGCGCGTTCCCAACGGCGACCGGCTCGACCTGCCCGCGGCCGGGATCGACACCCACGACGACGGCCGCATCCGCGTGGACGCCCACCAGCGCACCACCGTCGACGGGGTGTTCGCCCTCGGGGACGTCTGCACCCCGGTCCAGCTCAAGCACGTGGCCAACCGCGAGGCCGAGGTGGTCCAGCACAACCTGCGCCACCCCGCGGACCTTCGCAGTGCCGACCACGACGTCGTGCCCGCCGCGGTGTTCACCCGGCCGCAGATCGCCACCGTGGGCAAGACCGAGCAGTCCTGCCGCAACGAGGGGATCGACTACGTCGTCGGCACCCGGCGCTACGCGGACGTGGCCTACGGATGGGCGCTGGAGGACGACACCGGGTTCTGCAAGGTCATCGCCGAACGCGGCAGCGGCCGGCTGCTCGGCGCGCACATCATGGGCCCGCAGGCGCCCTCGCTCATCCAGCCCCTCGTCCTGGCCATGACGCTGGGCATCGACGCCCCGACGCTGGCCTCGGCGCCGTACTGGATCCACCCGGCCCTCACCGAAGTGGTCGAGAACGCGCTGCGGGACCTGACCCGCTGACCCACTCCACAGAACGAGGTGAACCATGTCGGCGACCCCGCCGCACGTCCTGGTGATTTTCGGCGCCACCGGCGATCTCGCCCAGCGGCTGCTGTTCCCCGGCCTCGTGCAGTTGTGGCGCGAAGGCGGATTGCCGGACGGGTTCCGGGTGATCGGGTCCGGCCGCACGTCGCCGGGAAGCGACGACGAGTTCCGCAGCGAGCTCGGCGAGAAGGTCCGGGAGCACGCCGACGTCGATGCGGCGGACTGGTCCTCGTTCGCCGGGCGCCTGTCGTTCGTGGCCTCGGACAGCGACGACGGGGACGACCTCGCCCAAGCCGTGCGGTCGGCGCGCGCGGACTTGGGTGACGACGCCCGCACGCTGCTCTACCTGTCGGTGCCGCCGGAGGCGATGGGACCGATGGTGCGCATGTTCGGCGACACCGGCTTGGCGGACGACGCCCGGCTGATCCTGGAGAAGCCGATCGGGCACGACCTCGCTTCGGCGCGGGAGCTGCACGAGACCGTCCGCGCGACCTTCGCCGAAGAACAGGTGTTCCGGATCGACCACTTCCTCGGCAAGGAGGCGGTCCGCCGGCTGCCCGAACGGCTGACCGGGCCGGTGCCGGCGGTGGCGATCGAGGTGCCCGAGGAGATCGACATCGAAGGCCGCGGCTCGTTCATGGAAGCCACCGGCACGTTCCGCGACATGGTGCCCACCCACCTGTGCCAGGTCCTGGGCGTGCTGGCCATGGATCCTCCCGAACGCCGGGACGCCGCCGGTGTGCACGCCGCGAAACTGGCCGTGTTCCGGGCGCTGCGGCCCTTCGCCCCCGAGCGCACGGTGTTCGGCCAGTACGAGGGCTACCGCGACGAAGAGGACGTCGACCCGGATTCCGACCGGGAGACGTTCGTGGCGCTGGAGACCTTCGTGGACACCCCGCGCTGGCAGGGGGTGCCGTTCCGGTTGCGGACCGGCAAGGCGCTGGCGCGGACCAGCGTCGTGGTCACCGCCGGTCCGCACCGGTTCGACCTCACCGAGGAAACGGACGCGACGGCCTACGCCCGCCTGCTGCACGAGGCGCTGCGGGGCGACCGGACCTGGTTCACCACCGCCGAAGAGGTGGAACGGCTCTGGGAGGTGAGCGCGCCCGTGCTCGATTCGCCGCCACCCACCCACCGCTACCCGCGCGGTTCGCAGGGTCCGCGCGACGCGGACCGGCTGGCCGGCGCCGACGGCTGGGACGCGAACGGCCGATGAGCGAACGCTACCTCCCGATCGCCGAACACGGGCTCATCGGCGACCTGCGCACGGCCGCCGTCGTCGGCACCGACGGCGGGATCAGCTGGTTCTGCGCGCCCCGGTTCGACTCCCCCAGCGTGTTCGGCGCCCTGCTCGACGCCGACGGCGGCGGCCGGTGGGCCCTGCAGCCGGTGTGCGAGGTGACCAACCGCCACCAGTTCTACATCCCCGACTCGAACATCCTGGTGACCCGGTTCCTGACCGAGGACGGCATCGTCGAGGTCCAGGACTTCATGCCGATCCGGGTCCGGCGCGATCCCGAGCACCGGCAGCGCCTGGTGCGCCGGGTGGTGAACATCCGCGGGCACGTGCGCCTGCGCACCGAGGTCCGGCCCCGCTTCGACTACGCCCGGGCGGAGCACCGGACCGAGGCCACCGAGGGCGGGACCGTCTTCACCGGCGCGGGGCTGCGGCTGGGCCTGAGGACGTCGGTCCCGCTGGAGCGCGACGACGACGGCCTCACCGGCGAGTTCGACCTCGGCCCCGGCGACACCGCCTTGTTCGTGCTCGAGGTGCTCGACGGCGAGCTGCCCAGCGGCCCCCTGGACGAAGAGGTGGAAGAGCTCTTCCGGGCCACCGCGGGGTTCTGGCGGTCGTGGATCGAGCAGTCCACCTACACCGGCCGCTGGCGGGAGATGGTGCACCGCTCCGCGCTCCTGCTGAAACTGCTGACCCACGAACCGTCCGGCGCGATCATCGCCGCACCCACCTGCGGGCTCCCGGAGCAGCTCGGCGGCGAGCGCAACTGGGACTACCGGCACGTGTGGATCCGGGACGCGGCCTTCTCGCTCTACGCCCTGCTGCGACTGGGATTCACCTGCGAAGCCGAAGACTTCTTCGGCTGGCTCACCGACCGCTTCGCCGACCCCGGCGACGGCGATCTGGGCCCGTTGCGGGTGATGTACACCATCGACGGCGATCCGGCCCGCGAGGAGGAGACTCTCGACCACTGGGAGGGCTACCGGGGCTCCGCTCCGGTCCGGGTCGGCAACGCCGCGGCCCAGCAGTTGCAGCTCGACATCTACGGCGAGCTGATCGACTCGATCTACCTGTTCGACAAGTACAGCGCCGGCCTCTCCCACCAGGCCTGGCACAGCCTGGTGCAGGTCATGGACTGGCTGCTGGAGCACTGGGACCGGCCCGACGAAGGCATCTGGGAGGCCCGCTCCGGGCGGCAGGACCACACGTTCTCCCGGCTGATGTGCTGGGTGGGGATCGAGCGCATGATCCGCGTCGCCCGCCGCCGGGGCCTGCCCGCCGACCTCACCCGCTGGACCAGCGTCCGCGACGAGATCTACCAGCAGATCCAGACCCGCGGCTGGAACGAGGCGGAGAACAGCTTTTCCCAGCGCTACGACGGCTTCGTCGCCGACGCCTCGCTGCTGCTGATGCCCCTGGTGAAGTTCTGCAGCCCCACCGATCCGCGCTTCGTGGCCACGGTGCAGGCCATGGAGCGCACCCTGGTCGTCGACAGCCTGGTCTTCCGCTACGACCCGGACGAGGCGTCGGACGGGGTGGCCGGTTCCGAGGGCACGTTCTCGATCTGCTCGTTCTGGTACGTGGAGGCGCTGGCGCGCCTCGGGCGGGTGGAAGACGCCCGGCTGGCGCTGGAGAAGATGTTCACCTACGCCAACCACGTCGGCCTGTACGCCGAGCAGATCGGCTTGACCGGTGACCAGCTCGGCAACTTCCCCCAGGCCTTCACCCACCTTTCGCTGATCAGCTCCGCGATCAACCTCGACCGCGCACTGGGCGAATAGCGGATGCCCGACGCCGCACCTGGCCCCCGAACCCGGAATGAGCTGATGGATCTTCTGCTGCCCCCCTCCACGGACGATTTCACCGCGAACGACCTGGAGGAGCTGTACGCCTACCCGGATCACCCGGCCCGGCCCTGGATCAGGGTCAACTTCGTGAGCAGCGTGGACGGCGCGGTCACCGTGGACGGTCGCTCGCAGCAGCTTTCCGGGAAGGCCGATCGTCGCGTGTACGAGCTCAACCGCGACCTGGCCGATGTCGTGCTCGTCGGCGCCGGGACCGCGATCGCGGAGGGCTACGCCGCCGTCCGCGGCCACGAACTCGACTCCGCCCGGCGGTCCCGCCACCGGCTTTCGCCCGCCCTTCCGATCGCCGTGGTGAGCAACCGCTGCTCGATCCCCGCGGACTCGCCGCTGTTCGAGGACGCCGAAGCGCCGACGCTCATCCTGACCTGTGAAAAGGCCCCAGCCGAACGCAAAGCCGCGCTCCGGGCCGCCGGTGCTGTCGTCCTGGAGTGCGGCGGGGACCAGGTCGAGCCCGCCGAGTTGCCGGCCGCTCTGGACGGTCTGGGGCTGCGGCGGGTGAACTGCGAAGGCGGTCCCGGGCTGTTCGCCACGCTCATCGCCGCCGACCTGGTCGACGAGCTGTGCCTGACGGTGGAGCCGGTCCTGGTCGCCGGGGAGGCCGGGCGCATCGCGTCCGGCGCCCAGCCGAAGGTGCCGCGCTCCCTGGACCTGGTCTCGCTCGTGCACGCCGACGGGTCGCTGCTGCTGCGCTACCACCGCCGGCGATGACCGGGGTGGACGAGCGGCCCGAGCGCGAACGCCTGTTGTCGCCCACCCGCATCTACCTCGAGCCCGCCGCGGCCGAGCTGCCCCGCGGACGCCAGATCCTGGCCCGGTTCCCCGACGCCACCAGGGTCGAGGTGGACAGCCACTGGCAGATCCCCGAACTGCACGGCGACGAGACCAACGTCCGGCGCTGGGTCCGCATCAAGCACGAGGCCCTCGTGCTGGGCATCAAGAAGTCGCTGACCGCCCGCCCCAACGGCCGCTCCGCCGACTTCATCGCCCCCTCGACGGCCAACGGCTGCGCCATGGCCTGCGCTTACTGCTACGTACCCCGGCGCAAGGGCTACTCCAACCCGATCACGGTCTTCGCCAACATCGAGCAGATCACCGGTTACCTCGCCCGCCACATCGACCGGCAGGGCAGCAAGCCGACCCCGAACCAGTGCGACCCGCAAGCGTGGGTCTACGACATCGGCGAGAACTCCGACTGCTCCCTCGACGCCCTCGTCAGCGACAACGTCGCCGACCTCATCGAGCTGTTCGCCCACCGGGCCGGCGCGAAAGCATCGTTCGCGACCAAGTACGTCAACCGCGAACTGCTCGAACTGGCCCCGCGCGGACGCACCCGCATCCGGTTCTCCCTGATGCCGGACCGGGCCGCGAAGCTGCTGGACCTGCGCACCACCCCGGTCCCGGACCGGCTCCGCGCGATCGACGACTTCGTCGAAGCGGGCTACGAAGTGCACCTCAACCTCAGCCCCGTGGTCGTCTACCCCGGCTGGCAGGCCGACTGGGCCCGGCTGCTGGACGACCTCGGCGACGCCACCGGCGAACGGGCCAAAGCCCAGCTGGCCGCGGAAATCATCATGCTCACCCACAACCGCGCCCTCCACGAGGTCAACCTCGGCTGGCACCCCAAAGCCGAGCAGTTGCTCTGGCGCCCGGATCTGCAGGAGACCAAGCGCAGCGAAAGCGGCGGCCTCAACGTCCGCTACCGGAGCGGCCACAAACGGGCACTGCTCGACGAACTGCTCGACCTCATCGCCGGGCACGCCCCCTACCTCCGCGTCCGATACGCCTTCTGAGCGCCGCACCCGCACTTTCGTCACAGTACGTATTGCCTGATGGAAGCGCAGATTCGAGGGTTCGGAAGCGTCCGCCGTGGGTATCTCCCGGATACCTCTGAGCGAGCAGGGCCGGAGTCACCGCCAGGTGAGGTCCGGCGGATTCGCTGCGGCTTGCCTCAGCTGCTTGCCAGTGACCTGCGTTGTGTTTCCGCTGTACCGGATGACTGTGGAGGCTCCTGATGATGAACGACTCAGGTAGATGGCACGCCGACCTGCAACGTCGAGAGCAGGAGCTGCACCGGCGGCGCATCCGGGCCGCCCGGCCCTCTCCCCGGGTGCCGGCCGCTCCCCGGCCCCGGTGACGGGAACGCCGCCCCGGTAAGGAAAAGACCGGTCCGGTCACCGATTTCCCGCCGTGGTCGGCGATCGGACGCGGCCGGGTCTCCGCAACCATCGGATCTGCTTATCCGGTAATCGGGCGAGGCACGAACGCGATGGGCAACGCTCTCGGGCTGGTCCGCTCGGATGTCTCCGAGCGGACCGGCCCGATTTCCTTGAGCCCCAACGATCTTGAGACGCCGGCGGCCTACCGGCTGTCCTTCGGCGGCCGGGGGAAGAAGAACGCCACCCGCCGCTGGTAGTCGCGGTAGCCGGGCCGGTCCTGCATCCGCTTCTCGGTGCGCTTGGCTCCGGTGGCGAACATCAGCAGGTAACTCATCAACGCGGGGGCGGGCAGCGTCAGCACCCCCGGCCAGGTAGTGGCGCCGGCCAGCCACAAACCGTCCCACACCAGGGAATCACCGAAGTAGTTCGGGTGGCGCGACCAGCCCCACACCCCGGTGTCCAGCACGTCCGAACGGTCCTCGCGGTCCTGCTGGGAGTACTTCGCCTTCTGCTCGTCGGCGATCGCTTCCACCACGGCCCCGCCGACCGCCACGGTCACGCCCGCGGGCACCAGCCACCGGCGCGCCCCACGCGGTAGCGCGCTGGCCGCCGCCAGTTGCAGCGGCGCCGAAACCAGCAGCTGGGACAACCCCTGGGTCACGAACACCTTGCCGACGACCGCCGCCGTCGAGTCCCCTTCGAGGAATTCCTTGTAGCGTGGGTCTTCTTCCGAACTGTCGCGCATGCGCTTGAGCATCTGCCGTTCGAGGCGCGCGGCCCACGCGGTGGTGACCGCGGCCAGCGTCCAGCGTCGCCGGGCATCTCCACTTCCCACGATGGCGCCGGTCAGCGCCACCGCGGCCAGCCCCGGCCCCCAGACCGCGTCCGCGTAGTCCCGGCGCCCCTTCCGGAGCGCCACCACGGCCGTTGCGGTCTGCGCCACCCCGACCACCGCCGCGGACCAGCCGGCCACCCGCAAGAGGTTCCCGGTGTCCACCGCACCTCGCCGTCCCCGGACCACCGTCAACCGGCCAGGCCGTTGAGGACGGAGCTGAGCTGCCGCTCGGTGTCGTTGCCCAGCTTCTCGAACACCACCTTCGCCACGGGGGCGGCGAGCTTGGCCACCCCGTGGAACTCCAGGTCGTTGGTGTAGGTGATGCGCGATCCCCCGGCTTCGGGGACGACCTCGATGGTCTCGGTCGAGGTCGCGGTGTCGTTGCGTCCGACCAGCACCACGCGGTCGCCGGTGAGCTCCTCCAAGGTGTAGGTGAGCTCGGTGCTGATGCCCGCGATCTTGGACGTGTTGTGCCAGGTGGACCCCACTTCGACCGGGCCGCTGCCTTCGCGGGTGCAGCGCTCGGTGCCGGGGTCCCACTGCTCGGCGTGGCTGAAATCGGCGAGGTAGGGCACCACCACACCGGGAGCGGCCCGCACCGTGAACGTGCGCGAAACAGAACTCACTGAGCTGTCCTCCAAGACGAGCCGAACCGGAAGAAACGTCGACCCGCTCCGCATTCCCCCGCTGCCCCCGCGGCAAACCAGAGCCACCTCGGCCGGGTGCCGCTGCGGGCCGGGGCCGCCGCGTCGAGAGGACAGCGGCCGAGGTGTCACGGCGAGGGACGCCGGACGGCTTTCCGTGGCCCGGAAGTGCGCACCCGTCTCGCGCCGGGATCGATCGAGCCAGGTCGGCTCAACGCGGGCCAGGTCGGTTCGGGCCGGTTCGGCCTCGGATCGGTTCGGCCTCGGATCAGTTCGGGTCAGCCGGTCCGGCACGGTGCTTCGGCTCGGACTCGGCTCGGTTCGGTTCGTATGAATTCGGCTCAGCCCTGTCCGGCCGAGTGCTTCGGGTCGGACTCGGCTCGGTTCGGTTCGTATGAATTCGGCTCAGCCCTGTCCGGCCGAGTGCTTCGGCTCGGCCTCGGCCCAGTCCCGGTTCCGTCGGCTTGATCCGGGTCGAGGCGGCGCAGGTCGGGCGGGCCCGGGATCGGTCGCCTGACCCGGATCGAGGCGGCTCGGCTCGACTCAGCCGGGGGCCTCGGCTCGGGTCGGGTCCCAACCGGTTCGGCTCAGTTCGGGTCGGGTTCCAACCGGCTCGGCTCCGGTGTGGCCGGGGCTGCGGCGGACCGGCCGAGGTGGGCGAGGGCGGCGGGCACGTCGGGCACGACCGTGAAGTAGCGGTCCATGCCCAGCAGGCTCAGCGGGCGCCGGACCACGTACGCCTCGGTGGCCACCACCAGTTCCTGCCCGGCCGCGCTCAGCCGGGTCGCCGCGGCGGCGAGTTGCCCGAGGATGCACGACGCGCAGAACGACACCGCGGTCAGATCGGCCACCACGGGCCGGCCCAGCGCCTCGGCCTGGGCCAGGGTCGCGCCCAGCAGTGGATCGGCGGCCAGGTCCAGCTCCCCGGTCGTCTCGACGATCACCACGTCGCCGCGATCGGCGACCTCGACGGTGAACGCGTCCCGCGAGCGCGGGTAAGGGGTGAATTCGGACATCATCTCAGGGACTCCAGCCGCAGCGAACGGAAACCCGCTGACCGGCGGCCGGCGCGCAGGACGCGGCCGCACCGGGGAAGCAGCGGGTAAAACCGGGCAAGCTGTGGACTCAACGATGCCGTGCCACCACGGTAGCCGCCCGGACCGACAGTTCCCCGACCCCGGGTCCGACTCGCGCCCACGTTGTGACGTAGCCGTCACTCCGGGCAGGCCCGGTTCACCCGCGCGGCAGCTCGGCCCACACGGTCTTGCCTCCGCGGGCGGCGCCCTGACCCCACCGGGTGCACGCCTGCTCGATCAGCCGCAGACCGCTGACCCGGCGCACCGCGGTGTCCACGAGCCGGGCCGGGGCCGGGCTGGCGTCGGTGACCTGCAGCACGATGTGGTCCTCGCCGAGGGTCACTTGCACGTTCCGGCAGCCCCGGCCGTGCCGCAGCGCGTTGGACACCAGTTCGTCCAGCACCATCACCACGTCGCTGACCCAGCTCGCGCCGACCCCGGGCAGCAGGCGGCTCACGGTCCGGCGCACCCAGGCCCGAACCTGGCGCGGACCGTCCGGGCCCGCCGCCGGGCTCAGCGAACACCGCGCCGTCACGCCGGGCTGCGACGGGGCGGACTCGGTCGAGTTGCTGCTGGTCATCATGGCCTGCCTTCCGCCGGATCCCGGACCGGTCACTCGTGAAACCACGGCTACCCGATCCGGCCGGAGTTATTCGGTGACGGCGCCCTGCGGATCGTCGACCGAGGTCAGCTCGGCCCACACGGTCTTGCCCGTGTCGTGCTGCTGCTGCTGGCCCCACACCATCGCGCAGGACTCGATCAGCGCCAGGCCCCGGCCGCCGGTGTCCGAGGGCGGACGCGGGCAAGCCTCGTCGACGCAGGCGTCGTCGACCTCGATCCGCAGCCAGCCCGGCCGCCGCTTCAGCCGCACCTGACGCGGCGGCACCCCGTGCCGCAGCGCGTTGGACACCAGCTCGTCCAGCACCATGATCATGTCGGCGAGCTCCCGCGCCGGAACATCCTGCAGCGCCGCGCGGGCCCACGCCCGCACCCGGCTCAGCTCGGCCAGGTCGTCGGCCACATCCAGCATCCGGACCTCGACCTCACCCGAGGTCCGCTCGGCGTACTCAGCCGTCATCGAAAACCCACCCAGTTCCCATCCGGTTCCGCTGTGACATCGCTGTCCGAATCCGATTGCCCGATCCGGCTGCCGCTCACACCTCACCGGCGGCGAGCGCAAGGTGGCGGCCGTCACGCCGACCGGCCGGCGGGCCGGGCTCCGGTCCGGTCGAAATCCGCATCGACGGCACGCGCCGGGCTGCCGTGAAACGCTGCGCCCGCGCCGAACCTCGAACGCGGGCCAACCTGTGCCTTGGGTTCGCTATCCTGCCCGAGGTTGAGCCCACAGCCGACCCTTGGCACGCAGGTCTGTCACGAGATCGAGCCGGCCCTCCTCCACGCGCACCGAGCGGTGCGAGACAGTGCGGTACCCATGACATCGTCGTCCGATCCAGCCGCCGAGGGCCACCACCCCCTCGTCGGGCAACCGCACAGCGAAGACGAAGAGGGCTCGGTCGCCGAGGCGGAAGCCGAAGCCGCCGAGATCAGCACCCCCGAGCAGCCCCTGGGCACCGTCGGCAAACGGCTCGACCGGCGGTCCCCGTTCTTCATCGGCATGGCCGCCACGGCCGGCGTCGCCGTGACCTACGGCCTGATCCAGCTCCTCGCCGGGGCCGAGCAGATCCTCGTCCTGGTCGGGCTGGCCCTGTTCCTGGCCATCGGCCTGGAACCGGCGGTGTCGTGGCTGGTCAACCACCGCTTCCCGCGCTGGCTCGCGGTCACCACCGTGTTCGTCGTCGCCTTCGCCGCGCTCGGCGGGTTCCTCGCCGCGGCCATCCCGGTCATCGTCGAACAGGCCACCGCGCTGGTCAACCAGGCCCCGGGGTACCTGCGCCAGGCCCAGGACCACAACACCTTCCTCGGCCGGCTCAACGAACGCTTCCACCTGCAGCAGGCGATCGAGTCGGCGGTCACTTCCGGTGACGGTCTGACCAGCGGTGTCCTGGGCGCGGGCAAGGCGGTGTTCAACGTCGTGACCGACGGACTGATCCTGGTCGTCCTGACCATCTACTTCGTCGCCGACCTGCCCCGCATCCGCGCCACGATGTACCGGCTGATCCCGCATTCCCGCCGGCCCCGCGCGATCCTGATCGGCGACGACATCTTCGCCAAGGTCGGTGGTTACGTCCTGGGGAACCTGGCCGTCTCCGTCATCGCCGGGGTGCTCACGCTGGTCTGGCTGCTGAGCTTCGGGGTGCCCTACGCGGCCCTGCTGGCCATCGCCGTCGCGGTCCTGGACCTCGTCCCCGTGATCGGCTCGGTGATCGGCGGCGCGCTTATCGCCCTCGTGGCGCTCACGGTGTCCCTGCCGGTGTTCTTCGCGACGGTGGGGTTCGCC
The DNA here is from genome assembly GCF_032335455.1 of Amycolatopsis sp. PS_44_ISF1. Lineage (NCBI taxonomy): Bacteria > Bacillati > Actinomycetota > Actinomycetes > Pseudonocardiales > Pseudonocardiaceae > Amycolatopsis > Amycolatopsis sp. PS_44_ISF1. Next base: position 69,160 of record NZ_JANUXO010000003.1, on the reverse strand, counting down.
CTGGTCTACCGGGTGGTGGAGGACTACCTGCTGGTGCCCCGGATCATCGGCAACGCGCTCAAGGTGCCGGCCTTGGTCACCGTGGTCGCCGTGCTGCTCGGCGGAGCCCTGCTCGGCGTCGTCGGTGCGCTCGTCGCGATCCCGGTCGCCGCCGCGATCCTGCTGCTCCTCGAACAGGTCCTCTATCCCCGCCTCGACACCGCCTGACCGGCCCGGAGTCCACCGGTGGGCCGCGATCGGCTCCCCCGCTCCGGAGCAGCGCTGGGAGATTTCGGAAATCCACCGGCCACCGGGAGTTTTACTTCCGCCCGAACGGGGCAGCCACTGCATGCGCGAGTGACATTCCCATGCCCCGCGCAGTGGGCCCGGTACAACAGAGCGCCGGGCCCACGCGCGTGTCCGCATCCGGTCTGCCCACCCCATTCCCGTTCGCGGCGCATCCGCCATTCGCCGCAACGTCCGGCACCTTTTCAGCGGAACGCGGCCGGGTCCGCGGTTTCGTCCCGGCCGAACGGTTTGGCACCGGGCCGGACCGGTTATCAGGAACTGTTCGCCCGGCCGACTCCTGGGGGTCATGGTGCAGATCCGCAAGCCCGTCCTCGGTCACCTCGGTGGCCTCAGTGACATCGACCGCGCCTTGGCCGTGCTGGCCGGGCAGGGCGTGCACCCCGGACGGGCTCGAGCCGCCCTGGGCGAGCTGGCGCGGGAGCGGCACATCTCCCTGAGCCAGTGCGCATCCCTGGTCGCGGGCAGCCTGAACGGCTCCCGCAACTGACCCCAGCCGGCGGTGTGCCCAGCCGTCGATCTGCCCGCCGGGCCAGGAAAACCCGTGCCCGCGGGTGATCACGCCGGACCGGGGTTGCCGGGCCTGGTTCGGGGTACTCGGGCCCAGGTGCAGACCTTTCTCCCTTCCCCGGACTTCGTCGGAAGTGCGCGCGTACTCGACCGGCGGCGGCTGGGCAAACAACGAGTCGAAACGTTGCAGGTCCTGCGCGCCCTCGTGATCCCGGGCTACGGCTGGCGGAACCACCCGGCGGCGAAGATGTGGACCGGCTATCCCGAAGCGCTCACCCGCTACGGACTCGACGTGTGCGAGGCCTGGTGCGCCACCGGCGCGGCCGACACCTGCGCGGTGAAGCTCGTCGACCAGTACGCGGGCGGCGAGATCCGGACGCAGGCCGAACTGGCGGACGCCGGCGAGCTCCCGCCGTGGCTGGGCGACGACGCGGTCCACCGCAGTCACCGATCGGCACTGGTGCGCAAGGACCCGGAGCACTACCGGCCGTTGTTCCCCGACGTTCCGGACGACCTGCCCTACGTGTGGCCGGCCTCGGACCGCTGAGCGGCCGATCGTGGTCCCGATCACCAACCGGAAACCGCGATTTCCGCGACCGCGGTTTTCAGCTCGAACGGGCCAAAAGGGCAGCTAGGAGACCACGGCTGGTGACACAGCGAGGCGACTCGGCCCAGAAAGTTACCCCATTGAGTGAAAAAGCTTGTTTGACCGTGCGGACTATTGGGCACTCCGGGCCCGGGGCAAGACGGCGCCACTCCGGGTACCGCGACTCCCCGTCAGAGAAAGAGCCTTTCAAGCATGATCATTCTCGGTGTCATTCTGCTCATCATCGGCTTCATCGTCGGCATCCCCGTGCTCTACACCATCGGCATCATCCTGGCTGTCGCCGGCGTCATCCTGGCGGTGCTGGGCGGAACCGGCCGTAAGATCGGCGGGCGAGCGCACTGGTTCTGAGCCTCGTCCCCGCGAGGCCGGGCTCGAGGGCCGGCGTGAGGCAGGCCCCCTAGCCAGACCGGTACACCGCCGGGCCGGGCGGTCGCACCGACCCGCACCGGCTCGGCGACCGGGCGCACAGTACCCCGGGTGCGGACTCCGCACCCGGGGTACTTTCCTCGGCCGGTCGTGTCCCCGGGCGAACGCAGGCCGCCCGGCGCGAGACCCCGCCGCCCCGGCGGCCCGGCAGTAAGGTCGTCCGCACCGCGGAGCGCATCGACCCCGAGGGAGCACCCACATGGACGAGAACCTGCTCGACGAGCGGGACGCCGCGCGGCGGGTGGACGACGTCACCGCCGCACTGGACCGGCTGGCCGGCACCTTCGACCAGGAGGAGGACCTGACCGTCGCCCTCCAGCGCGTGTGCCGCCAGGCCATGCACGCCGTGCCCGACGCCGAAATCGCCGGCATCACCCTGCTGCGCGACGGCAACCCCTACACCGCCACCGCCACCGATGACGCCGCGTACCGCATCGACCAGGCCCAGGACTCCGCGGGGCGAGGTCCCGGACTGGAAGCGGCCCGGACCGGCGAGCTCCAGCGCGGCCTGGTGGCCGAAGCGGCCGGGCGCTGGCCCGAATTCGCCGCCGCCGCAACCGAATCCGCCGTGCTCGGCTACCTGTCCGCACCGCTGTTCGTCGACGACGGCTACCACGGCTCGCTCAACCTCTACGACACCGGCGGCAACAGCTTCGGCACCCTCGACGCGGCCCTGCTGGAGCTCTACACCACCGCGGCCGAGTCGGCGCTGCGCAGCACCCGGCGGCACCAGACCGCCCACGAGACGATGGTCCAGCTCCGCACCGCCCTGACCTCCCGCGCCGTGATCGACCAGGCCAAGGGCATCCTGATGGCCCTGCACGGCATCCCGGCCGACGACGCGTTCGCGCTGCTGGTCAAGGCTTCCCAGGAGCAGAACGTCAAGCTCCGCGACGCCGCGCAGGAATTCGTCGCCACCGCCTCCGCCTCCAGCGTGCCCGGCCAAGTCTGAAGCGCGGGCCCTTCCCGGCCACCGGTTGCCTCGAGCGACGACCGGCTCTCAGTGCCGGCAGGCGGTTGCTCCGTGACAGGAGATCATGGCCTGCAACGTGTCGTGCAGTTGCTGCGCCTTGTCCGCGGGTAGCTGGGCCGCCGTGTTGTGCAGCTCCTGAGGATCCGTGCTGCGGTCGTAGTACTCCTTCGTCCCGTCCTTGTACTCGACGTAGGTGTAAGTGGTGCTACGGATCGCTTCGTAGGTGCTCGGGTTGCCGCTGTGCTTCGTCGGCTTGTCCGGGTCGGCCTGGTCGAAGTCGGGCCCGTGGTGCTCGACCAGCCCGACCGTGCGCCACGCCGGGGGCGAAGTCCCGTTCAACAGCGGCACCAGGCTTTCGCCGTCGACCTCGGCCGGGGTGGCGGCACCGGCCAGGGCCTCGAAGGTCGGTCGCAGATCGACGTTCTCCGCCGGCTGGCTCACCGTCGCGCCGCTCTTGACGCCGGGTCCGCTGACCACCAGCGGCACGTGCACATCGGTGTCGAACGCGGTCTGCTTGCCGGGGGTGAGCCGGTACTCTCCCATGTGGTAGCCGTTGTCCGAGGTGAACACCAGATCGGTGTTGCCCCGCACGCCGGCTTTGTCCAGCGCGTCCTCGACGGTGCCGATCATCTTGTCGACCGACTGCACCGCCTGGGCCCGCTTGCGGAAGTCCTTGTCGATGCTCTGCTTTTCCGCGTCCGTCAACGGTGTACGGGACGCGAGCCACGAAGGGGCCGCGGACGGCAGCGTGTCGAACGCCGGTCCGCGCGGGGCGGTGAGGCCGGGGAACGCGTCGGCGTCACGGGGCGCCGGGGTGTACGGGCCGTGCGGGGCGAAGGTGGCGAGTTCGATGGCGAACGGCGTGTGCGCGGCCGCCGAGCCGGAGACGAACTGGGCGGCCTTCCCGGCCATCACGTCGACCAGGTAGTCCTCGGGCTTCTTGCCGTAGTGCTTGACCGTGCCGTTTTCGTTCAGGTCGTAGTTGAATTCGCCGTAGCCGTTGCCGGCGACGTCCCACTCGTTCCACCCCGGCGGGACCCCGTCGGTCTTGGGCTGGTAGCCGTTGAGGTACTTGCCCATCATCGCGGTGCGGTACCCGGCCTGTTGCAACGACGTCGCGTAGGTCGACTTGTCGTCGCCGCGGCCGTGGAAGACGCCGTAGCCACCGTCCTGGCCGCCGTTGGTGAACACGCCGGTGTCGTGCGGCATCATGCCCGTGAACAGCGACGAGCGCGACGGGCAGCACAGGGAGTCGGTCACGGTGTAGTTGGCGAACGAAGTGCCGGTCTTGGCCAGGTCCTGCACGTGCGGCAGGTACGGGAGCAGGTTCGTGGACAGGTCGTCGGTGAGCACGAGGACGAGGTTCGGCTTGCCTCCCGGCGGGCCGGCGGACCCGGGCGCGGCGGAGCTGCCGGCGGTGCAGGCGGCGGTCGAGGCCAGGGCCACGACCAGTGCCGCGGTCAGGAGCAGGCGGGCGCGTTGCGACATGCCCCCACGCTAGGAGCGCGAGCATCGGAGCCGGTCAGCGTTCTGTTCGGGTTCGGTAAAGATGCGCCCGGCCCGCACCGGTGGCTCGGCGTCCACAAAGGACCGCAGTCGGGGTCCGGCAGTGCGCGGGCACCACTCATCTTCACCGGTGCGCCCACCCGCGCAGGGCGGTGACCACCGAGACCGCGACCACGGCGTGCATCAGCATGAGCCCGGCGACGTTGGCGCCGGTCGCGCCGGCGTTGAGCTGCAGGAGGTCCGGGATCCAGGTCAGCACCAGCACCGCGGGCACGACCACGCGGAGCGCTTTCGGCGCGTACCGGCTGACCAGCAGGTAACCGGCGGTCCCGAGCAGGACGCCCAGCACGGTGAACGGCAGGTACTCCAGCGGCGAGAGCCCCACCCCGATCCCCCCGGTGTCCAGCGCGCCCGCGACCAGCGCGATGACCGCGTTCACCGCCATCGAAGCGACGGCGGCCAGGCCGAGGCGGGCCGCGATGGTGGGAACGGTGACGGTGGCTGCGGTCATCGCTGCTCCTCAAGTAGGTTGCGTGTGCAACCCAAATTAAGTGGGTTGCGTGTTGAAGTCAAGCGGGGCAGGCTGGCGCCGTGGTGCTCACGACCGGCGAACCGGCAGGCTGGCCCGAACCCGAAGAGGGCCGGGCCTGGATCAACCTGGTGAAAGTCCTGCTCGTCCTGCCCGGAGCGCTGGAGAGCCAGCTCCTGCGCGACTCCGACCTCACCCTGCTCGGCTACATGATCCTGTCCCGCCTCGCCGCGATCCCCGGCGAGACGCTGCGGATGAGCGAAGTCGCCGAGATGGCGAATGGTTCGCTCCCCCGCATTTCCCACGCCGTGACCAGGCTGGAGGACCGCGGCTGGGTCGAGCGAAGAGTGCAGACCGGTCGGGGCCGGCGCTTCACCCTCGTCAGCCTCACCGAAACCGGCCGCGCCCACGTCGAAGCCGCGGCCCCCGACCACGTCGCCACCATCCGCCGGCTGGCCGTCGAACCACTCGGCGACGACTTCCTCGCCGTCTGCACCGCGGCCGCGCGCATCGTCGAAACCCTCGGCCTTCCCACCTGACCGAGGGGTTCACCCGGGCGCCGCGATCCTCGCCCCGATCGCCACGCACGTCCTCGGGCGCCGAGAACCGGCCCGCCCGATCACCGCACTCCGCGTCGAGGACGAGCCCGCCGGGTCGCCGTCCGCGACCTCCCCCGGCCCGGCGGAGGCGCTAGTCCTGCGCCCGGGTCCCGCGGACGACCACCACCGGGCAGAGGGCGTACGAGATCAGGGACTGACTCGTCGATCCCAGAGCGAGCCCACCGAGTCCGCCGAGCCCGCGGCTCCCGACGACCAGCAGTTGCGCCCGGTCGGCGAGGTCGAGCAGCCGTTCGGCCGGGCGGCCGCTTTCGACCACGCGCTCGACGGCCACGTCCGGGAACTTCTCCGGCCAGCCGGCCAGGCGCTCGGCGAGCAGCTCGTGCTCCTGCTGCTCGCCGGCTTCGCGGCCGGTCTTCCAGCCGCGCTCCTGGAACAGCTCGGACAGGAACCCCTCGGCCCGGCTGTGCACCGCGATCAGCCGGGCCCGGCGCCAGGACGCCTCCTCGAACGCGGTCGCGATCGCGGCTTCGCTCAGCGGGGTGCCGTCGACCCCCACCACGACCGGCCCCTCCTTCGGCGCTTCGTCGTCCCCGACGTGCGGGCGAACCACGGCCACCGGGCACGGGGCGTGCGCGGCCAGCGCGACCGAAACCGAACCGAGCAGCACGCGTCCGAGCTCGCTGCGGCCCGGGGTGCCGAGTACGAGCATCGTCGCGCCGTCCGCCTCGGCGAGCAGGGCTTCGGCGGCCCCTTCGGCCCGGACCTCCGACTCCACCTCGACACCGGGCGCGGCATCCGAAGCCGCGTCGCGCGCTTCGGCGAGCACGCGCTCGCCCCGCTCGCCAATCGCTTCCTGGACCTGCTCGAACGTTGTGTCCGTCCCCGGGTAGAGCGTGGGCAGCTCGGGTAGGGCGTGGATCAAGCGAAGGCGCCGACGCCGTTCGCGCGCGACGAGCGCCGCCCAGCGGACCGCCGTGAGCGCCGCCCCGGAACCGTCGACACCGGCCACCACTGCTGAACCCGACCCGCTCATCCCGCCCTGCTTTCCCTCGGTGCACGGTCTTCACCGCGAAAGTACCGGCCGGACGGGAAAACACCGCCCGAAGTCACCCGCTCAGGGAACCTGGGCCAGGCCACGACCAGGTCCGCTGCGGCCGGGGCGAGCGCACGGGTTCCCCCGACCACTCCGTGGATCGCCCGGATCCTCCGTATCGGCGCGGGACGGGCAGAGCGAGCGGAGTCACGGGCGGGCGTCCGGCTCCGGACGGGCGGCGCGGGCGCGGCGGGTGGCCGTGCGTGGGCGGCAGGCGAACACCCCGATCGCGCCGAGCACGCTGAACGCGGTCGCCACCAGCACCGCGGAGTCGAACCCGCGGAGCAGGCCCGCCGGTCCCGCGGGCAGTCCGGGCCGGGTGGCGATGATCGCGACGACGGTCGTGCCGATCGCGGATCCGACGTACCGGGCGGTGTTGTTCGCCCCGCTGCCCATGGCCGCGCGCCCGGCCGGCACGCTCGCGACCGCCTCGCGGCCCAGCGCCGAGTTGACCACTCCGCTGGTGACCCCGGCGACCAGCAGCCCCGGAACGTAACGCCAGGGCGAGGAGTCCGGCGTGGCGCCGAGCAACAGCAACTGCCCGGCGGCGACCACGACCAGGCCGCCGCCCAGCTGGGCCCGGGCGCTGACCGACACCGGGATCAGGCGCGCCAGCAACGAGGTGACCACGCCGGTCGCCGACCAGGCCAGCAGCACCACCGCCGCGACCACCTCAGAGGCGCCCAGACCGCGTGACATCACCGTGAGCAGGAACGACGAGGTGGCGATGATCCCGGCCCCGGTCGCGAACGCGCCCAGCGTCGCGGCGAGGAACCGCGGGGACCGCAAGAGTGCCGGGTCGAGCATCGGCGAGGCCAGGCGGTGCTCCACCAGCAGCCAGACCCCGAGCAGCGCCAGGCCGCCGAGCACCAGCCCGACCACCAGCGGCCGGCCCGGTCCGCCGCGCGCCTCGACCAGCCCGGTCAGCAGCACCGCGACCCCGGTGGCCAGCAGCACCACCCCGGGCCCGTCGATCCGGCGGGGCTGCTCGGCGCGGGATTCCTGGAGCAGGAGCCGCGCTGCCACCGCGAGGACCACCGCGAGCCCGGCTTCCAGCCAGTACACCGAAGCCCAGCCCGCCAGCTTCTGCGCGCCGGTCGCGAGCAGCGGCCCGGCCGCGATCCCGGCCCCGAGCGACGCGCCCCAGATCCCGCTCGCCCGCCTCGCCTCCGGGCCGCCGGCGGGGACCACGTGGCCGATGAGCCCGAGCCCGGCGGCGATCAGCGCCGCCCCGCCCACCCCGGAGCCGATCCGCCCGGCGGTGAGCACCGCCGTCGTCGGGGCCACGGCGCAGACCACGGAGGAGGCGGCCAGCACCAGGCTGCCCAGCACCAGCGCGCGGCGCCGCCCGAGGTCGTCGGCGATCGCCCCGCCGGACAACAGCGCGACCGCGAGCCCGATGCTCATCGAGCTGAGGATCCACGCCTGTCCCCCCGGCCCGGAACCAAGCGCCGATGCCGTGACCGGCAACGTGGCGAGCGGGGTGGTGAAGGCGACCAAGACGAGGAACGTCGCCGCCGACGCGACGGTGACGGCTGCACCGGTTTCGGACCGCATGGTCCCGAATGCTAGCCCCGGGCCGACGGGACGGCCGCACTCTTTCCCCGGCTGGACTTCACCTCGGCGAGTCAGCCGACTTCCATCACCGGCTGGGCCCCGCTCGCGCGGCGCCCGCGAAGCAGAATTTCCCTGGTCAACCCGGGAAAATCGGCGGCGTGGTGGGTACCTCATCCCCATGACAGCGGAGCAGCGAAGACGGAGAGACGCACCCCTTCAGGACGGAGAGGAAGTCCTGTGGCGGGGTTCGTCGACCCCGATGCGAACAAAACGGGCGCAATTCCTCCTCGCGGCCCTGATCACCTTGTTCGTCGCGTACGTGAGCTCCGGTTTCCTCGTGGGCTGGTCCTCCTGGCTCGATTTCGCCTGGCTACCCTTGGTGCTGCCGGCGCTGCTGTCGGTGGACAAGAACCTGCTCACGCACGGCCGCTACCTCGTCACCAGCGAACGCATCGTCGTGGAAAGCCGTTATCTGCGGTGGTTCACGCTCCGCCGAGGAGAGTGGCTCCGCGACCTGGTCGCTCCGGACGTGCACGAACTCAAGGGCGCCGAGTTCGTCGAATTCGGCAACGCCAAGGAGAAAGCCTTCGCCGGTCACCGATCCGGCGGAGTGATGATCGCGCCCTTGCAGTTGCACGTCGGCGCCGAGTCGCCGGCCGTGCTCGGCATCGTGCGGGAGGCGTGGCGTCGCGCCCGCTCCACACCGGGGTGAGCGGGGCTCAGCCCATCCGGCCGATCGGGCTGCCGTCCAGGCCGTCCAGCAGGGTGGCCGCGTCCGCGTAGACCTTCACGGCGCCGGCCTCGGTGAGCTCCGCTTCGCTCGTGCCGCCGGACAGCAGTCCGATCGTCGGCACGGAGACCCGTTTCGCCGCCACCACGTCCCAGATCGAGTCGCCGACGAACACGGCGCGACCGGCCTCGACGCCCGCGCGGTCCAGCGCCACCTCGACCATGTCCGGCTCCGGCTTCGCCGTGTCGGCGTCGTCGCCCGAGACGATGCCGGCGACCTCGTCCCCCAGGTCCAGCACCTGCTTGAGCCGGTCCAGCTCGTCCGGGCCGGCCGAGGTGACCAGCAGCACCTCGATCCCCCGCGCACTGACCGCCTGCAGCAGGGACCGGGCCTGGTCGAACGGCCGCAGCGAGGACGCCGACTCCAGGTACAGCTCGCTGTGCCGCGCCTCGGCCCGCTCGCCCACCTTCTCGGCCATCCGGTCCCCGACCAGCTCGGACACCAGTTGCGCGGAGTCCATGCCGATCCCGCGGTGGACCCGCCAGGAGTCGACCGCCAGCCCGGACTCGGCGAACGCCCGCACCCACGCCTGCACGTGCAGGTAGTTCGAGTCCACCAGCGTCCCGTCGATGTCGAACAGCACCGCGGACTTGCTCATCCCGTCCTCCTCAGTCCCGGCCGGGTTCGACGGCCAGCAGGTCGATCACGTCGTGCAGGTTCTCGCGGCGGTCGAACGCGGCCCGTTGGCGCCGGGCGCCTCCGCCGTTCTCCCGGAGCCGGGCGAAACCCTGCTCGACGAACTCGTCGTCGCCGTATTCCTTGAGGGCCGGGCGGATCAGCTCCACGGTCTCCGCCCACTGGACCGCGACGGGGGCGAGGTAACCGGTCTTCGGATGCAGGACCTGCCCGGTGAACCCGTCCCGGGAAGCCCGCCACAGGTTGGCGCGCAACGCCTCCGAGGACAGCGCCGGAGCGGGGCGCCCGTCGCCGATCTCCTCGAGCGCGGTGCGGACGAGACCGCGGATCACCGCGGCGAGCAGGGCCGCCTCGTCGACGTGGGCCGCGACGTCACCGATCCGGAATTCCAGCGTGGGCTGGTCGTCCGAGAGCCGGATGTCCCAGTAAACCATGCCGCGGTCGATGATCGCGCCCGAGCGGAGCATGGTCTCCACTGTGGACTCGTACTGGTCCAGCGAGCCGAACGCGGGCGGCGGGCCGGCCGAGGGCCACCGGGACCACAGCGGGTAGCGCCAGCTCGCGTAACCGCTGTCGGCGCCGTCGGCGAACACGGAGTTCGCGGTGACCGTGAGCAGCAGGGGCAGCCACGGCCGGAGGTGGTCGATCAGCCGGACCCCGGTCTCCTTGTCCGGGATCGCCACGTGCACGTGGCACCCGCAGGTGGCCGCCACCCGCGCGGTGGCCCCGAACTCCGCGGCGGCCCGCTCGTACCGCGGGTTCGGCGTGATCTCGGGTGAACGCTCCTCGGCGAGCACCGGGCAGCCGATCGGCAGCAGCCGCAACTGCCGGTCGGCCGCCGTGCGGGCCAGCCGGCGCCGGAGACCGCCGAGCTGCTCGACGACCTCGTCGATGGACGAGCAGATGCCCGTGGCCGATTCGACCTGGCACCGGACCAGCTCCTGCTGGAGCTCCCCGTCCGGCGCATCGGTGCGCGTGGCCACGTCCGGCCCCTGCCGCGAAAGCCGCCCCGCCGCGTCCACCAGCAGGAACTCTTCCTCCACACCCAAAGTCAGTGCGCCGTGGCTGCCGTTCTCGACCCTCACCGGAGTGCTTCCCCCATCCTCGCTCGACCAGAACGAAGCGGGGATACCCCAGGTGGGAGCGGGGAAAACCCGGTTTCCGCCCCGGTGCGGATTTCCTTCCGACGAACTCGGCGGGCGTACGGGGGCAGCCAGTCGACCGAGGATCTGGCCGGAGAACACAGGTCCGCGAACCCTAGCTCTTCTTGAACCAGCTTTCCGAAATCGTCGCCACCGCCCCCACGAACAGTCCCACGGCCACGTACTGCATGAACCCCGCCCCCGGGACGGCCAACGCGATACCCAGGGCGGCCACGGCCAGGAGACCGGTGATCACCACCGACCACCAGGCGAACTTCTTCCGTTCTGCCACTTGATCACCACTCCGGTCGAAGAGCAAGCTGTCCTCGCGGTCCGGTCACCCCTTCTTGAGCTGCTTCCGGTTGGTCGCCAGCACCTCGTCCGACAGGGCCGGGGCCGCATCGGCGATCGCGCGCGAGACCACCAGCGAGCCGACCATTTGGCAGAACAGCCCCACGGCCCGTTCGCGCGCTTCGGCCGGTGAAAGCTCGGTGCCGGTCTGAGCGGCCCGCTCCAGCAGCATCTCCGCGATGGACTTGAAGTAGCCGTTCAGACCTCGCTCGTACTCGGCCTGGGCGGCGTGGCCGTGTCGGCCGGCGTCGGCGGCCAAGGCGGCCGAAGCGCAGCCCGCCTCCGGGTGGTCGCGGTGTTCGGCGGTCACGTAACCGTCGACCAGGTCGTGCAGGGCCGCGCGGGCGGAGCGCGGGTGGGCCTCGCGGATGGCCTCCAGTGCGCCGAGCGAATCGGTGAAGCCCTGGTGCAGGACCTCCAGCGCGAGCTCGTCCTTGGAGGCGAAGTGGTTGTAGAACCCGCCGTGGGTCATCCCGGCCGATTTCATCAGCTCTTCGATGCCGATGCCGTCGATACCCCGCAGCCGGAAGCCCGCACCGGCCGCGCCGACGATCTTCTCGCGGTTGAGCCGCTTCTGCTCTCGCGTGATCCGGGGCACTTCGGCCACCTCCCTGGGCGTCAGCTCCGATGTTACCCATCATCAAATTGGGTGTCCACGAGCCCGGCGGGCAGTCTATGATGTTAATCATCATCATAAGTCTCACCGAAGGAGCCCATCGCCATGACCGCAGACCGGCTGGACGGCGAATACGAGCCGAGCGCGAACGCCATGACCCGTGACCAGGTCGAGCTCTACGAGCGCACCGACGGACGCGAGGGCGCGACCATGGCAGGCCACCCCGTCGTCGTCCTGACCGTGCGCGGCGCCCGCTCCGGCAAGCTGCGGAAGGTGGCCCTGATGCGGATCGAGCGCGACGGCGTCTACGCGGTCGGCGCGTCGGCCGGCGGGCAGGACCGCCATCCGAGCTGGTTCCACAACCTGGTGGCCCACCCCACGGTTCAGCTGCAGGACGGCCCCGAGCGCCGGCTGATGACCGCACGGGTGGCCGAGGGCGCGGAACGGGAGAGCTGGGCCGAATACACCGAGCAGCTGTACCCCTTCTTCGCCGAGTATCGCCGCCAGGCCCTCGAGAACGGCAATCGAGAGATTCCGATGGTCCTGCTCGAACCTTGACCTCAGTCTGGATCGGACATTCCACAACGCGCTAGCATCAGGGCGTGGCCGACCGAAACCCGACGAACCCGAAACTGACCGGCAAAGGCCGGCGGACCCGCCTGCGGATCATCGAGGCGGCAGCCGAGCTGATGGCCGGGAACGGCGTGGCCGGCACGACCATCGAGGACGTCCGCCTGGCCGCGGGAGTCAGCACTTCGCAGGTGTACCACTACTTCGCCGACAAACGGGCACTGATCCTCGCCGTCGTCGACTTCCAGTCCGACGCTGTGGTCGGCGGTCAGGAGCCGATGTTCACCCGGATCGACTCCATGGCGGGCCTGCGGGCCTGGCGGGATTTCCTGGTCGAGCACCAGCGGCAGCGGCAGTGCCGCGGCGGCTGCCCGATCGGCGCTCTCGGCAGCGAGCTGGCCGAGATCGACGCCGGGGCGCGCTCGGACCTCGCGCGAGCGTTCCGGCGCTGGGAGCGCGGGATCCGCACCGGCCTGGGGAACATGCAGGCCCGTGGAGAGCTCCGGCCCGGCGCGGACGCCGGCAACCTCGCGATGACCGTGCTCTCCACCCTGCAGGGCGCCCTGCTGATGACCCAGCTCGAACGGGACACCAAACCGCTGGAGATCGCGCTGGACGGCGTGCTCGACTACGTGGAGAGCTTCACCGTAGCGGTCCGCACGGAGGGCTGAGACCGTTCAATTTTCTGGATTCGACATTCCATTTTTGTCCGGGCAGGGTGGACCGGGTACCCCGTCCGCCGCTCGGCCGGCGGCCCTCCGCGACGAAAGCGACAGCATGACCACCGACTCCCCCACCCCGACCATCGCCACCGAGACCGCCGCCCTGGCCCAGGGCATCTCCAGCCGGCTGCCGGCCGAGGTGCTGGCCACCTTCGCGGCCGAGCAGTCCGCGCTCGACCAGGCGGGCGTCCCCGGCGGGGTCGTCACCGCCGGTACGAAGCTGCCCGACGGTGAGCTGCTCGACGCCCACGGCTCGGCCACTTCCCTGGCCGCGGTCCGCGACGGCCGTCCCGCGGTGATCGCCTTCTACCGCGGCGCCTGGTGCCCGTACTGCAACATCGCCCTGCGCGTCTACCAGTCGAGCCTGGTGGGCGAGCTGACCCGCCGCGGCGCGGTGCTGATCGCGATCAGCCCGCAGGCTCCGGACGGTTCGCTGTCCATGCGGGAGAAGAACGACCTCACCTTCCCGGTCCTGTCGGACCCCGGCAACGCGATCGCGGCCCGGCTCGGCATCCTGACCGCGCCGACCGACGCGGTCCGCGCGGCGCAGGCCCGGCTCGGGGTCGACGTCGCGGCGGGCAACGCCGACGGCACCGCCACCCTGCCCATGCCGACGCTGCTCGTGGTCGACGCGGACGGCACCATCCAGTGGATCGACGTCACCCCCGACTACACGGCCCGCACCGAGGCCGGCGACGTGCTCGCCGCGTTCACCCGCACGATCGGCTGAGCCGCGGAGTGCTCCTCAGGAGCGAAGGGGGACGCGGTGCCGGCCGGTGACCGCAGCCGGAGATCGGGCCGGCCGCACGGCCAACGGCATTGCTGCGCGACCGTCGCCGGTCGAGGCCAAGGTGTTCGCCCGCAACGGGTATCGCAACGACCCGGCACCGTCCACTGTGGTCATCGCTCGTTCGACCACCCGGCCCCCCGAGCCCCCGGTGGCCCTGTCCGGCCGGGTCGAGCATCGAGGGGCCGACCGGGTCCGCCACCGGCGCGTCCGGCGCGAACCGGGCCGGCCGGTTCGGCATCCAGCTCACCTCGACGCCCACCTCACCGGCCGAACTTCGCGATGACCTCGGCGCCGAACTTCCGGATCGAGTCGAGCTTCGGGCCCACCTCGGCGTCGAAGCCGATGCCGTCGAACACCCACGGCATCGTGATGATGTCCGTGACTCCCGCCTCGGCCTGCTCGTGGTAGCCCTCGAGGCCGAACCGGTCGACGCACACGGCCTGGTACTCGAACGGGTCGTGCTCCCGGCCGCGTTCGGCCAGCAGTTCCTTGAGCCGCGCGACGGTGGTGCGCAGTTCCTCGAACGTCATCATCGCCGAGGACCAGCCGTCGGCGACCCGCGCGGCGCGGCGCAGGGCGACTTCGGTGTGGCCGCCGATGTAGAACGGCACCCGCTTCGGCGGGGCCGGGCTCATCCGGAGCTTGCCGAAGTCGAAGTACTCGCCGTGGTACTCGACCATGCCGCCGTCGAGGATCAGCCGCATCACGTCGATCGCCTCGTCCACGCGCCGGCCGCGCTTCTCGTACGGCGCCCCGCACCACTCGAACTCCTCCGGCGACCAGCCGACGCCGAGCCCGAGACCGAACCGGCCGCCGGTCAGCGCCGCGACCGAGTTCACCTGCCGGGCCAGCAGCACCGGGTTGCGCGAGCCGAGCTTGAGCACGGAGGTGTAGAACCCGATCCGCTCGGTCACCGCGCCCATCGAGGCGGTCGCGACCAGCGGGTCGACCCAGGGCGTGTCCGCGGTCCAGAACCGGCTGCCGTCCGGGGTGTACGGGTAGTCCGCGGACACCTGCTCCGAGTAGAACAGCGAGTCCGGCAGGACGATCGAGGAGAAACCGGCTTCCTCGGCGACGCGGGCGAGTTCGCCGAGCTGATCGAGGGGGTTCATCGCGATCGACAAGGAGAACTTCATTCCCGGACCGTAACCTGTTCTACTTTGCCCGGCCATCGCCCGAGCGGAGTGCTCCGCGTCACCGACTGGGAACCTCCGGGGCCTTGTCCGCGTTGTCCGGTTGATCAGGTGGCCGCCCGGCCACCGGCGTCCGCTCAACCCGTGGAGTGACCCATGAGCACCGCGATCCTGCTGATCGTGCTCGTCGCCGTCGTGGTCGGCGGCGGGCTGTACTTCTCGCGGTCGCGGGCCGCCGCGCGGCAGAGCGAGCTGGACGACGCCAAGGCCGACGCGCGCCGCCTGGTCGAGCGCCTCGGCGGCCAGGTGCTCAACCTCAGTGGCACCGACACCGCTTCGCAGCAGGCGATGGCCGATGCCAGCGAGAGGTACAACGCGGCCGGATCACAGATGGAGCAGGCGAAGACCGTCGAGCAGGCCCGGCTGGTCAAGGAGACCGCCGTCGAAGGCCTGTACTACGTCCGCGCGGCCCGGCTGGCCATGGGCCTGGACCCCGGTCCCGAGCTGCCGGAGGAACGCGAACGCGAGCGCGCGGGCAAGGTCACCGAGCACCGTGCGGTGGAGGTCGAAGGCGAGCACTACGAAGCCTCACCGGATCCCGGCCAGAACACCCCGTACTACTACCCCGGCGGCCGCGTGGCCGGCCGTCCGGTGCCGCAGGGCTGGTACAGCGAACCGTGGTGGAAGCCCGCGCTGGTGGCCGGTGCCTGGGGCCTGGGCTCGATGTTCCTGTTCAGCGCGATGTTCTCCGGAATGGGCGGCATCGCCAGCGCCTCGGCTTGGGAGTCGGGTTTCGACGCGGGCCAGCAGGACGCGCTCGACGCCGGCGGCGGGTTCGACGGCGGCGACGGCGGCTTCGACGGCGGCAACGACTTCGGCGGTTTCGACGGCGGCGGTTTCGACGGCGGCGGCGACTTCGACTTCTGATCCCCGATGACCCGGTGGCCCCCGCAGCTCCTTCGCCGCGGGGGCCACCGTCCATTCCGGACTCATCCGGTGATCGGCCGGATGCCCAGCAGCGTCCCGGAAAGGTGGGCGGCGCCCGCACTGCACAGGAAAGCGGCGAACGGCACGATGTCGTCGGCCTGCCCGACGCGCCCGCCCGGGTAGCGGGCGCTGACGCGGGCGATGTGCTCCTCGCTCGCGGCCACGCGCATGCCCGGGGTGTCGGTGAGGCCCGGGGCCAGTGCGACCGTGCGGATGCCCTGGTCGGCCAGTTCCTGGTGCACGACGTTGCTCAGCAGGTGCACCCCCGCCTTGGTGGCACCGTACGGGCCGCCGCCGGGGCCGGACCGGGTGCCGATCATGCTGCCGATGTAGATGATCCGGCCCCCGCCGCCCCGGATCATCACCGGCGCGAAGTGCTTGGTCACCAGGAAACAGCCGACCAGGTTGCTGTCGATGATGCGGCGCAGGTCGCTCAGCTCGAAGTCCAGCACCCGCATGGTCCCGCTCGGCGGCATCCAGCCGGCGTTGCTGATCAGGGCGTCGACCCGGCCCCAGTGCGCGTCGACGGTCTCGGCGGCCGCGCGGACCTGGTCCTCGTCCGAGACGTCGGCGACCACGCCGAGCGGCTTCGGCGCGCCGGGCACCCGGTCGACGATCTCGTCGACCGTGCTCGCGGCCTTGGCCTCGCTGCGGGCCACCACCGCGATCCGCGCGCCCTCGGCGGCCAGACCGAGCGCGAGCGTGCGGCCCAGGCCCTGGGCCGCACCGGTGATGACGATGACCTGGTCGCGAATGTCCACCTGCATGGCGTGCTCCTCCAAATTAATGGTCTTCAGCCTAAGTTTAGCCTAAAGACTAAAAGTGGGTACGCTGACTCCATGGCGGAAGGACGGCGGGAGGCGAACCGGGCCCGGATGCGGGCGCGGCTGTTGACGGCCGCGCTGAAGCTGTTCGGTGAGCGCGGCTACGAGGGCACGACCATCGACGACATCGCCGCGGAGGCGGACGTCGCCCGGCAGACCGTGCTCAACCACTACCCGCACAAGCGCGACTTCCTGCGGGAATGGGGCCAGGACCGCCGCGACCGGCTGCTCGCCGTCAGCGATTCGGACGAGCCCGCGCGCATCCGGCTGCACCGCTACTTCACCGCGCTGGCGGCCATGAACGAGCGCGAGCGCACCCTCACCCGGATGCTGCACGTGAGCCTGCGCCAGGACGAGGTGGCCGCCCACCAGCACCCGGTGCCGGAAGCGACCGTCGAAGCGATCAGCCAGGGCCAGGAGCGCGGCGAGCTTCGGGCGGATCTCCCGCCGCGCACCGTGGCCGAGGTGGTGACCGCGATCTACGGCGACACCCTGCGCCGCTGGCTGACCGGGGGGCCGCCGCCGTTCGACCTGGCCGCAGCGCTGGCGGAACGGCTCGACCTGCTGATGGACGGCCTCACCACCGGCTGAACCGGCCCGCGGCGGCCGGTGGCGCACCTCGGTGCCGAGCGACACCGGCCAGTCCGCCCGGCAGCGGCGCCGCCGCGGTCCGGCTCAGGCGGGCTGGCAGCTCGGGCACCAGTACAGCTTGCGCCCCACCAGTTCCTGGTGCGCCACCGGCGTTCCGCACACCAGGCACGGCAGCCCGGCGCGGCGGTAGACGTACACCTCGCCGCCGTGGCGGTCTTCGCGGGCGGAGCGGCCCTGGGCGAGGGGCATGTGCTCCGGCGCCACCGTGTCGATCCGCCCGACGCGCACGCCGTGGCGCATCAGGGTGACCAGGTCGGCCCACATCTCGTCCCACAAGCCGCGGTCGAGGGCGCGGCCGGGGACCATCGGGGCGAGGCCGTGGCGGAAGAGCACCTCGGCGCGGTAGACGTTGCCGACCCCGGCCAGCACCGCCTGGTCCATCAGCAGCGCGGCCACCGACGTGCGGGAGCGGGAGATCCGCTCCCACGCGAGTTCGGGCTTCGCGTCGCGGCGCAGCGGATCCGGCCCCAGCCGCGCCTTCAACGCGTCCACCTGGGCGTCGTCCAGCAGCTCGCAGCGGGTGGGCCCGCGCAGGTCGGCCCAGTGCGTGCGGCCGGTCAGCCGCATCCGCACCTGGCCCACGGGCTCGGTCACGGGCAGCGGGGTCTCGGAGAACGTGCCGTAGAGGCCCAGGTGCACGTGCACCGTCCCCTGTGGACCGTAGTGGTGCAGCAGGTGCTTGCCGTACGCCTCGGCCGAGACGAACACCTGCCCGTCGAGCCGCGCGGCCTCGTCGGCGAACCGGCCCTGGGGGCTGCTCACCCCGACCGGCGCGCCGTGGTAGCGGCGCTGGTGCAGGCGGGCCAGCCGGTGGAGGGTGTGCCCCTCGGGCATCAGGCCTCCGGGAGCGCCGGCGGGGTGCCGGTGCGCTCGTAGTCGAGCAGTTGCCGGATGCGGCGGCCGTGGCGCTCGTCCGGGGAGGGCGGCGTGGCCAGGAAGGCTTCCACGATCGCCGTGGCCTCCTCGGTGGTGTGCATGCGGGCGCCGACGCCGAGCAGCTGGGCGTGGTTGTGCTCGCGGCACAGCTTCGCCGTCTCGACGCTCCAGCCCAGCCCCGCGCGGGCGCCGGGCACCTTGTTGGCGGCGATCTGCTCACCGTTGCCGGAGCCGCCGATCACCAGCCCGAGGCTGCCCTCGTCGGCGACCACGCGCAGCGCGGTGGCCACGCAGAACGCCGGGTAGTCGTCGGCCGGGTCGTAGACGTGCGGACCGACATCGACGACCTCGTGCCCCTGCGCGCCGAGATGGCTCACCAGGTGGTTCTTCAGCTCGAAACCGGCATGGTCGGATCCCAAGTAGACACGCACAGCCGGAAGTCTGCCATCCCCCGCGGCGTCCGGCATGCTCCGGGGGTGGGCATCTGGGAGCAGCCGGGCCACGACGTCCGGCTCGAATGGGGCAGTGAAGGCGTCACCGCGCTCGGCGGCGCGTGCACCGTGCTGGTGGTGGTCGACGTGCTTTCCTTCAGCACCACCACGGATCTCGTCACGTCCCGCGGTGGCCGCGTGCTGCCGGTGCGATGGCGCGACGAGCGCGGAGTGGCTGAAGCACGCGAAGCCGGCGCCGTCGTCGCAGGCGAGGGCCGGTGGACGCTGCGGCCGTCTTCGGTGACGGCGATCCCGCCTGGGACTCTGCTCGCACTGCCGTCTCCCAATGGCGCCACGCTCTGCGCCGAAGCCGCTGCCACCGGCGCGCATGTGCTCGTCGGCTGCCTGCGCAACGCCACCGCCGTCGCGGCGAAGGCGCACGAGCTGGCGGACGGCGGCGCGATCGGCGTCATCCCGGGCGGCGAACGCTGGGGGGGTCAACCTGTTCGGCGAAAGCCAAGGGTCCGGCCCGCTGCGGCCGTGTATCGAGGACCAGCTGGGGGCGGGCGCGGTCGTCACCGCGCTGCTCCGCCTCGGCCGGGCGGCCTCGGCGGAGGCAGCGCTCGCCGCGGCGGCCTACCAAGCCACGGATGTCGCCGCCGCGCTGCGAAACTGTTCCTCCGGCCGGGAACTGGCCGCGACCGGCCACGAAAACGACGTCACCCTGGCCGCGCCGGTGGACGTCAGTGAGACCGCACCCGTGCTGGTCGACGGAATCCTGGAGGGCCGATGACCTGGACCGAACTCACCGACGGCGTCTACCTGCGCCGTCACCAGGAGCTGGACCTGACCACCGGGCTGGTGGCCGGCGCGGAACGCTGCCTGGTGATCGACACCCGGGGCGACGTCGATCAGGGCGCGGAGCTGGCCGCCTCGGTCCGCGAGCTGACCGACCGGCCGTGGGCGGTCGTCTACACCCACGCGCACTTCGACCACAGCTACGGCACCACGGCGTTCCTGCCCTGCGACGTCTGGGCGCACCAGCGCTGCCTACCCGAGCTGGTCGAACACGGCGAAGCGGCGAAGGTCAAGTGGGCCGAGCACTACCGCGAAGCCGGGAAGCCCGAGATCGCCGACGCACTCGGCCGGACCGGGATCATGCCGCCGGACCGGCTCGTCACCACTCGTCAGGAGCTGGACCTCGGCGGCCGCACCGCCGTGCTGGTCCACCCCGGCCCCGCGCACACCGATCACGATCTGGTGGTGCACGTGCCGGACGCGCGGATCGTCTTCGCCGGCGACGTGGTCGAGCACGGGCCGGAGGGCTTCACCGCGGACTCGTTCAGCGGCGAAAGCGATCTGCTCGGCTGGCCGCGCGCCCTGGAGGCGATCCTCGCGCTGGAACCGCGGATCGTGGTACCCGGCCACGGCGATGCGGTCGGGCCCGAATTCCTCCGCCGGCACCGAGCCGGGCTGCTCCGGCTGAACGAGCTGAAGGCCGCCGTCGAGGCCGGGAAGACGGGGCCGGACGAGGCGCTCGCGGCCTCGCCCTACCCCGCCGACGTCACCCGGGCCGCGCTGGCGGCCGGAGCGGGCCTCAGTCGAAGTTCAGCTCACCGGAACGGGTGCGCTTGAGCTCGAAGAAGTCCGGGTAGCCGGCCAGCGCGCGGGCGCCGTCGAACACCTTCAAAGCGTCTTCGCCGCGCGGGATCGAGCTGAGCACCGGGCCGAAGAAGGCGACGCCGTCGATGTGGATGGTCGGCGTGCCGACGTCCATGCCCACCGGGTCCATGCCCTCGTGGTGGCTCCGGGACAGCGCCTCGTCGTACTCGGTGGACCCGGCGGCCTCGATCAGCTCGGCCGGCGCGCCGATGGCGGCGAGCGACTCCTTGATCACGGCGAGGCGGTCCTTGTTGCCCTGGTTGTGGTAGCGCGTGCCGAACTCGGTGTAGTAGCCGCGCAACGCCGCCTCGCCCTGGGTCTGCGCCAGCGCCGTGGCCACGCGGACCGGACCCCAGCCCTCGTCCATCAGGTCCCGGTAGTTCTGCGGCAGGTCCTCGCGACCGGAGTTCAGCAGCGACAGGCTCATGATCCGGAAGTGCAGGTCGAGGTCGCGGTGCTGCTCCACCTCGAGGATCCAGCGCGAGGTGATCCAGGCGAACGGGCAGATCGGGTCGAAGTAGAAGTCGACCCTGGTGGGCTGGGACGTCGAGGTCATCTGGCTTGCTCCTGAGCGTGACTCGGGTGGTTGCGGGATTCACCGCTTCGGCGGGGGCCGGGCCCCACACCGAGACGCAACCGCGGGATCGCTCCGGTTGTTCCCTTCTCGCCCGCCGCACAGCCCGCATGATTGGATGCTCGGCAGCTTGAAAACCGTAACCGAAACCGACGACCAGAGGTGCCAGTGCCCGCCCCCAACCTGACTCGCGACGAAGCCAAGCAGCGCTCCGGCCTGCTGGATGTCGGCTCCTACGACATCGAGCTGGACCTGACCGACGGCCACGGCGGTCCCGGGGAGAAGACCTTCCTCTCCACCACCACCGTGAAATTCTCGAGCGCCCGGCCCGGCGAGTCGTCCTGGATCGACCTGATCGCCGAACGGGTCCGGTCCGCCGTCCTCAACGGCACCGAGCTCGACGTGAGCGCCTACGTCGAGGACCGGGGCATCGCGCTGCCCTCGCTCGAGGCCGACAACGAGCTGGTGGTCACCGCGGACTGCCAGTACACCAACACCGGCGAGGGCCTGCACCGCTTCGTCGACCCGGTCGACGACGGCGTGTACCTCTACACGCAGTTCGAGACGGCCGACGCCAAGCGGATGTTCGCCTGCTTCGACCAGCCCGACCTCAAGTCGGTCTACCGGGTCGAGGTGCGGGCTCCGCGGGACTGGAAGATCGTGTCCAACGCGCTCGCCGAGTCGGCCGAGGACACCACCGACGGCGCGCGGCACACCGTGTTCAAGGTGTCCGAGCGGATCTCCACCTACCTGGTGGCGCTGATCGCCGGCCCGTACGCCGAGTGGCGCGACGAATTCTCCGACGCCCACCGCACCATTCCGCTCGGCATCTACTGCCGCGCCTCGCTGGCCGAGCACATGGACGCGGACCGGCTGTTCGTGGAGACCAAGCAGGGCTTCGGCTTCTACCACGAGAAGTTCGGCACGCCCTACCCGTTCTCCAAGTACGACCAGCTGTTCGTGCCGGAGTTCAACGCGGGCGCGATGGAGAACGCCGGCGCGGTCACCTTCCTCGAGGACTACGTCTTCCGCAGCCGCGTCACGCGCTACGCCTACGAGCGCCGCGCCGAGACCCTGCTGCACGAGATGGCGCACATGTGGTTCGGCGACCTGGTCACCATGCGCTGGTGGGACGACCTGTGGCTGAACGAGTCGTTCGCGACCTTCGCCAGCGTGTTCGCCCAGGCCGAGGCGACCGAGTACAAGAACGCCTGGACCAGCTTCGCCAACATCGAGAAGTCGTGGGCCTACCGGCAGGACCAGCTGCCCTCGACGCACCCGATCGCCGCCGACATCGTCGACCTGCACGCGGTCGAGGTGAACTTCGACGGCATCACCTACGCCAAGGGCGCCAGCGTGCTCAAGCAGCTGATCGCCTACGTCGGCATCGAGCACTTCCTCGACGGGCTCAAGGTCTACTTCGGCAAGCACGCCTGGGGCAACGCCACCCTGGCCGACCTGCTGGCGGCGCTGGAGGAGGCGTCCGGTCGCGACCTGTCGTGGTGGAGCGCGCAGTGGCTCGAGACCACCGGGCTGAACTCGCTGAGCCCGCGGTACGAGGTGGCGGCCGACGGCACGTTCGCCTCGTTCGCCGTGGTGCAGTCCGGTGCCAAACCGGGCGCGGGCGAGCTGCGCACGCACCGCGTCGCGGTCGGCGTCTACGACGAGGACGACCAGGGCCGGATCGTCCGCACCGAGCGGGTCGAGCTGGACGTCGACGGCGAGCGCACCGCGGTGCCCGCGCTGGTCGGCCGGCCCGCGGGGCGGCTGGTGCTGGTCAACGACGACGACCTGACCTACTGCACGATGCGGCTCGACCCGGCGTCGCTGACCACGCTGATCGACCGGATCTCCGACATCGAGGAATCCCTGCCCCGCACGCTGTGCTGGTCGGCGGCGTGGGAGATGACCCGCGAAGCCGAGCTGAAGGCGCGCGACTTCGTGACGCTGGTGGCGCGCGGCATCCACGCCGAGAGCGAGGTCGGCGTGGTGCAGCGGCTGCTGCTGCAGGCGCAGACGGCGCTGAACTCCTACGCCGAGCAGAAGTGGGCCGCCGAGCAGGGCTGGCCCGCGCTCACCGGCCGGGTGCTGGAGCTGGCCCAGTCCGCCGAAGCGGGCTCGGACCACCAGTTGGCGTTCGTCAACTCGCTGGCCGGCGGCGTGCTCGACGAGGCGACGCTGGGCGTCGTCGCGGGCTGGCTGGACGGCTCGGCCCCGCTGCCGGGCCTCACCGTCGACACCGACCTGCGCTGGCGTCTGCTGCAGGCGCTGGTGGCGCACGGCCGGGCGGCCACCGACGAGATCACCGCGGAGCTGGCTCAGGACGACACCGCGGCGGGACGGCGGCACGCGGAGCGCTCGCGCGCCCTGCAGCCGACGGCGGAGGCCAAGGCCGACACCTGGCAGCGGGCGATCTTCGACGACGAGATCCCCAACGCGGTCAGCGATTCGCTGATCTCGGGCTTCTCGCACCCGGGCCAGAAGGGACTGCTGGGCGAGTACGTCGGCAAGTACTTCGAGGTGATCGACGAGGTGTGGGCGCGGCGTTCCAGCGAGCGCGCCCAGCCGACGGCGATCGGGCTGTACCCGTCGTGGGCCGTGGAGCCGGCGACGGTGACGGCGTCGGACGAGTGGCTCGCGGGCGAGCACCCGGCCGCGCTGCGCCGCCTGGTCTCGGAGGGCCGGGCGGGCATCGTCCGCGCGCTGGCCGCCCGGGACTTCGACCGCCAGTCCTGACCTGGTCCGTGAGCGGTCCGGGACGGCTCCGCCCGGCCCGGCCGCTCACGAGCGGTCCGGGAAACGATGAAGGGGACCCCCTCGGCCGAGGGGGTCCCCTTCATCGTTCTCCGGTGCCGGCGTCAGTGCTTCGGCGCGGGCCCGGCCTGGTCGCTGAGCATGCGCAGGGCGTTCACCAGACCGCCGACCAGGTCACCCTCCTTGAAGGAGGCGACCATGCTGGCCACGGCGAGCTTGGCGCCGCGGTCGGGTACCCGCTGGTAGGCGTGCTGCCCGGTGACGATCTCGATCGCCCGCTGGGCCGGTGAGACGGCCACCAGCACGGCGTTCGACGGGTCGTCGGTGGCGGCGTGCAGCTTCTCCGCGCCGGCCCGGGAGTCCTGCTCGAGATCGCCCAGGTACACGCTGAAGTCGAGGCCGGACTCCCGGCTCGCGAAAGTCAGCGCTTCGTCCAGGCGCGCGAGCTGCTGCACCGAGAACGGGACGGCCGGGGCGGACGGCTCGTACATCTTCGCGGCCGAGCGACGGCCGCTGCCGGTCACGACCTCGCCGAACGGCAGGTCCTTCTCCGACTCGTGTCCCAGCAGATCGACCGCGGTGGCCGACGGCGCGAGTTCACCAGTTGCCACGAGCGCCTCCGGCCGCGGTCGAGGCGCCCGCGGGCGCCGCACTGTCCACTCCGGTCGCCCGGGGCCCGGCACCGACGCCGTCCGGGTTGGCGCTCCACCACATCGCGGGGTACTCCCACGGCTGACCCGGCCGGTACCGCGACGTCCCCGAGGACCTCTTGCGCAAGGTGGCCGCTCCGACCACCAAGTAGATGGCCAGGGGGATGACCGCGTAGACCAGGATCGTCTCGACAACGTTCACGGCGGTGAGCGTATCGGATGGCCCTGGCGGCCACCGCGCGGCGCCGCACCGGGAGACGACCGTTCGTCGCCGGACAACGCCCGTCCGCCGCTTGGCCCGCCCGGACTCGCACGTTGAGCCGAAGCGGGGCGGGCCGAAAGATGGCAACTCACCGTACAGGCGGCCGTACCCGCCGCTGCCGTCTTGTCGGAACCTTGAAATCCTCGTAGCTTTTTCACCTGTACGGGCCTTGCGCCCCGCTCCTCAGCCCCAGCAGGTAACGCACCGGTCCCAGGAGGCCACGTCATGCAGAGCGTCCAGACCCCCGCTCAGGCGATCAACGAGACCGTTTCGTCACTCAGCGACACCGAATTCACCCCTGGGACTCGCGTGACGTCAGGCACAAGGGTTACCCGCGGTACTCGGGTCACTCGCGGTACACGCGTCACCGGCGGAACCCGCGTGACCCGCGGCACCCGGGTCACGCGCGGCACCCGCGTCACGGCCGGGACCCGCGTCACCTGCGGCACCCGCGTCACGGCCGGCACCCGCGTCACGCGTGGCACCCGGGTCACCCGTGGCACGCGCGTCACCTTGGGCACCCGGGTCACCCGTGGCACCCGGGTCACCTTGGGCACCCGCGTCACCAGCCAGGCGGACTTCACGCTCGCCGCCTGAGGCGCGCGACCAGAGCTTCGACGCGAGGCAACCCGGCTCGCCCCGGCCGCCAGCAGGCAGCCGGGGCGCCGATGTGTCCGGGGTCAGGCCGCGGAACCGAGGTACGGCCGCCAGAGCGGGTCGGCCTCGGTGGAGTGCGCCAGCAGGCGCCAGTGCGGGCCGTGCGGGGCCCGCGGGACCACGCGCAGCCGCCAGCCGATCTCCGAGAGCAGCCGGTCGGCCTTGCGGTGGTTGCACCGGGCGCAGCAGGCGACGCAGTTGGTCCAGGTGTGCGGACCGCCGCGGCTGCGCGGGAGGACGTGGTCGATGGTCTCGGCCCGGCCGCCGCAGTAGGCGCAGCGGAATCGGTCGCGGTGCATCAGCCCGGCCCGGGTCAGCGGCACCTTGGCCCGGTAGGGCACCCGCACGTAGGTGCTGAGCCGGATGACCGAGGGCACGGGCAGCGAGACGGTCGCGGCGTGCAGTTCGACGCCGCCCGGGTCGCCGTGCACCACTTCGGCCTTGCCGCACAGCACCAGCACCACCGCCCGCCGCAGCGGCAGGGCGGTCAGGGGTTCGAAGGTCGCGTTCAGCAGGAGCACGCGACGGCGGCCCCACGAGGGGGTCGCCGGATCCCGGCCTCTACGCTGGCCGGGCGGACGGGAGACACCCCCGGGCCGGGTCCCCGGGCCGGCCGGGCCGGACGCGGCGCCCCCCGGGCAGGCCCGCAGAATCGCCTCCGGCGACTGCTCGGCCGTGGCTCGGCCGGGGCCGCCGAAGGGGATGGGTTGTCGGTCTGGCACTCGACCACCTCCACCGGTGCAGGCATAGTCGACCACACATCGCCCCCCGAGCGCACCTGTCTTGAATGACGTGTCATCTCACCGCCGCACCCGGGGTGGGGCAACCACCAGCTCAGGAAGGACTGTTCCCGCTCGTGAATCTCGTGCTCAGCGCCCCGCCGGTGTGCATCTCGGACCCCAGCACCTGGTGCGCGCAGGTCTTTTCGATCACGCACAACCAGTGGCTCGCCGGCTCGGCCGACTGGCTCGTGACCAAACCGCTGCGGATCATCCTGATCCTGGTGCTGGCGTTCCTGGTGCGGTATCTCACACGGCGGCTGATCGACCGCGTGACCACCCTTCCGCGCAGCGGCGGGAAGCTGCCCGCGCTGCTGAAACCGCTGCGGGAGCGCGCGCCCGACGTGCTGGGCCCGGCCGTGGTGGAGCGCCGACGCCAGCGGGCGAAGACCATCGGCTCGGTGCTCAGCTCGATGAGCACGTTCCTGATCTACGGACTGGCCTTCATCCTCGTGCTGGGCGAGCTGGGGGTGAACCTCGCGCCGATCATCACCACGGCCGGCATCCTCGGCGTGGCGATCGGGTTCGGCGCGCAGAACCTGGTGCGCGACTTCCTGTCCGGCATGTTCATGATGATCGAGGACCAGTACGGCGTCGGCGACATCGTGGACATCGGCCCCGCCACCGGCACGGTCGAGGCCGTGGGCCTGCGCATCACCACGCTTCGCGATCTGAAGGGCACCGTCTGGTACGTGCGCAACGGCGAGGTGCTGCGGGTCGGCAACTCCAGCCAGGGCTTCGCCGTCGCGGTGGTGGACGTGCCGCTCGGCTACTCCGCCGACGTCGACCTGGCCACCACGGTGCTCAGCGAGGCCGCGAACAAGGCCACCCGCGGCGAACTGCTCGCCGTGAACGTGCTGGAGCCGCCGGAGCTGCTCGGCGTGGAGAAGGTGACGCCGGAGGGCATCGAGCTCCGGCTGACGGTGAAGGTCCGGCCCGGCAAGCAGTGGGCCGTGCAGCGCGCGCTGCGGGCACAACTGCTCGGCGCGCTGGAGGAGGCGGGTTTCGAACCGCCGCTCGGCCGGTTCATGTCCTCGGTACCGGCCGCCGACAAGTAGCGCGCGGCAAGGCAAGATGGAGGGGTGTCGACTGTGAGTGGGCCGGATCCGGTGAGCCTGTACGAGGCCGTGGGCGGTGAACCGACGTTCCGCCGGATCGTCGCGCGGTTCTACGCCGAGGTGGCGACCGACGAGGTGCTGCGCCCGCTGTACCCGGAGGAGGACCTCGGCCCGGCCGAGGAGCGTTTCCGGCTGTTCCTGATGCAGTACTGGGGCGGCCCGCACACCTATTCCGACCAGCGCGGGCACCCGCGGCTGCGGATGCGGCACGCGCCGTTCAAGATCGGCCCGATCGAGCGGGACGCCTGGCTGCGCGCGATCCGGATCGCCGTGGACGAGGAGCATCTCGAACAGCCCTACCGCCAGCAGCTCTGGGCGTACCTGGAAATGGCGGCGCACAGCATGATGAACAGCTTCGTCTGATGTCCCGGCGGGTGGCCGGGCGCCGGGCGGCCGAGCCGGCACCGCGGTCTTCGTGGTGGCAGGACGCCGTCTTCTACCAGATCTACGTGCGTTCCTTCGCCGATTCCGACGCCGACGGGGTGGGCGACCTCGAAGGCATCCGCAGCCGGCTGGGGTACCTGGAGCGGCTGGGCGTCGACGCGCTCTGGCTCACGCCGTTCTACCGCTCCCCCATGGCCGACCACGGCTACGACGTGGCCGACCCGCGGGACGTCGACCCGCTGTTCGGCACCCTGGGCGACTTCGACGTGCTGCTGACCGAGGCGCACCGGCGCGGCATCCGGGTGACCGTGGACGTGGTCCCCAACCACACCAGCAACCAGCACGCCTGGTTCAAGTCCGCGATGGCCGCCGCCCCGGGCAGCCGGGAGCGCGAGCGCTACCTCTTCCGCGACGG
Source organism: Amycolatopsis sp. PS_44_ISF1 (assembly GCF_032335455.1). NCBI lineage: Bacteria > Bacillati > Actinomycetota > Actinomycetes > Pseudonocardiales > Pseudonocardiaceae > Amycolatopsis > Amycolatopsis sp. PS_44_ISF1. Next base: position 41,340 of record NZ_JANUXO010000003.1, on the reverse strand, counting down.
GCGCGGGCCGGACGGCGCCGAGCCGCCCAACAACTGGGTCAGCGTGTTCGGCGGCCCGGCCTGGACCCGGGTGCCGGACGGGCAGTGGTACCTGCACCTGTTCGCGCCCCAGCAACCCGACCTCAACTGGGCCGACGCCGAGGTGCGCCACGACTTCGAGCGCACGCTGCGGTTCTGGCTCGAACGCGGCGTCGACGGCTTCCGCGTCGACGTCGCGCACGGCATGGCGAAGCCGCCCGGACTGCCAGACATGGACCTCGGCCAGTCCGGTCCCGGACCCGGCCCGGCCGGCGATTCCGGTTCCGGCCCCGGTTCCGACCCCCGGTTCGACCCCCGCTTCGACAACGAGGGGGTGCACGAGGTCCACCGGATGATCCGCCGGGTGCTCGACGAGCACCCGGGCACCATGGCCGTCGGCGAGATCTGGGTGAGCGACGAGGAGCGGCTGGCCCGCTACCTGCGCCCCGGCGAGCTGCACCTGGCGTTCAACTTCCGCCTGGTGCTCACCCACTTCGACGCCGACGCGATGCGGACCTCGATCGAGCGCTCGCTGGCCGTGCCGCGCGCGGCCGGCGCCCCCGCGACCTGGACGCTGAGCAACCACGACGTGTGGCGCACGGCGAGCCGGTACGGCGGCGGACCGGCCGGGGTCCGCCGCGCCCGGGCCATGGCGTTGGTCGAGCTGGCCCTGCCCGGCGCGGTCTACCTGTACAACGGCGAAGAGCTGGGGCTCGAAAACGCCGAGATCCCACCCGCGGCGATGCAGGACCCGCGGGCCCGCACGCAGGGCCCGGAGTTCAGCCGCGACGCCGCCCGCGTGCCGATGCCGTGGGAGGGCGATCTGCCGCCGTTCGGCTTCTCGCGCACTCCGCGCACCTGGCTGCCGATGCCGGTGGCGTGGGCGGACCAGACCGTCGAGCGGCAGCTGGGGGAAGAGGGATCGACCCTGTCGCTGTACCGGCAGGCGGTCGACCTGCGCAAGCACCACCCGGCGTTCCGGGTCGGCGACGAACTGGAGTGGTACGGCGCGCCCGCGGGCTGCTTCGCGTTCCGCCGCGGCAAGGGCGGGCTGATCTGCGCGTTGAACACTTCGGCCAGCTCGATCGCGCTGCCGCCCGGCGAGCTGCTGCTCTCCAGCAGCCCGCTGGTCGACGGGCGGCTGCCGCCGGACGCGGCGGCCTGGCTGGTCTGACCCCCCGAGTCAGCGGGGCCGGACCGGCCGCACACCGGTCCGGAGCGAGGCCCCGTCCCCGCGGATCGTCAGACGCCGGCGGTGCCGGCCCGCTGCCCGGCCGCGTCCAGACCCAGCATGGCGAGCATGTCGCGCAGGTCCTGGGCGTCGTGGGCCTTGGCCGCCACCGTGCGGACCGCCAGGTCGCGCTGGGTTCGCAAACCCACTTCGGCCGAAGCGCGGGCCCGGGCGAATTCACTGGTTTCCAGGGAAAGGGGACGTCGTTCCGAGCGCATGCGGCTCCTCGCCGAGATCGAAGTGGGCCCGGCGGCCGGGGTCCACCCGCCACGGGCGGGACGATCGGCCGACGACGACGCCGGCCCTGATGCCGGCGCGCGGGATGTTCTCGACCGGCCTGACGCTACACGAGCCACACCCGGTGACACCAGCGAGCAGGCATTCCGGGGCACGATGTGCGGTACGGTCGCCCCGGATCGGAACCGGCGTCGGGCGAACGACTCGAAGCGCGCGAGGGGACGAAGACATGCCCCCGCGAGGTCGCCACCGCCCGGCCCGAACGGGACGGACCACCCGCCCCCAGTGGCTTCATCGCCGACCACGCAACAGGATCCCCGTCTGTCCATAAAGGATGTACATTGTGGATGGAAATCCCCGGATGTCCGCCCGCACAGCCGATCGGCGAGAGGTATGGCGTCCGGGGGCCCGGCCGTGCTTTACTGTCGGCGGTCTTGTTTTGTGTTCGTGCGGTGGGTGCGCCCGCAGCCACGCTCGCAAGATGCAGCGGGCGTAGTGGTTCTCCTCCACGGAAGATCACCCCGTCGGTGCTGGACCCGGATGCCGAGGTGGCATCTCGATTTCAGTGTTCAGTGGTGGAGATTTCTATGACGCAAGGCACCGTGAAGTGGTTCAACGCCGAGAAGGGCTTCGGCTTCATCACCCCGGATTCCGGCGGTGGCGACGTGTTCGTGCACTACTCCGAGATCCAGGGCAACGGTTTCCGCAGCCTCGAGGAGAACGCGCGCGTGGAGTTCGAGATCGGGCAGGGCCAGAAGGGACCGCAGGCCACCTCGGTCACGGTCATCTGAGCTTCTTTCCAGGCTTTCGCGAAGGGCCGGCCGCCGTCGAGGCGCCGGCCCTTCGCCGCGTCTCGGGCCGCCTTCAGGCGGCGGCCCGGAGCGCGGCCGCCGAGCGGCTGAGGTACCGGGCCGTGCCGGCGGTCAGCAGCAGGGCGGTCACCGGCTCGACCAGCGAGGTGACGGTGGCCGCCAGCGTCACCGGCAGCGCGTAGGCGCAGACCACGCAAGCCAGGGCCGAGACCCCGAACGCCACCGCCCAGGCGGCCGTGACCACGCGCATGGCCCGCACCCCGGCCGGGCGGCGGTAGACCTCGTCGAACCGCCCGGCCACGTCGGGCCGCGCCCGCACGGCGAAGTAGCGCGCCAGCATCAGCATGAGCGGACTGCGCGTCGGCACGGACACCGCCGCCGCGAGGGCGATGGCCAGGTAGATGATGCCGCCGCGCGCCATCACCGTGCGCGCGTCCCGGGTGACCAGGGCGAGGACGACCGAAACCACGAGGAAGACGACGACCAGCCCGGAGATCGCGTTGAACGGCCGCCCCCGCAGCCGATCGGCGGCCAGCCGGCCGAGCGGCACGATCGAACCGGCGGTGTAGGCGATCACGTCGTTCACCCCGAGCAGGTGCAGGACGAAGAAGATCAGCAACGGCGGCGCCACATCGCGGAGGACGGCGGCCACCGTGGAGCGCAAGGCGGCCCGGGAGGTGACAGGCCGGGGCTGGCCGTAGTGAGACGGGTCCGGCCGAGACTGGCCGGACTGCGACTGGTCGGCTGGAGACGGCGTTCCCAGCGATGGTGTGGCCGGAGACTGGGCGGCCGGAGATGGCGTGGCGCCGGTCGCACGAGCGTCCGAAGGCGACGGTGTCATCGTCAGGTCCTCTCCTCGTTGTCCATTGTGGGCAGTCGGCTGGACCGGAAGCCCGGGCGGCAGCGCACTTCGACCAGGATTGGTCAGCCCGAGCCCGGAAACGTGACGCGACCACGGCGCTCCTGTGCGCCCGCCGGATACCGAGGACTTCCCCGATCTCGAACTCTCCGGCCCACGCCGTGCGCCGACTCGCGTCGTTCCGATCCGGACTCTTCCCGAACCGACCCACTCTTGATTCCCTCGTACTCTCGATTCGAGAGTACACCCAAGTAGCGAGTCCGGAAATTGGGTCTGATGACGCCTCGTTCCCTCGGGCTGGACCACGGATGGCCGTGGCGAACCCTCACCCGCGCTCCGACCCGGCCGGGGGACAGCCGTGCACGGTCGTGGTGCCCGGGAACCATCGGGAAGCGGCGGTCGTTGACCCGGGGAACACCGGCCAGGTTCTGCCCGTGGCGGAACCGGCCGTACCGGCGGTGCTCCAAGGCCCCCGGCGGTGTTCTTCGGCCCCCGGCGCTGCCGCCGGCGGACCCATCTCGGGAAACCGGCCCCGGCGGCGGTACCCCATCCGCGAACGTTCCAGCTCAACCCCAGGAGCCCAGCATCGACACCCTTGACCCGGCCCCCGATCTCGCCCCCGCAAGCACCGGCCACCCCGGCGACGAAGCTCCCTCCCGGCAGGAAACCAACCCGCCCGGCGGCAACCCGAGCCCCGAGCCGAAGACCCCCGGCCGGACCGGGGAACCGGTGATGGCCGGGCAGAAGACCGGCACCGAGGCCTTCCTGGTCAAGCTGTTCGCCGTGGTCCCGCTGCTGGCGGTGGCCGCGGCGGTGCCGTTGGCCTGGGGTTGGGGGCTGAGCTGGCTGGACATCGGGCTCGCGGCCGGCTTCTACTGCGTGACCGGGCTCGGCGTCACCATCGGCTTCCACCGGTACTTCACCCACGGCTCGTTCCGGGCGCGGCGCGGACTGCGGATCGCGCTGGCCGTCGCCGGCAGCATGGCCATGCAGGGGCCGGTGGTCGCCTGGGTGGCCGACCACCGGCGCCACCACGCGTATGCCGACCGGGACGGCGACCCGCACTCCCCCTGGCGGTTCGGCACCACCCCCGCGGCGCTGGCCAAGGGGTTCTGGCACGCGCACATGGGCTGGATCTTCGACCGCGACAAGACCAACCCGCGCCGGTTCGCCCCCGACCTGCTGGCCGACCCCGACATCAGCCGGGTCGACCGGCTCTTCCCCCTGCTCACCCTCGTCACCCTGCTGGGCCCGGCGCTGCTCGGCGGGCTGATCACGATGAGCTGGTGGGGCGCGCTGACGGCGTTCTTCTGGGCCGGGCTGGTCCGGGTCGCCGCGCTGCACCACGTCACCTGGTCGGTCAACTCGCTGTGCCACATGATCGGCGAGCGCCCGTACGAGGCGCGTGACCGCTCGGCCAACTTCTGGCCGCTCGCGATCCTGTCCTTCGGCGAGTCCTGGCACAACTCCCACCACGCCGACCCGACCGGCGCCCGGCACGGCGTCGGCCGTGGGCAGCTCGACATCTCCGCCCGGCTGATCTGGGTGTTCGAGAAGCTGAGCTGGGCCTCGCAGGTCCGCTGGCCCCGTCCCGAGCGCTTGGCCCGCAAGCTCCGCCCGGTCGCCTGACCCCGACGTGAGAGAGACCCGGCAGCCAGTGCTGCCGGGTCTCTCTCACCACCGGGCCGAGGTCATCACGTCGGCCCGGTGCGCAGGAGCATCCGGGCGACCAGGTCCTCGTCGTCGACGGCAACCCGGGCGGGCGGGACGCCGAGAGGCACGCCGCCGGTCCGGGAGACCACCTCGGTGACGAACCGGCCGACGGCCTCGGGCGCGGGGACCACGTCGCCGCCGAGGCGGGAGAGCACCAGCGGCACCTCGGCCGGATGGGTCTCCACCGAGACCGCCCAGCCCTGGCGCGCACTCCACACCAGCATCAGATCGCGGCCCGGGTACTGCGGCGCACGCCGGCTGAGGCCGAGGTACGCGGTGACCGTGTCGGTCGCTTCGAACGACGTTCCTTCGCGCGGAACGCCCACGGCGGCGGCCACCGCGCGGACGTAGCCCTCGAGGGCGTGCCGCAGCAGCTGGTGGTCGTCACCTTCATCAGGCAGGTAGGCGTGAGATTCCGGTTTGGACAGGAGCATCAGATCTCCGTTCCACCGTCCCACCGCGCCAGGAAAACCGGCAGGAGCGGCGTAGAAGGCCGCGACGCCGATCGGAGGGACGGCAGCTGACCCCCTACGACTGTACCCGTGTTCGTCGGCGGAACCAGGATCTCAGCCGCTCTGACCGCCACTCAGGTGTCCGCCGCCACGCTCGCCGAGGCCGGAAGATCGCATCGGCGGCACCGGCGTCGCCCGTCCCCGGCCGGCCGCCGCGGGCCTCAGAACAGCAGGGGCAGCAACGCTTGCCGCCGCTTCAGCACCGCCCCGTACCGCGCGTCGAGGCGCAGCCACGAATCCGTGGCCGTGACCCGCACCACGTCGTCGGCGATCGAGGAGTCCAGAAAGCCCATGCCGGACAACGCGAACAGGCACCGCAGCTGGACCTTCACCTCCAGCTCGCCCCCGGTCACGGTGAGCACGGCCTGGTCCATCAGCGAAGCCGGCGGCGTGCCGTGCGGACCGGCGTTGTCGCGGGCCAGCGTGACCCCGCGGTCGGCCAGGTCCGAGACCACGGCCACCGGCAGCTCGTCCACCAGTCGCCACCGGCCGGAGGCGGGCAGCTCGGCGTGCCACATCAGGTCACGCGCCGGGCCCGGGTCCATCACCGGGCCGCCCACCACGGTCAGCGCGGCGAGCAGTTCGTTGCCCGACACCGTGACGTCGGACGGCGTGATGGTCCCGGCCACCGCCCGGGTGGCGAGCACCTCGAACGGGGTGGCCGTCCACGCCTCGACCACACCGTCCTCGCGCTGGCGCAGCCGCACCGAAGTCTGCCCGTCGAGGCGGACCGCCCGCGCGACGAAAGCGCCGAGCGTGTCACGGTCGCCCGCGTCGGGGATGCGCAGCTCAGGCATCGGCGAACACCCGCTTCAGGAACTCGGTCTCCGGTGCGGACAGCCGGCGGGGCCGCAGCTTGGTGGTGTCGTACGGGGCCAGCACCAGCTCGGCCGTGACGGCCACCGGGTCCGACTCCTCGGGCCCGGTGTGCACCTGGTGGGTCAGCGTGACGCTGGCCGCCCGCAGCTTGGTCAGGCCGATCTCCACCCGCACCGGGATGCCCGGCCGGGCGATGACCGGCTTCCGATAGCGCACGGTCAGCTCGACCACGACCAGCCCCTTCGGCAGCTCGGTCAGCCCGGCCTTCACCCCCTCGCCGAACAGCAACGGGACCCGGGCCTCTTCGAGCAGCGTCACCACGTTCGCGTGGTTGACGTGCCCGAAGACGTCCATGTCCGACCAGCGCGGCTGGACGTGTGAGACGTAGGTCACCGCACCGTGCTCCGGATCTGGCGGGCCGCCACCGACAGGGTCGCCAGGTCGAGCCGGCCGGACCGGGTGATGTCGTCGAGCGCCACGCGCGCCCGCGACAGCCGCGACGCGTTGGCCTTCTCCCACTGGGCGATCTTCTCGTCCGTCGCGAGGTCTTCGTCGCTGTGGCGCAGGGCATCGAGCGTGATGGCGCGAAGCGAGCCGTACACGTCGTCACGCAGCGAGAGCCGAGCGAGGGCGTGCCACCGGTTGCCACGCTCCAGCGCGCTGATCTCGGTGAGCATCTTGTCGATGGCCAGGTGGTCGGACAGGGCGTAGTACAGAGCCGCGGTGTCGCCCGGGCGGTGCAGCACGTCCAGGCCCACCTGCTGCTCGGCCAGCTCGGCCACCTCGACCACGTCGAGCAGGCCGTAGCTGTGCAGCAGCAGCGCGATCCGCCGGGCCAGGTCCGCCGGCACACCCTCGTCCACCAGCGAGGCGGCGCCCGCCTCCACCGACTCGAGCTCGCGGCCGCGCAGCAGCTCGCCCAGCCGCGGGACCAGGTCCGCGAGCACCGGGCCGAACCGGTTGATCTCGGCCAGCGGCGCGAGCGGCTGCGGCCGGTTGGTCAGGAACCAGCGCGCGGCCCGGTCGAGCAGCCGGCGCGTCTCCAGCACCATACGGTCGGCCACCTCGGTGGACACCACGTTGTCCAGCGCGTCGATCTCGGCCCACAGCTTCGGCAGGTCGTAGACGTGCGTGACCACGGCGTACGCGCGCACCGCGTCGGTCGCGGTCGCGTTCATCTCCTCCATCAGGCGGAAGACGAACGAGATGCCGCCCCCGTCGACCAGCTCGTTGGTCACCAGCGTGGTGATGATCTGGCGGCGCAGCGGGTGCTGGTCGATCGCCTCGGTGAACCGCTCGCGCAGCGGCTTCGGGAAGTACTCCGGCAGCCGGCGCGCGAACACCTCGGAATCGGGCAGCTCGCTGGCCAGCAGCTCGTCCTTCAGGTCCAGCTTCACGTGGGCGAGCAGCGTGGCCAGCTCCGGCGAGCTGAGGCCCTCGCCCGCCTTTTCCAGCGCGCGGAACTCCGAACCGCTGGGCAGGGCTTCGAGCTTGCGGTCGAACGCGCCGGCCGAGACCAGCGCCGCGACCTGGCGCGCGTGCACCGAGACCATCGGCGCGGCGTGCGCCCGGCTGACGCCGAGCACCGCGTTCTGCCGGTAGTTGTCGGCCAGCACCAGGTCGGAGACCTCGTCGGTCATCTCCTCCAGCAGCGCGTTGCGCTGCTGCTGCTCCAGCCCGCCGGTGACGACCAGGTGATCGAGCAGGACCTTGATGTTGACCTCGTGGTCGGAGCAGTCGACACCGGCCGAGTTGTCCAGCGCGTCGGTGTTGATCTTGCCCCCGGACCGGGCGAACTCGATCCGGCCGAGCTGGGTCAGGCCCAGGTTACCGCCCTCGCCGACCACCTTGGCCCGAAGCTGGTTGCCGTTCACGCGCAGCGCGTCGTTGGCCTTGTCGCCGGCCGCCGACTGCGGTTCGGACTCCGCCTTGACGTAGGTGCCGATGCCGCCGTTCCAGAGCAGTTCCACCGGGGCCAGCAGGATGGCCTGGATCAGGTCCATCGGAGCCATCGCCGTGACACCCTCGGCCAGCCCGAGCGCGGCCCGCACCTGCGGGCTGACCGGGATCGTCTTGGCCGAGCGCAGGTAGATGCCGCCGCCCTCGCTGATCAGCGAGCGGTCGTAGTCGTCCCAGGAGCTGCGCGGCAGGTCGAACATCCGGCGGCGCTCGGCGAAGGAGGTGGCCGGGTCGGGGTCCGGGTCCAGGAACACGTGCAGGTGGTTGAACGCGGCGACCAGGCGGATGTGCTCCGAGAGCAGCATTCCGTTGCCGAAGACGTCGCCCATCATGTCGCCGATGCCGACCACGGTGAAGTCCTCGGTCTGGGTGTCCTTGCCCAGCTCGCGGAAGTGCCGCTTCACGCTCTCCCACGCGCCCTTGGCGGTGATGCCCATGGCCTTGTGGTCGTAGCCGACCGAGCCGCCGGAGGCGAACGCGTCGCCCAGCCAGAAGCCGTACTGCGCCGACACCTCGTTGGCGATGTCGGAGAACTTCGCCGTGCCCTTGTCCGCCGCCACCACCAGGTAGCTGTCGTCCGCGTCGTGGCGCACCACGTCCGGGGCCGGGACCTCGCGGCCTTCGACCCGGTTGTCGGTGAGGTCGAGCAGTCCGGAGATGAACATCCGGTAGCAGGCGATGCCCTCGGCCAGCTGCGCGTCGCGGTCCAGCCCGGCGTCACCGGTCGGGGCCGGCGGCCGCTTCACCACGAAGCCGCCCTTCGCGCCCACCGGCACGATCACGGCGTTCTTCACCGCCTGCGCCTTGACCAGCCCGAGCACCTCCGTGCGGAAGTCCTCCTGGCGGTCGGACCAGCGCAGCCCGCCGCGCGCGACCTCGCCGAAGCGCAGGTGCACACCCTCGACCCGGGGCGAGTACACGAAGATCTCGAACTTCGGCCGCGGCTCCGGCAGCTCCGGCACCCCGCTCGGGTCGAGCTTGATCGCCAGGTACGGCCGCGGGCCGCCGTCGGGGTCGCTCACGTGGTAGTTGGTGCGCTGCGTCGCGTTGATGACCGACATCAGCCGCCGCAGGATCCGGTCCTCGTCGAGGCTGGTGACCTCGTCGACCATCGAGGTGATCTCTCCGGCCAGCGTCTCCTCGCGCGCGGAGCGGTTCGCGTCGGACAGCTGCGGATCGCAGCGCGTCTCGAACAGCTGCACCAGCCGGGTGGCCACCTCGGTGTGCTTGAGCACCGTGTTCTGGATGTAGGACTGGGAGAACGGGCTGCGCGCCTGCTGCAGGTACCGCGAGTAGGCGCGCAGCACGGCGGCCTGGCGCCAGGTGAGCCCGGCGCGCAGCACCAACCCGTTGAAGCTGTCCACCTCGGCTTCGCCCTGCCACGCCGCGTGGAAGGCGTCCTCGAACCGCTCGCGCAGATCGGCGACGGCCACGTCGTCGGATTCCCCGAGCGCTTCCGGCTCGATGCGCAGGCCGAAGTCGTAGATCCAGCTCGCGCCGCCGTCCTCGCGGAACAGCTCGTACGGGCGTTCGTCGACCACCTCGACGCCCATCACCTGCAGCACCGGCAAGACCTTCGACAGCGTGACGCCCTCGCCGCGCAGGTAGAGCTTGAAGCGCCGCTCCCCGGGCTCGGCGTCCGCCGACAGGTAGAACGACAGCGCCAGGTCGCCGTCGTCGTTCAGCGTGTCGAGGCGGCGCAGGTCGGCCAGCGCCTCGGCCGCGGTGAAGTCCTCCTTGTACGCCTCCGGGAACACCGCGGCGAACCGCTGGCCCTGGTCGACCGCGGACTCCTCGCCCATCATGCCGATCGGCTGGCCGTCGCCCGCGCGCTCGCGCCGCTCGGCCAGGATGGCCTCGACCATCCGGTCGTCCCAGCCGCGCATCACCGAGTTCAGCCGCTCCTGGATGCGGGTGGTGTCCGGCTCGATGCGGTGCGCGGGATCGGTGTGGACGATGAAGTGGACCTGGGCCAGCACGAACTCGCCGATCCGGGCGCTGTACTCGAGCTGGGTGCCTTCGAGCTCTTCGAGCAGCACCTCCTGCATCGCCAGCCGCGACCGCGTGGTGTAGCGGTCCAGCGGCAGGTAGACCAGGCAGGAGTAGAAGCGGCCGTACGGGTCGCGGCGCAGGAACAGCCGCAGCCGGCGACGGTCCGACAGCGTGATCGCGCCCGTGGTGGTCGCGTACAGCGAGTCGGTGTCGGCCGAGAACAGGTCCGCGCGCGGCCAGTTCTGCAGCACCTCCAGCATGCGCTGGCCGGAGAAGGACGCCATCGGGAAGCCCGCGCGGTGGATCACCTCGCGCACCCGCTTGGACACCACCGGGATGTCGAGCACGTTCTCGTGCAGCGCGGTGGTGGTGAACATGCCGAGGAACCGGTGCTCGCCGGTCACGGTGCCCTGCTCGTCGAACGTCTTCACGCCGACGTAGTACGGGTACACCGGACGGTGCACGGTCGAAGGCGCGCTGGCCTGGGTGAGCACCAGCAGCGACGGGGAGAGCGCGTTCACCGAGTTGTCCGGGCCCGCGGTGAGGCTGCGGGCGGCCAGGCTGTCCTGGCGCAGCACGCCGAGACCCGAGGCCAGCACGGCGCGCAGGGCGGGCTCGTCGGAATCCGGGCTCGGGTTGTCGACCAGCTCGTACCGGCGGTAGCCGAGGAAGGTGAAGTGGCCGTCGGCCAGCCAGCGCAGCAGCCGGGAGCCCTCTTCGACCTCGTCCGCGGGCAGCTTCGGCGGCGCTTCGTCCAGCGAGCCGGCCACGATGCAGGCGGTCTGGGCCATCTTGGCGGCGTCTTCGACGACCTCGCGGACGTCGCCCAGCACCGAGGACAGCCGGTTGTCCAGCTCCCGCGCCCGGTTCGGGTCGGTGACCAGGTCGATCTCGACGTACATCCAGGATTCGGCGGCCGACCTCGCGGGCGGATCGGCCGGGTCGGCCTCCGGGTGCAGGCCGGTCAGCTCGCCGGTGACGTCCCGGCTGACCACGACGATCGGGTGGACGATGCGCTGGACCTGCACGCCGTCGCGGGCGAACTCGGCGGCGACGCTGTCGACCAGGTACGGCATGTCGTCGGTGACCACCTGGACCACGGTCGCCTCGCGCGTCCAGCCGTCCTCGGCCGTGGACGGGTTGAGCAGCCGCACGGCCGGGCGCCCGGGGATGCGCTGCTTCGCGAGCTGCAGGTGCGAGCGCACCGCGCCGACCAGCGCGACCGGGTCGTCCCCGACGATCTCCTCCGGCGGGATGTGCCGGTAGTAGAGCCGGATGAGGTCACCGATCTCCGGCGCCTGCTCGGCCGCCGCGGCGATCAGCTCGTCGCGGCTCTGCTCGGGGCTGGTCGAGCGGCGCTGGCCGCCCGGCTCGGGGCCGGCATCGGTTCCGGTCGGGGACGAGACTCCCGTCGAGCTCATTGAGGCAACTCTCCACTGTTACGAGATCAAGACTGCGCGAGATCGAGACCAGTCCGTCACCACACCGTGCCGGACCCTGCCCACCCTAATCCGCCCCGATCGGCCGCCTCGCAAAGACCGGCGGGTTGTCCACACCCAGCCGAAAACCGGCTCGGGCTGGGGACAACCCGGGATCGGTCAAGCTACCGGCGAGTCGGTGACCCGCGTCCGGCGGTGAACCCCTTGGCCTGTCCGGCGCCGGACCCCCGCAACGGGTGAACGGTGGTGCTCATGATCGGTTCAGTCAAAACCGGACAGCGCAGCCAGGCCACCGGAAACCCAAAAGGTTGCCTGGGAAAGCTGCGAGGATTGCCACACCGGATTGACCCGTACGGGCACTCGGGTCTGCCCTCGGCGCCGGCCGGCAATCGCCGACGGGGGCAGGGAAAACGGCCGGAGTGCTCCCGCCGGAGGTCAGTCGACCGACCCGTTGCGCCGTCCGTCGCGCCCGGCCGAGTGGCCGTTCACCGAACGGCGGTGCCCGGGTTGCTCGTCCTTCGAGCCCAGTTTCTTCACCAGGGCGGCCGCGCTGGCCGTGCCGGCCTGGTGCTCGGCCAGTGCGCGGGCGAGCAGTTCCGCCAGCCCGGCGTCCGGCGGCGGCTCCTCCTCGGCGATCGCACGGGCGTAGCTCTCCGGGAAGGGCTGGGAGGTGGGCGTCCAGCTGTCGAAGTCTTCGAGCGGATCGAGTGACGGCGGCATCCGCAGCCGGGGCAGCCACGGCTCGGCTGCGGTCTCTTCCTCGGTCAGCTCGGGCCGGCGCGGCGAGGCCGATTCACGCTTCCACGGCGGGTCGGACTCGGCGGCGGGCTCCGGCGTCCGGGCGGGCTCCCCGGGCGTCCCGGCTGCTCGCGGGCCGGACTCGGGGGTCCCAGGCTCAGTCAACCCGGACTCAGTCAATCCAGACTCATTCGCCCCAGACACAGGGGGTCCAGACGCAGGGGACCCGGACTCGTGCGGCCAGGACTCGGCTGACACCGGCTCGGACCCGGACTCGTCCGCCCGGCGACGGCCTCCGCCGGAACCGCCGCCGCCGGAGATCCCGAGCCGGTCGAGCACCGAGCGTGCGGCCACGGACCCGTGCTCGGAGTCGTGCCGGGTCTTGCGGCCGCCCTGGACTTCCCGGCGGGCGCGTTCCTCACGGGCCCACTCGTCGCTCTCCCAGAGCGGCGCGGCGGTCTCCTCCGCAGGCGACGGGGCCAGGGCCAGCTCGGGCAGGATGTCGGAGAGGTCCGGCATGGCCAACGACAACCGCGCCGGTTCCGGCCGCGCGACCGGAGCCTCGGAAACCGGGGACTGGGCCACCGGGCTTTCCCCGACCGGGCTCTCCACCACCGGGGCCTCGGCCGCCGAGGTCCCGAGGCTGGGGGTCCCGGGGCCGGGGGTCTCAGGACTCGGGTTCTCGGCGCCGCGGCTCTCGACACGGGGGGTCTCGGCGACCGGCGGTGCGGCGACCGGCTCGGGTGCCGGCTTTTGCCGCCGGGTCTCGGTCTTCTCCCGCGCAGCCTCGGCAGGCTCCGGCGCGGCGGCCGTTTCGGGCCGCCGGAACGGCTTCACCCAGCCCGGCAGCGCGGCGGGCTGGGCCTCGGCCGCACGCCGGGCGTCCACATCCTCCTGCCGACGCCGCCCGCCACCGCTCTTCGCGACGGCGTCACGGCGTTCGACGCTTCCGGGTTGCCCGGGGCTCTCCGCGGCACGCCGTCCCACCCGTTCGGAGCGCCCGGCACCGCTCTCGGCCGCACGTCGTCCCGAGCCCTCTGCCTGCTGCGGGCTCGCGGCTCGCCGGTCGGCGTCCTCCTGACGCCGCTTGCCGCCGGACGGGGCCACCTCCGGCCGTGGCGCGGATTCCTTGGCCACCACCGGGTTCTCGGCAACTTGTTCCGGCTTCCGCGCGACGGGCTCCGCCTGCCGCGGCGACACCGGCGCGTCCGCCCGATCGCGGATCGCGGGGAAGATCGCGGTCTGCTCGGTCTCCGCACCCGTCCGCCCGAACGACCAGGACGGAGTGGCGGAAGCGGGTTCCGGCTCCGGTACCGATCCCTCGGCGGTGAAGTAGGCCGTCTCGTCGGCCGGGCGGGCGCGGTCGTGGCGGGTCAGCTCGGCCGGGCGCATGAACGTCGTGGAATCGTCCTCCCGCAAGGGTTCGACCGCGATCGGCACCGGGCGCGGCGGCGCCACGGCGAGCACGTCGTCGAGGTCCACCGCGGCCAGGGTACCGGCGCCGAACTCGCCCGCGAGCAGACCACAGGCCTGCCGCCGCGAACGGGAGTGCAGGTGCTCCGCGGCCCGCGAACGGTGCAGGCACGCGATGGCCTCTTCCGCCCGGCCGAAGCGCTCCTCGATCTGCGACAGCTCCAGCCACAGCCTTGCGGTGACGGAGTGCAGCCCGTGCCGCTCGGTGCTCGCCACGGCCTCGCGCACGAGTTCCGTCGCCGCCTCGCCCGCACCGGCCGGCAGGTGGATGCGGGTCGCCACGGCCAGGCGGAGCCAGCTCGCGGGGCCGACCCCGGCGGCGCGCACCGGCTGCGCCAGCGTCGGCTGCGCGATCTCCAGCGCCATCTCGGCGTCGCCGCGGTCCAGCAGCGTGCTCACCAGTTGCAGCACGAGCCGGACGCGGACCAGTCCGCCGTCGTCCTCGGGCCGGTCCATCTTCTCCAGGAGACCGAGCCCGGTACGGGCGGCGTCGGCGGCCGCGGTGAGGTCGCCGTGCCGGCGCCGGTGCGCCGCGGTTCCGTTGCGCAGCAAGGCCCGGACGAGCAGCCGGGTGTCGGCGTCGAGCGAATCGTCGTCCTGCACGAGGCGGTCGGCCTCGATCAGCACCCGGTCCAGCTCCGTCTTGCGGCCGAACTGCGCCAGGCAGCCGACCAGGTGGCACAACGCCTCCGCGCGGTGCACCGGCGAGACCGCCGGGTCCGACAGCACCGGGCGCAGCGCGGCGATCCCGGTCAGCGGCGTGCCGAGGCTGCGCGCGCACACCGCGAGGTCGATCCGCAGGCGGGCGGCGATGTCGCCGTACCCGGCGTGCTCAGCCGCACGCAGGGCCGCGACCGCGCGCCCGACCGTCGAAGGCCGGGAACCCACGCGCACCCGCGCCGAAACCACCAGGCTCTCGGCGCGGATCCACTGCTCGTCCGCCCCGGCGGCCTCGGCGAGCGCGGCGGCGCGCTCCCCGAGCACCAGTGCGAGCTCCGGCGCACGCAGGTGCAGCGCGTCCGCCCGCTCGATCAGCCGCCCGACCGCGGACAGGGTCCCACCCGGGGCCACGACGGAGCGCCCGCCCGCGACTGCGGGCGAGCTCGACCGGTTGTGCCTGCTGGCTTCCACGCGGGACCCGCCTTCCCTCAGTCGCGGGTCAGCTTGCGGTGGGTGACCCGGTGCGGGCGGGCGGCCTCGGCACCGAGGCGTTCGATCTTGTTCTTCTCGTAGCCCTCGAAGTTGCCCTCGAACCAGAACCACGCCGCCGGGTTCTCGTCCGTGCCCTCCCAGGCCAGGATGTGCGTCACGACCCGGTCGAGGAACCACCGGTCGTGCGAGATGACCACGGCGCAACCCGGGAACTGCTCCAGCGCGTTCTCCAGCGAGCCCAGCGTTTCCACGTCCAGGTCGTTCGTCGGCTCGTCCAGCAGGATCAGGTTCCCGCCCTGCTTGAGCGTCAGCGCCAGGTTCAGCCGGTTGCGCTCGCCGCCGGAGAGCACGCCCGCCGGCTTCTGCTGGTCCGGGCCCTTGAAGCCGAACGCGCTGACGTAGGCGCGCGAAGGCATTTCGGTCTGCCCGACGTGGATGTAGTCGAGCTTGTCCGACACGACCTCCCACACCGTCTTCTTCGGGTCGATCCCGGCGCGGTTCTGGTCCACATAGGACAGCTTGACCGTCTCGCCGATCTTGACCGTGCCGCCGTCCGGCTGCTCCAGCCCGACGATGGTCTTGAACAGCGTGGTCTTGCCGACGCCGTTCGGGCCGATCACCCCGACGATGCCGTTGCGCGGCAGGTCGAACGACAGCCCGTCGATGAGCACCCGGCCGTCGAAGCCCTTGCTCAGCTTGTCGACGTCGACCACGATGCTGCCCAGCCGCGGGCCCGGCGGGATCTGGATCTCTTCGAAGTCGAGCTTGCGGTGCTTGTCGGCCTCCGCCGCCATTTCCTCGTAGCGGTCGAGCCGCGAGCGGGACTTGGTCTGGCGGGCCTTGGCGTTGGACCGCACCCACTCCAGCTCGGTGCGCAGCCGCTTGGCCAGCTTGGCGTCCTTCTTGCCCTGGACCTCGAGGCGCTCGCGCTTCTTCTCCAGGTAGGTGGAGTAGTTGCCCTCGTAGCCGACGACGCGGCCGCGGTCGAGCTCCATGATCCACTCGGCCACGTTGTCCAGGAAGTACCGGTCGTGGGTCACGGCCAGCACGGCGCCGGCGTACTTCATCAGGAACTGCTCCAGCCACAGCACGCTTTCGGCGTCCAGGTGGTTGGTGGGCTCGTCGAGCAGCAGCAGGTCGGGCGCGGACAGCAGCAGCTTGCACAGCGCGACCCGGCGGCGCTCACCCCCGGAGAGGTGGGTGACCGCCTCGTCGGCCGGCGGGCAGCGGAGGGCGTCCATGGCCTGCTCGACGGTCGAGTCGAGCTCCCAGGCGTCCGCGTGGTCCAGCTCCTCCTGGAGCTGGCCCATCTCCTCCATCAGCGCGTCGCTGTAGTCGGTGGCCATCAGCTCGGCGATCTCGTTGTAGCGGTCGAGCTTGACCTTGACGTCGCCGAGCCCCTCCTCGACGTTCTGCCGGACCGTCTTCTCTTCGTTCAGCTCCGGCTCCTGCATGAGGATGCCGACGGTGGCGCCCGGCTGGAGGAAGGCTTCGCCGTTGCTGGCCTGCTCGATCCCCGCCATGATCTTGAGAACGGTGGACTTACCGGCACCGTTCGGCCCCACCACGCCGATCTTGGCGCCGGGGTAGAACGCGGTGCTGACGTCGTCGAGGATGACCTTGTCCCCGACGGTCTTGCGCACCTTCTTCATGGTGTAGATGAACTCGGCCATGCCAGCGATCGTAGAGTGGCCCGTTCCGCGGCCCGACGGCGGTCACCGTGGTACTACCGACGGTCACACCCAGATCACGCGGACGGCATCATCGCCCGGCGTGTCTCACTCGGCGCGTTTGCCGTCGGCGAGGTTCTTGAGCATCGCGTTGTACGCCGCCAGCTCCTCGCCCCCGGTGTTCTCCTCGCGCCGGTCCTTGCGCCTGGCCTCGCGCTCGTCCGCGCGGGCCCACTGCACCAGCAGGGCGATCAGCACCAGCAGCACCGGGATCTCGCCCGAGGCCCACGCGATGCCGCCGCCGAGGCGCTGGTCGGTGAGCAGGTCGCCGACCCACGGCAGGCGCAGCTGCGAGTAGAAGGTCTGGCCGATCACCGTCTGCATGTTCATCAGGATCACGCCGAAGAAGGCGTGGAACGGCATGGCGGCGAACATCATCCCGAGCCGCCCGATCGGCGGGATCCGCCGCGGCGCCTGGTCGACCCCGATCACCGGCCAGTAGAAGACGTAGCCGGCGAGCAGGAAGTGCGCGTTCATCGCCAGGTGCGCCCAGTGGTAGTTCAGAGCCGAGTCGAACAGGCCGGAGAAGTACAGCCCGTAGAACGAGCCGACGAACAGCAGCAGCGCGACGATCGGGTGGGTCAGGAACCGCGAGACGGGCGAGTGCACGGCCGCCAGGAGCCACTCCCGCGGCCCCGGAGGTGCTTCGCGGCCTGCGGCGGGAAGGGCGCGGAGCGCGAGTGTCACCGGGCCGCCCAGGACCAGCAGGACCGGCGCGACCATCGACAGCATCATGTGGCTGCCCATGTGCACGCTGAACATGGCCGGGGAGTAGCGCCCGGTGCCCGAGGACGTGGCGATCAGGATCACCAGGCAACCGGCCAGCCAGGCGACGACCCGGCCGGCCGGCCAGCGGTCGCCGCGCTGGCGCAGCCGCCGCACCCCGGCCAGGTAGAGCCCGGCCAGCACGAGCGCGGCGGTCCCGTAGACCAGGTCGAACCGCCAGTCGGTGAGCAGCCGCCAGAACGTCGGCGCGCCGTCGAGGTTGTAGCCGATCAGCAGCTCGGTGGTGGAGGGCTGGGTGACCGCGTCGGCCGGCGGCGGTGTGCGGGCCAGTCCGGAGGCCAGGCCGATCGTGACGAACATGATCAGCACCTCGACCGCGGCCAGCCGCAGCAACTGCCCGCCGCCCTCGCCGTTGACCAGACCGGCGACGCCCCGGCGGCGCTGCTGGTGGCCGAACACCCCGAGCAGCAGCAAGGCCACCGTCTTGGCCACCACGAGCAGGCCGTAGTCGGTGGTCAGCAGGTCGCCGAGGTTGATCCGCACCAGCGCGTTGACCACGCCGGAGATCGCCATCACGATCCAGCAGACCAGCGCCATCCGGGAGAACCGCTTCGCGGCCAGCGTCAAGTGGTTGCCGCGTCGCCAGCCCAGGGCCAGCAACGCCACCAGGCCGCCGACCCACAGCGAGGCGGCGACCAGGTGGTACAGCAGGCTGTTGGTGGCCAGGTCGTGCGAGCCGCCGCTGGCCGAGTGGCCGGTGACCGCGACCGGGATCAGCCCGCCGACGGCCACGAAGAACAGCACCGCGGTCCAGCCCCAGGTCAGCGCCAGCCGGCAGCCCAGCGCCAGCAGCACCGCGATCAGCGCCGTCCACAGCCACGCCTTCGGCTGCTCGATCGCGTCGATGAGGTCCAGGAGGGTCTGGGGCGAAAGGACTTCCCCGAACGGCTTGCCCGCGCCGTCGGCCGCGGTGAACGCCACCGAGAGCAGCGCGGCGGCGAACCAGACCCACGCGGCGACGCCCGCCGTGCGCACCGCGGCGTAGCCCTCGGGCCCGAGCGTGCCGGACTTCTGCGGGGGGACCAGGAACGCGGCCAGCAGCAGCGCGCCGATGCAGACCACCGACGCCGCTTCCGAGAGCACCCGCACGACGGTGATGCCGTAGCGCGTGACGAGCCCCGGGTCGGGCAGCCCGGCGATGAGATAGCCGGCCCCTCCGGTCAGGGCGACCAGCCCCACCGCGATGAGCGCGGCGAGGAGCACCCCGACCGACAGCAGCGGCAGCACGCTGGCCCGGCGCTGGGCCGGCGATTCCGGTTTCGTCAGGGCATCCGAGGGCACCTCACGAGACTAGGCCGGGCCGCGCGGGCGCGGAACGGGGGCATGATGGGCGCGGTGCGGATCATCCTGCTGCGGCACGCCGAGTCGCTCGGCAACGTGGACGAACTGACCTACACCCGCGTTCCCGACCACGCCATCCCGCTCACCGGCGCGGGCCGTGAGCAGGCCCGCGAGGCCGGCCCGGCGATCCGTGAACTGCTGCGCGGACGACGCCCGGCCGTCTACCTGAGCCCGTACCTGCGTACTCGGGAAACGTTCGCGCTGCTGGAGATCGAGGGTGCGTGCGAACGCGTGACCCAGGAGCCGCGGCTGCGCGAGCAGGACTGGGGCAACCTGCAGGACCCGCGGGAGCAGCAGGTGCAGCGGCAGCGCAGGGACGAGTTCGGGCACTTCTTCTACCGCCTCCCTCACGGCGAGTCGGGCGCGGACGTCGACGACCGCGTCGCCGCGTTCCTGGCCGAGCTGTCCGCCCGCGGCGGAGATCACCCCGAGACGGTGCTGATCGTGTCCCACGGCCTCACGATGCGGCTGCTGTGCCGGCGCCTGTTCGGCTGGAGCATCGAGCTGTTCGAGTCGCTGTCGAACCCGCGCACCTGCGAGCACCGCGTGCTGGAGGGCGAGGGCGCCGAGTGGCGGCTGGACCGGCCGTTCGCGCAGTGGCGCGAATCACCCGACGGCCAGACGCAGGGTTGACGGCGCGCGCAGCCGGACCCGGGTGCCCTCACCGGGGGCCGAGTCGATCGTGGCGTCGCCGCCGATTTCGGTGAGCCGCCCGACGATCGAGTGCTCGATGCCGAAGCCGCGGCGACGGCTGTCCGGGCGGAAACCCTTGCCGTGGTCGCGAATCGTGACGCTGACCCCGTCGCGTCCCGCCTCGACGGAGATGATCGCCCGGCGCGTGCCGGAGTGCTTGAGCGTGTTGCGCAGGGCTTCGCGGGACGCGCCGTGCAGCGTGTCCACGGTGGCCTCCGGCAGGTCGCCGAGCTCCGAGAGTTCGACGACCTCCGCGGTCAGGCCGTCCGCCGCCAGTTCCGCGGCCAGCGTGCGCAGCCGTTGGACGAGTCCGGGGGCCGAATCGGCGCGGTCCAGGCGGTCGAGGCTGAGGCGCAGGCGCAGCGCGTGCTCGCGCGCGGTCCGGCGCACCCGGTCGAGGCTGCCGACGGGGTCGACGAAGTCCGCGGGCGCGGGCAGCGCGAGCGACTCCATCACCGGCAGCACGGTGTCGTGGACGGCGCGCCGGTGCCGTTCGCGCTCCGCCGCCCGGCCGCGGCGCTCGCCGACGCCGAGGGCGAACCAGGCGGCCCCGCCGAGCAGGACGAGCCCGGCCGCGGCCGCGATGGTCACCGTCACAAGTCCCTCCCATGCCAAACCAGCTTGAAATGGCGCCGTCTGTGCATTCATTTCAGTTTACGACAGGGCCAGCTTGCCCCGGCGCGCATGGGGTGTCAACGGGGTCAGCCGGAGGCGGTGGCCGCTTCGTGGCGCCGGGCGCGCACCGCCGCCAGCGCCGCCGGGACGATCAGCGCCGCGATCACGGCGACCACCACGAACGACACGCGCAGCGATGTCGCCTGGGCGATCCCGCCGATCAGCGGCGGACCGGCGAGGAACCCGGAGTAGGCCACCGTGGAGACAAAGGCCAGCTCCCGCTCGCCGCCGCCACCGTCGGCCCGTTTCCCGGCGTGGCCGGCCAGGCTGAGCGCCAGCGGGAAGGCCGCGGCGAGCCCGGCTCCGGCAAGCGCGAAGCCGGCGTAGGCGAGCGCGGCGGAAGTGGAGACGGCCGCACAGACCAGGCCGAGCGCGGCGACTCCGGCCCCGGCCGCGAGGGAGCGCGTGGCACCGAAGCGCTCCTGGCTCCACGCGCCGCCCAGCCGGGCGAGGGCCATAGCCAGCGAGAAACCCGAGAAGGCCAACGCGGCCGCGCCCTGGCCGACGCCGTGAGCGGTGACCATCAGCAGAGCGGACCAGTCGGAACTGCCGCCCTCGGCGATCGCCGAGCACAGCGCGACGGCGGCGAGCAGCCACAGCGCGGGACGGCGGATCGGGGCTTTCACCGGCGCCGTCGCCCTGGTCTCGCGCGGCGGCCGGTCCCCCGGCACCGCCTTGAGCACCACGGCCAGCAGCACCAGCGCACCGACCGCGGCCACGCTCAGGTGCCGTGCGGGCGACCAGCCGTGCCCGGCGGCCAGCCCGGCCAGCAGCGAGCCGGCGAGCGCGCCGAAGCTGAACCCGGCGTGCAGCGTGGGCATCACCGCCTTGCCGGTACGGCGTTCCACGGCCACCCCGGCGATGTTCATGGCGACGTCCAGCGCGCCGACTCCCGCGCCCAACACGAAAAGCGCGCCGCCGAGCAGCACGACCGACGGGGCGAAGCCGACCAAGACGAGGGCCGCGGCGGCGACCAGGGTGCTGCCCGCGACGGCCGCGCGGGCGCCGTGGCGTTCGGTCAGCCGGCCGGCCAGAGGAGCGCCGCACAGCATTCCGACGCTGGCGCCGAGCAGCGCGAGCCCGAACACCCCGGGCCGGGCGTGCACGTGCTCGGCGAGAGCGGGCGTGCGCGGGGCCCAGGAGCCGAGCGCGGCACCGTTGAGCGCGAAGACCGCGAACACCGCCGTGCGATCGCGCACCACGTCGTCCTTCCTGCCGGAGAGCCGTTGGCCCAGAATGACTTAAGCGCTTCAGAATGTCCAGGTCGCGCTATGCTCCGCCGATGACGAGCACCCGGCGACGGCGGCCGACGCTGGACGACGTCGCGGAGGCGGTCGGGGTGTCGCGCGCGACCGTGTCCAACGCCTACAACCGGCCCGACCAGCTCTCCTCGCAGCTGCGGGAGCAGGTGCTGCGCGCGGCCAAGGAACTGGGCTACCCGGGTCCGAACCCCACGGCGCGCAGCCTCGCCACCAGCCGGACCGGCGCGATCGCCTTCCTGCTGGACACCTCGCTCTCGGCGGCGTTCTCGGACCCGGCCCTGTCGGTCACCCTGGACGCGCTGGCCAAGGCCGTCGACCCGGCCGGGCACGCCCTGCTGCTCCTGCCCGGCGCCGAGGCCCAGAGCGGCCCGCCCGCCGAACGGGTGCTGGCGGCGCAGGCGGACATCGCCGTGGCCTATTCGCTGGCCGACGGGACCCCCGCGCTCGACGCCTTGCACGACCGTGGCCTGCCCCTGGTGGTGATCGACCAGCCCCTGCTGCCCGCGACGGCGCGCGTGGGCTGCGACGACCGGGGCGGTGCCGCGCTGGCCGCCCGCCACCTGCTGGAGCTGGGCCACCGCCGGTTCGCGGTCCTGTCCGCACCGCGGCTGTCCTCCGGCGAGCTGTCGGGATTGGAGGCCGCGCGGGCCAGCTCGTTCCACGGCACGCGCGAACGGCTGGCGGGCTACCTGGAGACGCTGGCCGAGGCCGGGGTGACGGACGTGGCCGTCTCGGAGACGCCGTGGCTGTCGCCGGACAACGCGGGAGCCAGCGCCGCGTCGCTGTTGCGCGGCTCGCCGCGGCCGACGGCCCTGCTGTGCATGTCCGACCAGCTGGCCCTGGCGGCCGTCGCCGCGGCCCGTCAGCTGGGCCTGCGCGTGCCGGAAGACGTCTCGGTGGTGGGTTTCGACGACATCCCGCAGGCGGCCTGGGCCGATCCGCCCCTCACCACGGTCCGCCAGGACCTGGCCGGCAAGGGCCGCATCGCGGGCGAGCTGGTCCTGCGTCTGCTGAATGGCCCTGCTGGCGCTGGCGGCTTAGATGGTGGCCCCTCGCCCGTGCAGCTACCGGTCTCACTGATTCGCCGGGACAGCACCGCACCTGTTTGAGCAATACCGTTGACCGATCTGTGGACAACCGCCTCCCATTCGGGCGACGCAGAACTACTTGTCCACAGAAGTAGGAATGCGGGCAGACAAATTCCCCACCACCCGCCATCGTGGAAACCACACATTCCACGGCGGCCCCGCACCGGGCCGCCCGAAGAGGGGGATTTCCCATGATGTTCCGCCGATTGGTGACCACGCTTCCGGCCCGGCCGAACACGCCGGGCGCACTCACGCCGCTGCTGCCTTCCCGCCGGCCGCACCTGCCGTCCCGCTTGCCCCGCGTGCTGCTGCTGGCCGCGGCCGGGGTACTGGCGGGCTCGGGCATCGCCCAGGCCGCCACTCCGGTGGCCCCGGTCCACAGTGCCCAAGCCGACCCGGCTCACCTCAGCGGCAGCACGCCTTCGGTCACCACAGTGTCCTTTACCGACGGTGCACCCGCTGGCGCAGTTTCTTCTGCCGGCACCACCCCTTCCGGCACCGCACTCACTGCCACCCACCTCTCCCGGCCGACCGCGCCCGCACCGTCCTCGGCGACCGGCGCTCCTCCAGCCGAATCGTCCTGCACCGCCGGTGAATTCTGCCTCTGGTCCCAGGAGTCCTACACCGGCGGCACCCGGCATTTCGACCTCCGCACAGCCAACCCGAGCGACTGCATTCCCCTGCCCGAGGGATTCGAGTCGCATTCCTTCGTCAATCACCTGACCCGCGACGTAACCATCTACCAGGGCGGAGATTGCTCGACCGAAGCAGATTTCCGCACCTATCCAGGCGATGGCACTTACGTTCCGCGGTCCCCGTTCGTGGTGCGCGCCATCAAGATCTGGGAATAGCCCCCTGACCGGGCCCGCCGAACCGGCTAGCTCCGGGCCGAGTCGACTCGCTGCCGATCGACGGACCCAGGGGCCGCACCCCCAGCGGCCCCGGCCCGTGGACGCACCCGCACCCGGTGCGTCCACGGGCTCCCGCCCGGTGCATCCACGGGTTCCCCCGCCCGGTGCGTCCACGGGCTCCCCCACCCGCCGACCCCGCCCCCGCCCCCGCCCCCGCCCCAAGGCTTTCGCCGTCCCCGGCACCCCCGGCCCTCCTGCGGCGCCACCCCCTCCTGACCGGCCAAGCCGCCCCGGGAGCCCTTCCCCACCGCCGACCGGACCGAACCTCCAGCCCCTTAGCACCCCCGAGTCCAGACCAAGCCTGAGATCGTCACCCCGCCGAAAACCAGGCCGCCCCGGCTTCTCCCGCCACACCGTTCCAGGCCGAGCGCCGTTCCCCGCCAGCCCAAGCCCAAGGACAGGTGTCCCACCGTTCGGTCCAGCCACTACGTCTCCACCTCTGCCTTCGACAGGCCCATCCAGCTACCCGTCCCACGGTCCCTTCCCACTCGCCCGCAGCCCAGATCGGACGCCCTCGCCTCGTACCGGCCCACAACTGCCCTCTCCCCCAAGCACCTCGAGCCCGTCACACCAGTGCATCGCATCGCCAACCAACCGACACCCCCTTCGAACCCGGCGCCCGGCCACTACTCCGACACCAGGGACGAACCTGTGATCTGAGCCTCCCCCGACCGCCGCCTCAGTGCCGGACAGCTCGAGCCGCCCGATCCTCAGGTCGCAGGTTCGGCCCCGGCCAGCGGCGTCCCCGGAACCCCGCAAATCCGTCATCGAAGTCCTGAAACGATTCGGCGACGTCGAACGATCGAGAGGATGGTGATGACTAAGCTGCCGGTGCTGGAGATCGGCAACCGTCGTCGCTCGGGCCCTCGTAGCTCAGCTGGATAGAGCAAGAGCCTTCTAATCTCTAGGTCGCAGGTTCGAGTCCTGCCGGGGGCACCACCAGGGAAAACGCTGTGCGCGGACCGTGCGCACAGCGTTCCCGCAGCCGGATGTCCCGCGCCGTGCCACCAGCCCGGCCCGCGCTCGCGGCCGCCCACAATGGACGACCGTTCGCTGCACCCGTCCCGGAACGCGGCCCGGCGAAGCGGCCGAATGGTCCAATCACCCCGGCCCGAGTTCCACTTGAGACAACTCTGTTATCTCACGGGCGCTCATGGTCGGAAGGCCCGTCCAGCCACCATGATCACCCGCGCGCGACCGCTCGATCACACCGAGCCACCACCGGCCCGGTCATCCACTCGATGCGTCCTCGCCGACCGCCATCCGCCGGCCCGCTGCCGCCTGGCGATGAACCGCTACCAACCGACCCGCCACCTCCGGCGGCCATCCGGCACCTTCGGCCCCCGTTCCGTCGCCTCCGCCCGCCATCACAACCGCGCCGAACGCCCATGCAGCCGCCGCAGACGGACTGTCAGCCCTTCACGTCACCCAGCGCCCCGTCGGTCCGAACGGCCCGGCCCCCGCCGATGCCCCAGGCCCGACCACCGCCACCGCCCGCTGTGACCGGGCTTGCACAGACGGACTGGGCGCCGACCGACCCATCCACGACAACCACCCCTGACGATCATCCGAGCGAAGGACCCCACCGTGGAGCAACGACCGCCCAGACCACGTCGTCGCGCTGCCAATCAGGCCGCGCGGGCGGTCTTTCAGGAAGCTCGGCGGGCTGGGTTGGTTCGACGGCACTCGCTGAAGCTCCGTTACCTCGCCGACCATCCCCAGGCGGCCGGGCACGACCTGTCGGCGGATGACCGCGACGACACGCGCGTCGAGCCCGGCCCGACGGCCTCGCGACGGTCGAGGAGGGCTTCCCGGCGGCAGGGTCCCGTGCAGCTGACCTTCGACTTTCCCGCTGCGTCGGCGACGGAGCAGTCCACATCAGACGCGGAAGCGGCCTGACAACGATGACAGCGTGGAGCTGCCGAGATGTGAGGCAGGACACCTGCCCCGACAGGGCGGCACAGGTCACGAAATGAACACGAGCGGCGCAATCATCACTCCATTGGCCCAACCGGATCGGAAACCCCGCAGGTCCAGGCCCTCAAACGCGCGAGCGGAACGGCCGGCGACAACCCCATCGGGTGGCCTGACCAGGCCCTAAAAGCCGGGTAAGCGGGCCACGTCTGGACAGGACTGGCAAGATGGACCCCGAGACCGGGATGTTCGTACGGGACACCCGGCTCACAGATGAGAAAACAGGTAAAAGCATGGCTCAGGGCAGCGTCAAGTGGTTCAACGGCGAAAAGGGCTTCGGCTTCATCGCCCAGGACGGCGGCGGACCGGACGTCTTCGTGCACTACTCCGAGATCCAGGGCAGCGGCTTCAAGTCCCTGGACGAGGGGCAGCGCGTGGAGTTCGAAATCGGCCAGGGCCAGAAGGGCCCGCAGGCTCAGCGCGTCGTCGCCATCTGATTCCACTGGCGAAAAACGGGAAGGCCTTCACTCCTCGAGGGCGAAGGCCTTCCCGGCTGGCCACCAGTACCGGGTAGCGCTTCGCAGGCCACCCGGGCCGGGCCAGGATCCACCTCTCGAAACCCCACCGCGCAGGAGATCCGGCTGCGCGGTGGTGCCATGTCCAGGGGCGGGAGCGGCGGTATCACCACCCGCCCGGAGCCGACTTAGTCTCAGGTAGCCGGGACGTACAGCCACTCGGCAGCGCGTCCGCCTCCTGCCCGCTCAGCCCACCCCACGAGGCCAGCGCTTGAGCGGCTGACAGCAGGCGACGTCAGACCAGTTCGGAGACCGCTCCGGTACGTCCGGGAGAGCGCTCCCGCCCGCTCAGTTTCGGCCAGCCCGCCGCCGCCGGGGACGGGTGGTGCCACATCGGCTCAGGTCAAGATCAGGTCACCCGGGCTCGTTCCCCCGGGTAGCGCCAGGCCCCGAGCTAGCCGGTCGCTCCGTGCGGCCGCCTGACGCTGGGGAAGTCCCAGGGCCGAATGGCCGGACGAGCGGATCACCGACGACCACCAGTAGTGCGTCCCTCGCCGAAAATTGGCCGCGGGCAGACCGGCGAACGCCTCGTCGACGTAGCGCACGCGCGGGCCCAAGCTCGTCACCACAGTCCGGGTGCAGACACAACCAGTCCCACAGCGGGCATTAACTGCCGGCGCCCGGAAAAGCGAGAGTCCGAAAAGGACTCACAGCAGTTCCAAAGCGGTCAGGAGAGCGTCGGCCTGCTCCGGGGTGAGCTTCCGTAGACGCTGCGCCAGTCCGGGGCGCACCCGGGCGGCGATCGCCTCCGTGGCGTGTTCGCCCCCGGTGGTGAGGGTGACCAGGGAGCGGCGGGAGTCCGCCGGGTCGATGCGGCGCTCGATCAGGCCCGCCTGGGCCAGGCGGGTCAGGGCGCGGCTCACCACGGCCGGATTCAGGCCCAGGTCGCGGGCCAGGCCGCCCGGGGTGGTGGCGCCGAGGGTGATGCTGCGCAGCGTGAGGAAATCGGCCAGATCCAGGTCGGCCGCGGCGGCGACGTGGGTCCGGGCGTCGGCCAGCACCGAACGGTTCAGCCGGAACAAGGCGTCGAGCAGGCGCAGCTCAGGGGCAGGACCCGGGTCGCTCATGCCGCCCAACCTATCAAGATGAAACTATTGACGGAAGTCAATTAACGGCTTTCCCTCGATCCATGATCAACCCCCTCTCCGGCCCGGACCGGGTCGACTTCCACCACCACGTGTTCCCCGGCGGGGCGCAGGCCACGCTGCTGCGGCGCAAGCTGGTCGACGCCACCGGCTGGGAGTTCCCCGGCGGCGCGCCCCGGTGGACGCCCGAGGCCAGCCTCGCGTTCATGGACGGGCACGGCATCCGGACCGCGGTCCTGTCCCTGCCGAACGACCTGGAGCACGACCTGGCCCCGGAGCAGCGCCAGTCCTTCGCCCGCGAGGTCAACGACCTGGCGCACCAAGCCGTCCTCGACCACCCCGGGCGGTTCGGCTTCTTCGCGCACCTGCCGTGCCCGACCGACGTCGATGCCGCGCTCGCCGAACTCCGATACGCCCTCGACGAGTTGGGCGCGGACGGCGTCACCCTCACGAACGTCTACGGCACAGGCGAAGACGCCCTCTCCATCGGCGACGAGGTCTTCGAGCCGCTGTGGGCCGAGCTCGACCGCCGTCGCGCGCTCGTGTTCCTGCACGGCGAGCAGACGCAAGGCCGCAACCGGAGGCCGAACCGGTTCCTGCCGACCCCGGTCAGCGAGGTGCCGAACGAAACCTACAAGGGCGCGGCCGACCTCGTCACCAGAGGGCGCAAACGCCGGTACCCCCACGCCCGGATCATCCTTTCGCACTCCGGCGGGAGCACCCCGTTCCTCGCGGCGCGGGTGGCCGTGCTGTCGCCCCACCTCGGCTGCGAGCTGAGCCCGGACGAGATCCTCGAGGATTTCCGCACGTTCTACTTCGAGACCGCGCTTTCCGGTTTCACCACGAACCTGACCGCGCTGGAGGACTTCGTGCCGCCCGAGCAGATCCTGTTCGGCACCGATTTTCCCGCGGCCAGTCCGGAAATGACCGGCTGGTACACGAAGAACGTGGACAGCTACTTCGCCGGCCGGCCCGAGCTGCACGCGCGAATCATGCATGGCAACGCCGAAACGCTCCTGCCCCGGCTGAGCCGGTCGACCCCGTGAGTGCCGGAACACCAGCCACGCCCCGGTACCTCGCGGCCGCGGTGACTCCCCGTGATCACCGTCACGCCCACCGGTGACCGCCGGTCTCGGTGAGCGGCAATCCCCGCCCAGCCGAACACCCGGGAGCGCCCTCCGGCAGGATCGGGGGTGAGCACCACGGAGGGGGAAGAGGCAGATGGCCGAAGACCAGTGGATCCGGCGCTACCACCCGGCGGAGAACGCCCCGGTCCGGCTGGTGTGCCTGCCGCACGCGGGCGGCGCGGCCTCCTACTTCCACCCCGTCTCCCAGGCGCTCGCCCCGGCCGCGGACGTGCTCGCGGTGCAGTACCCGGGCCGGCAGGACCGGCTGGGCGAACCTCCGCTGCGGTCGGTGCCGGAGCTGGCCGACGAGGTCACGCGAGCGTTGCTGCCCTGGCTCGACCGGCCCGTGGTGCTGTTCGGCCACAGCATGGGCGCGGTGCTCGCCTTCGAGGTCGGGCTGCGGCTGGAAGCCCGGGGCACCCCGCCGGCCGCCGTGGTCGTCTCCGGCCGGCGCGCGCCGTCCCACCATCGCGAGGAAACCGTGCACCAGCGCGACGACGACGGCCTGCTCACCGACGTCGCGCGGCTGGACGGCACCGACTCGCGCGTGCTGAACGACCCGGAGCTGCGCGCGATGATCCTGCCCGCCCTGCGGGCCGACTACACCGCGATCGAGACGCACCGGCCGGCCGCCGACGCCAAGCTGACCGTGCCGCTCCACGCGCACACCGGGGTCGAGGACCCGCGGGTGAGCGTCGAGGAGGCCCGCGACTGGTCCGCGCACACCACCGGCGCCTTCAGCCTCACGACGTACCCGGGCGGCCACTTCTACCTGACCGCGCAGGCGCCCGCGGTCATCGCGGCTCTGCGGACCGTCCTGGCCGCGGCGTCGTAGGGTCTGGCGCGTGCAACTGCGAAGGGTGTTCGCCGGACTCGGCCGGAGCCGGGCGTTCGCCGTGATCGGCCGGGCGCTGGTGCCGGCCGACCGGGTGCTGGTGCGGGTCAGTGGCGGGCGGTTCGGCCTCGGCACGGCGCTGGGGCTGCGGACGCTGCTGCTCACCACGATCGGCCGCACCAGCGGCGAGCCGCGCCAGGTGCCGCTGCTCTACCTCGAGCGCGCCGGCGGTTACGTCGTCATCGCCTCGAACTGGGGCGGCGAGCAGCACCCCGCGTGGTCGGCGAACCTGATCGCCCGGCCGGACGCGACGGTCTCGGTCGGCGGCGGCACCGAGCTCGTGCGAGGACGGCGGCTCGAAGGCGCCGAACGCCAGGAGATGTGGGACGCGGTGGCCGCGTACTGGCCGGCCTACGACCGTTACGCGGTCCGGGCCGCGCACCGCGACATCCGCGTGTTCCTGCTCGAGCCCCGGCAGTAACCCGAAGGAGAGGGCATGCCGCACTACGCGATCCTGATCTACGAACGCGAGACCCCCGGCGGTATGGCCGACCTCCCGCCCGAGGTGCTGGCGGCGCACGGTCGCGTCGAAGCCCTCATCACCGCCTCGGGCGGCACGCTGATCGCGGGCTACGCCACCGAGCCGGACTCGATGACCCGCTCACGGCGTGGCCCGGTCGTCACCGACGGCCCGTTCGTGACGGGCGAGCAGGCGATGGCCGGTTTCCTCGTGGTCGAGGCCCGGGACCTCGGCCACGCGGTGGAGATCGGCGGGTTCGTGCCGGTGCTGGACGGCGGGGTCGAGGTCCGGCCGCTGCTCGGCGGCTGATCCCGGACCGCACCCGGCGGGCGCGGAGTTCGCGGCCCGGCCCTGGAGGTAACGGCGTTCGGGCAGGTTCGTGGTCCGCTGGGCCGCGCGCAGGTAGTGCTCGCAGGCCGCGGGCCGGTCGCCGGCGAGTTCCAGCAGGTGCGCGCGGACGGCGTCGAGCCGGTGACCCCGCCGCAGCCGGCTGTCCCCCTCGACGGTGGCCAGCAGCGCGAGGCCCGCGGCCGGGCCGTGGACCATGGCCACGGCGATCGCGCGGTTCAGCGTCACCACCGGGCTCGGCGCCAGCTCCTCCAGCACGCCGTACAGCTCGAGGATCTGCGGCCAGTCCGTGCTCCCGGTACTCGCCGCCTGGTCGTGCAACGCGGCGATCGCGGCCTGCACCTGGTACGGGCCGATCGGTCCGCGGCCGAGCGCGCGGCTGACCAGCTCCACCCCTTCGGCGATCATCGGCACCGTCCACCGGCGGCGGTCCTGCTCGGCCAGCGGTACCAGCGCGCCGTCGGGCCGGGTGCGGGCCGGGCGTCGGGCGTCGGTGAGCAGCATCAGCGCGAGCAGGCCCGCGATCTCACCGTCGGCCGGAAACCGGGCCCGAACCGCGCGGGTCAGCCGGATCGCCTCAGCGGTCAGCTCGACGCGGTGCAGCCTTTCACCCGAAGACGCCGTGTAACCCTCGTTGAAGATCAAGTACAGCACGTGCAGCACTACGCGCAGCCGTTCGGGCCGGTCCTCGGCGGACGGCTCGCCGAAGGTCGAACCGGCCGCGGCGATGCTTTCCTTCGCGCGGGTGATCCGCCGGGTCATCGTCGGCTCCGGCACGAGGAACGCGCTGGCGATCTCCGCCGTGCTCAGGCCACCAACCGCGCGCAACGTCAGCGCGACCTGGGAGCTCGGGGTCACGGCCGGGTGACAGCAGAGGAACAGCAGCGCCAGGGTGTCGTCCCGGTCCGGCGGCCGGTCCTCGCCCGGTCCGGGCACGATCCCCACCGGCTCCCGGACCGCCACTGCCTCCTCCCGGCGACGGCGCGCGCTCTCACTGCGCCACTGGTCGGTCAGCCTGCGGGTCGCGACGGTGAGCAGCCAGGCCCTCGGGTCGTCCGGCAGCTCGGACCACTGCTCGACGGCTGCGAGCAGCGCCTCCTGGACCGCGTCTTCACATGCTTCGAACTGCCCGTACCGGCGCACGAGCGGGCCGAGCACCCGGGGCACCAGCGGCCGCAGCAGCTGGGCCACGGCGTCGGGCGTCACCGGGCCGGTCATCAGCCGGGTTCGGTCCCGGGCTCGGCGCCGGCGAAGAACACCACCGGGCGGACCTCGATCCCCATGCCCTCGACGCCCGCGTCCGGGATCATCGCCGCGACCTCCAGCGCCCGGTCCCGGCTCTCGCACTCGACCAGGTAGAAGCCGGCCAGGAACTCCTTCGACTCCAGGTACGGCCCGTCCGTCACCACCGGCACCCCGCCGCGAACGCGGACCACGGCGCTGTCGGCCGGCGCGCCCAGCGCCTGGGTGCTGATCATCTCGCCCGAGGCGCGGATCTTGGCGATGAATTCGCCGTGCCCGGCCATCACGGACTCGCGGGTCTCCTCGGAGAGCGCGGCCCAGACCTCGGGATTCATGTGCATCGTCAGCAGGAACTTCACGTTTTCCTCCGTGTCACCGGTACCGCGGATCAACCTAGCGGAAGGGACCGTCACAACCGGTCGGCGATGCCGTCGAGCAGCTCGCCCGCGCTTCGACCCGACGGCGGCGATGTTCGGCGTGCAGTACGAGGCGGGCGCCTTCGTCCCGGACGGCCGCGGACCGGCCCCGGTCGACCACTACGACCCCGCCGACCGGCCCGGGTGCCGGGCGCCTGGCTCGGCTCGTCCGCCCCGACCACCGCCCTCGTGTCCACTGTGGATCTGGCCTCGTCCTGCTGACCGGTCCGGACGAGCACCGGTGGACGGGCGAAGCCGAGCGCTCGGCCTCCGGCTGGCCCGCGTGAGCGACCCCACCTGGCCGGCCGAGGTCAACGCCCTCAGGCGTCGTCGGAGGGCACCAGGGGCTTCGGTGCCGAGCGACCGGACCGGCCGGGTGACTGACCGGTCACTCGAACCGCGAGGCGTCCCCGGCGCCGTAGCGCACGACCTCGGCCTCACCCGAGGAGAAGTCGATCACCGTGGTCGGCTCGACCCCGCAGTCACCGGAGTCGAGCACGGCGTCCAGGACGTGGTCGAGCTCCTCCTTGATCTCCCAGCCCTGGGTGAGCGGGGCGCCGGAGTCGGGCAGCAGCAGGGTGCTCGACAGCAACGGCTCCCCCAGCTCCGCGACCAGCGCCTGCGTCACGACGTGGTCCGGGATGCGCACCCCGACGGTCTTCTTCTTCTCGTGCATCAGCCGCCGGGGCACCTCCTTGGTGGCCGGCAGGATGAAGGTGTACGGGCCCGGCGTGGTCGCCTTGATCGCGCGGAACACGGCGTTGTCCACGATCACGAACTGCCCGAGCTGGGCGAAGTCCTGGCAGACCAGGGTGAAGTGGTGCCGGTGGTCCAGCTTGCGGATCGCCCGGATCCGCTCCATGCCCCGCTGGTTGCCCAGCCGGCAGCCGAGCGCGAAGCAGGAGTCGGTCGGGTACGCGATGAGGCCGTCTTCGCGGAGCAGGTCGACCACCTGTCCCAGTGACCGTCGCTGCGGGTTCTGCGGGTGCAAGTCGAAGTACCGGGCCATGCTGGGGAGCTTAGGGGTGATCCTCTCGACCGGCGCGGGGGGCGGGAGGGCCGCCGCTGCGGCGGCGCGGCACAGTGACGCGGGAAGGAGGTTCCCCGTGGACGCACTCTGGTCGACCGGAGCGCAGTGGTCGCTGCTGCCCCCGGTCCTGCTCGCCCTGGTGCTGAGCACCGCCATCGGCCTGGAACGCGAGGTCGGCAACAAGGCCGCGGGCCTGCGGACGCACACCCTGGTCGGCGTCGGGGCCGCGGTGATCATGCTCGTGTCGAAGTACGGGTTCGCCGATCTGCTGCACACCGACCACGTGGCGCTCGACCCGTCGAGGATCGCGGCGCAGATCGTCTCCGGCATCGGCTTCGTGGGCGGCGGGCTGATCTTCGTCCGCCGCGACGCCGTGCGCGGGCTCACCACGGCCGCGACGGTGTGGCTGGCCGCGGCGGTCGGCATGGCCTGCGGGGCCGGGCTGCCGGTGCTGGCCGTCGCGACGACGATCGGGCTGATGGTGATCACCCGCGGTTTTCCGCCGCTTTCGCGGTTCATCGACCGGCATCGGCGCTCGCTGCCCATTCTGCGGTTGAGCTATGCCGATGGTCACGGAGTTCTGCGGAACGTGCTCACCGCCTGCACCGGACGGGGCTGGGTGGTGCACCAGGTCGCGGTCGACCGGGAGACGGTTTCCGAGGAGGGGCAACGGATCGCGGTCGTCACGCTGAGCCTGCAGGGCCGCGGCGACCTCACCGATCTGACCGCGGAACTGGCCGAGCTGCCCGGCGTCCGGAGCACCACCACGGGCGGGGACGACCCGCTCGAAGATTGATCGGGCTCCCGGGCCCCACAACCGCGCGATCTTGGGGCACTATGGATGGCACACGGAAAACCCCCGCACCGCAATGGATTCACGCGGCGGGGAGAAACCATCCAAATGGGAGGTGAGGCTATGGCCCCCGGCGCTGCGGTGGACCTGACGTCCGTCCGGCCGAGCTTCGACCCGAGCTGGCGCGGCTATCACCGCGGCCAGGTCGGGGAATTCGTGACCTGGGCGCAGGACGAGCTCCACCGGATGGCCGGCGAACGCGAAGCAGTGGAGCGGCGGCTGGCGCGGCTGGCCGAGCAGAACCGCGAACTGCGGGCGAAGGTCGACCGGATCAGCCGCGTCCCGATCGAGCCGGACGCGCTACAGGAACGTTCACGGCGGATGATCGAGCTGACTCGTGAAGAAGCCGCGGAGATCGCCACGCGCGCCAAGGAGAACGAGGAACGCTCACGGGCTGCCGCCGTGGCCGAGGCCGAGCGCCTCACCGAGGAAGGGCGCGCGCTCGTCGCGGCGCGCAAGGCCGAGCGCGAGCAGCAGCGCCGTGAGCACGAGGACTTCATGCGCGCCGCGGCCGCCGAGCGCGCCGAGGCGGACGCCGCCGCGCAAGAGCGCCGCCACCGGCTGGAGGACGACTTCACCCGAGCCTTGAGCATCCGCCGCACGCAGGCGCTGAAGACGCTGGCCGACCAGGCCGCCAAGGCCAAGGCCGAGGCCGAGGCGCTGGTCCGGTGCGCGACCGCCGAGTCCACCCGCCTGCGCACCGAAGCCGACCGGCACGCCGCCGAAGTCACGAAGGCCGCCGAAGAGCACGCGGCCCAGGTGACCACCGAGGCCGAGCAGCACGCGCGGAAACTGACCACCGAGGCCCAGGCGCGGGCGGAGAAGCTGACCGTCGAAGCCGAAGCGCACGCCGAGCGGATGACCGCCGAAGCCCAATCGCAGGCCGAACGGGTCAAGACCGAGGCGGACGAGCACGCCGCACGGGTGACCGCCGAGGCGAAGTCGCGGGCCGAGCAGGTCCGGACCGCGGCCGACGAGCACGCGGCCCAGGTGACCACCGAGGCCGTCCAGCTCACCGCCGAGACCGAGCGCTGGGTCACCCGGGTCAGGACCGAGGCGAACGAACAGGCCACCCGTGTCACCACCGAGGCCCAACGGCGCGGCGCGCAGCTCGCCACCGAAGCCGAGACCCGCGCGAGCCGCGTGATCACCGACGCCGAGCAGCACGCCGGCCGGGTCACCGAGAAGGCTCGGGACCAGGCCGCTCGGCTCACGGAACAAACCGACGCTCGCGCCGCCCGGGTCACCGCCCAGGCCGACGAGCACGCGGACCGCGTGAAGACCGCAGCCGATCAGCACGCCGCCCGGGTCACCACCGAGGCCGAACACCGGGTGGCCGAGCTGGCCGCGGTCCACGACCGGCTCAAGGCCAGTCTGTCCGGCTGCCGTGAGCTGCTGGCCACGGCGAACGCCGCGCTGGACCCGGGTGGCGACCCGGTGGTCGACCCCGATGCCGGCACCGTTCCCTTCCAGCGCCAGAAACGCACCCTGACCGAGGCCCCGGCGGGCTGAACCGCGGCGGAGCCCGCGAACTCGTGACCCGGCGAACCGGGTGACGAGCACCAGAGGTGTGACGGCGGCGGTTGCCTGTCCCACGCTGGCCGACCGCGTGACCCATCCGGTCTACAGCGCCTTCACGGCCTCGCTCGAACGCTGGGCCGGTCTCGGTGCGGTTGAGTCCGGGCTCCGAGAGCTACAGCCGCTATTCCAGCCGGTGCTCGCCCTGGTCGAGCCGGTGCCGCGCGCTGCCGGCCACACGCCTGGCGGCACTTCAGCCGGTGAGCCGGCCCGCGCCGCCGTGGCCCGGAACTGATACACCGGGAGGGTATGGTGGAGCCCGCACAGGGCGAACACGAAGGGGACGGTGCGCGATGACGGGCTACGGGAGTGAGCGGGATGCCTACCTCAAGCGCCTGCGCCGTATCGAGGGGCAGATCCGCGGACTGCAGCGGATGGTCGAGCAGGACAAGTACTGCATCGACATCCTGACGCAGGTGTCCGCGGCGACGAAGGCTCTCCAGTCCTTCTCGCTGGAGCTGCTCGACGAGCACCTGGCCACCTGCGTGGTCCAGGCCGCGGCGGCCGGCGGTGAGGAAGCCGATCTGAAGGTCCGTGAGGCCTCCGACGCGATCGCCCGGCTGGTCCGCTCCTAGCCCGCCCACGCGAAGAGGGCCTTCCCCCAGCCGGGAAGGCCCTCTTCGCGTGCGTTCAGCGAGCCGTGCGGAACCTACGCAGGCGCAGGCTGTTCGACACCACGAACACCGAGGAGGCCGCCATCGCCGCGCCCGCGATCATCGGGTTGAGCAGCCCGAACGCCGCCAGCGGCAGCGCCGCCACGTTGTAGGCGAACGCCCAGAACAGGTTGCCCTTGATCGTGCCGAGCGTGCGCCGGGCCAGCCGGATCGCGTCGACGGCCGAGCGGAGGTCCCCGCGCACCAGCGTGAGGTCGCCAGCTTCGATGGCCGCGTCGGTGCCGGTGCCCATCGAGAGCCCGAGGTCGGCCTGGGCCAGCGCGGCGGCGTCGTTCACCCCGTCGCCGACCATCGCGACCACCCGGCCCTCACCCTGCAACCGCTCGACCACGGCCACCTTCTCCTCGGGCAGCACCTCGGCCACCACCTCGGTGATGCCCGCGGCGTCGGCGATCGCCCGCGCGGCGCCCGCGTTGTCCCCGGTCAGCAGGACCGGGCGCAGGCCCAGGGCGCGCAGCCCGGCGACGGCCCCGGCCGAGGTCGGCTTGATCGTGTCCGCCACCACCAGCACCGCTCGGGCCACGCCGTCCCAGGCGACGAACACCGCCGTCGCGCCCCGGGCTTCCGCCGCGGACTTGGCCTCGGCCAGCGTTTCGTCGATGGTCACGCTCCAGCCGGCGAGGAAAGCCGCTCGCCCGGCCAGCACGGCGCGGCCTTCGACCACGCCGGTGACGCCCAGTCCTTCGCTGTTCCGGAACCCTTCGACGCCCGGTAGCTCACCGGCCCGCTCCCGCGCGCCGTCGGCGATGGCCCTGGCGATGGGGTGCTCCGAGGAGTGCTCCACGGCGCCGGCGAAGCGCAGCACCTCGGCTTCGGTGGTCCCGCTCCCGACGTGGACCTCGATCAGGGTCATCCGCCCGGTCGTGACCGTGCCGGTCTTGTCGAGCACCACGGTGTCGACGCGGCGGGTGGACTCGAGCACCTCGGGGCCCTTGATCAGGATGCCCAGCTGAGCGCCGCGACCGGTGCCGACCAGCAGCGCGGTCGGTGTGGCCAGCCCCAGCGCGCAGGGACAGGCGATGATCAGCACGGCCACGGCCGCGGTGAACGACTCGTTCGCGTCGGCCCCGCTCGCCAGCCAGGCGAGCAGCGTGACCAGGGACAGCACCAGCACGATCGGCACGAACACCGCCGAAACGCGGTCCGCGAGCCGCTGCACGGCCGCCTTGCCGGTCTGCGCCGCCTCGACCAGCCGGGCCAGCTGCGCCAGCCGGGTGTCTGCGCCGATCCGGCTCGCCCGCACCACGAGCCGGCCGCCGACGTTCACCGTCGCCCCGGTCACCGCGTCGCCCACCGCGACCTCGACCGGCACGGACTCGCCGGTGATCATGCTGACGTCGACCGCTGAGCCGCCCTCGGCGACCACCCCGTCGGTGGCGATCTTTTCCCCGGGCCGCACCACGAAGGAATCGCCGACCCGCAGTTCACCGACCGGTACCCGGACCTCCCGGCCGTCACGAAGCACGGCGACGTCCTTCGCGCCCAGCTCGAACAACGCTCGCAGCGCGGCGCCCGAACGACGCTTCGACCGAGCTTCGAAATAGCGACCGGCCAGGATGAACGTGGTGACGCCGGCGGCGACCTCGAGGTAGCTGTTGCCGGTACCCGAGCCCGGGGTGACCGTGAACTCGAACCCGTGCCGCAGCCCGGTCATCCCGGCCGCGCCGAAGAACAGCGCGTACAACGACCACAGGGTGGCCGCGGCCACGCCGAGCGAGACGAGCGTGTCCATCGTCACGGCCCCGTGACGCAGGTTCGTCCAGGCGGCGCGGTGGAACGGCCAGGCGCCCCACACGACCACCGGGGCGGCCAGGGTGAGGCAGAGCCACTGCCAGTTGTCGAACTGCAGGGCCGGGATCATCGACAGGAGGATCACCGGGACCGCGAGCACGGCGGAGTAGATCAGCCGCTCACGCAGCGGGCGGGTCTCGTCCTGCGATGCTTCGGGACTCACCGGCTCGGGCTTCTGCGCGGTGTAACCGGTGGCCTCGACCACGCCGACCAGTTCGTCCACGGAGACGGTGCCCGGGAACTCGACGTGGGCCTTCTCAGTGGCGTAGTTGACGCTTGCGGTGACCCCGTCGACCTTGTTGAGCTTGCGCTCCACCCGGGCCGCGCACGAGGCGCACGTCATCCCGCCGATGACGAGTTCGACCGTCCGGGCTTCGGTGTGCGCTGCCGTGCTCATACTGCCTCCTCGACGCCTCGGGTGATTACGCCACGAGCCGGTAGCCGGCCTCGGTGACGGCCGCCGAGACGGCGTCCGCGGCGAGCGGGGTCTCACTGGTGACCTTCACGCGACCCGACTCCAGGTCGACGTCAACCTGGTGCACGCCGGCGAGCTCACCGACCTCTTCCCGCACCGCTCCGACGCAGTGCGCGCAGGTCATGCCCTCGACGGTGTAGGTCGCTTCGGTCATCGGTCCGGCTCCTTCGGCTTCGATCGGCCCCCCTGATTTCTTTATACCCCTCCGGGGTAGGGGTTCACCATCCGGCCCGGCTGTGGGCCTGGTTACCCGCCCCGGCAGACTGCGGGGATGCGGAAGATCTACGCGATCGGGATCGGCGCCGGCGATCCCGAGCACCTGACCGTCCAGGCCATCGACCGGCTCAACCGGGTCGATGTCTTCTTCGTGCTCGACAAGGGCGACGCGAAGGCCGATCTGGTGCGGCTCCGTCAGGAGATCCTGGACCGCTTCGTGACGGGCTCGGACTACCGCGTGGTGAGTGCGAAAGACCCGGAGCGCGACCGCACGCCTCAGGACTACCGGGCCGCGGTCGCCGACTGGCACCGCCAGCGAGCCGAGGTCTACGAACGCCTGATCCTCGATGAACTGGCCGACGATCAGACGGGCGCGTTCCTCGTCTGGGGTGACCCTTCGCTGTACGACAGCACCATCGCGCTGATCGAGGCGGTGCTCGCCCGCGGGAACGTCTCGTTCGGCTACGAGGTGGTGCCGGGGGTGAGCAGCATCTCCGCGCTGGTCGCCCGGCACCGCACCACGATGAACCAGATCGGCCGCGCCGTGCACCTGACCACCGGGCGGCGGCTGGCCTCGGGCTGGCCTGATGGGGTCGACGACGTTTTCGTGCTGCTCGACGCGCACACGACGTTCGACCGGTTCGCGGGTGCGGGTCTGGAGATCTACTGGGGCGCGTATGTCGGGACGCCGGACGAGATCCTGCGTTCCGGACCGCTCGACGAAGCGCTCGCGGCCGAGATCCGCTCGGTGCGGGCGGAAGCGCGGGAACGGCACGGGTGGATCATGGACACCTATCTCCTGCGGCGGCCGGCCTGAGCCGGTTTCGCGGGAGGGTCCAGAAATGGCAGCAGGGCCCCGGGAGGACGGTGTCCTCGACCGGGGCCCTGCTGGTTGGTTGAGTTCGGCGGTGTCCTACTCTCCCACAACCCTTCGGTTGCAGTACCATCGGCGCTTCCAGGCTTAGCTTCCGGGTTCGGAATGGGACCGGGCGTTTCCCTGGGGCTATGACCACCGAAACACTGTAAAACAACACACACTCACCACCGTGTTGTGTGGTGGTGTCGGGTGTGGTGTTTCAGAGCTGTAGAGTGGATGCGTAACATCTTCGTGGGCAAGTCCTCGGCCTATTAGTACCAGTCAACTCGACAACACATTACTGTGCTTCCATTTCTGGCCTATCAACCCAATGGTCTGTTGGGGGCCTTAACCCACACGGGGTGGGATACCTCATCTTGGAACAGGCTTCCCGCTTAGATGCCTTCAGCGGTTATCCCTTCCGAACGTGGCCAACCAGCCATGCCCCTGGCGGGACAACTGGCACACCAGAGGTTCGTCCGTCCCGGTCCTCTCGTACTAGGGACAGCCTTCCTCAAGTATCCTACGCGCGCGGC
This sequence comes from Amycolatopsis sp. PS_44_ISF1, assembly GCF_032335455.1. Classification (NCBI taxonomy): domain Bacteria; kingdom Bacillati; phylum Actinomycetota; class Actinomycetes; order Pseudonocardiales; family Pseudonocardiaceae; genus Amycolatopsis; species Amycolatopsis sp. PS_44_ISF1. The sequence goes on along the minus strand of NZ_JANUXO010000003.1, from coordinate 1,829 downwards.
GGATAGGGACCGAACTGTCTCACGACGTTCTAAACCCAGCTCGCGTGCCGCTTTAATGGGCGAACAGCCCAACCCTTGGGACCTACTCCGGCCCCAGGATGCGACGAGCCGACATCGAGGTGCCAAACCATGCCGTCGATATGGACTCTTGGGCAAGATCAGCCTGTTATCCCCGGGGTACCTTTTATCCGTTGAGCGACACCCCTTCCACCAGGTGGTGCCGGATCACTAGTCCCGACTTTCGTCCCTGCTCGACATGTCTGTCTCACAGTCAAGCTCCCTTGTGCACTTGCACTCAACACCTGATTGCCAACCAGGCTGAGGGAACCTTTGGGCGCCTCCGTTACTCTTTAGGAGGCAACCGCCCCAGTTAAACTACCCATCAGGCACTGTCCCTGAACCAGATCATGGTCCGAGGTTGAGATTCCCAATTCGACCAGAGTGGTATTTCAACAACGACTCCACCACCACTAGCGTGACAGCTTCACAGTCTCCCACCTATCCTACACAAGCCGAACCGAAAACCAATACCAAACTATAGTAAAGGTCCCGGGGTCTTTCCGTCCTGCCGCGCGTAACGAGCATCTTTACTCGTAGTGCAATTTCGCCGGGCCTGTGGTTGAGACAGCCGGAAAGTCGTTACGCCATTCGTGCAGGTCGGAACTTACCCGACAAGGAATTTCGCTACCTTAGGATGGTTATAGTTACCACCGCCGTTTACTGGCGCTTAAATTCTCAGCTTCACCCCCCGAAAGGAGTTAACCGGTCCTCTTAACGTTCCAGCACCGGGCAGGCGTCAGTCCATATACATCGTCTTGCGACTTCGCATGGACCTGTGTTTTTAGTAAACAGTCGCTTTCCGCTGGTCTCTGCGGCCACCCACCCCTAGCCCGTCAAGAGCTTCAGGATGTTTGGCCCCCCTTCTCCCGAAGTTACGGGGGCATTTTGCCGAGTTCCTTAACCACAGTTCACCCGATCGCCTTAGTATTCTCTACCTGACCACCTGTGTTGGTTTGGGGTACGGGCCGTGCATGCACTCACTAGAGGCTTTTCTCGGCAGCATAGGATCACTCTACTTCACCTCAAACGGCTACGCATCACGTCTCAGAGTATCTAAAGCACGGATTTGCCTATGCTTTCTCCTACACGCTTACACCAGGACAACCAACGCCTGGCGGAGCTACCTTCCTGCGTCACCCCATCGCTTGACTACTACGAAATCAGGTCCCACGCTCCACACGACACCTCCGTCCGAAGACATCAGCGCCGGCTTCGGGTGGTTAGTATCAAACGCCTCGTCATGGGCGCACATGCTCGGGTACGGGAATATCAACCCGTTGTCCATCGACTACGCCTGTCGGCCTCGCCTTAGGTCCCGACTTACCCTGGGCGGATTAGCCTGGCCCAGGAACCCTTGGTCATCCGGCGGCAGAGTTTCTCACTCTGCATTCGCTACTCATGCCTGCATTCTCACTCCCACACCCTCCACGACTCGTTCACACGGCCGCTTCCCTGGATGCAGGACGCTCCCCTACCCATCAACACGACTACACAACCCCCTCAAGGAAGGTCGCGGATCTCCTGTGTCAATGACACAGCTTCGGCGGTGTGCTTAAGCCCCGCTACATTGTCGGCGCAGGACCACTTGACCAGTGAGCTATTACGCACTCTTTCAAGGGTGGCTGCTTCTAAGCCAACCTCCTGGTTGTCTGGGCAATCCCACATCCTTTCCCACTGAGCACACACTTAGGGGCCTTAGCTGGTGTTCTGGGCTGTTTCCCTCTCGACGACGAAGCTTATCCCCCGCCGTCTCACTGCCACACTCTCAC